>NZ_DATJJC010000033.1:0-587885 GCF_035492695.1 Mucilaginibacter sp. | reverse complement strand
ACAGGAAACGATAGCCCGCTACTGGGACGACAACCCCTTTGTGGTGATGCACAACGGGCACATGATGTTTGCCGACAAGAAGATCACCCCCGGGGGGCACTGGATCGGCATTACCACGATAGCCTGCCGGCAAAGCAAGGCGAGCGCCACCAAAACGGCGCAGGCCTACGCCCTGACCTCGATCGCCCTGTTCGAATCGTTCATCACCTGCTGGGAAGTAAAGTACACCTATGCGTACGTAAGGCCGGTAACGGTGATCAACGAAAAGGTGGACCACAACTGGCTGCCGCTGCTGCAAACACCCCCGTTCCCGGAATACACGGCAGGGCACAGTACGATCAGTGCCGCATCAGCTGTAGTACTAACCCATGAATTTGGCGACAACTATGCCTTTCACGACACCAGCGACCTGAAATACATCGGCCTGCAGCGGGACTTCAAATCGTTCATCAAGGCATCGGACGAAACAGCGATGAGCAGGTTCTATGGCGGCATCCACTACCTGAACAGTTCGGTTGAAGGCGCCAAACAAGGCAAACTGCTGGGCGAACTCATCTGGAATAAATTGAAACTGAATAACTGATAAAAGAAATTGAATAATGCACCGGCTAACATTACAACATAACGAAAGTAAAATACACTATACGCTGCGCTTTGCCTCGGCCATGTGCTTTATCGGGCATGGAACTTTTGGTATCATCGGTAAAAAAATATGGTTGAACTACTTTGCCGTGTTCGGTATAAATTCTGTTTTAGGAACGCAGTTAATGCCCTGGCTTGGCGCTATCGACATTCTGCTGGGAATATCCATTTTACTTTACCCTACAAGGGCAGTGTTAGGATGGCTTATGGTTTGGGGGGCAATTACCGCTTTTTGCAGGCCGATGTCGGGCGAACCGTTTGCAGAGTTTATCGAACGGGCTGGGAACTTCGGCGCTCCATTAACCTTGTTATTGCTAAGCGGCAGTAACCTCGCTGATATCAAAAGCTGGTTCGAAAGGATCAGTCCGGAAGCAAAAATAGGCTCTGATACCCGGAAGCGCATCATCATTTGTTTGCGAATAGTAGTTTGCCTGCTGTTTATTGGTCACGGCTGGCTCAATCTTATCGAAAAGAAGGGCATAATCGATCAATACACATCAATTGGTTTTTCAAACCCGGTTAATGTCGCACACATCGTTGGGCTCTTCGAAATTTTGGCGGCCATTTCAGTACTCATCAAACCAATACGTCCTTTGATACTGGCCTTCCTGGTATGGAAAATGGGAAGCGAATTATTCTACCCTCATTGGGAGCTATTTGAATTTATTGAGCGGGGTGGCAGCTATGGCGCTATACTGGCGCTATGGTTTGCGTTACCTGCATCAAATTTATTTACCGGTAAAACGGTAAAGGTACCAACAAGTATAAAAACAATTTAACATCACACAACAACAGACACCTAAAAATAATATCATGAAATCAACACTAAAACTTCTATCCGTAATTCTATTTCTCACACTCCTCAATAAAAATAATGTCTTTGCACAGGGTTGTGTAGCCATCAGGAGTACTGGTGGCCTTTGCACCATGGATGAACATCCTGATAGCGCCGTTAAAGGCGGTGCATGGCTTTTCAACAGCAATACACGTTATTATAAATCATTCAGGCATTATGTTGGAAAGGCAGAACAAACGGAGCGCGTTGCGGACAAAAACAACGTAATAAATAAAGTGGTAACCCAAGATTTTACTTTTACCCGCTTGTTCAACGACCGCTGGGCTTTGGCCCTGGATGTTCCGTTTGCTGATAACAGCCGGTCACAATTAAACAACCGGCCGGGCACACGCTTCAGCACGCATACTTTCGGCTTGGGCGATATAAGGGTAACGGGCTATTATTGGCTGCTAAACCCTGCTAAAGTTCACAATTTCAATATACAACTTGGTATAGGGGCTAAGTTTGCGACAGGCGCTTATAATTTGCAAGACTATTTTTTACAGAAGGACGGCACCACCAAACTACTCGGGCCTGTCGATCAATCTATCCAGTTGGGTGACGGTGGCACCGGCATAGCACTTGAAATTAATACTTACTATAATATCACCCATAAATTTGGGTTCTACGGCAACCTCTTTTACCTGGCCAACCCAAGGGATGTCAATGGCACACCAAGGTCGTCCTCTGCAGCAAGCGCTACCACAATTGCTGCGACAGGAGATGTAGAAAGCGTGCCGGATCAATATTTGATCCGTTTGGGGGCAAGCTGGTCGGTTAATCACTTCGATTTCTCGGCCGGTGTGCGTGATGATTGTTTGCCGGTGAAAGATCTTTTGGGTAACAGCGATGGTTTCAGAAGGCCGGGATATATTCTGTCAGCAGAGCCGGGTGTAACTTACCGCTTTAAGAATTTTGCGATATATGGCTTCTTCCCTATAGCCATCATGCGCGACCGCACTCAAAGCGTGCCGGATATAAGGACTACGCAGCTCACAGGAACTTATACCCACGGTGATGCGGCATTTGCTGACTACGTAGTGAATGTAGGGTTGACTTTTAAATTTTAAACAGACATATACATTGAGACCAATTTAGTTGAGGGCCGGAGGGATGAGATCCTCCGGCTTTTTTTGTTTAAACTCATGGCTACCGGCTATTGAGGTCAACTTTTATATTTGAATAATTTTATGTTGAACCCGCTTTGTATTGTCATAACTTTATAGTTTTACAACATGAATACACCTGATGAAAATTTCACCGCGCTTGGGCTAAACCTGCCACCTGCGCCAAAGCCGCTTGGCGTATACAAACCATTTTTAATTGACGGAAAACATGCCTTCGTTTCGGGACACGGAACGGTAAAGGACGACGGAACGCTTATAATTGGACGGATAGGCGATAGTATGACGCCCGAAGAAGGAAAACTGGCTGCCCAACAAGTCGGGCTTGCCATCCTGGCAACACTAAAAGCTAATTTGGGCAGCCTGAACAAGATCAAACGTGTGATCAAAGTTTTGGGTATGGTTAATTGCACATCCGATTTCGAAAAACACCCTTTTATCATTAATGGGTGCAGCGAACTGTTTGCCAAAGTTTGGGGTGAAGATAATGGGATAGGCGTAAGGAGCGCCGTGGGCATGGGCTCGTTGCCGGATAATATACCGGTGGAGATAGAGGCCTTGTTTGAATTGGTTTAGGTTTAGTCCATAAAACACATGAGCGATTCAAATTGGTATTTGATCAACGACATTGATAAGCTGGATACACCTGCTTTGGTGATCTATCCTGAAAGGGTGAAGCAAAACATCGGCTTATTGAAAAGTATGATCGATGATGTTTCGCGACTGCGGCCGCACGTAAAGACCAATAAATGCCGCGAGGCCTGTAGTTTGATGATCGAGGCCGGTATTACCAAATTCAAGTGCGCCACCATCGCCGAGGCCGAAATGCTTGGCCTGTGCAAAGCGCCGGATGCCTTGCTTGCTTATCAACCTATCGGGCCAAAACTGGAACGATTTGTCAAACTCATTAAAACTTATCCGGTCACTAAATACTCCTGCTTAATCGATAACATCGCGGCAGCAAAGCACATTTCAGAAATAGCGTTGTTAAATGATATTGTAATTCCTGTTTATATCGATTTGAACATAGGGCAGAACCGGACAGGTATAGTTTCAGAAAAAGCTTTGTCATTTTATATAGATTGCCGGGAGCTGAAGGGTATAAAAATTATTGGTTTGCATGCTTATGACGGCCATATCCATGATACTGATATGGATATTCGCATCAAAAAATGTGAAGAGGCTTTTGAAAAGGCCAGGCAATTGCAGCAGGATATAACGGACGGAGGTTATTCTGAACTGATTATTGTAGCGGGTGGATCACCGACCTTCCCAATTCACGCTAAGAGGCCGGTAATTGAATGCAGTCCCGGAACTTTCATTTATTGGGATAGGGGGTATTCGCTCATCTGCCCGGAACAACCCTTTTTGCCTGCGGCGGTGATCGTATCCAGGGTGATCTCGCTGCCTGATGAAACCAAAATATGTATCGATACGGGGCATAAGTCTGTTTCGGCGGAAAATGAATTGGCAAAACGGATTTGGTTCTTAAATGCGCCCGGCCTGGAACCAATAGGCCAAAGCGAAGAGCACCTGGTATTGGAAGCAGGTAAGGGGCACGGATACAAGCCAGGCGATGTGTTATATGGATTGCCATATCACGTTTGCCCTACCGTAGCATTATATGAAAGGGCAATAACCATTGAAGATAATAACATAAGCGGAGAATGGATGAACGTGGCGAGGGACAGGAAAATCAATATTTAATTTCGTAGTAGAGACGCAAAATCTTGCGTCTCTACTGCTACATAAAAGCAATAATACCAATGTTTACCATAGACGCCCACCTCGACCTGAGTATGAACGCGCTGGAATGGAACCGCGACCTGCGCAGGCCGGCTTCAGATATCAATGCACGCGAAAAAGGGCTAACCGATAAACCCGACCGGGGCAACGCAACCGTTTCGCTGCACGAATTGCGCAAGGGTAACATTGGGTTGGTGGTTGCCACGCAGATAGGCCGGTACGTGGCGCCTGATAATCGATTGCCCGGTTGGCACTCGCCCGAACAGGCATGGGCGCAAACGCAAGGGCAGGCAGCCTGGTACAAAGCCATGGAGGATGATGGGGAAATGGTTCAGATAACAAACCTAAGTTCACTTGAAGCACATGTTCAATTGTGGCAGGATAACCAATTGAAAAAAAAGCCAATAGGGTATGTGCTAAGTTTAGAGGGGGCGGATTCGATTGTTACAGTTCAGCATTTGGAAAGGGCTTATAATTATGGTTTGAGGGCAATTGGTCCGGCACACTACGGACCGGGCAGGTATGCCAATGGTACCGATGCAACCGGCAAAATGGGGCCAAAGGGGTTAGAATTACTAAAAGAAATTGAGCGCCTGAACGTTATACTTGATGCTACACATTTATGCGATGATGCCTTTTGGCAGGCGCTTGATAATTTCAACGGCCATATATGGGCAAGCCATAATAATTGCCGGGCCCTGGTAAATCACAACCGCCAGTTTAGCGATGATATGATCAAAGCACTCGTAGATCGTGGCGCAGTTATCGGCGCGGCGTTAGACGCCTGGATGATGGTACCGAACTGGGTGAGGTTCAAATCGACCCCTAAAGAAATGAACTGTAACCTGGAGGTAATGATCGATCACATAGATCACATTTGCGAGGTGGCCGGTAATGCCCTGCATGTGGGTATCGGCTCTGACCTTGACGGGGCATTTGGGCGTGAACAATGCCCGTACGATCTGGAAACCATTGCTGATCTTCAAAAAGTTCCTGCATTGCTGGCTAAAAGAGGGTATAGTGAGCAGGATATAGAAAACATGATGCACGGTAACTGGTTAAGATTTTTGAGAAAGGCGTGGAAAAACTGATGGATGAAGAAAAAAAAAGGCTAAAAGAAGGGAACGGCTGGAAAAAATGGGGCCCGTATGTAAGCGACCGCCAATGGGGAACCGTGCGCGAAGATTACAGTGCTAACGGGGATGCCTGGAATTACATTACCCATGATATGGCGCGCAGTAAGGCTTACCGATGGAGTGAAGAGGGAATAGCTGGAATTTGTGATGATGAACAATTGCTTTGCTTCGCCATAGCCCTGTGGAATAAAAAAGACCCGATAATAAAGGAACGCTATTTTGGCCTGTCGAACCCGGAAGGGAACCACGGCGAAGATGTAAAAGAGCTTTACTATTACCTTGATAGTACTCCGACGCATTCGTACATGAAAATGCTTTACAAATATCCGCAAAGCGAGTACCCTTATGCCTGGTTGTTGGATGAAAATAAGCGAAGAACGAGAAACGACCGGGAATTTGAACTAATTGACACCGGGATATTTAATGAGGATAAATATTTTGATGTATTTACCGAATACGCCAAGAACACTGCCGATGATATCCTTATCAGGATCACCATTCATAACCGGGGACCTGAAGCAGCTCCGCTGATCGTATTGCCGACAGTTTGGTTCCGTAACCGGTGGGCCTGGGGAAATAATGATTATAAACCAGCCCTGGAGGACGATTCGCATGGTATCATTGATATTTTTCACAGGGAACTTGGGCAATTCTGGCTAAAAGCGGAAGGCGAACCGGAACTAATATTTTGCGATAACGAAACCAATACCAAACGTTTGTACAATTACGATGGTGGAAAAGAATACTATAAGGATGGTATCAACGATTTTATTGTAAACGGGGCCCAAACCATCAACCCAAAGAAAACAGGTACCAAGGCCGCAGCAAAATACGATTTGTTGATACCGGCGAATCAAAGCGTCACCCTGCGGCTTCGGCTTACCAGGGAGGCCAAAAGGACGTTTGAAGATTTTGATGAGATATTCGGTGTGCGAAAGGCCGAAGCCGATGAGTTTTATAACAATTTACAGCAGCACGCCAGCGACACTACGGACCATGGCATGATACAGCGCCAGGCTTTTGCCGGCATGTTGTGGAGCAAGCAGTTCTATCATTATAATATTCACAAATGGCTGCATGGCGACCCGGCGGGGCCAAAGCCACCGGTCGAAAGATTAACCGGCCGCAATAGCAAGTGGGAACATCTTAATACGCGCGAAATAATATCCATGCCGGATAAATGGGAGTATCCCTGGTTTGCAGCCTGGGACCTTTCGTTCCATTGCCTGGCCCTTGGCAGCGTAGATATGAGTTTTGCTAAAAAACAACTGTTATTGCTTACCCGCGACTGGTATATGCATCCAAACGGTCAGTTACCTGCTTATGAATGGGACTTTGGCGACGTTAATCCGCCGGTATTGGCAATGACCACTTGGTCGCTTTATAACAAGGATAAGACCGATAACAAGGGCAAAGGCGACACTATATTCCTGGAAAGAATTTTCCATAAACTGATGCTGTATTTTACCTGGTGGGTTAACCGGAAAGATGCACAGGGAAACAATATTTTTGAAGGCGGCTTTCTGGGGCTTGATAATATCGGGGTTTTCGACAGGAATACCCAATTGCCTTATGGCCAGCATTTGGAACAGGCCGACGGCACCAGCTGGATGGCCGTTTATTCGCTTAACATGGTGCAGATTGCTGCGGAGTTGACGATGTACGACGTGGCCTATGCGGATATTGCTTCCAAGTTTTTTGAACACTTTATTTATATCGCCGGTGCGATGGACAACCTGGGAAACGACCAGGAGGGCCTGTGGGACGAACAAGATGGCTTTTTTTATGACCAGTTGCGTTCACCTGATGGCGCCGTTCGAAAAATGAAGGTGAGGAGTATTGTGGGCCTTATACCCCTATTTGCAACCCAGGTGCTTGATGACGAAGCAATTACGGATAGCCCGGTTTTTAAGGGACGAATGAAATGGTTTGAGGATAACCGGCCCGACCTTGCCAGCCTGGTATCGCGTTGGAATGAAAAAAACAGCAAAGGCAAACACCTCTTGAGTTTACTGCGTGGATACCGGATGAAATCGCTGCTTAAACATTTGCTGGATGAAAATGAGTTCCTGAGCCCTCATGGTATAAGGGCTTTGTCAAAATATCATCTCGACAATCCGTATACCGTAGCGGTGGATGGGAGGGAATTTAGTATTAAATATGTTCCTGCGGAAAGTGACAGCGGCTTGTTTGGCGGTAACAGCAACTGGCGGGGCCCAATATGGGTACCTATCAATTACCTGATCATTGACAGCCTGCACCGTTTTCACCAATATTATGGTGATAATTATAAAGTGGAATGCCCAACCAATTCGGGAAATTTCATGAATTTGAAAGAAATAGCCGATGAGTTGTACTACCGCATGCTAAAGATCTTTCTGAAAGATGAAAATGGCCGCAGGGCTGTTTTTGGTGATTACGAAAAGTTGCAAAATGACCCTTATTTTAAAGATCATATACTTTTTCACGAATATTTTGACGGAGACACCGGGCGGGGTTTAGGGGCGTCGCACCAAACCGGCTGGACGGGCCTCGTTGCAAATTGTTTACTTTAAATTCACTTTTCGTTAAATCATATTAAACAGTTAGTATCTTTGATTTAACCAGAAATACCAAATCAAAACATGGAATCCAAAATAACTGCTATTGCTGTTTATACCCCTGCAAACAGGATAACCAATGAATATTTTGAACAGTTTATCGAAACAAATAATGAATGGATAATCTCGCGGACAGGAATAAAAGAACGCAGGTTTGCCGACAAGGATGAATTTACGAGCGATCTGTGCGTAAAAGCGGCCCAAAATTTATTAACGGAAAACGCGGGATTCTCGTTTGACGACGTAGATTTTATATTAGTAGCCACCACCAGCGCCGACCAGGTGATGCCAAGCATGGCCAGCCAGATACAAAACCGTTTAAATATCCAGAATTGTGGTTGCCTTGATATTATGGCTGCTTGTGCAGGATTTGTGTATGGCTTGATCTTAGCCAAAGGCATGATAGCATCCGGGACGCACAAAAAGATTTTGGTTTTTGGTGCAGAGGCTTTGTCGAAATTTACAGATTTTCACGACCGTACATCCTGTATATTGTTTGGCGATGGCGCCGGTGTGGCTTTGGTTGAGCCTTCGGAAAAATCAAAGATATTCAGCACTATTACCGGTTCGGACGGCAGCCATGGGAAAGACCTTTATTTATCGCAACACGCTTCTGTAATTAATGGGGAGCAAATAGACCCGAACGGCAAAATTCATCAAAATGGCAAGGTGGTATTCAAATGGGCCATACAAACCGTTAGCGCCAAAGTAAAGGAATTGATCGCTAAAAATTCTATGACTATGGAGGACCTTGACTGGATAATCCTTCACAGCGCGAATATGCGCATTATAGAAGGCGTTGCGGGAGAGATTGGTGCGCCGATGGAGAAAATGTTAAGCAGCATTGAGTATTTTGGTAATACATCGTCCGCTTCGATTCCTCTGTCCTGGAACATTGCCAAAAATGCAGGTAAAATAAAGCCCGGGAATAAAATATTGATGCTGGGCTTTGGCGGAGGGCTAACCTTTGCGGGCGTCATTATCGAGGCTTAACAAAGTCATTAGCTTTGGATGTAGGCCTGCACAAACTCATCGTCACCGATCGCTTTAATGATATCGTTAGCAGCCAGGTACTCTGAGCTATTGTGGTCTTCTAATGATTCGGCGTAACCATCTACCTGGTGCGCGTAATCGACGGCTTCCTGTTCATCTTCAAATAACAGGATGACATTATTGTTTACCTCGGGCCTGATACCGCTATGCGGATGCGGTACATCAAGCTGCGTGAATTTTCTATAATCGAGCGCCGACAAACCGTCGGACGGAATTTTGATACGTAACATTTCAATAAGTATTGTTCCTTATTTTAACAGCTTTACTACAAGTATGTTTGAACAGCGGGTACGGCAGGCGTCTTAACAATATGATAACAAGGGCGATTTTGATTTAACAGCGCCTTTAACTATTTTAAAGCGGAAATTATGCTACCCCATCGTTCATGAGCAATACGCGGCCCGAAAAACTAAAAAAAGCACTTAAACCGATCCATTTGTGGGCCATTGCGGTTGGACTGGTCATATCGGGCGAATATTTCGGGTGGAACAACGGATGGGCCGTTTCAGGCACTATCGGTATGCTGATAGCAACGCTGGTAGTAACAATAATGTACATAGCTTTTGTTTTCAGCTATACCGAACTGACCACTTCTATACCGCATGCGGGCGGTGCTTTTGCCTATGCTTACAGGGCCATGGGGCCGGTTGCCGGGCTTATAGCAGGTTACGCTACTTTGATCGATTTCCTTTTTGCGACACCGGCAGTTGGTTTTGCGCTTGGTAGTTACCTGCACTTTTTATATCCTGCAATTCCGGTAGTGGGCTCGGCGATCATATTCAATATCGTGTTTATTGGTATTAATGTCATGGGTATTAAGGAATCGGCTGCCTTTTCTGTGTTTATAACTATACTTGCCGTGGGCGAATTGCTGTTATTTATGAGCGTTATCGGGCCATCGTTCAAAATGAGTAATTATGTAAGTAACCCAATGCCGTTCGGGTGGAGCGGGGTGTTTGCTGCATTGCCTTTCGCTGTTTGGTTTTACCTGGCGATAGAAGGGGTTGCCTCGGTAGCCGAGGAAGTAAAAGATCCCCGGCGCAATATCCCGAGAGGATATATCTATGGCATATTAACGCTTGTTTTCCTCGCGTTAGGTGTGATGATCTTAACAGGCGGTATTACCGACTGGCGAAAATTAAGCAGCCTGGATTACCCATTACCTGCAGCAATCAGTATCGTTCTGGGGAAATCGAACAGCCTTACCCGCGTATTTGCAGGCATTGGTTTGTTTGGGCTGATCGCCTCTTTTCACGGTATTATACTGGCGTCATCGCGGCAAGTTTTTGCAATGGCCAGGAGCGGCTATCTGCCCCGTGGCCTGGCAAGGGTAAATCACCGGTTTAAAACACCGCATTGGGCATTAATAGCATCGGGTATAGTAAGCGCTATAGCATTGCTGACCGGCACTACGGCACAGATCATCATTATTTCGGTAATGGGTGCCGCGCTAATGTATATGATGAGCATGGTGAGTCTTTTCAGGCTCAGAAAAAAGGAACCAGGTCTCGATCGCCCGTTTGCTTCGCCGTTTTATCCGTATTTCCCGGCGATAGCGCTGGTATTATCGGCACTATGCATGTTTGCCATAATTTATTTTAACCCACGGCTAAGCCTTTGGTTTTTCGGCGGGCTGGTTGCTGTAATTATCCTGTTTATGCTTATGGGTAAGCACAAAATAAAAATAACGGACGATGTGCTGCTCGAACAGGCTGAAACGATGATCGCTACTGATTAAATCATGTCGTACCAGCACACCATCGGCAGAAGGACTTACAGGTTTAAAGACCTGAAAACGTTGCTGGCTAAAGCCTCGCCACACCGGTCGGGCGATGTGCTGGCCGGCCTGTCGGCCGAGAGTTACGAAGAACGTGTAGCAGCACAAATTACGCTTGCCGATGTCCCGTTAAAGACCTTCCTCGAAGAAATGGTGATACCTTATGAACAAGACGAAATAACAAGATTAATAATTGATAACCATAATTTTAAAACATTTACTTTAATTGATAGTTTAACTGTTGGTGAATTGCGGGATTGGCTTTTAAGCGACGATGTTACGGGAGAGGTGTTAAAGAAAGTGTCGGACGGAATAACGCCGGAAATGGCCGCTGCAGTTTCGAAACTGATGCGTAACCAGGATTTGGTAGCTGTGGCACGAAAGTGTGAAGTGGTGACCCGTTTCAGGAATACGATCGGTTTAAAGGGGCGTTTTTCAACGCGTTTGCAACCCAATCACCCTACGGACGATCCAAAGGGTATAGCCGCCAGCATTATTGACGGTTTGCTTTATGGCAGTGGCGATGCCACAATCGGTATTAATCCCGCTACAGACAGCCTGGTCGAAGTGAACAACCTTTTGCGGCTGATGGATGCCTTGCGGCAACAATTTGATATACCCACGCAATCTTGCGTTTTGAGCCATGTCACCACAACATTGGAGCTCATCAACAGCGGCGCTCCCGTCGATCTTTGCTTCCAGTCGATAGGCGGTACAGAGAAAAGTAATTCGAGCTTTGGTATCAGTTTAAGTTTGCTGGATGAAGCTTATGAGGCAACATTGTCATTAAACCGCGGTAAGGTTGGCAATAATGTTATGTATTTCGAGACGGGGCAGGGTAGTGAGCTCTCGGCTAATGCGCATCATGGTGTCGACCAGCAGACATGTGAGGCAAGGGCCTATGCTGTGGCACGCCGGTACAACCCGTTCCTGGTGAATACAGTGGTGGGCTTTATTGGCCCGGAATACCTTTATGACGGCAAGCAGATCATCCGGGCCGCTTTAGAAGATCATTTTTGCGGTAAATTGCTGGGCCTGCCTATGGGCGCTGACATTTGTTACACCAACCATGCTGAAGCCGACCAGGACGATATGGATAACCTGCTGGTACTTTTGGGCGTAGCGGGCTGTAATTTTATCATGGGCGTTCCCGGCTCGGATGATATCATGCTCAATTACCAATCCACTTCGTTTCACGATGCTGTTTACCTGCGTAAAGTGCTCGGGCTACGGCCTGCGCCAGAGTTTGAGGAATGGCTGATAAAACAGGGGATAATAGACGCGTACGGAAACCTGTCAAATCACAGAAATGCTGAAATGGTAAAAGAAATGAAAAGGCTATGGATCAATTAGAAAAGGCCGGCAATGATCTTTTGGAGCCGTTAAAAGAATTTACGGCTGCCAGGATAGCTTTGGGCCGCGCCGGTTCGAGTATCCCCGTTAGGCAGTCGCTGACTTTTAACCTCGCACATGCCCACGCACGCGATGCCGTTTATTCGGAACTCGATGTGCAAAAATTATCAGGGGAATTAGCGGAGCTTGACCTGCCGTTTTTGCAGCTACATAGTAAAGCCGCTTATCGGGAGCAATACCTGCAGCGGCCCGATCTTGGCCGGCAATTGGACGATATATCGGCTGATCTATTATCCGGCCATCATGCACCTGCCGACATTGTTATTGTTATCGCCGACGGGCTTTCGGCTACAGCCGTTAATAACAACTCAATAAATCTGCTGAAGGTACTGGTACCGCGGTTGCTGTCGGCCGGGTTAAAAATTGCTCCCATTTGTCTTGTTAAACAAGGCAGGGTAGCAGTAGCTGACGATATTGGAGCGCAAATGCTGTCCGGGCTTTCTATAATCCTTATAGGCGAGCGCCCCGGGTTAAGCGCAGCCGATAGTATGGGTGCCTATCTCACGTTCAGCCCGAGACCGGGGCTTACGGACGAATCACGCAATTGTATTTCAAATATCAGGACGCATGGTTTAAGCGTTAAGCAGGCATCTAAAAAAATATTCTACCTTGTTCAGGAGGCCTTAAGGAGAAAGTTATCAGGAGTTGGCCTAAAAGATAATGAAGGGCTGCCCGGCGACCGTGCTGCCCTCTATTAAGTTTGTTATTTTACAATTGCGGCGCTTACCGGTGGAAACTGGGCAATGTGCTGTTTGACATACCCGTAAAAGATCAGTGATTTTTTATCGGGCCTCATCACATCCAGCGTTGCATACCCTTCGGGCGATATCAGAAGGGTTATTTCTTTTATTTCTGTTGAATGATCCCCTTTTGGAGTTATATCGATGTTCCACCCGCCATTTACGGCATCGTTCATTTGGTAACCGAAACCGGTACAAGTAATACCTGCATTAATAGCTTTAACCGGCGTACCGGGTGCCTTGCCTTCCTCTGGCAAATAAACGATCAATGTATCTTTTGAAACATCCATATCGCCGCCATGCCGAAGGTACCTGCTGTCGCCATTACCCATAACCTTTTTCGAGGCCTCAAAAGTATACCGGCCGCCGTCGACAAGGTTTTTAACCTCTGTGGCTTTTTTAACCTTATCCTCTTTTAACGATTGTGCGAAAACTGCATCAGATCCCCATAAAACCAGGGCAGATACAAAAAACAATTTACCTAAGCTTTTCATAATAATTAACTTTTATAGACGCTTAAGGTGGTTCAAACACTATACCATATTGCATATAGTTCGATACCCGTTTTTTGCGGGACCCAAAAAGGAACACTTTGTACCCAAAAGGGTACAGCATATTCAGTTAACGGAGGTAAGCTTAGGAAGGGTTACTCGAGGTAGCCGTCAAAACTGATATTATCACGGTTTACGCTGTTTACTGCCAGTGAACCGTAGCCATCAGCGGATATAAACAGAGTCATCGACTGCAGGTTCCTCACATCTTTTGGTTTGATGGTGATCTCCCAGCCGCCTTTTTTTCTTTGAACAGCTTTGTATTCAAATTTTGTGGATGTGAATTTTATGCCCAGATCAGTACTGCCATAGGGCACATCGAAATGGGCCACGCCGTAATAAGGTAAAAATGAAACTACACTGTCAGGTGTTATTTTTAAATCATACTCCGAAGTAAGCTGGATTGTTCCGCCGCTAAGCGGTATCGCATTGTTAGCGCTAAAGGTGTAGTGTTTGGTTTCGATGTTATTTTTAATTGCCGCCCTTTTTTGCTCTTTTTTATTTTGTGCAAAAGATGCAGAGGTCCCTATACCAACTATCAGCATAAGGATCAACAGGTTTCTTAAAGTTTTCATACACTCGTAAGATGAATAACGGAGAACTTTTCCATAAAATTATACAAAATTTATTCCACATTAGTCAATTCCCTGTTGTTTTTGTGTAACACCAGCAGCGTTGGCCGGATGTTAATTTGCACGACCGGGGTAAAGATAACCGTGGTATATCATGCGCGACCGCCGCACACTATTTACTATCAGGGTAGCGTTGCCATCTTCGTATATTTCCAGTACGATCTTGTTAATGTCGTCAACATCGTTAGGCGTCATGGTAACCTGTTGCCCGTTCTTTTTTAAGGTTTTAACACTATATCCAAAATCTAATGACCTGAGGTTTAAATTTGCGGTCTGATCTACGTAAGCATTTCCGGATATGGAGTTGCCTGCGAACGGCAGCACTGAGGTCAAGCTGTCTCTGGTAACCTGCATATAATATGTTTGTCCGCCCTGGGAAGTCACAAAGGTATATTCGATACTATTTACGCTATTCCTGATCGCAAATTTCAGCGCAGCCGCTTTTTCTGCTTTAGTTGATTGAGCATAACTGAGACTACTGCAAATGACCACCAAGGCAGTAAGTAAGGTTTTTGGATATATCATAAAAGGTTTAGAATTAACAAAATAAAGATACTCAAACTTTTTAAGTTTCGACCAAAAAAAGGCCCCGGTTTAACCAGGGCCTAAACATTCTGCTAAAATGATATTTATATCAGGTTAACGCTGCGGTTGACAAACTCCGTCAATTCTGCCCCGGTCAGCAAGCCTTGCGAAAGCAGTGCCAGGTCAAAAGCTTGTTTGGCCAATTGCGATTGTGTCTCTTCACTTTCCTGCTCCAGTATCTTGCTTACCAATTTGTGGTTAGCGTTGATAATTACTTTATAATTGTCGGGCATATTGCCATAAAAGCCCATTCCTCCGCCCATGGCCGCCATTTCCTTCATGCGGCGCATAAATTCGTCCATGGTAACTGTTACGGGCAGGTCGTCAGGATTTAAGCTTTCCAGTTCAACTTTGTAAGCGGGTTTATTAATGGCGTTATCAAAAATTGTTTTTACCCGGGCCGATTGTTCCTCGGTAAGGATATGGGCGGGGTTATCATCTTTTTTGATCAGTTTATCAGCTACATCGGAATCCACACGTTTTAACGATGTTTTTTCCAGTTTTTGCTCCAGGCTGCTTATAAAATGATTATCGATGGGCGAATTCATCAGCAAAACATCGTAACCTTTTTTGTTGGCCGACTGGATAAACGCATCCTGTTTTTGCGGGTCGTTGGTATAAATGTAAACCAGGCGATCGTCCTTGTCGGTCTGAACAGGGGCCACCTTCTCCTTGTATTCCTCCAAAGTAAAATTCTTTTTGTCGGTATTGGTCAGCAGGACAAATTCTTTGGCCTTATCATAAAACTTGTCTTCGCTCACCATACCATATTTTACGAAAAGACCAATATCCGGCCATTTCTCTTCGTATGCTGCGCGATCATTCTTAAACAATTCTGCCAGTTTATCAGCTACCTTTTTAGTAATGTAGCTGTTGATCTTTTTTACGTTACCATCGGCCTGCAGAAAGCTTCTTGATACGTTAAGCGGGATATCCGGCGAATCAATAACGCCGTGCAGCAACATCAGGAACTCGGGCACGATGTCTTTTACCTCATCGGTGATGAACACCTGGCGCGAAAATAACTTGATCTTGTTCCGCTGGAAATCAAAATCATTCTTCACTTTGGGGAAATAAAGTACCCCCGTAAGGTTGAACGGATAATCGACGTTCAAGTGTATCCAGAACAGCGGATCTTCCGAGAACGGGTAAAGCTGTTTATAAAAATCGAGGTAATCCTCGTCCTTCAGGTCGTTCGGCGATTTGGTCCAGATAGGGTTGGTATCATTGATGATATTCGGAACCTCAACCGATTTGAATTTTGGCTTGCCTTCTTCATCCTCTCCATCGTGCTCCTCTTCCGTTTTTGTGCCGAAAATGACAGGCACGGGCAGGAAACGGCAATATTTATCCAGTATTTCCTGCAATTTATATTTACTCAGGAACTCTTCGTTATCCTTGTTGATATGGAGGGTGATCTCGGTACCGCGTTCGGTCAGGCTACCCTCGCTCAATTCAAATTCGGTACTTCCATCGCAGGTCCAATGAGCGGGTTCGGCGCCTTCCTGGTACGATAAGCTTTCAATATCCACCCTGTCGGCAACCATAAAGGCAGAATAGAAACCCAGGCCGAAACGCCCGATGATCTCGTTAGCGTCTTTAGCCTCCTTGAATTTCTCCATGAATTCTTCGGCGCCGGAGAAAGCGATCTGGTTGATATACTTTTTGATCTCTTCGGCTGTCATGCCGATACCATTGTCGGAGATGGTTATGGTTTTCTTAGCCTCGTCAAACGCCACTTCAACGCGCACATCGCCGATGTCACCTTTTACCTGGCCAAGCGAGCTCAGGCGTTTCAGTTTTTGTGTTGCGTCTACCGCGTTGGATACCAATTCGCGAAGGAATATTTCGTGATCGGAATACAGGAATTTTTTGATGATCGGGAAAATGTTCTCGGTATGTATCGAGATCGTTCCTTTTTCTTGCATAATCTATAATGGTTTTGGAGTAATTAATATGTCAGAACCCGGATTTATGAGATTAGAAGAATTGACAGGACTTAAGCATATACCAGTTCCGTAAATTCGCTAATTCAGTAAATTCTGATTCGAATTAGGTTTTATCAATGCTTGTTCCAAACGAGGTAAGGTTGTCAAATTGGCAGTATTAGTTAGATGGTCGGAAGGCTTTTCGGGAAATCAGTCAATAGAATTCAACAAAGCCTTAAATAGTGTCTTTAATTTTTTAACAGTTGCCTCATCGGTGATCTGACCATCGCCGATTTTGGTGCGAATAAAAGATATGAGCAGCGTTGTTTCGGGCACCAGTTTTGCATCTATGGCGCCTAATATTTTGATCATTGCCGCGTGGGCGTTTTCGCCACCGGTAGAAGCCGTAATTAAGGCCGTCGGCTTTCCTGAAAACGAACCGCTTGACACTGTCCAGTCCAATACATTTTTTAAAGCGCCGGGCACCCCAAAAGCATATTCGGGTGTGCAGATCACGACGCCATCCGCGCCAGCTATCTGCTCCCGCAGCCTGGTTACCGGTTCTGGCGGGTCATCATTATCAAGACCGGGGTCGAATGCCGGTATGCCTGCTATTCCATCGTAGATAACAAACTTTACATTTTCGCCGGGCAGGCTCTTTAGATATTCAAGAATGATATGATTCGACGACCCTGACCGTAGGCTGCCTGAAATAGCAAAGATATTTTTCATGATTTTTATTCGCAGCGTCAATTATAACAAATGAAAGGTTAGCGCCCTGTCAAATTTCAAAAATACGGTTAATAAATATGTAGTTTTGAAGCACGACCGGGTCCCATGTTTAGATTTTACAATAAGCATCGTCTTTTAATTGCGCGGGCAGCCCTCATCATTATTTTGATGGTGATCATTCGTACACTTGCGGACGCCCTGTACCATTTTAAGTCTAACTCAGGGTTAACCAATGCCCAACTAAATATGTATTTTATCGGGGCGATGGTGGCTTCGTCGTCGGCGTTGCTTTTATTTTTACTGTACCTTTGGCAAAAGTATAACTGGATGACCATTCTTGCTTTTATTACGGTAATTATATTAATTGGCATTAAGGTTCACTACATGGGTTGGGGCGTTTAGAGGGCGATGTAAATAATAAAACACGATAAATTGCTGTTCACGAATATGTTAAAAATGGGCCACTTTTTAACATGACCTATTTTAAAATTACCTGATAATCAATTAAATATGATAACTGTATATTTGGCAAGCGGCGGCGGCGTGAACACTTAGTGTACCGCGATTTTGTGAGGCAAATTCATAAACCTTTACTATTTTTACCAGCATTATCGCTTTAAATGAAACTTAAACCAACACAATCCCTTACGGCTGTGGTATTGCCGCTTATCCTTTATTCGTGTGCCGCAACCAAACCGCTTGCACCGGCTAACGTACCGACGGCCGGGATACCTGACATAGTTCAACCTGTATCCAATATCGAAGTGCCGGTTACGGTCGACCTTAAAAATTATTTTGTACAAGCCGAACATTCGGTACCCAATAAATATACCGATAACCAACAACCCTGCGAAGGCCTGCGATATCAATATGTGTTTACCCGAACACCTTTTACCATTGCGGGCAATAATAACGTGGTGAACCTCAGCTTTATTGGCAGCTACGGTTTTGCGGCATCCTATTGTGCCAAGTGCGCTATATTCCCCGGGTCGGGGCAAACGCCTATTGTACCGGTGATCTCAGCACAATGCGGCTGGGCAGGCGAGCAGCCGCGGCGTATGCAAATATCCTATCAGTCGACCATCAGCATTACCCCCGATTATCATTTGCGTTCAAAAACTATCCTTTATCCCGTCCCGAAGCCACTCGACCGCTGCAATGTGGTTATGGGAACGATAGACGTGACCGACAGGCTGATACAGTACATTACCGACCCTTTGAATGATTTGGGAAAGCAGGTGGATGCACGCATAGCGGCTTACAATATAAGGCCCATGGTTGAGCAGATATGGAAGAACCTTGCTACCGAGAGCAAAGCGGGGGATATGGGGTATGTCTACATCAACCCCGAGTCGGTGCGGCTGAGCAGTTTTAGCCTTAACGGGTCGCAACTTACATTTTCGGTCGGACTATCAGCCAAACCAATTTTTACCACGGTAAGCACACAACGACCCATAAAACCTTTGCCCAATTTATCGGCCTACACCCCGGCCAACGGTTTTAACGTTTATCTTGACCTGCAGGAAAACTATGATCACCTGACCAAAACTGTAAACCAGCAAGTGGTGGGAATGAAGGCCGACGTTGCCGGAAAAGAATTTATCGTAGATAATACTAAGATATGGGGGAGTGGTAAGCAGATAGTGATGCAGGTTGATTTTAAAGGCTCAAGTGCAGGCACTATTTACCTGGTTGGGACCCCAAATTACGACCCGAAAAGTCACGAATTATCATTCCCTGATCTAAGTTTCGATCTCCAAACCAAAGCGTGGATGCTGAAAGCGGCAAAATGGATGTTCAACGGCAAAATAACTGATATGATACGCCAACGGGCAATCTATAACATAAGTCAATTTTTGACCGATAGCAAAACCCGTGTCCAGAAGGAAATGAGTAAAGATATGGGGAATGGCATTCATTCGGATGTATCGATCCGAGATCTTGATATTAAAGCTATTTATCCAACCACGGAACAGTTGATCATCCGTACATTATCAGACGGACAAATTAAGGTGAAAGTGATCATGTAATAAATGTGTGGATCGGGGCCGGGAGGTAAATTTATTAACTGTAATAATAAAATTTTAAGCGTAATTTATATATTTGATCTGCCTGATTATATTTTACTATTGATTGTATGAAGAAAAAAGTGTTGATCGTCGAAAACGATCAGGATATACGAAACCTGGTTTCGTATATTTTGGAAGATGAGGGTTTTGAGACGTTTAGCTGTCCCGAACCCAAAGACCTGGAGGTGATACAAGAATTTAAACCCCATCTTATCCTTATAGACGAATTTATCAATAATCAACCTGGCCACAGGTTCTGTCTTAAGATCAAACAGTCCGACAATCTTAACAAAATCCCGGTTATCATCCTTTCCACTGCAAATAATATCGAAATGATCGTGGAAGAGTGTAAGGCAAATGATTATGTCCGCAAGCCTTTTGATGTACAGGAGATGGTAGACAAAGTGATGAACCTGATAGACAACACCCCGCTGATCGTTTAGCCCTGACCGCCGAGGGCGGATAGATTAATATGCGAATCTTTTGAATAACTGATATGCTATTGTAAATGCCCTTTTTTAACTAAATTTGATCTGATGAATAAAAGGCAGCAGCATACCGGTCTTTATTATTTTTTCGGGCTTAATAAGGGCACGTGGGTGCTCATTTTAGTGCACTTGTTTATCTTACTCTCGCTTGTTGTGCTTTTTTCTGCCATTATTGAGAAGATGCAGAACTATTAAGCCAACGAAAACTTGTTTTGCTCAACAAAATCCTTTAAACCCCAAAGAATTTTATCCCAGCCTTTTACAGACCGCTCGTACCTTTCTTCCACCCCCTCGCCAACGCCAACGTCGTCTGTAATGTGTACTATCGTTTCGCCGTTAATATATTCCAGTTCATCGGTTACGGTCGAAGAGCCGCCGCGGTCGCCCACCTCGCTGAAGAGCTTGTACCTCAACAACTTGTTTGGCTTCACTTCGGTAATAACACCTTCAAGTTTTATAGGTATCAGCAGGAAAATCCGGCCCTCAAATATGATCGGGCTGCCAACCTGCCAGTCGGAAAGCACCCTGCAGTTAAAGAAGTATTTTTTTGTCTTTTCCGGATTTGTCAGTGCATCCCAAACTACTTCGGCCGGTGCATGGATCGATATACTTTTTTTGACGACAAAATCTTTCATAAAGATTATCTTATGATCGGTATAAGCTGTTTTTCAAATTAAACAACCGCTTTTAGGAAATATTGTTTTAATTCCTGTTTACCGATCGGACTGATAAAAACTTACATGAATATAGCCCGCTTTTTATCCCACAAACTGCAATAAAAATGCAGAACCCTTTCCCTCGGTACTTTGTACCTGGATATTGCCTTTGTGCAATAACATGATCTGCTTACACAAACTGAGCCCTATGCCGCTACCGGTTTTCCGGGTGCTGAAGAACGGGATAAATATTTTGTCGAGCAGCTCCGGCGGCATACCAAGGCCATTATCAGCAACTTTGATTATAGTACGGCCATTGCCCACCTCAGCGGCCAGTGTAATACGAGGATCTTCTCTTTCTTTTACAGCCTCAATAGCATTTACCACCAGGTTGATCAATACCTGTTCTACCAGGTTCAAGTCGGCCTCAATAGCCAACGCCGGGTCGCGCAGCACTATTTCCAACTCGATATGTTTCTTGTCCATTGTTGGCGACATCAGGCTGCTCAGATTCTCGAACAAGTCGCGAACGAAAATCTTTTTCAGGTCAAGCTTGGTGATCTTATTCAGGTTGCGGTAACTCTCCGTAAATTTCAGCAAACCTTCGCTGCGGCGTTTGATGGTATCGATGCCGAGTTCAAGATCTTCCAGTTCTCCGTTCATACCGCCACCTTTTAACTCAGGACTTTGCAGCCTGTTCTTCAACGTGTCGGCCAGGGAAGAAATTGGCGCTACCGAATTCATAATTTCATGTGTCATCACACTAAGTAACTTTTGCCAGGCTTTAGACTCAGTTTCATCTAATGCCTCGCTTACGTTTTGGAAGGCGACCAGTTTGGATATCCGGTCATCGCTGCGCAGCACACTTGCCGAAACCAATATTTTAACCAGTTGTTGGTTACGGGATATAGTAATTACTTTGCTTTCGCCGGGTTTTAGTTTTACGATATCCTGGTAAAGCGCTTCTTCGCGTTTTTCAAGCGAATGGATGGTTTTTAGGTAAGGTACGCCTATGATCTTTTTGAAAGCCTCGTTTATCCACCCTGTCTCACCTGTTTCGTTATCGTAGGACAGGATACCGGTATCTACCAGTTCCAATATTTTTTGCAGGTAGTGGTATTGTGTCTCTCTTTCGCGGCTGATGAGTTTGAACGTGCTGTTGATCTCATTAAAGCCTTTTCGAAGGGGCTTGAGTTCCGTAGGGGCGCGGCGCACATCAAAATGCCTCGAAAAGTCACGGTAGTGTATGGATTCCACAAACTGGCTAACCTCGTCCTGGGCTTTTTTCTGGAAACGTATCATCTCTATCAGCTCATAAACCAGCAGGGGGCAGGTAATAACCAGGTACAGGTAATAACCCTGGCCTTCAACCGCCAGTATGGAAGTTGCGGTAAGGGTGATAAACAGGATAAGCACCCGCAGCAAAAGCCGCCATTCGTATCTCTTAAATATCATATTTGCTCAGTCTGCGGTATAAGGCCGTCCGTGTTAACCCTAATTCTTTGGCGGCACGGGTAATATTTCCATTGTTCTTTTCGATCACCCTCAATATGGCATTCTTTTCAAGCGTGCTCAGGGGAACGTTGTCAGCCTCGATGTTTTCCTCGGTAGGCGCCTCCAGTATAGAGAAGATCAGATCGTCCGCTTTCAACAACTGGTCATCGGCCATAATTACAGCGCGTTCTATAGTATACTGTAATTCGCGCACATTGCCGGGATAATTGTATTGTTTCAGTTTCTGCATTGCTCCCGGATCAAAATCGATTACGGGCTTTAAATATTTAGAGCTGTAAAGTTTGGCGAAATGCCTTGCGAGGATAATGATATCTTCGTTGCGCCGGCGTAAAGGCGGCATATTTATCTCAACAGTATTAATACGGTAAATCAGGTCCTTTCGGAAACGGTTCTCGTTGGCAAGCTCCTGCAGCGGAAGGTTAGTGGCGCAAATGAGCCTTATATCAACATCAACCGCCTTATTGGTACCCAGCCGGGTAACCTGCCTGTTTTGCAGCACTGTAAGTAACTTGGCCTGTTGAAGCAATGAAATGTTGCCTATTTCATCCAGAAACAAAGTTCCGCCGTGTGCGTCTTCGAATCGACCGGGCCTGTCTTCACGGGCATCTGTATAAGCTCCTTTTTTGTGCCCAAAAAGTTCGCTCTCGAATAAGGTGTCGGTAAGCGCACCAACATCCACTTTAATAAAGGGTTTATCGGCACGCAGCGACCGTTCGTGGATCGCCTTCGCCATCAGGTCCTTACCCGTGCCATTTTCACCCAGTATCAGGATATTAGCATCGGTAGGGGCAATCTTATTCACCTTGTGGAATATATCCTGCATTACTTCCGAGTCGCCCAGGATAGAGGTATCACCCGACGACTTTACCGAAGCTTTAGCCGGTTTTACACCTTCCTGCTTATCCAGTAATTCTTTGATCGTCGCTATTAATTTTTCATTGTGCCATGGCTTTACCACAAAATCGTCGGCCCCTTCTTTCAACGAGCGTACCGCAAGGTCGATATCGCCGTAAGCGGTTATCATGATGACGCACACATTCGGCTTCCACTCCTTTATTTTCCGTAGCCAGTATATCCCCTCGTTACCCGTATTGATGGCGCTGTTGAAATTCATATCCAGCAATACCAGGTCGATCTGGTTGCGTTGCAGCAGCCAGTTCAGGTTCTCCGGGTTTTTTTCGGTTATAACTTCACCGGCCTCGGTCTTAAGCAGCAGTTTAACCGCGGTTAATACGTCGGTATCATCATCAACAACTAAAACGGTCGCCTTTTTTAGTATCATATATTTAGTTAATGGTTAAAGGTTCGTAATTCATAGCAATCCCCTAAATTAGTAATATTACAGAAAGCGTACTATCATATATAATACCCGGATGCAATTTTTATGCTAATGATGATGGTTTTGGCAGTTAACGCTGTAATTAATTAACTGTGAACTATTAGGCGTTATCTATTTGCCGGGTTGTACCGGGCGCATTGTATCATAAACGGACACTTGCTGTAACAGAAGCGTACGCTTTAAATAGTTAATTTGATAGTAAATTGCTGAAAAACAGCATTTTAATTTGTGGCATATCTTTTTGTAAACAATACCAAAATATAATTTATAACTGTGGATAGAAAAATTGAAAAAAGCCGCTGGAACACCAAACGTATAATGACCATTGCTGGTATTACGGGCATTGTATTACTTGTTGCAGGCAGCATTTATTTTACCTCCGGAAAAAGTAAATACAATGTTCCGGTAGACAGAATTACGATCAGCGAAATTAAGAAAGGCCCATTTTCGGAATTTATTCCGGTAAACGGCGTGGTAATGCCCCAGACAACTATTTACCTGGATGCCGTTCAAGGTGGTACGGTACAGGAGAAATATGTAGAGGACGGTGCTAAACTTAAAAAAGGCGACCCGATTTTGAAGTTGTCTAATACTGACGTTGAAATAAGTCTCGCAAATTCAGAGAACCAGGTCTATAATGTTCAAACTCAAATGCAGATTTCAAAAAATAATGCGGCCCAAAACACGGTAGGTAAGCTACAGGCAATGGCCGATGCTGAAAGCGCATTTAAGGAGGCAGAACGCTTGTATACTGTAGATAAAAAACTTTATGCCCAAAAGGCGATAGGTTTGCAGGATTACCAGATTGCGGAAAATGCTTACAACTACCAACTGAGAAAAAGGAACCTTACAAGGCAGATATTAAAACAAGATACTGCTTTGAATAAAGTACAGGACGAGCAAGCCCAGGAACAGTATCGGCAAATGAAGAAAAGCCTGGAACTGATGCGAAAAGAAGTTGCCGACCTCACCGTGCGTGCACCCATAGACGGTCAGCTTACTTCTCTCGATGCTGAGATCGGTCAGAATAAAAACAGGGGCGAACACCTCGCCCAGATCGACGGTTTTTCGGGCCTGAAAGTACGGGCCAATGTGGATGAGCATTATATATCGAGGGTTTTTACAGGCATGACTGCCTATTACCCGACGGATGATAAAAACTACAAACTGGTTGTTAAAAAGGTTTTCAGTTCGGTAGGTACCGGCGGAACGTTCCAGGTAGATATGATGTTCGTGGGTGAAGTTCCGCAAGGTTTGAGAAAAGGCCAGACACTGCAGATAAGGCTGGTATTTAGCGACGAAGCGCCTGCATTGCTGTTGCCTAAAGGAGGTTTCTTCCAGCAAACCGGAGGTAACTGGATATTCAAAGTGAGCGATGACGGTAAAACGGCTTATAAGGTTGACATACAGCTGAACAGGCAAAACCCTGATTATTTTGAAGTAATACGCGGGCTGAAACCTGGTGATAAGGTTATCACTTCGAGCTATGAGAATTACGGCGACATACAGGAACTGGTGTTACAGAAGTAAGCCTTAACCAATCCCTCTCCGGTAGAGAGGGGTTTAAGAGGCAAATGTTAAAGGGGATAGCTATAAGAAAACTAATTATTTAACTAACATATAAAAATCAAATCCTTAACAATTAAACACAGGATTAGGAGGCACAAATGATAAAGATTACTGATTTAGAAAAGTACTACCGCACCGAAGAGGTGGAAACCATTGCGTTGAACAAATTATCGATGAATGTGAACACAGGTGAATTCGTTGCGATCATGGGCCCGTCGGGCTGCGGAAAATCAACCTTGCTCAATATTTTGGGTATGCTCGATGACCCGGACGGCGGCAGCTATGTATTTAACGACATAGAAGTAGCTCATTTTAACGAACGCAAACGCGCCGACTTGCGCAAGCATAACATCGGTTTCGTGTTCCAGAGTTTCAACCTGATCGACGAGCTTACCGTGTTTGAAAATGTGGAATTGCCGCTGATCTATACCGGGGTGCCAAGTTCGGAACGGGTAAAAAGGGTAGAAGAGGTATTGGACAAAATGCAGATCATGCACCGTCGCAACCACTATCCACAGCAATTATCTGGTGGTCAGCAACAGCGTGTGGCTATTGCCCGTGCGGTTGTAAACAAGCCTAAGCTGATACTGGCGGATGAGCCCACCGGTAACCTTGATAGCAGCAACGGTAACGATGTAATGGAACTGCTGACCGACCTGAACGAACAGGGTACCACCATCATCATGGTAACTCACTCTGAACACGACGCCCGTTACAGCCACCGCATTATACGCCTGCTCGACGGCCAGACTGTGGTCGAAAATATAATGATCTGATATACCAGGTCAGTCCCGGAACTGTATATAGTTTTATAATAACAGTTGATTAATGTGTCTCCCTAACTCCTTCTTTGAACCAAAGAAGGGGTTAGTTTGAGAGTTTATTTGCCCATTTTTAGTACTAAAAGCTATGTTCAAAAATTATGTAATCATCGCTTTCAGGAATATCAGGCGAAATTTCGGTTACGCATTCCTAAACGTATTCGGCCTGACCTTGGGCATTGCCTCCTGCCTTATCCTTTTCCTGGTGGTGAGGAATGAATTGACCTATGACAACTACGCCAAAGCTGACAGGATCTGCCGCGTTACCTTAAACGCTATTGATTTTAACTCCAATGTGTCGCTGGCCGTTGCGCCTAAGATGCGCAACGACTTTCCCGAGCTGGAGCAGGTTTCGCAGGTAATGTATAACAACAGCGCTATTATTAAGATCAATAGCCAGCGCTTTAAGGAAAACGACGTTGCCTTTGCCGATCAGTACCTGCCGCAGATATTTGATTTTCAATGGATATCCGGCAATCCAAAAACGGCGCTGGCCGAGCCAAACTCGATAGTGCTTACCGAAAGCGTAGCAAAAAAGTATTACGGTAATGATAACCCTATGGGGCAGGTCATCAATATCGAAAATCAATTTAATGCGAAGGTCACCGGCGTTATCAAAGACCAGCCCGGCAACCGCAGTGTGCCCATAAGAATACTGATCTCATTGGAAACGATAAAAGAGCGGGTGAAACAGGGCATGGGTAATTTCTGGAATATTGGTGGCGGTTACTTCACTTTTATTCTTTTACCGCAAAATTATCCTGTTCAACGTATCCAGGCACGTATCCCTGCGTTCCTGCACAAAAATTGGGATCTTAACCCAAAAGAAGTAAGGCTCCCGATCCAGCCCATAAAGAATATTCATTTCGATCAGCGTTATATCAATAACGTTATTACACCCACATCTAAAGATACTTATTATGCTTTATTCGGTGTGGCGTTGCTCATTGTTATTACGGCTTGCATCAACTTTGTCAACCTGGCCACGGCGCAGGCCATCAAGCGCGCCAAAGAGGTTGGGGTACGTAAAGTGCTTGGTGCCACACGCCCGCAACTGATCAAACAATTCCTGGGCGAAACCGCCATATTGGTGTTTTTAGCATTGGTTGCAGGCGTTATCCTGGCTTACACATTCTTATCAGGCGCCAATAACTGGATCGGTATTAATATTGATCCGCATCAACTGCTGCAGCCAATGGTTATCGGGTACATTTTTGGGGTTACCCTGCTGGTGATACTGATTGCCGGTTTGTACCCGGCTTTTGTCCAGTCGGCATTCCAACCGGTGGATTCGCTTAAAGACAAAGCCGGAAAATTTGTGAAGGGATTTTCATTGCGTAAAAGCCTGGTATTGGCACAGTTTGCTATTTCGCAGATCATGATCGTGGGTACGCTGGTGGTAGCAGGTCAGATGAATTATTTTAAGAACCAGGATCTTGGCTTTAAAAAGGATGCCGTAATTTCATTTTATATCCCTGACAATAAAAAAGCAGATGTACTGCGTCACGAGCTCGCCAGCAATCCCGGCATCGACCAGGTTACTTTTTCCAACGGTGCACCATCCTATAATAATGCTTTTAACAGTTTTACAGCGCCTGAATTCGGTATTACCAAAGATGGCATAACCGAACTGAAATTTGTAGACGAGAACTACATTGATCTGTTTGGGATGAAAATGCTGGCCGGGCAAAAGGTTTTTAAAAAATCCCCCCAAGACTCCGCTATAACGGTCGTGGCCAATGAAACCATGATCCATGAAATGAATATCATCGACCCTAATAAAGCCGTGGGCAAACAAATATTTTTTGATAAAACCCCTGCTACCATCATTGGCGTGGTTCAGGATTTTCAAAGTGAGTCCAAACATAAAAAACGCAGGGCGTGTGTACTAAGTTACATCCCCAACGGGTTTTTTATGGCGAGTATAAAAATGCGCCCGGGCAGTATAAATAAAACTATTGCACAGGTAGGGAAAACCTGGAATACGATGTTCCCCGATAACCTGTTTGATTACCAGTTCCTTGATGAACATATCGCGAAATTTTATACGCAGGAACAGAAAGTGTACACGGCGTTCCAGCTGTTCTCGTCCATAGCCATCATCATTGGTTGCCTGGGTTTGTACGGGCTGATCATGTTTGCCGCTGCTCAAAGAACCAAAGAAGTAGGCATCCGCAAAGTTTTGGGAGCTCCTGTCGTGAGTATCATCGCCCTTTTCTCGCGCGAGTTTGTCATCCTCATCGGCATAGCGTTTTTAATTGCAGCTCCATTAGGCTACTGGATAATGAATACCTGGCTAAGCAATTATGCCTATCATATCAGCATTAATGCGGGTCTGTTTATCATCGCGATAACCGCTTCCTTTGCAATAGCAGCGATAACTATAGCATACCAAACCATAAAGGCGGCATTGATTAACCCGGTGAAGAGTTTGCGGAGCGAATAAGCTGTTGTTACTGAAGAAAAGTTGGCAGTTTGCAACTAATGAACCATTGAACTAATGAACTAATACCATGATACGTAACTATTTTAAGATCGCATTTCGCCGCTTACAAAAGAATAAGCTTTACACATTTGTAAACATTGTAGGTTTAACTACAGGTATTGCCAGTTGCCTGCTGATAGGTTTATTTATCATTAATGAAGTAAGCTACGACAGGTTTAATGCCAATGCCGGCCGTATTGCACGGATAACGATGCAATATGACGAAGGCGGCAAACAAAAAGTAGCCCTGAGCGGCACCAAAGCGGGCCCGCAGATACAGCGGACCTTTCCGCAGGTTGAAGCTTTTGTGAGGATCATCGATAATTCGCGTATTGTCAAATACGGTAACGAAGTGTTCACAGAAAACCGTTTCCTGTATGCCGATTCATCGTTTCTGAAAGTATTCTCTTTCCCTTTGCTGGAGGGTGATGCCCGCACGGCGCTTAACGCACCAAATAAGGTATTAATATCGCAAACTACGGCTAAAAAATATTTTGGCAGTACCAATGCTATTGGGAAAACGCTTATAATAAATGATACCAAAGAATACCTGGTTACAGGTGTGCTTGCCGATGCGCCCGAAAATTCACAGATCAAATATGATTTTGTGGCCTCATTCACATCCCTTGATGTTTCAAAAACAGAAGAATGGTGGACTGCCAATTACACTACTTACCTGTTGCTGAAGGATAAAAACCAGTTAAACGGCTTGCAGGCTCAATTGAACGATTATATGCGTGGTGTAAGTAAAAGCGAACTTCACCTTGAGGCAAACAGCCCGTTGCTTTATAATCTCGAGCCTTTGTTAAGCGTGCATCTGTATTCCCAGTTAGACGGTCTTGAGCTGAACGGCAATATCAATACGGTTTATATACTCGGCGTTATAGCCTTGCTTATACTGGTGATAGCTTGTATCAATTATACTAATCTTGCTACCGTGCAATCAACCATGCGTAGTGCCGAGATAGGCATCCGAAAGGTTTTAGGCGCTCAGAAATCACAGCTTTTCAGGCAGTTTATAGGCGAATCATTTTTATTGACGCTGATGTCGCTTATTGCAGGCGTGGTGGTGGCTTACGCGTTGCTGCCGTATTTTAACCATGCTACGGGTAAGGTACTCAGTTTTCACCTGCTGATGCAGCCGCTTCCGCTGTGCGCATTAGCCGCTTTGTGCATACTGATAGCTTTTGCATCGGGCAGTTACCCGGCCGTGGTTTTATCAAGCACCCGGCTAACATCTATTTTAAAAGCGGGTGTGCGGCTTACTTCATCGGGCGGCATGTTCAGAAAATCGCTGATCGTGTTCCAGTTTGGAATTTCGGTGTGCCTGATCATTGCCACCATTGTTGTAGTGCAGCAGATCAACTATATCCAGAAGAAAGACCTCGGGTACGATAAGGAGCATGTGATCGTATTGCCGATAGGGCAGAAGGCGCGGGAACATTACGAGGCCATAAAAACGCAGATAAGCCTTTTGCCACAGGTGACGAGCGTAAGCGGCGCAAACGCGACACCAACTTTTGTTCAATGGAGCGATGGGTTAAATGGAGATTTCGGCAAGGGTAAGGTAAGTCTGTCCATCAAAGCGCTGCCGTCGGATATAGGCTTCATCAAAACCATGGGCATGAAAATTATTGCCGGTGAAGATTATACTGAAAACGATTTGAAACTGGCCGACACCACGGATAATTATAAAAACTTCCGGTATGCTTTTATCCTGAATGAAAGTGCCGTAAAAGCTCTGGGGCTGACGCCGCAGCAGGCCATTGGTAAAAAGGTTGAAAAGAACTTCCCGGGTGAAATAAAGGCGGTGGTAAAAGATTTCAATTTTTCATCTATGCACGAACCAGTCGGTCCCCTGATGTTATTCCTGGACAGAAATTTCACCAATTATATTTTTGTGAGGGTGCATGGCAACGATATCCCGCAAGCCATTGCATCGTTAAGCCAATTATGGCAACAGCAGGTACCGTCGCGTCCGTTTGAGTATCATTTCCTGGATGATTATTATAACAAGCTATATGTTTCAGAACAACGTACAGCTACCGTATTCAGCACTTTTGCAACGTTGGCTATTTTATTAGCCTGCATGGGGCTGTTCGGTTTGGCTGCCTTTACAACCGTACAGCGTACCCGCGAGATAGGTATCCGCAAGGTATTGGGTGCCAATGTGCGCTCGATAGTGATGCTTATCGCCAATGACTTTTTGAAACTGACTTTAGTGGCAGTGATATTGGCTTCGCCGCTTGCCTGGTATTTTATGCATAAATGGCTGCAGGACTTTGCTTACAGGATCGACATTAAATGGTGGATATTTATTGCAGCCGGTGGTATATCGGTGCTTATTGCCTTCCTGACGGTAAGTTTTCAATCCATCAGGGCGGCACTGGCCAACCCGGTTGAGAGTTTGCGTTCCGAGTAATTGTTTGTCAGTGATTAGTTAATTGCTGATTAGAGGTTAGTAATAAAAGTTTGAACTAGAAAATATGAGATCAATAAAGGTTTTTTTAATAGCAGCGGTATTTTCAGCAGGATCAGTTTCTGCGTTTGCCACAATCAAAGCAGATTCAACAGTCACCACCACCCGCAGCATTTCGGGGTTTGACGGCTTGCATGTGCAGGGCCCCTTTGAAGTTTATATAACCCAGGGAACAACCGAATCGGTAAAATTTGATGCTCCGAAAGAGATCGTTCCGCGTATTGTAACAGAAGTGCATGGGAATACTTTAGAAATACACAATAAACACGACAACTGGGGCTGGGGTGAAAAGAGCTGGTACAGCGACAAAAGCTGGTGGCGCAAGCACAATGTAAAGATCAAAGTTTACGTCACAGTGAAAGAACTAAACAATATTAAGCTATCCGGTTCAGGAGGTGTTTCCTTCAAGGACGGTATTACTGCTAATAGTATGAAATTAACCCTGCGAGGTTCGGGTTATATAGAAGGTAAGCTTGATGTTAAAAAACTGCAAAGCGCCATTTCCGGCTCGGGCAATATCAAATTGTCCGGCGACGCCGAAACTTCTTCGGTGAAGATGACCGGCTCGGGTAATTTCAACGCATCGGAATTAGTTACTTCTAATTCTGCTGTGAAAGTTTCCGGTTCGGGTGGTGCGAGGGTAAATGCCAATGGCAGGGTGGATGCGGCTATCAGCGGCTCGGGCGGCGTAAGCTACACCGGCACTGCAAAAGTGGTTAACAGCACCAAAAGCGGCAGCGGCAGTATCAGTAAATTTTAAAGAATTGTCTACTGACAAACTAATCAACCAATACTATGATAAGGAACTATTTCAAAACCGCATTCAGGAACCTTTGGAGAAACAAAGTGTTTTCCATCATCAACATTACCGGCCTTAGTGTTGGGCTGGCCTGTTGCATGCTGATATTTTTGTATACGATGGATGAGGTGAGCTATGACCGTTTTCATCTGAATGCCGCCAATATTTATCACTTGACAGCGGATATGAAAGGTGCGGATGGGCAGGTGCGTAAAATTTCGAGCACCGGGGATATGCCCGGTCCGAATTTCAAAAGGCAATTGCCCGAAATACAGGATTTTGTGCGGATACAAAATGCGAATTTTACTGTAAAACGCGGTACGGAAGTGTTCGACCAGACTGCATTGGCTGTGGACAGTAATTTCTTCTCGGTTTTCACTTTCCCTATGATCGATGGCAATCGAAAGACGGCCTTAAACGATATTCATTCCCTTGTACTGTCTGAAGAGACAGCCGAAAAATATTTTGGCAAGCAAAGCCCGGTAGGCAAAACGCTTGACCTGAAGGTAGATGATAAATTTCAGCCGTTTACAGTAACCGGCGTTATCAAAAAATCGCCGCAAAATTCGTCGATCAAGATCCAGATGCTGGTGTCGAAGAAAACCAATCATGAGGATACTGAATGGCTTAATTTCTTTCAGAACACATTTTTCGTGGTAAGGCCGGGTACTGATATCGCAAGCCTGGATGCAAAGATCAATAAGGTTTATACGATAGATGCCGCTGACCAAATGAAAGAAATGGCAAAAAAATACGGTTTCAAGGATAAGATAACTTATGGCCTGCAGCCTTTACTGGCTATGCATACCAGTACGGACTATCCGGCCGATAATGGCCTGAGTGACAGCAGCAGCCCGGTTTATTCCTACATTTTATCTGGTATTGCCTTGTTCATCCTGCTCATTGCCTGCATCAATTTTGTGAACCTTACCGTAGCCCGGTCACTTAAACGCGCCAAAGAAATAGGCATACGCAAGGTTGTTGGCGGGCAGCGCAAGCAATTGATCATGCAGTTTCTGGGCGAATCATCCATTTTGAGTTTTGTAGCTTTTGTATTCGGAATTGTGGTGGTAATAGTGGTGTTGCCGTTTTTTAATACGCTGGCCAACAAGTCACTTGCTTTCTCTTATTTATTGAGCGTTAAGCTGGTATTAGGATACATCGGGATATTTTTGCTTACAAGCTTGCTTGCAGGGTTTTATCCTGCATTGGTATTGTCGGGCTTTAACCCGGTACAGTCACTGTACAACCGTCAGAATTATCATGGGAAAAATTACCTTTCGAAAGGATTGGTTATCCTGCAATTCACACTGGCTACCTTCCTTATAATATCAACCATTACCATTTACTCCCAGTTCAACTACCTGACACACTTCGACCTGGGCTATAACGATAAAAATGTGGTGACCATATCGGCAGGCGGAATGGACAAACAAAAAATGCCGTTACTTAAAGCCGAGTTGATGAAAAATCCACAGGTGAAAATGGTTACCGCCGACCAGGGTGGCCGCTGGGGCACTGTGGCACACGTTAATAATGGCAAAGATGCCAATTTTGATATGAAACATATTGACGAGGATTATCTGCCAATGTTTGAAGTACCTATTGTTGCAGGCCGTAATTTCTCTAAGGCCATGGTTTCAGATTCGGGCAATGCTGTTTTGGTTAACGAAGAATTTGTAAAACAATCCGGATGGAAAAAACCTATCGGCGAGGTGGTTGATTTCTTTTATAATAAGAAAAAATATACTGTTGTCGGCGTTGTGAAAAATTATCACTTCCTGTCGCTGACCGAGAAAACCCCTGCAATGCTTTATACCATGAAACCTGATTATCCATGGGGCGATGTTTTTGTAAAGATAAAAGATGGTAACAAGGCTGAAGTGCTTCATCATATCGAAAAAACATTCAAAAGCATATTCCCATTCATCCCTTACCAGTATAGTTTCAAAGATGCCAAAAATGCCGAACAATATGACAAGGAATCCAAATGGAAACAGATAGTAACATTCGGCGCGGTACTTACCATATTCATTTCGTGCATTGGCTTGTTTGGTTTAGCTACGCTTTCTGCTGAACGTCGTAAGAAGGAGATAGGCATCCGCAAAGTATTAGGGGCAAGCGTGCAGGGCATTGTGCGTAAGCTTTCTACTGATTTTTTGATCCTTGTTCTCATATCGGCTGCTATCGCAGTGCCTGGTGCCATATGGGCCATGAACAAGTGGCTGCAAAATTATCCGTACCGCATAACGCTGAGCTCCTGGATATTTTTATTGGCTGCTGTGTTTGTAGCGGTAGTTGCTTTAGTGACGGTAAGTTTCCAGGCGGTTAAAGCGGCGATGGCCAACCCGGTAAAGAGTTTACGAAGTGAGTGATCAGTTAATTTGTGATTTGTGATTAGTCGATTTGGGCGAACCAACCAATCACGAGTTAACTAATCACCAATTAACATTCAAATTATTTGAATTCGTACACATTCCATATTACCCTTTATGATGTGTTTTTCTTCGGAATGACATTTATAGGGTTGACATTTGCTTTGCAGTTGTGGCTCATTAAAAGCGCCAACCGCATTGCGAACAGGTTTCTTGCTTTGGCATTGGTTACGATGATCTTGTCGATGGTGCGGATGCTGATCATTGACATCCGGCTCGAAACCTACCTGCCCGGCTGGGACAAGTTACCAATGCAATACCTGCTTGCGCTTGGCCCCCTGATGTATTTTTATGTGCTGAAAATAACCCGCCCCGGGTATAAACTTCACGGGAAAGACTGGCTGCATTTTAGTCCATTGTTGCTTGAATTTGGTGTTCTGGCGCTTGAGATAAGGGAAAGTACCAGGACAGGAGCTGCTACTTACAATACATCGGCGTTTCAATTGTTGAACCCTGTACTGCAATTGCTGATATTTGTTTCGATCATCACCTATATATACAGGTCGGATAAGCTGATTGAAAATTTTTACCGGCGGTTGCCGCTTAAACTAATGGACCGGTCGCTCCTGGAATTCAGATGGCTGCGTCGTTTGTTGGGCGCTACCGCGTTGTTATGGATTTTTTGGATCGTCTGTGCTGCGGCCAATTACTTCGGTTACCGAAATCAGTTAGGAATACACGTTTATTATCCTTTTTATATTTTTTTCGCGGTGATCATGATCTGGACCGCCACTGCTGCTTTCCTGAAACCACAGGCCGGCCTAGCGGCCATGCAGCCTGCTGCGGCAAAGCCGCCCCCGCCGTCCGGATTGAAAGAAAAAGGCGGGTGGCTGAAGAGGATAATGGAGGCCAACTGCTATTATCGCGACCCTGACCTGAGCCTTACCTCGTTAGCTGAAAAGCTTGGCTCAACTTCGCATGAACTATCATGGATCATCAATACGATACTCAAAAAAAGCTTCAGCGATTTCGTGAATGAATACCGCGCGCGGGATGTGATCATCAAAATGCAGGATGCCGCATACGATCATATTACGCTGCTGGGCATTGCGTTTGAGTCGGGTTTCAACTCACAAAGTACATTTTACCGCACGTTCAAGCAATTGACCGGGAAAAGCCCTGTGGATTACAAAAAAGGCCTTAAAAAAGAGTATTCATTTTATAATTCGGGAAATAAGAACCTGCATTCGCCGGTATTTTTGAACCAGGAAACCATAGTTCAATGGTCATCCGGGAAATTAAACCGCAGTCGTATGTTTAAAAATTATTTCAAAACCGCTACCCGTAACCTGAAGAAGAATATCGGGTTTACAGCCATCAATGTGCTTGGTCTTTCTGTAGGGCTGGCTACCTGCCTGCTTATTGTGTTTTATGTAGTTGATGAAATAAGTTACGATAGGTACAATGTTAAAGCCGACAGGATATACCGTGTTTCGGTCGAAGCCGGACTGAACGGGCATGCCGGGAAGTACGCGACATCTGAAGGCCCGCTTGAAGCTGCTCTAAAGGATAATTTTCCCGAGATCGAAAAGGCAGCCAGGCTGATAGATAAAGGCGGGCTGTTTATTTCGCCGCAAAAATTTTCAGTAAGAAAAGGCAATGAAAATGTTCAGGAAAAAAAAGTGGTATTTACGGAATCGAGCCTGTTTGACGTATTCACCTTGCCCATGGTCAGCGGTGAACCTTCGAAATCACTGGACGAGCCGCATTCGGCGGTCATTACCGAAAGCACAGCAAAAAAATATTTTAATAAAACCGATGTGGTAGGGCAAACGCTGACCATAAACGACACCAGTTTGTATAAAATAACCGGTGTGATAAAGGACATACCTTCACAATCGCATTTCAATTATGATTTCTTTTTATCGTTTTCGTCGCTGCCTGAAAGCAGGGTGAATAGCTGGGGTTACAGTGGTGTGCATAATTATGTGTTATTGAAGCCAAATGCCGATGTCAAAAACCTGCAGTTGCGTATTGCTCAACTGGAGATCAAAAATTCGCCTGCGCCTGCTAAAACATGGACTGCGAACGGTAATTACTTCCGCACGGTTTTAATGCCGCTGCTTAAAATTCACCTGAGTTCTGATTATGAATATGAACTGGAAAAAGGCGGAAGTATACAATACGTCTATATTTTCTCCATAATAGCAGCCTTTATATTGGTGATAGCCTGCGTTAACTTTATGAACCTTTCGACGGCGCGTTCGTCAAACCGGGCCAAAGAAGTTGGTGTTCGTAAAGTTTTGGGTTCGGCCAGGAAGAATCTTGTCGCGCAGTTCCTGACGGAGTCGGTTATGGTTACTTTGGCTTCAACTGTTATTGCGGTTGTGCTGGCCATATTATTGATGCCTTTGTTTAACCAGATGGCGGGCAAACAATTGGGCTTTACTTTGGGATCGCTAACCTGGCTGATACCGTCATTACTGGTCGGCGTGGTTGTAATAGGTTTCCTGGCAGGGTCGTACCCGGCATTTTTCCTGTCGGGATTTCAGCCTATCGAAGTATTGAAGGGCAAACTCTCTGTTGGATTAAAGGGTGGATTTTTACGTAGCTTCCTGGTGGTTTTTCAATTTTCGATCTCCATTTTCCTCATTATTGGTACGCTGGTTATCTATAACCAATTAAACTTTATTCAGAATAAAGACCTCGGGTTCGATCGCAGCCGGGTATTGATCGTAAAAAATACAAATGTGCTGGGCAAGCAGGCCAAAATTTTAGATGACGAGTTAAAGCAATTGCCGGGTGTAGCTAACGTCAGCATGTCGCCCTATCAGCCGACCGGAGAAGAGCGTTTGAAGACTGGTCTGTTTCCAGATCGTACCATTGATGTAAAGAAGGATGTGCTTTCAGAATTTTGGACGGCTGACGAGGACTATTTATCAACCATGGGTCTAAAACTGGTAAGCGGGCGCAATTTTTCCAGGCAACTGGCATCTGACAGTATGGCCATTATAGTAAACGAATCCCTCGTAAAGAAATTTGGCTGGAAAGATCCTATAAACAAGCATATCTTCCGCAATTCCGTCGGCTTGCAGGAGTTTCATGTAATAGGGGTTGTGAAAGATTTCAATTTTGAGTCGCTCCGCCACGAAATAACGCCACTGGCATTGGTATATGGCCAGGACAACGGCGCCATCAATGTGCGTATGCGCACTACCGACCTTAAAGGTTTGATTGCAAAGGTGGAAAATAAATGGAAGGAATTGTCGCCCAATCAGCAGTTCAGTTATTCGTTTATGGATACTGATTTTGATGCGACTTACCGCACCGAGCAGAGGGTGGGTACATTGTTCATTTCGTTCAGCACACTGGCTATCGTGATAGCTTGCCTGGGTTTGTTCGGGCTGGCAGCGTATGCAGCCGAACAACGCAATAAAGAGATAGGTATCCGCAAGGTGTTGGGCGCTAGTGTGTCCGGCATTGTGGGGATGCTTTCGGTTGACTTTATTAAACTGGTATTAATATCCATCCTTTTGGCGTCGCCGCTGGCCTGGCTGGCCATGGATAAACTTTTCCTGCAAAACTTCGCCTACCGAACCGAAATGCACTGGTGGATATTGGGTATTGCCGGCGCGATGGCGCTGCTCATCGCTTTTGTGACGATCAGTTTTCAGTCCGTCAAAGCGGCATTGGCTAATCCGGTGAAGAGTTTGCGGAGTGAGTAATTAGTTAATTAGTGATTGGTTGACTTGTGATTAGTTGGTTGGTGATTAGGTCAAACACATCTTTTTACCTGCTTGAGCTGCTGCCATCGGTATGATCCAAATAAATCAGTGAGATCATGCTAAAAAGTGAAAGACTGCTGCAACCTATTGTTCCAAACAGGCGTCTGATAAATAACAAATTGGAAGATCATGATCAGGAACTATATCAAAACCGCTTTCCGCAATCTTTTAAAAAATAAAGGCTTCACGGCCATCAATGTTTTGGGGCTGGCGTTGGGCTTGGCCACGTGTTTACTTATCGTATTTTATGTATTCGATGAGTTGAATTACGATAAATTCAACCTGAAAGCCGACCGTATTTACCGGATCAATAACGAAATAAAATTCGGGGGAAATGAAAGTGCATCGGCAGATGTGCCTGCACCTACTGCTGCTGCATTAAAGGCCGATTTCCCTGAGATTGAACAAGTGGTAAGATTTAGAGACCGTGGTGGCAATCCGGTAAAAAAAGGCACCCAGAACATCCAGGAAAACAGGATGGTATTTGCCGACCCAGCTGTATTCGACGTATTTACATTACCTATGATCGGCGGCGATCCGAAGACAGCGCTGAAAGAACCGCGCACCGTAGTTATTACCGAAGAAATTGCGCGCAAGTATTTTAATACACCCAATGCTGTTGGTAAAGTACTTACTTTCAATGATACTTCGCTTTATAAAGTAACCGGTGTGATCAAAAATATTCCTTCACAATCGCATTTCCATTTTGATTTTTTTATATCGATGGCCGGCTTGCCGGAGAGTAAGGAAAATGCCTGGTTCAGCAATAATTTCAAAACCTATTTACTGTTAAGGCCCGGCGCTAATATCCATACGCTACAAGCTAAATTAAACGAATTTATGCACAAACATGCCGGTCCGCAGTTGCAGGATATTTTACATCTCACCTTCGCGAAATTCGAGCAAAGCGGTAATTATTACAGGTTCAGCCTTACGCCGCTTGCTAAAATACACCTGCAATCTAATATACGCGACGAATTTGAAGCTAACGGCAGCATTCAAACGGTGTACATATTCATCGCTATTGCGGTGCTGATATTGCTCATCGCATGTGTTAATTTCATGAACCTTTCTACCGCACGCTCATCCAACCGGGCAAAAGAAGTAGGGGTAAGAAAGGTTTTGGGATCGGCCAGGAAATATCTTATAGCGCAATTTTTAACAGAGTCGATAATGGTGACGCTTGTAGGCGCCGTTATTGCGGTTTTTACAGCATGGGCGCTGCTTGGTTTATTCAACAATTTGGCGGGTAAGGAATTAGCTATTACACCCGGCATATTATTATGGCTATTACCTTCTTTACTTGTTTTCATCATCGTCATCGGCTGCCTTGCAGGTTCGTATCCGGCGATATATCTTTCCAGCTTTCAACCGATACAGGTGCTTAAAGGCAAACTGGCAGCCGGTTTCAAAAACAGTGTACTGCGTAATGTATTGGTAGTAGGGCAATTTGTGATCTCGATTGGGCTTATAATAGGTACGCTGGTTATTTACAACCAATTGAAATATATTGAGAACAAAGATATCGGTTTTAACCGCGAGCATGTGATGACGGTATGGGACACCTGGACGCTTGGCGACAAGGCCAAAACTTTTAAGCAGGAAATTAAACAGTTAGCCGGCGTACAAAACGTGAGTATGACGGGCTTTTTACCCACCGGTGGCTCTGATAACAATTCTTCTGTTTTTAAAGACCCTGTGCTCGACCAAAAACGTGCTATACTAAGCTCAATTTGGTTTGTAGACGAAGACTATATTCCTACTATGGGCATGAAAATGGTAGCCGGGCGAAATTTTTCCACCCAAATGTCCACTGATACTACAGCCATAATCATTAATGAGTCGGCCGCAAAATTATTGGCTTTCTCAAATCCGCTTGACCAAAAGTTGTATGTACCCCAGGACAACATGGCCAAAATAATGAAGCCTTACCACATTGTAGGTATTGTTAAGGACTTCAATTTTAAATCGTTGCGCGAAAACGTAACACCGATGATCCTTTTCAACAGTGAAGACAGAGGCGCTCTGAATATCCGGATAAAATCGTCTGATATTAAAGCCTTGCAGGAACAGATAAAAAACAAATGGACGGCATTTTCGCCCAATCATGCTTTCAATTTTTCCTTTATGGACCAGGATTTTGATAAGATGTACCGGGCCGAACAACGCCAGGGTCAGATCGCGGTTTCATTTACATCATTGGCCATAGTAATTGCCTGCCTTGGATTGTTTGGCCTGGCTGCTTATGCAGCAGAACAGCGTACCAAAGAGATCGGTATCCGCAAAGTATTGGGCGCCAACGTATCTAATATTGTAAGTATGCTGTCGAAAGACTTTATAGCCTTGGTATTAATAGCCATATTGGTTGCAGTGCCTATAGCCTGGTATTTTATGCATCAATGGCTGCAAGGGTTTGCCTATCATCAAAACGTGCAATGGTGGATAATAGCTGTAGCCGGATCGGGTGCTATATTGATCGCTTTCGTAACCATCAGCTTTCAATCCATTAAAGCAGCCCTGACTAACCCGGTGAAGAGTTTGAGGAGCGAGTGATTTTGTGAATGGTGAATAAATAGTGGAGGGTTATTGCCTATTCACCATTCACCAACTGTATCATTACCGGACATCGGAGTGTTACACAAGCGGACATTTCAATAAAATAGTGTTTTTTAAATTATTGTATATCAATACATTCATTGTTTGGTATCGTTTTTCAGGCTGATTTATAAATCTTTTGATCCATGTTTAAAAACTATCTCAAAATTACATGGAGAAATCTTCTCCGTCAAAAAGGGTTCTCGTTCATCAACATAGTTGGCCTGGCAATAGGTATGGCCAGCGCAGCACTCATCTTGTTCTGGGTTCAGAATGAACTAAGCTACGACCAGTTCCACACAAAAAAAGACAGGCTTTACGAGGTTTATAACCGTTCGGTTTTTGACGGTAAGCTTTGGTGTTGGGGTACCACGCCCAAAATAATGGCCCAGACACTTAAGTCGGGTTATCCGCAGATAGAAGAAACATGCCGCACAAAAAACGCCAATTTTCTATTTACCATAGGCGAAAAACATTTAAACGTTGATGGGAACTTTACCGATCCGGGCTTTTTAACCATGTTCAGTTTTCCGCTGGTCAGCGGTAACCCCAATACAGCTTTAAATAATGGCAATTCGGTGGTTATTACAGAAAAATTGTCGAAAAAGCTTTTCGGAAACGAGAATGCGATGGGTAAGGTAGTGAAGATAGATAGTAATGCCTATTTCACGGTGACCGGCGTAATGAAGGATCTGCCAAACAATACGCAATTTAATTTTGAGTACCTGATGCCCTGGTCGTACCTTAAAAAGCTCGGTGGCGATGATTTGAACTGGGGAAACAATTCATGCCAGACATGGGTGCTTTTGAAACCTAATATCACGCTGGCCGATGCCAACAAAAGCATTATTAACGTCACCCGGTCGCATTCAGAGGTTAAGGACATAGACGTATTCCTTCACCCTGCAAGCAAATGGCGGCTTTACTCAAATTTCGATCAGAAAGGCAATATTTCAGGCGGCCGCATTACAACAGTCAGGACATTTTCAATTATAGCGGTATTTATCCTGCTGATTGCCTGCATCAATTTTATGAACCTGAGCACCGCCCGAAGCGAGAAACGGGCAAAAGAGGTTGGTATACGCAAGGTGGTTGGCGCATTGCGCGGTTCGCTGATCTCGCAGTTTCTCGGCGAGTCGATCATTATCGCCCTGATAGCCGGCGCCCTTGCGCTGCTTGTTGTGCAGTTAAGCATGTCTGGCTTCAATGTTTTAACAGATAAGCATCTTTTTGTGCCTTACGGCAATGCATATTTCTGGCTGGCGAGCATTGGTTTTATCCTGTTTACAGGAATTATCTCGGGCAGTTACCCGGCGCTATATTTATCGTCGTTCAGACCGATAAGTGTACTGAAAGGCACTTTTAAAGCAGCTAACGCCATCATTACCCCGCGTAAAATATTGGTAGTTACGCAGTTTACTTTTGCTATAGTGCTTATTATCTGCACCATCATTATCAGGCAGCAATTGAAATATGCACAAGAGAGAGATTCGGGTTATAAAAAGGATAACCTGGTATATGTAATGATGACCGGAGAAGATGATAAGCATTTTCATTCGATAAAAAACGAACTTTTAAGCAGCGGCGCAGCAGTAGCGGTTTCAAAAACCAGTGCGCCCATTACCCAGGGCTGGAGCGATACCTGGGATTTTTACTGGCCCGGAAAAGATGTGACGAAGAAAATTGATTTTGATGTATTTAATACGGAGGGCGACCTGGCTAAAACCATGGGATTAACCGTTGTGGAAGGCCGCGATATTGATGTTAAAACTTATCCGGCCGATTCGTCAGCGATCTTGTTAAATCAATCGGCTGTAAAAACCATGGGTTTGAAAAATCCTATAGGACAAATAATAAAACGGGGAACCGGTAAGGATGCTGCCAAGCTACATATTGTAGGCGTGGTTAAAGATTTTATCCTTCACTCGCCTTATGAACCAACAAAAAACATGGTTATACAGGGGCCAAATTCTTGGTTCAATGTGATCCATTTCAGGCTGAATAACGCCAATTCCACAGCCGAAAGCCTGAAAAGAGCCGAGGCAGTATTTAAAAAATATAACCCCGAATATCCTTTTGAATACAATTTTATCGACCAGGATTACGCGAAGAAATTTGGCGATGAGCAGCGTACGCAGACATTGGCAGGTTTGTTCTCCGGTTTAACCATTATCATTTCATGCCTGGGATTGTTCGGGCTGGCCGCTTATATGGCGCAAAACAGGATAAAAGAAATAGGCGTGCGCAAAGTTTTGGGAGCATCGGTAACCGGAATAACCGCGCTGCTTTCTAAGGACTTTCTGAAACTTGTGATGATATCTTTCTTCATCGCTTCGCCGATAGCCTGGTATTTTATGGATAAATGGCTTATTGGCTACACATACCGTATACCGATAAGTATATGGGTATTTGTTACAGCCGCCATAGTAACTATTTTAATATCACTGATAACCATCAGTTTTCAAACCATTAAGGCAGCGGTAGCTAATCCGGTAAAGAGTTTGAGGAGTGAGTGAAATGGTGAATAGTCAATAGTGAATAGTGAATAATATATTACTCACAATTGACTATTCACCATTCACTACTGTATCATAACCGAACAATACGGTGTTACACAAACGGACATTTTTGAGTGCGTTGATTTTGTAAATAGTTGCAAATCAACGCATTTAATGTTTGGTATCTATTTTAGGCGATAGGTTTAAAATATTGTTATGATACGCAACTATATCAAGATCGCCTGGCGAAACCTGTACAAGAACAAGGTTTTTTCACTTATCCATATTTTAGGTTTAACCATCGGCATTACCGTTTGCCTGATGATATTCCTGTATATCATGAACGAGTTCAGTGTTGATCGCTTTCATAAAAACGAGAAACAGGTATACCGGGTAATGCGCGGTTTTGATAAGGAGAAAGCCCGTGTCCCTTATCTTTCTGCACCTTATGCACAGGCTTTGTTAACCGACTATCCGGCTGATATCAAGATGGCGGTACGCGTTTGGACCGCGAATTTCCTGGTATCTTTTGGCGATAAGGCATTTGACGAACGCAAGGTTTACACAACCGACGATGGTTTCTTTACCATGTTTTCATTCCCACTGTTGAGGGGCGATGCAGCCACGGCGCTTAAAGACCCGGGGAGCGTAGTGCTGACTCAAAGGATCGCGGAAAAATATTTCGGGACGGTTGACAATGCGATGGGTAAAATCATATCCTTTGATAAGACCCTGCCGATGAAGGTAACCGGCGTTTGCAAAAATCCTCCTTCCAATACCCACATGGATTTTGATATGGTGAACACGCTTTCCAGCTTCCCGGACAGGGCGAATGGCAAAATATGGATCAATAACTTCCTGTTCACTTATGTACTGCTAAACCCCAATACCGATGTTGCAAAGCTGGAGGCTAAGTTTCCCCAATTCCTGGACAAATATATGGGTAAGGAGATGGCGCAATATGGTTTACACCAGGACCTTATGCTGACTGCATTGCCCGATATATACTTTGAACCCTCGTCGGCGTTTGATAACGTAAAGCATGGTGACAAAACGGTGGTTTATATATTTATTTCCATTGCCGTACTCATCATGCTTATTGCCTGTATCAATTTTACAAACCTGGCTACGCTGCGTGCCGTGGAACGTTCAAAAGAAGTGGGCCTGCGTAAAGTTTTAGGAGCGCTGCGCAATCACCTGGTATCACAGTTTATAGGCGAATCTATTTTACTATCTGTTATTTCCTGTATCCTTTCCATCGGGCTGCTGCTGGCCCTGCTGCCAACTTATAATAACATACTTGGCTACAACCTGACCGTCGCCTGGAATTCGTGGCCCATTTATACTTTCCTGGGCGGTGTTATCCTTGTTGTTGGGTTTTTAGCGGGGAGTTACCCGGCTTTTTTTCTCTCGGCTTTTTCGCCTATAGAGGCATTAAAGGGCAAATTGCGCTTGGGTAAGGGCGGCTCTTTTTTCAGGCAGGCACTGGTTGTGGTACAATTTAGCATCTCCGTTTTCCTGATCATTGGCACCATGGTGATCATGAACCAAATGCACTTTGTTAAAAACAAATCGCTGGGTTACGACCAGGCACAGAGCGTGGTAGTGCAAATAGATAATGCCGATATTTACGATCATCGTAATCTATTTAAAACCGAGCTGCAGAATAAACCTGGCATCGCTTCCGTGTCGCTTATGTCGGGCGAGCCAGGGGGCTTTTTTGATGTACAGGCGTATGAAGCGGAGGGGCACCAGGATATTTTAAAGGAGCGTTCGGAATTTGCCGATTTTGAATATGTTAAAACCCTTGGATTGAAGATAATTGCCGGTCGCGATTTCTCGCCGCAATTTGCAACCGATACCTTGAACTCGGTATTGATAAATGCTACCGCTGCAAAAAAGCTTGGCTTCAGCCCTGAACAAGCCGTAGGCAAATGGATAAGAAACACAATTCGCGACGATCATAAGAGAAGGATAATTGGTGTGGTAAGCGATTTTAATTTCCTGTCGCTTAAAGAAAATATGGACGCGCTGATCATTTCGCCGTCCGAAGACAGGAGAGTGGCCGTTATTAAGTTAAAGCCAGGCAACATAGCTTCTTCGCTCGATGATATTAAGAAGGTTTACGCACAGGTGGCGCCGGTGTACCCGTTTGAATATACTTTTCTCGATCAGAAATTTGATACCACTTACAAAGCCGATCTGCGGCAGCAAACCATATTGAGCATATTTTCGGGCCTGGCCATTTTTATAGCCTGCCTGGGCCTGTTCGGTTTGGCGTCGTTCACTGCTGCAAAACGCACTAAGGAGATAGGTGTAAGGAAAGTACTGGGTTCATCGGTACCTAATATCCTGCTGCTGCTTTCAAAAGACCTGCTGAAGCCGGTAATGATTGCGACGTGGATAGCTATTCCGGTAGGCTACTATGCCATGCACAGCTGGCTGCAAAATTTTGCTTACCGTACGCCATTGTCGTGGTGGATATTTGTTTTGGCAGCCGCAATAACGTTTGCGATAGCACTTATAACCGTCAGCTTTAAGTCGCTAAAGGCTGCTTTGGCCAATCCGGTGCAGAGTTTGAGAAGTGAGTGATTAGTGATTAGTTGACTTGTGATTGGTTATTAGTTGATGGGCGGGGTAAAACAGGTGTTCACGGAAAATGCAAAAATGGGGCACTTTTTGAGGTTTTACAAATGCAATTAATTGATTAACAGTTTTTTAATTGTATTTTAAGTTTGGCAAGCGGCGGTGGCGTGAACACTTAGTGTAGCTAAAAAGCTGAATTGGTAATTGAATAAATAAATAAGCATCTATAAATATGTTCAGAAACTACTTTAAAACCGCCTGGCGTAACATTTTAAAGAACAAATTTTACGCGTTCATCAACATAACAGGGCTCACCGTAGGCCTTAGTGTTGGATTGCTCATTTTACTATGGGTGAGTGATGAACTAAGTTTCGATACTTTTCATACCAGGGCGCCCCAGCTTTACCAGGTAAATGCGCAGATAGGCACCGGTACCTCCAAACAAATATGGACCGGCGTACAGCCGCCCATCGCAACGTATGCCCTGCGCGAAGTACCGGGAGTGAAGGCGGCAGTGCGAATGGTTGGCTATTATGGCTACAGCATTTTCCAGTACCAGGACAAAGCACTAAAACCAGGGGATAACGGCATGTATTATGTTGATCCTTCTTTTTTTAAGGTATTGGATTTCAGATTGCTTAAAGGTAATGTGAACCGGCCGTTTCCCAATCAACAGTCTATCGTTATAACAGAAACTACGGCTAAACGGTTCTTTGGCAATGCCGATCCAATTGGCAAAGTGTTAAAAGGCGATAATAGAGACAACTTTATAGTGAGCGGGGTACTTGCCGATTTCCCGCAAAATTCGACGTTTAAGGCGGATGTTTTATTTTCCATAGATCTTAAAGCAAGTTCATATTCTCCCACAGATTATTGGAAATCAATGGATGGAGACTGGGGCGATTATTATGCCACAACACTTTTGCAATTACAGCCCAATGTTTCGCTCAAATCGGTGCAGGATAAACTGACGGCGATCCACATCCGCAATCAGCCCGGCGAAGATGCCTCAAAGGTGAAATACCTGTTGCAGCCGCTTACCCGGTTGCACCTTTACCATGCTGATGGTACCGAATCGGGTATGCAAACGGTTCGGATATTCCTTATTGTAGCGGTACTGATACTATTGATAGCCTGTATCAACTATGTGAACCTATCGACCGCAAGGGCCATGCTGCGCTCAAAAGAAGTGAGCGTACGCAAAATCATCGGGGCCGAAAGAATGCAGCTGTTCGCACAATTTATTATCGAAACTTCATTATTCTTTTCTATAGCCCTGGCGCTGGCATTTTTTATGGTAAAAACGTTAATGCCATTTTACAACGACCTTTCGGGCAAGCAAATGCAGTTTAATTTGCTTGATCCGGGTGTATGGAAAGTGATAGGGTTTACGGTTATAGGCACATTAGCGGCATCCAGCATATACCCGGCTTTACTGCTTTCGTCGTTCAAACCTATCAACGCGCTCAAGGGCAAGCTTTCTCTTGGAGTGGGTAATACGCTGTTTCGCAAGGGCCTGGTAGTTACTCAATTCATATTTTCAATCGGCCTTATTATCAGTACGCTGGTTATCAATAGCCAGCTAAAATACATCCGCGAAAAGGAATTGGGCTACGACAAATCTTACGTGTTCGCCTTCGGTATGGGTGGTATGCAAAAAAACTATGAGGCTCTGCGGACCGAGCTGCTAAATAAGCCGGGCATTCATAATATAGCCAGCGGGGCAGGGAACATCATGCTTGCAGATAACACCACATCAGATACCAATTGGGATGGCAAGAATCCAAAAGAATCGTTCCTGATCCACCCGATGTATATCGATAAATACTACATAAGCTTCTTCAAATTGAAGATGGCAGCGGGCGGGACCTTTACCGGTATGGCAAGTGATTCGGTGCATTATATACTGAATGAAACAGCAGTAAGAGAGGCGGGTATAAAAGACCCCGTAGGCAAAATGTTCAGTCTGCACGATAGACGCGGAACCATTATAGGTGTTGTTAAAGATTTTCATATGGCATCGCTTAAACAGAAGATCGAACCCGCAATTTTTGTCTACCAGCCTTCCTGCTGGAAGATGTTTGTTAAAACAAGCGGGAAAGATGCGCCGCTTGCTGTTGAAGCCGCTAAAAAAGTGTGGGCGAAATATAATCCCGGTTTTCCTTTTGAATATAGCTTTATGGACCAGGATTATGATTCGATGTACAAAACTGATCAGCGTTCTGGTATGCTTTTCTGCGTATTTGCAGGGATAGCCATTTTTATATCATGCCTCGGGTTATTTGGCCTTGCTACCTATACCGCGCAAGTAAAGGTGAAAGAAATAGGTATACGGAAAGTTTTGGGGGCGAGTGTTTCTAACATCACCATGATGTTGTCCGGGGACTTCCTGTTACTGGTGATGCTATCGCTGGTGATAGCTACACCGATTGCGTGGTATGCTATGAACAAATGGCTGCAGGATTATGTGTATAAAACATCCATTCAATGGTGGGTATTTGTACTGGCGGGTGTATCGGCTTTATTGATAGCGTTCATTACAATCAGTTTCCAGGCAATAAAGGCAGCCCTTGCCAACCCTGTGAAGAGCTTGAGAAGCGAATGATCAGAGATTAATTAACTTATGATTAGTGATCAGGTCGTCAATAAACTATTGAACAATTAAACCAATGAACCAATTACCATGATAAAAAATTATCTCAAAGTAGCCTGGCGCAATCTGTGGAAGAACCGGGTTTTTTCGGCCATTAATATTATCGGCCTGGCTGTAGGTATGGCGGCTTGTATCGTTATCATGCTTTTTGTTCACTACGAAAAAAGCTTTGATAACTTCCAGACACAAAATATCTACCGCCTTAACGAAGTTCAAACTATCGGTAGTGAAGGCGCCAAGCAAAAGGTGGCTTTATCCATGTTTCCGATGGGGCCTACGCTGCAGCAGGAGTTTCCCGAGATAAAGACCTTTACCAGGATATCGTGGCGGCAGAAATACCAAATGACGGAAAAGGATAAAAAAATATTCCTGCCGCAGGCATTTTTTGTGGATTCCACCTTTCTGAAGATATTCAACTTCCAGGTTATCAAAGGCGATAAACTGACGGGATTGCTGAAACCTCATTCGGCTATGATTACCGAAGAAACGGCACATAAACTTTTTGGCGACGAAGACCCGATAGGGAAAACCATAACGCATTACAGCAATGATACCACCACTTTTGTAGTGACGGGCGTTTTGGCCAATGTTCCAAAAAACTCTCAGCTACAGTTCGATGCTTTGCTTTCGTTCAATACAATAATTAACCCTGATATGTATAAAAATTGGGGCGGCAACTGGCTTGATACCTATTTTGTGCTCGCTCCCGGAACAAACCAGGCAGCCATGGAGGCCAAATTCCCGGCTTACCTGAAAAAATACCTGAAAGGCGATGGCTGGAAGTATTATCAGTTGTTCCTGCTAAAGTACAAGGATGTTCATGCCGGCGCGGCAGATATAGGCCTGGATTATATCAATTTTCAAAAGTTTGATAAAAAAACCACCAATCTTTTTGCCATTATCGCGCTCATCGTGCTGGTGATCGCCTGTGTTAATTTTATTAACCTTTCAACCGCGAGATCGGTGGAGCGTGCGAAAGAGGTGGGCATACGAAAATCGATTGGAGCGTACCGTTTCCAGTTGGCCGCACAGTTCCTGAGCGAAACGGTGCTGATCTCACTTATTTCGCTGGTTTTTGCTGTAATTCTTGTCGAATTATCATTGCCTTATATCAACAACCTAAGCGAAAGGGACATTACCTTAAACGTGTTTAATAATTTTGGAGTGTTAGGTACTGTTTTTGGGGGCACCATACTCGTTGGCCTTCTGTCGGGGATTTATCCTGCTATTTATCTATCCTCTTTTAGGGCCGTTACGGTGCTGAAAGGCTCTATACAGGTAGGGAAAAATAAAGGACTTATGAGAAATGTGCTGGTGGTGACACAGTTCTCAAGCGCTATATTCCTGATGATAGCTACCGTGTTCGTGTTGCGGCAGCTGAATTTCATGCAGAAACAGGACCCCGGCTATAACCGCGACCAGATTGTTAACGTGAAACTGGACGGCATCACTTATAAAAACTACGATAAATTTAAAAATGCACTTTCGGGCAATACATTGGTACAGGGTGTTACCGCATCGCAGGACATCCTGGGCAGCCATCTCGATCAGACCGGTGTAACGTTCCGTCCGCACGACGGGCCGCGGCAGGACCTGGGCACGACGCTGCTGGTGGTTGACAGTAATTACCTCTCATTATATAATATGAAACTGCTTTACGGTAATAATTTCTCGGGCGATACGGCGATGGACGCAAAGCAATATATTGTAAATGAATCCCTTGGGCGCGAACTGTTAAAAGATCACCCTAAACGATCATTATCATCCCTGGTAGGTGAGCATTTTGGTTTTGATTCGTTGGGAACGATCGTCGGCATCGCCAAAAATTTCAATTTCAACTCATTGCATTACAAAGTTGAGCCGCTGTTTATGATCAGCGCCCGGAAATTTGGTTTTGGCAATGTGTCGGTTAAAATAAACGGGGCCCGTACCGCCGAAGCAATTGCATTTATCAAATCGAAATGGAATAGTATTAACCCGGACAGCCCGATAGATTACCAGTTTCTTGACGATCATTTTAACGAAGTTTATAAAGCTGACAGCCAGAAAAGCCAGATCGTAGGAATACTTTCGGGGCTCGCGATATTTATATCCTGCCTCGGCCTGTTTGGCTTAGCTTCGTATTCCGCTGAAAAACGAGTGAAAGAGATCGGTGTACGGAAGGTATTGGGGGCATCTGTGCAGCGCATAGTAGTGTTATTATCAATAAATTTCCTTAAGCTGGTACTGATCGCCAATATCATCGCTATACCGCTTGCGGTGTGGGCCATGCACGAGTGGTTAAAGGACTTTGCTTACCGCATTGATCTTTCATGGATCATATTTTTCACTGCTGCAATAGTTTCTATAGTAATTGCATTGATAACCATCAGCTTCCAGGCAATTAAAGCGGCTACGGCAAACCCGGTGAAGAGTTTGCGAAGTGAATAAAATTGCTGCAAAAGGTGGCCAATTAACAAGCAATTTTAAGTTATGATAAAAAACTATTTTAAGATCGCGCTCAGAAATATTCAACGCAATAAACTTTATTCGTTGATAAATATCGCAGGCCTTACTATCGGCCTTACAGCCTGTTTGCTGGTAGCAACGGTTGTTTTGGACGATCTGTCGTACGATCATCAATGGAAAAACGCAGACAATATTTATCGTATCATTAGCATTGACCAAAGCAGCAAAAATGCTATTCAGCAGTTCCCGCAAAGCTTTACCGGCCTGGGACCGACCTTTAAAAAGACTTTCCCCGAAGTGGAGGAATATTGCCGCATGCACACCGCGAACCAGCGCTTTAAAATGGGGAGCGATAAAGACGGTGTTAAAATTCATACATTATCGGCCGAGCCATCTGTTTGGGATGTTCTGAACTTTGATGTGGTTGAAGGTAAACCACAAGTGTTTGTTAAAGGCTATGACAACATGGTCATATCCGAAAAAGTCAGGAAACTATATTTCCCCAATTCAGACCCCGTAGGGAAAATAGTTGTCGATCTGCCAGAGTTTGGTAAACCTGTCAGTTATATGATAACCGGCGTTATAAAAGATATCCCTGCGAATTCCACGCTGCGGGCGGACATACTTACGATAGGCCAAATGAGGCCGGATGATGATATTGTGCATGCTGAAGGTTACGGCACTTATGCAGAGCAATACCTATTACTGAAACCAGGGGCATCCGCAAAAGTATTACAAAGCAAGGCCAATAAATGGATCGCTGGTTATTTCGCTAATAAGGAGATGCATTATTCAGTTAGCCTTCAACCCATGAAGGATATTTATCTCAGGTCAGCTGATCTGTCGGGAGGCGGAGATGTTAAAGGTGATATTAAAAATGTATATATCTTTTCGGGCGTAGCAATATTCCTGCTGCTTATAGCGTGTATTAATTTTGTGAACCTTACAACTGCGCGCGCTTTAAAACGCGTTCGCGAAGCAGGTATACGCAAGGTCCTGGGCGCCGACAGGCGCGAACTGATAGCACAATTCCTTTTCGAATCCCTATTGTTTTTCTGCATCTCATTTGGGTTAAGTATGTTTCTATACATAGCGTTTTTGAAACCTGTTGAAACCTATCTCGGTCACCCGTTAACCATTACGCTGCAAAATAATATTTTATTGTTTGGTATAACCTGCGGTATTATGCTGATTGTTAGTGTGCTTACAGGCATATATCCAGCCTTATTAGTTTCAGCGCAAAACCCAATTTCGACGTTGAAAGGGAAGATTAGTGAGCACGTTGGCAGCAATTTTCTCAGAAAGGCGCTCGTGGTCATTCAGTTCACTATATCTGTGGCCGTCCTTACGGTTACTATCATTGTACAAAAGCAGCTGCACTTTATGGACAATAAGGATTTGGGTTATGATAAAAATAACCTGCTTCGTTTCAGCGATTTAGATTGGAATGGAAAAGGCAACGCTTTTAAACACCAGGTATTATCCATTCCGGGTGTTGAAAATGCAAGCATAGCAACCTGGTATCCCGAAAGCGGCGGTGGCGGATATATGACGCTTAACGCGGACGATCCGACTCAGAAAGGTAACAAATTGAAGGTTTGGTATATCAATGCTGATTTTGATTTTGTGAATACTATGAAATTTCACCTGTTGAAGGGGCGTCTGCTTGACCCCAAATTTAGCAAGGATGCCATAAACGCCGATTCACTAATGGCGAAAGGCGGGAATAAGCTGGATTCAGCCAGGATTGATCAATCTATGCTTATATCTGCTTACACGGCAAAAATGTTTTCTATAAAAACGCTTGGACAAACTGTTAAAGGCGCGACTGGCACTCCAGTTGGAATTATCAATAATTTCAACAATGAGTCGCTGAAAGAGGATATGAAGCCGGTATTTATCAGCGCGTCCAAAAGTATGCGCTACGGAAGTATGCTGATGCGAATTCAACCCGGGTCAGAGAAAGCTGTCCTGACAAAACTTTACAAGGCCTGGCAGCATTTCTTCCCGGATAAAGTATTTGACTACGCATGGGTAGACCAGGAGCTTAATAAGCAATATGCCGCTGAACAAAAATTGCAGCAAATGTTCGCTACGTTCAGCTTCCTGATACTAACGCTGGCTGCATTGGGATTATTCGGTTTAACAACTTTCATCGCCGAAATGAAAATAAAAGAGATCGGTATACGAAAAGTATTAGGTGCTTCTGTATCAGCTATATCAGTTACACTATCTAAAGACTTTATTAAACTGATTTTGATCTCTATTATAGTCGCCTCTCCCGTTGCCTGGTATTTTGCTAATAAATGGCTGCAAAATTATGCTTACAAAATAACGCTTAGTTGGTGGCTCTTTGCCTTATCAGGTTTGGGTGCGATACTGATAGCTATCATAACCATCAGTTACCAGACTATAAAATCAGCCACCGCAAACCCGGTGAAAAGTTTAAGGTCTGAATAAAATAAATACGAACTGCGTGCAACGTATTTAAAGGAATTACTGTCTGATAGATATAAACAACTCAAAAAGCAATGAAAACCTTTTTAACACTATTTATCGTCGCCTGCCAAACCACATTCGCTTTGGCGCAGGACGACAAAACTCCCTATATGACCAAATCATTAGCCAATGATGCTATCAGCCATGTGGAGGTAAGCACTTCGGCAGGAGGAATACTGGTAAGCGGCAGAAGCGGTGAAGCGCCGCGTATCGAAGTGTATATCAGGGGGAACAACAATCATGACCTTTCAAAGGCTGAGATCGAGAAGAAATTAGCCGAAGATTACGAAATGAGCATTGATGTTAATGGGCATGATCTGAAGGCTGTTGTGAAAACAAGGCACGAGTTTCACAACTGGAACAACGGAATTAGTATCTCCTTCAAAATATATGTTCCGCAAAATGTTTCGACCGATCTTCAGACGAGCGGCGGCGGCATTAGCCTGGATAACCTTAAAGGAAATGAAACCTTTAAAACAAGCGGCGGCGGGTTAAATATCGACCGCTTAAGTGGTGTTATACGCGGCAGAACGTCAGGCGGCGGCATCAGGGTTACAAATTCGGACAACGACATTGACCTGAACACAAGCGGCGGAGGTATAACTGCCAGGGGCTGCAACGGAAAAATACACCTGGTGACATCAGGCGGCGGCCTTGAACTGGATGATCTGAAAGGAGATATTGATGCACACACCAGCGGCGGCGGCATCAGGGGTAATAATATCGAAGGTGAATTGGTTACCGGCACCAGCGGCGGAGGCATCGACCTAAGGAACATGGACTGCGCCTTACAGGCTAACACCAGCGGTGGCAGTTTATCGGCCGAAATGAAACATGTAGGCAAATACCTCCGGTTAAGCAGCAGCGCCGGCAATGTAGAGGTGGAGCTGCCCGCAAAACAGGGGCTCGATCTTAACCTGCGCGGCGATAAGGTAGAACAAAGTCAATTTAGCGGATTTAAAGGTGATTGGGATAAAGAACATGTGCACGGCACAGTTAATGGCGGTGGATCTCCGGTCGACGTTTCGGCAAATGGAAATGTAAGTGTTCGCTTCAACTAACAGATAAACAAATCAATAATAAACCATAGGATCATGAAAAAATATTTAATTCTCTTTATAGCAGCATGCCAGGGGTTAACAACCTTAGCGCAGGATAACAAAACCCCGTACCTAACCAAATCGCTGAGCAATGCAGGTATCAAGAATGTATATGTTTCCACATCGGGCGGCAGCATTTCGGTAAGTGGCGCTTCAGGTGAAGAACCCAGGATAGAAGTGTACGTTTCGGGCAACAATGGCCTGTCTAACTTGTCGAAAGACGAGATCAAAAAACGTCTTGAAGAAAATTATACACTTGACATAACTACAAGCGGCGGCGAATTGAAAGCTATTGCCAAAAACAAGCACGATCATAACTGGGATTGGCGCCGGTCGTTAAATATCGGTTTTAAAGTATACGTGCCTCAAAATGTAGCTACAAAGCTGGAAACCAGTGGCGGCAGTATTCACCTCGATAATCTTAGCGGGCAGGAAGTATTTGAGACCAGCGGTGGCAGCCTTCATATAGATAAGCTGACAGGCAATATCCGCGGCCGTACTTCGGGTGGCAGCATCACGCTTATGAACTCCAAAGACAACATTGACCTGGAAACAAGCGGCGGCAGCATAAGAGCTAGTAACTGTTCAGGAAATATCCATTTAGAAACATCAGGCGGCTCTATCCGCCTTGAGGATCTGAGCGGTAAGATAGGAGCTGAGACCAGCGGCGGCAGTGTTGGAGCTAACAATATTAAAGGTGAATTGAAAACAGGTACTTCAGGCGGCAGCATTAACCTAACCAATTTAGCTTGCAGCCTGGATACTTACACCAGTGGCGGCAGTATCCATGCACAATTAAAGGAAGCCTCGAAATTTGTCAAGATAGATGCCAGTGGCGGCCATGTCGACCTGGAACTGCCATCAAAACAAGGCTTTGACCTGAACCTGCGTGCCGATAAGGTAACCGCCGAACTGGGTGGCGGCAGTTTCAACGGAACAAAAGAAAAGGACCGTATTGAAGGCAAGCTGAATGGCGGTGGTATATCGGTAGATGTAAATGGCAGCAACCGCGTTAACCTTACTTTGAACTAAAATTGTTTTCCAAATATTGACTACAGGGATCAGCTTTAGTATTTTTATAGTAAAGCTGATCTTTTTTAAGATTGATACCACCAAAACGAATTAATAAGCCAACCTATGATAAGAAACTATATCAAAACCGCCTGGAGAAATATTAAAAAGCATGCAAGCTTTTCATTGATCAATGCTGGCGGATTGACGCTTGGGATAGCCAGCTGCCTGCTGCTTTTGCTATATGTTTCGTATCATTTAAATTTCGATCATCAGTTTAAAAATCTTAATAACATTTACCTTGTCGAGAATAATCAGCCGGGCGATGGAAAGATATATACCTTTGCGGCTACACCAAAACAAGCTGCGTTTTCTATAAAAGAAGAAATCCCGGGAGTGGTACAAACTGCAAGGGTAATAAGTTACAACGCAGGCGGCTTGCTGACGTACAATAATAACAGCTTTAAAAAAGCGGGCCTGTTTGCCGACCCGGCTTATGTTTCCATATTTTCCTATCATTTCATTGAAGGGAGCGCGGCTTCAGCGTTGACAAGGCCAAATTCCATTGTTATTACAAAAGATCTTGCAAAAACATTATTTGGAAGTGACAATGCCATGGGTAAAACGGTTACCCGTAATAATAAGTCGCCGTTACTGGTAACCGGCGTAATAGATAACGTGCCGGCCAACGCATCCTTCCAGTTTGATTTCATTATACCATGGACCCTTTTTGAGGCCGAAAATACATGGACGAAAGACGCAGGCTGGGGCAGCAATTATGCCCGCACTTTTGTTCAATTAAAGGACCCCGCATCGCTTGCGCAGGCGAACCGGGTAATGAAGGGGATGGTAGAGCGCCATGATAAGAACAACAAGAACGAATTGTTCCTGTTTCCGTTCGCCAAAATTCACTTGTATTCAAATTTTGAAAATGGCAAATCGGTTGGGGGGATGATAAGCCAGGTACATTTATTTGAAATACTGGCCTTGTGTATTTTACTGGTGGCATGCGTCAACTTTATGAACCTTTCAACAGCACGATCCGAAGAAAGGGCCAAAGAAGTTGGTATTCGCAAAGCAATAGGCTCAAGCCGTAAGCTTATCATCGGCCAATTTATTACCGAGTCCATGATCTTGTCGTTTTTGTCAACAATGCTGGCAGTTGTAGTTATGATCCTCGTTATTTCGCCATTCAATAACTACTTCAACATTAAGATGTCGTTCCCTTACAGCGACTGGACCACATGGGCATTTATTGTCGCACTGGCGGCTGTTTCCGGTTTTGTGTCCGGAAGCTACCCGGCCTTTTATTTGTCATCTTTTCAGCCCATCAAAGTACTTAAAGGAATGTTCAAAGGCGGTAAAGGAGCGCTGTCGGTACGCAAAGTGTTAGTGGTGCTGCAGTTTGGCCTGGCGGTTTTCCTCATCACTGCTACGATATGTATATACAGGCAGATCAGGTATATCCAGGATAAACCTATCGGCTTTGATAAAAACAACATGGTTGAGATTTCTGCCGAAGGAAACCTTGATAAAAAAGCCGATGTGTTTATCGACGAATTAAAAAGAAAAGGTGCAATAACAGGTGGGACACAACTTTCGATGAGCATTTCCGAAACCGGCAACAATACCTGGGGCGTTGAATGGCAGGGTAAGCAACCTGATCAGAAAATACTGTTCGAGATACTGAACGCTGGTTATGATTTCACAAAAACTACCGGTATTAAATTAATTGCAGGTCGCGAGTTCTCCAGTCAGTACCCTATAGATACAGCCGGGAAAACTATGATGATAAACGAGACAGCGGCCAAACTGATGAATTTGAAAGAAACTGTTGGAGCAGAGATTAAATGGGGCGGAAGACCTTATACTATCATCGGTGTTTATAAAGATTTTGTACGCGGTTCGCCTTATCAAAAGGTGCCGCCAATGATAACCGGCTTTGTGAACTCCGGTGCCGATGAAATAGACCTGAGGCTGAATCCTGATAAGAGCATAACGGCTTGTGTCGACCAGATCAACAAGACACTGAAAGAGATCAACCCGGCATACCCGCCTGTTGTCAATTTTGTGGACGCCGATTTTGCCAGGAAGTTTGAGAACGAAAAAGTATTGGCCATGCTCGCTAATCTGTTTGGCGGCCTTGCTATTGTGATCTCATGCCTTGGGCTGTTTGGATTAGCTGCATACGCGGCAGAGCAGCGCACCAAAGAGATAGGTGTGCGAAAAGTGCTGGGGGCCAGCGTAAGCAACCTTGCAGCTTTGTTATCGAAAGACTTCCTGGTACTGGTAAGCATCGCTATTGTATTGGCTGTGCCGGTATCCATCTGGTCGTTAAGCAAATGGCTGAACAATTATGAATATCACGTAGCTTTAAGCTGGTGGGTAATTGCGCTGGCCGGTTTAATAACGATAGTTGTGGCTCTGCTTACGGTAAGTTTCCAGGCTGTAAAAGCCGCTTTGGCGAACCCTGTGAAAAGCTTGAGAAGCGAGTGATTTTGTGAATGTCAATGGTGAATGGTGAATAAATAGTGGCGGGTTATTACCTATTCTCTATTAACCAACTGCCAACCAACCCTGTATCACCGCCGTACAGCAAGTGTTCTATTTACGAACACTTTCGTATACAGAAAGATTTCTAAATTGTTTATAATCAATTGGATACAAAACTGGCACATTCTTGAATATAAACAATTCTAAAAAACTGGTTTATGATACGGAATTACCTTAAAACCGCCTGGCGTAACCTGGCCAAAAACAAAGTATTCTCTTTTATTAACGTGTCCGGGCTGGCGGTGGGTTTAACCTGCTGTATGTTCATTGCGTCGTACCTGTATTCCGAACTTACTTATGATACCTATTCGGTTAACTCGAAGCAGCTTTACAGGGTAGGGCTTAACGCATTGGGTAACGGAGGTACTTCCGATTTTCCAATGCCCGATGTTGCAGTTGGCCCCGGCATGAAACGCACATTCCCGCAAATTTTAGACTATACAAGGCTCACAAATGGTAAGCCCGCATTTTTTAATTACAAAGACAGGGAGTTTAAAGAGCAGAAAACCGTTTATGCGGATGCAAACTTCCTGCGCTTATTCTCGATACCGTTGCTGCAGGGCGATGACAGAACCGCTTTGAACGAACCTCATAGTATTGTGCTCAACAGCGCCCTTGCTAAAAAATATTTCGGCGATGAACAAGCTGTCGGGAAAACACTAAAAGCCGGGAATGAAGTTTTTAAGGTTACCGGGGTAATTGATAAAGTACCCGATAACTCACATTTCCATTATGATGCTTTCATCAGCATGTCGACCATAGAGCCGCAAATGCAGCAAACCTGGAGCAATGTTGGTTTTTACACTTATTTGCTACTGGATAAGAACGCCGATCCTAAAAAGCTTGAAAAACAATTTCCTCAACTGGTAGCCAAATACGTGGTGCCCGAAGTGCAGCGTGATATGGGTGTTAGCCTGGCTGAGGCACAAAAGGCTGTGAATACTTTCGTTTTTTATTTAAAACCCATAACCGATATCCACCTGCATACATCCACTAAATTTGATATGGAGCCTAACGGCGACATTAGCTATGTGTACATTTTCGGCGCATTGGCTATATTCATTTTATTGCTTGCCTGTATCAATTTTACCAATCTTTCCACGGCAAGTTCGGCAAGGCGTTCTAAAGAGGTAGGTATCCGCAAAGTATTGGGTTCGCTAAAAGAATGGCTGGTTACGCAGTTTTTGGTCGAATCGGTTATGCTTACACTATTTTCCATGCTGCTGGCATTGGGACTGGTTTTCGTGTTATTGCCCTATTTTAACGACCTGGCCGGAAAGCATATAACTATGGGGTTCTTTTTGAATTTCAAAGCCATAACAATTGGTGCAGCTGTAATATTACTGGTCGGCATTTCGGCAGGCTTATACCCTGCTTTTTTTATATCGTCATTCAAGATACTGAATGTGTTGAAGGGTACTACCGGAACCGAGCCAGCGAAAAAGAATTTTTTACAGAGCAGCCTTGTGGTATTCCAGTTTACGGTTTCTACAGCTTTGATCATAGCCACCTTTATTGTATACCAGCAATTGAATTTTATGCAAAACAAAAAACTGGGATATGATAAAGATCAGTTATTAGTTTTGAATGACACTTATACCCTGGGTAATAACGAGTACGCCTTTAAAGATCAATTAACGCACGACAGCCGTATAGTAAACGCCACGGTCTCAACCAATATCCCCGGAAACGGAAATGTAGGCGGAACTCAAATATATGCGCAAGACCACGCTTCGGATGAGACGCGGAGCGAGATCCACTGCAATATTTACCAGGTAGACGCCAATTACCTGCCGACCTTCGGGATCAAGCTTGCAAAGGGCAGAAACATATCGCCTGATTTCCCGGCGGATTCGGCATCGGTTGTTATCAACGAGGCGGCACAACGCGAACTGGGTTGGGGGAATGTTGATCCGATCGGGAGGTCGATAGTAAGATCGGGTAGAAGGGCCTATACCGTAGTGGGTGTGGTTAGGGATTTCAATTATACTTCAGCAAAAGAAAAGGTGGCGCCGCTAATGCTGCTGCCCGTTCACCGGCATGGCGCCATTGTGCTGAAAGTGAAAACAGCCAATATGAGCAGCTTACTGGCGGACATCAAAAAGCAATGGACCGATTATAAAGCCGAAGGGCCGTTCAGTTATTATTTTGTGGACGAACAGTTCGCGTCATTATATTCTGCAGAACAACGCACAGGCAGGATATTTACTTCGTTTGCAGTTATTGCTGTCATTATAGCAGGGCTGGGTTTATTTGGCCTGGCGGCATTCATGATAAAGCAACGGGTAAAGGAGATCGGTATCCGCAAGGTGCTGGGAGCTTCATCCGGGACGATCACGGTGATGCTTTCAGCTGAATTTCTTAAACTGGTTTTGATCGCCGTTTTAATTTCTTTCCCGCTTACATGGTTTGCCATGTACAAGTGGCTGCAGGATTTTGCTTACCGGGTTGAAATTCACTGGTGGGTATTCGTACTGGCAGGGACGGCTGCATTACTGATCGCTTTTATCACGATCAGTTTTCAATCGATCAAAGCAGCAATAGCGAACCCGGTTAAGAGCCTTCGTTCGGAGTGATTGAAGGGTTTTAACTTGTTATGAGTAGATTGGTGATTGGTTAATTCCGCTTTTATGCGATATTACTTAACTAATCACCGATCGCAAATTAACTAACAACCCATTGTAACGTTTCTTTCCGGGAAGTTGTCTTATTGATTAGTACGAATATAGTAACGCACAAATTTCCCCGTCATGATAAAAAATTATCTCAGAAGCGCCTGCCGTAACATTGCGCGGCACAAGTTCATTTCGTTCATCAATATATTTGGCCTCACGGTCGGACTCACCTGTTGCCTGCTCATTATTACTTATATCATCAATGAACTGAGCTATGATAAGTTCAACGTAAACGCCGACCGCACTTACCGGGTAACACGCATTTTTTATTCGCGTAACGGCGAAGAAAACCTGCACCTGAGCGCGGTCGCTCCGCCATTCGGTCCTTTGTTGAAGAATGCCTTCCCTGACATTGAAAAAGTAACGCGCATTTTGCCGAACGGCACCACTATCTTCAAGTATAAGGACAAGTTGTTTAATGAGAAGAGCGGCGCTTTTGCCGATGAGAATTTCTTTGACGTTTTCAGTGTAAATGTTACCCAGGGCGACAAAAAAACAGCATTAAACGATCCCTACAGCGTTATGCTTACTGACGAAATAGCCAAAAAGTATTTCGGCAATGAGGACCCGATCAACAAAACCATTATTTTGGACAATATCAAACATGAGTTCAAGGTAACAGGTGTTTTTGAACCGCTGCCGTCTAATTCGCACATGCACCCCAATATATTGATGTCGTTCAACACACTGAAGGATACTGCCATATATGGTGAAAAGCAGTTAGAGACCAATTTCGGCAATAATTCTTTTTACACTTACCTACTGATGCCTAAAGGGTATAACATGCAGGTGATAAGCGGGCAGTTAAATGCCTTTCTGGATAAATATGTGCACCTTCCGGGCATGCCGCCTAATGTAAAAACACACCAGGCCACAAAACTGACGATACAAAAACTGACCGACATCCATTTACAATCGCACCTGGATGACGAGATGGAACCCAATGGCAACACAAAACGCGTATATATCTTTTCAATTATTGCGGCATTCATCCTGATTATAGCCTGTATCAATTATATGAATCTTTCTACCGCGCGCTCAGCTTTACGCGCCAAGGAGATCGGCGTCCGTAAAGTTATCGGCGCCCAGCGTAAAGAGATCATCAGGCAGTTTTTAGGCGAATCTGTGCTGGTTACCTGGGTAGCTTTGGTTTTTGCAGTCGGCCTCACATGGATTTTACTCCCGTATATTAATGGAATCTCGCATCTCAATCTCCAGTTTAACAGCCTATTCAAATGGAATATCCTGCTGGGCGTTTTGTGCCTGCCATTTGTGATAGGATTAGTAAGTGGTATATATCCTGCAATTTTTATGTCGTCGTTCAAACCGGTACAGGTACTTAAAGGCATGCTAAAAGTTGGTGGCGGCAATATCTCTTTCCGAAAGGTTTTAGTGGTATTACAGTTTTCCATATCCATCATTTTAATCGTAGCAACCAGCATAGTTTTTCAGCAGCTGCGTTTTATTCAAACTGCATCGCTGGGCTTTAATAAGGACCATATATTAACTACAGCCTATTCGGGCACTTTAACCAATCAATTTGAATCGTTCCGGCAGGAATTGCTAAAAAATCCGGCCGTTAAAGATGTGGGCCGTTCGTCACGTATACCATCGGGACGCTTGCTGGACGACCAGGGAGCGCAGGTTATCGAGGGCGGTAAAACCACGCCAACCAATATCGAACTGAAATACATAACCACGGACTATGGTTTCGTTTCAACTTATGGTATGCAGATGGCGGCCGGCCGCAACTTTTCCCGCGCATTTCCTACCGACACAGCCAACTACGTGATCAACGAAACCGCCGTTCGGCAACTGGGCTGGAAAACAGCTCAGAACGCTATTGGGAAAGATATGATCTACGGGGGTACAAAAGGAAAGGTGATAGGCGTGGTACGCGATTTTCATTTCGAATCGCTGCACCAGGGAATTATCCCTATGATATTCCTGCTTCCGCCACCTAAAAGTGGTTACTACAACACTATATCGATAAAGGTGAATGGCAATAATGCGCAATCTGCGGTCAGTACCATCCGCGATACCTGGCATCAATATGTACCTGATGTACCTTTTGATTACACTTTCCTTGACGAACGTTTTCAGAAGCTGTACGTAAGCGAACAGCAGGAAAGCCAGTTAGTTACTATATTTTCGTGCCTTGCCATATTTATCGCCTGTCTTGGATTGTTTGGCCTCTCGGCATTTACCATATCACAAAGGGTAAAGGAGATAGGTATACGCAAGGTGCTGGGCGCAAACGTACCGCAAATAGTAGGGGAGCTGTCCAGGGACTTTTTAATCCTCGTGCTGATTGCAGCAGCTATTGGATTACCTATAGCCGGTTGGCTGATGCATGAATGGCTGGAAAGTAATTTTGCCTTCAAGATAACCCTGCTATCGAGCTGGTGGGTATTCCTGCTTGCGGGAATTATTGCTTTGATCATCGCATTTGTGACCATTGGTTTCCAGGCAGTAAAGGCAGCATCGGTAAATCCGGTGAAGAGTTTGAGAAGTGAGTGAGCCCCACCCAAACCCTCCCCGGAAGGGAGGGCTTTAAAAAATCTCCTCAACCGGGGCAGATTTCGAGCGGGCTACCAGTCACTAACACTGTATCATATCCGTACACCCTATGTCCGCTTGCGTACATAAGGTGTGCGGTTTTTTATTTTAAATGGTTTATTATCAGTTTGTTAATTGATTGGTACAAGTTTTTGTATCGTTTTACGATTAACCGTACGGACCATGTTCAAAAACTACTTAAAAACTGCGCTCCGCAGTTTCAGGCGACATAAGCTATTCACATTCATTAATATTATAGGATTGGCCATTGGAATCAGCGCGGCATTGGTCATATTCCTGATCGTTGATTATGACTTTACTTTCAACAAGAATTTCAGAGAAGGAGACAGGATATACCGGGTAGTAACCGACTACGCTTTCCAGGGCGAACCATTTTATAACAGCGGGGTTTGCGGACCGTTACCCGAGGCGGCAAAGAATGAGGTAACCGGGCTGGATGCAGTTGCCCCGCTTTACAACCTAAATTATAAAGTCACTATACAGGCTAAAACGCCTGCCAAGTTTAAAAACCAGGATGTAGTTTATGCCGATAAAACATATTTTGCTCTGTTTCCGCGGCAATGGTTGGCCGGTTCGGTAAAAAACGCTCTGAATGCGCCTTTCCAGGTGGTGTTATCTTCAAAACAAGCTCAGAAATATTTCCCGTCCCTTGCCTACGATCAGATAATAGGCAGACAGGTTGTTTACGAAGACACCATCAGAACTACGGTAACGGGCATAGTAGCGGAACCCGAAGGGAATACCGACCTGGCTTTTCACGATTTCATTTCATATGGAACGATGAACAGCATAAGCGACCTGAAAAAACAGCTGACCAGCTGGGGCGGAACTACGTCAAGTTCGCAGGTGTTTGTTAAACTTGGGGTTAAAACCAGCGCTTCAAACATAGTTAAACAACTCAATGCCATTTTGTTAAAGAACAGGCCCGAGCTAAACAAGCCGGGTGGATACAAACCCACCTTTGTTATGCAGCCATTAAGCGACCTGCATTTTAACGCCCATTATGGCGCTTTTGATAAACCTGTTGCTAATAAAACAACACTTTACCTGCTCATCGCTGTTGCTTCATTTCTTCTTTTGCTGGGTTGTATCAATTTCATCAACCTTACTACCGCGCAAGCGTCGGAAAGGGCTAAAGAGATCGGTATACGTAAAACTATGGGCAGCAACCGCGGGCAAATAATTACGCAATATCTTAGTGAAACGTTTTTGGTAACCCTGTTAGCTGTCACCATTTCGATAATACTGGCGCCGTTCATATTAAAACTGTTTGCCGATTTCATTTCACCGGACATTAAATTCAACCTCCTTAAGCATCCGGTACTTATCGGTTTTATGATCGTGCTTACCATTGTAGTAAGCTTTGTTTCGGGCTTTTACCCGGCCCTGGTATTGTCCAAATTCCGGCCGGTACAAGTATTGAAGAACCAGGCTTACACGGGTACCAATAAAACCCGTAATGCCTGGCTGCGCAAATCGCTCACGGTAACCCAGTTTATCATTGCACAGTTTTTTATTATGGCCACTGTACTGGTAAGCAAGCAGATACATTATGCGTTGCATAAAGACATGGGATTCAGAAAAGATGCCATTGTTAACATTTTTATGCCTTATAATCTAAAAAACAAAGGTTTGAAGGACGTTTACACCGAGAAAATAAAGCAACTACCACAGGTTGACCTGGTAAGCCGGGGGGGCGATATACCATCGACAAATGGCTGGAGTTCGAATGATGTAACCTACCGGGACGGGAAAAAAGAGATACGATCTGAATTGTATAATAAGGCCGGGGATGAGAATTATATCAAAGTTTATCATATCAAATTGCTGGCAGGAAGGAACGTACAACTAAGCGATACTGCCACCGCCATGCTTGTAAACGAGAACTATGCGCACCTTATCGGTTTCAGAAACGCACCTGATGCGGTTGGTAAATTCGTGGAGTTCGGCAATACAGACAAACGCCAGATAGTAGGGATATTTGCAGATTTTCACCAGGCATCATTGCATGCCCCTATAAAACCAATGGCAATTTTTCCGCAGAATTATAATAGTGATGGCTTGCATATAGCCCTGAAGCCCGAAACGGCCGGCGGCAATGAATGGAAAGCGGCTACATCAGCAATGGAAACCCAGTGGAAACAGCTTTTTCCGGATGACGACTTTCAGTACAGCTTTTTTGATGAATCGATAGCTAAAATGTACACTAAAGAGCAGCAGATATCTAAACTGCTGACCTGGGCAATGGGACTGTCGATCTTTATCAGTTGCCTGGGCCTTTTAGGGCTGGCTATGTTCACAACCGGCGCGCGCACAAAGGAGATTGGTGTACGGAAGGTACTTGGTGCCACTGTGTCGCAAATAGTTACTTTGCTGTCGACAGAATTGGTTTTGCTGGTGTTGCTTGCCTTTGTAATTGTAACGCCCCTGGCGTGGTACGCAATGGGTAAATGGATACAGAATTTTGCAGACCATACCGCTGTAAGCTGGTGGGTGTTTGCTTTAAGCGGTGGAGGAATGCTATTAACAGCGCTGTTGACATTGAGTTTTCAGACCATAAAAGCAGCTGTAGCTAACCCGGTAAAGAGTTTACGTTCGGAATAATACTGCACAAGCAACTATCAATTGAACCAATAAAGTACAGATATGATCAGAAACTATTTCAAAATTGCCTTTCGCAGTTTCAAAAAGCACAAGCTTTTTACGTTCATTAACGTCATCGGCTTGTCGATAGGTATAAGTGCGGCTGTGGTTATCTTTCTCATTGTCAACTATGATTTTTCCTTCGATAAATTCCATAAAGATAGCGACAGGATATATCGCGTTGTGACGGATTTCTCGTTTGCAGGTAATTCAGGCTATAATTGCGGTGTTACCGGTCCTATGCCCGAGGCAGTGCGAAACGAAGTGACAGGAGTAGAGTCTTCCGCACCATTTTTTACTTTGTATGATTTTTCGGCGAGTATTCCGGATGGGTCTAAGTCTCCAAAAAAATTCAATCACGAACAAAGTTCGGTGCTTGCGGACGGGCGTTACTTCAACATGTTTCAATATAAATGGCTTGTTGGGTCGGCATCTACTGCGCTGAACGGGCCCTACCAGGTAGTATTAACATCAGAACAAGCCAAAAACTATTTTCCTTCGCTTTCCTACCAGCAAATGCTGGGAAAAGAGATCATTTTTGAGGATACGCTGCGCACAACGGTAACGGGGGTAGTAGAAACATTAAAGCAAAATTCCGATCTCACTTTTAAGGATTTCATTTCGTACAGCACAATTAAAAGCTCCCACTCACTGCAGGACCAGGTACAGCCAACGGAGTGGGGCAGCACCACTTCGGCTTCGCAGTTTATTGTTAAACTGTCGTCGGGTAGCGTAGCCGCAAATATTGAGAAACAGATAAACGCGTTATACAAAAAGCACAACCCACCCAAGCCCGAAGACAAAGGCAGCACTACCGAATACCGCCTGCAGCCACTAAGCGACCTGCATTTCAACTCAAAATACGGCAGTTTTGATTCGGGGAGCGTGGCAAATAAATCGACTTTGTACGGTCTTCTTTTTATAGCTGCATTTCTGCTGATATTAGGTTGTATCAACTTTATCAACCTTACCACGGCACAAGCCTCGCAGCGCGCCAAAGAAATAGGCATACGTAAAACCATGGGTAGCAGCAGGGGGCAGTTGATCGGGCAATTCCTGAGCGAAACTTTCCTGGTTACTTTATTTGCCGTTATTATATCCATCGTTTTGGCTCCGTTTATTCTTAAACTATTTTCAGATTTTATCTCGAAGAATATCCGGTTTGATCCGCTCGGCCACCCGGTATTGATGGTGTTTATTTTAGGATTAACCGTCCTTGTAAGCTTTATAGCCGGTTTTTACCCGTCGATGGTATTGTCCAATTTCCAACCCGTGCAGGTTTTAAAAAATCAGGCTTTCAGCGGCAGCAGCAAAACCCGAAGCACCATGTTGCGCAAATCGTTAACGGTTACGCAATTCATTATCGCCCAGTTTTTTATCATCGCGACCATATTGGTAAGCAAGCAAATTTACTATGCGCTTCATAAAGATCTGGGTTTTAAGAAAGACGCTATCCTTTACGTAACCACACCTTATAAAAACAATACAGCGAGCAAAAAGCAGGTTTTTTTAGCTGAACTGAAAGCACTTCCGCAGATCGAACTGATCAGTATCGGAAATGCTCCTCCGTCATCAGGTGGCACCAATTCAACGACGGTAACCTACAAAGACGGGAAGAAGGAAATTAAAACCGATCTTGAAATAAAATTTGGCGACGAAAACTATATCAAATTATACAAAATAAAGATGCTTGCCGGCCGCGACCTAACCGCAAGCGACACATCCGGCCAGATGGTTATCAATAATACTTTTGTTAAAGCACTTGGTTTTAAGACACCTCAACAGGCAATAGGCAAACTAATTGACCGCAGCGACAAACCCCGTGAAGTGATTGGCGTGGTAGCCGACTTTTATCAAAAATCGTTACGGGCACCCATACGCCCCCTCGCCATCGTGTACCATCCTGTTAAGTACAACAACAATACGTTTCATATTGCCCTAAAGCCGCAAACTGCAGGTGGCAATGAATGGAAGGCCGCCATAGCAGGGATGGAGAAGACCTGGAAGCAATTGTATCCTGACAACGATTTTCAATACCAGTTTTATGACGAAAGTATCGCCAGATTTTACGAAAGCGAACGGCATACTTCAAAACTGCTTAGCTGGGCAACGGGGCTTGCCATACTTATAAGCTGCCTTGGCCTGCTGGGACTGGCAATGTACACTACCGGCTTACGTACCAAGGAAATTGGCGTTAGAAAGGTACTTGGTGCAACAGTAACCCAGATAGTAACCTTGTTGTCGAAAGAGCTGATACTGCTTGTTTTACTGGCATTTGTAATTGTAACACCTTTATCCTGGTGGGCTTTGCAAAAATTGTTCCTGCAAAACTTTGCAGATAAAACATCACTAAGCTGGTGGGTATTTGCCTTAAGTGGTACCGGGATGCTTGCGGTAGCTTTAATAACCCTAAGCTTTCAAACCATTAAAGCGGCTATAGCTAACCCGGTAAAGAGTTTGCGAAGCGAGTAAGGAGTTTGCAGTTGATAGTTGGCAGTTTGCAATACCAATAAACTAATAAACCAATACCATGATACGGAACTACATTAAAACAGCCTGGCGCAACCTGGTAAAAAACAAGTTTTACTCGGTCATTAATATTGCAGGATTGACATTGGGGCTGGCCATTGGCATACTGATTTTATTATGGGTGCAGGATGAGCTAAGCTTTGACAGTTTCCACAAAAACGCGGCTAATATATACAGGCTGGAGATATCTGGCGGAACGGGTAAAAGCAAACAAATATTTACCGCCGGAGTAGCGCCGATAGGTCCGCTTTCAAAACAGCAACTGCCCGAAGTTACGGAGCAGGTGCGACTGACAGGGAACGGTTTTTATTCGTTATATAAATACGGGGATAAGGTATTTGGCGACGAATATGCCATGTTTGCAGACCCTTCATTTTTTTCCGTGTTCGATTTTCCGTTGATAAAGGGTAATAATGCAAGGCCTTTTGTTGATGACAACTCGGTGGTAATAACTGAAACAACCGCCGAAAAATTCTTCGGTAATACTGATCCGATAGGAAAAGTAATAGTGGCCGACGACAAGCAGAACCTAACTGTTAGCGGTGTAATTGCCGACTTCCCGAAAAACTCAAGTATGCGCTATGATATGCTGATGCCTATGAGCTTTAACCTGAAGGCCATGCTGAAACAGGGTATGGATATGGGCAATAATTTTGGGTACCTGGATTATGATACTTACCTGGTGTTAAAGCCGGGCACATCATTAAAAACGCTTGCAACCCAAATCAGGCAGATACATTTGAACCATAAACCTGATGATACTGACGCGGAATACCTGCTTTTGCCTTTGGCTAAAATGCATTTATATAATGCCGACATGACGGACAAGGGCATAAGTACCATCCGAATGTTTATCGGGATAGCCTTACTGATCCTGGTTATAGCGTGTATTAACTATGTCAACCTTTCGACGGCGCGATCGATGCTGCGATCAAAGGAGATCAGTATGCGGAAAATAGTTGGCGCGGGCAAGGCGCAGCTTTTTTTACAATTTATTATTGAAACAGCTTTACTGTTTTCATTGGCCGCCGTGCTGGCACTGGGACTTATTTATGTGCTGATGCCTCTGTTTAACCAGGTGGCAGGCAAACAACTGGTGCTAAACCTGGCCGACTACCATATCTGGATGGTGATTGCTGTCGCTATAACAGCCACACTGATCGCTTCCAGTATTTATCCGGCTATCCTGTTATCATCGTTCGAGCCATTGAAAGCCCTTAAGGGTAAAATATCGGCCGGTGTTGGCGATGTCATGTTCCGGAAGATATTGGTAGTTACACAATTTGCATTCTCCATTTTGCTCATCATCGGTACGATAGTTATTACCAGCCAGTTAAACTATATCAGGTCGAAGAACCTGGGCTTTGATAAAACGGATGTTATATCGGTATGGATGCGGGATATGGACAAACATTACGATGCGGTTAAAGCCGAATTACTGAAATCGCCGGGCGTACTGGACGTAACACGTTCAAACCAAAACATAGTAAGGTTCCAGGGTTTTACCGGATCGGTTGATTGGGATGGAAAAGACCCGAAGGATAATGTCATCATGCATCCTATTGTAGTTGATAAGAACCTGATATCTTTCTTTAAAATGAAGCTCGTATCCGGGGCATCATTTACAGGCGCAGTTAATGATACAGCACATTTTATTTTAAATGAAGCCGCTATAAAACAAATGGGCATAAAGGATCCTGTGGGCAAACGGTTTACCATGCAAGGCAACAAAGGGACTATCATTGGCGTGGTAAAGGATTTTCACTATGCTTCCATGAAGGAAAAGATAGCGCCGGCTATATTTTGGTATGCCCCCAGGTATATGAATAAATTGTATATAAAAACAACCCGCCGCGATGCACCAAAGGCCCTGGCAGCAGCAGAAAAACAGTTTAAAACCTATAACGGGCAATATCCTTTCGGCTACGCATTTTTGGACGAGGTGTTTAATGGCCTTTATCAAAGCGAACAGCAGGAGGGAACCCTGTTTACTTATTTCGCTTCTATCGCCATCGCGATATCTTGTTTGGGTTTATTGGGTTTGGCAGCTTATACGGCACAGGTACGTACGCGGGAAATTGGTGTACGAAAAGTATTGGGCGCTTCAGTTACCGGCATTACAGCCATGCTGTCGTTTGATTTTATAAAGCTGGTGCTTATTGCTATAGTCATCGCGTCGCCGGTGGCCTGGTATGCTATGAATAAATGGTTACAGGATTTTGCATATCGCATCAATATGCAATGGTGGGTGTTTGCAGTAGCAGGTTTGCTGGCTATCATCATAGCGTTTGCTACCATTAGTTACCAGGCTATAAAGGCAGCGTTGATGAATCCGGTAACGAGTTTGCGCAGCGAGTAATTGGTGAATTGTGTTCAGTTAATTAGAGACTAGTTGAGGATAGTTTTAAATATTAAATAAATATTGAATGAGGAAGACCGCCACGTTGATTGTTTTATTGTTATTATCTGTTATTGCCTATGGCCAGGCGCCGGATACATCAGTATTTACGTTAACTGTGGTAAATGAGAAGTTGCAGCCTGTTGACGGCGCTACAGTGCAGTTATTAAGGGCAGAAAAATTGGTAAAAGCAGCCATAACCGATGTAAAGGGAGCAGCTGCATTCAGCAATATCAGCGGCGGTGATTATACCTTTTCGGTTACTTATACCGGGTATGCAAAGAAAAATTCCGCGGTTTATCATTTTCCCGCAGATATAAAAACCGGCACGCTTGCGCTGGAGCCTTCGGGCACCACTTTGCAGGAGGTAAGCATAACCGCGCGCAAGCCATTGATAGAGCAAAAACAGGGCAAGGTTATCGTAAATGTGGAATCATCGGTTACCAGCGTAGGTTCGACAGTGCTGGAAGTGCTTGAAAAATCTCCGGGCGTAATTGTCGACCGTAACGGTGGTATATCGCTTAAAGGAAAGAACGGCGTGCTGGTAATGATAGACGATAAGCCAACCTATCTTTCTGGTGACGACCTGAACAATTTGCTGAGCAGCATGAGCGCCGCCCAGGTACAGCAGATCGAACTGATCACCAATCCATCGGCCAAATACGATGCAAGCGGAAATGCGGGGGTTATCAATATCAAAACTAAAAAGAACAGGCAAAAGGGCTTTAACGGGTCGCTTACCACATCGGTGGGCCAGGGGGTTTATCCCAAAAATACCAATAGCCTGGTGATGAATTATCGTAACGGTAAAATTAACGCCTTTGTGAATTATAATGTAAACCTGGTTAAATACCTCACCGACCTATATGCCCTGAGGAAATACTTTACCGAACAGGGCGAATTAAGTTCGATGTTGCAGCAACCGGCTTATTTTAAAGGAAATTTCGCTAACAATACCATAAAAACGGGGCTGGACTACTTTGTTAGTCCGAAAACTACGGTGGGTATAGTGTTGGGCGCAACGGCTATTCAACGTTCGGGAAACAACAAAGGCATCGCAACCTGGCTGGATGCAGCCGGTGCTGCCGACTCCGCTATTGCGACTACTAATAAGAACAACAGCCGGTTCCGGAATGGTTCGATCAATCTGAATGCAAGGCATAATATATCGGATAAACAAGATATTGCGGCGGATTTTGACTGGCTGCATTACGGCATACGGACAACCGAAGATTTTGACAACCAATTTTTGGCAGACGGTGGTTACGATGAAAGATCGCGGGGAAATATACCGACCACTATCAATATAACTTCGGGGAAAGTGGACTATACCCTGAATACGGGCAAAAATGGCACATTTTCGGCAGGCGCAAAAACATCGCACAGCGCTACAGATAACAGCGCCTTTTATCAAAACTACGACGGCAGCCAATGGGTAGATGATAATACCAAGAACAATCATTTTATTTATAGCGAGAATATTCATGCGCTATACAGCAGTTTCGACGGGCGTTTCGGCGCAGTGAGTGTGGAGGCGGGAATACGGTACGAGCATACAGACTACCACGCACATCAGCTGGGCAATGCCATACAAGCCGACTCGGCATTTTCGCGCAATTACGGCGGGCTTTTCCCGAGCGGCAATATCAGCATACAGTCCGATTCATCACATACGTTTACGTTTACAGCCGGCAGGCGTATCGACAGGCCGCCATTCCAAAGCCTGAATCCCTTTTATTTTATCATTAATAAATACACCTATCAAACAGGAAACCCGTTCCTGCTGCCGCAATACAGCTGGAATTTGGAGCTTAGCCATCAATACAAGGACCTGCTTACCACCAGTGTTTCTTATAGCCGGATAACGAATTATTTTTCGCAGCTATTTCTTGCCGATCCGGCAAGGGGCGTCCTTTTGTACTCGCAGGGCAACGTGGGCCATACCAATAACTTTGGCATAACCGAAGCCTTATCGGTTTCGCCTTTCAAATGGTGGTCGCTCAATTTGCAGGCGGTTTACAATCACAAGCAATTGAACGGCTTTAACGGCAATAATTACAGCAGCTATATCGATCAGCTAAATCTGAGTACCACCAATCAGTTCACCATAGCAAAATATACCGCAGAACTATCCGGGTTTTATACCACGCACGCACGTAATGATATACAGGAATACCTGTATCCGACGGGGCAGCTTTCGGTTGGGGTTTCGAAACCCATATTAAATAAAAAAGCAACCATTAAACTAACTGCGCGGGATATACTATATACCAATGCAATGGAAGGGTTAACACAGTTCCCGGGAGCGACGGAGTATTTTAAGCTTAAGCGCGATTCGCGGGTAGTAACCTTGTCGTTCACCTACCGGTTTGGCAAGGCTTATAAAACGGGCAAACGCTCGGAAGGAAGTGCTGCGGATGAGGCGGACAGGGTAGGAAATGGTTGACAGGAGTTGAGATCAGGTATTAATACCAATTGACTAATGAATTAACGAAACTAATCATGATAAAAAATTTCTTTAAGACCGCATGGCGAAACCTGGTAAGGCACAGGCGAATGACAATGATCAATATTGCCGGGCTGGGCATTGGCATGGCTGCCACCGTATTAATTGTGCTTTGGGTGCAAAACGAACTGAGTTTTGACAAGCAGCAGCCCGATGCGGCCAATATTTACAGGGTTAAGGCATACCTGACCATAAACAAGACAGAAACCTGGGTTTGGGAACATGTCCAGTATATCCTGGCTGATCATGCAGTTAAAGATATTCCAGAGGTAGAGAATGCAACACGTTTAAAGCCAAATAATTATGCAGCGATAAATATGCGCTACAGGGACCAGGTCATCAGCGAAAAAAAATCAGCTTATGTAGATGACCAATGGTTTAAAATGTTTCATTACGATTTTATTGAAGGCTCGCCCGAAACATTTAACAAAAATCCTTTTAGCCTGATACTCACACAAACGACGGCAAAGAAGTATTTCGGCAATGAGGAGCCGATGGGTAAAATACTGAAGATAGATACGGTGAATTACCAGGTTGAGGGTGTTGTAAAAGATGCGCCCGCTAATTCAAGCTTTCAATATAACATGCTCATGCCAATAGCAGCTCAGCTTACCGACACCAACCAAAGAAAAAATGCCTTGGTATGGAACAATTACAATTACCTCGTTTTTCTGAAACTTAAACCAGGTGCCAAACCAGCAAATGTATCGGCTAAATTACTCCAGATATTGCGTACAAACCGGAAAGATGACAATGGCAAATCGAAGTATGGCCTTATCAATATAAGGGATATGCATTTCGAGAACGATCTGCAGTCCTCATCTTTTGCGCATGGCAACCGTACCATCGTCAATGTATTTATTGTTTTGGCAAGTTTTTTACTTATCACGGCGTGTATCAATTATGTCAACCTGACCACGGCCCGTGCGAGTATCCGCTCAAAAGAAGTCAGTATCAGGAAGATCGTCGGCGCCGGCAGGCTGCATTTATTCGGGCAATTTATGTCCGAATCGCTGCTGGTAAGCCTTATTGCATTAGTGTTTGCGCTGCTACTGGTTCAGGTAAGCCTCCCGTGGTTCAGAACGTTCACAGACCGGCAGTTCGACCAGCCGTTCTCTTCACCTGTTATCATACTGATAATTGGGGCAACTTTACTTATATCTTTCCTGTTAAATGGCCTATATCCTGCTTTTTTACTCTCTTCATTCCAACCCCTGAAAGTTTTCAGGGGGAAAAGTGTGCTTAATTTTAAAGATTCAGGCTTGAGGAAAGTGCTGGTAGTTGTGCAGTTCACTATATCCGTCATCCTTATCATCGGTACCATAGTTATCTATAGCCAATTACGTTACATGCAGAAAACAGATATCGGCTATAACCGGGCGCAGGTATTTACATTTAATTTTCCTTATTGGAAAATTAAAGGCTTTGATTTTAAGAAAAGTGATGCTTTGCTGAAAACAGTTAAGGAAGAATTAAAATCACAAAGTTCAGTCAGCGAAATATCGCTGGCAAGCAGCGGGCTGGTCGATTTTGGTAATCAAAGCTCGGGTTCCTTCGACTGGGCGGGCCGGCCAAAGGATTTTGAACCATCATTTGCGCCGTTGCGGGTCGACCCGGATTTTCAGCATATGATGCAGGTTAAGGTTATTGAAGGCAGGTGGTTTAACACCAGTAAAGCAGATGAACATAACGTATTGCTCAACGAAACAGCCGTAAAACTGCTTCATCTGCCCAAGCCTTTGATAGGCCAGCGATTTATGCACCAGGGCGATACCGGGGTTATTGTAGGCGTTGTAAAAGATTTTCATTACAAGAGCCTGCATGAAAAAATAGGCCCTATGGTGATATCAAATACAGGCGGTACCGGATTTTATGTAAAAACAGCGCCCCGCAACGCTGCCGGGGCCATCGCGGCTACCCAAAAGGTGTGGCGCCGTTTCTTTCCCGACGCTCCGTTCGAATATGATTTCCTTGATGATTCATACAATAACCTGTATAAAACCGAACAGCAATCATCGTTGCTGATAACTTTATTTGCCAGTATTGCCATCGTGGTCTCCGCATTAGGCCTATTGGGTTTAGCTGCTTTTGCCGCCGAACAAAAGGTTAAGGAAATAGGCATACGCAAAGTATTGGGCGCCAGTATGCAACATATTGTCAGCCTGTTGTCGATGGATTTTATTAAGATGGTACTTGTTGCCAGTGTGATCGCCTTCCCCATAGCCTGGTGGGCCATGAACAAGTGGCTGCAGGGGTTTGCTTATAAGATCAGCCTGTCGTGGTGGATATTTATCAGCGCTGCCGGTACAGCGCTGGTTATTGCTTTGATAACAGTAAGTTACCAGGCTATTAAGGCCGCTCTGGCAAACCCGGTAAAGAGTTTACGGTCTGAGTGAGCTATTTAAATTTAAGCAGCATTTAAACCTTTAAAAAACAGTGGCATTATGTTAAAGATCAATTTTAAGCTCGCATTCAGGAACATGTTCCGCAATAAACTGTACACCACCATCAATATCATTGGTTTGGGTGTAGCCAGCGCTTTTTGCATACTGGTTTATTTGTATGTAAAAAACGAACGGTCGTTCGACCGCTTCCATCACGACCAGGCGCAACTGTTCAGGCTGGAGGAGTCCGACCTGTTTGCATCGGTTCAGCGCGAGCAGCCTAAAAAGAGCTTTTTCTCGTTTATGATGAAGGACGCCGAGCAGAAAAATATGGTAGTAACTCCGCCTATCTTAGCGGAAGACCTGAAGCGCAATTTTCCGGAAGTTGAAAATGCCATACGGTTGGGCGGATTGGGTGATGAGATCGTACGCGCAGGTAATCAAAGTTTCAAGGAAAAGGACAATATCACTTATGCCGACGCTGATTTTTTTAAAGTATTTAATTTTCCATTGATATACGGGAATGCCTCCACGGTACTATCCGAACAAAATAAGGTGGTGATCAGCAAAAGGCTGGCGAAAAAGTATTTCGGAAATGAAAACCCGGTGGGGAAAGTGATCTCGTTCCCAAATGACAACAATATGCTCTTTACGGTGGGTGGCGTATCTGAAAATTTCCCGGCAAACTCAAGCCTCCAGTACGATATGGTGATCCCTATCCATGCAGACCCCGATTATAAGGAGAGGTTGAAAAATGGCATTAATTCATTTAGTCACCCTTTGATATTAAAACTGAAGGCAGGTACCGATGTGGCTAAGTTCAATGCAAAATTGAATGTCTTTGCAAAAACCTACTTTAAATCATTGGTTGAATCCATGCAGAAGAATAACGCAAATAAGGTTGAGGATATGCAACTGTACCTGCGGCCATTTGCTGATGCCCATTACAATCAAAGTGGTCCCTGGGGACATTATACCGACCTGAAAAACATCTACCAGCTGATATGCCTCACTTTCGTTATTTTGTTTATCGCATGTTTAAATTATATCCTGTTAACGCTTACAAGTACTATGTCGCGTTCGCAGGATGTTGGCGTGAGAAAAACTATCGGTGCAGGCAGGCTCCAGATCATACTGCAATATTATACCGAAACCCAATTACTGGCATTTATTTCAGTATTGGTTGGACTGTTGATCGCCTCGCTTTGTCTGCCGTTTTTTAGCTCTATTACCGGGTCGCAATTACAGTTGGCCTATTTCTCATTCGGGCAAATAGCGCTCCTGTTATTTGTACTGGCTGTTTCATTGGGGCTCGTGGCCGGTATTTATCCGGCATTAGCCATGTCCGGACTTAAGCCGCTTAATATTATGCGCAGCTTCTCCGCTTACAAGCTTAATCCTGTTTTATCAAAAGGCTTGGTAGTTGTACAGTTCACCATTTGTGTCATCCTCATCATTTCGTCTTTGGTAATCAATAAACAGATGCGGTTTATCAATAAGACCGACATGGGTTTCGATAAGGACCAGGTTGTTGTTTTGGGCTCGCCTTATAGCTGGTCGGATAAGGAAAAATTGAATGTAATGAAGCAGCGGATGTACAACTATGCTGCCACACAGCCTGCTATACAGGATATTACCAGCGCTTCGTTTGTTTTTGCCGGGTATAACAGTAACAATTACATTATCAACGGGCAAAAAACCATGTTACAGGAACTTAATGTTGATTTCAATTATTTTTCCTTTATGAAGATCCCCATTGTAAAGGGCAGGGCATTTTCGAGGGCGATTGCAAGCGATAGTGCAAAAATCATCCTTCCGCCCAATCCTGATCTGAAAGGCAGTACAGCCAGGCATGCAATTGTGGTTAACGAAACTTTATATAGTATGCTGGGCAAACCCGAACTTGGTGTGATCAACAACCAGATGGGTGGAATTATCATCGGTGTTTGCAAGGATTATCACGTTGACGACCTGACCAAAAAAATACAGCCTGCCTATCATACGGTCAACAAAAACATAGCAGGGCAAATATGGATCAGAATAAGTGCCGGAAAAAACATCCCCCAAACCTTACAGGACATCAAAACCTATTGGGATAAGATAACCAATAATTCGCCTTTCGAATATACTTTTATGGACCAGGAGGTGGCAAAAAGCTATAATGCCTATATGCGCTGGATGGCTACCATTACTACCTCGTGCATCCTGGCTATTATCCTGGCCTGCCTTGGATTGTTCGGACTGTCAGGTTTAACCACCATTAACCGTACAAAAGAGATCGGCATACGTAAAGTACTCGGCGCATCATTGTCCAATTTGTTCCTGTTGTTAAACAAGGGAACCATCATGCTTGCTATTGGTTCATTTATTATTGCGGTGCCTATAGCTTTTTACCTGGTACACCAATGGCTTGACAATTTTGTTTACCGCATTAAACCGGACTGGTTATTATTTTCCATCGCCGGAGTAATTGCCATGCTTACGGCCATAATTGCCGTAAGTTACCATACTATACGGGCGGCGCTGGCAAACCCGGTGAAGAGTTTGAGAAGTGAATAAGCCCACCTAAGTCTTCCCCCGAAGGGAGGACTTAAAAAGGGGTTTTAGTAAATATATTATTCAGCAACATCAAAAGTCTCCTTTACCGGGCAAGATTTAGAGGGGGGCTGAACTATTTGAAACAATGAACTATTAAGTTATGATAAAAAACTATTTAAAAATAGCCTGGCGCAACCTGGTAAGGCAGCGTCTTTTCAGCCTCATTAATATTACGGGCCTGGCAGTCGGGCTGGCTGTTTGCATGCTTATTATGCTGTATGTGGCGCACGAACATAGTTACGACCGTTTTCACAAAAATGGCGACCGTATTTATACACTCCATGCCAGCATAAAAATTGGCGGACAGGCTTTGAACATGACTTATATGAGTTTTGGTACCGGCCCTATAGTTAAACAAAACCAGCCCAAAGTGCAGGATTATATGCGCACAATGGATAATATCAAACAGGTTATAGTTTATGACCCGGCCAAACCAGACGTGAAATTTGCCGAGACTAAAATGATGTTTGCCGATGCAGGTTTTTTTGATTTCTTCTCATTTAAACTATCGTACGGCAACCCATCGACAGTTTTGACCAGGCCGTTCTCCGTTGTGCTTTCAAAAGACATGGCAAAAAAATATTTCGGCGATACCAATCCGGTAGGGAAAACACTTACGATAAAAAGCGACAGCGCTTATACTTACCAGGTAACCGGCGTAGCTGAAAACGCACCGTCAAACTCATCGATCGACTTTAATTTTATAGCCTCCAACGCCAGCTTATCATCCATGAAGGATATGAGCAGCCGCATAGGCGAGCAACAGCGGATAAGCCCCGGATCTTTTAATATTTACCTGTTATTGAAAGACAGGGCTGATACAGCGCAGGTGAAACGCGTAATGCAATCGATTGTTAAGGCAGATAAGAATGCTTTCGACGACGAGCGGTTTTCGCTGCAGCCGCTTGCAATAACGCATCTTGAAAACAATTATAATGATACGGGTAGCACAAAATATCTTAAAATATTCCCCATAGTAGCCGTACTGGTATTATTGCTGGCGCTGGTCAATTACATGAGTCTTTCGACAGCCAGGGCCACGCTGCGGGCCAAAGAGGTTGGCGTAAGGAAAGTAACGGGGGCAAGCCGCAAAAACATCGCCAGGCAGTTTTATGTCGAATCAGCGCTCTTTACGTCTTTATCTTTCCTGTTAGGCTATGTATTATGTTATGCTTTTAAGCCGCTGTTTTTAAATGCGCTGAAACTGAAAATCGACAATGCCTTTCTATACAGCCCTTTGGTATTATTGCTGATGGGCGCTCTGCTCGTATTGACCATTTTGATAGCCGGGAGCTATCCTTCGCTGGTGCTATCATCATTTAAACCTGTTATCACTTTGAAGGGTAAGATGAGCAAACAATCGGGCGGGGTAACTGTGAGAAAGATATTTACTACGGTGCAATTTGCCATATCGGTAGGCCTTATCATTTGTGGTATTGTCATCGACCGCCAGTTGTATTATCTGCGTCATGCCGAAACAGGCATCAATAAGGAAAATGTGGTTATGATACCTGTAAACAGCACCTTCGGCGGGCACTATCATGCATTTAACCAGGAGGTGAAAAATCTTGCCGGCGTAACTGCCGTAGCAACATCGCATTACGGCATGTTCCAGGGATATGATATGTATATGGTTAACGGCAAAAATCAAAAACAATCGTCAATGCTGCCGGCGTTAACCGTTGATGAAAATTTCATAAGCGTGCTGGGCCTTAAATGGAAATATCCCCCGTTGCTGAATGCACAAATAGCAGGTCGTAATAAAGTAGTAATAAACGAGGAGGCATTATCAAAACTGCAGCTGGACGCGAACCCGGTTGGAAGTTTTATAAAAGCAGGTACAGAAAATATAGAAATAATGGGTGTAGTAAAGGATTTTAACTTTAGTACGTTGCAGGAACCCATAAAACCATTGGGCTTATTCATGGCTCAGGATACAGCACGTTATTGGACAAAGTATGGCTGTAATCTTTTTGCCAGGATAGGGCCGGGCACAAATCTTCCTACGCTGATCGATGCTATAAAAAGCATTTATCAAAAGTATGACAAGGACACACCATTTAGTTATACTTTTCTGGATGATGCTTTCAACTCACAATACCAGGCCGAAGATCGCCTGGCGTCCATATTCAGCATATTTACTATAATAACCATCATACTTGCGGGTATGGGGCTATTTGGCCTGGCGGCATTTACCATTGAGCAGCGAACGAAAGAGATAGGTGTGCGTAAAGTATTGGGCGCAAGTCTGGCCTCTATATCGACCCTGTTATCCAAAGACTTTTTGAAATTGGTGCTGCTTTCTATCGCCGTCGCATCGCCGGTTGCCTGGTGGTCTATGCACAATTGGCTGCAGGGCTTTGCCTATCGCATCAATATCCAATGGTGGATGTTCGCCGGGGCAGGGATACTCGCCGTAACGGTGGCTATCATAACAGTAAGCTACCACGCCATAAAAGCGGCAGTTGCAAACCCGGTGGATAGTTTGAGGAGCGAGTAGGCCCCCTCTAAATCTCCCCCCGTAGGGGGAGACTTTTAAACGTAGCATCAAAAGCCACTCTCTAACCGAGATGGGTTTGGGGGCTCCACTGTATCGAAACCGGACAGTGCGTGTTGCATTTACGAACATATTCGTATGTTGTGGACAAATTCAAGTGACTGATTATTAATGTATTGTTGTTTTGGTATATGGTTTAATGCTTTTCTTATAAATACAATTTTATGCTGAAGAACTATTTCAAAATTGCCTGGCGAAATATCGTTCGTCATAAAGGATATGCGGCCATCAATGTTTCGGGCCTTACTGTCGGCATAGCAGCATGCCTGCTTATTTTCGTTGTTATCCAGTTCGAAACAAGTTTCGAAACCTTCAGGCCAAATTATAAGAACATTTATCATGTAGTTACTCAGCAAAAGCGCGAGGAAGGCTTTGCGTATAACCCGGGAGTACCCATCCCATCCACAGAGGCTTTGCGCCTTGATTTTCCGCAGGCTAAAGTAGCGGCCATTAATACCGCCTATGGGAGCCAGATCACGGTATTGAGTGGTGGTGCACAGGGCGGGGCCGGGGATAAGAAATTTACCGAGAATATGGGTGTGATGTTTATGGAACCCCAGTTCTTCGACATTTTTAAAGCCGACTGGCTGGCCGGCAGCCCGGCGGTATTATCACAGCCCGAAATGGCTGTGATAGATAAAAGCAGCGCGGAAAAGTATTTCGGCGATTGGAAAAATGCAGTAGGCAAACTGCTTAAAATGGATAACCTGATCAATTTAAAAGTTGCAGGCGTAATAGAAGATGCCAGGCCAAATACCGACTTGCCGCTCAAAATATTGATATCCTTCCGTACGGTAAAAAAATACCCTGATAATTACTACTTCAATAGCGATTGGCACTCGATAAGCAGCAATCACCAGGTTTTTATGAGTTTGCCGCAGAGTGAATCAGTCGCCCGGGTCAATGCCCAACTGGCGGGCTTTATCAAAAAGCATTCGGGCGATAAGGGCCAGGTAAGCTCTGTAGAGTTTTTACAACCCCTTGCTGATATGCATTTTGATACCCGTTTCGGGAACACCCTTGGCGACCACATGACCACCCGTGCGTCGCTGCGTACCATGTCTTTTATAGCGGTGCTGATCATCATTATGGCTTCTATTAATTTTATCAACCTGTCCACAGCGCAATCTGTAGGCCGGTCAAAAGAAGTTGGTATCCGCAAAGTGCTGGGCAGCAGCCGCAAGCAATTGGTTGCACAGGTAATGGGCGAAACAGCCATTATCATCTTCGGAGCAGTCGTCTTATCGGTGGTATTGGCCAAACTGGCGCTTCCTTATTTAAAGAACGTAGCTAACGTGCCCGATTCGATCAGCCTGTTAAGTACCGGAAGTATATTGTTCCTGGTAATTGTTGCGATAACCGTGATACTGCTGGCGGGAATTTATCCCGCATTGGTGGTATCGGGCTTTAAGCCGGTACTGGCGCTAAAAAATAAAATAACCGCTGCCTCCATTGGTGGCATACCATTACGAAGGGCGCTGGTAGTGGGGCAGTTTGCCATTTCGCAATTGCTGATCATTGGCACCATGATCGCCATTAAACAAATGAACTTTGTTAATGAGGCCGACCTGGGTTTTAACAAAGAGGCGGTATTAATCATACCAGGCTATACGGATAGCATTAGCCTGGGTAAAATGGAATCGTATAAACAGCAACTCCTGCAAAACCCGGTGGTACGCTCTGCAAGTTTTGTATCCGACGCGCCATCGTCTGACAATAACTGGGGCACTAATTTTTATTTTGACAATTCGACTAAAGAAAATGGGATCACTACCTTTTTAAAAGTTGGCGATGCTGATTATTTTAAAACGTTCGGTCTTCATTTTGTAGCCGGCACGGGTTATGAACAAAGCGACACCGCCCGGCAGGTGGTGGTAAATGAAACCTTTGTGGCCAAGCTGAACATTAAACCACAGGACGCTATTGGTAAAACCGTTCGCCTGGGCGGCAATAAATCGCCATGGCTACGGATAACCGGTGTGGTGAAGGATTTTAAAACCAATTCGCTGAGGGAAGCTGTAAAACCGATAGTAATATCCCCGGCTAAGAAATTTGAATCGGAAGTGGCCATCAAGATACAGACGAAGAACCTGGTTCAAACAGTAGCCGCGTTACAAAAACAATGGGAAAACACTTATCCCGAATATGCTTATAATGGCTATTTCCTGGATGCGAACATTGCCCATTTTTATACCCAGGAGAACCAAATGGCCCTTATCTATAAAGTATGCGCCTGTATAGCGATCTTCATTGCATGCCTTGGCCTGTACGGCCTGGTATCGTTTATGGTGGTACAGCGGACTAAAGAGGTTGGGGTACGCAAAGTGCTTGGGGCGTCGGTAGCCAGTATCGTTTACCTGTTCTCCAAAGAATTTATGGTGCTGATAGGCTTATCGTTTGTGATAGCCGTGCCTGTTGCCTGGTATATGATGACCGGCTGGCTGCAAAACTTTGTTTACCGGATACATATCAGCCTGGATGTATTTTTATTAGCTGTTGCAGCGTCGTTATTGCTGGCATGGCTCACGGTGGGCTACAAGGCTGTGAAAGCAGCTTTGGTAAACCCGGTGAAGAGCCTGAGAAGCGAATAGTTAAGCCTCACCCTGTCCTCTCCAAAGGAGAGGGTTTGGAACGAGAGTTTTTAAAATAATGATTTCAAGTCCATCTCCTTTGGAGAGGGATTTAGGGTGAGGCAATAGAAAATGACCAATAAACTTTAAGCCATGATAAAGAATTACCTTAAAACCACGTTCCGCAGCCTGTTAAAGAACAGGTCGTACAGTTTCCTGAACATTACAGGCTTAGCGGTGGGCATAGCCTGTGCTTCGCTCATATTTTTATGGGTGCAGGATGAGCTTACCTTCAACCACAATTTTGAAAAAAGGGCCAATATTTATAAGATATACGAGAACCAAACCTATGAGGGCAAGGTGTCTACTTTTCATGCAACGCCGGGGCTAATGGCTAAAGCCATAGCAACCGAGATACCGGGCATTAAAAATGCAGCAAGGATGAGCGGTACCAGCCCGTCACTTTTTTCATTGGGCGATAAGTATATTAACGAACAGGGTGATTATGCGGATAAGGAAATATTGTCTATCCTGAATATTCCGTTTGTCAGGGGTAATCCGGAAAGCGCTATGCAGGAATTACATTCAGTTGTGATCAATGAAACTATGGCCAAAAAATTCTTTGGTAATGCCGACCCGGTGGGCAAAACCTTAAAGATGAATAACGATAAGGATTATACCGTTACCGGTGTTTTCCAGGACTTGCCTAAAAATTCGACCTTACAGTTCCACTGGCTGGTGCCCATGGCCAATATCGATCATACCCAACCCTGGATGACCATGTGGGGAGCCAACTGGGCGCGGACGTATGTCGAACTCGAACCATCGGCCAGCCTGGCCAGCGTAAACGGAAAATTAAAGAACTATATCAGTACGAAAACAAAAAACGACAATAAAACAGTTTGTTTCCTGTTTGCCATGAACGACTGGAACCTGCGCGATAATTTTGTGGACGGTAAGATGAGCGGCGGCAGGATACAGTACGTAACCCTCTTCTCGTTCATCGCGTGGATCATATTACTGATAGCCTGTATCAACTTCATGAACCTTTCTACAGCCCGTTCCGAACAGCGTGCCAAGGAAGTAGGCGTGCGTAAAGTAATGGGTGCCGGTAAGGGCAAGCTGATCGGGCAGTTCATTAGCGAGTCAGTCGTTATGTCAGCCATTTCTGTTTTACTGGCTATAGGTCTTGTTTATTTGGCCATGCCATCGTTTAACACGCTTGTCCAAAAAGAGCTTGCCGTTGATATCCTGGCGCCTTCACACCTGGTTTACCTGGTGGCTATTGCCCTGGTTACCGGTTTGCTGGCGGGCAGCTATCCGGCTTTCTATCTTTCATCCTTTAATCCGATCACTGTTTTGAAGAATATAAAGATCAAAACCAGCGCGGCTTCAGGACTGATCAGGCAAAGTTTGGTGGTGATACAGTTTACGGCCTCTATAGTGCTCATTATTGGCACAGTTATCATTTACCAGCAAATACAGCACGTAAAGCACCGGGAGCTGGGATACAGCAAAAACAACCTAATTTACATGAATATGCAGGGTAAGATGGTTGAACATTTCGGCGCGATCCGTAATGATCTGAACAGGACAGGTGTAGTAGAGAATGCGGCATTGAGCGACGATCCGGTACTGGAAGTAGGCAGCAACACGGACGGCTACAGTTGGGAGGGGAAAGACGCCACTAAAAACCCGCTGATAAGCTGGGAAAAAGTGAGCCCGCAGTTTATTTCGACGATGGGTATGAAACTGGCTGCCGGCAGGGACTTTTATGCCGAGGCAAAATTGGACAGCAATAATGTCATCATCAACGAAGCATTTGCCAAACAGATGGGTAAAGAGGGACGGATAGGCGGTGTTCTGCGGGATGGTAATAAATCTTATCAAATAACCGGCATTGTCAAAGACTTTCTGTACAATGATATGTATGCTTCCACCGCGCCGGTGTTATTATTTTGCAAGGAAGCAGACAACCGGGTGATGAATATCCGTATGAAAGCCGGCGTGGACCCGCAGGATGCTTTGGTTAAGATAGGGCAGGTGATGAAAACGAATAATCCGGGTTACCCGTTTGAGTACAAGTTTGTTGATGACGACTTCGACCAATTATTTAAAACGGAGAGCCTAACCGGCTCACTGGCAGGTGTTTTTGCCGGATTGGCCATATTTATCTCATGCCTGGGATTGTTCGGTTTGGCAGCCTACACTGCCGAGCGCAGGATAAAAGAGATCGGTATACGAAAGGTGCTTGGCGCTTCAGTGACCGGGCTTGTCGGGCTGCTTTCAAAAGATTTCCTGAAACTGGTATGCATAGCCTGTATTATCGCATTCCCGGCAGCTTACCTGGCAACACACCATTGGTTGCAAAGCTACCAGTACCGCATAGATATTAACTGGATAGTTTTTGCTGCGGCAGGCATGGCAGCCATGCTGATCGCACTAACTACAGTAAGTTTCCAGGCTATAAAAGCAGCGCTGATGAACCCGGTGAAGAGTTTGAGGTCTGAATAAAGGCCAAGCTCTACGGCAACAATGATTATTGCAATTAGACTGACACCAAAATAAGTGCTATATAAAATGAAACAGGTGAAATAATTTGAATTCATATACTTTTCATACTAACCTTTACGACCTCGCCTTTGTCGGGATCATATTCACCGGGTTAACTTTTGCCCTGTTGCTGTGGTTCACGAAAAGCACCGACAGGGGCGCAAACCGGTTTCTGAGCCTGGCCCTGGTAACGATGGTTTTGCAGGTACTATGGGTGTTGTGCATTGACATGGGGCCGGCCAATTATTTTATACACCGAAGCTGGCAACCCTGGCAGTTTTCTTTGGCGTTGGGTCCGCTCATCTTTTTTTATGTGCGTAAAAAAGTCAATCCGGAATATAAATCCGGTTGGAAGGACTTGCTGCATTTTAGTCCGCTGTTGCCGGCACTGGGAGCGATCGCGCTGGAAATCCGGGAAGGCACTTATGATACGTTGATCTTTCGCCAGTTGAACGCGGTGTTTCTGTTACTAGCATTTATTTCGGTTATAATCTACCTGCGCCTGTCTCATAAACAGGTAGAGCGTTTTTACAACGGGCTAAAATTTAACGATGGTGAACGTAACCGGGCTGAACTCCTTTGGCTGCATCGCTTACTGGTGGGTTTCGGGCTTATATGGTTAATATGGATACCTTTTACAGCGGTTGATTATTTCGGTTATCATAATCAGTTGGATAGGGGGGCATATTATCCGCTTTATATGCTTTTGTCAGCCATGCTGATACGGGTCGGGGTTGTGGCGTTTTTAAGACCGGGGATCGAAGCAACTGCCGGGGTATCGTCCTTTTCAAAACCGTCGCCGTCAACAGAACTAAAACAAAAAGGTATTTGGCTGAAAAAAACTATGGAAGCCAACCTGTTTCACCAGGATGCGGAATTAAGTCTAAGTTCGTTAGGCGAAAAACTCGACATACATCCCCACGAATTATCGCGCATTATTAATATTGCGCTGAAAAAAAATTTCAACGATTTTATTAATGAGTACCGGATAAGGGAAGTTGTGCAAAAAATGCAGGACCCCGAGTACGACCGGATAACCCTGCTGGGTATCGCATTTGAATCGGGTTTTAATTCAAAATCTACCTTCAACCGTACTTTTAAACAAATGACGGGAAAAAGCCCGGCTGAGTATAAAAAAGAGCGCCCAACTTATCATTTGAGACCTTATTCACGTTCAGCAACGATAATTTCGTACAAAGAAGCCGCCCCGGTGTGGTCTTCTGAGAAATTAAATCGCAATCATATGTTCAAAAATTATTTTAAGACTGCCTGGCGCAGTTTAAAAAGAAATAAAAGCTACGCTGCCATTAACATTGCAGGGTTGGCCATTGGTATTTCTTCGTGCCTGCTTATTTTCCTGATCGTTCAGTTTGAAACCAGCTTTGATAATTTTCATTCGAAAAAGGATCATATATACCGGGTGCTGACAGTTTTCCATAATCCTGATGGAGTATTCCCAACCAGTGGCACGCCGTTGCCTCTTTCTGAAGGCTTAAGGATAGATTTTCCGCAGCTGAAGTCGGTAGGCGCTATTATGCAGAATGATGGCAGCCATTATTCTGTTGGGAATAGTAGCAAAGGACAACCAGTAAAAAAATTCAAAGAAGACCTGGCTTACTTTGCCGAGCCTCAGTTCTTTGACATATTTGACTTTAAATGGCTGGCAGGCGACAAAAAGAAAGCTTTGGCGGAACCTAATACAGTGGTGCTCACGCGGGATGAGGCCAATAAATTCTTCGGCGACTGGCACGATGCTATGGGAAAGATAGTGAGGTATGAAAACAGGAAGGACCTGAAGGTTACGGGCATTTTGGAGGATGTGCCGGCTAATACCGATTTCCCGATGAAACTGGTGATCTCGTGGCTTACCAGTGCAGGAAAAGGAGGGCAACACGAGGGTAATTCGCACGACTGGGTTAGCACTTTCGGCGACAATAATTGCTATATCATATTGCCTGATAATGTAAGTGTAAGCCAGTTTGATGCTAATTTACAGGCTTTTGTAAAAAAGCATAAGCCGGCAGACTATGTGAAGGACGGAATGGCACTGCAGGCGCTTGCCGATATGCACTACAATACCCAGGTTAATGTATATAGCGGACATGCGTTTAGCAGGCAGTTGATCGATGTTATCAGTCTTATTGGATTATTTCTGCTTATCATAGCATGTGTAAACTTTATTAACCTGGCTACTGCACAGGCAGTTAACCGTTCAAAAGAAGTAGGCATCAGGAAAGTATTAGGCAGCCGGCGTAAACAACTGGTTTTTCAGTTTATTACTGAAACACTTATCATCACGGTATTTGCTGTGGTATTGGCAGCAGGTATAGCGCAGCTGGTATTACCAATGCTGAATAGTCTTCTCGAAATTAAGCTGAGCGCAGGCTTTTTGTTAGATCCAACGCTTTTACTATTCCTGCTTTGTGTTATTATCGCCGTCACGCTGTTATCGGGTTTTTATCCGGCCATGGTACTTTCAGGATTTAACCCTATCGAGGCTCTTAAAAATAAGATCAGGGCAGGCCGTTCTACCGGCATCTCGCTCAGAAGGGTATTGGTGGTATTTCAATTTGGCATTGCGCAGGTACTGGTAATAGGCACGCTTGTACTTATTTACCAGATGAATTATTTTAACAATAAATCATTGGGATTTAATAAGGACGCTGTTATTACTGTCGACTTCCCTGGCGACAGCGTCAGTCGCAGCAAGATAAACACCCTGAAAGATCAGCTTCTCGCTCAACCCGGCATTAAAGACGTCAGCTTTAGTTTTGCCAGCCCATCCGATAATAATGGATGGGGCAGTGATTTTAAATTCAATAATGCGCCTAAACAAACTGATTTTAGCGCAAGTTTAAAATGGGCCGATCCGGAGTATTTTAAATTATACGGTCTGCAGTTTGCCGCAGGGGGCCCTTACTTAAAAAGCGACACGATAAACAGCTATGTAATTAATGAAACGTTAATGCATAAATTGGGCATACGCGACCCTAAGGAGGCGATAGGCAAATACATCAAGCTTTGGGATGATAAAACAAAATATGCCCGCATAGTAGGAGTAGTTAAGGATTATAACATTGGTTCACTCAGAAACGCAATTCCCCCGGTTTTGATGGCTCCCTGGAAAGATGTTTATCAAAAATTGAACATCAAAATACAACCACAGAACGTGAGCCAAACGCTGGCTTCAGTCGAAAAGCTGTGGAACACGACATTCCCCGAGGGCATGTATGAATACCAGTTCCTGGATGATAAAATAGCCAATTTTTACAAGAGCGAACGGCAATTATCAGACCTTTACAAAATATTTGCAGGCATTGCTATTTTCATATCCTGCCTGGGCCTGTATGGGCTGGTATCCTTTATGGCAGTGCAGCGCACTAAGGAGGTTGGCATACGTAAAACATTGGGCGCTTCCGTTAGTCACATCGTTTACCTTTTCTCCAAAGAGTTTACCGTTCTTATCCTCATCGCATTTCCAATAGCAGGGGGCCTGGGCTATTATTTTATGCATAAGTGGCTGCAGGATTTCACTTATAAAATAACCATAGGACCCGGAATATTTATTATAGCCATCTTAAGCTCGGTTGTGATAGCCTGGGCTGCAGTAGGCTTTAAAGCGGTTAAAGCCGCTTTAGCCAACCCGGTGCGGAGTTTAAGGTCGGAGTGAGCCGTACCCAAACCCTCCCCGGAAGGGAGGGCCTTACAAAATCTATCAGAAACAATAATCAAATCTCCCCCCTTCAGGGGGAGATTTAGCGGGGGCAAGACTGTATCATAACCGTACGCATCCTGTTACATAAGCGAACACTAAATAAAATCAATTCACTTGTAACTAATTGATAAATAATATATTATCAATTTGGTATGCTATTGATTGCTTAATGCCAAAATGAATTACTAATATTAAATCAATAATTCACTAATTAAGTAATTCAAAAATTAAAGATATGCTATCACTACAACACGTAACCAAATATTACCAGGTTGGCGGCAACAAGAATCTTATACTAAATGATATCAGCCTTGATGTCGACCAGGGCGAGTTTATTTCTATCATGGGCCCGTCGGGCTCTGGCAAATCTACCTTATTGAATATAATAGGGATGCTTGACGAACCTTCGCAGGGGTACCATTACTTTATGGGGCAAGCGGTGCATCAGCTTAAAGAGAAACAACGGTCGGCGCTTTATAAACAATACATCGGCTTTGTTTTCCAGGCTTACCACTTAATAGACGAGCTTACCGTTTACGAAAACATAGAAACCCCGCTGATATACCAGGACGTAAAAGGTTCCGAACGCAAGGCAATGGTGGCCGATATGCTGGACAGGTTCCAGATAGTTGGCAAGAAAGATCTGTTCCCTGCGCAATTATCGGGCGGACAGCAGCAACTTGTGGGTATAGCGCGCGCGCTGATAGCCAGCCCGAAACTGATATTAGCCGACGAACCTACCGGTAACCTTAATTCGAAACAAGGGGAGGAGATAATGGAACTGTTCAGGAAACTAAATAAGGAGGACGGCGTGACCATTATACAGGTAACCCATTCCGAAAAGAATGCAGAATACGGCACGAGGATAATCGACCTGCTGGACGGCAAGGTCGAGTCGTCGCGCAAGTTCTGAGATAAAAAATAAATATTATACCATCATGTTTTTTAGAAAAATAGCTTTAATACTTTTATTACTAACCTTAATTGTTTCTGCTAAAGCACAGCAGGCAGACACCGTTTATACACTGCAGCAATGCATAGACCTTGCGATAAAAAATAACCTGGATGTTAAAAAGAGTAGTACCCAGTTAGAAAGAGCAAAGGTAAATTCGAGGCAGGCACGTGAAAACCTGTTGCCTAACCTGAACGGGAACATATACGAAAGTATCAGCAACGGTCGCAGCCAGGACCCGACAACTTACAATTATGTAACCCAAAGGATCACTTATGGCCAGTATAATCTTAGCACTAACGTAACGTTATTCAATGGTTTGAATTTGATCAATACCATCAAACAGAACTCGTTGCTATACCAGGCCGGAAAGATGGATTTTCAACAGATAAAGGATATTACTACTATAAATATTACGGCTTTATACCTGCAGGAACTAAGCAGCGAAGATCAGCTGAACCAGGCGAATCTTCAGTTTGATGCGTCAAAAGTTAATGTAGACCGCGTAACTGCCTTGAATAATGCAGGTTCGATCACACCAACAGACTATCTCAATATAAAGGGAACGCACGATAACGATGCGCTTACAGTAGTTAACGCAAAAAACGGTGTAATTACTGCAAAGCTGAATTTATTGGAAGCAATGAACGTTCCGTTTAGCACCACAGTTAAATTTGCCAGGCTTACGGCCGATCAAATGCCTGCAAATTATGATCAGGGACCAGATCAGATATATTCCTCAGCTTTAAGTAACCTTGCTGTGGTTAAAGCGGCAGACCTGCGGGTGAAAGCAGCAGAAAAAGAGGTTTCGGCAGCAAAAGGCAAGTACTACCCCAACATATCTTTAGGGGCCGGTATAGGCACAAATTTTTCAAATACAAATCCGGCAAGCTTTACCAGCCAGTTTCGGAATAATTATAGTTATGGGCCAAGCCTGCAGGTGCAAATACCAATCCTAAACTGGTTTCAAACAAGGAATAATGTTGCCAAGGCAAAAATCGACCTGGAAGATGCAAAAAATGCGAGTGATGGCACCCAGGTTCAGTTGAAACAACAGATAGCGCAGGCCTATTCAAATATGACAACTGCGTACGACCGCTATCATGTCCTTCTACAACAGGTGGAAACTTATAAAGAGTCGTACCGTGTTACACAGGCCAAATTTGAAAACGGTGTTGTTACCGCAGATATTTTCGTGTTGTCAAAACAGAATTTAGATGCGGCTAATATTAACCTTATTAGTGCACGTTATGATTATATTACCCGTATCAAAATACTCGACTATTACCAGGGCAAGCTATCATCGTTCCAATAAATTGAATAAGTATTTGCAATTGCCAAATATTTTCTGAAATTTATACCAGGCAAACATAATATCCGGTAAATACTCCAGGTTCCGTAAACTGGGTTTTTGCCGGATATTTCCATTTAGATATAACTGGTTCCAGATACTTTTCTGCGTAAATGGCGTAAACTCAATCATCTTTCCACCTCAAAGTCTGGGCCTGTTTGCCATTCCTTCAATAACCTGTATATCAAATAATTGCACAATTAAAAGTTGTTTTAGTATCATTATTTGTTAAAATATATGCTGATATTTTGCAGGTTTAGTATTACACTTATTGTATATATCACACTAAATTTAGGGGCCAATTAAAACTGATGTTAAAACGAATATCCTTTTCTGTACTGATATTATTTCTGCTGAGCGCAGGCATTGCTGCCGCACAGGCGCCCGCTGACAGCGCAAAACAGCTAATACGGCTCGACCAGATCGGCTTTTACCCGAATGGCCCTAAGATTGCCATTGTTTTAGGCGACAGTCACGACGATTTTATTATAAGGAACACAGCCGGAAAACAGGCCTTTAAAGGCAAGCTAAAAAGATCGGATGAACCCGCATTTAACGGAAAATACACGTCGGTTGCCGATTTTTCGGCATTTAATAAACCGGGAAAATATGTATTGGAAGTAAAGGGTTTAGGTGATTCTTACTCTTTCGAGATCAAAAGTTCAGTTTATCGCGAACTTGCCAACGGCCTGGTTAAAGCTTATTACTTCCAGCGTGTTTCGGTGCCATTACCGGAAAAATATGCCGGTAAATGGGCTAGGACAGAGGGGCATCCGGATGATAAGGTACTGGTACATGCTTCGGCTGCCAGTGCTGAACGACCTGAGGGAACGGTAATTTCGTCGCCCCGCGGCTGGTACGATGCCGGCGATTATAATAAATATATTGTGAACAGCGGCATTTCTACGTATACCTTGTTGGCCTTATACGAGGATTTCCCCGCTTATATGAAGGCTGTGAGGATGAACATTCCGGAAAGCGGTAATGGCGTGCCCGATATACTCAATGAATCGTTGTGGAACATCCGCTGGATGCTGACCATGCAGGACCCGAACGACGGCGGTGTTTATCATAAACTGACCAATCCGCAGTTTGATAAGATGATAATGCCCGACCAGGCTACAAATACGCGGTATGTTGTGCAGAAAAGCACGGCAGCAGCGCTTGACTTTGCGGCGGTGATGGCACAATCGGCGAGGATATTTAAACAGTTTCCGAAACAATTGCCCGGCCTGGCCGACTCGTGCCTGGCTGCTGCAAAACAAGCCTGGGAATGGGCGCAAAAAAATCCGGATGCTATTTACAGCCAGAATGTTATTAATCAAAAATTTGAGCCTAAAATAGTAACCGGGGAATACGGCGACCGGTATGTAAGCGATGAATTTATTTGGGCGGCATCTGAATTATTCGTTACCACGCATGATGATCAGTATATAAAAAAAACAAACATTCTGCCGGACGATAAAATGCCTTTGCCGAGTTGGAGCCAGGTGCGGTTGCTGGGATACTATTCGATACTGCGAAACAGTAATGGTCTAAAAAACAGTTTCCCGGAAAAGGAGAGGCTGAAGAAGAATATGATAACCTTCGCAGACAACCTGGTAAAAGGGAAGGATAGCACTGCTTACCACACCGTGATGCAAAAGAAAAGGGCTAACTTTATATGGGGCAGTAATTCGGTGGCAGCGAATGAGGGCATCGCACTTTTAGAAGGTTATAAACTAACACATGACAAAAAATACCTGGATGCGGCGCTATCGAACCTCGATTACTTATTGGGGCGTAACGGAACAGGTTATTCCTTTGTAACCGGTTTTGGAAGCAAAACACCCATGCACCCGCATCACCGGCCTTCAATTGCCGATGGCATTACGGAGCCTGTTCCCGGCTTATTGGTGGCAGGGGCCAACCCGCGTATGCAGGACCATGTCAAAGTACCCTCAACTGTGCCCGACGAGGCCTACATTGATAACGACCAGGCTTACGCGGTAAATGAGATAGCCATAAACTGGAATGCGCCCATGGCTTACCTTGCAAATGCTATCGAGGCGCTCCAAAATGAATTGGCCAACTAAACATTTTCTTCCATCGCCAGCTAAGGGACGGCGTTTGCAGAATAAATGTTAAATCAACATTTTATTTTCCGGTTACATGATTTATATTTGTGAAAGCCTGTTTGGCGTTCTCATTATAGATCTTTAGCTGTAGTATGAAAAAAGTGTTGCTGGCTTCCATCGCCTTAAGTTTGCTTGTGTTTTCGTGTTCAAAAAAAAGTGGCGGTGATGTACAGATCAATCCACCCGTATATAAGGCGCCCGTTGTAGCCACCGGTTTTGCCAAAGGCGCCGATATAAGCTGGGTAACACAAATGGAATCATCGGGGGTTAAGTTTTACGATAAGTCTGGCGCGCAAAAGGATCTGTTCGTGTTACTTAAAAGCCTGGGGTTTAATTCCATCAGGTTAAGGGCATGGGTAAACCCATCGGATGGCTGGTGCAATACGGCAGATGTAGTAGCCAAAGCAAAGCGGGCGCAAAGTGCCGGAATGAAGATCATGATCGATTTTCATTACAGCGACAGCTGGGCCGATCCGGGTAAGCAGCCTAAGCCGGCAGCATGGGCTGGCCTCGATTTTGCTACCCTGGCGACAACGCTGCACGATTATACGGTGACTACCATGAACACGCTAAAAACCAATGGCATTACACCGGATTGGGTGCAGGTGGGCAACGAAGTTGACGACGGGATGCTTTGGGAGGATGGAAGAGCGTCGGCACACATGGCCAATTTTGCGGCGCTGGTTGAAGCCGGGTACCAGGCTGTCAAATCGGTAAGTAGCACTACTAAAGTTATCATCCACGTATCCAATGGCTTTAACAACGACCTGTTCAGGTATCTTTTCGACGGCCTGAAGAATAATGGCGCTCATTGGGATATTATTGGCATGTCGTTATATCCTTCAACCACCAATTATACAACGCTTGATGCGCAATGCCAAAGTAACATCAACGATATGGTGACGCGTTATGGTACGCCGGTAATGTTATGCGAGGTGGGGATGCAGGCCAATCAGCCGACCGCATCGCGGGACTTTTTGACAGATATCATCACCAAAGTAAACGGTATCCCAGGCAATAACGGATTGGGCGTATTTTACTGGGAGCCGGAAGCCTATAACTGGCAGGGATATGGCCTTGGGGCATTTGACAATACCGGCAAGCCAACTATCGCGCTTGATGCTTTCGGAAATTAGATAATGGCGGTTACCACGAACAGCAGCGTGATGCAGAATGCAAACGAGATAAAATACATCATGCTCATACCGATAAGCTTGGTGGTTGTACGAAACCAGCCGTGTTTATAAACTACCTTTAACGAATGGTGAGCATACCAGATGCTTTTTCATCATGGGCTATTTTCAAGCATGTTCAATAGCGTGCTTCAGCGCGGCATTGTGTTTATACCTGAACACAAAAGGGAATATGCAGGCAATAACCAGCGCATACGCGGCAAAAGTAAGCCAGATGCCCTGCCAGTTTTTGCTATGGTCGGGCAATAAAAAAAACTTATCGATAATTAGTCCGCTCGAAAAGCTTCCGAACAAAGCCCCGAAACCATTGACCATCATCATAAATAACCCTTGAGCGCTTCCGCGTATCTCAGGCGTTGTTTGCGTTTCGACAAACAGTGAGCCAGAGATGTTAAAGAAATCAAAAGCCATACCGTAAACGATGCAGGATAAAATGATCATCCATAAACCATCGGCAGGGTTTCCAAATGCAAACAGGCCAAAACGCAGCACCCATGCCAGCATACTGAACAGCATGACATATTTGATACCGAATTTTCGCAGAAAGAATGGAATTGCGAGGATGAACAGCGTTTCTGAAACCTGGGAAATCGACATGATAATCGCCGGGTATTTTACAGTAAGCAATTCTTTATAGGCCGGTATATATTTAAAATCACCTAAGAAAACATCTCCAAAAGCGTTGGTCAATTGGAGTGCTGCCCCTAACAATAATGAAAATATAAAAAAAACGGCAAATTTTCGTGTTTTGAAAAGCGTGAAGGCTCTGAGTCCCAAATTGTCTATAAATGATTTCTTATTGGTCTTAGTGTATAAAGGCGGGCATTTTGGCAAACTAAAGGCATAAAGTCCAAGCATGATTGCCACAATTCCAGCTATAACGAACTGATTTGACGAACTTTCATTTTTAGTGAGGCTTACCGTCCACAACGCAGCTATAAAGCCAACAGTACCCCATGTCCGGATTGGCGGGTACTCTTTTACTACATCTATTTTTTCTTTTTTTAAAGCAGAATAAGCGACGGTTATAGATAATGATATAGTAGGCATGTAAAACAGCATATTAAGTAACATTACCCAAAAGAAGATATTCGGGTTTTTTACCATAGGCAAGCTGAATAGGACAAGTGCACCTAAAGTATGCATGATGCCATATAATTTTTCAGCATTGATATACCTATCGACAATTATGCCTGTTAAAGCGGGCATAAAAATTGAAGCAATGCCCATTGTCGAAAATATAGCTGTAAATTGAGTAGCACTCCCAAGTTTATTATCAAACCAATAATGTCCTATAGTTAAAAGCCACGCACCCCACACAAAATATTGCATAAAGTTCATCAGCGTTAAGCGAAGCTTAATATTCATCCGTTGTGCCTTGCGTTAAAAGTTAATGGGTGTTAAAGTAGAAAAATGATATGAGATTTGAGATATGAGATATGAGAAACCATGCGAAAATAAAAGAAGCAGACAATTATTTGTCTCAAATCTCATATCTCACGTCTCAAATCTAATTAAGACGCTTTCCGGCGATTGAGCTCGTCGCGTATTTTTGCTGCTTTTTCGTAAGCCTCTTCAGACAGCGCTTCCTGCAGCTTGCTTTTCAGCTCATCGTTGCTGAGCGAGGTGTAACCGGTTGGCGAAGACGCTACCGATTTTTCTTCGGTTGCAGCGTCGGCCATGTTTTCAAGGTACACAAAATCATTACCTTCAATTACAATACCTGCGCTTGAGAGGATAAACTCGTACGTGTAAATGGGACAATCGAACCGGACAGCCATGGCTATAGCGTCAGACGTGCGGGCATCTATCTCAATGGATTTTTTACCGTCGGAACAAATGAGTTTGGAATAAAAAATACCGTCGACAAGGTTGTAGATCGTAACTTCTTGTATGGTAATATCAAAAGCCTGGGCAAAATTTTTGAAAAGATCATGTGTGAGCGGCCTGCTCGGGGTCATTTTTTCGATCTCGATGGCTATGGCCTGGGCCTCAAAACTTCCGATGATGATGGGCAGCCTGCGGCGCCCGCTAACTTCACCCAAAACCAAGGCATATGCGCCGGACTGTGTTTGGCTGTAGGAGAGGCCCACTATATCCAGTTTAATTTTTTTCATGTTGTTGCCCATCACTGCAAAACCTTTATGCTGAAGCTTTATATTCTTTTACTGCTGCTATTAATTTGGGTACCACTTCAAACGCATCGCCCACAATTCCGTAATCAGCCACCTTGAAAAACGGTGCTTCGGGATCTTTGTTTATAACCACGATAACTTTTGATGAGCTTACACCTGCAAGGTGTTGTATAGCCCCCGAAATTCCGACCGCAATATACAAATTTGGACTGATAGCTATGCCGGTTTGTCCAACATGTTCGCTGTGAGGGCGCCAATCGGCATCAGAAACCGGTTTTGAGCAGGCAGTAGCCGCACCAAGCAAACCGGCCAGCTCTTCTATCATCCCCCAGTTCTCCGGGCCCTTTAATCCGCGGCCGCCGGATACAACGATCTCGGCATCAGGCAGCGAAACCTTATCTGTCGCTTGTACAATTTCTTTTACGATAGCCTTAAAATCAGACTGCTTAACGTTGGCATTAAAGTCTTCAACCTTGCCTGCGGCTTGTTTTTCAACCACTTGATAAGAGTTGGGCACCAGGGCCACCACTTTATTGGCCGAAGTGAGCTGCACCGTGGCAAATGCTTTGCCCGAGAATGCGGTTTTCCTGACCGTAAATTTATCACCTGATATTTCCGGCAGGGCCACAGCGCCGTCGGCAACACCGGCCTGTAATTTAACACCGATGCGCGGCGAAAGTCCGCGGCCCGAAAATGAATTGGATAAAACCACGATGCTTGCTCCTTCTTTCGCGGCAGCATCCGCAATAACAGAAGCGTAAGCCTGGTTAACGAACTGCTTAAGCTGGTCGTTGGAGACATTTAAAATTTTATCTGCGCCGTACTTTGCTAAAGTGCTTAATTCATCGGCACCGACGTTGCCGATAGAGATAGCCGTAAGACTGGTATTGGTTTGGTCGGCTATTGCACGGGCGTAGGATACAGCTTCAAAAGTTGATTTTTTGAATTTGCCGCCGGCATTTTCCGCATATATTAAAACTGCCATAAGTATTTCTTAAGAATAGGTCAATAAATTAAATAACGTGCGCTTCGGTATGCAATAAACCGATCAGGCTGGCACTGTCATCCACAGAGATCAATTTTACCTGGCCACGCGGGGCAGGGGTTTCATAGCTTAATATTTCCGAAGTGGTCTTCACCTCCACAGGTTCAACTACGGTCAACGGTTTTGTACGCGCCGACATGATGCCGCGCATGTTTGGTATCTTCGGCTCGGCAACGCCCTCGGCCGCACCGGCTACAAAAGGGAAGGGGATGGTCAGCACCTCTTTACCACCTTCAATCTCGCGCTCTACGGTGCCTTTGTCACCATCAATATCCAATTTTTTGATAATGGAAACGGATGGTATATCCAGCAATTCGCCCAGCATCCCGGCAACCTTCGAGCCATTATAGTCGATGGATTCGCGACCGGTCAACACCAGGTCGAAAGCATTTTGTTTTACATATTGGGCAATTTGATAGGTCACAAACCATGCATCGTGCGGTTTGGCATTGATACGCACAGCATCATCGGCACCAATGGCCAGGGCTTTACGGATGGTGGCCTCGGTATTTGCTTCGCCAACATTGATAACGGTAATGGTTCCTTTACCGCCTTCGGTAAGTTCGATAGCGCGTGAAAGCGCTATCTCATCGTAAGGGTTCAGGATAAATTGCACCCCGTTTGTATTAAATTGCGTGTTGTTATCAGTAAAAGTTATTTTTGTCGTCGTATCAGGGACATTACTGATGCATACCAGTATTTTCATGCAGTTATGTTTTTAATTGGTAATGAATTATCGGGCGTACCGTTTTACAATAAAAACGCCCCAATAGTTTCATAAAATCGGGTGTGCAAAGTTAGATAAAAAAGAGAGAGTTTAAAATGCAGGAAAGCCGTTTAGAGAAGTTGCTTGAGTTTCTGAAAAATGAACCTGACGACGAGTTTTTACAATACGCCCTGGCGACCGAATATCTGCGGCTGAACGATACCGTAAAGGCGCTGGAATATTACGAAAAACTGGTGAACGAACACCCGGGCTATGTGGGCACTTATTATCACCTGGGTAAATTGTATGAGGCGCTGAACCGTAAGGACGATGCCATAAAGATATACGAGCGCGGTATGGAAGCTGCACAAAAAAAACGCGACAACCATGCCTTTGCCGAATTAAAGGTAGTTTACCAGGAAGCGACGGGTTTTGATGATGATTATTGAGTTCATAGTTCAGAGTAGATAATTATAAAATGAATTGATATAGCCATGAACCATTTACTATGAACTAATGAAGAAACGCCAGCTCTTATTTCTTCGCGATGTGTTGATATACACTTTTACGGCGTTCGGCGGGCCGCAGGCGCATATCGCTATTTTGCTGCGAGAGTTTGTTGAAAAGAGGCGTTACATTACCGAACAGGAATTATTGGAGTTAAACGCGCTTGCCCAAATTTTGCCCGGTCCGTCGTCAACGCAAACACTGGTTGGCATCGCATGGAAGGTTGGGGGGCTTCGCCTGGCCATTATTACCTTTTTGATATGGGTGTTTCCATCGGCAACTATTATGTGCCTGGCAGCCATCAGTTATAAAATGTGGCTCACGCACAGCAAATTTGCCGAGGTGCTCCGTTTTGTGCAGCCAATGGCGGTAGGTATTGTTGCTTACGCCACCTACACGTTCGCTATTAAATTTTTAAAAACAAATGTTTCTATTGTCCTGGCTATCGGGTCGCTGATAGCTACGCTGATCCTTAGAAACGCGTACGCCTTCCCGATATTGATCCTGCTGGGGGGCATCATTTCATCCGCGCTGGAAACACAGCCGCAGGAAGACGAGATACGTGTAAAGCTTTTTGCTAATGTGAACCCCAAAAAGGTGAGCTATTTTATCGGCATCTTGCTGGTTTTTGCAGCATTGGGCGCCGTTATAAACCAGGCATCGCCATTGAGCCTGCCGATACGCTTATTCGAAAACTTTTACCGTAACGGTATACTGATATTTGGCGGCGGGCAGGTGCTGGTACCGCTGATGTTCACCGAATTTGTGGAGGTGAAGCACTACCTCACCAATTCCGAATTCCTTTCAGGTTTTGCGCTGCAGCAGGCTTTGCCAGGCCCTACATTTTCGTTCACCTCGTTCATCGGCAGCATGACCCTGGGCAATAAAGGGTTTAGCGTCGGCGGACAGATCATTGGCAGTATTGTTGCCGTTATCGGAATTAACCTGCCAGGGTTTATCCTCATCCTGTTTATCGTACCGTTTTGGGAAGATCTTAAAAAGATAACCCGTATCCGCAATTCATTAAGCGGCATCAGCGCTGCTGCCGTCGGGTTTATGGCTACGGCACTTATTATGCTTACTATACCTTTCGGCCTGCATTGGGAACCCTTTGTTATTATGGCCGGCACCTTCCTGCTGCTTACTTTCACCAAAATTAAAACCCCGGTAGTTATTGTGATAGGGGTGGTATTGGGGTTGATATTTTAGCCCCCGGCACTGGAGTATACAGGATTTAGTTACTACCCTGAAAGTGATTTAGATATGTGAGATTTGAGGATTAAAATTCGGATCTTTTAAGAAAATTCCAATAGAATGTTGCAATAATTTGGATATCTGAACCTCATTCACCATAGGAACTGTTTTTTGTCCTCGGGTTAATATGATGGTGTGAAAAGTCAATTCATTCGGGTAGGGTTTTATTCCCTTAACAGCAGACCTATCCGTATCTGTAAATTTTAATCCATCCTTAACTTTTATTTTCCATCCATGTGAAGCTAAATCTCTTAATATGCCCATAATTTTAAACCAGTCATGTTTGTCGATAAACGGAGCCAATTCGTTACTATTTCTGCTTATTAAATAATCAGTGATCAGTGTATGTGTATTCACAATAGCCCTATCGTTCAAAGCTTGGCCATTGAAATGCCATATTGCCTGTAAGCTTTGAAAATAAGTGCAACCGAGCATGTTTTTATAAGTTTCAATAAGTTTTTTAGTCTCTTGTGGGGTTAAATTCATGTGCTCATTATTTGGCATCAAAGATGTTTGAAATGATTCATTTGGTAATTCCTTTTGGTCATTAACAAACTCACGCATGAGCAAATAATTGGCATAATTCATTGTCCCGTGATTGCAATAGTACATACATAACAATCGGAGAAAGCCGTTGAAAGTCATACTCAAATCTAATTAAATTCAAGTGCAAACTGCCTCTATAAATTAGCTATATTCGGATATGGAATTTATAGCAAATGGAATAGTCAAAGAAAACGGATTGAAGCAATATGTTGTCACCGATGAGTTGACAGTATTGGAAAACTATGAAAAAATGTTCGGCCAAAAAGGCATGAATATTATATTGGCTGCATTTAGAAATTATGGAGATGGCAATTTTTATCAGATAGCAAGGTATTACCAGTACATAGGCCTGCTTCAGTACAGACTAAACCCTAAAAGCTTAACACTTACATTTTTTGAAATACAGGATATGGATAATTTTTTGGATGCATTCAGCAAACTGCAAATACAAGATTGGAAACAAGGCGATTTGAAGAAAGTAGGCGATACTATACAGGAAATAATAGATGATAAGAATAAAGAATTAGCTACGATTAGTATTAAAAAGCTTTTTTAATGCTTCGGCTGCCTCATCAAACGAATAAAACATTAATTCTGATGAAGTAAATTCACCATTGGTCGGTTTTGGCTTATTATGATATTCAGCGAGGGTTGCTCTTCAAAAATGCAATATCTTTTAGTCAATGAAGTATCCGCCTCGTGGTCTTTAAAAAAAGGGTATGGTGGGAGCGATTGTACCCTTTTTGACATTTAGTGTAAATTTGCATGTTGAACATCTCTTTCACAAGCGGAAAAGAGGGTTGGGGTTAGGAGAGTAATGGTTATTGATTAATTTTTAATCAGCGTTCACCGATGCCTTATTAACAAATCACCAATAACAGGCTTAGTGTATCCAAAATCAATAACTAAATTTAAAAACGTATTGGTTTTTTGGCTGCCGGCAATAACTTTTTCTAAAAAGATTGAAGACTTTCTTCACCAAAGTGCCTCAATGTGGCCTTATGTTGACTTTTTTTGACTTTTCTTGATTTAGGGGTGAAAAGCATGGTAAAAATCGACTATTTCATGAACATCTAATGGACTGATAAACAATAATTTACCGGATAGGTGTTCACGAAAAGTGCAAAAATGGGGCACTTTTTGGAGTTTTTACAAAGTTAACCATCTGATTTATAGGAAATTGCCTCCAGATATCCCTGGCAAGCGGCGGCGGCGTGAACACTTAGTGTACGGATTTTATATACTTAAAACGGTTCGTCGTCCATATCATCCATCCTTGAAGGACGAATGATAAAGTTGCTTGGCTTTTCAAAATCCTGTGAAGGATTTAAGCCGGCGAAAGCATTACCTCCCTGCGGCGCGAAATTGTCCATGCCCTGGTCAAGATCAACGAATTTAACATACTTGCCAACAAATTTAAGGCGGACGGTGCCTGTCTCGCCGTTACGGTGTTTGGCTATGATAACCTCGCCGACACCCTGCGTAGGCATGCCATTCTCGTCCTCTGTCATCCCGTAATATTCAGGACGGTACAGGAACAGCACCATATCCGCATCCTGCTCGATAGAGCCGGATTCACGCAAGTCGGATAGCATTGGTCTTTTGGAAGCCCCCGGGCGGTTTTCAACGGCACGGCTTAACTGTGAAAGTGCGATCACCGGAACATTAAGTTCCTTAGCCACCGATTTAAGTGCGCGCGATATGCTGCCGATCTCCTGCTCACGGTTGCCGCCCCCTTTTCCATCGCTGCTTTTACCCTGCATTAATTGCAGGTAGTCGATGATGATCAGCTGGATATCGTGCTGCGATTTTAAGCGCCGGCATTTGGCCCTGAATTCGAATATATTCAGCGCAGGGGTATCGTCAATGATCAGGGGCGCCTGCTCGAGCCTGCCAATCTTGGAGTGTATTTGCTGCCATTCCCATTCTTCCAGGCTGCCCTTGCGTATTTTTTCCTGTTCTATCTGCGTTTCGCCGGAAATCAAACGGTTTACCAGCTGCACCGACGACATTTCGAGCGAGAATACCACAACCGGCTTACTGAAGTCAACTGCCGCATTACGGGCACAACTTAACACGAAAGCCGTTTTACCCATTGCCGGGCGCGCGGCTATGATCACCAGGTCGGAGCGCTGCCAGCCCGATGTCATCCTGTCCAGGTCGGTAAATCCGGACGCGACACCTGTCAAACCATCTTTTTTATCCTTCAGGGCCTCCATTTCCTTCAATGTTTCGTGCATGATGTCGTCCATCTTGCGCGAGTCGCGGCGCAGATTGTTTTGGGCTATATCAAACAGGTTCTTTTCAGCCTTGTCTAATAAGTCGAGCACATCCGTGGTATCTTCATAGGCGTTATTAATCACTTCGGTCGAGATACGGATCAGTTCGCGCTGGATAAACTTCTGGATGATTATGCGCGAGTGGTACTCGATATTTGCCGCGGAAGCTACACGGTTGGTCAGTTCGGTAATGTAATAGGCGCCGCCTATCATTTCCAGTTCGCCTTGCTGGCGCAATTGTGCGGTTACGGTCAATATATCAACCGGCGACGTGCGCTCAAACAAATGGCGTATGGCCGCAAATATCTTCTGATGATTATCCTTGTAAAAAACCTCGGGTTTAAGGATATCGATAACGGATGAAAGTGCATCCTTCTCCAGCATTAAAGCACCTAAAACGGCTTCCTCCAGGTCGACCGCCTGCGGAGGTAATTTGCCAAGCCCGCTATAAGGTGTGGGGTTGGTTATCCGGCTTCGGCGCTCGTTGGTTGTCGGCTTGTTATAGGGGGTCTCGTTATCAGAAATCATAAGGGAACAAAAATATACAAAAAATGTTCGGATTACCTAACATCAAAATATTTATTCAAATCATAAACGCCAAAAACAGTACAAATTTCAAACAATGGTATTAACACTTTGTGTGGATAAGATGTGAATTGTAAAGGCAAGCAACTGAAAAACAGCAATGTGGATAAACATTTAAAATGTTTATTATTTTGAAAAGCAGGTACACTAAGTCCCCATAATCATCAAATCAGTAAGTGCTGAAAATCAATTAATATGGTTATTTTTGGCGAACTTTTACTTCAAAATTCATGTCTTTCAATACCCGTCCGCCCCGCGAAAATAACCAGATGATATTCGGTATACGTGCTGTTATAGAAGCGATAAGGTCGGGGAAGGAGATCGAGTCGTTATACATCCAGCGGGGCATTGGCGGCGGGTTGCTGAACGAATTGCGGGAGTTGCTGCACCAATACAGCATTGTCGCCCAGCAGGTGCCCATTGAGAAGCTGAACCGCATCACCGCTAAAAACCACCAGGGCGTTATTGCAGTGATATCGCCCATCATTTACCAGAAGATCGAAAACATCATCCCCGAAATATTTGAAAAAGCGGAGACGCCGCTTATACTGGTGCTGGACGGTATTACCGACGTCCGTAATATGGGCGCTATTGCCCGTACGGCGGAGTGTGCGGGTGTGCATGCTATCGTTATCCCGGCAAAAGGTTCGGCACAGATCAACGCCGATGGTATCAAAACGTCGGCAGGGGCGCTGTATAAAATACCGGTGTGCCGCCACGATAACTTTATGCAAACCATGCGCTTTTTACAGGAGTCGGGCTTGCAGTTGGTGGCCTGCACTGAAAAAACAAAGGAATACATCTATGCGCCCGATTATACCGTACCAACAGCCATCATCATGGGCTCCGAAGAGGACGGTATCCGCAACGAGATCATCCGCATGGCAGATCATCTGGCTAAGATCCCAATGTTTGGTGAAATTGAGTCGCTCAATGTCTCTGTATCGACCGGGGTAATCCTGTATGAGGCAATAAGGCAGAGGAGTAGTGATTTGTGATTAGTTAACTTGTGATTTAGTAAAAAAATCAGAGCCACTAATTAACTAATCACTAGTCTCCAATCACTAAATATACTTCGTTCCGAACTTCGTCTTCACATCCGCTACCACCTGTTTTACGTTTTGTTCCTGGTCGCGGGGGCAAATAAGAAGTGTGTTGTTTGATTCTACCACGATAAAATCATGCAGGCCCTGTAAAACCACCAGTTTATCTGCCGGCACGTTCACCATACAGTTGGATGAATCGTACATGATCACTTTTTCGGAAGGGATAACCGCATTGCCAACATAATCCTTGTCTGCAAGCTGGTAGATAGATGCCCAGGTACCCAGATCAGACCAACCGAACTCTGATGGCAATACATAAACGTTGTCTGCCTTTTCCATAATGCCATAGTCTATCGAGATATTGGTGCATTGCTGATAGGCTTTGTGCACATGCGCCTTTTCGCTATCGGTATTGTATACCGAACGGGCTTCGGCAAATATTTCGTTCATCTCGGGCTGGTAGCGGACGAAAGCTTTTACAATGGACTTAGCCGACCAAACGAAAATACCGGCATTCCATAAAAAGTCGCCGCTTTGAATAAAGGTTTTGGCCAGTTCAAGATTAGGCTTTTCGGTAAATGTCTTAACCTTATGAAATTCGTCGTTTATGGCATTGTCTGTAAACTGGATATAGCCATAGCCGGTGTCCGGTCTCGAGGGTTTTATACCGAGTGTGATCAGGCATTCTTTCTCAGAAGCCACCTTCAGCGATTTCTCGATGGCAGTTATGAAAGCTGACTCGTCCAATATCAGGTGATCCGAAGGCGCTACAACAATGGCAGCTTCCGGGTTCATACTTTCAATTTTGAAACAGCCGTAGGCAATGCAGGGCGCCGTATTGCGCATCACCGGCTCGGTGAGTATCTGGCCGTCCTGCATATCGGGCAGCTGAGTTTTTACCAGCCCGGCATAATTTTCATTAGTTACAACGTAAATATTTTCTTTCGGGCAAACCTTCAGGAACCTTTCGTAGGTGTTTTGAATCAGCGTTTTGCCAGTACCGAGTATGTCTAAGAATTGTTTTGGATAGGAGGTTCTGCTAATAGGCCAAAAACGGCTTCCGATACCGCCTGCCATGATAATAGCATAATAGTTTTTATTCATCTGAATTTAAAGAATTTTATAGCTTAAAGGCCGTGACAAAATTGGACATTATTCTGTAAAGTATTTGTTAAATAAAATCACATTAAACGCCCGAAATTTTATCAAAGTTATAAATCCTGTAAATAAACAAATTGTTTTCATTTAAAAATCATTTTTATATAAAATTTAAAACAAAACGCAACGTTTATTTAGAAAATTTTGTTATTTTGAACTTTTAAATACAATAATATAATTACCTATAATGATTGAAACGAAACGGTCGCTTTTTGACAACCTGCAGAATTTTTTTGGGTTCGATAACTTCAAAGGAGAGCAGGAAGCGATCATCACGAATATCCTCGCCGGAAACGATACTTTTGTGATTATGCCGACGGGCGGGGGAAAATCCATGTGCTACCAGTTACCGGCATTAATGAGCGATGGCACCGCCATCGTTATCTCGCCGCTGATAGCGCTGATGAAAAACCAGGTTGACCAATTGCGAGCCTTCGGAGGTTCGGACAGTATAGCACATTTTCTAAATTCATCGCTTACAAAGGCTGATATAGCCCGTGTTAAGGAGGATGTATTGGGCGGAAAAACAAAACTGCTTTATGTAGCGCCCGAATCATTAACCAAACAGGAAAATGTCGACTTTCTGCGTTTGAACCACGTTTCTTTTGTTGCTGTAGACGAAGCGCACTGCATATCGGAATGGGGGCACGATTTTAGGCCCGAATACCGTAAAATACGCCAGGTGATCAGCAATATCGGCGATGACATCCCAATTATTGCCTTAACCGCCACGGCAACCCCTAAGGTACAGCAGGACATCCAGAAAAACCTGCAAATGAACAATGCAACGGTTTTCAAATCGTCGTTCAATCGCTCCAACCTGTTTTACGAGGTGCGGGCCAAAAGGAACGTGATCAAAGAGATCGTCAAATTTGTTAAACAGAACCAGGGAAAATCGGGTATAATATACTGCCTTAGCCGTAAAAAGGTGGAAGAAGTCGCCGAGGCCTTAAATCTCAATGGTGTAAAAGCATTGCCATACCATGCCGGCCTTGAATCTAAAGTCAGGGCCGACACACAGGATAAGTTCCTGATGGAAGATGTGGATGTTATCGTGGCGACGATCGCCTTTGGTATGGGTATTGATAAACCGGACGTCCGTTATGTGATACACCACGACATGCCGAAAAGCATGGAAGGTTATTACCAGGAAACGGGCCGCTCGGGGCGCGACGGTGGCGAGGGTGTTTGTGTGGCGTTCTATTCGGAAAAAGATATTGACAAGCTGCAGAAATTCATGAAGGATAAACCTGTATCTGAGCGCGAGATAGGCACACAGATATTGAAGGAAGTCATTGATTACGCAGAATCGTCAGTATGCCGCCGCAAGCAATTGCTGCATTATTTTGGTGAGAATTTTAACGAAGCAGGCTGCAACAATATGTGTGATAATTGCTGCGCACATAAGGAGCATTTTGACGGGGAAGAGCAGCTGCATAAAGCTTTGAGCCTGATCAAAAAGATGGGTGAAAAATTTGACGACGACCATGTTGTCAGTGTATTGATGGGTGTTGACAACCCGCAGGTTCATAATTATGGGCATCATTTGATAGATGAGTTCGGTTCGGGTAAGGACGATGGCGAAAACCTGTGGAAATCGTTAATGAGGCAGGCGCTGCTTAATAATTATTTATCAAAAGATATCGACCAGTATGGCCTGCTGAGACTAACCAAGGCAGGTGTCAACTTTTTGGATAATCCGCATAGCATCCGGTTTGTGATGAACCGGCCCATGGGCGCCACGGATGACGATGAATCGGAAGAAGGCCCGAAGCAGGGCGGAGGTGCGCTGGATACTGAATTGTTGCAAATGCTGAAGGATTTGCGCAAGAAGATGGCCAAGCAAAAAGGATTGCCGCCGTTCGTGATATTCCAGGATCCGTCGCTGGAGGAAATGTGTACGCATTACCCGATAACAACCGAGGAACTGAAACAAATATCGGGTGTAGGTGCAGGCAAGGCCATGAAATTTGGTGCACCTTTTATCGACCTGATCAAGAAATATGTGGAGGATAACGAGATAGACCGCCCGGTGGATATGGTGATCAAGAGCGCCGCCAACAAATCGGCGCTAAAGGTTTATATCATTCAGAATATCGACCGCCATCTGAGCCTGGAGGACATAGCCGCTTCAAAAGGGTTAACTTATGAAGAAATATTGCGTGAGGTAGAGACTATTGTTAATTCGGGTACAAAACTCAATCTTAATTACTTTATTGACGAAGTGATCGACGAAGACAAACAGGATGAAGTATTTGATTATTTCAAAACCGCTGAAATAGATTCGATAGACAATGCCCTTGCAGAGCTGGGCGCCGACGACTATACCCGCGAGGAAGTACAATTGATGCGCATTAAGTTTATGTCGGAAATGGGGAATTGAGCTTTTAGGTGAAAGTTGAAAGGATAAAGGCAAAAGGTTTGTCTTACTTATATAAATTTATAGCCGGTTTTGATGCCGGCTTTTTTGTATAGAATTAATCATGAATGTTATTTATTTCTACGCCAAAGATGAGCAGTATGGAGAGTTTTCAAACTTTTCCCATTTTGGTGTTGAAATGGATGGAGCATGGTGGCCGACAGTGGAACATTATTTCCAGGCGCAAAAATTCGCGGATAAGAATTATCAGGAACAAATAAGAAAATCATCTTCCGCAAAAGATGCAGCAAATTTAGGGCGTTCAAGAAAGATGCCTATCCGGCCAGATTGGGACGATATCAAAAATGAGATAATGTTTAAAGCCGTTCTGAAAAAGTTTCAAACACATACCGGTATTCGAAATATCCTTATCGAAACAGGCACCGACGAAATTATCGAGAACTCTCCAAATGATTACTACTGGGGAGGTGGGACCGATGGTACAGGGGAAAACAATCTGGGGAAAATATTAATGGACGTGAGAAAGCTTTTTCAAAACGTTTAGTTCCGACCTTTATCCTTTATCCTTTCACCTCATTTCGCAATTATCTTAAACTCCGTCCTCCGGTTTTTACTGCGGCCATCATCCGTGTCGTTTGGTTCGATTGGTTGCGTTTCGCCATAGCCTTTGTAGGTTAGCCTCTCAGGTTGAATACCATTAGCAATCAAATATTGATAAACTGCTTTGGCGCGGTTTTCTGAAAGCACCTGGTTAGACTGCACAGTACCCACGTTATCCGTGTGGCCCGATACTTCGATATGTACGGTCTTGTTCAGGTTAAGGAAATCCACGAGTTTTTGTAATTCAGGCTTCGATTCATCCTTAATGTCAAATTTATTGGTATCGAAAAAGATGTTCTTCAGGATCACCTTATTGCCAACCTCTATAGGCTGCAGGTATGCGGTAATATGAAAAGGCTCTGTATTGACATGACCTGCAAGCGAGAAATTGGCCGAATAAAACAGGTAACCATCCCTGGCGATATTTAACCCATAATCCTTACCTGTTGTAATGGTCGCCAGGAAATCGCCCTGATCGGCCGAACTGTAATCCTGGTAAACCGGCAGGTTTTTTACAAGGTCAACAATCTCAACGGCCGATTCAAGCGGCTGTTTAGTCACCGCATCATATACGTTTCCTTTCACATAAGTAACCTCATGCGGCCGCAATGCAGGCGGCAGTTCAAAAGTATAGATATCAAAACCTCCCTGGCCGTTCAATTTGTTTGAGGCAAAGAATGCGTAAGTACCATTGGCCGTTAAGGTTAACCCATTCTCATCGCCGTTTGAATTGATAGGGTAGCCCAGGTTTATTGGTTTTTGCCATTTGCCATCCTGTCCAAGGTGACTTACAAACAGGTCCATGCCACCTAGTCCCGGCCATCCGTTAGAGCAGAAGTAAAAAGTACTGTCATCGGGGTGAATAAATGGCGACTGTTCATCATAAGGCGTGTTAATATTCGGGCCCATATTCTCCGGTTGCGACCAGCCTTTTTCGCTCAGGGTTGATTTGTAAAGATCGTAGCCCCCATAACCACCCTTGCGGTTGCTAACGAAATATAAAGTACGGCCATCTGCGCTGATCGATGGCTGCGATTCCCAGCCATTTGTGTTTACCGGCGGGCTTATATCAAAAGGTTTATTCCAGTCATTGCCTTTTTTGGTGGCAATGTATATGTCACATCGTCCAAGGCCATCCGGGCGGTTACAGCCGGTAAAAAACAGCACTTTACCATTTTGTGAGATGGATTGGGCACCTTCGTTATATCGGGGCGTATTGATCTGGTCGCTCAGGTAGGTAGCGGTTTGCCATTTGCCGCTAACCTTATCGCTTTTATAAAAGTCCTCGTTGTTGTTGATCTTACGGGTGAATATCAGCGTATTCTCGTCGGCTGTTACCGTTGGCAGGTATTCGTCATCAGTTGTATTGATCTCGTCTCCTACATTAATGGGTTTGAATGGTACCGGGTGCTGTATGGCATCGATACTGAAGGCGCAGTCATTCAACAACTTTTTCGCAATTGCCGCCGTCTGAGGGGTTGTGTTATCGTATGATAGATATTTTTCGAGATGTATTTTAGCCTGCGCATATTGGGCGTTATGAACTTCGCAATCGCCAAGCTTATAATAAATGCCCCGGCTAAATTCCGGATCGAGAGCGATGGCTTTGATGAATTGGTCTGCTGCCTCGGCATAACGCCACCTGCCCCGTAAGACATCGGCCAAGAGAACGTGGGCCTCTATGAATTTTGCATCCTCACTAATGGCTTTTTGCAGATGTTCAATGGCCTCATCGTACATATGGTCGTCGAGACTTTGATTAGCCAATGAGAAATATTGAATTGCTTGTTTATCAGTAGTGGAGTATTGCCGCTGAGCATAAACGAGCGAAGCAAACAGGAGAAGAAACACCGAAAGGAATATAACTTTCATTCGACGTAATACGGTATTTAAAGCCCGAAGTTACGGCATTTAGGGGATATTCAAATATTTATGCGTTTGCAGCGATATCTCCCATTTGGGGTTATTCATCACATAATCAACAATAAGCGGGGTCATTTCCTTCGCTTTCGACCATTCGGGCTGAAGATATAATTTACATTGCGGAGACACCATTGCGGCATGCTCTTCGGCCCAGGCAAAATCCGACTTGTTAAACACGATCACTTTCAACTCATCAGCATGTTGTGCTATGCCTTCGGACGGCTTTTTGAATTTCTTAGGCGAAAGGCATACCCAATCCCAATGGCCCGACATGGGGTAGGCGCCGGACGTTTCAATAAAAGTTTTGATGCCGTTTTCGCGCAGCCTGGCGGTCAAATAATCCAGGTTATATAGCAACGGCTCGCCGCCGGTAACCACAACTGCCCGTGAAGGGTGTTTTAAAGCGTTCTGTACGATTTGGTCTGCCGGGGTAAGCGGATGGAGTTCGGCATCCCAGCTTTCCTTTACATCGCACCAATGGCAGCCCACATCGCAGCCCCCGAGCCGGATAAAATAAGCCGCCTTACCGGTATTAAATCCTTCGCCCTGTATCGTGTAAAATTCTTCCATCAAAGGAAGCAATGTGCCGTCGTCCGGAACCTGGTGTGCCATATTTGAGGGTGCAAATATAGTGATTAGAGATTTGTGATTGGTTAACCGGGTGTCAGCTTATTAACATAACCGGCTCCGATCACAAATCAATAACCACCTAAAAATTAATTGAATTTTTCAATTAATTTTTTTACCATTACTTAAAAATTCGCCTATGCGAAAAGCGTACGTCTTAATATTGTTTTTAGCGGTGGTTTGCCTCTCGTCCTGTGTCGACGTGGAGGAGCATTACGATTTTAAGGCGGATGGCTCATGTAAAGTAGCATACACTTTTGATATGGGCAAGGCTATGTCGGTATTGATGAACCTGATGCCCGACTCTATTAAAGCAACCCCTCAATTTTCGATGATAAAGGACACTACGCTGAATTTTTACAGCGCTATGCCCGACAGTACCCAGCAAAAGATGACGCTGGAACAGACGAACCTGGCAAAAAGCAGTAACCTGTCGGTAAGAATGAACTTGCCAAAAAGCGAAATGAAAGTAAGTATTTCGCACCAGGCAAAGGATGCTGCCGACCTGCAATATTACTTAAGAAACATATCCAAAATTGAGTCGGAAAGCAACCTTAATTCGGTCTCGAAGAATAAAAGCGAGGTAAAGGGCTTTGATGCGCAGCAACTTATCAGCGGGCAGGATTATTATGCTTATGAGGTTACCCCGCATAAATTTTACCGTATCATCGATAAGGCTAAGTTCAATGCCTTCCTGAAAAAGGCGCAATCCACGCTCTCAATGGCGAAAGCCATGCTGATAGATATGCCTTATAAAGTGGTGCTTAATTTTGCCAAACCTGTAAAAAAGGTAAACAATCCCAAAGCATTGGTGTCGGCCGACCGTAAACGGGTTATCCTGCAAACCAACATGGACGAGATCATCAAAGATCCTTCAGTAATGAATTTGAAGATCGATTTTTGAAAGCATGGAGTGGTATAAAATACCTGATCTGAAATACACCGGGCAAACATTTATAAAAAGGGTAAAAGCAGGCGGAAAAACCATCTGCCTTGTTGGTTACGATAATAAAGTTTTTGCATTAGGAGCAAAGTGCCCGCACGCCGGAGGCGACCTTACACAGGGCTGGTGCAAAGACGGGAAACTCGTCTGCCCGATACACAGATACTCCTATAGCCTGGAAACCGGGAAAGGGAGCGAAGGCCAGAACGATTATATAGACAGTTATCCAGTTGAAATAAAGGAGGATTCTGTTTATATTGGCATCAGTTCATTCTGGGAGAAATTCAGACAAGCATTTAAATAATGGGCAACATCGAGATAAACGACCTGGCGAGGGATTTTTATAAAGCCGTTAGTTTCAGGAATGAGAAAGCGCCGGACCTGAGCCAGCTTCAGATACTTTTTTATGGTGATGGCATCCTGGTGAACAACAGTTTTCAGCACCCGATAGGGTTTACGGCTGAATCGTTCGTATCGGCCCTGGAATCGGACATTGCCGAAGGCAATATGGATCAATTTATTCAGCATGAACTGCATGCCAGGACAGAGGTTTTCGGCAAACTGGCCCAGCGGATAAGTGTTTACGAATATAACTTAGGCGAAGAAACATCGGGCCGCTTGCCCAGGGGCGTTAACTACATGCAGTTTATACAGGTGGATGGCAACTGGCGTATCCTATCCGTAGCCTGGTGCGATGAGAATGAAGATAATCTTATCCCGCAGGAATACCTGAGATAATTCTCACCGAATCTTCCCCGGCAGGGAGGACTTTTTGAGTTGGTTTTACTGATACACCTCTTTATTAGCCGAAGCCAACGTATTCTTTAACAAACCAACTATTGTCATCAAACCCACGCCACCGGGGACCGGGGTTATCCAGGATGATTTTGGTGCGACGTTTTCAAAATCGACATCGCCATATAATTTAAAGCCTGACTTTGTCGTTTCTGAGGTCTCACGGTTCATACCCACGTCGATCACCACTACACCATCTTTAACCATATCAGCTGTGATAAAATTCCTTTTTCCGATGGCGACGATCAGTATGTCTGCATCTAAAGTGAACTTTTTAATATCAGGGGTGCGGCTGTGGCAAATGGTAACCGTGCAATTGCCCGGCTTGGTATTTCTCGCCATCAAAATGCTCATGGGTGAACCCACGATATTACTGCGACCAACCACTACACAATGCTTGCCGGTGGTATCAATGCCATATTCCTTCAGCATCAGCGTAATGCCATAAGGTGTAGCCGGTATAAACGATGGTAAATTACGCTGCATGCGGCCAAGATTGATAGGGTGGAAACCATCTACATCCTTACGGTAGTCTATCTTTTCGGTTACCTTTTCCGGGTCGATATGCTTTGGTAATGGTAATTGAACGATAATGCCGTCAATATCCTCGTCGGCATTTAGTTCAGCCACTTTAGCCAGTAATTCTTCTTCGCTAACCGTATCCTCGTATCGTACCAGGCTCGATTTAAAACCAACCTTTTCGCAATTCTTCATCTTGCTGGCCACATAGGTCTCGCTGCCACCATCATGACCGACCAAAACGGCTACCAAATGGGGTTTACGGCCCGTGCGCTCTAATATTTTAGCCGCTTCTTCGGCAATTTCAAGCTTTAGTTTTTCTGATACGTATTTTCCGTCGAGTAATTGCATGTCTATAAGAGTCAAAAACCAGGAATCAAGAGTCAAGATCTTCCTGGTTCCTGGCTCTTATTTCTTGGCTCTAATTATCAATCTAATTTCAGCACCGCCATAAACGCTGACTGCGGTATTTCCACATTACCTACCTGGCGCATGCGTTTTTTACCTGCCTTTTGCTTCTCTAATAATTTACGCTTACGCGAAATATCACCACCATAACATTTTGCGGTTACGTCTTTACGCATAGCCTTAACCGTTTCACGGGCAATGATCTTGGCGCCTATCGATGCCTGTATAATGATCTCGAACTGCTGGCGTGGTAACAGTTCCTTCAGCTTTTCACATATCTTTTTACCGAAATCATAGGCATTGCTACGGTGTATCAGGGATGATAGCGCGTCAACCGGTTCGCTGTTAAGGCGTATATCCAGGCGCACCAGGTCCGACTGGCGGTAACCGATCTGGTGATAATCGAAAGAGGCGTAGCCTTTGGATATGGTTTTCAGTTTATCGTAAAAATCAAATACGATCTCGCCCATCGGCATCTCAAATATCAGTTCAACACGGTCAGATGTCAGGTAGGATTGATTCGTGATCATGCCACGCTTATTGATACACAGCGACATTACCGGGCCAACAAATTCAGATTTAGTAATGATGGTTGCCTTAATATAAGGTTCCTCTACGAAGTCTATCTTGCTTGGATCTGGTAAATCGGATGGATTATTTACCTGTAACTCCTCGCCACGGGTCGTAAAAGCTTTGTAGGATACGTTGGGCACTGTGGTGATCACCGTCATATCAAACTCGCGCTCTAACCGTTCCTGGATGATCTCCATGTGCAGCATACCAAGGAAACCACAACGGAAGCCAAATCCTAAAGCCGCTGATGACTCCGGTTCGAAAACCAGCGAAGCATCATTCAACTGCAGCTTGGCCATTGATTCGCGCAGCTCTTCATAATCATCGGTATCAACCGGGTATATACCCGCAAATACCATAGGTTTCACTTCTTCGAAACCCTGTATGCCTTCGGCACAAGGGCGGTCGACATGTGTTATCGTATCACCAACCTTTACCTCGCGCGCTTCCTTGATACCTGATATGATATAGCCTACGTCGCCGGTTTTGATGACATCTTTAGGTAATTGATTCAGTTTAAGCGTACCTACCTCATCAGCAAGATATTGTTTTTCCGTAGCTACAAACTTTACCTTTTCGCCTTTGCGTATCTCGCCGTTAACTACTTTGAAATAAGCAATAATACCGCGGAATGAATTGAATACCGAGTCGAATATCAAAGCCTGCAGCGGAGCCTTGGGGTCGCCGACAGGGGCGGGGACACGTTCTATTATTGCCCGCAGAATATCATGAACGCCCAAACCCGTTTTGCCGGAAGCCGCCAATATCTCCTCGCGTTTGCAGCCTATCAGGTCGACTATCTGGTCCTTCACCTCTTCGGGCATAGCACCGGGCAGGTCCATTTTGTTCAGTACCGGGATAATTTCCAGGTCGTTCTCTAAAGCCAGGTATAAGTTGGAAATGGTTTGGGCCTGTATGCCCTGCGCAGCATCAACAATAAGCAATGCACCCTCACAGGCAGCTATCGATCTTGAAACCTCGTAAGAAAAATCCACGTGCCCCGGTGTATCTATCAGGTTCAATACATATTTCTGCCCGTCAAGCTCGTAATCCATCTGGATAGCATGACTCTTGATAGTAATCCCTCGCTCACGCTCCAGGTCCATGTCATCCAAAAGCTGCGCCTGTGCGTCGCGGTGTGAGATAGTATTGGTATATTCAAGCAAACGATCGGCTAAAGTACTTTTACCGTGATCGATATGCGCTATGATACAAAAATTACGAATGTGCTCCATTTCAGCGCAAAAGTAGCTTTTTAAGGCGAGATTAAGAAAGGCCTGCACGCTGTGGTATATCTGTTTTACAAATGATGATTCCACTGTATTATTTCGAGTGTAATTGCAGTGAAGTTAAAACAGAAGTGCATACATACACCATACCACAGTGTGTTTTCCTTAGTGCGAACACGCCCGAGGAGCAAAGCGAACGGTATAAGCCAGAAAAGTGAAATTATAGACCGGTGCATGATGGCAAAGACAAATGAACTGATAATAATGGCCTGTTTGGTATCAGTTACCAGCATAAGCTTTCCCAGCAAAAACCCGCGATAGCCCAATTCTTCAAACAAAGCCGGCATTACAGCGACGAAAAGGATTGCCAATGCGATACTATACCTGTGAAATGCATAAAATTCGTAATAGGAAAAGTCGGTAGAAAATAGTTTTCTATTGAGCCATCCGACGATAAAGTGCACTAAAAGCGAACCGACTACAGCTATGCAACAATATCCCAATAATCTTAAGGCTGAAAAGTTGTTCCAGACAAGCACATTTTTGAGCTTCGACCAGTTAATGGCAAAAAAGACAATCGCAATTACTGCGAGGAAGCTATCAAAAACTACTGACCATGTAAATGTTTTGAAATAGTCAACAAAGCTAAATACACAGCAAGCAACAGCATGTATACCGAAAAATAAAGCAGCTTGCTTTATAGCTTTCCATTTCTCTTCGGTCGAACCTTCAGAAATTATTGTTTGAGCCTGGCCGCAATGATTACAAAAACGGCTGTTTTCATGTATAGGCTGATCGCAATTACCACAATGGGGCAATTGTACTTCGTCCGCATCGTTGGTAAGGATCAGATCAGCCAATATTGAGTTCTTTTTTTAGTTTTTCGGCCTCTATGGCTGATTTAATACCTTTTATAAAGCATCCGACAATGAAAATTTTAAAAATGATACCGCTTACTATCGTAACCGGGTTCTCAATGGCATTGAGTATGAATATTAGGGCGTATAATGATGTGCCTGTAATTACTCCGGCTAATGGCATGCGGGTGCACCAGAAACCTATGGCAGCAAAAAGAATTGCTAATATTGAATTTATAAGCAGAAGGGTGCTACCTAATCCGGTTTTATCCAATGCGTAAACGATGAGGCCGCCTACCATTGTGGCACCGGCAACATAGTATAGTGCATAGCTTGCCTTTTTTACCATTTTGTTAGCTTCCTCCAGGTTTAGTTCCTTGTAACTTTTGTCCATTAAAAATTTCTTTTGCTCCTCTTCGGTTCCGGCAAGAGGATATCCGCAATCTGCGCAAAACTGATCGTTAGTAGTAACAGTTGAAGTACAGGATTTGCAAAAAGTAAAGTTGTTGCTGGGTGTTAATTGTGCGTCCATTGTTTAGGGTTTAGAGAAGCAAGATAATAATCAGGATTGATTTTATCAATAAGCCTGCGTATCTATCTAAATAAATTACCAGGAATACTTTAAATAAGCTTTTCCTGATTTATATCGAAGTAGAAGATTGTTAAAACAGCTCACTCGATATCGTATGCTTTTTAACATAATCGATAATGAACTTTGCCAATTGCTCCTGCTCGGCTATAGAGAAAACTGAACCGTCATATATCCAATAGCCTTCGTCATCAAACAGTATCCTGCCCAGGTAGTCGGGTGTTTCATCAAAAGTATTGTATAGGTTATAAGCAGTAACCTTGCTGCCGATGCCCGAGTCGACCACGATGCGAATGATCTCGCCGGGGCCATTATTAGCTTTCAGCCAAACTTTTGCTTCTGTTATCAAGCCCGTGTTTTTTACCATAACAAAACAAAAATGAAAATAATTTGGGAATAATACTAAAAATATTAGCAATTTTGTTATCCCGGATTTTACCAGATGCAGGCCACCAGACAAGATACGATCAATAAGCTGCGAAAAGATATTTTGCTGTGGGAGGGCTTTAAGCCGCCCGCATTAGATGCTTTAGGCAGTTTTGGTCTGGGCAGCATAGAGGGTGCCTTTCCGAATGGTGTTTTCCCGGTTGGCGCTATACACGAAATGCTTTGCCCCACGCCTGAACACCTTGCAGCAAGTACAGGTTTTATGGCCGGTGTGGTATCGGCACTGGCTTCAAAAGGAGGAGTGTGCCTGTGGATTAGCAGATATCACAGGCTGTTTCCGCCATCGCTGATGTTTTTTAATATGCCTCCGCACCACATAATTTTTGTAGATGTAAACCGCGAAAAGGATATTCTTTGGGTGATGGAAGAGGCTTTGAAATGCGAGGGCCTGACAGCCGTGATAGCAGAACTGCAAACTATCACCTTTGCACAGTCGAGGCGATTGCAATTAGCTGTCGAGCGCAGTAAAGTAACCGGGTTTATCCTGCATAACAACCCTCAAAAAGCAGGAGCTTCAACCTGCGTTGCACGCTGGCAGGTTACTTCGCTCTCAAGCGAAATAGAAGGGGGCCTACCGGGTATAGGATTCCCGCGCTGGCAGGTTGAATTGTTAAAAGTACGAAACGGAAAGCCGGGCAACTGGACAGTTTCGTGGGATGGCAACGGCTTTAATATAGCTGAAGAGGAGCCGGACATTATTCAACTGCCCGGACGTAAAGCAGGCTGATGATGCAAAGGCGTTTTGTTTCCATTTGGTTCCGTCATTTACTAGCGGACTGGTTCACCCTCCGCCGGCCCGAACTAAAAACTGTACCTTTTATTATTGTTGAACCCTCGGGCGGACGCATTCTTGTTATCGCTGCCAATCACCTGGCCGAAAAGCACGGCATTAATCCCGGTATGGCCGCTGCCGATGCCAAAGCCATTGTACCGTCGTTAATGGTGATAGATCATTTGCCCGGTCAAAATGCTAAGTTGCTGAAGGCCCTTGGCGAGTGGTGCATACGTTATACGCCTTTGGTAGCCATTGATCTGCCCGAAGGATTGATACTCGATATATCGGGCTGTGCGCATTTGTGGGGCGGCGAGCGGCCCTACCTGGGTACTATCATCAGGGTATTGCGCAGCAAAGGATACGATGCCCGTGGAGCGATGGCGGATACCGCAGGCGCAGCCTGGGCCGTAGCACGTTTCGGGCAAAAAAATCCGATAGTAGAGCCGGGTAAGCAAACTGAAGCATTGTTATCGTTACCACCGGCAGCTTTACGTTTAGATGAACTGATAATTGAACGGCTTACCAAGCTGGGATTTTATAATATACAAGCTTTTATGGGTATGGGCCGTTCCGTATTGCGCCGTCGTTTCGGACCGGAACTATTACTCAGACTCAACCAGGCATTAGGCATGGAGGATGAGCACCTGGAGTTATTGGAGCCTGTAATACCTTATCATGAACGCTTGCCCTGCCTTGAACCGATCCGCACTGCAACGGGTATCGAAATAGCGATCAGGGAGTTACTGGAAGCCCTTTGTCATAGGCTGCAAAAGGACGGAATGGGATTACGAACAGCAATTTTAAAATGTTACCGGGTAGACGGGCAAGTGCTGGAAATAAGCATCGGAACCGGGCTTGCATCACATCATACCGGCCACCTGTTTAAACTGTTCGAATTAAAAATACCAACCATCGAACCGCGTTTGGGGATCGAACTTTTTACTCTTGATGCACCAAAAGTGGAGGAGGTTGAACCGGAGCAGGAAGCGCTATGGACGGTGGATGACGATTGCAGCCTCGAAGACCATCGTTTAGCTGAACTGCTTGATAAACTGAGTAATAAAATAGGAGTTAATAGTATAAAACGCTACCTGCCGCAGGAACATCACTGGCCGGAGAGGTCGATCAAAATAGCTGTGTCATTAAAAGAAAAACCCACTACAGTATGGCGCGCCGCGCAGCCAAGACCGTCACTGATGCTGCCGCGACCGGAACCTATCGAGGTGATGGTAAAGACACCGGATTATCCTCCTAAGTTTTTCATTTACAAGGGCGAAAAGCACGATATTATTAAATCGGACGGCCCTGAACGCATTGAGCATGAATGGTGGATTGAGGATGGCGAGCACCGCGATTATTATTATGTAGAGGACAACAAGGGGCAGCGTTACTGGCTGTTCAGGCTGGGGCACTATGATAATGATAAAAGCCGGCAGTGGTTTTTACACGGTTTTTTTGCCTGAACGTTATGGAGTATTCAGAATTACAGGTAACCAGCAATTTTAGCTTTCTGCGGGGCGGTTCGCATCCCGAAGAATTGGTACGCGAAGCTATCCGGCTTGGGTATAAAGCTATCGCCATAACTGATAGAAATACCGTAGCGGGTGTGGTGCGGGCGTTTAAAACGGCAAAGGCATCAAAAGGTACACAGGATGAGAACGAAAAGATTCAATTTATACCGGCTTGTCGCCTCGATCTGCTGGATGGCACTTCATTATTGGCTTACCCTACCGTTATTGCCGCCTGGGGGCGACTGTGTGCCCTGCTTTCCAAAGGCAACCTGCGGGCTGAAAAAGGAGAGTGCCACCTGTACAAGCAGGACGTATTTGAGCACGCCGAAGGTATCAAATTCATAGCGGTGCCACCATTATCACTTAATTCGCGCTTTGATTTCGATGATGATTTTAAAAATGATATCCGGGAATACCGGGAAGTATTTGGAAAAGATTTGTACGTAGCGGCTTGCCGTGCTTACGCCGGCGACGATGCTAAGTGGCTTTACCGTCTTTCGCAATTAAAGGCGCCTATGGTGGCTACTAACAATGTTTATTATCATCTGCCCGAAAGACGCCGGCTACAGGATGTTTTAACCTGCGTTCGCGAAAAGTGCACCATCAGTAATGCCGGGTTTAAACTGCACCCTAATGCCGAGCGCCATTTGAAAACGATTGATGAGATGGACCGGCTTTTTATGGATTATCCGGAGGCCATCAGCCGGATAGATGAAATAACCGATGCATGCAAGTTCTCATTAGATACGCTGAAATATCTTGAACCTGAATGGAAAAGCCCTGATGGCCGAACCGCAGATGAACACCTTGCCGAACATACGTGGGCTGGCGCAAAAAAGAGGATCGGGGACAGGATGAAACCAAAGCATAGGAACCAGATCCAATTTGAACTGGATTTTTTCAAAAGGCGTAAGCTGGCCCCATATTTTCTGCGAATATTCGAGTACACGCAAAAAGCCGAAGAACTGGGGATTCTTCACCAGGGGCGAGGCTCTGCGGCTAATTGCGCGGTTTGTTTTTGCCTGGGTATAACACCGGTCGACCCTACCGAGCAAAAAATGCTTTTCTCACGCTTTATGTCAGATGCCCGGGATGAATGGCCCGATGTAGATGTGGACTTTGAACATGAGCGCCGCGAAGAGATCATCCAATGGATATATGAAACCTATGGGCGCGAATATGCTGGAATTGTTGCTACCGTAACACAGGAGCGGCATAAAGGCGCCATCCGGGATGTGGGCAAGGCGATGGGCTTATCAGAAGATACCATTAAACGCCTGGCCGGTGCAATATGGAGTTTTTCGGAGGAGGCTTTTGATCGTCAACGAATAATAGAGCAGGGCTTAAATCCTGACGATCCGCATTTGTACAGGGTGCTTGAACTGACGGAGCAACTGATGGGCTTTCCGCGACAATTGGGGCAGCATACCGGGGGCTTTGTGATCATGCGGTGCAAGCTTTCGGACATCTGCCCGGTAATGAATGCCCGGATGGAAAATCGTACCCAACTGGAATGGAACAAAGACGACCTGGAAGACCTGGGTATTTTAAAAGTAGATGTGCTCGGCTTAGGCATGCTTACCTGCATACGTAAAGCCTTTGTGTTGGCAAAACAGCATTACGGTCTGAATCTCACTTTGGCTAATGTTCCGCATGACGATGAAAAGGTTTATGATATGATCTGTGAAGCTGATACCTTAGGCGTATTCCAGATCGAAAGCCGCGCGCAAATGTCCATGCTTCCACGGTTAAAACCCAGGAATTTTTATGACCTGGCGATAGAAGTGGCCATAGTACGGCCCGGGCCGATACAGGGGGATATGGTGCACCCTTATTTACGCAGGCGCGATGGCATTGATCCCATCGAATATCCATCCCCGGAAATAGAAGAAATATTAGAAAGAACCAAAGGGGTTCCCTTGTTCCAGGAACAGGCAATGCAAATAGCTATTGAAGCTGCCGGTTATACACCTGCTGAAGCGGACGTGTTGCGCCGTAATATGGCAACGTTTAAAGCAAAAGGTGAAATTAGCCAGCATCGAAAGAAGCTGGTAGATGGTATGGTCAACAATGGCTACAAGGAGGAATTTGCAACCCGTGTTTTTAAACAACTGGAAGGTTTTGGCAGCTATGGTTTCCCCGAGAGCCATGCCATTAGCTTTGCTTACCTGGTTTATATTTCCTGCTGGCTCAAATGCCATTATCCTGATGTGTTTGCTGCGGCTTTGCTCAATAGCCAGCCTATGGGTTTTTACCAGCCCGCGCAAATAGTTATTGATGCGCAGAAGCATGGGGTAATTGTCCGTCCCGTTGATATCAATTATTCGATATGGGATAATACCTTAGAGGAAAAAGATGGTGAGTATTGCGCTGTTCGCTTAGGATTCAGGCAGGTAAAGGGATTGAAGGAAGCCGAAATGGAAATGCTGATAGCCGGGAGAAGGGAGCGATATGAAAGCCTGCACCAGCTTAGTGATTCGGGCATACCGCAGGCAGCTATAGAAAAGCTCGCCGATGCTGATGCTTTCCGTTCGATTCAACTTAACCGCCGGGAAGCATTGTGGGAAGTACCGGCACTAAATGATAAACCCGTTGGATTGTTCAACGGACAGCCATCCGAAAGTGCTTTCGAAGGGCAGATCAGTCTGCCGTTTATGTCGCAGGCCGAACATGTGGTACATGACTATGCCTCGACAGGGCTATCATTGAAGGCGCACCCGGTAAGTTTTGTACGCGAAAAGCTGGAAATGCTGCATGTTATGGAAACATGTAGACTGTCCGAATTAAAGAACGGCGACCCTGTTAAAGTAGCGGGCCTTATTACGGTGCGGCAACGCCCCGGAACGGCAAAAGGCGTTTTATTTATTACCATTGAAGATGAGACCGGCTTTTCTAACCTGGTTGTGTGGGCAGACAAGTTTGATCAGTACCGAAAAGAAATATTGCAAACACGCTTATTGATGGTTGAGGGTAAAGTGCAGATAGAAGGCAAGGTCATCCACGTAGTGGTTAACAAATGTTTTAACCTATCCGGGCTATTACAAAAACTGACTCCCGAATTCAAGGATGCACCAATAATTACATTAGCCAGGGGCGACGAAACTACGGCCCCGGTACCGAATGAGCGCAATACGATTCCGCCCAGCGAAAATTCGGTGAACAAGGTATTTCACAAAGGGCGAAACTTCATGTAAGGAGCTATTCGCCCCGTTTTAACCCGTACTTCTCTATTTTACTGTACAGGTGGCTCCTCTGTATGTCAATATCATCAGCTGTTTTTGATACGTTCCAGTTATTTTTTTCCAGCTTGAATTTGATATATTCACGTTCAGCGTAATCCTTATATTCCTGGAAGTTAGCAAACTGGTCAAAGTCCGTTTGCTGGGCAGGAGCAGAGCCATTTAATGATGCCGTAACCGGCCCCGCAGGATTGGCAAATGAACGTACATCGTTTTCGGTGATAGTTTTATCGCTCAGGATGATCAAACGTTCCACCATGTTCCTTAACTCGCGGATGTTACCTGTCCATGGCAATGCCTTTAATGCGTCTAGGGCGCCGTCGGAGGCTCTCTTAGTCGGCATGCCATATTCGTTGCAAATCTCTTCAAGAAAGTTTTGGGTAAGCAGGGGAATATCGTCTTTACGGTCGACAAGAGGCGGAACGTGGATCAATATAACACTTAAACGATGGTAAAGGTCCATACGAAAATTACCTGCCTCTATCTCTTTTAACAGGTCTTTATTGGTAGCCGCTATCACCCTTACATCTACTTCAATTTCCTTTTCGCCGCCTACACGTGTTATCTTACTTTCCTGCAAAGCGCGAAGTACCTTTGCCTGTGCCGAATGGCTCATGTCGCCGATCTCATCGAGGAAAAGTGTACCACCGTGTGCTGATTCGAACTTTCCGATACGTTGTTTTACTGCCGAAGTAAACGACCCTTTTTCATGGCCAAACAATTCACTTTCGATCAGTTCTGATGGAATTGCCGCGCAGTTCACCTCGATAAGCGGGGCGTTCGCCCGGTTGGATTTCTCGTGCAGCCAGCGCGCCACCAATTCCTTACCACTGCCATTGGCGCCGGTTACCAGCACACGGGCCTCGGTAGGGGCCACGCGCTCAATGGTTTCCTTTATTTTCATGATGGCCTGCGATTCGCCCAGTATAGGTCGTACCTTGGAGACCTTACGTTTCAGTACTTTGGCTTCGCTAACCAGGCTTCCCCTGTCCAATGCGTTGCGCACAGTGATGAGCAAACGGTTTAGGTCGGGTGGTTTGGATATAAAGTCAAATGCTCCTTTTTTGCTGGCTTCAACCGCCGTCTCTACAGTGCCGTGGCCGGATATCATTATAAATGGCAGGTCTGGTTTTAAAGCCAGCCCTTCGGTTAGCACTTCCATGCCATCCATCCGGTTCATTTTGATGTCGCAGAGTACCAGGTCGTAGTCCCCGGTTTCGATCATCGAGATACCATCGACACCGTTATCTACATCGTCAACTTCGTAATTCTCATATTCAAGTATCTCGCGAAGGGTGCTGCGAATAGCCCGTTCATCATCAATTATTAAAATTTTAGCCATGCTTAAGTATAAAGGTGGTAGAAATATTAACGCGCTAAGTTATAAGAAATGTATAGAAAAATAAACACTTTGGATTATACAAAAAATAACCCCATCCTGTTTTGGCAGAATAGGGTTATTTTTTCAGCAGCAAAGCTATAAGCCGGGTTCTGTGAACTTCTATCATTTATCTGGCCCTGCCATTGCTGACAGGTTCAAGCAACCTACCCATCCCGGCTATCCCGATAAATCGGAATTAGAAGCGAGCAGCTTCCGGTCCGGGACCTATTTGGTCTTTCAACTCCTGAGGTTTACCGCGATCCCGGTCGCCCGGGAAAGCCGTGAGCTCTTACCTCACGTTTTCACCCTTGCCCGAAGGCGGTTTATTTTCTGTGGCACTTTCTGTCGCCGGCTGAACGGCGCCTTCCCGTTAGGAAGCAGGATGCTCTGTGTTGCCCGGACTTTCCTCCCCCGGCCAGGAGCCGGGAGCGATAGAACGATTTGCAATACAAAGGTAGTTTTTTTAGTCCGCATTCCGATAGCCATCGGAACCTCATAAGTCAGAAAGTCCGGAAATTACGGTTTACTTGCATGCAGCTAAGTTAGCTGTCACCTGTTCCTCGGTGACCGTTCCGATCTTGTTGCCGAATGAATTACCAACATAAGTTAGCACCTGGGCTATTTGCATTGGGGCAAGGTCATTTGCAGGCATCACATCTTCAAAGGTTTTTCCGTTGATCACTATTGTGTCTTTTAGTCCGGAGCGAACGTAGCAGGCTAAAGATGTCTTATTATTTTTAAGATAAGTTGAATCGTTTAACGGGGGAACAAGCGCTAATAATCCCTGGCCGTTGATGCCGTGGCAGTTTTGGCAATGGGTTTGGTAAACTTCGGCGCCAATGGAATAATATCGTTTAAACTCAAGCGTGTGATCGTTCTCGCACGATACAGCGATAACTACGCCGAAGACTACTGCAATAAAGGCGGTTATCCTGTAAATCATTGTACGATAGCTTCGTCAGGTTCAGCCTTTAGCGCTTTAATGTCTTCTATCAACTGGTCAACCTGTTTGGGATCTGTGCCATCATAAGCTCCGCGGATACGCTTTTGCTTATCAACCAGTACAAAATAACCGGCATGAACATAACCGCCCGCAGCGGTGCTGTCCTTTTTTACCGCAACCAGGTAGTTCTTTTCGGCTATATCGTAAGTTTCCTCTTTTTTGCCTTGCACAAACCACCATGTATTGCCTGTTACACCTAATTTATCTGCATATTTCTTTAATACCGGTACGCTGTCGTGCTTCGGATCGATAGTGTGTGATAGAATCTTAAAGTTTCCATCGCCTTTATACGTATCGTATATCTTTAGCATATTGCGGGCCATGATGGGGCATATAGAAGGACATGTGGTGAAGAAAAAGTCGGCTACGTAGATATCGCCGTCAAGACTTTTATTGGTAATACTATCGCCATACTGGTTTACAAAACCGAATTTTGGGATGGTTTGATAAATTGTATCTACCTCTGTTTTCCCGTCAACTACTTTGGAAACTGCCCTGCGGCTGCCGAAAATAGGCAGGGCCATCTTATTACCGGAATCCGACTTGCAGGCGCCCCACATCGCTATCACCAAAAATCCTAAAACCAGCTTCTTCATTTTATTTATGGGTTGAAAAGTATTTATCTGCGTCACTGATCGCGGTATTAACCAGGGAATCTACTGCCATAACCTGCTTTTTCTGGTCAGTGTAATATTTCATTACCTCGTCATGCGATTTGCCGCTCATATCTGTTTGAAACTTATTCATCCAGCTTCCCATAGTATCGTCAGCAGCGGTCAGCTTCATTCCTATAGATCTCAGGCTTGCTTTTTCGGCAGTATCTTTTGACGGTAACTTTATCAGGCTATCAACGCGAGATTTATCTTTTATCAGCGCCTCATCCTTCATCATTACCTTGTCATGTACCTTTAAAATATCGTTCAGCAACGCCTTTTCATCTTTGGTGTTGTCTTTACACGAAAAAAATAACAGTGCGATGAGCAATAATGCGGGAAGATGTTTCATGGTCGGTGGGTTTTGCGCGTCAAAAATACCTTTTTTTAGCCTTAATCGCTAATCCGGCAGGTATGCAATAATCAATCTTAATGTGTTCGCAGATAAAATATATAGTCGGTAACCGGAAGTTTCTCAATGCCAGATAGTTTCAACTGCTGGCCTATCTGCGCGCGGTGGTGAGTGCCATGATTGATCACGTGTGCTAAAATATCACTCAGTTTATTCTCAAAGCTTTCTCCCTGCATATTTTGGTAGTTAATAGTGTTATCAAAGTCGGACGTAGTATATGTGTGCAGGAGATCCAGCCAGGCTTTATTGTTTTCCTCCACAATGTCAGCCATATCGCCGGCATTCCAGTCGGCGGGCCACAAAACCCGGCCGGTGGCTGATTGTCCCTTGCACCGTGTGATCCATATTTGCTGTGCTGATAGCAGGTGCGCCATTAGTCCAACGGAATCATTTGGGCTGCCTGCTTTGATAATTGTTTCAATGATCAGCAAATTCTCGTGCTTGTTGTAGTTAAAGAGGCGGGTAAAATATTCTTTCATGCTTCAAAACTAATTAACAGCGACGTTGCAAACATTATGTGTTATCTCATTTGTACGCAATATTTTTGTGATGCCATTAAACTTTTAAGCAATAAATTTTAACATAAACATAATACAAGCGTCACGTTAACAACATATGCTTATTGGATTTTTGTAACGTAAAAGTAAGTGTTATGAGATTCACCGTTAATTTTTCAAAGCTTATCCGGCATTTCCGTGAATGGCTGCTCATGAAGAACATGCGATCATCATTTATTCACTAAATTCTTTGCCCGCTGCTCTTCTTTTATCCAATTATATTGTACAATTTGGGGTTTGCATATTGTCATACTTTAGTTGCTTACAGCAACCACAGGTGATGCTGCTCTATGGATAAATTTAATAAAAGTCTTTTTGGTGCCGATTTCAAGTGGGGCGTGTCGACAGCGGCGTTCCAGATCGAGGGCGGACATGACGCCGATGGAAAAGGTGAGTCGATATGGGATGCGTTCACTGCAAAAAAGGGGAAAGTATTGAATGGCCATCATGCGAAAACTGCCTGTGATTTTTACAACAATTACGAGGCAGACATTGACCTGCTAAAACAACTCAACATTCCCAATTTTCGTTTTTCTATTTCGTGGACGCGCATTTTACCAGCCGGAACCGGCGATGTGAACCAGGCCGGAATAGCTTATTATAACCGGGTGATAGACTATTGTATCAAACAAGGTATTGAGCCCTGGGTAACTATTTATCATTGGGACCTTCCCAAAATACTGGAAGAAAGGGGCGGGTGGACAAACCGCGACATCATTGAGTGGTTCACCAATTATACCCGGATATGCGCAGAACATTTTGGCGACCGGGTAAAGTATTGGATGGTAATGAACGAACCATCGGTATTTTCGGGGGCAGGGTATTTTTTTGGCATACATGCCCCGGGTCGAACGGGTATCAGGAACTTTTTGCCGGCGATACATCATATTGTCTTGAGTATGGTTGCGGGTGCAAAAAAATTGCGCGAGCTGTTACCCGGGGCCATCATTGGGTCAACCTTCTCATGTTCGCATATTGAACCCTATTCGGACAGCAGCCGGAATATAGCCGCAGCTCATCGTGCGGATGCTTTGGTGAACCGTTTGTTTATTGAACCGATATTGGGCCTGGGGTATCCGATAGGTGATATTCCTGTACTAAAAGGGCTTGAAAAATTCTATAAACCGGGCGACGAACAAAATATGGTTTTTGATTTCGATTTTATCGGTCTGCAGAATTACACACGCGAAATTGTAAAATATTCATTTTTCACACCTTACGTTAATGCCAGTTTGGTGAAAGCCGAAAAACGCGGTGTGGAAATAACTGCTATGAAATGGGAAGTATATCCACCGGCGATATACTATATCCTCAAAAAGTTTAACGCTTATCCACAGATCAAAAAGATCATCATAACGGAAAACGGAGCTGCTTTTCCGGACACGATTATGGACGGCGCGGTAAACGATCAAAAAAGAACCGAATATATCCGGGATAATCTGGAGCAGTTACTGAAAGCGAAGCAGGAGGGATGCCGTGTAGATGGCTACTTTGTATGGACCCTGACCGATAACTTTGAATGGGCAGAAGGGTATCACCCCCGTTTTGGGTTGATCTATGTTGATTTTGAAACGCAAAAACGCATTATCAAAGCATCGGGGCATTGGTATGCCAATTTTTTGAAAGATGTTTAGTGACGGGCCAGTTCTTTACCGGCCGGCAATTGATCCTGGTCAATATCATCCTTTATGGATCGCGGCAGGCTAACATAAAAAGTCGTTCCCTTTTTAGGTTCGCTTTCAAACCAAATTTTACCGCGGTGTTTCTCGACTATCTGCTTGCTGATGGAAAGGCCCAAACCAAAGGATTTTTCGCCCATTGTACCCGGCCTTTTAGCATCAGTAAACATATTGAACACCTTGTCCTTCATATTATCCGGAATGCCAATACCGTGGTCGTTAATTGAAACAATAACTGTATCACCCTTCTGGAAAGTTTTAACTTTAATCGTCGCATCGACCGGGCTGAATTTTATAGCGTTGCTAATGAGGTTGCTGATAACCCGCCATATTTTTTCACGGTTTATGCTGAGTTCCACCGGGTGATCAAGTCCTTCGAGCACAATCTGCTGATGCTTTTCAGCCGCCTTAAACCGTAATAATTCCACGCTATTGGTTACCAGGGCATTCACATCAACCGATTGTTTTTTTAATTGGGACAAAGAGTTGTTGGTAGCTTCCAATATCTCGTTAATGAGTTCGAGCGTATCCGCAGCCGTTTGTTTGATAAGAACCAGCTGGCTTTGCAGGTCCTTGTCATGTTCGCTTTCTTCAACCATCATACTTGTAAGCGAAGCAATACCACCCAGCGGGTTTCGCAGATCGTGTGCAACCGCACGCAGGATGCGGTCCTTTTCGCGGCTGCTGAATTTTACTTCGTCAAGGGCTTTTTCAAGGTCGGCCTTTTGCTGGTTTATTTGCTTGTTGAGCATGATAACCATAGCTACGTCAAATTTCGATTGCCTCCAGTTTCTCCAAACAAGGAATACAATAGCAGCAAGCAGCACCGCGCTAACGATGGCGATATCGAGATACATACCCTGCATTTTATTATTATTACTGAGGTTTTCTATCTCATATTGTTTTTCAAGATTTGCCAGCTGCTGGTTTACGTCACTTTCTTTTAACAACGTGAGCCGTTTGATCGTCGAGTCCTTAAGGGCGTTATAATTTTGAGTGTAAACTATTGCCTTTGCCAGGTCGTTCTTTTTAAGATAATAATCCCCCATCAACCTATTCCAATCGGCTTCGGCGTCATCATTTTTTATAACATCCAGCTGTTTGCGTAAATCTGAAAGCAAAGACCTGAGGAGGCCGCTTTCGCCCTTTATTGAATATATCTGTGCAAGCTTAAGTTGGGCTAATTCGGCGTCACCGTTGTCAGCTCCTTTTTGAATATTAATAGCTATGCTTTTTTTAAGTAACTGTTCAGCTTCATCATATTCTTTTAGGGCTATCAGCGCCTGGGCCTTGTTGTTATAGATGACACCCCGCGCAATATCAATATACTGGCTCTTTACTTTGAATTTGCCGTCGTTTTCATTTACATACTTAAGTGCTTTATCAAAATAGCTTATCGCACTGTCAATATCACCGCTGTAGGTATAACTCTCTCCAATGTTATCCAGTAATTCCTGCCGGCGATAGAACCAAACGAAGCCGTGATCGTCCTTTACTAAAAGGCTTTTTGCATAGCTTTCTTTAAAATACCCCGCTGCAAGTTTGTAATGCCCTTGTTTGAACATGATCATGCCCATCCGGTAAGTATAGTCTGCCGCAGAAGCCTGGTTGAGATAGTTTTTACCCATCAGGTAGCCCTGGAAGTAACACTGGTAGGCATCGTTATATTGATTAAGGCTGAAATAAGTATCGCCTTTGGCGTAATTGGCCTCGGCGAAATTGGTTATATATTGTTCTTTGGTAACACTTTTATGCGCCATCATCAGCATGCTGTCGGCATACGGCATAGCTTTTTTATAATCCTGTTTAGCTTTTTGCCAATAAACGTAATGAAAGCCATAAAATCTGAACCGGTCGTTTATAGTTGGGTTATTAACGGTATGGAAAGACTCATCGAGGTAAGCTATCGCTTTATCGGGCTGGTTAATATCATAATAGTGAGTAACCGTTTTAGATACCACTTTGAAAGCCCCGGAGTAATCAGCCGAGGCATTATCCTTTTTGGCACATGAAGTTAAAATAAGAGGCAGGAGAAGAGATGGAAATATCTTTAAATATTTTAATTTAATATCGTAGGTGATGCTCAGCAAAAACTTCCAAAAAAGGCCCATAAACATTTGCTTTATACGATAATATATAAAACGATGTTATAGCGGGAAAATTCTTTTTTTGTAATATTTATGGTACTTATTTAAAGGCGTCTTCACCAGTGATATCCATGCCCGTTATCAGTAAATGAATATCGTGGGTACCCTCGTAAGTAATTACCGATTCCAGGTTCATCATGTGCCTCATGATAGGATATTCGCCGGTTATACCCATACCGCCAAGCATTTGACGAGCTTCGCGGGCTATCGTGATCGCGGTTTCGACGCTATTCCGTTTAGCCATGGAAATTTGTGCCGGAGTGGCCCTGTTCTCATTTTTTAAAGTACCCAAACGCCAAACCAATAATTGCGCTTTAGTTATTTCTGTAATCATTTCGGCCAGTTTCTTTTGCTGCAACTGGAAACCCGCTATTGGCCGGCCAAACTGCACACGTTCTTTGGAATAACGCAGGGCAGTATCATAGCAATCCATCGCTGCGCCTATGGCGCCCCATGCAATGCCGTACCGGGCCTGGTTCAAACAACCAAGCGGACCTTTTAATCCCGAAACGTTAGGAAAAATATTTTCTTTAGGAACTTTTACATTATCAAAAACCAGTTCGCCTGTGGCCGATGCGCGCAGCGACCACTTGTTGTGTGTCTCAGGTGTTGAAAAACCATCCATGCCACGTTCAACCACCAGGCCGCGTATTTTTCCGCTTTCATCTTTGGCCCATACTACAGCGATATCCGCAAAAGGAGAGTTTGAAATCCACATTTTAGCGCCGTTGAGAATGTAATGATCACCTGCATCTTTGATATTAGTGGTCATACCATTTGGGTTCGAACCATGGTCGGGTTCGGTCAGACCGAAGCATCCCATTAATTCACCACTCGCAAGCCCGGGCAGATATTTATGTTTTTGCTCTTCGGAACCGTAGGCATAAATAGGATACATCACCAATGAACCCTGAACAGAAGCTGTCGACCGTATGCCAGAATCGCCCCGCTCTATCTCCTGCATAATAATGCCGTAGGAAATGTAATCAAGGCCGGCGCCGCCATATTCAACAGGGATAGTAGGCCCGAAAGCGCCTATTTCGGCAAGGCCCTTTAGCAGCTGTTTCGGAAATTCAGCTTTTTGCGCATAGTCCTCTATGATCGGACTTACTTCTTTTTTCACCCAATCGCGCACACTTGCGCGTATCAGTTTATGCTCGTCAGTGAGCAGTTCATCTACTAAATAGTAATCAGGAGCTTCAAAGAGATCAGTTTTTGCCATTGAGAAAAATAATTGGTGCGGCAAAGATAGAAGTTTAGTCCGGAAGTCCGCGTAAGTCGGAAAGTCCGAAAGATGGCATTTTCATAGAAAGTCTTTCGGACTTATGCGGACTTTCCGACTAAAAAGACAACTCAATCAACTAAATTTGACCCATGATCAACGTAGCACTACACGGCGCCGAATTTTTTGGCAAACACGGCTTTTACCCGGAAGAGCAGTTATTGGGAAGCAAATTTGTAGTGGACATATCGGCTGATTTTGAGCCGCAGGGCGCTTTGCAAAATGATAAGCTGGCCGATACCGTAAATTACGAGCACCTGTACGAGCTTACTTTCACACAGATGCAGCATCCGCGAAAATTGATTGAAACGCTTTGCCAGGCCATTATTGACGATATTGTAAAGCATTATCCCTATGTAGCCGTCGTTTCCGTCACCATAAAAAAGCTAAACCCGCCATTGAGGGGTAAAGTAGATCATTCGAGCGTTACCATTACTTATAACAAACCTGAAAATGGAATTTAATAAAATCACAGGCGAGGTAGTATCAGCCATCAAGGCTATTGTTGGCGACAACTTTGTTGTGACCGACCATGCCGGGCTGGAAAAATACAGCCATGATGAAACCGAGGACCTTACTTATTACCCTGAAGTTGCCGTTAAGCCAAAATCTCCCGAGGAAATTTCGGCTTTAATGAAACTTTGCAATCAGCAGATGATCCCGGTAACGGTACGGGGAGCGGGCACGGGGTTAAGTGGCGGGGCCTTGCCGGTTATGGGCGGCTTGCTCATCTCGATGGAACGCTTTAACCATATCCTGGACATCGACGAAGATAATTTGCAGGCTACGGTAGAACCTGGCGTAATAACCGAGGTATTTATGGATACCGTTGCCGAAAAAGAGTTGCTGTACCCGGTAGACCCGGCAAGTAAAGGAAGCTGCTTTATCGGGGGCAATGTTTCTCATGGTTCCGGCGGGCCAAGAGTGGTGAAGTATGGCACGATAAGGGAATATATTTTAAACCTCGAGGTAGTTTTACCCGATGGCGACATTATATGGACAGGGGCTAATACGCTGAAATATGCAACAGGCTACAATTTGACCCAGTTGTTGATAGGGTCGGAGGGTACGTTAGGCATTATAACCAAGATCGTAACCAAGTTGATACCGCGCCCTACACAGGATGCGCTTTTGCTGGCATCCTTCGAAACACCTGACGCGGCTTGTGCTGCGGTTTCCGCTATTTTCAGGGCGGGTATTGTTCCTTCAGCTTTGGAATTTATGGAGCGGCGCGGACTGGAATGGGTGATTCAATACGATGGCCTGAACTTTGAATTGAAAGAGGGTATTGAAGCTTACCTGTTAATAGAAGTTGACGGTAATAATATGGATGTGATCTTTAGCGATTGTGAAAAGATCAACAGTGTATTGGAACGGTTTGATTGTAAGGATGTGCTGTTCGCAGATACTGCGGCCCAGAAAGAAGAACTGTGGCGGCTGCGCCGCACAATGGCTGTTTCCGTTAAATCCAATTCGATATTTAAAGAAGAGGACACGGTTGTTCCGCGGGCCAATCTGCCGCAATTGTTCAATGGTATTAAAGAAATTGGCGCCAGGTATAACTTCGATTCGGTTTGTTTTGGGCACGCCGGGGACGGCAACTTACATGTTAATATCCTCAAAGGCAATATGAGCGACGATGACTGGCATAATAAGCTGAAAGATGGCATCCGCGAAATATTTGAGCTAACTGTATCGCTTGGCGGAACACTCTCGGGCGAGCATGGCATCGGCCTGGTACAAAAGGAGTTTATGCCGATAAAATATTCCAACGTTCATTTTGAGCTTTGGCGGGGCGTAAAGAAGGTGTTTGATCCGAAGGGAATATTAAATCCCGGGAAGATATTTTGAATTGGATTGCATCGATTTATCTGATATGATTACACGGATTATAAATAAATATAAGTTGTAAATTTAATCTGCCGGACTAAATCAACAGCCATGCCTCTTGAATTCGGGATAGCCACCCACGATGTTATCAAAATACTGATTGCCGTTCTCTGCGGCGGCATCCTCGGTTTCGAGCGCCAGTATAAAAACAAAACAGCCGGTTTCCGCACGATTATCCTTATTTGCCTGGGCTCGACCATATTCACCATGATATCGCAACGGGCAGGGCAGGGTGTCAACATCAACCTGGTAACAGGCGTAGGTTTTATTGGTGCCGGCGTGATATTTAAGGATAAAATATCTGTTAATGGCTTAACTACCGCAGCGGTTATTTGGGTAGCGGCAGCAATTGGAATGGCTAATGGCGCCGGGAACTATATGCTGGCTATTGCATCAACGTTCCTGACGATCATCGTACTGGTATTATTTAACCTGTTCGAGAACTATCTTGATAAAATTCGCCATGAAAAACTGCTGAACCTGGTATTTGACAGTAATAATTTCGATGAATTACTGGACCTTGAAAATATCATCCGCAAACATAAACTCACTGTACAACGCAGGCTCGTCAACAAAAAGGATGGGGTTATGCATGCCGCCATTTTTGTGTCGGGTCATAAAAAGAATATTTCCAAATTGGATGAGCAGTTGCTTTCAATGCGAGGTATAAGGGCATTTTAATTTGCAAATGTGCTAATTTCAGATGTGCAAATGCTTGTCAATTCATTAATAGATACATGCATGCCTTATCATCCGCACATTTGAAATCTGCACGTCAATTCGTATTTAATATCATTCCCGGCTCATCATAGGCTATCATGCGCGCGCGCTGGTCGGCGGGAATTTTGACGGGTTTATTTATGCTGTAATCATAACTAATACAAACCGTTTTGCCGGTGGTGCATATTTCCTCACCGTTTTCGGTCACCTTTACCAGTACATGCATCACATCAAAGCTACTGTTGCCGATGCGTGTGGTACGGACGTAACAAGCTATCTCGTCGTTGCGGGTAATTGGTTTTAAATAATTCACTTCTGACCGGGCGAGGATGATCCCATTGTTATTCCAGTCCCACTTCACTACATCGCGCCAGTAGTTGGAACGGGCTATTTCAAAATAGGTGAGATAGATGGCGTTATTCACATGCCCGTAGAAATCCAGGTCCGAAAAGCGGATGGGGATAGGGGTACGGAACTTATAATCTGCTATATTTTCGCTCATTTGATGACATTGTGTCTGTAAGAATTTAAATCAAAAGGACAAATTGTCCGAAATAGGGGCTTTTTTCTCCTTGGTATAAGAGTTGATTTATACCTGCCGAAGTTAATAAAACAAAAAATATAAAACTCTGGAGGATATAAAAATGACATTGGTAAAATTTAACAACGGACAGAAAAGAGAAGTAAATCCCTGGTTTAATGATGTATTTGATTCATTGATCAATGATTCAAGACTGGCAGACAGGTTCGTAAACAAAATTCCTGCGGTAAACATCGCCGAAACTGAAAACGAATTTCATATCGAACTGGCTGTTCCCGGCCTGAAGAAGGAAGACTTCAAGATCAGCCTTGACAAAAACGTACTGAGCGTATCTGCTGAAAAGAAAACCGAAAATGTGGACGAAAGCAAGAAATACAGCAAACGCGAATACAGCTACAATTCATTTGCAAGATCGTTTACCTTGCCCGAAACAGCTGATTATGCCAAGATAGATGCCGAATATACCGACGGCGTGCTGAAGCTGAACGTGGCTAAGAAAGAAGAAGCTAAAATTCAATCGAGAGAGATCTCGGTAAAGTAATTTGACCGGGCGCCGAGAGCTGTGAGATTAAATATTGTGATTTGGTAAAGGCTCGAGGCCCCGGAAGAAATTAGTTAAGTCCGAAAGACCGGAAGTCGGAAAGTCCGAAAGGATCCGTCAGTTGATGGATGAAAATGAACATCCGAAATCCGAACTATAAAGACTGTTTTCATAATAAGTTGTTGGTTTAGTTTGATGAAGGCCTCCCGAATATCAGGGGGCCTTCTTTTTTATATATCTTTTGCCAACGGAAAATCGATAGGTATTTGTGTCAACCGGTAGGTATAGTTGGTAAAGCTCATCACATTGATGAGTACCATCAGGTCAATTAGCGCTGTTTTATCGTACCCCAGCGCGAAAAATTCATCCAGCAATCCGTCACTAACCAAACCTTTTTGTTCGATAACGGATTTGATCACTTTGTAAATGACCTGCCAGCGCGCATCAGGATAAGTACCTGCACGCAGGGACAGGGTTTCATCCTCCGTCCATTTATTTTTAATGGCCGATTGTGTATGCGATGCCAGGCAATACTCGCACCCATTAAATTGGGACACGATGAGGTAAATAGCCTCCCGTTCTTTTGCATGAAAAGTGCCGCGGGCCTGCTCGTTCACGTATTGCAAATAAGAGTTAAGCGCATTGGCCGAATAACCAATAGTGGCATAAAGGTTCGGCATTTTGCCTGTTAATTTAATAAAACGGTCGAAGGCTGGGCGTGCCTCTTCGGCAACCTGGTCATAGGAAGGTACTTCAAATGGTTTCATGGGTATTGGATTTGGAAGCGTAAATTTAGGAAATTTACCTGCCGGAAGCATAATTTAAACCAATAATTGAAACCATACACATCACCATAAACGCTGCGGTAAGCCAATCGATCCTGGTTTTTAAGTATAGTACATCCAGGCCGATAGTAAGCACCAGCGATACACCGCTCCATATCATCACAGCCACACCGAGCGGTATGATTTTGAGGGATGTTTTGAACATGATGATGCCGGTTATCATAAACAATATCCCCGGCCCCATAACTTTCCAGTCGGTAAAACCGGTTGATTTTTTCAGGCAAACGTTCCAGCACGATTCGGTAACAGCAGATAACAGGAGAAGCAGCATTGCAACGCGTGAGTTCATCATAATTTATTAGCGTAATACGACAAAAGAAATAGAGAGGCCCCAAGGAGGGTTATATCCTTGATCAGGAACGATCCGGTGTCGGAAGGTACCCACATACTGTCTACTTTAGCAACTATTCCAGGTGTGCTAAGTAAAAAAGTACAGGTGACCACAAAAATAATTACAGCCAAAGCGCTGCCATATAAACCTGCACGGGGATAAAATATACCTATCGTAAGGCCAACCGCCGATAATATTTCCAATACACCAATAATGCCCGACACTACGTTTAAGCTAAACAACTTGTACATCCAGCTCACTAACGGGCTATTACTTACCAGGCCTTCAATATTATGAGCTTCGGTTCCAGTAAATTTAAAAATGCCGAACCAAAGCAAAACAATGGCTAAACCTAAAGTGGTAACTACAACGGCAGGAGTATTGTTATATAATAAGTTAGATGTTTTCATTCTGTTATTTTTAAAGATAATTTCAATTTTTTCCGGTAGAACAGGTAGGAACCTGTAACCAGCACAAGGCCTATGAATGCAGGCATCCAAATGGTTGGCGGATCCCCATTCAACAGGTGTGATGAAAGCGCACCGGTCACATCAAAAGCGAGTCCGGCATAAGCCCATTCTTTAACTTTAGGTATGCCCGGGGTAAGTATCGCCGCTATGCCCAATATTTTCAGCACACCTATAAACTGCGGGAAATAATCCGGATAGCCCAGGTGTTTAAAAAACGCAAGTACATCTGGGCCTTTCAAAATATCCAGGATGGCCCCCGAAACAATAAATGCCGATAAAAGGACGGTGAACGTCCAGTAAATGATCTTGGTTGATTTCATGATTTGTCTATATCGTATGTTTTTTTAATGTCTATGCTTATTTCCTTCATCGCCTGGTCTATCCTTTCGTTTTGGATTTTGAACATTCTGCAGGGTTCGCAGATAAGCAGGTGATAAGCCAAAAAAAGCTTCCTTGAAAAGGAAAGGGCCTTGCCCTTGTTTTTTAAAATATACAGTGTAGCCTTGCGACAGCTTCCCCCGATTCTTTTCATGTAAAGTTCCGATCGATATAAAAGAATTTTTACCGGTTTGTCGTATGGAATGGGTTAACCTTACAGTTGGTCGGTAAAAAATGGTTATCCATCTTTATCCTCATCTTTTTCATCTATTACATTCGGTTTATTTCAATCAATTATATACCTTTAGTTTGTGTCATTATAACACAATAGATTTTAAACCGATTATCTATATTCTTTATGAAAAAACTGTTTACCCGCCCCGCGCTTTATTACGCTGCAGGCTCATTATCATTATTGGCCCTGGCTACGGCTGTTACCAGTAATAAGATAGACCACAAATGGACCGCCACCGATGAAGTCGATGGTATTACACTGGTAAAAAACGTGAACGGGGCCACGCTGGGCTACTCGTCCAAATCCGGCGTAAAAATATTGACGGTGGATGGGTTGGCCTTTAAAGACCTGGACAAGAACGGCAAACTGGACAAGTATGAAGACTGGCGCTTGCCGGTAGCCGAACGGGCGAAAGACCTTGCCTCGAAATTATCGGTTGAACAGATAGCAGGCTTGATGCTCTACAGCGCGCACCAAGCCCTTCCCGCTATGTCGCCGCGCGGATTTGGAGCAGGGACTTACGACGGTAAACCTTATGCTGACGGCATGGACGCATCGGAACCAACCGATCAGCAAAAGGATTTTTTGATCAAAGATAATTTGAGGCACGTGCTCATCACGTCGGTGCAAAGCCCGGAAGTTGCCGCTAAATGGAACAACAAAGTGCAGGCGCTGGTTGAGGGTGAAGGATTTGGCATACCAGCTAATAACAGCAGCGATCCGCGGCACAGCACCAATTCGGGTGTGGAATATACAGCAGGGGCAGGCGGCAAAATATCACAATGGCCCGACCAATTGGGTTTGGCGGCAACGTTTGATCCCGCAGTGGTACAGCAATTCGGCCATATAGCCGCGCAGGAATATCGTGCACTGGGTATATCCACGGCTTTATCACCACAGATAGACCTGGGTTCGGAACCGCGCTGGGTGCGTATTAACGGTACTTTTGGTGAAGACCCGCAACTGGCAGCAGCTATGGCAAGGGCCTATGTGGATGGTTTCCAAACTTCAACCGGCAGCAGCGAGATCAAAAATGGCTGGGGATATCATAGCGTTAACGCCATGATGAAGCACTGGCCCGGTGGTGGACCTGAAGAAGGTGGCAGGGATGCACACTTTGCTTATGGTAAGTTTGCAGTTTATCCGGGCAATAATTTTGATGAGCATTTGATCTCATTTGTTGACGGTGCATTGAAGCTGCACGGCAAAACGGGCATGTCGGCAGCGGTTATGCCTTATTATACAATTTCGTACGGAAGGGATACCAAAAATAAGGAGAACGAGGGCAACAGCTATAACAAATACCTGATAACCGACTTGTTGCGCACCAAATATCACTATGAAGGTGTTGTTTGTACCGATTGGGGCGTAACAGCTGACGAAGGTAAAACACCAGATATTTTCGCGGGGAAATCGTGGGGAATGGAGACGAAGAGTGTTGCTGAAAGGCATTACAAAGTACTGATGGCAGGGGTAGACCAGTTTGGTGGTAACAATGACTCAAAACCGGTTATTGAGGCTTACAATATGGGGGTAAAGGAACATGGTGAAGCTTTTATGCGAGCCCGGTTCGAAAAATCAGCGGTGAGGCTGTTGACGAATATCTTCAGGACAGGGCTTTTTGAGAACCCTTACCTGGATGTGGAGGCTTCCAAAGCAACTGTGGGCAAACCCGAATTTATGACTGCGGGCTACAACGCGCAATTAAAATCGATCGTGATGCTGAAGAACAGCAACCATGTTTTACCGTTGAAGAAGGATATCACCGTGTATCTGCCTAAAAAATACACGCCGTCGATGCAGGGCTTTTTCGGGCCGCCATCTAAAGAGCGTTGGGATGAAGCCGTGAAACCGGAATTGCTGAGCAAGTATTTTAAGTCGACCGATGATCCGTCCAAAGCGGATTGCGCTATTGTTTTTATCAGTAGTCCGTACGGAGGTGCAGGCTATGACAAGGATGATGTGGCCCGTGGAGGCAACGGCTATGTCCCGATCACGCTGCAATATGGAGAGTATAAAGCAACCCATGCCAGGGCACATAGCATAGCAGCCGGCGACCCTGTTGAACCGGGTATTGATAACCGATCCTACAAGGATAAAACGATCACGGCGGGGAATTACGCCGATCTGAAAGCCATCCGCGAAACCAGGGAAGCGATGAAAGGCAAACCGGTTATTGTGGTAATGGTGGCCAGTAAGCCTGCCATACCCGCTGAGTTTGAAAAGGACGCCAATGCCATTGTGGTCAGCTTTGGCGTGCAGAACCAGGCGATACTGGACATTATCACCGGCGCGGCAGAACCGTCGGGTTTATTGCCGTTCCAGATGCCGGCGAATATGAAAACGGTAGAACTGCAGGACGAGGACATCCCGCACGATATGACCTGTTATACCGATGCCGACCATCACACGTATGACTTCGGCTTCGGGATGAACTGGAAGGGTGTGATACATGATGCCCGCACGGCAAAATATGTAGGTATTGTAAAAAAACCAGCCATAAGCACTAATGGAGGCACTGTTACTATCGCCTGCGCTACCCCGGGAGCTAAGATATATTACACAACAGACGATTCGACGCCATCGTTTACGGCGGCACATTTGTACACCAAGCCGGTTGCTGTTGGAAAGGGGAAAGTGGTAAAGGCGATAGCGAAGATCTATGGGAAGGATAATAGCAGTTTGGCGGAGTTGGTTATAAAGTAAAACCCAAATTGCTTGCCGACGGTGAACGATACACTAAGGGGAATGCTGAATTTCCCTTAGTGTATCCATTTTCAAAAAATACCTATTCAAGTACCGCAGGTTTTTCCCACCTACAAGCAACAAAACGGGTATAGCTGCCTGGCAGGAGAAGATTATATTTGTCCATTTTGGGTTGTTTTCGTCTTTTTTGGCTTTTTTTGGCGTTTTGAAGATCTATACCGAAAAAAATGGCAGCAAAATGAGGGTACCCGTGAACAGTATAACCAATTGAAATACAGCGTAATAATCAAAATAGTGTTCACGGAAATGTTAAAAATGGGGCACTTTTTGCGATTTCTGACTTATGAATAGGTTGATAATGAATGACTTACAATTTTACGCGTTTGGCAAAGGGTGGCGGCGTGAACACTTAGTGTGTTGAGTTAAGATTCCTCCTCGTTAATGAGCGGGACTGAAATGATATTTTTGTTGATGATGTTATTTCTTTGATGATTTCGCCTTCGGATTATAATCCAGCGCCAGCTGGATCCAACGGTTAAAATCTTTTTGGTTGCGGAAGCGTTCTTCGCTGATATAAATAAAACCTTTCATGTGTTTACCACCGTGCACCATGGGGCGGGTACCGGGCTCTTCAACCAATTGTTCGGTCAGGCCGGGATCGAGGCGAAGCATCAATTCATCCCCGCTTACGCTAACGCACATTTTATCGTTTACCATAAAAGTAACACCGCGGAACATCTTCTTTTCTTCCACCCCTGGGATACCAGCTAATACTTCGCGGACACGGTCGGCAAGTTTTTCGTTGTAAGGCATAGAGCTAATTTATTAAAAATGTCATTTCGAACGAGCGGAGCGAGGAGAAATCTTAAACAGGCGGATGGGTCGGTACCGGGCGTTTAAGATCTCTCATTATCATTCGAGATGACATGGTTTTTTAAATCAAATTTTCAACTTCTCTATTTTCTTCCTGATCACATTTTTATCAGCGATGGGCTTAGTTAGTTTCAAAGCTAAATTAAAGTGATCAATGGCCTTTAGTTTGTCAATGTTAGTGTACAATTCACCTAATAAAATATGATATAAATGGCTATTAGTAAGGTGAAGTTTTTCAGCCTCGATGATAGCGGTTTCATTTCCGTATACTTTAGCCAATGCATAAGTGCGGTTAAGCGCTGCGATAGGCGAATACTCGACCATCAGCAGGCGATTATACAAACTGAGTATCTTTTCCCACTTTTCGCTGCTGTCTCTTTCGCCGGTATGCCAGTAGGCAATGGCCGCTTCAATATGGTATTTTGTGATCTCATCGCCCTTAGCTGAAAGATTAAGATAATATTCGCCTTTTTTTATTAACTCTTTGTCCCACAAATCAATATCCTGCTCATCATAAAGTATAAGTTCGCCATCTTTATTGGTGCGCGCATCAAAACGCGATGCGTGGAAACACATCAGGGATAATAACGCATTTACGCCTGGCTGGTTGGTACTTACGTTTTCGGTGAGCATGTGCGTAAGGCGCATTGCTTCCAGGCACAGATCCTTTTGCAACACGGTATTGCGGTTGGATGAATAATATCCCTCGTTGAAAAGCAGGTAAAGGGTGGTTAACACATTTTCTATCCGTTTGCCGATCTCCGTAACCGATGGCATCTCGATCTTTACTTTTACCTGCTTCAATTTTTCGCGTGCGCGGAACAGCCTTTTGTTAATGGTTTCTTTGTTGGTTAAAAAAGCATCTGCTATTTCGTCGATACTGAAACCGCAAAGGATGCGGAGCGATAAGCCTATCTGCGACTCCGGCGGAATATCCGGGTGGCAAATAGCAAACATCATTTGTAACTGGCTGTCCCTGATATTGGTGCTGGAAAGATCGACATCTATCTCAAACGATTCATCAGTATTGCACTGAAGTGCCGGCGATACTTTTTCGTTATATATCGTATTACGTTTAAGAAAATCCTTTGCTTTGTTTTTAGCAACGGTATACAACCAGGCGGGTGGGTTTTGCGGAACTCCTTTCAATCCCCAGGTTTCCGCAGCCAGCAGGAAAGTATCGCCTACAATGTCTTCGGCTATGCTGATATGCTCGATACCAAACAGGCGGCATAATACGGCTGCTATCTTTCGGAACTCGGTACGGTATAAGTGCGGTATCAGCTCTTTGTCCTGCATAAATAGAATAAACTTCTGCCGGGTATGTTTACCGGCAGAAGCATGGCATAAAATTAAATTTAACTGTTCATCGGAATGATCTCCCGAACTTCCACATTTCCGCCTACGTTCAGTATAGGGCAGTTTTTGGCAATTTCAGTAGCTTCCTCCATTGATTCGGCCCGGATGATACTGAGGCCGCCGAGTATCTCTTTTATTTCGGCATAAGGGCCATTGGTAACTACAATACCCGGCTTAAGGCTGCGCCCTTCGTTTCCTAAGCGTGCACCGTTGGATACCAGTTTATTTTGTGCGGCTATACCGCCCATCCAGTTTTCCCATTCTTTTGAAACGGCCATTGTGCCTTCGGGTGTCATTTTAATTTCTCCCAGGGGTTCCGACCGGTACAGTAATACAAACTCTTTCATTTTTTTTCAGTTTAACGGTTTATAATTAACGGCTCATAGGGACAATATCCCTTACTTCAACATTGCCACCAACGGTTAATATAGGGCAGCCTTTAGCTATATCAGCAGCTTCATCAATGGTATCTGCGCTTACAATAATATAACCGCCAACAATCTCTTTTATTTCGGCATAAGGTCCGTTGGTTACCAAATTGCCCGGTTTTATGGTTTTACCTTCGGCGCCAAGCCGGTTGCCTGTGCTGGCCAGTTTACCGTCAGCGGCTATACCACCCATCCAGGCCTGCCATTTTTGCATAATAGCCTGCATTTCATCCGGCGAAAATTTTAGCTCGGGCCGGAAGTCATTTCTGAAGATCAATACAAATTCGTTCATGTCTTTAATTTTTTGGTTTTATAACTGAATGACGACCGGCCGGGCGCTTATTGGACAGGTTACGGCATCTTTTTATTTATCACCCGCATAAATTCCCCGAACCTCGATGGTACCCTTGCCAACGATAGGCGCCTCTTTCACAATTTCGGCGGCTTCGTCAATCGAGTTTGCCCTGATAATGATATAGCCGCCGATGATCTCGCTCAATTCGACATAAGGCCCTTTGGTGATCAATTTTTTATCCCGGATAACACGGCTTTCTTTACTTAATCGGTTGCCCCGGCTAACCAGGATGTTTTTGGCGATGATGCCATTAACCCAATTTTCCCACACGCCCATTCGCACCTGCATTTCTTCGGGCGGGAAATTAGCTTCGGGTAATTCTTCCAGTCTGAAGATCAAAACAAATTCTTTCATAGCTTTTTAATTTTGGTTTTGACCGATTGACGAACTACTTAGGGTTTATTGGACAAATGGATATTTTTATTTGAATGAACAATTATCGGCAAACAATACTTTTATATAAACTTGATCTGGTAATAATTTATACTTTTATTTTCCAAACCGACTACTATGAGAAAATATGTCATTGTCCTGTTATTAACGATCATCAGTTTCCAGGTCGTATACGCCCGAAAAAAAGTTGACCGTGATTCTGTTCTGCGTATCATGGATAAAGTGGCCGGCTGGCAATTACGCGAATGGCAGGAGCATGGGCGCAAACACCCCAAATGGTATTGGACAATGGGCGCCGGTTATGCCGGGTATATGGCTCTGTATAAAATAGGGGATAACTCTATCTACCTGCATGAGATGAAAAACATTGGCGACAGCCTGAAATGGAACACAGGCCCCAACCGCTTTATGGCCGACGACTATTGTGTGGCGCAAATGTACTCGCAGGTTTACAGCAACTATAAAGAACCCGGGATGATAGCCCATTTTAAAGCACTGGCCGATAGTATTATAGCTAAACCGCATACCGAATCACTGGAATGGAAAAACAATATAGCAAGCCGGGAATGGGCCTGGTGCGACGCCCTGTTTATGGGCCCGCCCGCTTTGGCATATTTGTACACGGTTACCGGCGAGAAAAAATATCTTGATATAACCAGTAAATTGTGGTGGAAAACAACTGACTATCTTTTCGACAAGGACGAAAATCTTTACTATCGCGACAGCAGGTTCTTTACCCAGAAAGAAGCTAACGGCAAAAAGGTATTCTGGTCGCGCGGGAACGGTTGGGTAATGGGCGGCCTGGTGAGGGTGCTGGATAACATGCCTTCTGATTACCACGGGCGCGCGAAGTTTGTTGAGTTATATCAAAAAATGGCTGAAAAGATCGCTTCGCTGCAAAACCGGGACGGAACGTGGCACGCGGCGCTGCTTGATCCTAAAAGCTACCCGGTTAAAGAGGCCAGCGGTACAGGGTTCTACTGTTATGCTTTGGCCTATGGTATAAATAATGGGCTGTTGCCTTATGATAAATATCATAAAGTGGTTGAAAAAGCGTGGAAGGCGCTGATGGGCTGCGTTCAACCCGATGGCAAACTGGGGTATGTACAGCAAATAGGCGAAAAGCCCGAAAAGGTAACAGCCGAGGATACCGAAGTTTACGGGGTAGGCGCCTTTTTACTGGCCGGATCGGAAGTTGCTAAGATGGTGGCAGCGCATCATTGATCCCTCGTACAACAAGATAGCGTCACCATCTTACGGGCTCGATAGCCCTTTAATTTTTCCTATATTGTCCGGGTACATCTAAAGTTGCAAATGAACTTCAGTCAAATACTTGCTACGACAATCGTGCTTGCCGCGGTATTCGCCTACGTCAATCACAGGTTCATCAAATGGCCGCCGACCATAGGCATTATGATACTGTCGCTGGGAAGTTCGTTAATACTTGCGTTCGCCGGGCATTTATATCCTTCGCTCACATTGAGGGCAAAGCAACTTGCCGAATCGATCGATTTCCGTGATGTGCTGATGAATTTCATGCTTAGCTTCCTTCTTTTTGCCGGCGCAATACATATCGACGCCGCTAAATTAAAAAAAGAGGCCTGGCCTGTGCTGGCCCTGTCTACCATAGGTATATTGATCTCAACAACTATTGTAGGCGTCGTCATGTGGGAGGTGTTTCGCCTGTTTAATTTCCCTGTACCTTTTATCTATTGCCTGCTTTTTGGTGCAGTGATCTCACCGACTGATCCTATTGCTGTACTTGCCATATTGAAGGCAGCCAGGATACCTTCATCACTTGAAGTCAGGATATCCGGCGAGTCGTTATTTAACGATGGCGTAGCCGTTGTTATTTTCGTCACGCTGCTTGAGGCCGCTCAGCCGGGTTCGGCAAGTGTCAGCCTTATTTCGGTGGGTAAACTTTTCCTGCAGGAGGCCGTGGGTGGCCTGTTATTCGGGGCAATATTAGGTTATATAGGCTACTACGCCCTGCGGTCAATCGATGATTATAAAGTGGAAGTGCTGATTACACTTGCCATTGTATCCGGCGGTTATTTTCTTGCAGGCTACCTGCATATTTCCGGTCCGCTGGCAATGGTAGTTGCCGGACTAATAACCGGCAACAAAGCAAAAGCCGAGGCACTTTCAGAAACAAGCCGCGATTACCTGGGCAAATTTTGGGAGTTGATAGACGAAATATTAAATGCCATACTTTTCCTTCTTATCGGGCTCGAAATGCTGGTCATTAAAACGAATACAACTATCTTCGTTATAGGTATAATCGGCATTTGCGTAGCTTTATTTGCCCGATGGGTATCGGTGTTTTTACCGATCACGCTGCTGCGTTTCAAGATCAAGTTTGAAAAGAATACGATAGCCATATTAACGTGGGGCGGGTTAAGAGGAGGATTATCGGTAGCGCTTGCGCTTTCGCTAAGTTCTGAAATGTATCGGGATGAGTTTGTGCTGATAACTTATGTCATCGTAGTTTATTCTATTCTTGTTCACGGGCTTACCATAGGAGGGTTCGCCAAAAGGCTTCTTAAGAATGCAGATAATTAAAAAGAAATAATAACATTGCAGAAACTCAGCATAATCACAAACGCCAAACAACCTGATGTCATGACCAAAACCAGCCATACCGTACTGCGCGTTATCGCCTTATGTGCATTTGTATTTTGTTTTTCAAACGGTTTCGCACAAAATGCAAAACATAAAACCTTTCATGTCATTGCGTTCTATCACGAATATCACGACCTGGCGCACATCAGTTTTGTGCACGATGCCAATAAGTTTTTTCCGGAGATGGCTAAGAAATACAACTTCACCTACGATAGCACAAAGGACTGGACCAAACTGAATGCGGAATTTTTATCCAAATACCAGGTTATCCTGTTTTTAGATTCGCGCCCCGAGGACCCCGCGCAACGTAAGGCCTTTCAAACTTATATGAAAAACGGCGGCGGCTGGCTGGGGTTTCATTTTGCGGCGTTTGCATTGACGCCATCCGAATACAATGCTGACTGGGACTGGTACCATAACGAGTTTTTAGGTTCAGGACAATATGTGAGCAATACCTGGCACCCTACATCGGCCATATTAAGGAACGAAGGCGGAGACCACCCGGTAACTAAAGACATGCCGCCGACCATAAAAACCACCCCGAACGAATGGTACCGGTGGGAAAAGGACCTGACCAAAAACCCGGATATTAAAATACTTTTTTCTATCGACTCCAGCAGTTTCCCGCTCGGTAACGGGCCAAAGCAATCAGAAATATGGCACAGTGGTTATTACCCGGTTGTGTGGACCAACAAAAACTATAAGATGGTTTATTTTAACATGGGCCATAACGATATGGATTACGACGGGCATACCAACGCCACGCTGTCGCATACTTTTGACAGCCCTATGGAGGCTAAGCTGATACTGAATGCTTTGATGTGGGTGGCGAAATAGGGATTGGTGATTAGAGATTAGTTAACTGGTGAATAGTTAATTTGTAGTCGGCAGCCAGATTAAAAGAGTTTTTCCTGATCTCTAATCACGGATTAACTAATCTAAACCAACCTAACACTTTTTTTACAATTGCTATTGCGATTTGTAGAAATCAAAAAGTAACTTGGTAAATTAGTTCATTAAACCAACCATTTACCAAATTATGAAGGATCATAATATTTCGCGGCGCCGTTTTATCGGCAGCACCGCTTTGGCCGCAGCAGGCGTTGCGTTTGTGTCAAAATCGTCACTGGCCGCATCATTTTTCCAGGCAAAACCCAATTCAAAGATCAATGGTGTACAGATAGGCGTGATAACCTATTCGTTCAGGAGCATGCCGGGCAGCGCCGAACAGTTGCTGCAATATATCCTGCAATGCAATATCAATGCCATTGAACTGATGGGCGATGCTGCGGAAGCATATGCAGGCATACCAAAACGCGAAAGCGGCGAAGACTGGCCGACGCACTCGAAGAAAGTGGCGGAATGGCGTGCAAGCGTTTCGATGGATAAATTCAAAGAACTGCGTAAAATGTATAATGATGCAGGCGTTACTATTTATGCCTGGAAACCAAACGCATTGGGATCTAAAAATACCGATGCTGAAATAGATTATGCCTTTAATGCGGGCAAAGCGCTGGGTGTTACCCATGTTACGGTGGAACTGCCTACCGATGACGCGCAAACCAAACGCCTTGGAGAATTTGCTGAAAAGCACAAAATTTACGTGGGTTATCACGCCCATACACAAGCCACGCCAACTTTATGGGATACCGCGCTCAGCCAATCGAAGTATAATGCGATCAACCTGGACATCGGCCACTATACCGCCGGTACCAGCAGCAGCCCGGTTGACTTCATATTGAAAAATCACGAACGCATTATGAGTATGCACCTGAAAGACCGTAAATACCATGACGGTCCGAATGCGCCGTGGGGGCAGGGCGATACACCTATTGCCGAGGTGCTTAAGTTGATGAAAAAGAATAAATATAAATTCCCGGCCACTATTGAACTGGAGTACGACATACCGAAAGACTCGGATGCTGTAAAAGAAGTAATGAAATGCAGGGAGTTTGCGGTTAAAGCACTTGCTTAGCCGGTTGGCAGTTAATCAATGACCGCAGCAATAAAACCTGTAAATTACCATTTAACAACTGCCAGCTTTTACAAAGTGTTAACGTGACGCAATGATAGTTGATTGAACAATATTTTTTCTACATTAGTTTATCAAACCAATTATAAAATAAGATGTCAGATACCAATACATACGATGCCATTGTGATCGGCTCCGGAATATCAGGCGGTTGGGCAGCGAAAGAGCTTACGGAAAAGGGCCTCAAGACCATTATGCTGGAACGGGGTAGGGATATAGTACACGTTAAAGATTACGTAAATGCCAACAAGGGCCCATGGGAATTTCCGCACAGGGGAGGGAGAACGGTGCAGATGGAGAAGGACTACCCGGTGCTGAAACGCGATTACCCATTAAACGAAACCAACCTTGATTATTGGGTGAATGAAAAGGAAAGCCCTTATGTAGAGATCAAACGTTTTGATTGGTTTCGTGGCTATCATGTAGGTGGACGATCACTGATGTGGGGCAGGCAAAGCTATCGTTGGGCCGATGTGGATTTTGAAGCTAACTTAAAGGATGGCATCGCAGTAGATTGGCCCATCAGGTATAAAGACCTGGAACCATGGTATAGCTACGTTGAAGGCTTTGCCGGCATATCCGGCAATCGTGACGGGCTCGACATTCTTCCCGACGGCAATTTTATGCCGCCGATGGAAATGAACTGCGTCGAAAAGGATGTGGCAGCAAGGGTGAACAAATATTACAAAGGCTCGAGGCACATGGTTATTGGCCGTACGGCCAATATTACCAAGCCGCTTCCGGGTCGTACCAATTGCCAGTACCGTAATAAATGCTGGTTGGGTTGCCCTTTTGGCGCCTATTTTAGTACACAATCTTCCACCTTGCCGGCCGCTGTTGCAACCGGCAATCTGACGGTGAGACCCTGGTCGATAGTAACAAAAATCCTTTATGATAAAGATACCAAAAAGGCAAAAGGCGTTGAGGTGCTTGATGCTGAAACGAACAAAACCTACGAGTTTTATGCAAAGGTGATTTTCCTGAATGCTTCGACTTTGAATAGTGCGTGGGTATTGATGAACTCTGCGACGGATATCTGGCCTGATGGGTTGGGTAGCAGCAGCGGCGAACTTGGCCACAACCTGATGGACCACCACCTGGGTGTAGGTGCGAGCGGGGTAGTTGAAGGTTACGAGGACAAATATTATTTCGGCCGCAGGGCAAACGGCATTTACATACCACGCTACCGTAATCTGAACGGCGAAAAACGCGATTATATCCGCGGGTTTGGGTACCAGGGGCGTGCTTCGCGCCAGTCGTGGAGCAGGGATATTCCTGAACTTGCAATTGGCGCCGATTTTAAAGACTCGCTGAGCGAACCGGGCCACTGGTCGATGAATATCGGCGGCTTTGGCGAGACGTTGCCATATCACGAAAATAAGGCAACCCTTGATAAGAATACTAAAGATAAATGGGGATTACCAGTGCTGGCTATCGACGCCATTATCCGCGATAATGAACTGAAAATGCGCATTGACATGATGAACGATGCGAAGGAAATGCTGGAAGCGGCAGGGGTGAAGGATGTGAAAACCCGTACCATGGAAGGTGTATTAGGCCGTGGTATCCACGAAATGGGAACAGCACGCATGGGCCGCGACCCGAAAACATCGGTACTGAATGAATGGAACCAGGTTTGGGACGCGAAAAACGTGTTTGTGACCGATGGCGCGGCAATGGTGTCGACCGCCTGCCAGAACCCATCGCTTACTTATATGGCCATGACTGCCCGCGCTGTCGACCACGCCGTTAAGGAGTTGAAAAAGGGAACGCTGGCTTGAGATAGAGTTTAGTTAAAAAAAGGAATGTCATTTCGACGAATTGTCGGGTTAGCGCCGGACAATCAGGAGAGATCTTATACATTTTGCATGGTTCGCCTTGCATGTTCAAGATTTTTCACTATCGTTCGAATGACATTTTTTATTTATTATTATAATCATGATGAATCTCTTACCTAACAAAGTCAAAATATTGTTCGTATGCTTTTTCTTGCCTGGCTTTCTTTTTGCACAATCAGTCAAGATCGTAACCAATCATGTGGGTTATGAATCAGATGAGGCTAAAAAGGCCGTCATCGTGTCGGATGAGAAATTGGCATTTTCATCATTCTCATTGATCGACGCCAAAACTGACCAGCAGGTATTTAGCGGCCAGCCAATATCAACCGGAGGGGTAGATAAATGGAAGCATTGGCAATTCTGGACGATGGATTTCAGCGATTTTGCTATCAAAGGCAACTATAAATTAAGGGTACAAACGCCCAAAGGGTATATTTACTCATACCCGTTCGTTATTGGAAAAAATGTATTGGAGCAGGCTACGCTGTCTGATGTGATCTATTATTTCAAGGGGCAAAGAAGTTCAGGGCTATTGGATAAGGCGGACAGGCATTCTCATTTGCAGGGCCGGCCCGATACCGTGGATGCCCATGGCGGATGGTATGATGCTACCGGCGATTATGGCAAGCATCTCTCGCATCTGACATTTTCATCCTATTTCAATCCGCAGCAAATATCCTTTACAGCCTGGAGCCTGTTCAAAACGTATGAATTGCTAAGCAAACGCCCGGGTACAGACTTTCGCCAGTTCGACAGGCGGCTGCTGGACGAAGCGATGTACGGGGCCGATTACCTTTGCCGTATGCAGGCTAAGGGCGGCGCGTTCTACCGCTCGGTGGGCGCACCCGGCCCGGGGAAATTGCCGCAGGACCGCGCTATTGGCCCGGAAGGGAAAAGTTACCGTATCAAGGTATCGAAAAACGATGATTCGTTTAAAAACCATTCGTTGGATACCAATTGGCGCAGTTACCAGTGCAGTTATCGCTCAGGCGGGGGTGTAGCTATTGCCGCGTTAGCCATGGCTTCAACTTACAAGGTCTCCGGTGATTACACGAATGCCGACTATTTGAAAGCCGCAGAAAATGCCTTTGATTTTCTCGAAAGGAATAATATCGCGATGACAAATGACGGCAAGGAAAACATCCTGGATGATTATTGTGCCCTGATGGCAGCAACCGAATTGTACAAGGCTACCCAAAATGAAACGTATAAAGCCGCTGCCGAAAAAAGGGCGAGCAGCCTAATGGGCAGGTTCGTTTCATGGAAAAACTACAGGGACTACTGGCGTGCCGATGACAAGGACAGGCCATTCTTTCACCCGTCCGATGCCGGTTTGCCGGTTGTAAGTTTGCTCGAATATTACCCTTGCGCTTCGGAAGCGACAAAAAACCGCATCAAAAATTCGGTTAAAAGATCTTTTAAATTTGAGCTGGCAATAACATCAGAAGTAAATAATCCTTTCGGATATAGTCGCCAATTGACGCAGGACACATTGGGGAACCGTAAGAGCGCCTTCTTTTTTCCGCATGGCAGCGATGCTTCGCCCTGGTGGCAGGGAGAAAACGCCCGTTTAAGTTCGATGGCTGCGGCCGCACGAATGGCTGCGCCTTTATTTAACAATAATAAAATATTTCACGATCAGCTGGAACGCTTTGCAACCGACCAGCTGAACTGGATATTGGGGCTTAATCCATTCGATTCGTGCATGCTGGAAGGTGTGGGGCATAATAACCCGGCTTATGGTTTTTTCGGAACGTTTGAATATACTAATGCACCGGGTGGTATTGTCAACGGTATTACTTCAGGGTTGAACGATGAAGACGATATCGATCTTAATTTACCTTATTCCCAAACCGGCAAGGATAACGACTGGCGCTGGGCCGAACAATGGTTGCCACACGCATCGTGGTATATGGTGGCTGTGGCGCTAAGATAATAAACGGATTTTTCGTTATCATTGATAATCTAATTGAAAGCTATGCAGGAATTTACCCCGGTTGTTAATAAATCTCAAAAGCCCGCTATATTTAGCCCGATCGCTATTATTGGCGCGCTTTTTTTCATATTCGGGTTTGTGACCTGGCTCAATTCAGTTTTGGTGCCTTATCTGAAGATCGCCTGCCAGCTAAATAACCTGGAATCGTATTTGGTGGCATCTGCATTTTATATAGCTTACTTAGTTATGGCTGCGCCATCAACCTGGGTGTTGAAAGTGTTTGGGTTCAAAAAGGGCATGGCCATTGGGCTGCTCATTATGGCGGTGGGTGCGGTGATATTTATCCCGGCAGCTTTAACACGCACTTACATGTTTTTTCTCGCCGGCCTTTTCGTGCAGGGCGCCGGTCTTTCAATATTACAAACTGCTTCCAATCCTTATGTGGTGGTTTTAGGCCCAGTTGAAAGCGCGGCTAGGCGAATCAGCATTATGGGTATTTGCAATAAGTTTGCCGGTGCCATAGCGCCTATTGCACTGGGTTCTGTCGCCCTGAAAAACGTTGATCAACTTAAGATCACATTGACGACACTTAGTCCGGCCGGTAAAATTCCGCTGTTAAACGAACTTGCATCGCGTGTTATAGTACCCTATATCTGCATTATGGTGGCGCTGGTCGTGTTGGCGGTACTGATCTACTTTTCAACTTTACCCGAGATCAATACTGAAAAGGAGGATGAAAGCACAGCTTTAGCTAATACCAATAAAACCAGCATTTTCCAATTCCCGCATTTGCTTTTGGGAGTACTGGCCCTTTTCTTGTATGTAGGAGCCGAAGTACTGTCTGCGGATTCTATTATCGGTTATGGGTCGTCGCAGCATATCCTGTTATCGACAGCAAAGTTTTTTGCTACCTGCACTATGATATGTATGATAGCGGGTTATTTCGTGGGCATTTTCTGCATTCCCAAATATTTCAGCCAAAACGCCGCGTTGGTTGTTTCTGCCATATTAGGATTTGTTTTCAGCGTGTTGGCAATTGTTACCAATGGTTATGTATCTGTTTTCTGTATTGCTTTATTAGGGCTTGCCAATGCACTTATGTGGCCTGCTCTTTGGCCTTTAGCTTTGAACGGGTTGGGTAAGTTTACCAAAGTAGGTTCATCGCTGCTGGTGATGGGTATTGCCGGAGGCGCAGTTATCCCTTTGCTTTATGGGCATCTCATCGATGTTTTCACAGCCCGTACAGCTTATGTAATCCTGCTGCCCATCTATCTCTTTATTCTGTATTATGCGGCCTGGGGGCATAAGCTAAGACGATAATTCGATTTGAAAAAAGATGTATTATGCACGTAATCAGGTGCGTAATCATTAATTTTGTCTCGCCCTAACAATAACATCCACTATGACAGATATTACACACAGGGCACTGCCGCATGGCAGTGCTGTTTGCGATTCCATGTGCAATAAGCATACAGCCATAGGTGATCAGCGAAATCTCAGCTTTTTTGGACAAGTGAAGGAGTTCTTTGTTAAAATGTTCAGTACCATCGACTGGCCACCGCGATGGCATTGCGGTACCTGGACCGATTTTCATGGGTGGCTGTATATACTATCGGACCTTTCGATATGGGCGGCATATTTTGCCATTCCTTTCCTGCTTTACAGGATGGTAAAAAAACGAAAAGATATCCCATTTCATACCGTATTCTTTTTATTTATCGCCTTTATTTTGTTGTGCGGTACCACACATTTGTTAGATGCTATTATATTTTGGTGGCCAGCTTACCGCCTGAGTGCGTTTGTCAGGATGCTAACAGGGATCGTTTCTATTTTCACGGTGTATGCTTTGTATAAAATATTGCCAATGGTTTATAACCTGCGGACATTGAGTGACGTGGAGGCCGAAATAACCGAGCGGAAAAAGGCGGAACAGGAGGCCGAAACGCGGCTGATAATGCAACGTGCTGCAGAAGAACTAATGGCCCGGAAAGATGAGTTTATGAGTATTGCCAGCCACGAGTTGAAAACACCGATCACGAGCGTTAAGGCTTCACTGCAAATTATCGAGCGGATGGCAGATAAAAACGAAAACATGCTGGAGGCGGCTCCATTTATTGGCAAGGCGATAAAACAAGTAAACAAACTGACGGAGATAATTCATGATCTTATGGATGTAACCAGGATACAGGGAGGAAAACTTGAACTGGTAAAAACTGATTTCGATCTGATGGAAATGGTTGGCGAAGCGGTGGAACAATGCGCAGTGGATGACAGGCATGAGGTAAATATAGAAGGCGACAAAGTAGTGATGATACATGCCGACCGGAACAGGCTTGAACAGGTTGTATGCAATTTATTGACCAATGCTTTCAAGTACTCGGATGAAAGTAAGCCGGTTACAATTGCCGTTGCCAAACTGCGGGACGGCAGCGTAAAAGTAGAGGTGATAGACCGCGGGATTGGCATCCCAACGAATAAGATCGAACATATTTTTGATCGTTTTTATCGTGTGGATAATTCCTCAAAATATTTTACCGGTATAGGCCTTGGGCTGTATATCTCTTCGGAGATAATTAAGCGGCACAATGGGGAAATAGGTGTTAACAGTACCGAAGGAGAAGGATCAACGTTTTGGTTCATTGTATAGATTTATTCACCCAGGCCGTTATTATAATACTGCGCCGGTGACCGTAATTACGATGCTCGCAGAGGTAAATGCCTTGCCACGTACCGAGAGCCAAACGGCCATTGCGAATAGGAATGCTAACAGAGCTACCCAACAAAGCAGCTTTGAGGTGTGCGGGCATATCATCAGGACCCTCATCATCGTGCAGGTAATCCGGATCGCCTTCGGGCACAGCTTTATTAAAGTACATTTCAAAATCCTGCCTTACTGTAGGGTCGGCATTTTCGTTAATGCAAAGTGATGCCGAAGTGTGTTGAATAAAAATCTGGCACATACCTGTTTTGATCTCGACGACTTGCGGTAAAGCATTTATTACCTCAGTTGTTATTAAATGAAAACCCCGCCTGCGTTCGCGCAGACCGATCTCCTGTTGAAATATCTTCATTATTGTTTTATAATGCTTTTGTTGTAGCCGGTAATAAACCTTACCGACAGGCGAACATAGGGGTATTTTTTATCCGTATCGTCAAAATCAGCATAATTGCCGTGCAAATTGAAATAACCGGCCTCGGCAGCAAGGGAAAATCCATGCAGCAGGGTGTAAATAAATTCATTGGAAATAGCATGCAGGAAGTAATCGGACTTGTTACCGTTCAAGGTTTTCATCCAGCCGCCCCGATAATTAACGCCAAGCGAGATCCTGGAATCGAAACTTACCCTGCCACCGGCATTAACGGCAAAACCCGGGCCATAGTCATAATTACGGCCGTTATAAAGATGAGGATCGGGCACAGCGGCCAAAAGAACTGGCCCTAATCCAAAAGAAGTGTTAAGTACAAACTTGCCGGGAAGGTTGAACTGGGAATACAAATTCATTTTTACACTTTGCGCCCCGAAAAAAAATGCGGCATTATGGTAATAGTCATAATTTGCTGAAAGGATAGCGAGATGTGTATTGTTTTTGCCATATATTTTCCAACCGGTTAACGAGCCATAAACGCTTACGATGTTTAGTTTGGTGCTGTCATCCTGCCCAAATTCGGTAAGGACAGTAATATTGGTAAATGGCACTTTAAAATTTTCGTTAGCATCTCCATATAATAACTTGATACGGCCATACCAGCCAAAATGCCCATTCTGAAAGGGGCTTTTATTGTTCACACTAAAATTCCTTAAGCCTGCGTCAAATTCTACCTGGAGGCGTGAAGAATCATGATCGGTAGAATTGCCGTAGATTTTGCCCCATTTGCCGTCGAGCAGACGGTTGATACCATTTACCGGATTAACCAGCAATGCAAGTACTTCGCTGGCCTGACGCTTAAGTCCGCGCGAACGGTTATTGACAATTTTATTGGACAGGCGGTAGGTCATTTCGCCCAGGATTATTCCCCCAAAGCTGGTATTAATAAAATCATTGGGGGCAGGTGCCTGGTTTTCGGCAGTGGTTTCCCAAATATAACTCCCCACAAAGGCTGCCGGGGCCGACTGCCAGAAGCTGTAGCCATTTGTTCGAAATGTATTGAAAAAATAATTGCCATGATAAGGATGACCGAACTGGTTGGTTTGAAATTCATCGTTATCCCATGCCCAATTGTTAAGGCTCAAATTATGGCCCACCGTTTTGAAAGATATTTTTGCATAATCAGCTTTCCGGATATAACGATCAATTGTCCAGGGAACTATCTCAGCCAGCACCAATTCGGTAGCGGCGCGGCCAAAATGTTTTTTTGGAATATCGGGCTGCAGGTAGTGATAGGAGGAGTCTTTAAGGTGCGTGGGATACGGATTGAAATACCGCTGCGCGCCGCCGTTAAAAGGAAAGGCAAAGGTCATTAAAAGCACGAGGCTTAAATATGCATATAGCTTGAATTCAATTATATAGGACAGAGGATCAGCTTTCATCAACCGGTAATAATTCTTTTATAAAACAACTTTGCAGTAGGATGTTTTAATATACAGGATATAATTATAAATACAAAAGGGAATGAAAGTGCAGCAAAGCGAAAAGGGGAGCGCCGGCATGCAAGGCAAGCCGACTTCGGACAGGGGTTTCTCAAATCACGCAGAAGCCATGAAATCAAGAGGAATAAGTAACGGTGGCGGACAACGACCGGACCAAACCTCGAACCGCGATAATGACAGGAAAATCGCCAATAAGCGACGTTCCATTTTATAATACGGGATAGCCGCTATTGCGGCTATTTTTTTGACATAGCTTTTACCTCATTCTCCTGCATTCTTGCCCTCAAAATTTTCTCTATAAGTGTAACAGGCAACGACGCACCTGGTGGAAAATGAATAGTTGCGCCGGAAAGCTTTATTCCTTTCAGGTCATCCTTCATTTTTTTTACCAGCGGCGGGCTCATAGTATATAAACTGCAGAAATTTTTATTTACCCCAATACCGACGAGCATATAGTGATATTTAAAACACGGCACCTGGTAGCTGATCGATTCGATAACCTGTGGCGCCAGGGCCTTTATAATGGACCGAAGCTGATGCAGCGCCGGCTGAAAAGCTTCGGGCTGCATAGCTATGTATTCGTCAATGGTGTGAGGTGTAACCTCGTTATGCCTGCTCATAAGCCCGCTCTAATTTTGCTATGTCGAATTTAGTCATTTGCATCATAGCCTTCATTACAGAGCTCACCTTTTTAGGGTCCGGATCGTTGAGATACCTACCCATGATATTAGGCACCACCTGCCAGGTAACACCGAATTTATCATCGAGCCAGCCGCACTGATTGGTTTTGCCGCCATCACCCAATTTATCCCAATAATGATCAATTTCCTCCTGTGTTTCGCAATGAATAAAAAAAGATATGGCCGGCGAGAATTTAAATAAAGGTCCGCCGTTAAGCGCTGCGAAACCTACCCCGTTCAATTGAAATTCGACATACATTACATCGCCGGGCGTACCGGGTCCGGCTTCGCCGTATCGGTTTATCCGGGTAACTTTTGAGTCTTTAAATACGGAAAGATAAAAATTCATGGCTTCCTCGGCCTGGTTCTCAAACCAAAGGAAAGGAGTGATCTGTTGCATAATGTTTTCTTTTAAGTTTTTAACTGATGCTTTATATGGTCAAAGATACATGGCGTATACGGCCAGATGTATGGGCTGTTTGCGACATTCGCGGGGGGCGGATGAGGCAGGGTTATTCAGCCTTTTTAAATACCGAAGCTATCCTTAAATTTACGCTCATGAATGATAGTTTGCTTTTGCGTATCGTCCTGACGGACCCGCCGGCAGGTGTTGATTTTGGCCTGCAATCGGGTTCGGGCAACAATTATGAAACCGTACAAAAACAAGTGTCGGGCGGCGGCAACCTGCTGTTTGACTTTCCGGTCATGATAAGAAAAGACAAGAACGGCATTACCGACTTTGCCGGGCCTTTTGTACAGGGCAATAAAGGCGACCGGTTTATTTACCTTGACATTGGTACTTATGCCGGCAACCCGGAATCGGAATGGGGGCGGCGGCTAAAAATTCCGTTAAGAGAGATATCAGAAAGTGTTATTGAAAATGTAAGGTTTGACGATAAACTAATACTGGAAGCAAAGGTGCCAGGAAAGGGAAAGGACGGCGGACCGAACTGTGCGACGGTGAAACCTTTTGCAGGATGGCATCCAATGCCGGTATAGTTATAATGAACACAAAGATAGTACCCGTATTCAAGATTCGCAACCTTAAACAGGCCATGGCGTTTTATACAAAAGTGCTGGATTTTGAATTACCATACGCAGAAGAAGACGCCCATAGCTGGGGAGGTGCCGACCTGGTAAGAGGTGGCGCAGAACTACAACTAACCACTTATGAAAGCGAAAGCCTGTTTGGTTCAGTGGTAAATATTTGGGTGGATGATGTAGATGACCTGTTCCAAAAATATATTGGCCGGGGTCTTGATACATCCCGCAAAAAAGAATCGCCCGTGCACCAGGGGCCGCTTGACCAAACCTGGGGAACACGGGAGTTTTACGTAACCGACAGCGACGGCAACACACTGCGGTTTTGTAAGGTATTGTAATTAACCCTTAATTATTTCCTGGCCGGTTTTGCGGCGCCATTTTTAGCTGCTTTTGGCACAGCAGGTTTTACGGTATTTTTTGGTGCGGGTTCGACCTTTGCAGGGGCGGGTTTTGTAACAGCTGCCTTAGCAAGAGTTTTTTTAGTTGCACGCGCCGGTTTTGACACTTTGGTTGGCTTTGCGGCCGCATCAGGCGCCGCGTTAGCAATTGCTTCTTTAACAGGCGCAGCCTTAACCGGTTTAGAAGCTTCTTTCAAAGCCAAACCCTTAACCAGCTTTTTAGCCAGTTTTTTGGATTCCTTTTCAATGTCGATATGTGTTTTGTCGCCGAGTTCACCTGCTATTGTCGTGAGGAATTTTTCGAGGCGATTTTGAATGGATTCTTTAATCTGTTTTTTGGCGCCTTTTCCCTGTGCCTGAGATTTTTCTTTTTTCATAACGGAGTTTGATGTCAAATGTAAGTTACATAAATATAAATCAAATATTATCTTTATGTTAAGTGTTTTAAACTGTGTCGGTTGGAATAAACATCAGATTAAACAACAAAAGCCGTAAAATCAACTATCTCCCATTAAATGGCGGAGATACGCAGCTGGGTTATCAAGAAACGATTTCGTGAGATAAAAATGCTCAGTATCCTGATAATTTGTTTCGCGCACGCCGGTTTCATCAAACTGATAAACAGTTGCGCCGGGATAACAGATAAGCATGGGCGAATGGGTTGCTATCAGAAATTGGGCGCGGCCGCCGCGGTCAAGCTGGTTCATAACCGACATAAAAGCAAGTATCCGGGCCGGTGACAATGCAGCCTCCGGTTCGTCAAGGATATAGATACCGGATTCAAATTGATTGTTGAACAGGGAAAGGAACGACTCACCATGTGATTGCTGATGCAGCGACCGCCCGCCGTAAGCCTGGTAGATGCGTCCATCCTCAACCGCCAATTCATCAATGTAGGACGCGAAATTGAAAAAGCTTTCGGCCCGCATAAAAAAGCCCTCGGTGATCCTTTTTGGTGTCCAGGACAATTGCAGGTGTGCTGCCAGTGCCGATTCATAACCTTCAAACCGGTAGCCGGTATTCCTGTTATGGTTACGGTTGCCCCCGCGGAGATTGAACCCGCATTGTTCAGCTATACCTTCGAGCATGGTAGATTTACCCGATCCGTTCTCGCCTACAAAAAAAGTAACATTGTTTTTTAAAGTGAGCTGCAGGCCTTTGGCAAGGCTCGGAATATGCTGTACGTAACCGCCATTCTGCATAGGAGGAAGCGATATGCGCGATAAAAATGGCATGTAGCGGGTTTGTTTTTCATAACAAACTTAATACCTATTTTTCATAATTTTAGAAAATGAACCATAACGCTAAATCAATAAGGCCGTTTATCGGCGCAGAGAATTTTGAGCTTTCGCGCAGTTTTTACCGTGACCTGGGGTTTGAGGAGAAAATACTGTTTCCAAACATGTCGCTTTTTAAAAGCGGGGACCTGGGCTTTTACCTGCAGGACGGCTATGTAAAAGATTGGATAGATAACCTGATGGTATTTATGGAGGTAGATGATGTCGACCGTTTTTGGGGTGAACTGGTAGCGCTGGACCTGCCATCGAAATATAAAGGGGCACGGATAACACCCATCAAAAGTTACGATTGGGGCAGGGAATGTTTCGTGCACGACCCATCGGGAGTACTCTGGCACTTTGGGGAGTTTGCAAAGTAGCCGGGCGGTTGTATCAAAATCGTATTAATTACGTTATATTTCCATGCGCGCTGCTTGCTATCTTTTGTCGCTTACAGCACTTCTATTTCCCTCGCTGGCATTCTGCCAGGAAAAAAAGCCGGTTATAGCTTTTGCCAGCGATACACAGGAACCGATGAAGATAGAAAAGTTGTTCCTGAAGGCTGATCATAACCTGGAGGCCACAAGACTTATTTTTGAGGATATTGATCATTTGCGCCCGTCGGCCTTTTTTATCCTGGGCGATGTAGTTTCCCTTGGCAAAAGCAATAAGGCCTGGAAAAACATAGACCGGTATATCCGGCAAACTTCGCAAGACTCAATACCCGTGTATGCGACGCTTGGCAACCACGAGGTAATGTTCAATACTAAAAAAGGGACAAAGAACTTCCAAGTAAGGTTCCCAATGTACAATCCTGCCGGCTATACCGAAGTTGTAGATTCGGTGGCGGTTATACTGCTCAATTCCAATTTTGCGGCGATGACAGAAGAAGAAACCGGTAATCAAAATACATGGTACCAAAATAAACTCAAGGCGCTTGACAACGACCCGGCTATCCGGTTTGTTATTGTCGGCTGCCATCATTCGCCATATACTAACAGCCGTATCGTAAAGCCTTCCGAGCCTGTTCAAAAGAACTTTGTTCCGCCGTTCGTTAGATCTAAAAAGTGCGTACTTTTCCTTTCAGGTCATTCACACAATTTTGAACGCTTTAAGGTTAATGGCAAGGATTTTTTAGTAATCGGTGGCGGTGGCGGGCTGCATCAGCCGCTTAACAGCAATAACGACCGGACGCACGACCTTGCTGAAAACTATAAACCGGCGTTTCATTACCTTGAAGTAAAGCGATTTGGGGATACATTACACATTACATCGCGCGAGCTTCGTGCCGACTTTTCCGGATTTGATAGTGGTTTGAATCTCAGTGTTTCTGAATAGAGGTTTTCCAAATAATAATAAGGCCTTAAAGAATAGCTAAAGAATAAAAAGTTCCACCGACACTTTGAAATGCAAAGTTCTTTATTTTACTTTGTAATACAAAGAACTTTTTAAGCTTCCAGATATTTCATCGTATGAAAGTTTCAAGAACAAAATTCGTAATTATTTTCGTCGTCTCGGCGTTCGTCTTTATTGGTATCACCAACTTACTGTTGCACCCCGTAAACGGCGACTGGTTTGCCGGCACTAATTCGCCAATAGCCTGGCAGCGCACTTTAGCCGGCATTATATATCCTGTCAAAGTTGTTCTGGTTGGGCCACTGGCTCCAATATTAAACGACCCCGACCCGGCGCCCCCGATCCGGGGGCTGGCCTGTGCCTTATACTGGAGTGCCATAGCATTGCTGCTTCATTTTCTCCTGACCCAATTAATTCCCCGAAAAAAAGCATGAGCAGGATTGAAGAAATATACTACGAGGCAAGGGCAGACCTATGGTTTAAGCGGTTTGCCATATTTTGCCGCGTGGCGCTGGCGGCGAGTTTTATACCGGCAGGTTATATCAAGATCATTGGTGAAAGATTTGCCGCCGGCCTGCCCGCCAACAACCCCTTAGGGCATTACTTCGAGGCTTTACACCTGACAGGATATTACTATACCTTTATCGGAATTGCCCAGATCATAACCGCTATATTTCTGCTGATCCCGAGAACTTCACTGCTTGGCGCACTGATGTATTTTCCCTTCGTGCTCAATATTTGCGTGCTTACTTATGCTACCCGCTTTGACGGCACCCGGGGTGTTACGATGATGTTATTGGCAAGCTTGTTTTTATTGGCCTGGGATTATGACCGTTTAAAGCACGTTTTGCCATTTAAGCAGTCTGAAAGTGTTCCTCCTGCATTAAAAAAGCCCCTGGGTAAACGACTGCGGTTTGTGTTTTTTGGCGGCTCTTTTGCAGTCGTGGCCCTTATCATTGCAGGTACTTTCTATCTGTACGAGATAGTGCCGGGTAACTCTGAAGCAGAATGCCGGAACCAATGCGCTTCCAGCAAAAACCCCGCGGCTTGCCAGGTTTTCTGCGATTGCATTTATAAACAAGGTAAACCGCTGGATACTTGTTTAGCAAATTTCGATAAGGCGAAAAATATCCGCATATCCGGCGGGAAGTAACGCCCGTGTGTATTTCATAATTATTACTTAGCAACCGCCTTTGCGTGGGGCGCGTTTGTAAATTATTTTACTATCGCGTTCAACATAGTCGCCGGATACGATTGGATAGGAATACTTGGGCGCGTACGATACGTTATGGCTTCTTATAGTTATCCTGTCGTTAACCTGCAGGGTATGCAATTGCTTAAATTCATTGTTAACGTTCAAAAAATTGCTGTCAAAGTCTTCCAGCCCAAAACTAAGGATATAATCAACGTCGTTGATCTTCACCATCACTCCGAAACCTAATCTTGAGCCTGGCGGAAGAGAAAGAGAAGTTACAACAGCCTCCATATTGGTACTATCCTTAGTGTGCTTCCATATTTTGGCAGCGCCGGCATACACTTTTTTACCTTCGGGAGACGCTTCCCATTCTTTGTACTTTATACCGTCACGGGTAGCCTCCCATTTTTTCAAGGCAGCTTTCCGTTCGGCAGCAGAAAGAGGCTTTGAGATTGATTTTTTAGAAGCTTCATTTTTTACTTCACGATTTGCAAATACCAGTCCGCTTACCACAACCAGCGGTAAGATCAGCACATAAATAATTTTTTTCATGTTTTTTGCAGGTTTAATAGATGACGTAGCTTTATCTCCTTTTAAAGTTTATTCAGCAAAATTACTTTGATATATTTCAGCCTGAAGAACTTAGATTGTAAATAAAATTGTAAACTTTGTAAATAAATTTTATCAATATGTGGAACCGCCTGAATCTACTATCCGGGAAACGCAAATACCTTTGCGGATTAACATTGCTCTTGCTTGGTGGTGCGATCTGCGCGGCTTTCAGTATGACCGGCAATGACGATTTTAATATCGCCAGAAGGGAAATTTTGCTCCGCAACATCGGGCACGAGCTGCTCTTAAAGTCGGGCGATAGTACATCAAGGGTACTCCCTGTAGAAAAGATATCAGAAAATGAATACCAGGTAAGGTTTGAGAAGGAACTTACTTTTCAACCGGATTACCTGGTGAACACTACCAGGCGGCTTTTAGCTAAAGATCCGCTTGCAAACAATTATGTGGTTAACGTTCTGAACGGCGGCAACACAAGTGCAACCTACGGATACGCTATATCCCCAAATAAAAAAGACGATATTGTACCCTGCAGAGGGAGGGTGCAGCCTTCGGCACGTTACCGCATCGATTTCAAATTTAAACCTGCGGATGTAATTGCTGCAAAGAACGGGTATATCCTGGGCAGCCTGCCATTTTTAGCATTTGTTGGCTTTATCTTTTTTAGATCTGTTAAGCTGAGAAGAGTTTTACCTGACGGTCAACATACCAATACCTTCACTTTGGGTTCGGTGCTGTTTGATGCCAAAAATCGGAAGCTCATCATAAATGGAAAGACAATGGAGCTAACCGGTACGGAAACGCGCCTGCTGCATATTTTCGCGTCATCGCCTAACCAGACCATAGAGAGAAGCCGCCTGCAAAAAGAGCTATGGGAAGATGAAGGTGTTATCGTTGGGCGCAGCCTGGATATGTTTATATCAAAACTCAGAAAAAAATTAGATTTTGATCCGAATATCAACATTGTAGTTGTACGCGGCAAAGGATACAGGCTTGACATTAGATGTTAAGATTATAGGAAGTATCTTTATAAACCGATGGCACATGCCTATAAAAAAAAGCTTCAGAAAATCTGAAGCTTTTTTTTCGGTACCCAGAGCCGGGGTCGAACCGGCACGGCCTTGCGACCACAGGTGTTTGAGACCAGCGCGTCTACCGATTCCGCCATCTGGGCCAGTTTTAATATGAACGGTGGATTAATTCGTTCAAAACCGGGCTGCAAATGTATTTAAACTCTCTTTAATCCGCAACAAATATTTTTGGCGATAGTAAATATCCAGTATTTCGTTCAGTCGGCTTTCTTTGGCGGTGTCGTCAAGCGTGTGATAATCAGCGGTTAGCTTATGCAGTTGGGTGCTTATATCGTCATCCACCGCCATTACTTCGTTGTTAATAGTTGCAAGTTGTCCGGCATCATCTACCTCCATCAGGCGCTCGTTAACGTCCATCATCTCCATCAGGAAGTCGGCCGGGAGCTGGGGTTTGGCGCCGTCGACTAATAGTTCGTGCTGGCGAAGGATATACTCCAAACGCTTTGCCGGGTCGGACAGCGTTTGCCAGGCTTTGTTGTTTATGGTGGAAAGCTCCAGTATTTCCTGCTGCTTTTCGCCGGACTCGTTGGCATAAAAATCGGGATGATATTGCTTGCTTAATTCATAAAATTTCTTTTTGAGCGAAGCAACATCGGGATGAAAAGACTCAGGAATATTGTAGAATTCGAAGTAGTTGATCATGATGCAAAGTTAGCTATGCCTCACCTAAATCCTCTCTAAAGGAGGCGACTTTTTATAATAATACTAAATTTGAGCCGCCGTCTACCGGGGAGGGCTTGGGGTGAGGCTAAAAATTACCATCTTTGCACATGAATTTGTTTGAACAGATACGGCAGAAGCCGTTCTTTATATTAGGTCCTTGTGTAATGGAAAACCAGGACCTGCTTTATACCGTGGCCGAAAAAGTGGCTGAAATAGGGCAGAAGTACCCGGTAACCGTGGTATTTAAATCTTCGTTCGATAAGGCTAACCGCACGTCGATACATTCGTACCGCGGGCCGGGCATTGAAAAGGGAATGGAAATGCTGCAAAATGTAAAGGAGCGTTTCGGCTTGCCGGTAATTACGGATATTCACGAACCCGGGCAGGCTGCCATAGCTGCCGAAGTGGTTGATGTTTTGCAGATACCGGCGTTTTTGTGCCGCCAGACCGATCTGCTGGTCGCGGCAGCAAAAACAGGAAAAATAGTAAATGTTAAAAAAGCACAGTTTCTTTCGGGGCAGGACATGTTTTACCCGGCCCAGAAAGTTGTGGAAGCGGGGAACGAGCAGGTAATACTGACCGAGCGCGGTAATATGTACGGTTACAATAACCTGGTAGTTGATTTCAGGAATATTTATGATCTTAAAAAATTTGGGCACCCGGTTTGTATGGATTGCACGCATTCTGTACAGCGGCCCGGCGGTGCCGGAGGCAAAACCGGCGGCGACCGTACTTTTGTGCCCATGATGGCGCTGGCAGCCAAAGCTTTTGGGGCAGACGGTTATTTTATGGAAACACACCCCGACCCAGATAACGCGCTGAGCGACGGGCCTAACATGGTGAAGCTGCATGAACTGGAAGAGGTTATAAAGCCGTTACTTTAGCCCCCTCTAAATCTCCCCCGGTAGGGGAGATTTTTTTAATTAAAAAATGTATTAAAAGCTGCTCTCTACCGGAGAGGGTTTGGGGTGATGCCATGAAGGAAATAGCCAAAAGAGTATTTGATATCGAGATTGAGTCGCTGAAGTATGTGGCGGCATCGCTGGATAATGATTTTACCGGGACAGTAGAAGCTATACTGGAATCGAAAGGAAAGCTGATCGTGGCGGGCGTTGGAAAATCAGGTTTGATCGGCAGAAAGATTGCCGCTACTTTGGCTAGCACGGGTACCCCGAGCTTCTTTTTACACCCCGGCGAGGCTTTTCACGGCGACCTGGGGATGGTGGAGAGTAATGACATCGTGATCCTGATATCTTATTCTGGCGAGACCGATGAGGTACTAAAGATAATCCCGTTCCTGAAATGGAACAATAACAAGATCATCAGTATTACAGGCAACCCAAATTCGACCATAGCTAAAAACAGCGACCATCATCTGAACGTGTGCATTACGCGTGAGGCCTGTCCGCTGGAACTGGCACCGACATCATCTACCACAGCTACTTTGGTTATGGGTGATGCACTGGCGATGGCCCTGATGGAAACCCGGCAGTTTCAGCACGAGGATTTTGCGAGGTTTCATCCAGGGGGCAGCCTGGGCCGCAAATTAGTGGTTAAAGTGAAAGACCTGATGCGCAGGGACAACCTGCCGTTTATTGATAAAAATGCTTCGTTTACGGAGTTGTTGCTGCGGATGTCGGAAGGAAAGCTGGGGTTGGTGATTGTAGGGCACCCGGGCTTAATTGAGGGCGTAGTAACAGACGGCGACCTGCGCCGCGCATTGGTACGTAACCCGGACACGTCACAATTGCATATCCATGAGATGATGACCGCGCACCCGATCATTGTCGATCCGGAGGAATATATCAGCCAGGCCGAAAACCTGATGATCGAGAAGAAGATAGCCACCATACTTGTGGGCTCTGCCGATAAACGCACAATAGCGGGGGTGTACCAGATATATAACGGGTAGTTAAAAGGTTATCCATGCCTATATTTTACGACCAGATGAACAGGGCGGTGGAATTGGCTTCCATTCCCAAAAAGATAATTTCTATCGTCCCTTCTCAAACCGAACTATTGTTTGACCTGGGACTGGATGAGGAGATCACTGGCATTACTAAATTTTGTATTCACCCGGCTGCTACGGTTAAACAAAAAGTAAAGGTAGGTGGAACTAAACAACTTAATATCAGATTAATAAAAGAATTAAATCCTGACCTTATCATTGGCAACAAGGAAGAAAACGAGCAAACTCAAATAGAGGAGCTAATGGAACTTTTCCCGGTGTGGATGAGCGATATAAGTGATCTTGACGGAGCATTGGATATGATTGGAAAAGTGGGAGCGTTGGTTGGCAAAAGCGAGAATGCCGGGCAGTTAAGTAATCAGATCAAACAACAATTCAGCTATATAACCAGTCAACAAATCAATCTGCGTGTGGCTTACCTGATATGGCGCAAACCATACATGGTTGCAGGTAATGGGACGTTTATTGACGATATGCTGCAGAAATGCGGCATGGTAAACGCCTTTACTGCGGAAAGGTATCCGGAAGTAAGTAACGAACAATTGTTGGCTGCTAAGCCGGATGTGGTATTGCTATCGTCGGAACCTTACCCGTTTGGAGATCAACATATCCGGGAGTTTGAGTCCCTTCTCCGAGAGGCCAAAATTAAACTTGTTGACGGTGAAATGTTTTCGTGGTATGGGAGCCGGTTGCTGCGTGCTCCAAAATACTTTAAAGAATTGGTTAACAGCCTTCAAGCGGTGTAATTACAAAAAAAAATCGGTGGAATCATTTTAAATATTATCTTTGCCGACTCTTAAAAATCCTAAGATGCGGAAGTGGCGTAATTGGTAGCCGCACCAGACTTAGGATCTGGCGCTTCACGGCGTGGGGGTTCGAGTCCCTTCTTCCGCACAAATGGGAACGGTTTGAACACCGTTCCCATTTTTGTTTAGCGTTGATTATCAATTATTCAATGCCTTTTTTTGGAGAAAAGAAATAATATAGGCAGCTATCTCGCGGTGATATTCAACCAGGGCGAAATGTCCGCCATTTAATAAATGGATTTCTGCACCCGGTAGATCTTGTCTATAAGCGTTCGCACCGGGTGCTGTGAAAATCGGGTCGTTTTTACCCCAGACAATCAGTGCCGGTGGCTGATGTTCTTTAAAATAACGCTGCCAAACCTGGTATTGAGTTAAATTGTTGTGGTAATCGTAAAACAGCGTTGCCTGGATATCTGCATTACCGGGACGTTGTACATAATAAAAATCCGTTAGATAGGTTTCGGGCGCAATATTGTCAAGATTTGCAGCGCCTTGCGTGTACTGCACTTTAATACCGTCCAATGAAATGATTTGGTGAAGGATATTTGCTACGCCTTTTTCATCGCCGGCCTGCTCCATTTTCATAATTTTATTAAAACCGTCGCCTAATCCAGCTGTGTAAGCATTGGCGTTCTGGATAATCAGCGCATTAATTTTGCCGGGGTACGCAGATGCTATGCGAAATCCAATAGGCCCTCCATAGTCCTGCATGTACAGACTAAATTTCCTGAGGCCTATGGTTTCAATGAAGTGAACCATAATTGCAGCGATGTGATCGAAGCTGTAAACAAAGACGCTGGGATCAGGCTTGCTGCTATTGCCAAAACCGGGATAGTCAGGCGCAATTAAATGATATTTGCCGGCCAGGTCGTTTATTAACCCATCATACATGTGTGAGGTTGAAGGGAATCCATGTAGCAGCAGGATTGCTGGCTTAGCCGGATTACCGGCTTCGCGGTAAAAAATAGTTAGTCCGTCTACTTTAGCGGTCCTGAACTTCAAATCCCCAATTCCTGTTCCGGGTTGAGCTGCCATCGCCCCGCTGCTGAAGCTCAGCACGGCGCAAATCAGTAAAGTTAAATTTGCTTTCATAATGAAATAAATAGTTAAAGAGCAAATGCTCCAAAATATTGCAAATCTATACTATTGGATCAATTGCTCCAAAATTATTTTATTATTTTAAAATGGCAGGAATTTCAGCGCGGAATGGATAATATGATCTATTTCCGCAACGGAAGCGTTGCCTTTGACCATCGCACGCAGACCGGTGGTAATCATCATAAGGTATTGCGCTATTTGAACGCTGTCGGATTCGATTGGCAATTGTTTGCTTTCCCTGGCCTGGTCGGCGGCAGTGCAAAAGGCTTTTTCAAGTCTTAGTTGAATGGCAGCAGTTAATGTAGAAATGGCTGCGTCATGGATACCACTATCAACCGAACTATTGAAAAAAAAACAGCCTTCGTAATCATCTGTAGCAGAAACTTTTTTTGCAGTGCCTTCAAACACCTTTTGTATTTTTTCTTTGAAAGGAAGTTCAGAAATGAGCAAACTTTCAAGTGCTGCAATGTATGTAGCGTTATATTTCTGAAGGCAGGCCAGGTATAGCGTTGTTTTATCACCAAAGCTGTTGAATAAACTGCCGTTACTCATACCTGTGGCCGCAATCAAGTCACGCGATGAGGTGTCAGAAAACCCCTTTTTCCAAAACACCGATAGTGCTTTATCAATTACCGCATCTTCATCGTATTGTCTTGGTCGGGCCATTGTAGTTTTGGAGTGACTGATGCAAAATTATCATTTTTCTGGTAGGTTACAAAATCGTCCATCAGCTTCTGGAATTTGGGATTAACATTGACGAATTAAAAAAAAATCGCAGGGCTTTTGCCAAACCCTGTCTTGACTGGAGTGAAAGAAAGCACCATCTTGCCGGTTCTCTCAGTGCTGCATTGCTTGATAAGATGTTAGCGCTTAATTATATCCGAAAGACAAAAAACTCACGGGTAATTATTATTACGTCAAAAGGGCAACAATATCTATACGACAAATTTAAAGTTTCAGCATAATCGCGATAACGTCGTTTAATATCACTATAATGATATTAAACAAATTATTCATTTTCTAACAGAATATAGCGTAAAGTTTATCGGCAGATATAGAACCGAAAAGAGCTACTTCTCTGTTTCCTTAATTGACTTGATTATCAGTAAGATATCTTCAAGGTGTTCAAATGCAGTTCCGCGTGGTGCGCAACGTATAAAAGCCCCTTTCGGGGCTTTTTGCATACACATCAAGGCGATCTTATATGGCCGAAAATTTTTTGGGCTTAATCCCGATGTGCTTTTCAAACACTCTTGAAAAATGGCTGAGATTGGTAAAGCCCAGCCTGTAACCTACGTCTGAAACAGACAGCTTTTCTTCTTTCAGCAGCCGGGCCGCTTCTTTTAGCCTGAACCCCTGGTAGTAGTTAAAAATGCTGTTGCCAAATACCTGGCTGAATACACGCTTTAGCTTGGTTGGGCTCATGCCGGCATTAACCGCCAATGTTTTGATGACGGGCGGAGTTTCTATATGTTTAAGCATTTGCTCTTTTATCTTGTAAATAATTTGTATATCGCGACTATTTAAAGAGAGCAAATGCTTTTCATCCCGTTTTTCCAATTCCATTAATAATCTGCAGATCAATTCTTCTGCCTTTATCCTTAGGAAAAACATTTCAAAGGTTTCACCTATTGGTTCAGTCACAATTTCATCCACAATTTTTTGTAAAGAAGGATAAACTATTTGCTCGAACAGTAAGGGTTGATTGTTCTGTAACAGGCTTTGTAAAACCGGCGATTTTTCGGGCAGGTCGAAAAGTCCGTTTAAATAACTGGCATCTACTTCAATATTAATAGTGGCGGTGTTTGTATGGATCGAAATAACCTCGTCGGTATTTATCCGGCTTGTCGCGATCAAAACGGAAGGCGTTTCAATTAACTGCCTCCCTGTTGCTTTTTTTAGGAAGATATTTTGAAACTTGAAAAATATCATTTTCCCGCGTGCATTGATATCCGGATTGCTAACAGCCACGTCCTTATGCAGCTTATAATCGCTGATAAGCATACGCATGTGCTCATTAAGAATGAACCCGGCACAATAACCCGTACCAAATTTTTCCGGAATTTTTAACCTGCTGTTTTTTATTTCGGCCCCCATCAAACGGGCAAAACTTAACAGGATATTAGGTACAGTTTGTTTTTTATTGATCTTCATAAAGTCTTTTACGCCTATTTTTAAGTCAAAATTTGCTATTTTATCCCTATCTAAATTATCAATTTTGCATTGTTAACAATTTAAAACGATGTTATTAAAAGATAAGAAAGTGGCCATTATTGGCGGAGGGCCTGTCGGACTGACCATGGCCAGGTTATTACAACAAAAAGGAATAAACGTAACCGTTTACGAACGGGATAAGAGCCCGGAGGCCAGGATATGGGGCGGGACGCTAGACCTGCACAAAAACTCAGGGCAGGAAGCTATGAGAAGGGCAGGATTGCTGGAAAGGTATTTTTCGGCCGCGATACCTATGGGGATCATCATGACTGATGAAAAAGGTGAAGTGATATACACCAAAAAGATAACAACTGGTAACCGGCACGACAACCCGGAGATAAACAGGCACGATTTAAGAAAAATACTGCTTGACAGTGTAACAAACGATACAGTTACCTGGGACAGCAAGTGTACAGGACTGGAAGAACGCCACGGAAAGTGGTTGTTGCACTTTGAAGACAAACCCGATACGACCGCAGATATGGTAATTGGCGCAAATGGCGGGATGTCCCAAATAAGGAACTATGTAGCGGACACTGAAACCGAAGAGACCGGAACTTTTATTATCCAAGGTGATGTGAGCCAGCCTGAACTCAGGTGCCCGGAATTTTATGGGTTATGCGATGGACACAGATTAATGACTGCCTTTGAAGGGAACTTATTGGTTGCAAACCCTTTTAATGGCGGCGTCCTTACCTATGGCGTAATTTTCAGAAAGCCTTTGGAGTGGACTAACGGCAACGGGCCTGACTTTGATAATGCAGAAAAAGTAGCATCGTTTCTTTCAGGCAGATTTAGAAAATGGGACGAAAGTTACAAACAGCTATTCCGGTCGACATCACTTTTTAAGGGTTTGCCGACAAGGAAATTACCATTGGATAAACCATGGAAAAATGACCGCGCCTTGCCGATAACACTTATTGGAGACGCCGCACATCTGATGCCGCCATTTGCCGGCCAGGGTGTAAATACCGGGCTCGTAGATGCATTAATTTTATCCGATAACCTGACCGGGGGGAAATTTGAAACAATCCGGGATGCTATTGGTGACTATGAACAGCAAATGTTTGTTTATGCCAGAGCAGCGCAGCGTGAGTCCAGCCAAAATGAATTAGAAATGCGTTCTCCCTATTTTTCTTTCCAAAAATTTTTCAATTAGCCGGGCGGCGTTCGGATCCCTTTGAAATCGGTTTTATCGGTCGTATCCAAAAGACCCACGGCCTAATTTACTTAAACCCCCACCAGGCTGAATCCCTGGGTGGGTCGCCCAGCGTATAGGGCTCACCAATACGTGGCACATTTACCCGGATATCGAGTTTTTCGGCAGCGGGAATCAGCTTTTCGATAGGCTCGTTCCATGGTTGTGCAGCTTCAACAAACTTGCCCCAGTGAATAGGCTGCAGCAAGCTTGCCCGCAGGTCGACAGCAGCCTGGGCAGCCTGACCAAACCACAGGTGTGTCCAAGGCCAGTTCGGGCTGTACTGCCCGCATTCCAGCAACGCCAGGTCAAACGGGCCATATTGCCGGCCTATTTGTTTAAAGTGTGGCCCGTAACCGCTGTCGCCACTGTAAAACAACCGGTAATTACCTGCCTGTATCACGTAAGAGGCCCACAGTGTTTTGTTTTCTTTACCATAAGTGCGGTTACTGCGGTGCTGTGCTGGCGTGGCCGTGATCTTAAGGCCTCCGGGCAGCACTGCCGACCCGTTCCAGTTCAATTCGATGATCTTCTTAGGATCAAATCCCCAGTATATCAGATCCGAACCTACGCCCATGGGTACTACCGCCATTTTAATACGGTCCTTCAATTTTTTCAGTGTCCGATAGTCGAGGTGGTCGTAATGGTCATGGGAAATGATCAGCACGTCGATAGGAGGCATATCCAGTGCATGGTAATGCGTAGTGCCGGGAAAGGCCGTAATTACTCCGGGTACAGGCCCTGCATGATTGCTGAAAACAGGATCGATGAGTATATTACCCTGCCCGGTTTTGATAAGCACGGATGAATGGCCAAACCAAACGATAGTTGGTGCTGGCGCGGCAAGTGCCTTCAAATCGGTTTCAACCCATGGCAGTGAGTGGGAGGGCCGGGCTGTTTCGGGGCGTCGATGAAACATCAGGTTGTGCCTGACTGTCGAGTCGGCACGTTCAGCCAGGTTCTCGAAAGAACCGTTCTTGTAGTTGGGCAAGGTGTCCAGCCGGCTAAGTTCTTCTCCCGATGGATCTTTACCGACCGATCTTACTATGCCGCAGCCGACTACAGCTATTTGTAACAGCAAAACTATTCCGATCCCACAAAAGCACCTATTCATATCCTAAAGAGCAAGAACGTGAAAGGCGGCGGATTATTTCGTGGGACTCTTTGTAACTAAGCCACTTTTGGAATGATGTGGTTATAAGACTGTCCATAAACTGAAGATAAATTATTCCAAAAAATCTTCATCAGCTATTTTGAAATCAGGTTTAAAAACAACAGATGTGTTTCCTTCCAATATGTCTAATTTGCGCTTGGGATATTCACCCGGTATTTGGGGCAGAAAATAGCCTACAATTTCTTTTTTCTTACCAAAAGTGATCGCTATTTTCCACCAGCTTTCACCTGCTCTATAACTTTAGAAAGATGAGTTTGGAATTCACCGACTGTCCATCGTTTTCATATCCATGTGTTTATGTAACAAATATTAATTTTATTTGGCAAGTTGTCAGGTAAAATTAATCGGACGATATTACTTAGAAGTTCGGTATCCTTTTTTGACATAATCAGTTTTCTTCCCGTATCTTCCTGATTTTCTCCAGTTCCAAAACGTCAATCTGATCCTTAGGCCGGTTAACTGCTTTTTTATTTGCAATGAGCTGGTTGATATGCAAAAAGGGTACAAGCAGACCATCCAGGTCGGCAATTGACGCAAGCCCAAAGCATTCATCAAAAGTATGATCTTCCAACCCTTTCATCCGCGTCATGATGTCTAATTCTACAGCCTGGCCCACATAAAAGCTTGTCCAGCCGGGTACGAATTCCATTGTTTCAAGCGAAGGAAAATCCCCATAGTCCAAATCAATAAAGCTTTTTCTTAGATTTTTCCGATTTTGCAGCGTGTCCTCCAGCCAAAGATCAATATCTTCGGTATTACGGTTAAACCCATGGAAGCGGGTGGCAAATCCGCCTACCATAATATACCTGACATGATGGTTATTAAGACTGCGCCAAAATTTCAACAGTTCGTCATCTGAAATATCCATAGCGTTATTTGTGACGAATGACAGCCTTTTTTAATAACGCATTTCTGCGAAGCATTTGGGTAAATAGCTGTAGTTTTTCCATGTCGGGGCGGTAAATATCCCGTTTAAGCCGTTCGGTTTCGGTTAATAATTGCAGGCTTGCGGTTTCCTGTACGGGTTTTTCTGCCTTTGCCATGGTTCAATAAAGATACGAAATTACGATAAAATACTGACGGGCATCAGCAAATTTGAGCCATACACTACATACGAGTAAAAGTGTCAGCAGGATATAAAAATATATATTCACCCCTACAACCGGAATTATTATTCAGACCTTCGCCATATGAAAAAGTTAGGGCTCATAGGCGGCATCAGCTGGGTATCTACCATTGATTATTACAGGCTGATCAACAAAGGAATCAATGAAAAGCTTGGAGACCTTAATTTTGCGGAGTGCATCATTTATTCGTTCAATTACCAGGACATAAAAAACAACAATGACAACGGCGCCTGGGATAAAACCCTGCAAATGCTGAGCGATGCGGCCATGGGTATGAAAGGTGCAGGGGCGGAGGCTATTGTATTATGTGCCAACACTATGCACAAGGTAGCCGATGAACTGGAGCAAAAAGTGCAGTTGCCGGTCATCCATATTGCAACTGTTACCGCTGATACCATTGTTACACAAGGCCTGACGAAAGTGGGGCTGCTTGGTACAAAATTTACGATGGAACAGCCATTCTTCAGGGATAAACTGACGGACAGGGGCATCGATATCGTTATCCCTGACGACAAGGACCGCGATTTTATACACTACACCATATTTGAAGAACTGGGCCGTAATATTTTAAAACCCGAAACCAAAAGCTTTTATATCGACGTGATCAATAAACTGGTAGCGCGAGGCGCACAGGGAATTATCCTGGGCTGTACCGAAATACCTTTACTCATCAACAACACGGATTCTGATATCCCTTTATTTGATACAACAGTTATTCACTCTAAAGCTGCAGTGGAATTTGCGTTGAGTTAAGCGTCAGGTTTTATATAATTCGTCCTGTGGCCGGTGCGTGTCGCCGCTGTCGTCCTTTTCGATCTTTAGTTCGATATCCGGAAATAGCTTCCTGTCCTTAGTTAAAACAGGCGCGACACCAAATATGCCAATACCTGCTACGGCCAACGCCATAAAGAGTGCCAGGCTGCAAAGCCGGAGCAATCTTTTAAATTTCTTCATGTTTTATAAGTATGAAATGGCTGCAAATGATCCTGCAGCACATGATAACCTGTGTTAATTTGAATTAGTAAATGATGGGAAATTAAACCAGGATGGCGGGGGAGTCGGCGGCGGTCTCGGTTATTACCTTGTAATGAAGAAATGATGATGCTTGTGTAATAACGTAAGGCGCGCTGTGTTTTATTAACCGTATTTTTACCGATTGGCTATGGATGAAACTTAACCTGTTTATATAGATCAGGTTATCAAAACAGGCATTTGCCGCATAAGGCTGATGAAAAGAGCGGTAATAGGTAACGCACTTTTTTACCGCAGGGTTAGAATTTACCGTTAATGCGGTGTGGTAGATTTGCGACTTTTCCTGGCCGGCGGATGAGACACCAGCATAACTGAAAAGGCTCAAAACCAAAACGGTCGCGAGGAGCCATTTGGTGAGTTGATGTTTAGAATATATACGCAGCGGTGTCATGTTCATCCTTAACAAATATACAGATATAATTTAACCTGTGTATGACAGCGAAAAATGCCTGCCAGGTAAATAAAGACCTTATATTTGTATTGCTAATAAACATCATCTATTCTGCATTCACTTTAAAAACATACAACCATGAAACCCAATATTGGCATTACCGACGCAAACAGGCAGGCAGTATCAGAACAGCTTGCAAAATTACTGGCAGACGAATTTGTACTTTATACAAAAACCCGCAACGCGCATTGGAACGTAGAGGGACCCGATTTCCATTCGATGCACCTGTTTTTCGAATCTCAGTACGAAGCTTTGGACGAAACGATGGATAGCGTGGCCGAACGCATAAGACAGCTGGGGCATTATGCGCCTGCTACTTTGAAAAGCTTTTTACAGCTTACCCACCTGGCCGAGCTTACCGAACGCACCAATGACAGCCTGGGTTTTATCCGCGAACTGGTAGAAGACCATAACAGCATTATCGAGTTCATTCGCGGAAATATCGACCCGATCGGCAATAAATACGGTGATATGGGCACGAGCGACTTTATTACCGGGCTGATGGAAGAACACGAAAAAATGGCCTGGATGCTAAGAGCGCATTTGAAATAAACCGAATACCCCAGCCCCTTAATGGGGGCAATATTACCTGGGAATCGGGCAGAGTTGCAGCGCCAGCGGTTCACCCTGTCGACTGCCGTTACAAACAAAATCCAGCTATGTGATATTGGTCATTTTTGGAACCAGCCTTAGCCTATACTTTGGTTCGACGAATATGCTATTATGCCGAATCCAAAAAATCAGATCAAATCATTTCAACAACTACCTTACCGTTCCGTTTTTGCCTGGCGCTTTGCTCAGTCCTTTGTCTGGCTTGGCGGCATAGCTATTTTGTATTGTCTTTTGTTTTTTCCATCAACTGGTATCATGTTATTTTGGAACATCCTGATACCCGCTGCGCCAGCCCTATTGGTTTTATTTGCAGGGCTGTGGCGTAATGTGTGCCCTTTGGCCACTACTAATTTATTACCGCGGCATTTGGGTTTGTCGAAACGAAAGAAATTATCAGCAAAACAAACCGGGATACTTAACCTGGCAGCAGTTTTGGCTTTGTATATAATAGTTCCCTTACGGCATATAATATTTAATACAAACGCTTTAGCAACCGGAATATTAATCATCTCGGCGACCGGCGTTAGTATAACGGTAGGTTTATTTTATGAATGGAAAAGTGCCTGGTGTTCCGGTTTATGCCCAATTCATCCAGTTGAAAAACTGTACGGAGGCAACGTTCTTATAACAGCGCCTAACGCGCATTGCGATAAATGTATGAATTGTGTGGTACCATGCCCGGACTCCACTCCAAACATTAACCCCGGATCGTCTGTAAAAACTATTTATCACCGCCTAAGCTCAGTGCTTATCATTGGCGGGCTGCCGGGCTTTATCTGGGGATGGTTTCACGTAGCAGATACCACCGGTGTAAGAACCTTAAATGGGTTATTGACAGCTTACGAATTGCCGTTAACAGGTTTGTTGACGACATTGACCATTTACATGATACTCTCAAACATTACCAAACATAAATTTGAAAGAAAGCTTACCGGTTTTTTTGCTGCCGCCGGGGTGACTTGTTATTATTGGTACAGGTTACCGGCCTTATTGGGTTTTGGAAATTTGGGTCGCGATGGGTTATTGATAGACCTCGGCAAAACATTACCGTTATGGGGTATCTATTGCATGATGGCAGCATCCGGCTGCTTCTTTTTTTTCCGGCTGTTTATCGGATCAAAAAATAAAAAAAGCTGGCTGAAACGACCCGAATTTGCTAACTTTTCCTCCAAAAAAAAGTCATTATAAAGGGGAGGCAGCCCTTTACCACCATTTAAGCGGGAAACGTATTTTATCTACCGAACCTACAATCACATCGGGCTTGAAAGCATAATGGCTTAAGTTTTCCTTGGTTGCGATACCTGACAGCACGAGTATCGTTTTGTAACCCATTTGTACGCCGCCCTGTATATCGGTTTCCATCGTATCGCCTACAACCGTTGTTTCAGCGGTTTCAAGGCCCAAATATTTTCGCGCCGAACGCATCATCACCGGGCTTGGTTTGCCGGTTACAAAGGCTTTTCGGCCGCTTGCTTCTTCAATCATGGCGGTGGTTGCGGCGATGCCGAGGTTGTTCCATCCCGGTTTTTTGGGCGATGGGTCGCGGTTGGTGGTGATGAATTTGGCGCCACCGAGTATCATATCCACGGCACGCTGTACCATTTCCAAAGTAAAGTTCCTGCCTTCACCTAATACAACAAACTCGGGATCAGAATCAACCAGCGTAACGCCATTCTCGTGCAGGCTCGTCAGCAAGCCGCCCTCGCCTAAAACATAGGCGGTAGTACCATTAGGGCTTTGGTCGCCCAGGAACTTGCCGGTAGCCATTGCGCTGGTGTAAACATGATCCTCGGTTACCTCGATGCCCAGCCTTTTCAGCTTACGGACCGTTTCCAGGCGGGTGCGCTGGCTGTTGTTGGTCATGAAGGTAAAGGGTATATTATCGTCAAGCAGTCGTTTTATAAATTTATCAGCGCCTTCTATTAGCGTTTCGCCGCTGTAGATAACGCCATCCATATCAATGAGAAGTCCGTGTTTCATAAAGTTTCTAAGTATCCTGTCATTCCAAAGATAGAGAGATGCTGAAACAAGTTGGGCATGACTTTGATCATTAAAATAATTTTTCTCTACTTTTAACCTGCCATGCAACCTAAAAACAATAAACGCACCATACGCGCCTGGGCCTTTTTCGACTGGGCCAATTCGGCCTATAACCTGGTAATTACATCAACGATCTTCCCGGCCTATTATGTGGCCATTACGGCCAACAAGGAGAACGGTAACCATGTAGTATTCTTCGGAAAAAGTTTCGTCAACACGGCATTGCAGGATTATACCCTCGCGGCCGCCTACCTGGTGGTGGCTTTATTACTGCCCATGCTTACTTCCATAGCGGATTACCGCGGCAACAAGAAAATATTCATGCAGTTTTTTACGTGGATGGGCGCCATTTCCTGCGGAATGCTGTATTTTTTCAAGATAGAAACGCTGGAACAAAGCATGATCTTTTTCGGACTTGCGGCGATAGGGTATAGCGGCGGATTTGTGTTCTATAACTCCTATCTGCCCGAGATCGCCAGCCTTGATATGCAGGATAAGGTAAGTGCGAAAGGTTTTACCTACGGCTACATCGGCAGCGTTATTTTACAGCTCATCTGTTTCTTTTTCGTGCTGACGACACCTTTCGGTATGACACAAGGCACGGCTTCACAGCTGTCGTTCCTGCTGGTTGGCATCTGGTGGATAGGCTTTGCGTTTATCCCCTTTATCATATTGCCCAAAGGCAGCCCGAATGCCAGGTCGCACACCCACGACATCCTGCGCGGCGGGTTTATCGAGCTGGGCAAGGTGTGGAAACAGGTAAAGAATATGCCGATATTAAAACGTTACCTGCCGGCTTTTTTCTTTTATTCTATGGGCGTGCAAACCATTATGCTGGTGGCCGCCAGCTTTGCCGCCAAAGAGCTGGGCATGGATAAAACACAGCTCATTACCACCATCCTCATCATCCAGATAGTGGCCATAGGCGGCGCCACGCTGATGTCGCGGTTATCGGATAAGCATGGTAATATCAAGGTACTGGCTTGGGTAGTGGCTATATGGATATTGGTTTGCATCGGCGCGTATTTTACTACCACGAATATTGAATTTTTCATACTGGCGGGCATCGTGGGGCTGGTGATGGGCGGCATACAATCGCTGTCGCGTTCTACGTATTCCAAACTGATACCGCAGGATATACCGGACTCAGCCTCGTTCTTCAGCTTTTATGATGTTACCGAAAAGCTCGCCATCGTAGGCGGAATGTTCAGCTTCGGCCTCATCGACGATATTACCGGCAGCATGCGCAATTCAGCACTGGTATTGTGCGTTTATTTTATAATCGGGCTTATCATATTGCTGTCGCTGCTTAAACTAACGCGCCGGCACGGTGTCGAAAGCAAATAAGTCCGGCTGCATTGCTGTCAAACATTTTCGGCCTTGTTGCGTCTTTTAATATTGAACCTTTATACCTAAAACATACCATCATGAAACGTATTATCCTGGCGCTGCTGTGTATAGCACCTATTGCCGCATTCTCGCAGACACTGAAAGAATACAAAGCCTCCAACGGAAAAACCTATCACCCGGGCGATACCGTGCGCGTAGGGCTGGGGTCGATGCAGGACGGCAGTTTTAAATATGTGCTCATCAACCAGTTATTGCCCGGTCCGCCCGACCCGCGGCGCAGTGGTGGCATGAGCGCCCGCAAGGATATGTCGGGCGGGGGGTATGTGATCAAGAAGATCAAGAACGCCAAACAATTTACCAGCGGGCAGGAGAAAGTGGTTTTCACCATCAAAACCGGCGGACTGCCTACCTGCGATGTCTGGATAGAAGAGGCCATCGCCTCGTGCGAGGTAACGCCCTGCAACGATTCCAAATCAAACGCCGCATCGCCACAATTCAGCGTAGCGGATGAGCTTACCAAGCTGAAAAAGCTGCTCGACCAGGGCGCCATCACCCAAAAGGAGTACGACGCGCAAAAGAAAAAACTGCTGGGGGAATAGGGGGAGTGAGTAGTGAATGGTCAGTAGTGAATGGTAAATGGTGAGTAGTGAATGGTGAGTAGTGAATGTTGACTGGTGCCTGAGGTTTGTTCCGTCCGTTATTTTGTGTGACAGAAAGCGGAACAACCGTGGTTGCCGCTATCAGATTTCCCTGTTTTCAGAACGATCGTACTTCCATATCCTGAAATTAAGCAGGAACTTTTTCTTTTGAATAAGCGAGCGCCAGTCGATGAACAGGACGGCCGACAACAGTATTGCCCCGATAATAAAGCTGAGTATCGACCGCCACGAGATAGAATTTTGCAATATACTCTCGGCGTTTTCAGTCACGTACTTTCCCAAATGTACCGTAATGGCGTCGCTGGTAAACTTGCCCGCCAAAAACATAGGGATAATGTAAACGGCGTTGATGCGCGACATGCCGCTTGCCAAAAATATCGGCGTGGTTGGTAACGGCAACAGCGTATATGCTAATATGGCCATCTGTCCCTTCCAGCCTTGTTCTTTCATTTGGTTGCCAAGAAATTGCACATCTTCGTTCTTCGATTTCCTGAATATTCTTTCGGCCAGGTAGGGGATATAAAGGGTGAGGATATACCGCCCAAAAACCGACCCGATGACCCCGATGATAATTACGGGCCATATATCCAGCCCGAAAACAACCTGCAAAAGTACCATAATGGTAAAGGCAGGCGGAAAGGGAAAGGGCACCACGTCAAACAAAAAAGCGCCTATAAAAACCAAAGCATACTGCCACCACATGTTACAATAAAATTTTATCTAAAATACGTTGTACGCCCGATACATAAGTGACGAATGTCATTTGGTGGGATGAAGGAAGTCATTAATTTTTGGGGGGTTAGGTTGTTCCGTTCCTGCCTGCCGCAAATGGCCCTATTTTGTGTAGCAGGAAGAGGAATAAGACGAAATTTGCCATCATCTACCATACATCATTTTTTCCAATCGACCTTAATCGAACTGTCACCCGGTACTTCAAACTCCAGGTGCCCGCCTGCGACTTTCTTCCCGTTCAGTGGTTCTTTGCTGTCATTGACGGTTACCACCACGTCTGGTAATTTTGATCTGCCTGTTTTCACTATCATCAGCCTGCAGTTCAGCCGCCCGTCGCCGGCCAAGCGAAAGGTAACGGGTCTATGTTTTTTAGGCGAAAATCCGTAGGTAGGATAATCGCTGTACACCATCAGTCCGGCTTTTACTACCTGCATATAATGCCGCGGCAGGATACCGAAGGCATTGCCCGCGCCGTAAACCTCCTGGCCCACCTGGCCGGATTTCTCCCAGCCGTCGTGCAGGTCCTCCAAAGCAATCCACAATTTTGGGTCCACCTCGCCGGTCTTCACTTCTTCCGAGAGCATTTTCTCGGGCAGCATCGTAGGGTAATAATAAACGGCGCGTTCCACCAGGAAACGGATATACTCCGCCATCAGCAACCGGGCGGACGGTTCAATCTCCAGGTCGCGGGCATGCAGCAGGCAGTCGTGAAAAGCACAGAATACTTCCTGCTCTTCATATACTGCTGTGTACGGCGCATCTTTCAGCGGGAAAAGGGCAAAAAAGGTAGGGAAATTATTACCATAACCATAGTTACAATCCCAAAGCTGTACATTTTTAAAAATATTTGCCAGGCATAGATAACTTAATTCCCGGTAAATCTCTTTTTGGGTGATCTTATACAAACGTATTAATGCGCCTGCCGAAAAAGCAGTATTGTTTGCCTGGTAAAAAAGATCGAACCCAAGCCCCTGTAGTTTTTGAGCGGCCTTTTCAGCTTCTGCAAGATACCGCTTTTCGCCGGTCAGCTCCAATGCCTGGAGCATGATATGAGCATATAGCCCCGGCACATCTTTTTCGCCGCCCTTGCCCGGCGCGGTCTCCGCCTTGATAACTTCCAGCGTATCCAATTTATAAAAAACCGGCCATTCGTACTTGAAATGATGCGCCACTTTTATCGCAAACTCCAGTGAGTCCAGGAACAGTTTCTTCGCCAGTTGATCGCCCTTAAGTGCCAGCCGCGATAAATTCAGGAGGGGATGCTGCAAATACCATGCATCCATTACCAGCGGTTTTTTGTGTTCTTCCTCACCCTTCATCTTGTCAGCTACTTTCGGGTGCCAGCGCATAATAGTGCCATATTTTTCCTCAAAGAAAGCAGGCAGGCCTTCTTTTATCTTTTTCATCACTTCCAGCTGTGCATTGCTCCACTCCACATAATCCAGCAGGGGCAGCAGGACGGCCAGTTGCACCATGATCTCCGGCGGCGTGGCATAGTCGCACACATAGGCATTAAAATAGTGGTTACCATACACCTGCGACCAGCAGCCGGGGCTTTCGGTCAAGTCGGTGAGACCGCTTTGCAGTATTTCTGGCCAGTGTTTATAAGATGTCGCAGGCTTTGGCAGGGCAAGATAGATGTTAGCCAGGAAGTCAAGATATTGTTTAACCATCGCGGGCTCGTCTGCCGGCACCGTGTCTGAAAAAGCGACAAATGCATCGCTCAATACATAATTCTTACCGGCTTCAAGCGGCTTTTGCTTCAGCGTAGGCGGCAGGGCGAAACCAATTTCGGGCCACTCACCGCCTACAGTATTGCCGGCCGAAGTTTCTGTGGCCTGGTTATAGTCAGCCAGTGCGGTGAGGTTTTGCAGGTAAAATACCGAGCCCGCTTTGGGCCGGGTAAGACTAAAATATAATTGCCCAGACCGGTTGCCCACCTGGCTTACCTGTACTTTTCCTTCGGCCAGCAGGTTGCTGCCTGCGGCGCCTAATGGCACGATGTCTCTCGGCCAGTACGGAAACAGTAACGGAGCCGATGGGATGAGCGTTGTAGTGTACCGGAGTACCGGCTGCGCTGTGGTTGGTAACTGTATATCGATAGTGTAATTACCAATGAGCGAACCTGCACGCAATCGAATACCGCTATTACTTTCTGACCGATGGGTAATGTTCAGCTTGTCGCCCGGTGAATAGGCCAGGCGGAATGCGATACGGCTGCCACCTGGCCATGAGACCGTTAACCAAAGGGAATCGTCCAGGTTAACCAGTTCAAAATAAAAGCCCGCGCTATCCTTCTTATAAATCGTTTCAAGGTCTTTACGGTTCAGGGCGGCGTTAACATTTAACAGCCAGGGTGATATTGCATTCATAGTACAAATTCAGGTCAGATCAACCCGTATGAGATTAACTTTTCGGTAATAAGATTGTTTTATATTTTCATTCTAAAATAATTTATTAATTAAAAACATAATTTATTGTCAATAGTTGTTAAAGTATCTATTCATCTACTAAAACAAAATCATTATGTTTCACCATGTAAAAGACCTACAATACAATGCCAGGGTATCGCGCCCCGACCCGCGATTTGCCAATTTACTACTGGAGCAATTTGGCGGGGAAAATGGCGAACTGGCGGCCGCCATGCAATATTTTACCCAGGCCTTTGGCGCCAAAGTACCGCACCCGGATAAGTATGATATGCTGATGGATATCGCCACAGAGGAATTCAGTCACCTCGAGATCGTAGGCGCTACCATACAGATGCTGCTTAAAGGCGTAAACGGCGAGCTGAAAAACGCTGCCGACAGTTCTGAGATTATGCAGGTACTCAATGGCAAGGCTGCTAAAGAGGATATCATTCACCAGGCAGTGTTTGCCAACCCGCAGTTCGGCATAATTACCGGTGGCGGCGTTACACCGCGCAACAGCCAGGGAATACCGTGGTGCGCATCATATATCCATTCAAACGGCGACCTGACCGTGGACCTGCGGAGCAACCTGGCCTCGGAATCGAGGGCGAAACTGGTTTACGAGCATTTGATGAAATTTACGGAAGACCCTTATGTACAGGAGACCCTGTCGTTCCTGATGACGCGGGAAATTGCTCATTACAAAATGTTTGAAGCAGCACTGCTCGATATTCAGCCCAATTTTCCGCCTGCCGTGCTGGCGTCCGATCCGCGCTTTACCCAGCAGTATTTCAATATGTCTAACGGTACCGAAGTTCGGGGGCCATGGAACAAGGGCGAAATGCCGGGCATGGGCAAAGAGTGGGAATATATTGCCGACCCTGTTGCTCACGTACAGGAGACAAAGGGCCTGACGGTGCTTGACAATGACCAGGCCGGGGAGCTGAAACAGGCGGAAAAACTGAACAAACAGATGAGCCTGGAAAAGAGCGCCGAAGTGACGAATGCAGAGCCCAAAGGTGTGGCGCAGTGGAGCACCTATGATTATGAAGCAAATTAATTTTATGGACGAACACCTGTTTTTAAAAGGTCAGCGCGTTAATACACCGGAGGGCGAAGGCGAAGTGGTTGATGCCATCGGCGATAAGATCGTGGTTAAATTGGATAGCGGCGCCACGCAAACCTTTCCGGCCGATGAGCTGCAGGACCATAGTAGCGCAGGTTGATACTTACAATAAGCATAACGTGAAAAAAATAGTATTCCCGGCCGTTTTGATAATGTTAACGGTAATGCTGAGCGGTTGCGCAGCTATTGCAGGCATATTTAAAGCAGGCGCCGCCGTAGGCGTAATAGCGGTTATTATCGTGATCGCTGTCATAATCTGGATCATCTCGATGTTCCGCGGCAGAAATTAACAAAAGTACATTAACTAATAAATTATGGCAACCCGAGGAAGTAAAGTGGAAAGGCGTTCGGTTTCTGAACAGCCGCACGAGTTGAAATATGAGGCGCGTAAAACAAAAACCAGTACCTCGAAAGTTGAGGATGCAAAGCAGGCATCCGGATCGAACCAGCGAAGCGCGATAGAAAAAAAATTAAAAAAATGAGCAACGGGCCCCGAAAGGGGTCTTGTTGTTTGTGGGATATTTTTTTCCGTTCCTGCCGCAGGCTGGCTTTATTTGTTGGAACAGGCAAGCGGAACACTTTCCCCCCCGCGACGTCATTGCAAGGAACGAAGCAATCTCCGGTCTGTGCCAGTCAAAGAAATGTACTCCTGATTTGCATTTGCAGGGGTTGCTTCGCTCGCGCCCGCAATGACGTTGGGATTTGCGTTCTGTTCCGTCCGTAATTTTGAAACAGGAAGTGGAACACATTTCCTTACGCATTTAAGAGTTCAGCGCAGCGCTCTTAAATGTTCGCAGTAAAGGCAGCACTCCGTGCGGCTATTCAGGATAATTTAATTGGGCGTTTCCCTCGTACCTCGGGCCGCGCTATACGTTCATACGGCTACAGGCATTAGGCGCAGGGCCGGTATCCGCTGCCATCGCTTACGCAAACAAAAGGCTGTCATGTTGAGGCTCTCGAAACATGAGCGCAGGCATGCCGCTTTTTGTCTGAACCAGGATTTTAAAAAAACGATGTCATTTCGAACGAGCGCAGCGAGGAGAAAACTTAAACGCCTTGTCGCGGCTGCAATTGTCTGAACCAGGATTAAACAGATTAGACGATTAACTTGATGCCCGTACCGCAGATTGCAAATCTTTAAATTAATGAAGTCCGGATTTCAAATCCGGACTAACGGGAATGTACTCCTGATTGGCATGTGCAGAGGTTGCTTCGCTCGCGCTCGCAATGACGGGGTGCTGTTTTGTTCAGTTCTTGCCTGCCGCAGGCTGGCTTTATTTTGTGGAACAGCAAAGCGGAACAGCATCATGCGCCGATCAACCATTTTGTCATTTTGAGCGTAGCGGAAAATTTATTGCGCTATTTTGTCTGAACCGGAATTTTTCACGTATCATTTGTTTTTAAAAGGTGTTCCAGAGGGCTATATTGGCAGTTTACATCATTAGTATAGCTTATTTTAATGAAAGGTCCGAATGCGGATTTTGCAGTTTATAGTTTGGTAGCCTTACATTACGCTTGCCGCACCAACTTATTAACCAGGCCGAGGGATACGTTAAGCTTCTGTTTTATCTGCCGCTGACTGTGGCCGCGGGCGGATAATTGGATAACGCGCGCGGGTAGCTGGGCACGGCGATGATCGGCGGGGGTGGCGAGGTGGTCGCGTTCGCGGGCGGTGCCATGGAAGCGGAAGCGGAGCATACCGCGCAGGGTTGAAGCCGGCACGTATGAACTTGTCGTTAAAGTTGTAATTGCCTTTTTCGTCCCGGTAGCGGGTGTAGAATTGTTGGGTACTCAGCTCAAAGTCGACATACAGCACCTTTTTCGAGCGTGTTTTGAGCGCAAAGGGCCGTATCTGGCTGTGGCGCGAGATGCTGTTGGCAATCTGTACGGCGAGAACGGATTTACCCACATTGGTATCGGCAAACAGGATGCAGATTTCACCCTGGCGCCAGAATTCGCCGAAGAGCATTTTGGGTTCGGGCTCACGTTCGGCCAGTTCCATCCAGCGGTTGCCGGTACAAACGGTAAACACTTCGTGGGCGTCGCTGGGCTCGAGCGGGGGCAGGGCAGGTTTAGGTCGGCGTGCCGGACGCAACGGCGGCCGTGAGCCTGATTCGGCGCGGATCTGTTCGATGAAGAGGGGGCGTTCGGAGGTGTGGTTCATTGTCGTTAGAAGGTTGTAGGTTTTGGGTTAAGTAAGTATTTATTGAAAAATGAAGGAATCACCCAGCTCTCCCAATAGCTATCGGCATGCCGCGCAGTCTTCACACACCCTGTCATTCTGAACGCAGTGAAGAATCTTATACGCGTGACAGGTTTAGGCCGTTATGGTGGCACGATCCGCTGGCCAGCGGACTGAATTGTACCAGTCAAGGAGAACGGCTTTCGTTTAATTGAAGAGTTTACCCCCGCTCATTGCCGCGGAGGCTAGCTACTTTGGCTTGATCCAAAGTAGCGCAAAAATCAAGACAGAAAAAAGCTTCAGCCCGCTCTGCCGGTTCTTTACGCTTTTGTAGCGCTCCGCGCATAGCAAAAGCTAAACCGTCATTCACGCCTTTACCCCGGCCCGCTTTTCTGTCAGGCCTACCCTTTTTGGTCCTCTGCCCCGAGCGCTGATGGGTGCCCACATTGATTTTCAGCACGCACAACAATAAGCTGAGGGAATAATACGGATAATATATTGCGGGACTTCTCTTTCTACCACAATCACTAAAAGACGATTGGAGAGCGGGAATTGACTATTGACTATTCACCATTGACCATTGACCATTGACATTCACAGCTAAATATAAAGATACGGCAATGATTTGGGGAAAGTGGTGACAGTGTTTTGTCAGAGGTTGTTGTCTGTAGGGACACAGACAACGGGTGAAATAACTAATCACAAATAACCCATCACCAATCACCACCGCCAAGTGTTCACGAAAATGTTAAAAATGGGGCACTTTTTGGGGTTGGCGATTTTTGGATGCATTGATAATCAATTAGTTGAATAAGAGGCATGTTTGGCAAGCGGCGGTGGCGTGAACACTTAGTGTATGGAGGTGAATGGTCAATAGGTGAGTGGTGGATGGTTTGCGATGCCTAATTAAAACTGATAACTGATTACCTACAACTCGTAACTTTTTGCCAAATTAGCGCCCAAATGAAAATTGAATTATTTATACCCTGCTTTATGGACCAGCTGCACCCCGATACGGCATGGAACACGGTAAAGGTTTTGGAAAAAGCGGGCTGCACGGTTACTTATAATACCGAACAAACGTGCTGCGGTCAGCCTGCCTTTAATGCTGGTTTCTGGGACGAGGCCAAAGAAGTTGGGAATAAGTTTTTGAAAGGTTTTTCGGAAGAAAGCGTCATCATTACGCCCTCGGCGTCGTGCACCGGTATGGTGAAGAATTACTATAACGACCTGTTCACCAACACCACGCTGCATAACAGGTGCCGCGCCATACAGGGCAATATTTATGAGCTTTCGGACTTTTTGGTGAACATCCTGCAATTTGATTACTTCGGCGCCGAGCTGGACGGTCGTGCTGTTTACCACGATAGTTGCAGCGGGTTAAGGGAATGCCATATCAAAGCCGAACCCCGCCAATTGCTGAGTAAAGTTTTAGGGCTCGAAATGGTCGACCTGAACGATAACGAGACCTGCTGTGGCTTTGGCGGCACTTTCGCTGTAAAGTTTGAGGGAATATCAACCGCCATGGCACAACAAAAGGTTGACAACGCGCTGGCTGCCGGGGCGGAGTATATTATATCCACCGATACCAGCTGCCTGATGCATTTGCAGGGCTATATCGATAAAAACAACCTCCCTATTAAAACCATGCACCTGGCCGATGTACTGGCACATGGGTGGGGGAATGTATGATTTGGGATCACACCGGTTTGATATGAGAATAATACCGCCGCCGCAACCGGGCGAGTATCCGCCTTATGCCATCATGTACATGAAGCTGCTGCCGGCAGATGGACTTATACTGAAACATCTTTGGGATAATTTTTTGGAGGTAAAGGAATTAATTTATTCGCTGCCTGAAGAGAGGTTGTATCACCGCTATGCACCCGGAAAGTGGAGCATTAAGGAGACACTGGTGCATATTGTGGACGATGAGCGCATATTTGCATACCGGGCTTTACGTTTTGCGCGTGGCGAACAAAATAACCTCATCGGCTTTGACCAGGATAGTTATGCTGCGCTGTCTGAAGCTGATAACCGGGAACTGGATAATATCTTTGAGGAGTATGAGGCGGTGAGAAAGTCGACAATAGCTTTATTCAACGGCTTACCCGAAGACTCGCTGATGCGCATGGGGCATGGCACGGGTACTTTTAATGATGCTACTGTACGCGCTTTGGCTTATCACATAGCCGGGCATGAACTACATCATCTGAACCTGATAAAAGATAAGTACCTGGCCTGACGGTTTGGCTGGCAGATATTTTGTGGTGATCTGTTTATGCGGGTTACCACAAATATGCACAGGTACAGCGAAGATGGACATGATACAGGCGTGTCGGCCTATACCTTTGATGACCATAGCATAACCGTACTGTTTAACGAGGGTTGGTACTATTTGTACGACGAAGAAAAGCCGGGTAGCCGCCATATCAGGAAGATGAAAGAACTCGCAAAACAGGGTAGTGGGTTGAGTACCTACATCAGCCGGTATGTAAGAGAAAATTATCATAAAAAATGGCGGAGTGAATAGAGATGGCTTACAGCAATATCTCAGGGTCTAAAACGTATATTTAAAGAAAATATTAATTAATCGTGCCGGGTTTTGTTACAACAACGGCCATTTTTTCGTAACCTATTTTATGAAAAGACAAGCAACTATCATTTGTGCAATTTCAGCATTAACTTTTTTTGGCTGCGGCAAAAGCAAAAGCCCTGATGTTACGCCGACGCCTACCAGCGGCGTTTCCACCTATGCAGGCAACGGCACCCCGGGGTTGCAAAACGGTGGGGCAGGCTCGGCCGAATTTAATGGACCAGTCGATCTTGCTTTAGACCTGAACGGAAATTTATATGTATCGGACCAGGGTAACAATGTTATCCGTAAAATAGATGCCGGCGGAAATGTAACCACCTTCGCAGGCGATGGTACAGCGGGCTTTAAAAATGATGCAGCAGCAAAGGCTGAATTTAACGGACCGCAAGGATTAGCAATTGATAATGTCGGTAATGTATATGTGGCTGATGCGGGTAACCATGTGATCAGGAAAATAGGGGTTGATGGCAATGTCACCACTTATGCAGGTGACGGCACAGCAGGGTATAAAGACGGCACTGCTGCATCGGCAGAGTTTTCCCTGCCTAACGGGTTGGCTGTGGATAAATCAAGAAATATTTACGTAGCCGATTACGGCAACCATGTTATCAGGAAAATAACTTCGGGCGGTACTGTCAGCACTTTTGCCGGAAGCGGCACGCCAGGGTCGGGAGATGGAGCGCCAGGCCAGGCCTCGTTTCGTAACCCTTCCGGGCTCACAATCGATCAAACCGGGAACCTTTTCGTTGCTGAAACAGCAAACAATGATATCCGTATGATAACAACATCCGGCCAGGTAAGCACTTACGCCGGTGGTTTAAAGGGGCCCACCAGGTTGGCAACAGATGGGGGAGGAAACATTTATTATTCCGCTGTCGACAACACCATCCAGTGGATATCGGATACAGGAACAAAAATCACCTACGCCGGAACCGGCACCTTAGGATTTGTTGACGGGCCTTTAATTACAGCACAGTTCAATACACCTTTGGGGGTTATTGTCGACGGATTTGGCCGGCTGGCCGTGGCGGATTACAATAACAACAGGATTAGAATTGTTACCCCATAAGCCCTTAAACCTGTCGTATCCGAAATATTTGTTAGCTTTGCATTAATTCAAGGTCACTTTGTAGTTGACCGAATAAATTACTTTTTGAAAATTAGATCATAGTTGTAGATGATTAACATTACACTTCCTGACGGTTCCGTTCGTCAGTACGACAAGGGAACCACTTCCATGCAGATCGCGGTGTCGATCTCCGAAGGTTTAGCACGAAACGTATTAGCAGCCGAGGTAAACGGGCAGGTTTGGGACGCAAGCCGCCCAATCGAGCACGATTCGGCAGTAAAATTACTAACCTGGAACGATACCAATGGCAAGGCTACTTTTTGGCATTCGTCGGCCCACTTAATGGCCGAGGCGCTTGAGGCTTTATATCCTGGTACTAAGTTCGGTATTGGCCCGGCTATCGAAACAGGTTTTTATTACGATGTGGATTTTGGCGACAGGGCTTTTTCCCAGGACGATTTTAAACAGATCGAGGATAAGATGCTGGAGCTGGCTAAAAATCGCGAGGAGTATATCCGCAAACCAGTTAGTAAAGCTGAAGCCATTGAATATTTTACCGAAAAAGGCGACGAATATAAGCTGGACCTGATCAAAGACCTGCCTGATGGTTCGATAACGTTCTATAGCCAGGGCAATTTTACCGATCTGTGCCGAGGTCCGCATATACCCAATACAGGCTTTGTAAAAGCTGTAAAGCTGATGAATGTTGCCGGTGCTTACTGGCGGGGTGATGAGACACGCAAACAGCTAACCCGTATTTATGCGGTTACTTTCCCGAAACAAAGTGAGCTGACGGACTACCTGCATTTAATTGAAGAAGCAAAAAAACGCGACCACCGCAAATTAGGTAAGGAATTGGAGCTATTTGCCTTTTCGGAAAAAGTAGGTATGGGTCTGCCGTTATGGCTGCCAAAAGGAGCCGCCCTGCGCGAGCGTTTGGTGCGTTTTATGCAGACAGCACAGGTTCGGGCGGGATATGAGCAGGTGATAACGCCGCATATTGGACACAAGAACCTATACGTCACTTCCGGTCATTACGAAAAATATGGCAAGGATAGCTTTCAGCCGATACAAACGCCGCAGGAGGGAGAGGAGTTTTTCCTTAAGCCGATGAATTGCCCGCACCATTGTGAGATATACAAAACCAAACCACGGAGTTACAAGGACCTGCCGGTACGCTATGCTGAATTTGGTACCGTTTACCGTTACGAGCAAAGCGGCGAATTGCATGGATTAACACGCGTTCGTGGGTTTACACAGGATGACGCGCATTTATTCTGCCGCCCCGACCAGGTAAAGGAAGAATTTAAAAAAGTAATAGACCTTGTGCTGTATGTATTCTCCGCTTTGGGCTTTGATGATTACACCGCGCAGGTATCACTTCGTGATCCGGAAAATAAGGCCAAGTATATCGGCTCCGACGAGAATTGGGCATTGGCTGAACGGTCTATCATCGAAGCTGCTGATGAAAAAGGCCTAAAGACTGTTGTTGAGTTGGGAGAGGCGGCTTTTTACGGCCCTAAGCTCGATTTTATGGTAAAGGATGCCCTTGGCCGTAAATGGCAGTTGGGTACTATCCAGGTTGATTACAACCTGCCCGAACGTTTTGAACTGGAGTACACCGGAAGCGATAACCAAAAGCACCGCCCGGTAATGATCCATCGTGCACCATTTGGCTCGTTGGAGCGTTTTGTGGCTGTATTAATAGAGCATTGTGCCGGTAATTTCCCGTTATGGCTGTCGCCGGAACAATTTACTATCCTGCCGATATCAGAAAAGTATGAAGAATATGCAAAAAAACTTTCTGATATATTAAAAGATTCCGATATTTGCGGGCTAATTGACTTTAGAGACGAGAAAATCGGGCGTAAAATACGCGATGCTGAAGTCAAAAAAATCCCTTACATGCTGATTGTGGGCGAAAAAGAAGCTGCCGAAGGCCTAGTTTCTGTACGCAAACACGGTCAGGGCGATTTGGGAAGTATGACGATTGAAGAATTTAAGAAACAAATAATAAAAGAAATAACCGTATAACTTGGCATTAAACAAACCAAATTTCAACAGAGGTCCAAGGCCGCCTTTTAAGAAAAAGGAAGCTGAACACAATATTAATCAATTCATCCGGGCTACTGAAGTACGTCTAACCGGCGACAATGTGGAACAGGGAATTTATAGCTTAAAGGATGCTTTGGCTATAGCTCAAGAGCAAGAGCTGGACCTTGTTGAGATATCGCCGAACGCTGTTCCGCCGGTATGCAAGGTGATAGACTATAACAAGTTTATCTACGAGCAGAAGAAAAAGCTGAAGGAGATAAAAAGCAATTCCAAACAAACGGTTATCAAAGAAATACGCTTCGGGCCGAATACAGATGACCATGATTTTGATTTCAAATTGAAACATGCCATCAAATTCCTGGAGTCGGGCGAAAAGGTAAGGGCTTATGTCCACTTCAAGGGCCGTGCGATCGTCTACAAAGAACAAGGTGAAATTTTGCTGCTGCGCTTTGCGCAAGCCTTGGAAGAAGTAGGAAAAGTGGAACAATTACCAAAACTGGAAGGCAAAAGGATGTTTTTGACCGTAGCCTCCAAGGGAGCGAAAAAATAATGTGCGGATGCGTTTATACGCTGATGTATGAATGAAAATAAAACGTTGAGAAACGTAAATATCTAAACAAAACAAATAGAGTTATGCCAAAAATGAAAACCAATTCCAGTGCTAAAAAGCGTTTCAAGCTTACTGGAACCGGTAAAATTGCAAGAAAGAACGCATACAAAAGCCACATCTTAACTAAGATGTCGACTAAACGTAAGCGCAACCTTACCCACACCAGCCTTGTGTCTGATGCGGATATGGGCAACGTAAAGCGTATGCTTGCTATCGGTAAGTAAATTAACAAATTTTAAAACCAGGTATTCGGGTTTGTAAGATCAGTAGCTAACTGACACCCACTACCAAAAATCAAAAAAAATGCCACGTTCAGTTAACGCAGTAGCGTCGAGAAGACGCCGGAAAAAAGTGATGGACCTCGCCAAAGGTTATTGGGGTTCGCGCAGCAAGGTTTATACCGTTGCAAAAAACACAGTAGAAAAAGGTTTACAATACGCTTACCGCGACCGTAAGACCAAGAAAAGAGAATTCAGGGCCTTATGGATCCAGCGTATCAATGCAGGTGCTCGCCAGCACGGAATTTCTTACTCACAGTTAATGGGTAAGTTAGCCGCTAAAGAGATCGGTTTGAACCGTAAGGTTTTAGCTGACCTGGCGATGAATCATCCCGATGCTTTTAAAGCAGTTGTTGATGCCGTAAAGTAAGCTGATTGTTTGTGAGGACACGAACAATGGAAATATAAAAAGAGACCTGCCAAATGGCGGGTCTTTTTGTTTTATTATATTTGGTTGTGAACAAGTTAAGACTTAACGCCTCCTGTTTTTTTAATATCGAGCCTCGAAGTGCGGGACTGCGGCTCATCGTCTTTAACGGTGATACTGAATGGGTTTGTCATAAGGTAAAGGATAAAGATTTCAAGAATTTTTTACAGGCTGAAGTGGCGCATTTATTTAAAGGCAGATTGCAGTTAATAAAGAACCAGGATAATATTTCAGTGCAAGTAAATGGGGTGATTATCGGGATAATCGGTCGTGAAACTTTTAGAAGTATCCTGCAAAGCGTCAAAAAGCCGGTTAGTAGCTAAACTTTAATTTTTTCAAATCCGGTACATACTTCTTTTCCCGTTTTAACTCCAGTTGGTAAATAGTCTGCGCCAGGTTTTTCATGAAAGGCAGGCAAACCGTTTTATATTCGTACTTATTGTCGTTATAAATGTCGTTATCGTTGGACTGCACCACGGCCGAAAGCATAAACTCAACCTTGTTTTTGTAATCGACGATATAAGCGTTGTCGATATTATACCCGTACGAGTCGCCTATTTTATCGAATATCCTGATATGCGGGTTAATAACCGCCAAGCTATCGCCCCCATAAAACAGCCATTTGCAATAAGCAGGATAATATTCGGGTGGGCTGTAAGTTGGGTATTTGCTTTCGGTCGGCCACATGCTCATGTACTTGTAAATAAACTTATACTGATCGTCTGTAAGATTATATCGCTGGTCTTTCGAAAAAGTTTCAGGAAATAACAATCGTTTCAGCACCATTTGCTGATCGGCAAGCGGGTAGGTATTATTTTTCGAAAAATCAAAAGGTTCCATCATCAATTTATCGTTCTTATCCACGTAACCTTTCCCCATGATCATGTGTTCAGGCGTTTGCGGGTATTCATTCGGATCGTACAAAGCCGGTTTTTGATAAACCAGTTTGCCTTTGTTGTAAAAATTGACCGGGTTGGTGTGTTTGGTGCTCTCGCCCCGGTCGCCGATGGCCAGCCTGCAGACGATGCGGGTATCGTTCAGCCCATACTTCTTTAACTTTTGATTGATCTCCCCGCGCCCAACAAATTCGTAAAGCCTGTTATATGCATCGTTATCGCTTACCAGCAATATCTTTTTAATGTAATTCTCAATACTGGGCAACCCGCTTTTTGAACTTGAATCTTTAGTGACTTTGGTTTGTCCCGCAAAGGCACTGTCTGTTATCATAACCGACTTCATGTCCAGTCCTTTGACATTTAGCTCATTCAATTTCTCGAGCGCAAATATTGCCGTGGGTAGTTTTACCGTGCTGGCAGGGTAGAAGTAGTGATTGGCATTCAGCCTGTAGCTGTACGATTTAAAATGCGGCACATTATGCTCATCACGGTCAATCTGCGTGTATAATATCTGGACTTCGTTATGCGTGGGGTGATTTAAAATATGTTCGAACAGATCGCGATGCGATTCAAGCAGGTTTTTCAGAAAGATAGTATTAGGTTGCTGGGCCATAGAAGAGAGGCAGAAAATGGAGAATAATATGGTCAAATAAAATTTCATTGGTGATTGATTGGGTCGATCAAGTTACAATTTTTCGATAAATCAAGCATTCAACTAATCAACTTGTATTTCCCAAATCCAAAATCTACATTTGCAACGCTTTTGGTTCACGGCTAATACCCGTGATTAAAAGGGAATCCGGTGTAAATCCGGGACTGTCCCGCAGCTGTAAGCTCCAAAACCAAAGCCCATTCATTGCCACTGCCCGCTATACAGCGGATGGGAAGGCCGGGCCCAGGGGAGTAAGTCAGAAGACCTGCCATAGCACAGAACTATTCATAGCTTTCGGGGATTGAAGCTTGAATGTGAAAGCCGCTTCCGGCGTTTCCATTCCAAACTTTCCATTTCTGTATGCTGTGGGATTAAACTCACAACAACATGAAAAAAAATTACTTCAGAATTGTCGCGGGCCTGGGGCTTGTACAATTGGGGCTGCTTAGTATGGCAGTCTACGCCCAGGACACCACCCGGGTACTCAACAATGTTGTGGTGACCGCTACGCGTTCACCCAAAAAATTATCGGATATCGGCCGCGTTGTTACCGTTATTACACCCGACCAGATCAGCCGCTCCCAGGGAAAAACGCTGCCACAGCTTTTGAATACGGTGCCAGGACTTACCTTTTCGGGTTCGGAAAACGCGCCTGGTATATCATCCGCTGTTTACTTGCGCGGAGCTTCAAGCGGTAATACACTTATCCTTGTCGATGGCTTCCCTGTCAGCAATGCATCAGGTATCGACGGCACCTATGATCTTAATGCATTTCCCGTCGATCAGATAGACCATATTGAAATACTAAAAGGCAGCGGGTCGACGCTTTATGGTTCCGACGCCGTTGCCGGAGTGATCAATATCATCACCAAACATGCCAAAGGGCAGGGTGTAAAAGCATCTGTACAACTGGTTGGCGGAAGTTACAACACTTTCAATGAATCGGTGGGGTTGAACGGCAATGTTAATAATACGGGTATCGCGCTTAATTTATCCAATGCCGACTCCAGGGGTTTTGCGGGGGCAACAGATACTACGGGCAATGGAAATTTCCGGAAGGATGATTTTCACCAGCGTTCGTTGAGTTTAAACCTTACCCAAAAGGTTACGGATAAATTCTCCCTCAACGGCAACCTGCAAACAAGTTATAACAAGGGCCATCTGCCTTACGGAGCTTTTACTGACGATCAGAATTACACTTATGCAAACACTTTTCTTTTCGGCGGGCTGGGGGCAAAATTACTTGTTGACAAAGGTGCGCTGAATTTAAACGTTAGCCAGAATACCGTGTGGAACCACTATAACGACCTGCCTAACGACGCCAATTTCCAATCATATTATCATGCAGGTAATATTGGCCGTATAACCAATGCAGAGCTTGTTTTTACTGATAACCTGGGCAAATATTTTGATATTACCAGTGGCGCCGATCTCCGGTACAACAGTACGCACCAGCTGAGCAACTATGATACGATACAATCGGTAAATAACAACATTGTCAGTGCCTACACATCGCTATTCTTTAAATCGGACATCTTCCACATGGAATTAGGAGGGCGGTATAACCACTACAGTAAGTACGGCGATAATTTTACTTATACCATCAATCCGTCCTTTTTCGTGGCTGATCAGCTGAAGATATTCGGCACGATTGCATCTGCGTTCAAAGCACCTTCGTTATACCAGTTATCATCCCAATATGGCAACATCGGACTAAAACCTGAAACGACGACCTCTTACGAAGCGGGCTTTGACTGGACCATCATCAATAACGTATTGACATTTAACACTGTATTTTATAAGCGCGATACTAAAGATGTGATCTATTTTAATTCATTGCCCGACCCACCTTATGGTAAATACGAGAACGGTTCAAAAGAAAATGACAAGGGCTACGAAAGTGAATTGACCTTAAACCTGCCGAATATCACGGCATCTGCCTATGTAGCGCATGTAACCGGGGCTTTAACTAATGCCGACGGAACACGTTCGGACATCCTTTACCGCAGGCCAAAAAACACTTTCGGGGCGAATGTAAATTACAAGGTTATAAAGACTTTATCCATCGGCCTAAACTACAAATATACCGGTGACAGGGTAGACCAGGATTTTTCTACATTTCCGTCAACCAACGCCACATTAAAACATTACAATTTGGTGGATGCACACGTGCAATGGCAGGCATGCAAAAAACTGGCTGTTTTTGGTGATCTTAAAAACGTATTTAATGAAAAATATACTGATTGGCTTGGCTACAACACCCGCGGCACAAATTTTATGGCAGGTTTAAGGTATCAAATCAATTAAGAGTTTTGTTTAAACGGATTATTACTTAATTTTACGCTTCAAATAAGATCATGACACTACAGAAAGTAAACACAAGAAATACAATACTCATCCTGATGATCATTGCTGCCGGGGCTTTTCGCCTTGTGAGCGCCAGGTATCCTTATGTATTAAGTAATTTTAGCCCTATCGGCGCTATGGCGCTGTTTGGCGGCGCCTATTTTACCGATAGGTGGAAGGCTTACGTGGTACCGTTGATCGCTCTTTTTGTGAGTGACATATTCCTGAACCACTTTTACAGCGGGACATGGCAAATAATCGACAGTAGTTCGATCATGGTCTATGTATTTTTTATTGTCGCTGTGTTTATGGGTACTTTCATTAAAAAGGCGAATGTAATGAATGTTACCGTAGCATCGTTATCAGCTGTTGTACTGCACTGGTTACTTACCGATCTGCCGCTTGGCAACCTGTACCCGCATACTTTCGCAGGTTATGGACAATCATTGGTGGCAGCCATACCCTTCGAAAAGAATATGCTTTTTGGCGATATCGTGTTCTGTGCCATCCTGTTCGGCGGTTTTGAACTGGCCAAAAGCAAGTACACTTTTCTGCGCAGCAAAAGAGAGATCGCTTTATAAATATTAAAATATTAGAAATTGAAAAGCGACTAATAGTCGCTTTTTTTGTTTGGCAACAAAATGAAAAAGATCGTCGTTTTAACAGGCGCCGGCATTAGTGCAGAAAGCGGGCTCAAAACATTTCGCGACAGCGATGGATTGTGGGAAGGCTACAATGTTGAAGACGTAGCCACACCCGAAGCCTGGCAACGCAATCCCAAATTGGTACAGGAGTTTTATAACCAGCGGCGTAAAACGGTCTTGGAGGCAAGTCCGAACGTTGCCCATAAAGCTTTGGCCGAACTGGAACAAAAATACGATGTGACCATTATCACCCAAAATATAGACGATCTGCACGAACGCGGCGGTTCGGGTAAGGTGTTGCACCTGCATGGCATTATAACGCGCTCACAGTCGGATAAAAACGCTAACCTGACGTATCCTATAAAGGGCTGGGAGCTGAAGATGGGAGAGCTATGCGAATTAGGCTCGCAATTGCGCGCCCATGTGGTTTGGTTTGGCGAGGCTGTGCCGATGATTGAAGAAGCGGCAAAAGAATGTATGATGGCGGATATTTTTATTCTTGTAGGTTCGTCGCTGGCGGTGTACCCGGCTGCCGGGCTAGTTAATTATGTGCCCAGACAAGTGCCGAAATATATCGTCGACCCTAAAATACCTTATATGCCATCGGACAAGTTTATTAAGATAGAGGAAAAGGCCACGGTAGGGGTACCGCTTTTAGTTTCCGAATTATTGAATGATTAATCAATAATCCTAAACAGTACGAGTCAATAATTCAGTAATTCATTAAATCAATAATTATGAAAAAGTGCATTTTCAACTGGAGCGGTGGTAAGGATAGCTCACTGGCATTATATCATTGTTTGCGCGACCCGGAACTCGACATAAAATATCTTGTAACCACCATAAACGATGCTGCCGACCGCATATCCATGCATGGGGTGAGGGTTGAATTGTTGAAAAAACAGGCCGAAAGCATCGGTATTCCGCTTTACCAGGTGCGCTTGCCCGAGATGCCGGGTATGAAAGAATACGATGCTGTCATGAGAAGCTCAATGGAACGCTTTCAGGCTGAGGGCATTACCCACACCATATTCGGTGATATATTTTTAGAGGATCTGAAGAGTTATCGTGATGCGAGATTAGCTGAGGTGGGGATGACTGGTATTTACCCGCTGTGGAAACGCAATACTACTCAATTAATAAACGAATTTTTTGACCTGGGTTTTGAAACGGTGATAGCCTGTACGCAGGACCGGCTGGAAAGGATCGTAGGGAAGGAGATAACACAGGAACTTATTATGTCGTTACCCGACGATGTAGATGTGTGCGGTGAGAACGGCGAGTTTCACACATTTGCTTTCAGAGGGCCTATATTCAAACAGGAAATTCCCTTCAGAACAGGAGAGAAGGTGTTCCGCGAATACGCCGCTCCAAAAAATGCTGACGATACTTGTTTTTCTTTGGCCCCGGAAAAGCCGGCAGGGTTTTGGTATTGCGATCTGCTGCCGGCATAAAAAAGCTCCCAACCTTAACGCGAAGTTGAGAGCTTACAAAACCTATAAGTTTTTGAACTTATAACTGGTAACAAAGTCAACCGCGAATAGTCTTAATTGTTTTAAAAAAGTCCTTAATCTTATTTTAGCTATCATTTTAAGGTAAAAATCTTCGCAAAATAATATTCTGTTTAGCCACCTTAACAAATTACAATAACTTATATGTCAGATTATTAGCTATTAAATTTTAAATAAAAAGTTTAAGTATGCCTTATTTGCTTGTAGGGCATAAAATAGCCTGGCGGATATGCAAAGGCACACTTTACGACCAAATAAAATTTGGCCTTGTTGTAATAAAATTTATAATATACTAAATTACAGATATTTATATAGATTATATAAATTAATAGTTATACCTAAAATAGGCATCCTTATAATCTTTACGCATCTCGGCAAACCGGGCGGCTACCGTCTTCAGGAAAGCTTCATCCAACACCTCAAACACACTATTCACGCCATCAGTCAAATCCATCTCCGGTATCTTGTAGCTTTGTTCGAAGGTGCCCTGTTCTATCTTCACAATGAATTTTTGATTCATGTTCAGGATGGATATTTTAAACTCGGGGTGCGGCAGTTCGGCGATGATTCTCATGATGCGCCGAATTTACTAATTTATGAGATTGCCGTTATCAAAATTCCGCGCCGCTTATTTACTTTTGTTACATGGCCGAAGATCTAACCATCATCCGTTCAACGGATAAGAAAGCGCAATATGAATCGCTGATACCGCAAATTGAGGCTTTGCTTTACGGCGAATCCGATGTGGTTGCCAACATGGCGAATACCTGCGCTGCGCTGAAGGAACAGTTTAACTGGTTTTGGGTTGGGTTTTACCTGGTGAAGGATGGTGAACTGGTCCTTGGCCCTTTCCAGGGTCCGGTGGCCTGTACCCGTATAAGCAAAGGAAAAGGCGTTTGCGGCGCATCATGGGCGCAAGAAAAAACATTAATTGTTCCGGATGTAGAGGCTTTTCCGGGCCATATCGCTTGCAGTTCTCTTTCCAGGTCTGAGATCGTGCTGCCGCTTTTCAGGGGCAGCGAAGTGGTTGGCGTACTGGATGTGGACAGCGAGCATCTTGATTATTTTGACGAAACAGACGCTAAATACCTGGAGCAGATAGTTAAATTGATCAATTTTTAATGAGCAAGGTAATCCTTATACCCGGCCTTGGCGCCGACTGCCGGATATATAAAAACATTGACCTTGCCGGGTATGATTTAGTAAACATAGGGTGGATAGAGCCAGATAGAAACGACACATTAGCCTCCTATGCTCAAAAATTGATCGATCATTATCATATAACCTCCGGTTCGATAGTCATTGGCAATTCGCTGGGAGGGATGCTGGCTATAGAAATAGCTAAAAAGATCAACCTCGGTAAGACGATACTTATTTCAAGCATCAAAACAGCCGAGGAAATGCCGAAAAGTTTTAAATGGTACCGGCGCTTTCCACTTTATAAATTAATGCCACGTGGCCTGATAGGGCGATTAGGGATATTTGTAAAAGTGGTGATGGGCCAGATGTCAGCAGAAGACCAATGGCTATTTATCGACATGCTAAAACATACACCACCCCGCTTTGCAAAATGGGCAATCGGTGCTATTTTGCATTGGGAGAATCAAACCATTCCCGAAAATGTTTACCATATTCACGGCGATAAGGATAAGGTATTTCCCTATAAACGAGTGAAGGACGCAACCATCATAAAAGAGGGCACCCATATTATGATCCTGAACCGCGCAAAGGAAATCAACCAATGGCTGAAAAATATACTACCGCTTTGAAATTACCACAATCCTATTACCTCGGAACCGACGTGGTTGCCATCAGCAAAGATCTGCTTGGCAAGTATTTATTTACCTGTATCGATGGTTTAATTACCGGCGGCTATATTGTTGAAACAGAGGCATACAACGGCGCAGTTGATAAAGCATCACACGCTTACGAGAACCGCCTTACACCACGCACTAAGATCATGTTTGAAGAAGGCGGCATCGCTTACATTTACCTGTGTTATGGCATTCACGAAATGCTAAACGTAGTGACATCAACAGAGGGCCATGCCCAGGCGATACTGATCCGCGCGATTGAACCAACTGAAGGAATTGAATCGATATTACTACGTCGCGGTATGGATAAGTTAAAGCCGAACATCACCGCCGGGCCTGGGTCTGTTGCCAAAGCGCTTGGAATAAACCGCAAGCTGAATGGCATAAGCTTGCAAAGTGACACACTTTGGATAGAAGACAGAGGGCTGAAGTTCGGGGATGATCAAATTGCTGCCGTACCCCGAATTGGCGTCGCTTATGCCGGCCAGGACGCGCTGCTGCCGTACCGGTTTTATGTAAAAGGGAATATTTACGTCAGCAAGCCCAATAAATAATTCTTCGTAATATTGATTTATGAATTACCAGCCTACCCTTGAATTTGCCGAAAGCCTGGACGCGCAAGATGAGCTGAAAGATTTCCGTAATGAGTTTTTGATCCCGCAGCATAATGGGCAGGATGTCATTTACCTGTGCGGGAATTCGTTAGGCTTGCAGCCAAAAACAGTGACGCAATATTTGGATAAGCAGTTAGGTAACTGGCAACAACATGGCGTGGAGGGTTGGTTCAACAACGATGACCCGTGGCTGCTTTACCATGAGCAAATGAAGTTGCCGCTGGCTGCTATTGTAGGGGCAAAACCGGAAGAGGTAACCATCATGAATTCACTTACAGTAAATCTTCATTTATTGCTTGTAAGTTTCTATCAACCAAACAGTAAAAGGTATAAAATATTAATGGAAGGCGGAGCTTTTCCGTCCGACCAATATGCCGTTGAAAGCCAGGTTAATTTTCATGGTTTTGATCCGAAAGACGCTATTATCGAAGTGTTCCCTCGTGAAAGCGAGTATATTTTGAGGACTGAAGACATCCTTTCTGCAATTAAAAAAAATGCGGATGAACTGGCTTTGGTGCTTTTCAGTGGCATCAATTATTATACCGGGCAGGTTTTCGATATGAAGGCCATTGCTGAAGCCGCACATAAGGCGGGCGCCTATTGTGGTTTCGACCTGGCGCATGCTGCGGGTAATGTGCCTTTGGAATTACATAACTGGGGTGCCGATTTTGCCTGCTGGTGTTCCTATAAATACATGAATTCGGGTCCGGGTGGTATAAGCGGTATATTCGTGCACGAAAAACATTTTGAGAATAAGGAACTGAAACGCTTTGCCGGCTGGTGGGGCTATGGTGTGGGTAAACGGTTTTTGATGACATCCGGCTTTGTACCGGCACGCGGGGCCGAGGGCTGGCAGGTAAGTACCAGCCCGATATTGTTGATGGCTGCACATAAAGCGGCGCTGGATATATTTGAAAAATCCGGCGGATTAGAGAAATTACGGAAAAAAAGCCTTTTGCTGACCGGTTACCTGGAATATCTTATAGGGCAGATCAACCAAAAGCATGGCGAAGAATTGTTCAAGATCATTACACCAAATGACCCTGATTGGCGGGGATGCCAGCTTTCTGTGATTTGCAAACGGGATGGAAAGAAGACGTTTGACCATCTGACGAAAAACGGCGTCATAGGCGATTGGCGCGAGCCGGATGTGATCAGGCTGAGCCCGGTGCCGCTTTACAATACGTTTAAAGACGTTTACAGCGCTTCAAAACTGTTAGGCGAGTCTTTGGCTGCCCTGGGATAATTATTATGCTTAAGATCGCATACGACCCAATTTACGCCCATCCTTTACCCGAAGGACATAGGTTCCCGATGCTGAAATACGAATTGATACCGGAACAATTGCTCCACGAAGGCATCATCAGCCATGAAAATCTTTTCTCACCTGAACCTTTGGAAGAAGAAATAATTGTTTGGACACATGATAAAACCTATTGGCACCAGCTCCGCGACCTCACACTACCCGCTAAAGAAGCACGGCGCATTGGCTTTCCTTTATCAGCAGAATTGGTTGAGCGGGAGATCAGGATAGCTAAGGGGACAATAGACGGCTGTCGCTATGCTTTTGAATATGGCATTGCCTTTAATGTGGCCGGGGGCACCCACCATGCCGGAACCCATTGGGGCGAAGGTTTCTGCCTGCTAAATGACCAGGCTATTGCTGCTAACTATTTATTAAATAATAAATTGGCATCATCTATCTTAATTATTGATTTAGATGTACACCAGGGTAACGGCACAGCGCAGATATTTGAAAATGAGCCGCGGGTTTTCACCTTTTCTATGCATGGCGCCAATAATTTTCCTTACCGCAAAGAACGATCAGACCTGGATATTCCATTGGCCGATGGGACAGGTGACGATGATTACCTTGCTATTTTAAGACAAACCTTACCCGGCCTTATCGAACGGCAAAAGCCCGGCTTTATATTTTACCTGTCGGGAGTTGATGTGCTTAAGACGGATAAACTGGGTAAGCTGGCCCTAAGCATGGAAGCCTGCCGCGAGCGCGACCGTCTGGTATTAGAAGCCTGTAAAGGGCATCAAATCCCGGTACAGGTAAGCATGGGCGGCGGTTATTCAGCGGATATTAAGGCGATTGTCGAGGCGCATTGCAATACTTATCGCCTGGCGCATGATCTGTACTTTTAATCCTGTGCGATGATAATTTCCTGCTTTACCTGGTGTTTCCTGCTGATGGATTGAAATCTGATAAATAACAAAAGCGAAGAGGTAAGCAACCCTAAAACCAACCCGTACCAAACGCCGGTTACGCCCATTTTGAATTGTATACCGAGCAGGTAACCAACGGGCAGACCCACAATCCAGTAAGCGATGAGCGTTATAATAGTGGGCACATTTACATCGCCCATACCGCGCAAAATACCGAGACCCACCACTTGTGTGCCATCAAACAACTGAAAGAAAGCTGCAATGATAAGCAGCTGTGCTGCAATAACTATTACCTGGTTGTCTGAGGTATACATCCAGGGTAAAAGATGGTTGCCGAAGGAGAATAAGAGCGCTGTCATCGACATAAAAACAATGACGATATGATAATTTGATATGGCTGAAAGGCGCAGGTCGCGGTGCTGCTTCGCACCGAAAAAGTTTCCAGACTTGATTGCCGCCGCCGCCGCTATTCCGCTTGCCGCCATATAGGTTAAACCCGCCAGGTTTATAGCTACTTGGTGTGCCGCCTGGGCAACCGGACTTATAGTGCCAATCAAAATTGCTGCTCCGCTGAAGGCGCTTATTTCGAATACATACTGCAAAGCAACTGGCGTCCCTATCTTGAGAATCGACGCACACCGCAGGCGGTCAATATTCTTTAAGGCGAAATGTTTCAAATAGCTTCTAAAGTTTTTGGAGCGAAAGACGTATAAGGCCATAACAAAAGCCATGCTGCAACGGTCGATAAGTGTACTATAACCTACACCGCTGATGCCCATTGGTTTTATGCCGAAAAGTCCCTTCACAAAAGTGATCCCTAATAATACGTTGAGAATATTGCCCGCTATGGATATTACCATCGCCTGTTTAGTAAACCCAAGACCCTCTGCAAACTGCTTGAATGTATTAAAAATGAGCAGGGGCACAAGTGAGATCCCCATCAGGAACAAATAAGGCCGTGCCTGCCGTACAACTTCGGGCGACTGGTCGAGATGACCGATCATTTGCATAGTGCCGAAACTGATAAAAAGGAATAATACTACGCCGGTAATGCTATTGATAAGCAAACTATTGGACAGCAATTGCCCGCATTCGCTATGATCGTTTCGCCCGTTGCTTTGTGCGATAAGCGGGGTAATACCATAGGACACACCTAAACCGATAACCAGCCCGATAACAAAAATGCTGTTAACTAATGATACAGCCGCTAATGAAACAGTACCTGCAAAATGCCCGATAATAATACTATCCGCAGTTTGCACCAAAGTATGCCCCATCTGCGATATCACCACAGGTACAGCAAGCACAAGGCTTTGGCCATAATATGGTTTATATTTTTGGTAAAAACTTTTCATTGCTTGATCTCAGGGCAGGGAGCAAAAATAACAATTTAGGTTGTGACTGATTGTCAGGCAGCGGTATAATACTCCTCTTTTTCGGTGGTATGAATACGCAGCACGCCTGATAGCACCATATTCACTAAAATGCGCTGTGCACTGCGCCTACTAAGCTTTAATAGCTTGCAGTATTCCTGCACATTAATGCGCTGCTTTTCATCAAGGTATTGCAGCAGTGCCTTTTCATTGGTTGAATATTCTATCAGCACGCCTTTGCTATCTGCCTGGTGCCTCAATACATCAACCACTATCTTACTGGCGAGCACACTTTTGTCTTTCACACGCACATACACCCACCACTTGCCATCTTCGGCCAGGGCATAATGGGGTTTGGTATCACTTTCTGGTATCTCCACCACCAGTACCATTTTATCGTCTACATAAATCTCTTCAAACTTAGGTTCAAGAGCTGGTTTTGAGAACATTTGCGCCGCCCGGGTTATCATATAACGTTCTTCGTCCTCAGATTTTACGCCTTTTATGGTACCATCGTCGGCTACACCTATTAATAATCTGCCGCCTTTGTTATTGGCAAAGGATACCATGGTTCTGGCTATCTTCTCGCAACTGGTTATAGTTTTTTTGAAATCAAGTGTTACACCTTCACCCTCAAATATTGTCTTTTTGATATTCATTTTCCGTCTCCCTGGTTTTGCGCGTAAGGTGTATAAACTTCCATCCAATTTTGAGGTTTACTGAGTGGTACAAAACCGAATTGCTGGTATAACCCATGCGCATCCGATGTTGCCAGCGACCAACGTCTCAAACCCTTTAACTCCGGATATTCCCGGATGGTTTGCATCAGCCATTTTGAGAGGCCGAGTCCCCGGTGGGCGTCGAGTACAAACACATCACAAACATAGGCAAAGGTAGCCTTATCTGTTACCACACGGGCAAAACCGGCCTGCTTTCCGTCCTTATAAATTCCGAAACACATCGAATTATCGATCGCTTTCTTAAGCCTTTCGATTGTAATGCCTTTGGCCCAATAAGATTCGTTCTCAAGGTAATTATAAACCGCGTCAAAATCAATAAAGCTTTTGTCGGTGGATATGATATAACCTTTATCCTGGAAGAATTTATCGTTCATGATCACTTTCATCAGATAGATACACTGTCTTTAGTTTCAGACTGATTTAAATTACGAATGTATATTTCGCATGTCATTTCCACGCACAGTTCGCCGTCCCGGTCGTACATGGTTACCGGGTGTTCCCTGATATACTTTTCACCGCTTTTTAGTACCTGTTGCACTTCTTCAATTTCCGTTTCCGCAATGCTGATGGTAAAGAACAGGTCCTTGCGTCCCGGCTTCAGATATTGGATAGCTGCTGATTTCATCCACACGCGTACTTTGTACCCTTTATGCGTCAGCACCTGGTGAAAGAGCAAGGGGTAAAAAGGGTCAGCAGCTGCGAAAATAGTACCGCCAAATATGGAGTTATTGTAGTTATTGTTGATCAGGCTTTTGTTAATTTTTACTTTAACACCTCGAAAATCCTTATCGAACCGGACAACCCAAATGCGTTGAAAAAACAGGGGGGGATAGAGCCGCATTGCCCATTTCAATACATTTTCTGAAACAACCATGACGGCTAAATATCAGAAAATTCTGTATAAACATTAAGTACCGTTGATAATTAGTTCAAATTCTTAACAAAGTATTTTTTACAGACACAATCTTTATATTTGACGCATGAACCACCTCATCTCTCCATCCATCTTAGCATCAGATTTCGGGAACCTTCAACGCGATATTGAAATGCTGAATCAAAGTGAAGCCGATTGGATACATGTTGATATCATGGATGGTATGTTCGTCCCTAATATTTCTTTCGGCTTCCCTATTGTCGAGGTCGCGAAAAAGCATGCTGCAAAGCCGCTGGATGTGCACCTGATGATACAGGACCCTGACCGGTATCTCGAACGCTTTAAGGAAGCAGGCGCCAGCGGTATTACTGTTCATTTCGAAGCTTGCCCGCATTTGAACCGCACGGTAAATGCTATAAAATACCTGGGGTGCAAAGCTGGCGTGGCCCTGAATCCGCACACGCCGGTTGGATTCCTTGAAGACATTATTGAATACCTCGACCTGGTGCTGATCATGTCGGTCAACCCCGGATTTGGCGGCCAGAAATTTATAGGCAACACTTATAAAAAATTGCGTGAGTTAAAAAAAATGAGTTCGGGGCGCAACGCAAAATTGTACATTGAAGTAGACGGCGGGGTGGACGAAAGCAATTCTCTTAAACTGATCAATGCCGGGGCCAATGTGCTGGTAGCGGGCAATTCGGTATTTTCGGCAAAAAATCCCGTTGCCGCGATAAAGACACTGAAGCACCCCCATTAACAAAACTACTAACCGCCTATCACTCTTTGTTTACAAACTATTGTTAATAAAATAGCAAATTGTGATAAAAATATTGCAAATAATCCCCACAAACATTAACAATTTGACTAACTTAGCCCCGGCTAACTGATAAATTTGTCAATGAACCAATAAACATCAAACAAAAAGTTATGAAACACAATTTCGGTGCCGGTCCCGGCATTTTGCCACACGAAGTATTAAAGCAAGCTGCTGAAGGCGTCTTGAATTTCAACGGAACAGGATTATCCATACTGGAAATATCGCACCGTTCGGCTGAATTCGAGTCTGTTCTTGACGAGGCCGTTTCGCTGGTAAAAGAGCTTTTTAATGTTCCCGAAGGGTATTCGGTTTTGTTTATGCAGGGCGGCGCCAGCTCACAGTTTGCTTTGGCGCCTTATAACCTGCTGCCCGATGGGGGCAAAGCTGCCTATGTTGAAACCGGCGTTTGGGCCAACAAAGCACTAAAGGAAGCAAAACTTTTTGGCCAGGTTGAAATTGTAGCAACTGCTAAGGAAAGCAACTTTACCTATATACCTAAAGACTTTACTATTCCGAAGGATGCCGCGTATATTCATATCACATCGAACAACACCATTTACGGCACACAGATGAAAGAGTTTTTCAAATCGCCTATACCAGTGGTTTGCGATATGTCGTCGGATATTTTCAGCCGTAAGGTTGATGTGTCGGATTTTGGGCTGATTTACGCCGGAGCGCAAAAAAATATGGGCCCTGCGGGAGTTACCCTGGTTATTATTAAGAATGACATCCTGGGAAAAGTGGACCGCAAGATACCTTCAATGTTCAATTACCAGGTACAAATTGAGGGTGGCTCGATGTACAACACGCCGCCATGCTTTGCTATCTACGTATCAATGCTAACGCTGCGCTGGCTGAAAGCTAAAGGCGGTGTAGCCGGCATAGAACAAGACAATATTGCAAAAGCAAAGGCGCTTTACACCGAGATCGACCGCAACCCGCTGTTCAAAGGGGTTTGTGCAGTTGAGGACCGCTCACACATGAATGTTTGTTTTGTGGTTGAAAATCCGGAGCATGAGAAACCATTCCTTAAATACTGCGATGAAAAGGGTATTGTTGGCATAAAGGGCCACAGGAGTGTAGGTGGTTTCAGGGCGTCCATATACAACGCACTGCCAATTACCAGCGTACACGTGCTGATAGATGCGATGCAGGAATTCCAGGAGAATAATAAATAATAGTGACCAGTGGTTAGTTAATTAGTGATTAGGAATCACCGGTTAACTAATCGCTAATCACGGATAACTAATCACTAACAACCCATGATAAAGATATTAGCCAATGATGGCATCGATCCGATAGGCAAGCAAATGCTGGAAGATGCCGGTTTTTTTGTTGACACCAAAAACATACCACAGGATGAGCTGCCTGTTAAATTACAGGAATACGATGCCATTACCGTGCGTAGCGCTACTAAGGTGCGAACGGCACTGATAGATGCTTGCCCTAACCTGAAACTGATAGGACGTGGTGGCGTAGGTGTAGATAACATTGATGTGGACTATGCCAAATCAAAGGGCATTAGCGTTTACAATACTCCGGCATCGTCGTCTTTATCTGTTGCCGAACTGGTTTTTGCCAGTTTATGGGGCTGCGTTCGTTTTCTGCCGGACAGCAACCGCAAGATGCCTGTTGAGGGAGCAACCAAATTTAACGATTTGAAAAAGGCTTATGCCAAAGGCGTTGAACTGCGCGGTAAAACTTTAGGCATTGTAGGTTTTGGCCGTATCGGTCGCGAAGTGGCTAAAATTGCTTTGGGTGTTGGAATGGATGTGATCGCTTACGACCTGTACGAGTTTATACCGAATGTGGAAGTTATTCTGGGTGGCGGCATTGTTGTACATGCCAAAGTAAAGGTTGCTACGCTGGAAGAAGTGATCAGGGAGTCTGACTTTATCACCCTGCACACCCCATTTATTGACAAAGCTCTGTTTGGCGCTGCTGAACTGGCCCGCACCAAAAAAGGGGTGGGGTTGGTAAATATCTCCCGTGGCGGATTGATAGACGAACTGGCCCTGATAGATGCATTGAACAGCGGACAGGTTTCTTTTGCTGCTTTGGACGTATTCGATAACGAACCTACGCCACGCCCGGAAATACTGAATCACCCTAGAATTTCACTGACACCGCACATCGGCGCTGCAACTAACGAGGCGCAGGAAAGGATAGGTGTCGAATTGGCGGGACTCATTATAGAGCATTTCAGGCATAATCCATAAAAACGGCCCAAATCAAGAGTTGTCATTCTGAACGCAGCAAAGAATCTACACGGCAGTTATTGTCAATAGATGCTTCACTACGTTCAGCATGACAACTTTTTAGCGTTTATAATATATAACTCACTTCCTTCTCTGGGATTGTCACCGTATAACCTTCTTCCTCCAATCCTTCGGCAAAAGCCTGCATACTGGTATCTTCGCCATGTACCAGGAAGATATTTTTGAGTTTCGATTTATCTTGCTGGCGGGCAATGTTCATCAGGTCCTCGTGATCGCCGTGGGCGCTCAATACATCGGTTTGTTTTATGGTGGCATACACCGATAATTCCCTGTCTTTGATGCGAACGATTGGGTCGCCCCTGAGCAGCCGGTTCCCTAAAGTACCTTTAGCGCAATAACCGATGAACAGGATGGTGCAATAGTAATTCTGGATGTTGTTATACAAATGGTCCTGTATGCGGCCGCCCTCCAGCATACCTGCTGACGAGATGATGATGCAGGGTTCGAAGTAATTGGATACTTGCCGGCTGTCCTTCAGGTTTTGGGTATAAACCAGGTTATCAAACTCAAATTCATCTCCTTGCTTTTGGTAAAATTCGCGCGCTTCCTCATTTACCAGGCTGTGGTGTTTGCGGAAAATTTCGGTGGCCGAAACAGCCATGGGGCTATCGACAAAAACCTTGACCGGCGGCAGCAGGCCCTGGCTAAATATTTTATTAAGTGAATAAACCAATGACTGTGTGCGCCCGATACTAAATGCCGGTATGATCAGCCTGCCCGATTCCTTGATGCAGGCCTGCTCGATTGTTTCTATCAGGGCTTCCTCCACCGTTTTTCCTTTGGTGTGGTGGCGGCCGCCATAGGTCGATTCGCATACCAGGTAATCTACCGGTGGTAATTCTGCGGGATCATTTAGTACCGGGTAGCCCTTTCGTCCCACGTCGCCGGTAAAGGCGATGGTTTTTTCTTCGCCGTGCTCATTGATATTAAATACCGCCGCCGCTGCGCCCAGCAAGTGGCCCATGTGAATAAACGTGAGTTCGATATTGCCGTTGATGCGGAAGGGCCTGTCAAAACCGATGGTTACAAACCGTTCAACCGTATCCATTACGTGCTTTTGCAGATACAGAGGTTGCTGCTGGTTTTGATTGTAGCCCCGCCTTTTGCGATTATGCTTCTGGCTTTTCTGAGCCTTATTCATAAAAATATTAACCGAATCCAGCAGCAAAAGCTCTGTCAGATCAGCAGTAGCAGGGGTGCACAATATCTGTCCCTCAAAACCCAAACGTACCAATGTAGGCAGGTTGCCCGAATGATCAATATGGGCGTGCGTTAATACCACAACATCTATCTCAGCCGGGTCGAACGGAAAATTTTCATTAGATTGTATGCTGCGGTCTTTTTCGTAATCAAGCCCGCAGTCAATAAGTATTTTATATTGGTCAACCTCAAGCAAATGCATGCTCCCGGTAACCTGGCGCGCCGCGCCGTGGATGGTTAATTTCATTCTGTTGGTTCATGATTCATGGTTGATGGTTCATAGCAAGTACCTGAAAAATACTATGAACTATGATCTATCAACCATATGCTATACTTCAAACTGCAATTGGCTCAAATAGCGGTAAAGGCCTTTTTCGTTGCCCAGCAGTTCCTCGTGATTGCCGCTTTCTATCACCGCGCCCTTTTCCAAAACTATGATTTTATCAGCTTCGCGGATGGTAGACAAACGATGTGCAATTATAACAGAAGTTCTGTTCTTCATCAACTCCTCCAGCGCTTCCTGTACCAGGCGTTCCGATTCAGAGTCGAGCGAGGAGGTGGCTTCATCCAGGATCAGTATCGATGGATTTTTAAGCAGGGCGCGGGCAATAGCAATGCGCTGGCGTTGTCCGCCCGATAATTTAACCCCGCGTTCGCCTACCACGGTATCATAGCCCTCGGGAAACGACGTTACAAACTGGTGTGCGTTGGCACGTTTTGCTGCCGCGAGGATCTCTTCTTCGGTCGCTTTTAACCTACCGTAAGCGATGTTCTCGCGTATCGTTCCTCCGAAAAGCAAAACATCCTGCGGTACTATCGCTACCTGGTTTCGGATGTCGGTTAATGAATATTCATCAGCCGGCTTGCCGTCAAAAAATATTGTTCCGCTTTGCGGATGATAAAATTGCAGTATTAATGCCGCTGTTGTTGACTTGCCGGAACCGCTCGGGCCGACGATGGCTACACGCTGCCCGGCTTTTGCTTCGAACGAAACACCTTTTAGTACTTCTATCTCGGGACGGGAAGGGTAGTGGAAGTTGACATTGTTGAAAGAGAGATCACCTTCAATAAGCTGCTTTATATCGTTGTTACTTTCGATGATAGATATTTTCTCGCTTTGCTCGGCCAATATCTCCAATACCCGCTCGCTGGCGCCAACCGCTCGCTGCACGTTGGCATACATTTCTGGAAAGCTGCCCATCGCGCTGCCGACAAAGGCTGCGTATAAGGCGAATTTAAATAGCTCGCCTACCGTAAGTTCGTGATGGCTTACCAGTAAGCAGCCATAAGCAACTACCGACACAATTGCACCAAACATGCCGAATACGATGAATGATGCAAATATGCCCCTGTATTTAGCACCTTTAATGGCGATACTCGCCACGTCGCCGATATTTTTTCCGTAGCGGGTCGCTTCAAACGATTCGTTTACGAAGGCCTTCACGTTGGCTATGCCCTGTAAAGTTTCCTCAACTATGGTGTTCGATTCAGCCAGTTTATCCTGCGCTTCGCGGGATATTTTGCGGATAAACCGCCCAAAGAATACGGCGATAACTACCAGCACCGGCAATACCGCCAATAAGGATAGCGTAAGTTTAATTGAAATGATGGCCAGGAAAGCAATACCACCGACCAACAAAACCAATTGTCTAATTATTTCGGCAAGAGTGGTGGTAAGTGTGTCTTGTATCTGTGAAAGGTCTGCTGATATGCGGCTGTTCAATTCACCAACCCTGCGGTTCGAGAAAAAGTTCATCGGCAGGGTTATCAGTTTGAAATAGGTATCGCGCCTGATGTCGGCCAGCGAACGCTCGGCCACCTGGACAAACCACAATATCCTGAAAAACGAAATAAAAGCCTGGCTGAATAATACGGCAAGCGCTAATATGCCAATGCCCTGTATGGAGCCGGGCAAAAATTTACCGGTCGATTTTCCTTGCGCAGCGTCTATAAGCGCTCCGATAAAAGAAGGGAATGCCAATCCGACCAAGCTCGACAAAAACAGGAAAAGCATTGCAAAAATGAATTTCCAGCGGTAAGGCCTTAGATAGGAAAGCAGCCGCGATATATTGCTTAGGGTTTGTCGTGTTATTTTAGCTTTGGGTAGTTCTTCTTTTTGTTTACCACCACTATTCAAACTGCTTCTGCCTCTTGCCATTTATTAAATATAAACCCGGCAAAACTAAGCAGTAACGTGGCGCTTTCGAAATAATAAAATTAAAATTGACCCAAGCATGAGGGCAAACACAATAAAATGCATCCTGTTAGTGCTTTCCTGCTCTTTTTGAGCGGCCTGCGCATCTTGTTTTAACTTGTCTGCCTGGTCGCGCAGGCGGTTTATGGTATTCATATAACCCAGGCTATTGTCCTGCACGCGGGTGGTTTGCACTTGTGCCTGCTGTTGCTGGTAGGTGCGGTAGTTGAGCAATATCTTTATCTGCTCAAATATGGCCTCGTCGGTTTTAGTGATGTCCATCAGGATATCGTTCGACCGGCGAATGTCTTTTTTTGTTTGCAAACCGAAAATGCCGGTATGTTTTTTCAGGCTTTCACTGTACTGCCCAAACTTCTGATGGCGTTGGTCAAGCATCAGGTTGATCTTATTGCGTTGCAATTGGTAAGCCAGGGAATCGGGATTGTTTTTTGATTGAGCAAGTAAAGGGGCATACCAAAGGCATGCTAAACAGATCAGGGTAAGTTTTTCCATAACTGGCGGGCAGAATTATTCAAAATCCAATATAACGGTGTCGCCGAGGCTTAAACCGAGCAAACCAGCTGCATTGCCTTTGTTAATTGCAATCTCCAAATGGTCGCTTATGCCGAAAAGGCACAGTTTTTCGCCCTCGGGCACTTCGTTATAATACCAGCTAAGATGGTTTATTGTTTCATTTCGTTTGAAAGAGAGCGTAAAGTTACGCCCCTGCTGCACCTGGTTGAAAAACTCCTTGGTGATATTGGTGATCACATTCTGGAAGGAATCAATATAAATGACAGCCCCGCGGATTAAATTCTTTTCGATAACCGGCTGCAGGTTCATCTTCCTTTCAATATTATCTATTGGCAGGCCAATGTCCTTTAGTTTTCCGTTGCCGGCGAGGTGACAGGCCGCTTTTACGAAAATATCAGCCAACGGAAAGTGAAGGAATTTAAGGTCCTGCATAATATTGATCTCAACGATCTCATCCGGGTCGGCGTTGAACATTAATGAAAAAATACCATTATCGGCCCCGACAAAAAAGTGATTTTTATAATGAATGGCCAGGTATTTGGTATCCTTGGTAAAAACGGTATCTATACCGATCAGGTGAACAGTACCGTCGGGAAAATAATGAAAACTATTTTTTAATATAAAGGCCGCCTGCTGCACATTAAAGGCGGAAACATTGTGCGTAATATCGACGATACTGGCAGCAGGCAATAATTTTAGAATACTTCCTTTAAGGGCAGCCTGGTAAATATCTTTGTCGCCCAAATCAGTAGTTAAAGTTATTATTGCCATTAATTTTTCAAATATTTATTGCTAATCTTGTGCAAGCTTAAGAAGCTACAAATATTCAATTTTTAATTCATAAAAATCCCGGAACTAAAAAAACTCTTACTGTTGACCGAACTAAAAATATCCATCGAAAATGTGAACCCGGCTGTATTGTGGGGACCGAATAATGACCACTTCGAGATCATCAAGAAACAATACCCCAAGTTGAAATTAGTTGCGCGCGGCAGCGAATTAAAGGTTTTGGGGGATGATCATGAATTGTCCGTATTCGACGAAAAGTTCAGTCACCTGCTGAACCATGTCGAAAAATTTGAGAATCTGAACATCACCGACCTGGAAAGGATACTGGGATCAAATGCTGCACCAAAGGCAGCGGCCGAGCCTGCGGCAGGCGATAAATCGACCACCGGCGAGGTTTTGGTGTTCGGACCCAACGGTATATTGGTAAAGGCGCGCACGGCTAACCAAAAGCGCATGGTTTCGGCCATTGATAAAAACGATATCGTTTTTGCCATAGGCCCTGCAGGTACAGGAAAGACCTATACCGCGGTTGCCCTGGCAGTGCGCGCGTTAAAGAACAAAGAAATTAAACGCATCATCCTTACCCGCCCGGCGGTAGAAGCAGGGGAGAACCTCGGCTTTTTGCCCGGCGACCTTAAAGAAAAGATCGACCCGTACCTGCGCCCTCTGTACGATGCGCTGGACGATATGATACCAGCCGAAAAGCTGAAGGTGTATTTGGAGAACCGCACCATAGAGATAGCCCCGCTGGCATTTATGCGCGGCCGTACGCTTGATAATTGTTTTGTGATACTGGATGAGGCCCAAAACGCTACTGATATGCAGTTGAAGATGTTTTTGACACGTATGGGGCCGACAGCTAAATTCATTGTCACCGGCGACGTTACCCAGATAGACCTGCCCAAAAAGCAGCAATCGGGCCTGCATACAGCTTTAAGGATATTGACAGATATAAAAGGTATCGAGATCATTTACCTGACCGGTGAGGATGTTGTACGCCACAAACTGGTAAGGAAGATACTGGAGGCATACGGGGATATACAGTAGCTTATAGTTCATAGTTGATGGTTTTTGGCCATCAGGTACTATGATCTATGAACCATGAACTAACACAATGGACGCAATAAAAGAGACGCATTTTCAATTTCCGAACCAAACCGGTTTTTATAAAGGCAAGGTGAGGGATGTATATACAATCGCCAACAAATACCTGGCGATGGTGGTTACCGACCGTATATCGGCATTTGATGTGGTGTTGCCAGAGCCGATACCTTACAAGGGGCAGGTATTAAACCAAATAGCCGCTAAGTTTTTAAAGGATACATCGGACATCGTACCAAACTGGGTGGTAACTGTTCCAGACCCGAGTGTGACTATCGGCAGGATATGCGACCCATTTAAGGTGGAGATGGTGATACGCGGCTACCTTGCCGGCCACGCTGCCCGCGAATATGCTGCCGGCAGACGCGAGGTGTGCGGCGAGAAATTGCCCGAAGGCCTAAAAGAAAATGATAAATTGCCCGAGCCGATCATCACACCGACAACCAAGGCATCCGTAGGGCACGACGAGGATATCTCGCGTGAGCAAATATTGGCAAAAGGTATTGTTTCGGTTGAAGATTACACACAACTGGAAAAATATACTAAAGCATTATACCAGCGGGGAACCGAAATTGCCGCTGAAAGGGGCCTGATATTGGTGGATACCAAATATGAATTTGGCAAGGTTGGTGAAAAAATATATTTAATTGACGAAATACATACGCCTGATTCCTCGAGATATTTTTATAGAGACGGGTATGAGGAGCGTCAAAAAAATGGTGAGCCGCAAAAGCAACTGTCTAAAGAGTTTGTACGGAAATGGTTGATAGAAAATGGCTTCCAGGGTAAGGAAGGGCAGGTTGTACCTGAAATGACGCCGGAAATAGTAGCCTCGATATCGGACCGTTACATTGAGCTTTTTGAACAGATAACCGGTGAAAAATTTATCAAAGGCGACAATGGCCAGGTATTGAAGAGGGTAGAAGGTTCAATTAACACCGCATTAAGGAATTTGTAATTTTTTATTGTAGATAAAAAAATTATATCTTAGTAGCATAATTATCAAAAAATGAAGTTTACTGTTGATAAGCACGAAAAGTATGTCTTATTGAAACTTAATGAATCCAAGCTGAATTCATTAGTTACACCGCAATTGAAGTCTGAGCTGATATTGATGAACACCGAGGGGCAGAGGAATATCATCATGGATCTTTCGCAGATAAAGTTTGCTGATTCATCAGGATTGAGTAGTTTACTGGTAGGGCACCGCCTATGTAAAAACTCATCAGGTACATTTATCCTGGTAGGTTTAAACGACGCTGTATCGCGGCTGATAGCTATTTCTCAGTTAGACAGCGTACTTGCCATCGTTCCGACAACGGACGAAGCCATTGACCTTATCTTCATGGAGGAAGTAGAAAAGCAGCTAAAAAAAGAGGCAAAATAGCCCGGACCTTGTTTACCCGATATGAAGTTTGAGGTAACAATATTGGGAAGCAGCTCGGCAACGCCAATTTTCAACAGGAATCCATCCTCGCAGGCGCTAAACATCAATGAGCATTTTTACCTGGTAGATTGCGGCGAAGGCACGCAACAACAGATGCTGCGCTTTGATGTAAAACCAGGCCGTATTGATCATATTTTTATTAGCCACCTGCATGGCGACCATTATCTTGGCCTTGTGGGGTTGTTATCGTCCATGCATTTGAACGGGCGGACCAAAGCTTTAAGTTTATATTGCCCGCCAGAGCTGAAGGAGATCATCGACCTGCAACTGAAATATTCCGAAACCACACTGCAGTTCGGGATCGACTATGTTTTCACAACCCCTGGTATCGTGGAGACTATACTGGAGAACCAGGATGTTATTGTTGAGACTATCCCGCTTGACCATCGGATACCCTGCACCGGCTTCCTGTTCAGGCAGAAAAAGAGACTGAAGAAACTTATCAAGGAAAAAATTGAGAAAATAAATATTCCAATTGAATATTATTCTGCAATAAAAAAGGGCGCCGATTACACAGCCCCAAATGGCACTGTTTATAAAAACGAAGATCTCACCATCGAGCCGGAGCCGCCTAAAACCTACGCGTACTGTTCGGACACGATATACAACGAACGTTATTTTAAGCAGATAAGCAATGTCGACCTGCTGTATCATGAATCGACTTTCATGCATATCATGATCCAACGGGCGCAGTCTACGTTTCATACCACAGCTCAGCAGGCCGGCGAGATAGCGTTGATAACCAATGCAAAAAAACTGCTTATAGGCCACTTTTCGGCCCGTTATAAAACATTGAATGAACTGCTGGACGAAGCGCGAAGTATTTTCCCGGAAACGGAACTTGCGCTTGAGGGGAAAACCTTTGTTATAGAATAAGTTAGCAGTTAGCAATTTTTATGCGGCAAACCGGCAACTGCAAACTTCAAATTGCACATCAATCTTTCTTTCCTCCAAAAACCGAGAAATGCACGTAGCGTTTAGGGTGGGCCTTCAGATCGATAAACAACTTGTTCAGGTTTGACGATGCGCTATCAAGATGCGCGTAAAGGCGTTGATCATTAATCAGCATACTCAACGACCCTTTGCTGTCGCTGATCTTGCTGATCGTCGCCTGCAAATCGGCGATGGCCTTGTTTGCGTTATCCAGTGTTTGCTTGATATTTGAGTTTGAAAGGTCGCTGGTAAACTTCTCGGCATTGGTAGCGATGTTGTCCAAATGCGAAGTGCTGGTTTTCAGGTTAGCCGAAACTGCCTCTGAATTAGCGAGGATACCATTGATATGGCTGCTTTGCGATGCAACCAATTCATCGATCTTTTTGGTGGTTCCTTCTAACGTTTGCAGGGAATTGGCTATACTAAGGAAACTACGGTCGATATTTTTCTGAAAATCAGGATTCATGATCTTGTTGATGGCCGATAGGGATGAGTCCATTTTCGAGATCAACTGTTCGGCCTTCTTTTGAATAGGCTGAAGGCTTTCGGCAAGGCTGCCCTCGATATCTGCTTTAAGCGTGTCTTTGTCCGACGCGTAAGTTTTGCTGTTGCCCATTTCAAAAACAATTGCTTTTGAACCCAGGAGATCGGTGCTTACCAATTTGGCCAGTGTATTATCGGGCACATTATATTGCGGGTCGATCTTAAATTCAACAATAGTGCGCCCGTCGGGGCGCAGATTCATTTTGGAAACATGCCCGATAGGAAAGCCGTTGACCAACACCGGTTTAGACACTGAAAGCCCCTCCACGCTGTTATAAACGGCGTAAAATCTATCGGACGAGGTAAAAACATCATTACCTTTCAGGTAACTATAACACAATATCAGGATGGCAACGGCCAGGGTGGTCAGTGCGCCAATTTTAGTTTCGTTAGAGATTTTCATAGTATAGACGTGAGATTTGAGATATGAGATCGGAGACCGGTAAAATAAACTAATGCCTGCCTGTTATTTAGCCCCATACCCCACATCCGATTAATTTTTAGATACCGCTTCTGCTTCATCCCTGTATTTTTCTACAGCTCTAACTATCGAAGCTACGATTTCGTTTTGACCTTTTTCAGAATTCAGGTAATCTTCGTCATCGTGATTGTTGAGGTAGCCAGTTTCTACTAATACAGAAGGCATGGCTGTATGATCGAGCACAAATACAACCTGCTCCCTTACTCCGTCGCTGGGGCGGCCATCAGTTTGTGTAAATTCATCATTTATCAGGTCGGCCAGGCGTATGCTTTGTTTGCGGAATTTATTCTTCATACGGTTAAGCATGATCACTGCCATAGGATCCTCGGCTTTATCTTCCACAGAAGTCTCCACTTTATTATCATCCCCAATTATTTCGTTCTCGCGCAAAGCTTCGTTCTGTGGCCCTATCCTGTTGGTGCTATAAACCAGCAGCAGTACGCCTTTGCCTGAACGGTCCGGTACGCTCACCGATCTGTAAACAGGTTTATGGTGTTTGTGACCAACCACCTCGCGTATCGTCCGGTTAGGTAACGCATTGCAATGGATCGAGATAAAAAGATCGCCGCGGTTCGAGTTGGCGATTTCAGCCCGTTTCCCCCATATCACATCGTACTTGTTTGTACGGGTCATCACTATTTTCACATCTGGCATGTCTTTTTCAAATTCAGCCTGCAATTTCTTGGCGATAGATAGCGTTATGTCTCTCTCGAAGGAATATGAACCTTGTGTGCCGGGAGAGTAGCGTCCGCCTTCCGGCGGCCTCTCGCCATGACCGGCATCGACGATGATGGTTCTTATTCTGAAGCTGCTGTCGGCAAGCAGAGGGTCTTTTTTTATAGGTGACGGATGTTTAAACGAAAGCAAAGTAAAGGAGATAACAAATGTTAGTAAACTATAAATCAATCTTTTCAATGCCTTATTTTTCATCTAAATATTTTATTTTTTCTATGGTGAACAATTCGTCAGATTATATTAATCACTATTGTAACGAATAATCTGATGGTTTCATTATTTTTGAACGCTGTTAACAATACCCGCAAAAATACTATTCATAATCGATTTTGAAATTCGTTAGCCTGTTTTTTCTGCCTGTATTCATTTTAATGGCCAACGTAACAGCATCTGCAACATCCCGCAGCTTTTACGGCCACAAGCCCGTTATTGATACCATTATTAAACTGGACACCATAAAAGACAAGAAGTTGCTTAAAGGTAGGAAATCTGCCCTAAAAACTTCGGGAAATAATGCAGCACAGGCAAATAATGACACCACGAATAATAAAAATGGACTGAAATCGATGGTGACAGCCCATGCGGAGGATTCGACCAAATACGATGACGTACACCAGATATTATATTTGTATGGTAAAGCACGGGTTACCTACGAGGATTTCGAGATGGATGCAGATTATATCCGCGTCGACGAAAAGAACAAGATCATTTATGCAACCGGGCAAATAGATCCGTTTACCCATCGGTATATAGGCCGCCCCATATCAAAACAAGGTAAGGACAAACCCGTGATAACCGACTCATTACGTTTTAATTATGAGACAAAGAAGGGTAAGCTATATAATGCTGCGTCGGATCAGGATGGGAATTATATATCCGGCGGGCAGATACGGAAACTAAGCGGCGAGGATGCGGCGTATGATCATGTGATCTTCAGTACCTGCGACCTGCCTTACCCTGATACCCATTTCGGCATTGTGATAACCAAAGGTATCGGCGAAAAAAACCAGATCATATCGGGGCCTGCATTTTTGGAGGTAGAAGGGGTACCGCTGCCATTGGCCATACCCTTTGGCTTTTTTCCTAAACCCAATACCAGGGCGTCGGGCATCATCATTCCAACATTTGGTGAAGACCAGAAGCTTGGCTTTTACCTGCGTAACTTTGGTTACTATATAGCGCTTAACGATTACCTCGACCTTACTACCACCGGTACGTTATACTCCAAGGGTTCGTATGAGGTAAGCACTTCGTCCCGTTATTATAACCGGTATAAGTATAGCGGCACAGTAACCTTAAGTTATAGCTCGACTAATTACGGGCTGCCGGGCGACCCGTCGAACAAGGACTTCCATATCGACTGGTCGCATAGCCAAAATCCGAATGCGCACCCCGGCACCACATTCAGTGCGTCGGTAAATGCGGGTACATCAGGGTTCTTTCAGCATAACCCCGCTACGGAAGGTTATAACCTGAATACATTAACTCAAAACACGTTACGTTCAAGTATATCATACGGCAGGGTGTGGGCCGGAACACCTTTTAACCTTACGGTCAATTTGTCGCACAGCCAGGACCTGACACGCAAGACGGTTACACTGGAGCTGCCGACGTTCAACTTTAACATGTCCACCATCAGCCCGTTCGATTCAAAAGAAAGAGTGGGTCAGCAGAAATGGTATCAGAAGATCACTGTTGGTTATAGCCTGCAGGGAACAAATAAGGTGAACGACGTGCCTGAAGCGCAACTGTTTAAAAGCGCAACCTTGTCAAAACGTTTGCAAAACGGTTTTGAACACCAGATACCGATCGGCTTCAACCAGACAATCCTGAAATATTTCCAGTTCAGCACGAGCGTTAACTATACCGAACGCTGGTATTTTCAACATATAAACGAACGGTACGCCAGGGGCAGCGTACCCGGTAGAGATTCATTGGTATACGATACCATCGGCGGGTTTAAAAGAGCCGGTGAGTACAATGTCGGCGCCAATATATCCACCAAGATATACGGTACGATGTCGTTCAAAAAAGGCAGCATACAGGCCATCAGGTATGTAGCCACGCCATCTATCGGAGTCAGTTTTCACCCCGACTTTGGCGATCCCAGCTATGGCTATTATCAAACTGCGGTGAGCGATGCAACGGTGCCTTACCAGGTAAGTTCGCAGCGTTATTCTATTTTCCAAAACTCGGTATATGGGGGGCCGTCGGCAGGTAAGTCGGCCGCGTTGACGTTCAGTCTTAATAATAGTATAGAAGCCAAGGTGCGCCCTAAAAGCACAGATACATCAACAACAGCTAAGAAAATAAAGATTTTGGAGGGTTTTACGGTATCAACATCTTACAACTTCGCAGCAGACTCGCTGAATCTTTCACCTATATCATTTTCAGGTCACACCTCGCTGTTTAAGGATAAGCTGAATATCAATTTCAGTGGAACTTTCAACCCTTACACTACTTTGGTAAGAGATTCCATTTCGAACGGCCAGATCTATAAATACAGGATACCGATAAATAAATTCACGTGGCAGAACGGCAAATTCCCGACATTGGTCCAGGCCAGCTTATCTGCCAGTGCTTCGCTTAACCCGGCTTTGTTCCACCCGAGTGTACAACCTGCTGCACCGGGATCGACCCTGCAAACTGCAAACCCCGACCAGGCGGCCAAACTGGCCCTGCTTAACAGCGACCCCAGCGCCTATGTCGATTTTAACGTTCCCTGGAACGCTTCTATCAATTACTCGTTTAGTTACAGTAATAATTATACCAACACCTACGTATCAAACACCGTAATGTTAAGCGGCGATGTAAGTGTTACCAAAAACTGGAAAGTACAGTACACCACCAATTACGACTTGCGTAAAGGCCAGTTGAGCAGCGCTACGTCATTCGGCATTTACCGTAACCTGCACTGCTGGGACCTTTCGTTTCAATGGCTTCCATTCGGTTATTACAAATCGTACAACGTTACTTTAAGAGTAAAAGCTGCTATATTGCAGGACCTGAAACTGACCAAACGAAGTGATTACACCAGCAATCAATATTACAACCCTTACCAATAAATGCAGGCGGAAATAATTACCATAGGCGACGAGATACTGATCGGCCAGATCGTGGATACCAACTCGGCCTGGATAGCACAGCAGCTTAACGGAATAGGCATCAGGGTAAAACAAATATCCTCAGTGTCTGACGACAGGCATCACATACTGGCGGCGTTAAAGGAAGCGCATGAACGGGCGAATATTATCCTGATAACCGGTGGCCTTGGCCCGACCAAGGACGATATCACCAAGAAAACATTGGCTGAATATTTTGGGGTTGGATTAGTGGAGAACAAACAGGCACTTGCAAATGTTGAGGCTATATTCAGGCGGCTGCGGGGCACTTTTACCGAATTGCTCGAAGTAAACCGCCAGCAGGCCATGGTGCCCGAAAATTGTGAAGTTATTTTGAACCGGAACGGCACCGCGCCGGGTATGTGGTTCAACTACGACGATACCATTTATATGTCGATGCCGGGTGTGCCGCACGAGATGATGTACATGATGGAAGATTCGGTATTGCCAAAACTCAAAGCATCGCTAAAATTGCCGCATATCGTTCATCATACCATTTTGACGGCCGGCGAAGGGGAGTCGTATTTAGCCGAAAAGATAAAGGATATCGAGGATGATTTGCCGCCTTATATAAAATTGGCCTATTTACCCAAACTTGGTCAGGTACGTTTGCGTTTAAGTGCATATGGCGATAATGAAGCGTTCCTGGCGGAAAAAGTAAAAGATTTTGCGGCCAGGATAACGGAGCGGGTTGGAAATGCAATAATAGCACAGGAAGATATACCGCTGGAAAAAGCCATTTTGAATTTTATGGCAGATCGGGAATTGACCCTGTCGGCAGCAGAAAGCTGTACAGGCGGGTATATATCGCACCTGATAACACAGCATCCGGGTTCGTCGCATGTGTTTTTTGGAGGCGCAGTTTCATACTCCTATGAGTTGAAGGAAAGCATACTCGGGGTAAAGAATGAAACGCTGTGGCAGCATGGCGCGGTAAGCGAGGAAACGGTTAAAGAGATGGTGGAGGGCGCTTTATTGAACTTTAAATCGGACTATGCAGTTGCTGTTACAGGCATTGCCGGTCCCGATGGAGGAACGCCCGAAAAGCCTGTGGGGACCGTGTGGATAGGCGTAGCAAATAATGCGAAAACCGTTACAAAGAAATTTTCATTTGGAAATAAGCGGCAGCAGAATATAGAAAGAACGGCGATAGCAGCTTTGAACATGCTGAATATTTTGCTGAAGGAATTAAACTAATTGACTAATTTTGCCCCGTTATAATACCTGAGAACTATGGCTAAATACCAATTATTACTGCCGAAAATGGGCGAAAGCGTTGCCGAGGCTACCATTATTAAATGGAACAAAGCCATTGGCGACCGCATTGAGGCCGACGAAACAGTAATGGAAATTGCTACCGATAAAGTTGACTCCGAGGTACCTTCGCCGGTAACCGGGACATTGCTTGAACAGCTTTGTAACGAAAATGATGTAGTGCAGGTAGGATCGGTAATTGCAGTGATAGAAACGGACGTAGCCGGGGAAACCACAACACCGGTGGAACCCGCTGAAGTTATTGAGGATATTAATAAAGTTGCTGAAACAGCTACTGAGGAGCCTGTTTCGCCCGAACCCATGCCAGTGCTTGATCAATTAGAGGTTAAAGAATCTATAATTGAACCATCTGCTGATGAAGCTAAAGGAGCGGGAAGATTTTATTCACCTTTAGTGAAAAATATAGCTGCACAGGAAGGAATAACGATTGAAGAACTTGACAAAATACCTGGTACGGGTTCCGAAGGGCGTTTAACCAAGGACGACCTTTTGAGTTATATTCAAAATCCGGCGGCTTATAAAGCGGCTGCACCTCAACCCCACGTCGCCGAACAGCCAAAGGAAGAACCAAAACAGGCTGCGACCACGGAAGCCGTTACTGAACAAAGGCCGGCGGCAGCTCCACCTCAGCCACAACCGGCTTCCGAACAAAAGACCGGCCAGGGTGCATCGGTTTCAGGCGGAGATGAGATCATCGAAATGGACCGGATGCGCAAGCTGATAGCCGACCACATGGTGATGAGTAAGCAAACTTCGCCGCACGTAACGTCGTTTGTGGAAGCGGACGTAACCAATATTGTGCAGTGGCGCGAGAAGATAAAAGGCGCTTTCGAAAAGAAAGAAGGAGAAAAAATAACTTACACCCCCATATTTATTGAAGCGGTTGTAAGGGCCATCAAAGATATGCCGATGGTGAACGTTTCTGTAAACGGGAACCAGATCATTAAAAAAGCAGCCATCAATATCGGTATGGCAACAGCATTGCCAAGCGGTAACCTGATAGTCCCGGTGATTAAGAAGGCAGGCGAACTGAATCTGCTTGGTATTACCAAAGCGGTGAATGACCTTGCCAATCGTGCACGAAACAACAAGCTGCAGCCGGACGATGTTAAAGATGGTACATTTACCATCACCAATGTCGGTTCATTCGGCAATGTGATGGGTACGCCTATTATCAATCAACCACAGGTTGCGATATTGGCCGTGGGTGCTATCAAGAAAAAACCAGCCGTTATCGAGACGCCGCAAGGGGATATGATCGCTATCCGTCATATGATGTTCCTTTCGCTTTCTTATGATCATAGGGTAGTGGATGGAGCGCTGGGCGGATCGTTCCTGCGCCGTATAGCTGATTACCTGGAAGGCTGGGACGTTAATAGGGCAGTGTAATTAGCGACTGGTTAGCGGTTAATTAGTGATTAGTTGATTAATCGGAAATAGACACAAAAAGGCTCCCGTTTGGGAGCCTTTTTAACAACAACTTTGCAAAGTTGTTATAAGACCTCAACTGCCTGCTTTTTCGATTCAGCCAAGCTGACCCCTCTCAGCTGATCGGCAAACGCAATGAACGCCTTACCCGATATACGATGCTGGTTATCGATCAGTTTTTGCAGATTGATCTTCCCGATAACAAATTTGTAATTGCCGGAATAATAGCGTTCATGGATATATTCGAAACCCAGCTCGTCCACAAGGTCGTCGTCCTCGTATCGCAAATAGATGTTTAGTTCGATGTCATTGGTAAAGTTCAGGTCCTTTTTTGCTTTCGCTTTTTTGTATTCGTATTGATAATCGTAGCGAAGCGCCGCAATGTCGGAAAGGACTGCCGAACCGGTAGGGTGACCGCCGGCCCCTTTTCCGAAGAAGAATTGCTGGTCGGCAAAAGCAGCCTGTACAATGACACCGTTATATTCATATTCGACATTGTATAGAAACTCGGTCTCATTCACAAATTTTGGCAATACAAATAAAGCCACGTGGCGGTCGTCCAGCTCTTTCGCTACGGGCACCAATTTTATCTTCAGATTTTTCTCGCGGGCATATTGCAGGTCGTGAGACGAAAGGGTTTGGATTCCCAAATTGAATACTTCTTCCGGCTTTACCACTACACCATAAGCATGCGAGGCAGCTATCACGAGCTTATATTTGGCGTCAAAGCCGCCAACGTCACTTATCGGGTCGGTCTCAGCAAATCCGAGATCCTGCGCCTGCTTTAGGGCAGAGGCATAATCAAGCCCCTCGATAAACCCTTTAGAGAGAATGTAATTCGACGAGCCGTTAAAAATACCACAAATAGAATGCAGCAGTTCGTTGTCATAATACTCCTCCAGGTTACGAATTATAGGAATGCTGCCACACACAGCACCTTCATACAGCAACGAAGTGCCATATTGGTGCTGCAGGTTTATCAGTTCATCCAGGTGTGTGGCAATCATTTTCTTACTGGCCGAAACAACGTTCCTGCCGGTACTTAAAGCTCTCGAAACAATTTCAAAAGCAGCTTCGGTATCATTTATCAGCTCAACAATGGTATTTATCTCCGGGTTGTTAAGCAAATCTTCTTTATCTGTGGTGAATAACTCGGCAGGCAGCGTACGCTTTTTGCTGCCATCCTTGATACAGATCTTAACGATCTCGATATTCAGATTTTTAGTTTTGATAATATCGTGAAGGCCCTGGCCTACAACGCCAAAGCCAAATAGCCCTATAGTTAGTTTTTTACTCATTATGCGGATTGTTGCAGTTCTATAATTTTTCCCTTTACGTCGGTTTTAAAAAATGATATGATGATGTTAGTTAATATTTCAGTTTCGATCAAAAAGCCATCGTGCCCATAAAATGTCTCGAATTCGGCAAATGCTGCCTTAGGTATATGCCGAAACAGGTATTGCTGTTCCTCGAGCGGAAAAAGCAGGTCTGACTTGATGCCGACAACCAATGTTCTTGCTTTGATCAGGCTCAATGCCTTTTCAACACCATGACGGCCACGGCCTACATTATGCGAGTCCATTACTTTGGTCAAATACCAATAGCTGTAAGCGTTAAACCGCTTCACCAATTTATCGCCCTGGTAGTTTTGATACGACGATGCTTTAAACTCATCCACCTTTTTATCGTTATCCTCCTGCTGGGTAACACCGTAAGCTTTGTAGCCGCGGTAGGACAACAGCGCAATACTTCGTGCAGCTTTCAGGCCCTTGGCACCTCCGTCGGGCTTGCCGGCGTAAAAGCTACGGTCGGCTGCGATAGCTAAACGCTGGGACTCGTTAAAAGCAACGCCCCATGGCGAATGGCGGGCATTGGTAGCTATCAGGATCAGGTTTTTAATACGCCCGGGTTCCATGATAGCCCATTCAAGAGCTTGCTGACCACCCAGGGAACCACCTATGACTATTTTAATGTCGCCGATCTCCAAATGCTCTGCCAGCAACTGGTGCGCCTTTACGATATCACGCACCGATATTTGCGGGAAAGCAAGATAAAATGGCAGGCCGGTTACCGGGTTAATGCTCAATGGACTGGTAGTGCCATAATGTGAACCCAAGATATTAGCGCAGACGATGAAATGCTCGTCCGGGTTAAAATGATCGGTCGGCCCGAATAACCCTTTCCACCAGTCAAGCACATCGGAATTTGCTGTCAGGGCATGGCATACCCATACCACGTTATCCTTGTTCTTGTTCAGTTTGCCGTAGGTGTGAAAACCGATCTCCAATTCTCTCAACTCCTTGCCCGACTCCAGTTTAAGTCCTTGCTTGTATTTAAAAGTCTGTGTATTCATTTTAGCCGTTCGTTACATCCGCCGGGCCCTATAACGGGCCCGGGCCTGTAACGTCTATTATCACTTAAAAAACTATACTATACTAATTCAGGCTGCTGCTGTTTCACCTTTGCGAAAGCCTGTTCAAAATCTGCTTTGATATCCTCGATGTGTTCGATACCGACAGCTACACGCAAGGCGTTCGGTTTAACGCCGGCTGCCAGTTGCTCCTCGTCCGAAAGCTGCTGATGTGTGGTAGCCGATGGCTGAATGATCAGCGTTTTGGTATCGCCCACATTGGCCAGGTGACTCACTAATTGCAGGCTGTCGATAAACCGGCTCGCATTTTCTTTGTCGCCTTTTATTTCGAACGAAAGCACGGCGCCGAAACCATTTTTCAAATATTTCTTAGCTAACGCATTATATGGTGATGATGCCAGCCCCGGGTAGTTCACTTTAGCTACCTGCGGATGCTGTTCAAGCCATTGAGCTAAGACCAAAGCATTATCAACATGGCGCTGCACACGCAGTGAAAGCGTTTCCAACCCTTGCAGGAACAGGAACGAATTGAATGGCGACAGGGCAGGGCCAAAGTCGCGCAGGCCTTCAACCCTTGCACGGATGATGAACTGGATATTTCCGAATGGGCCGCCCACGCCAAACACATCTGAAAAAACCAGCCCGTGATAACCTTCGGATGGTTCGCTGAACTGCGGGAATTTGCCGTTGCCCCAGTTGTAATTGCCACCGTCAACAATAACACCACCGATGCTGGTACCATGACCGCCTATCCATTTGGTAGCCGATTGCACCACCACATGCGCGCCGTGTTCCAGCGGGCGGAACAGGTAACCGGCAGCGGCAAAAGTATTATCTACTATCAAAGGCAGATCGTGCTTTTTAGCAAGTGCAGCTATCTTCTCAAAGTCAGGAACATTAAACTCGGGGTTACCTATCGTTTCCACATAAATAGCTTTGGTTTTTTCATCGATATGCTTTTCTATACTTCCTGCCGAATCATCTTTCGCAAAGCGCACATCAATTCCAAGGCGTTTAAACGACACCTTAAACTGATTGTAAGTGCCTCCGTAGATGAAGGGAGAGGTGACAAAATTTTCGCCCGGCTGCAAAATGTTGGTCAGCGCTAAAAACTGTGCAGCCTGGCCCGAGCCTGTCGCCAGTGCCGCAACACCGCCTTCCAATGCTGCCACCCTCTTTTCGAACACATCGGTGGTAGGGTTCATAATACGGGTGTAGATATTACCAAACTCCTTTAAAGCAAACAGGTTTGCGCCGTGTTCAGCATTTTTGAACACGAACGAGGTGGTTTGATAAATAGGTACAGCGCGGCTGCCCGTGGTCGGATCGGGTTCCTGCCCGGCATGTAGTTGTAAAGTTTCGAATCTCAGGTCTGACATAATGTTAGATTTTTAATGTTTATAATTTTTTGATTTCAAATGGTTACCGGCGAAAGTGCAAAAACGTTGCTGGGTCCTTAACGGAACACGCGTATTTTCAGGAAAAAGAAATTAGCGTGACAAACAGGATCAACAAATGCACATGCACATACGCCCGGAAATATGGGCGCGTGAAACCGTGAGACTTTTAGCGGGTCTAAAAATTGCTTGCTCGGAAATATTAAACAGACTTTTCATGGCTATTAATTTATATCTCCCGGAGATCCATTCTCCGGGCCAGGATTTGGCACCTTCTCCACCCTGGAGGGTTGCCAGCGGGTCGCTGAGCCTGATCTCTCGCCGCTTCTTTATAAATCAAAACCTTTTTGAGAGGTAATGATAGAGGTATTACTACCAAATATTGTTGCGAAGATAGGGGATAGAAATGCAATTCTCCAAATAAAATTTTATTTAAGCGAAAAGCTAAACGCAGAAAGTCCAAAGTTTTTTGCTTTTAGCATTATGTGTTCAGCTTAAAAATGGCGCGAATGACACCGTAGTTGGCGCATTCACACCCTACTGGTAGGTTATTTTGCAAGTACTTTTGATAAAAATCAAAAAACATGTCAACCAAAAAACAACTTTTAGCGCAATACGACCTGCACGATGTATTGTTTAACAATGTCATTAAAGACATCAATGATCATGAATCAAATAAAACTATTGCTGACCCTGTAAATAGCGTAAAGTGGCTGGCCGGGCACTTGCTATGGGCCAATGCTAACCTTGCCAATATCAGCGGCGCGCCTGTAGAAGTAAAATGGCGCGATCATTTCCACACCACACAGGGTGGAAGTGCAGAGGACTTTAATGCGCCGCCAAGCCCGCTGCCAACACTGGACGAAATAAAGGATAAATGGAACCATGATACCGTTATTACCAGGCAAGGACTGGAAAACCTATCCGAAGAAACATTGAATAAAGTTATCGATGCAAAACACCCGATACATCCGTTCGATAATACATTGGCCGGGCTGTGGGCTTTTATTAACGACCACCAGGCTTACCATATCGGGCAGATCGGTATAATCAGAAGGGCACTCGGGAAAGAGGCGATGTCATATTCACGGTAAAAGGTGAAAGGATAAAGGTGAAGGGTAATCGAATACAACACCTTTTACCTTTACCCTTTCGCCTTAGTTTAACGCTTGTTCTATATCCTCTATAAGATCATCAATATGTTCAAGGCCGACAGAAACGCGTAACAAATTATGCGGGGTTTTGGTATCTGGGCCTTCCACAGAAGCACGGTGTTCTATCAGTGTCTCCACGCCGCCCAAACTGGTTGCCTGTGTAAATAATTTCAGCTTATTGACCACTTTTTTTGCTTCATCCGAACCTCCTTTTACACAAAACGAAAGCATGCCGCCGAACGCTGACATCTGGCTTTTGGCAGTTTCATACTGAGGGTGCGATAGCAGGCCGGGGTACATTACCGACTCAATTTTAGGGTGTGTCTCGAGATATCCGGCCAATAACTGTGCATTGTGAACATGACCTTTGATACGGTAGGGCAATGTTTTTATGCTCCTGGTGATATAATAGCAATCCATAGGCGAGGGGATGGCGCCGCCATATCCCTGGATGTCCCGTATTTTAGCCCACCATTCACTCTTTTCAGCGGTGATCAAAGCGCCACCCATCAGGTCGCTGTGTCCACCGAAATATTTGGTAGACGAGTGCATCACCAGGTCGGCGCCCAGCGCTAAAGGTTGCTGGCATATGGGGGTCGCGAAGGTATTATCAACCGCTACTTTTATGTTATGCTGCCTGGCGATAGCAACCACTTTTCTGATATCGGTTACTTTCAATAACGGATTTGAAGGTGTTTCGAGCCAGATAAGCCCGGTATTGGGTTTAATGTGATTTTGCAGAACGGTATCGTCATTCACGTCAATGAAATCAAATTCCAATATACCGGCGAACAGGTTTTTGACTTGATTACGAAGCCCGTGGTACATATCATCCGGACCGATAATATGCGTACCCGGCCGGAGAGATTGAAAAACCGTCATACCTGCGGCGTTGCCCGAGGAGAATGCTGCGGCATCGGCGCCGTTTTCGAGTTTTGCAAGCACATTCTCTAATTGCGTCCGGTTTGGATTTGCCGAACGGCTGTAGATATAGCCCGAAGGATAGTTTCCATCGGCCGCCCGTTCGAACGTGGTCGACATTACAATAGGCTGTATGACGGCTTTGGTAGATTCGTCGGTATGATTGCCGGCGTGAATTGCAATAGTCTCGATCTTCATACGGCAAACTTAGTGCTTTGGAGGCAGTTTATTAATGTTTACACATCCATTACAGTAACATTTGCTATTTTTGTCGCAAAGTTTACCTGATGGAAGCTGAAAGTAATTTACAAGTACTAATACAGGATCCCGATCTTTCCGCTGATCTTAAGCAAATTGCCCAAAAAGTACTGGATAGCGAACGTATCACTTTTGATGAAGGCGTTTTGTTATACGAAAAAGGCGAATTGAGTTACCTTGGGGTGCTGGCAAACCATATCCGCAATAAAAAGCACAGCGACCGCACGTACTTTAACCGTAATTTTCATATCGAACCAACCAATCTGTGTGTTTATGATTGTAAGTTTTGTTCGTATTCAAGGATGATCAAACAACGTTCGGAAGGGTGGGAGTACACCATGGACGATATGCTGAACATCGTAAAAAAATACGATAATGAGCCGGTTACCGAAGTGCACATTGTTGGCGGCGTATTGCCGCAGTATGATGTACCGTTTTATTCGGAACTGTTCAGCCGTATCAAAGCACATCGTCCCGAATTGCATGTGAAAGCATTGACGCCTGTTGAATATCATTATATTTTTAAGAAAGCGAAGATCGGTTACGCCGAAGGAATGAAGCTGATGAAAGAAGCAGGCCTGGAATCCATACCGGGAGGAGGGGCCGAGATATTTCATGACGAGATACGCGACATCATCTGTAAGGATAAATGTACAGCCGACCAATGGCTGCAGATACACGAGGAGTGGCACAAATTGGGTATGCGGTCGAACGCGACAATGCTTTACGGCCATATCGAAAAATACTGGCACCGGGTTGACCACATGGAACGCCTTCGCCAATTACAGGACAAGACCGGCGGGTTCCAAACATTTATACCACTGAAGTTCCGTAACCAGGACAACCAGATGTCGGATGTACCAGAAACGACTGTTATAGAGGATTTGCGCAATTACGCTATTGCTCGTATTTATTTGGATAACTTCGACCATATCAAAGCCTACTGGGCCATGATAAGCCGGAATACGGCACAATTATCACTAAACTTCGGAGTGGATGATATTGACGGCACACTGGACGATACCACCAAGATATATTCGATGGCAGGCGCCGAGGAACAGCATCCTGGAATGAGCACCAAACAACTGGTGGAACTGATAAAACAGGTGGGCAGGCAACCCATAGAGCGGGACACGCTGTATAATGTAGTAACCAACTATACTGATTTTGAGTTCCCCGAAGAAGCCAAACCACAGTTTTACAAATTACCGGTGATCAATTAAACCTGAAAGCGAAAAGCGGAAAGACCAAAGCAACAAATCGGTGAAATCAAAAAAGCAATCTGTGGGATCTCCAATATTAAAAACCTTATACATCGTCCGTCACGGACAAACCGATCTGAACAAATTGGGCATAGTGCAAGGCAGGGGACGGGATACCGATTTGAACGACGAAGGCCGCAGGCAAGCCGGGCAATTTTTTGATGCCTACCAAAAAGTTCCTTTCGATAAAATATACATTTCGCTGCTCAAACGCACGCAGCAAAGCATACAGCAGTTTATCGATCTTGGCCTGCCTTACGAAAAACTGGAAGGCCTGGACGAACTGGCCTGGGGCGTGTTAGAGGGTCAGCCGAGCACGCCTGCTAACAAGGCTGCTTTTTTAAAACTGATACGCCACTGGCTGGATGGCAAGCTGGACAGCAAATTTGAGGGTGGCGAAAGCCCTAACGAGGTTAAGGCACGCCAGTTGAAGGCGCTGGAAATTATCATGAGCCATCCCGAAGAAAAGAACGTATTGATTTGCATGCACGGCCGGGCTATGCGCCTGCTGCTTTGTGTACTGCTGGGCAAGCCGCTTACCGAAATGGAAAGTTTCCCGCATCAAAACCTTGTCCTTTATAAAATAACCTGGGACGGATCGAAATACGAGATCGCCGATTTTAATAACGCTAAACATTTGAGATGATGCCGGATTTCGGATTTGGGTCCAAATACATAATATAAAACCAGTGAAAAAGATCAGAATATCTGCTGTAAGCTATACCAACACCAAACCATTTCTTTACGGAATACAAAATACTCCGGTCATCGAACAGATAGACTTGAGCCTGGATATCCCTGCCGACTGCGCCCAAAAATTGATCGACGATAAGGTCGACATCGGCCTGATACCGGTTGCTGCTGCGTTGCAGCTTCCCGAATGGCATATCGTTTCGGACTATTGTATCGGCGCCGTTGGTGCGGTAAACTCGGTGTTCCTGTTTAGTAATTGCGATATCAGGGAAGTTAAAACCGTTCAGCTCGACCCCCAGTCCCGGACATCGAATAACCTGGCACGCGTGCTGCTGAAAAACTTCTGGAAGGTTGAACCTGAACAGGTCACCGATGCTCCGGATTACGGTCAGTCAACTGATGCGAATACTGCTTACGTACAAATAGGCGACCGCACCTTTGGCAAAAAAGTGAAATATAAATTTGTTTACGACTTGTCCGAAGAATGGCAGCGATTCACCGGCCTGCCTTTCACCTTTGCCGCGTGGATAGCCAACAAGCCTATTCCCCAGCAATTTGTTGACGAGTTTAACCGGGCGCTCAAATTCGGCCTCGATCATCGTCCTGAATTATTGAAAGAGTTACCCAAACGTGACGACTTCGACCTGGAGGATTACCTGATGCACAGGCTCGACTTCAGCCTGACCGAAGACAAGAAAAAGGCCCTTTTCCTTTTCCTCGATTACATCAAAAAACTTTGATACACAAAGTGTTCACGCCAACGCCGCTTGCCAAACGTGTAGTCGAACTAAGCTATTGATTATCAATACTTACAGTTATTGACTATTTCAAAAAGTGCCCCATTTTTAACATTTTCGTGAACACCGGAATATGACACTGTAAGCGCTCTGCCGGTCTGCAAACAAAAAATCTTTTCCGGTCATAAACAAACGTTTTATCTGTGTGTTATATCGACACCAATTATAACTAATGAACAAACATGTTCTCATCGTGGAAGACAACGAGGAGTTGCTTTCACTCTACCGCGATCTGCTTGAGCCAGACGGCTACCGCCTGTCCATTTTGGCAGGTTCTGACGATATTATTCAACACCTGGGCGAACTGCAGCCCGACCTCGTGCTGCTTGACTTCCTTATCGCAGGTATCAACGGCGGCGAACTTTGCAGCCAGATCAAAAAGAACCCGGCAACATCCCACATTCCGGTCATTATGGCGACAGCTTATCCGCGCCTGCTGAATTCACTAGGGCACTACGGATGGGACGATTTTATCGCCAAGCCTTTTGAACTGGATGAATTTTACCGCGTTATCCGGAAGCATTCTTTAAAAGCGGCTTCGTAAGTTTTTAAAAGCCGTTGATCAGCCCAAATAATCCGGCGGAAAAACCTTTTGCCCATGCTTTTCTGCTATTGAGATCAGTTTTCCTATGCTTTCGGGGTCCAGGTGTGGCGCGGGTAAAAATTCGTCATACTTTACCGGCTGGCCTATATCCATAAACAGGTCTTCCAATCCGGCGGGTATAACTGTGCAAAGCAGGTGTGCCATTTTATCTGATTTGTTTTTAAAGCAATGTACAATACCGCCTTTCGGGATAACCACGTATGCTCCTTTTTTTGCAATGTAAGCGCCTGCTTCCGACTTCACCTCAACTTCGCCATCCACCACGTAAAATGTCTCCTCAAAATCGGGATGGGCATGCGGACCGGGTCCGCCACCGGGTGGTACCAGCATATCAATGGTAGCAAAAGCGCCGCCGGTTTGCTTGCCGCTAACCAAAATTCGGTACGTATCGCCTACAACAGATAGGCTCGGCCCGTCGTGCGGGCCGGTAATGATGGGGGTGGGGGTGGGGGTGGTGTTTTTCATAAATGGGTAAGTATTTGCTAAAGATAAAGGTTTTAGGGGTGAAATGGTTTTGGGAAATGTAAGCTTTTGGTGACAACACGAGGAAAGGAGAAAGTATTTATAGGTATTGCGTTGTTATTATTTTACGAATAATAATCTGTTGTTTTTTTGTTAATTTAGTATGAATAAATCTTTACACAACCCATAATATAATGGAAAAAAACAAGTTTCAAGGCTTTAAAGATGCAGGCAGACCGACTACCGGATTGGCACTAATCTTTGATATTTCAGGATTTACAAATTTTTTTAATAAGCCCGATTTGCAATTTTATATAACAAAATACATAAATCACATTATAGAGTGTGTCGAAATAAATATATATGGTGGGGATGATTATTGGAATGGCGAATCGGAGAAAACAGAACCCTTACTTACGAAACCATCATTAAGAAAGTTTTTAGGTGATGGTATGTTATATATATGGGAAGATAAAAAGTCTAATAGCTTTAACGCTCATGGATTTAAAACAGTTTTGATTAATAGACTATGGTTGTTCCAAAAAAATATTGAGAAAGTTAATGAACAATTATATGATTACATACCGATCGGTGATTTACCGCAAAAAATCAAATTTGGAATTGCTCAAGGTACCATCTATAAGTTATCAGAAGCAAATGGCAGTTACGATTTTATAGGGCCGTGTATAAATTTAGCATCTAGGTTGGTTAAGTATTGTAATGAAATTAACTTTATTTGTTCTGCTAGGTTAGATTTTGACAATGCAGACTTAGAAAAATATGGTTATTTTAAAGTTATAGCAAAAGAACTAAAGAGTTTTGAGAATGAGATCGTAGTCATTGACGCAAACGATTATTCTGAGCTCACTGACATCGACAAAGGCAGACTTTTTAAAGAGATTAAAAACGGAAAAAAATGAGTAGTCCATGCCAACGATATTAGGCGTAGCCTGTTAGTAAATTAAATTGTAAATAAAATACTAATATCCTTAGATTTATAAAAATTAGATTTTACCCTTTGGCCAAATCTAAATCATTTTATAATTCTATTTAATTGACAATGGATATTTGGTACAAAATTCTGGCCATTTTGGGCGCTTGCGCTTGGCTCCCTCCAATAATACAACTATTTATAAAATACTTTACAAAAGTAAAAATCACTATAATTCCCTATCGAATAATCGAAATAGGATATAACATTAATGGCCCAATAATAAATTTGGCGTTAGCATTATCCGCAGAAAATTCGGAGTGCCTAATTACAAATATCGAAATACAGCTTCATGGGCCTAATCAAGAACGACATAATTTAAAATGGGAATGGTTTGAAGAAAAACTATATGAAATCGAATATGCCGCATCAGAACTAGGATTGACACCAATTAAAAAGCAACAAAATGCTATAGCAATTAAAATATTAAAAGAAGGATTAGTTGAAAAAAAAGTGGGTTTTCACGAAACAGCATATAAAATCAATCACGATCAGGCATACAATGCCATTAATCAGCAATTTGAACTCTTATCAAAAAATAATCAAGATGTGTTTCAATTGAAAGCCACACAAGAGTATGATAAATTGAAAAACCTATTAGAAAATTCGCTAATTTGGAAAGAGGGTACTTATGATGGTATAATCAAAGTTACAACATTAGATAAAAGCCGATTTTTTACAGAAAATATAAAATTTCGTTTGAGTGCAAATCAAATTAGAAGTTTGCAAGCAAATATACTTTCATGTGTAAGAGTTTTAGAAAACGCCTACTTTCCATCAGAAGAATTATATCAGCCTAAATGGAATTGGATAACAACAAACATTCTTGATAATTAATATCTCCACTGAATAGTCTTTAAATCCCCGCCCTTTGTTGTTGATTTAACCCAACAAACCGCGATCTCTTCCTGCCCGCTATCACGATTTAACAGATCAAATTCATCAGGGCCCAAAAACAATTAACCCAACCCGTCCTTTAAATAAACATAGGCTTATTATATTTATACCAAAACAACATCCTATGATAACATATTCACTAAAGGGGCAAAGCGCGCTGGTTACCGGTGCAGACAGCGGCATTGGCAAAGGTGTGGCGCTCGAGCTGGCAAAAGCAGGTGCAAGGGTGATCATCAACCACGTTGATGCGCACGAGGTGGCCCAGCTAACGGTAGATGAAATTACTGCGGCCGGAGGCGAGGCTTATGCCATACATGCCGATGTAAGTAACGAGGCCGAAGTACAGGCCATGTTTGCGGAAATGTTTAAGCAATACGGCACCATCGATATCCTGGTAAACAACGCCGGTCTGCAGCGCGATTCGAAGTTTGTGGATATGACGCTTGAGCAGTGGCAAACAGTCATCAATATTAACCTTACCGGGCAGTTTCTGTGCGCACGCGAAGCGGCACGCGAATTTATACGCAGGGGAGTAGTGGAGGGGCGCAGCAAAGCCGCCGGTAAGATCATTTGCATGAGCAGCGTGCACGAGGTGATACCCTGGGGCGGACACGTAAACTACGCCACCAGTAAAGGCGGTGTGATGATGATGATGAAAAGCATGGCGCAGGAACTTGCCCCGCATAAGATCAGGGTGATGAGCATAGGGCCCGGTGCTGTTGAAACCCATATTAACCAGGCCGCATGGGGCAATCCCGATGCATTGAATAAACTGCTAACCCTGATACCATATAACCGCGTGGGGGTAGCTGCCGATATAGGTAAGCTGGCAGCATGGCTGGCATCGGATGAAGCCGATTATATTACAGGCACCACGATATTTATGGACGGCGGCATGACCTTATATCCCGGCTTTGCTGATAATGGATAAACTTCAAAAAGAATCGCTAAATTCATAATATCCTCCTGTCTTTGGGCAAAGAGTAGGGTGAAAATATAATAAAGATCATCAATCCTAACTGTCCTTCAAATCCGTTAATCGTTTTCTATAAGTGCTTACATAACGTTTTTGTTACGTAAAAACCCCGTTTGTCATAAAATTGCAAGGAAATTGTTAAGAAAAGTACTTAGTGTTAATTTTACAATAAGTACCCATCTGCACCGTTGACATAATGTCAAAAATACACTTATTATTGGGGTGGATTTTTAGGAAAATCAAAAAACGACCTATATTTTATCAAATAATTACAAAAGTTGCCTTAAATTTTAAAATTCGTCAATAGCAGCGTATTTTTGTTGCGGATTTAAAATTTAAGACAATGAAAAAATTATTTATAACAACCGCAATCGCAGCTATGTTTAGCGCAAGCGTTTTTGCCGATGGCACCAAAAAAGCTCACACTGTAACCGTATCTTATACTGTAGTAAACCAGTTTGCAGCTGACTTCTCAAATGCTAAAAATGTAACATGGACCGTTAATGGCAACTTTCAGCGTGCCGACTTCGAACTGGAAGGTATCAAAACTTCAGCGTTCTACAACCACCAGGGCGAGTTTGTAGCCTTGACGGAAGAAGTATCTGCCAAAGCTGTTCCTGCTGCTGCTCAGAAAGAAATTGACGCTCAGTATAAAGGTTACACTGTAGACCACGTTATCGTGTTGCAGAACAACACCGAGCTGAACCCCGACGCTGAGGCCACCGTTTATTTTGCCGATCTGAAAAAAGATGCTAAAGACGTATTGGTACGCATCACTCCTGATTCGCACATTGCATTCTACAAAGAAGTAAAATAACACCGGGGCAAAAGTCTGAAAAAGCTACAAGCCACTCCGTAATGGGGTGGCTTTTTTGTTGCAATATTTTTGTGTTGTCAACATGGCTGCAGCATGTGTTTAATTAACCGTTATTCCTAATAATTTTAAAACAAAAACCCACCAAAACGCCTTATTAAAGGGTAATATTATAAATATGCCCAAAACAATTATTGTATCAAACAGGTTGCCCGTAAAGATAACAGAACAGGATGGCGAGTATCAGCTATCGCCCAGTGAAGGCGGGCTGGCAACCGGTTTAGGTTCTATCTACAAACAAAACAACAATTTATGGATCGGCTGGCCGGGCCTGGAGATAACGGATGAGAACGACCGGCAGAAAGTAACGGGACAGTTAAAAGAGCTGAGCCTGGTGCCTGTCTTCCTCTCGCAGGAAGAAATAAACCAATATTACGAGGGTTTTTCCAATTCGGTATTGTGGCCGGTGTTCCACTATTATGTTTCTACCTATGCCAATTATGAGCAATCCAACTGGGATTATTACCAGCGGGTGAATAAGATATTCATGGAGGCGGTGCTCAACGTAGCCGAACCCGGCGATACCATTTGGGTGCACGATTATCAATTGCTGCTGCTGCCTGCGCTTATCCGCAAAGCACAGCCTGATATCTCCATCGGCTTTTTTCTGCATATACCATTCCCTTCGTATGAAATGTTCAGGCTGATCCCATGGCGCGCCCAGCTGCTGGAAGGTGTGCTGGGTTCCGACCTGATCGGCTTTCATACCTACGACGATGTACGGCACTTCATAAATGCTGCTACCCGCATATTGCCGGTCAATTCATCGGCCAATATTATAACCGCAGATGACCGGACCATTGTCGCCGAGGCTTTTCCCATTGGTATAGATGATAAGAAATACAGCTCGCTGCCGGATGACCCCGAAGTACAGAAGAATATTAAACTGATACAGGCCAATTTCGGCAATACGAAGCTGATATTATCAATCGACCGGCTTGACTACAGCAAGGGAATTATACAAAGGCTGCACGCTTTTGAATATCTGCTTAACCATTACCCCGAGGCTAAAGGCAAGCTGACATTTTATATGATCGTGGTGCCATCGCGCGACACGGTTCCGCAGTATGCGCACCTGCGCGAGGAGATAGATAAACTGGTGGGCAATATCAATTCGTTACACCGTACGGTGGAATGGACTCCCATACATTATTTTTACCGTTCGTTCCCGATAGAAATGCTTTCGGCGCTGTATTCATCAGCCGCTGTTTGCCTGGTATCGCCCATGCGCGACGGCATGAACCTGGTGAGCAAGGAGTATGTAGCAAGCCGTGTTTACAACGATGGGGTGCTCATCCTCAGCGAAATGGCAGGCGCATCCAAGGAACTGATCGATGCATTGATCGTTAACCCGAACAATACCGAGGAAGTAGCTAAAAGCATTGTAAAAGCTGCTTATATGCCATTGCAGGAACAACGCACGCGAATGACCCAAATGCGCCAGATCGTTTCAAAATTCAATATCAGTCATTGGGTAAAAATATTTATGGATAAGCTGGAAGAGGTAAAGCAACTGCAGCGCTCCATGCAAACCCGGTATGTGAGCGAAGGCACCGAGCAATCCATCATCAATCGCTATATAAAAACGCGCGATCGTATCATCTTTCTCGATTATGATGGCACTCTGGTCAATTTCAATTCGGATATCGACCAGGCCAGCCCAGATGGTGATTTAAATGACCTGTTGAAAGCCCTCTGCGAGGACTCATCAAATCATGTGGTGCTCATTAGCGGGCGCAAGCACGAGAACCTTGAAAAATGGTTTGATGACTACGATATCGACCTGGTGGCCGAACATGGTGCATGGTTCAAAAAACAAGGCACCCGCTGGCACAAGCTGCCCGGCCTTTCGGCGCAGTGGAAACAGGAAATAGCGCCGATACTGGAAACGTACGTCGATCGCACGCCAGGTTCGTTTATCGAGGAAAAGAGTTACTCGCTGGTATGGCACTACCGCAAAGCGCAAAAAGGTCTGGGCGAATTAAGGGCTGGAGAGTTGATGAACAACCTGAAATACATTGCTATGGACAAAGGTTTGCAGCTGCTGCCCGGTGATAAGGTGGTGGAGATCAAGAATATCGAGATCAATAAAGGTAAAGCGGCGCTTACCATGGTCGATAATGAAAACTATGATTTCATTATGGCCCTGGGCGATGATTATACGGACGAAGATATTTTCAAATCGCTGCCTGATGATGCGATCACCATAAAAATTGGCACTAATGTATCCGCAGCAAAGTTTTACCTGCGTACGCCTGCCGAGGCCCGCAAATTGCTAAAAAATCTTACCGAACACCACCTGGTCGCACATACCGATAAATAGTGGTGAACAGTCCCAATATAACTCTGTTTAAAAAGCAGCAGGTTCAAAAAAACTTTGGAGTTGCTGCTTTTACTTTAGCTACAAAAATATCGGTTTATCCAGCTTCATCGCTATGCGGTAGGCGGCATTCATTAAACCTACATGGCTGTATGCCTGTGGGAAATTACCCCACTGACTACCGTCGTTTTCGTCCACATCTTCGCTGAAAAGCAACAGGTGATTGGAAAATTGCAGCAGGTTCTCAAACTCTTTACGGGCATCATCCAGCCGCCCAACGGTGGCTAACGCCTCGACATACCAAAACGCGCATATCAGGAAGGTGGTTTTAGGTTTGCCAAAATCATCCTTATACAGGTAGCGGTAAAATAAACCCTTGGATGCCTTTAATTCTTTCTCCAGCGCTGCCAGGTGATCTTTGGCCCGTTTTGAGTTGGGATCGAGGTAGTGCATCACGATCAACTGCAATGTACTGGCGTCCAGGTTCGAGCTTCCCGCCGAATTGGTGTAAACTTTTCGTTTCGGATCGTAACAGCTTTCAATGTGTTTTGCCGCCCGTTTTTTTAGCGAAATTGCCTTGCGTATGAGTGGTTTATCGTTGATCGCTATCGCCATTTTTTCGGCCGCCGACGCGCCAGCCCACTGGAACAGGTTGCTGTAACAATGTATATTGGCCATGTTACGGAACTCCCATATCCCGGCATCCTTCTCGTCGATGGTTTTTTCTATTTTCCCAAGCACGAAGCTTATCCACCTGGCCGAATCTTTTCGTTCGGAAAAAATAAAGCGATGGTCAGTATACAAAGGCAGTAACGAGATCATCACCTGCCCGTAAATATCATTCTGAATATGCTCGTAGGCCTGGTTGCCAATGCGCACGGGTTTATTACCCATATATCCGTCCAGGTCCTCAAGGATATTTTCTGTGAGCCTGCTTTTGCCGGTTATGCTGTAAAGGGGTTGGTACCTGAAATCCTCCGATACCGAAATATCCGTCACATAGTTAAAATATTTCTCCATCTCTTCGAAATGGCCTATGTGATTGAGCGAAGTAAGTACATAATAAGTATCGCGCAGCCAGCAGTACCTGTAATCCCAGTTGCGCCCGCTGCCGTCCGACTCTGGCAAACTCGTCGTGCTGGCCGCTATGATGGCGCCGGTATCCTCGAACTGGTGTATTTTTAAAGCCAGCGCCGACCGTATCACATAGGGCTGGTAAAATGTTGCAATAGACGAGTGTTTGATCCAGGTTTGCCAGTACCGCGTGGTCTCGCGCAAAAAATGATCGGCAGTGCTTATCAGCGGCGCTTCCAGCGGTTCGCCGTAGGTCATTACCAGGTATTTGCACTCGTTCAGTACAAAATACTGCTCGTCAAACACATAGCTCACCGGGATATTGGTTGTCAGCCTGATGCGTTCGTCGCCGCCAAGATACTGGATATGGTTGCTTCCCCGGTTTACATCAAGCTTTATCTGCCCATATTCGGATACCGGTTCACATTTCACTTTTATTCGCGGGGTACCTTCCAGGGCCTCTATTTTCCGGATCAGCATCAGCGCTTTATAATAGCGCTGGTTATGGTAAAACCGCGGGGCAAAATCGGTAATGCGGTATTTGCTGCCGTTTTCGGCAGTTATCTCCGTACAAAGTACATTGGTATTTTCAATATAGTATTGGTGCGAGGTAAATTCACCTTCGGGCAAAATGGAAAATTCGCCGCCTTTGTTTTTATCCAGCAGGCCGCCAAAAATGAAGGTACTGTCGAACTTAGGCCAGCAAAGCCAATCGACATTGGTATTTTTATTAATATGGGCAAGATAGGCGCAATTTCCTATGATGCCGGTTTGATAAGTGTGACGTGCCATCAGGTAGTATCGGATTGTAGTTTAAATAAGTTCAACAATAAACAGGGTATAATGTTTAGGCGTGGCGCGCAGCTGTTGATTTTGCTTCCTGGCACAGCCTCCTGAAATCAGAATTGAAAAAATTTACGTCCAAGATTACAAAACTCTTTCTTTAACCTTAAAAAGGGTGGGTAAAACTTCCAAATATAATCCCTGCGTCAATTAAAACTACAAAACACACCAAATTAGTAGTTTATTTTAATTTTGTCTTTTGGATATATCAGTAATCACAGTAACTTTATATTCAAATCATATTTGTAAACCACAAAATCATTAATATTATGAGCTTAAGATTAGGCGACGCGGCCCCAAACTTTAAGGCCAAAACATCAGAAGGCGAGATCGACTTCTACGAATACCTTGGTGATAGCTGGGGTGTATTATTTTCGCACCCGGCAGATTACACACCAGTTTGCACAACAGAGCTGGGCAGAACGGCATCGTTAAAAGACGAATTTGCCAAACGTAATGTAAAAGTTATCGCTTTGAGTGTGGATTCGGTAGAATCGCACAAGGGCTGGATAAACGACATCAATGAAACACAGGGCGTCGAGGTAAATTTTCCTATAATTGGGGACGAGAACCGTGAAATAGCGCTGGCGTACGACATGATACACCCGAATGCTTCACTTACAGCAACCGTTCGCTCGCTGTTTATTATCGCACCCGATAAGACCATCAAACTGATGATAACTTACCCGGCATCGACCGGAAGAAACTTCCAGGAAATTTTACGTGTTATCGATTCGCTTCAATTAACGGCCAATTACAGCGTGGCCACACCGGCCGACTGGAAGGAAGGAGAGGATGTGGTTATAGTGCCCGCGATAAAGACGGAGGACATCCCGGCAAAATTTCCTAAAGGTCATAAGATAATAAAACCATATCTTAGAACTACGCCGCAACCAAATAAATAATTTTATTTTATTTTTTAATTAATTTTATATATTTGGTGTAGTATAGGGTTAATACATGTTGCTTTCTGAGTTACAATACCTTAGTATTTTCAGTTGCGCTATTGTTTTTTTAACTTTTGAACTAATTCTTTTAATACTATAACAATATTATGAAAACTGGAAAAGTAAAATGGTTTAACACACAAAAAGGCTACGGTTTCATCATTACCGATGAGGGCAAAGATCTTTTTGTACATTTTAAAGATGTACAGGGAGGCGTAAATGCCATTAAGGACAATGATAACGTGGAGTATGAAGTGGAAGAAGGCAGAAAAGGATTACAGGCAGTAAAAGTGAAAAAGATATAAAAGACTATTCTGATCAAAACGAGGGAACCTCTTCGCCATGCGGGGAGGTTTTTTTATGTAAAAAATTTTATCAAATTAGCCCAGCCAATTATTGCAATATATGACCGAACAACTCCCTTCCAAACTTACCCGTAACGCCATTTTCCTGGTGCTCGTAGCTTCCTTAGGTTATTTTGTTGATATCTACGATCTTTTGATCTTCTCCATAGTCAGGGTTCGGAGCCTGCGGGAAATTGGGGTGCCCGATAGTCAGCAAGTGCCAACCGGGCAATTTATTATGAACGTTCAAATGTTTGGTTTGCTTCTTGGCGGGATACTTTGGGGCGTTATTGGTGATAAACTTGGGCGCATCAGGGTACTGTTTGGCTCTATTTTATTATACTCCCTTGCCAATTTTGCGAACGGTATGGTACATAATGTAAATACCTATGCCATCATCCGTTTTGTGGCGGGTATTGGCCTTGCCGGCGAATTAGGTGCAGGGATAACACTGGTAAGCGAAACTTTAAGCAAACAAAACAGGGGATGGGGAACAACCATAGTTGCCGTAATAGGTCTTTTTGGGGCCGTTGCCGCCGCAATAGTTGGCAAGCAGGACTGGCGCATAGCTTATTACGTTGGCGGAGGACTGGGTATTATTTTACTATTGCTGAGGTTGGGTACGTTTGAATCGGGCATGTTCAAAAATGTTGCGGAAAAAAATGTATCGAAAGGGAATTTCTTTATGCTGTTCACAAACTGGGGACGCTTTTCGAAATACCTGTATTGCATCCTGATAGGCGCACCATTGTGGTATGTTGTGGGTGTACTTGTCTTTCTTTCACCCGAATTTGGTACGGCCCTGGGTGCAAAAGAAACTTTAAGCGCAGGAACGGGTGTTCTGTATACCTATGTGGGTATATCGGTAGGAGGGGTTTTTGCCGGCATTCTATCGCAGATCACCAAATCTCGCAAACTTACAATGCTGATATTCCTGCTGGTATCTGCCGGAACGGTTGTGGCCTATTTAAGCGCGAGGGGATTAACCAATAACCAATTTATCTGGCTATGTTTTTTTATGGGCTGTGCTGTTGGCTATTGGGCGACATTTGTAACCATTGCTGCCGAGCAATTTGGCACCAATATACGTTCTACCGTAACTACAACCGTCCCGAATTTTGTTCGCGGTTCGCTGATACCGATCAGTGCGCTTTTCAATGTTTTTGTAAAACATTACGGCATGATCACCAGCGGATATATTGTAATGGGCATACTTACCGTTGTTGCACTGCTCTCGCTTAGCCAGTTAAAAGAGAGTTTTCATAAGGATCTGGATTATATTGAGGATATTAACCTGAGTGAGGTGTCAGAAAAAATATAATCCGGGTGGTTTCAGCAATATTTCTGCAAATTTGCGCCGATGATAACCAAGGAACAAATAGCTGCCGATTACCAAACCATACAGGACGAAATATGCCTCGCGCTTGAACTGTGCGACGGAAAAGGGAAGTTTGAAGAGGAACTTTGGCAACGCGACGGGGGCGGCGGCGGCCGCACCCGCATAATGCAAAACGGCAATATTTTAGAAAGGGGAGGGGTTAACTTTTCGGCAGTGGAAGGTAAATTGCCGCCTGTAATGAAAAAAGCTTTGGGCGTGGAGCAAGATGACTTTTTTGCTACGGGCGTATCCATTGTTATCCATCCAAACCATCCGATGGTGCCTATCATCCACATGAATATCCGGTATTTCGAAATGCCGGGTTCAGAAGTGCGGTGGTTTGGCGGTGGTATCGACCTGACCCCTCATTATGTTATTGAAGATGACGCGCGTTTTTTCCATGGCCATTTAAAATCAACCTGCGACAAATACAGCGCTGATTTTTATCCGCGTTTTAAAAAATGGGCCGACGATTATTTCTTTATCAGGCATCGCAACGAAACGCGGGGCATAGGCGGCATATTTTATGACAAGCTTGCGGCGAACAGCGAATTGAGCTGGGATAATATCTTTGAATTTTCCAAAGCCGTCGGTCGTACTTTCGCGCCGGTTTACACCGAACTTATCAACCGCAACCGCGATAAACCGTTTACCGAAGCGCAACAGCAATGGCAGTACCAGCGCCGCAGCCGCTATGCAGAGTTTAACCTGGTTTACGATGCCGGCACCAAATTCGGACTCGAGACCAACGGCCGTATCGAATCGATACTGATGAGCCTGCCCCCAACCGCCAAATGGGTGTATAATTATCAGCCGCAGCCGGGAAGCGGGGAGGAGAAAACATTATCTTTGCTTAAAAAGGGGATAGATTGGGTTTAATGAAAGTATTTGCCGGAATATTTGTTATAGCTGTGTTGGCAGCGTTTTCGGGCCCAAAAACCCTAAAGGGAACATGGCGCTACGCCGGGGGTATTTATAACGGCAAAAAGGAGGGGGCGCCAGCCGGTTATACCCTGCGCCGCAATTACAGCGACACAACTTTCGAAGCCTTTGTAATAGACAAGGGCAGCAAACCCGAAAAATTTGAATCGGGCTATTATTTCCTGAAAAGCGATACCTGTATTGAAACCGAAACATTCAGCAAACAACCTTCTAAACTCACCGGCCGCCCGGTTGCTTATCATTACGAAGTACGCAAAGACTCGCTTATCCTTAGCGGTACACTGCCAACCGGAATGATCATTGAAGAATATTGGAAAAGGGTAAAATAACGCTGCTGCGCCGTTCGTTTATCAGTATATGGACCTGTACGGACAAAAAAACAAAAGCTTACCCCAAAAAATAGTCATCCACCTGCTCGAGGTTGTTTTCCTTTGGCTATCATGGTGGATACTTTTTGGCCCCGGTGGCGAATGGGTGCAACAGCACCTGCATATCCGCAATACCGCAGTTACGGCGCGCCGTTATATCGTTTTTATTTTCAATGTCATCATTTTCATGCGTATGGCTTACACGATGTTTTTCCTGGTGAAGAGAAGGATACCGTGGGGCGAAAGTATCGACGTGCCTTTTGCATTTGCGATGTATTATATTGGGTTTACATTATTTGCGTTGCCGGGTGGGTACGCGGTCGATATTTTCGATTATTTGGCCATCGGCCTGTTTTTTACGGGTTGTGTATTGAACACCGCCGGAGAAACCCTGAGAGATGTTTGGAAAAAGCAGCAGGCGAATAAAGGCAAACTGTATACCGGCGGCTTTTTTAAATACTCCAGGCATATCAATTATTTCGGCGACCTGTTGTGGGTTACGGCTTATGCAATTATATCGCGCAACTGGTACGCTTCGGTTATCCCGCTGTTCCTTTTTTGCTTTTTTGCCTTTTATAATGCCCCAAAATTGGAAAAATATCTTAGGTCGAAGTACTGTAAGGAGTTTGACGAATATGCCAAAAGCACCAGTATGCTTATACCGTTTATTTATTAATATCGTCCGTTTTCCGGCACAGCGATTTTGTTATCTTATTACTCACATTTTGGCTTCAATGTGCATAAAAAACTGCCCGGCAAACCAAGTATTTTCGTAACTTCGCAAGTCGCTTTGGAAAACATCCCATAGCACCGCTATAAACAAATTTTTTCTACACTAATTATACAATGGCTGAAGAAACAGAAAACGGCAATTCCACCCCTGAAGACAGAATAATTCCGATAAATATTGATGAAGAAATGCGATCTGCGTACATTGATTATTCAATGTCGGTGATCGTTTCGCGTGCTTTACCCGATGTGCGCGACGGCTTAAAACCGGTACACAGGCGTGTGTTGTACGGCATGCTCGACCTGGGCCTGAACAACAACAAACCCTACAAAAAATCGGCCCGTATCGTGGGTGAGGTTTTGGGTAAATATCACCCGCATGGCGATACTTCGGTGTACGATGCCATGGTGCGTATGGCGCAGGACTGGAGCCTTCGCTATCCCTTTGTGGAAGGGCAGGGAAACTACGGTTCTATCGACGGCGACGAACCTGCGGCAATGCGTTATACCGAGGCCAGGCTGCAAAAGATAGCGGAAGAAATGCTGGCCGATATCAACAAGGATACTATTGATTACCAGCTTAACTTCGACGATTCGCTCGAGGAGCCTACGGTTCTTCCGGCGAAGATCCCGAACCTGCTTGTAAACGGAGCATCGGGTATTGCAGTAGGTATGGCCACCAATATGGCCCCCCACAATTTAACCGAAGTTATCGATGCTACCCTGGCATTGATAGATAACCGCGAAATAGAGGTGAGTGAGTTGATGAAACACGTAAAGGGCCCCGATTTTCCTACAGGTGGTATTATTTACGGTGTTGATGGCGTTCGTGAAGCTTTAGAGACTGGTCGTGGCAGGATAGTGATGCGGGGCCGTGCCGAGATAGAAGTACATGGTAACGACCGCGAGCGTATAGTTGTTACGGAAGTGCCTTACCAGGTTAATAAATCGACCATGATAGAGCGTACTGCCGAACTGGTTGAAGAAAAGAAAATTGAAGGTATATCCGCAATTCGCGATGAGTCCAACCGCGAGGGTATCCGCGTGGTTTACGAAATAAAACGTGATTCGAACGCGGCTATCGTACTGAACAACCTTTATAAATATACAGCGCTGCAAACATCGTTCAGCGTAAATAATATTGCCCTGGTACACGGCAGGCCGATGATGCTGAACCTGAAGGACCTGATCCATCATTTTGTCGAGCATCGTCACGAAGTTGTTATACGCCGTACCAAATATGACCTGGCTGAGGCAGAGAAGCGAGCCCACATACTCGAAGGCTTATTGATAGCCCTGGATCACCTGGACGAGGTAATAAAACTCATCAGGGCATCGAATACCCCGGAAGAGGCCCGCGATGGTTTGATGACGACTTTTGGTTTATCAGAGATACAGGCACGCGCCATACTGGATATGACCCTGAGAAGGCTGACAGGACTGGAACGCGACAAGATCAAAGACGAGTATGCCGAGCTGATGAAAACCATCGAGTATTTAAAATCTGTTTTAGCTGATGAAGGCTTGCGTATGCAGATCATCAAAGATGAGCTGACGGAGATAAAAGATAAATACGGCGATGAGCGTAAAACCGAGATCGTTTACTCGTCTGCCGAAATGCAGACCGAGGACTTTATCGAGGATGAGGATGTGGTAATAACCATATCGCACGAAGGCTACATCAAACGTACCGCACTTACCGAATACCGCAGGCAGGGCAGGGGTGGCAAAGGATCATTGGGCAGCAATAGCCGTGATGAGGACTTTATCGAACATTTGCTGATAGCATCGAACCATAATTATATGCTGTTCTTTACCGAAGCCGGCCGTTGTTTCTGGCTCCGCGTATTTGAAATTCCGGAAGGTACACGCGTCTCTAAGGGTCGTGCTATCCAGAATATCATCAATATTCCGAAAGAAGAAAAGATCAAGGCTTACATCAAAATTGTAAACCTGAAGGATAAAGAATATCTCGAAAATAACTTTATCATCATGTGTACCAAGAAAGGTACCATCAAAAAGACTTCGCTCGAAGCATACTCACGTCCGCGTGCCAATGGTATCAACGCCATCAACATCAACGAAGGCGATACCCTGCTTGAGGCTAACCTGACCAGCGGAAGCAGCGAGATCGTAATGGCATTGAAATCGGGCCGTGCGATACGGTTTAACGAGGCAACGGTAAGGCCAATGGGCCGCACCGCCACCGGTGTGCGCGGTATCAGCCTGGAGAATGACAGCGATGAGGTTGTAGGCATGATCAGCATCGATAATCCTGAAACGACGGTACTGGTGGTGTCCGAAAAAGGTTACGGCAAACGTACCGATATCGACGACTACCGGGTAACAAATCGTGGCGGCAAGGGTGTAAAAACTTTAAATATTACTGATAAAACAGGAAAACTTGTTGCCATAAAAGGTGTTACTGATAAGGAAGACCTGATGATCATCAACCGTTCGGGTATTATTATCCGCATGGCTATCAGCGAGTTAAGGACGATGGGCCGAGCCACGCAAGGTGTAAGGTTGATAACATTAAAAGAAAATGACGAGATCGCATCGGTTGCGAAAATAGAACATGACGATTCGGAAGATGAAATAAACGAAAACGGGGAGAATGCTGAAAATACCGGCACCACTGAAGATCCGGGAACCGAAGCTTCACCTCATGACACAACGGAAGAATAAATAGTTTAAACTACCTTAATAAACAAACAATGAAACTGTGCGATGCCCCCCTCCAAAAGAGGGGCAGAGTGCCTTTTGCCATCAGCACAGTTATAGGAATAAATATGACAGGCCGCAAGCTCACATTTCTGCTATTGATCTGCTTGTTCCCGGTAACACATGCTTTCGGCCAGTCGGAAGTATTTAAAAGCGTGGTAAATAACCTGGCTTTTTACAAGCAAAAGAAGGACCTCAAATACCTGGCAAGCGCCAAAAAATCGGTCGATAGCCTCATCAAAACGCATAAAGATTCGGTCGATCTGCGCAAAAACGTGTATAAGGCTGTTGTTTATTCAAGCATCGCTTACATCGATTCATTAAATAAGCTGAAAGAACCGGTGACATTTTTCGACCAGGTGTGCCGTGATGTCGATAAGCTGCTGGCCAATAAGCGCATTTATAAGTACCAGCCCGAAATGGATTTTTCGAGACGGTGCCTGGCAAATGTTTTCATACGCCATGGTTTCGGCTATATGCGCTTAACAGATTATTATAATGCCATGTCCGCCTTCCGCCAGGCTAAAAAATATGCACCGGAGTTTAAAGAGCTGAATGCCTATATCGGCTATGCCAACAGTCACCTTGGTAACCTCATTGAATCGGCGAGAAACTATACCGAACTGCTTAAAACCGATAGTACAAAAGCCGACATCATTGAAGCTGCAGCTAATACTTATAAAGCCATCGGCGATACTTCAAAAGCGCTCCAGATATTACAAAAAGGGCGGAAATATCTGCCTGATGACCGGTTCCTGCTGCTGGACGAAGCAAATATTTACAGCAACAAAAGAGATTATAGTTCCCTTCACGGTTTGCTTCCAAAGCTGATGGATCAAAATCCGAATAATGCAGAGGTTGCGTATGTTGCCGCAAATTGTTATGATCATTTGAATGATTTTAATAAAGCAGAATCGCTATATTTACGTTCCATTGAATTGAACAGCGCTTTATATGAACCGGTTTACAACCTTGGTTTGCTTTATTTTAAAGAATCAGTTTCAAAACATGGCGAAGAAGAAAGTAAAGATGTGGCAAGAGCTGCACAGTGGCTGGAAAAAGCAAATGAAATATCGCCTAATGATGTTAAATGCCTCCAGTTATTACAATTGGTATATGCAAAAACCGGCGACCAGGACCAAATAGACAAAATAAACAGTAAACTTAAATTATTAACCAATCAATAAAACATGAAAATCAAAGTTTTGATGACAGCGCTTGTTATGTCGTACACAGCATTAGGCGCTTTTGCTCAAAAAAGAGAATTGGACAACGCCAATGAGAATTATACAAAATTCCAGGGCCTCAGAGCAAATATGACGCTGGCTAAGCCCTCGCTTACCCTGGCAAAAACCAGTATAGACAAAGCCGCGGAAAACTCAAAAACATCCGGGTTACCACAAACTTTCGCCTTGAAAGCAGCTATTTATGCGTCGTTATCTACTACAGATGCCGATGCATCAGCTGCTGCATCTGATTATGCTACTGCCGCCGATGCGCTGAAAAAGGCCCGCGAGCTGGACACGAAGAATGAGAACACCGCCCTGATACAGAATGCAGGCCGCGAAATGGCCCAGGTTCAGTTAGACAAGGGTGTAAAAGCATTCCAGGCCAAAAATTACGACGAAGCCTATAAAGCTTTCGACGAAGGGCGCCAGATACTGCCTGAGGATACCACAATGATCCTTTATTCGGCTATTTCAGCATCCAACGCAAAAAACTATCCTGCAGCTATTACTAATTACAATAAGCTGGTTACCACCGATTATAAAAATAAAGTTCAGGCATATAACGACCTGGTTACCTTGTACATGCAAAATAAGGATACCACAGCAGCTATAAAAGCGATAGGATCTGCGGTAGAGAAATATCCGGCAGATAATGACCTGCGCAAGCGTGAAATAGAAGTTAGCCTGCTGGCAGGCCAGGGAAGCGAACTGATCGGCAAAATTGAAACAGCTATCAAGGCCGATCCGAATAACAAAACTTTGTATTATTATGAGGGTTTAACTTATTCACAAATTGCTGAAACCAAAGCATCGCAGATCAAAAAGATGGAGAAAGCAGCTAAAGGGGCGAAAGCAACCGCACCTGACCCGCAGCTTGTTAAATTGAAACAGGAAAGAAACGACAACCTGACTAAGGCTGCCGAACAGTACAAAAAAGCCGTGGCCATTGATCCGAATTATTTTGAAGCGGTTTTGAACCTGGGATACGTAACCATGGCGCCAGCTATTGACATGTACAATGATGCACAGCAAATACCGGTAACGCAAACCAAAGTTTACGATGCGCAAATGGCCAAAGCAAAGGCACAGTTTGACCAGGCCAAACCATATTTACTAAAAGCGGTTGAATTGAATTCTTCATCGCTTGATGCGCTTACCAATTTAAAATCTTTTTATCTCGGAACACGTGATGAAGCCAATGCCAACGCCGTTCAAAAGAAAATAGAAGCGCTGCCAAAAAATTAATAGTCCCACGATAAAAGGAGGGATATTTTATAAAGCCTGTTAAAAGCAGGCTTTATAAATTTTGATATTACTTAACATAATATTAATTATGAGAAAAATATAGCAAACCGAAAAACTGGCTGTTAATTGGGGTCGTCGCTATGCTATTCGGCCTCGATGGCGTTTTTCATAGCATTCAGCATTTGCTGTATTTGTGGGGCAATTTTTCTTTTGATGTAAAAGTTAAGCAGTTTAACTTTCCATTTTGAACTGGAATAATAATGAGCAATATCAAGCCGCGTGGTATTTTTATCAATTTTTGTGAGGCTGGATTCCACAATATAATCGGGCAGTAATTTTGCCAGGCCCATAGTGTCGGATGGAAAAACAGTTACAATTTTTTTCATCGGCACAATCTCTATATCTTTTTCAATACAAGTGTGCCGGCTGCCAGCAATATGACATTGATACGCTACGCCGGCTTCGCGAAATCGCTTACCCGAAATAAGATCCACCTTATCAACCTGCGGATGATATAAAGGGATATTTGAAAGGTCCTGGTTAAATTCCCAAACTTTTTCGACGGGTGCCTTGATGATAACTTCCTGTTTTGATTGAAATTTGGGTTTCATAAGTCAGGCCCGGGCTGCAACACTGATAAATTTATACGTACAAATGTAACAGCCCAATTGTATTATTTGCAACCGGACAACAACCTGTTAAGGCAGAGGCTTTACCATGATATTCCTGAAAAAAACCAGGCTGTTGGGGTCGTGCCCCTGCAGGGCAAAAGTGCCGCTGGAAAGCACACGTTCGGCATCACCGCCGGTGCGGTGCAGATCGGCAGGTTCGGTATATTCATTTACAACCTTATCATTTATCTTAACAGTGATCGTTTTTCCGCTGACGGTGATATCCATCGTAAACCATTCGTTGTCCTTCACATAAACCTCCTTAATGTCCTGGATGCCGTAAACGCTGCCTGTCCTGCGCCAGTCGGTATGCGAATTATTTACCTGTATCTCGTAGCCTTTTGCCGGCCATCCGCTTTCCTGGTAACCCGTATGGATATAAATGCCCGAATTGGCACCCTGGTGCGTCATAACATCGGCCTTAAATTCGAAATTCTTAAAATTATGGTCCTGCACGTTACCCACGTAAAAAAGGTGGGCCGTTTTTCCGTGAACAATGATCATGCTATCCTTTACCGAAAAAGTTTCGGCATTGTCGCCAACTTTCCAGCCATTGAGGGATTTGCCATCAAAAAGCGATATCCAGCCGCCTTGCTGAGCCTGGCTTTTTACAGAACAAAAAAGCAGGCAGGAAATAAAAAAGAAACGGGTAAGATTTTTCATAAATAGTCAATGGGTTTTTCAAATCTACTATTTCTGATCGGTATTGATCGCTTGGCGGTGTTTTTTAACCCTCAAATAATATCATCATTCGTCGTCGAGCCCTTTTCCGCTGAGTATTTGCGGGATGCATTTTTCAACCCGTGCCTGGCGTGTTTCTGATCGTTTGGCGTGGGAAAAATAAAACAGGTAGCCACGCTGCCTGCCCGGCGTTAATGCCTCAAAAGCAGCTTTCAATTGGGGTATATGATCTAATTTATACTGAAACTCCGCAGGCACTTCATAATCTGAAGTTTTTTTAAGTTCTACTTTTAACCCTGCTTTTTCCACTTCGACGGCCTCTGCAATATACGCTTTCAGGATATTCTCCTGCTCAACAATTTCAAGCAAATTGCTAAATCTTACCTGGCGCGGGCTCTGCACATTTTCGGTTTGCTGTATCAGTATGCCTTCAGGGTCGTTCATCAATGCACCTTTAAAAAACAGCAGGGCGCAATATTCCTTAAATCCGTGAATTAAAACGATGTTTCCGTTGTTATAGGTATAACAGGGCTGGCCCCATTTCAATTCCTCTGTAAGCCCGCAACCGAGGATGATCATTCTCAATTTATCATACTCTTCCTGCCACTGCGAGGGCTTGTTAAAAAACCAATCAACCTTTGGGTTCATACTGCTCATGGTTTACTATTTATTGTACAAATATCAAATTCTTAAACAGCCACGAAAACCCCTCGCCGCATAGTAGGATTCCGCCCCGTTGTGGTAAACAAAAACCGTATTGTAACGGCGGTCGCAAAAGATGGCCCCGCCAAGCTTCCGGATAGTGGCAGGCGTTTGTATCCAGCTTGACGTTTTCAGGTCGAAATTGCCCAATTGCTGCAATTCCCGGTATTGTTCTTCTGTTAAAAGCTCAATTCCCATATCATGAGCCATATCGACAACGCTGTTTTCCGGTTTAAATTCTTTTCTTGCATCCAGCGCCTCACGGTCATAACATAGGCTCCGGCGACCTTTGGGGCTTTCCGAGGAGCAGTCATAAAAGAGGTATTCGCCGGTCTTTGCATCCCGGCCGACCACGTCGGGCTCCCCTCCTGTCCGTTCCATTTCATTAAGCGACCACAGTTTTTCGGCACCAGCTTCCAGCTTTGCCGATATTTTGGCCCATTCAAGACCTTTGTGGCGGGTCATGTTTTTCTCAAAACGGGTTTTCAACGTATCGAGTAATTCTTTGGCCTGTGCCGGAGACAATTCCTTTTTCATGTTGTTCATTTATTGGTTGAAATATCGCTTTGCTAAGCTTGCCCCGGGCATGCATTAAGTTTCGCCTCACCTAAGTCCTCTCCAAAGGAGAGGATTTTAATTCAAAATGTCTATTTTTTCCGGTTTCAGCATCTCTTTTAAAGGGGTTTCGGCTGAGGCTGATACGGCCCTATTTAACCGCAAATATTTTCCGGTCCGCCGGCCTCAGATACCATGACAACACTGTAAATATCGCAAGTATGAACGGAGCTATGATTTGCGCATGAATGTCGTTGCTGGCAATGTGCGAGATCACCGCGCCGGTCATTACAAAAAAGATACCTGCATACGCCCATTCCTTAACCAATGGATAGCCGGGTATCAATATCGCAATTACACCCAGTACTTTCCAAACGCCAATGACCGATATAAAATACGTTGGATAACCAAGCGGTTTAAAACCCTGCACCACACCCTGCAGTTGCATAGTTTGCGCCAGGCCGCCCGAAAAGATGCAAAAGGATAACAATAGCGTAATTATCCAGTACCAAAGTTTTTTTCTCTTTTCCATTTTTTAATTATTTGAGTTTGCTTACTATTTCCTCTAACCGGTTGTGCGCCCAGTTAATGCCCTGGGTAAACGGCAGTTTCAGTACCTCGTCGCGCTGTGCTGCAGATTCGTAGATCACATGCATGCTTATCTTGCTGGTGTCATCGGTGAGGCTTTCAAATTCTGTTACCTCCAGTTGCACGCCAAAAGGTGTGTTCGACATTTCGAATGTCCGGGTTATCTTGTGGTTGGGGATAAACTCATGTATCACCCCGCTGGCCTGGAAAGCTACATTACCTTTGGGGTCTTTTGTTTCGAATTGCCAGCTGCCGTGCTTTTTACTTTCCAGTTTCAGCACTTTAGTTCCCATCCATTGCTCAATAAGTTCGGGCTCCGAAAAAGCCTTGAAAAGCAGTTCCAACGGCAGGTCAAATTCCCTGGTGATCATTATATCCTGCTTGCCGTCTTCGGCATTTACTTTTGTTTTTAGTTCCATATCGGTTTATTTTTTGGTTTTGTATTCTTTCATAATATCTTCCAGCAGGTTAAACCTGTCGTCCCACATTTTGCGGAACGGTTCGATAAATTCGGCTACTTCCTTCATTTTTTTTGCATTGATGTGATAGTGGATCTCCCTTCCATTTTGCTCCTGTGCAAGCAGTTCGCATTCGGTAAGTATTTGTAAGTGCTTTGAAACTGTCGGCCTTGCCGTATCAAAGTTTGCGGCAATTGCCCCTGCTGTAAGCGATTGCGAAGCAACCAGCAGCAGTATGGCCCTCCTGGTTGGGTCGGCTATGGCCTGGAAAACGTCCCGTCGTAAATTCATTATGTAGCTATTTGACTACAAATATAAATGTAGTCATTTAACTACGCAAGTTTTTTTGAAAATTTTCAAAACAGTTTGTCATTGGTTAGGCATCTTTCCATTTGTCAGCCGTTCGTTTTCAAATAAGCATTAATTTAGTATCAAACATTAATACTATGGATCTGCAATTAAAGAACAAAAAAGCCCTGGTTACCGGCTCGACAGCCGGTATTGGTTACTCAATAGCAAAAGCATTGGCCAATGAAGGTGCCGAAGTTTATATCAACGGCCGTACTGCCGAACGCGTTGACACCGCCATTAAAAAATTGAAAGACGAAACCGGCAATCCAAACATTAAAGGTTTCGCGGTAGATTTTGCTGACGGCAGGCAGGTGGAAAATCTTATCAGCCAGTTACCGGAAGTGGACATACTTGTAAATAACGTGGGTATATTCGAACCAAAAGCATTTAAAGATATACCTGATGCCGATTGGATCAAATTTTTTGAAGTGAACGTGTTAAGCGGCGTCCGGCTGTCGCGGGCGTACTTTGATAAGATGATGGCCAATAACTGGGGGCGCATCATTTTTATCTCCAGCGAGTCGGCGGTGCAGATACCGGCTGAAATGATCCATTACGGCATGACCAAAACCGCCCAACTGGCCATTTCACGCGGCCTGGCTGAATTAACTGCCGGTACCAATGTTACGGTAAACACGGTAATGCCCGGCCCCACCTATTCTGAAGGAGCGGGCGATTTTGTGGAAAGCCTGGCTAAACAGCAGGGAAAAAGTGTAGCTGAAATTGAGAAGGAATTTTTCGAGCATGTGCGCCCTACTTCGCTGCTGAAGCGTTTTACCAGCACGGATGAGATAGCCAGCCTGGTGACTTTCGTAGCCAGTCCCCTATCGTCAGCAACCAACGGGGCAGCTTTAAGGGCCGATGGTGGGGTGGTTAAGGGTATTCTTTAACTATATTATTGGGCTAAAGCTATTTTTTCTTTTCATTTGTCCGTTGGCTAAAGCCCAATGTCATTAAGTTAAGGAAAAATGGCGATAATGAACGCGCTCCGTTGACTCACCCCGACGACGCTACGCTGGTCGGCCCTCTCTTTGCTGCGCATAAAGAGGGCATTTAAACCCTCTTTACGAAGTAGAGAGGGTGGTCGAGCGAAGCAACGACCGGGTGAGTCGAGTAGACGACTTGCTTAACTTAATGACATTGGGCTAAAGCCAACGGCAGTGACGGTGTCAAACATGCTTCATTGCCGTCCCATTTATGGGGCGGAATAAGAACAAAGGTAAATTGGCTTTAGCCAAAATTTACCAGCCGTCCACAAAAAAAGCCCTCAAATTTCTTTGAGGGCTCACTGTAGAGAACAAAATCTTGCGTCTCTAACAAATTATTTTGCAGGCTCGGTTCGTTCCGGCTTCGGCAATAAAGCTTTACGCGAAAGCTTCAGTTTACCTTGCTTGTCGATGTCCAGCAATTTCACACGTACTTCGTCGCCAACCTTGAATATGCCATCCATGGTTTCGAAACGTTTGTGATCGATCTCTGATATGTGCAATAAACCATCCTTACCAGGCATAATTTCAACGAACGCGCCAAACGGCATGATCGATTTCACTTTACCTTCGTATATCTCGCCTACTTCCGGACGTGCGGCAATGGCGCGGATGCGCGACACGGCAGCGTCGATAGCGGCTTTGTTATCGGCAAACACCTGTACAATACCCTGGTTGTCTTTTTCCTCGATATTGATAGTAGCGCCGGTTTCACGCTGCATTTCCTGGATGATCTTTCCACCGGGGCCGATAACGGCGCCAATGTATTCTTTGTCGATCTTCAGGGTTACAATGCGTGGTGCATGTGGTTTGTAGTCCTCACGCGGAGCACTCATTGTTTTGCTGATCTCGTTCAGGATATGCAAACGGCCATCCTTGGCCTGATCTAAAGCTTTTGTTAATACTTCGTACGATAAGCCGTTGATCTTCAAGTCCATTTGAACAGCGGTAATACCAGTCGAAGTACCGGTTACCTTAAAGTCCATATCGCCTAAGTGATCTTCATCACCCAGAATGTCGGACAGGATAGCATACTTGGTTCCCATTTCGTTGGTGATCAAACCCATGGCGATACCGGTTACCGGCGCCTTGATCTTCACACCGGCATCCATCAGCGCCAATGTACCGGCGCAAACCGTTGCCATTGATGATGAACCGTTAGATTCCAGGATATCAGAAACTACACGGATAGTGTATGGGTTCTCGTCGTCCGATGGCAATACCTGCTTTAACGAACGCATAGCCAGGTTACCATGACCTATCTCGCGGCGGCCTGCTCCCCTGTTCGGGCGAACTTCGCCGGTTGAGAAACCAGGGAAATTGTAATGTAAAAGGAATTTCTGGTAACCGTTGATAAACGCACCGTCGATCATCTGCTCGTCATCCTTGGCACCTAAAGTAACGGTGGTTAACGATTGGGTCTCCCCTCTCGTAAATATTGCCGAACCGTGCGCCGATGGCAAATAGCCAACTTCGCTCCATATCGGGCGTATCTGGGTGGTGGTACGACCGTCCAAACGTTTGCCTTCGTCTAATACGAGGTTACGGATAGCGTCATACTCTACATCGTGGTAATATTTCTTAGCCAGGAATTTGGTAACGTCGTCTATTTCGCCCAAAGTTTCGATATAAGTATCGCGCACTTCTTTGAACTTAGCCGAACGCTCGTCTTTTGCCGATGCAGAAGCTGCGATAGCGTAAACCTGTTCGTATGTAGCGGCGTAGATAGCCTTTTTCAGCTCTTCGTTGTGGTTTTCGTGGCTATAGGTGCGTTTTTCGGTCTTGCCAACCGCAATGGTCAATTCTCTTTGAATCAGGCAATGGATCTTTATATGCTCGTGGGCAAATTTGATAGCTTCAACCAGTTCAGCTTCCTGAATCTCTTTTGATTCGCCTTCAACCATGTTGATGTCGAATTCGGAACCTGCAACGATGAATTCCAAAGTGGCATTTGCCAGCTGGCTCAGGGTTGGGTTGATCACCAGTTTACCGTCGATCTTGGCAACACGAACTTCGGATATCGGCCCGTTAAAAGGGATATCAGAAACCGCCAGGGCAGCCGAAGCAGCCAAACCGGCCAGGCAATCCGGCATAATATCCTTGTCAGCCGAAATTAACGTGATCATCACCTGCGTATCTGCATGGTAATCATCGGGGAACAATGGGCGCAAAGCACGGTCGACCAAACGCGAGATCAAAACCTCGTAGTCTGATAAACGCGCCTCGCGGCGTAAGAAACCACCGGGGATACGGCCTGTAGAGGCATATTTTTCCTGGTAGTCAACAGATAATGGCATAAAATCAACACCCTCTTTCGCTTCGGGCGATGAAACAACAGTGGCGAGCAACATCGTATCGCCCATTTTTACAACTACAGACCCATCGGCCTGTTTGGCCAGTTTGCCGGTTTCGATCTCAATGGTGCGGCCGTCACCTAAATCGATTACCTTTTTAATTACATTTAAACTCATCTTTTTTTTGTTGTGATGTGCTTTTCATCTTTTGAGCACACCAGTTGTATATATAAATTTTTACTTTTTCAAAAGTAAAAAAGCCACCCGACATTGCGGATGGCTTTTATTGAAAACCTGGAAGTTTACTTAATGATATCCCTTAGCTGTAAAGCCTTAATGATAGCACGGTATCTCTCAATGTCTTTGTGATACAGGTAAGCCAGCAATGCGCGGCGTTTACCTACTAATTTTTGCAGCGAAAGCTGGGTCGAAAAATCATGTTTGTTCTTTTTCAAATGCCCGGTCAGGTGCGCTATACGTGTTGTGAATAATGCTACCTGCCCTTCTGCCGAACCTGTGTCGGTAGCAGCCTTGCCATGTTTTGCAAAGATCTCTGCCTTTGCTTCTTTACTTAAATACATTACCTGAATAATATTAAAGCGTTTATACTTGTGTTAATTGAGGGGCAAAGGTAGTTGTATTATTGCAGAATTACAAGAGTTGCGGCGAGAATAGTTGATTAAATTAAATGGTTGATTGAGCAGTGGTTTTTTAATAAAAAACTATTAAAAATACCCTATTTATTGGTGGGCAATTTTAAATCAAAGCTGTTTTGTATGGCGTTTTAACGCGCTATCCGCTCATACTGCACAGGCGTTATTCCAATATCATTAACTTAAGGAAAAATGGCGATAATGAACGCGCTCCGTTGACTCACCCCGACGACGCTACGCTGGTCGCCCCTCTCTTTGCTGCGCATAAAGAGGGCATTTAAACCCTCTTTACGAAGTAGAGAGGGTGGTCGAGCGAAGCAACGACCGGGTGAGTCGAGTAGACGACTTGCTTAACTTAATGACATTGGGCGTTATTTACGGGCCGGTATACCTGCCTGCCGGCAGGCAGGCGCTTCTATCGTTAACGCGGTGTTTTGATATATTTTTTTCGGATAAAGTGAGTAACTTTCCGACTTTACAACTCCCGGTAGCTGATCGGGGCCAACTTTATAACCAATGCCTGCATATTCCTCCTTCGAAACCGAATTCCGCGTGCGGCCTGATGATATTGATATGTTTCAGCATGTGCACAACAGCAAATATTTCGACTACGTGCTGGCTGCACGGTACGACCAGATGGAGCGCTGTTACGGCATGCCGATGGAAAAGTTTATGGAACGCGGCTTTGGCTGGGTAGTGCGCACCGCCCATGTCGATTATAAACGCGCCTTAGGCATGGGCGACTATTTTATTGTCAAAACCGCTATCGAAAGTATCGACGACAAAGGCTGCCGGGTGATATTTGCCATCACCAACAAGGCCACCAAAAAAATCTGTTGCGACGGCTGGTTCGATTACACCATGATCGACTTGCAAACCGGTCGCGCTGCTAAAGTGCCGGAGGATATTATCGAGCATTACCTGATTTAATGTGTAAATGTACGGATTTCAGATGTGCAGATGAGGATACGACAAACATTTGCACATCTGCACATTTGAAATCTGCACATTCAAAAGCAGGATTGCACAACCCGCCCACCCCGTCCTGCTTAATTAACTCTTAACTGACAGTGATCTATTCTGTTAGTTTCTTATTATCATTACGGTAAGGCCATTTAAAATGCTACAGCCGTGACGTTTAAAATTTTATTTTTAAGAAAATTTCACCCCACCATGTCATTTCGGCGAACGAAGGGGCCAGACGGCTAAGGGTGAGGAGAAAACTTATGCGCCTTACATTGTCGCCTGTTCGCCTGGTTAGGACTTTTATCTCCCACAATTCTGTGCCAGTCCCTCGTTGAAGATTTTTTCGCTCCCGCAAGCCAGGCACTACCCGCTCAAGAAAACAGTTCTCTTTCGCCCCACCTCACACGTCAGCGCTCGCTCTATCGGAATGACATCTTTATTAATTGAGTTTAATGATGCTTGAAATACTGAATTTCCTTTTCGTGCTTTTTGGCGGCTTCCATGGTATCGAATGTGCCCAGATTCCTGCGTTTATGCGTTTCAGGGTCTACTTTCCTGGAGTAGATGCGGTATTGCCCTGATTTTAATTTCCTGATCATAGCTGGTTAAGTTTATTAGTAGGTTAACAAGTTTGTGGGGCGGTGGTTTTGATCTATCTTCGCTGCTTTTAACCAGCCCATTCAAGCGTCCTCCGCTTGAATGCCGGAACTTTTAAGCGTGGACGCTTACAATTATTATTATTCAAGTGTGGACACTTGAACAGGCGCGTAAAGACAGGCGCATTTGCACATCTGCACATTTGAAATCTGTCCATTATCACACCCTCGTCGGTGCCATTCCATATTGTTTTTTAAAGGCAAATGAAAAATGCGATAGGTCCTCGAAACCAAGATCGAGGTAAATATCTGAGGCGGTTTTGCCTTTTTGTTTGATGAGGTAATGTGCTTCCTGCAACCGGCGCTGCTGCAGCCAGCGGCTGGGTGTATTATGGAACAGCTTTTCAAAATCGCGCTTAAAAGTAGCCAGGCTGCGACCGGTAAGGTAGGCAAAGCGGTTCAGGTCGACATTGAAATGGAAGTTTTTGTTCATAAATGCTTCCAGGTCAATCTTTCCCGGTTCGCTGAAATCGAAGAGTATGTCTTTCAATTCCGGGTTTACTTTCAGCAGCAACATTGCCGCTTCGCGTAATTTCAAACCAAGCAGATCCGCGTCTTCTATACCATTCAGCTGCATGTAAGGCATCAGGGAGTCGAAGTAATTTTTGTATAAGGGGTTTGCTTCCAGTTCCAGCACTGCATCCCCGTTAATATGGTGGTCCGACTTATACCCCGCCTCCATGCCGAAATTCCGCAGGAATGGTTGATCGAAATGAACCGACAGTGACTTGAACTCCCCTCCTTCCGGCGGCATTTTGTTGAATTTGATGAGGTTGTTGCGCCTGCTGAAACGGAAACTCCCCGGCCTAAAGAAATACTCCTTGTTGCCGTCATTCATTGTCATGCTGCCGGCAACCTGGTAACTGAAAACAAACTCGGGTATAAACTGCTCCCCTTCCCGGCTGCGGGTTACGTAGCAGGAATAGGCTATGGCGGGTTTTTTAATTGGTGTTGGCATTGTTCAACTGCAAATATCTATAATAAAATATTGTCATTTCGATGATCATGCGTGGGCCGAGTACAGGAGCGAAGAGAAATCTTCGACGCCAGGATGGTTCGAAAAGATTTCTCCTCGCCCCACCACCCGGCTCGTCGAAATGACAAGTTTTCGTTCTATTTTACCCCTCCCGGCCTCCCCTGATTCCAGGGGAGGAGCTTTTGTTTTAATTCAATTCAAAATTCTCTTCCTAAATTTAGGGAGAAATGTCGGCGTAGCCGACAGAGTAGGTAATTATCTCTGCGACGCAAAAAACGCTTTACCCGCCTCATCTATTTTACCCCTCCCAGCCTCCCCTGATTCCAGGGGAGGAGCTTAATAAAGTAAAACAAAATCAACTCTCTCCCTAAATTTAGGTAGAGATGTCGGCGTAGCCGACAGAGTGGGTAATTATTTCTGCGGAGCGAAAAACGCTTTACCCGCCTCTGTTTCCAGGGGATTTTCAGCGTCATCGGCATTGGTGGAAAGGCTGACCGAAAGCCATTTTTCCATTTCCTGGTCGCGCAGGATATTAGCTTGTTTTATCATCCCAATGGCCTCGCCGCCTAATACCAGGTGTACGGGTGGTTCGGAGCTTTCAACCAGTTGCAGCATCGCTTTTGCAGCTTTATCCGGGTCGCCCATTGGGATAAATTGTTCGCTGGTGAACAACGCTTTACGTGCGCCGACGGTTTGCTCATAGCCTTCCACCTCAGGCGCGAAATTTACCGCAGTAGCCAGCCAATCCGTGCGGAAGCCGCCGGGCTCAACACTGGTTACATATATTCCCAGCGGTTTCACCTCTTTTGCCAATGCCTCGGTAAATCCGCCCAAGCCGAATTTAGCTGCCTGGTATATGGTGAGGCCCGGGTTACCTACCCTGCCGCCTATCGAGCTGATCTGTAATATCCTGCCCGAACGCTGCTTACGCATGTGAGGCAATACGGCGCGGGTGATGGCGATGGGAGCATATAAATTGGTATCGAGCTGGCTCAGTACCTGCTCATCTGTATAACCTTCGGCAGCGCCGATAATGCCGAAACCGGCATTGTTAACCAGTACATCAATGCGCCCGAATTTGCCGATGGTATTTTCAATAGCCGTAACTATTTGCTCGTGGCTGGTCACATCCAGCTTTAAGGGAAGTACCTGGTCCGGGTATTTTTCCGTTAGCTCTTTTAATTGTTCGGGGTTGCGTGCCGTGGCGGCTACCTTGTCGCCGGCGGCCAAAACTGCTTCTGTGAGGCTGCGGCCCAATCCGCGGGAGCTGCCTGTTATAAACCAAATCTTTGTCATGTCTTTTTATGTTTTGTTAAAGCAAAGGTCGGTACAATCCGCAGTCTGCGCTTTGTTGAAAAGTTCAAGTTACTTTGCTAAAAAGTTCAAAACAAAAGCTTTACAGACACATAGTGTACCGGTTTTGATATGTCTTATTCAATATCTCCGCCATTTAAGCAACACTAAGCCTTATAAATCACGACATTATATCACAAATATGGCCATTTTCGGCAGTAAATGGACTATTTTGGCCTGGTTTGGAATTACCTGTATTTTACCATGCAAATACAAATTGCTGGTAATGAACTAATATACAGACCGGTGTTCACCAAACAAGTAAAATTGATGCAAAAATGGCACTTAGTGTATTAATTAATACATTGACGACATGCTATTTATGAAATTTCAACAAAAGAAAGGCACCCGCGCGTGAACACTTGGTGTAATGAGTCGTCGGATATGCGAATGAATGATTATGCAGATGCATATCGATTACTCATCATTTGCATATCTGCACATTTGAAATTTGCAGATCAAATAGCGCCTTCAATCAGTTCGCCGTAAAACTCGCCCACATCCATCCCCATGGCCCGCACCTGTTGCGGCACCAGGCTATTGGCCGACTGCCCAGGCGTTGTATTGATCTCGATAAAGTAAAAATCGTCGGTATTTTCAAGTATGATAAAGTCGATGCGTACCATACCCTTGCAGTTCAGCCGCAGGTAAACCTCGGTTACGATATTGGCTATCTTCTCATTCATTTCAGCGCTCAGGTCGGCGGGTGTGATCTCTTTTGACACACCGGGTGTGTACTTGGCTTCGTAATCAAAAAAGTCTTTGGAACTGATGATCTCGGTAGCGGGCAATACGGTGATATGCCCTTTCAATCGTGCCACACCGATACTGAATTCGCGCCCTTTGATAAATTCCTCTACCAAAATCTGATCGTCCTCCTTAAAGGCCCTTTCAAAAGCATCATGCAGACCGGCAACATTTTGCACCTTGCTCATGCCCACGCTGCTGCCACCGTTATTTGGCTTAATAAACAGTGGAAATTTTAAAGATGATACCACATTCGAAGCCTCGTGTATGCCGGTCTTGAATAATTGAATGGAATGCGCGGTATTCAGCCCGTGTATGCCATGTACGATCGCTTTGGTGTAAGCTTTATTCATAGTAATGGCCGATGTGGTGGCATCGCAGGTATTGTAGGGGATGCCAAGCATATCAAAATACCCTTGTAGTTTGCCGTCTTCGCCGGGCGTGCCATGCACGGTTATAAAGGCAAAATCGAATGTTATCTTCTCCCCTTTCAGTGTCAGGCTGAAATCGTTTTTATCTACATCAAACTTTCCGTCTTCCGATTCATGAAACCAGCGGTCGCGGGTGACCAGGATGGTATATACGTTATATTTTGCAGCATCCAGGTTAGCTTTGATATTTTGTGCGCTGTTGATGGAAACTTCATATTCGCCGGTAAATCCTCCGGCAATAAGGGCTATATTTTTGCGTGGCATGTTTTTAATGTCGGTTTGAAATTCCGAAATTAAGTATTAAAGTGACTAAATCCGAAATTGAACATTCGAAATTCGAAATAAATGCCCTATGTTTGATAACTGAATATCTCGCAGATTCAATGAGTAAATTTGGTTCCTACTTAAAAACAAAAAGTTTCCGTAATACCATCCTGTTGGCCATCGGCTCCGTCATCATTGTCGTGATGATCGCCTTTTACAGCCTTAGCTATTATACCCGTCACGGTTCTGGTATCCCGGTTCCAAAAGTAACAGGCATACAGATAAACAAGGCGCTTGATGTACTCAAGGGCCAGGGTTTTGGTGTCAGCATCGACTCCGTTTATGTGCTCGACCAGGCGCCCGGAACGGTTGTTGAACAGGATCCGGATGCAGGTACCAATGTAAAAGAGAACCGCATTATTTATCTGAAGATTGTTAAAAACGTGGCGCCTCCTGTATCCTTGCCGGATATTATGGATGTGTCTTACATATCTGCCGCGGCAACACTTTCTAATTATGGATTGAAGATTGGCGATACCACCTATAAGCCGGATATTGCACGAAACCACGTGTTGGAAGTACTCTTTGGTGGCGAGAAGATAGAAGCCGGAACTAAACTACCCAAAGGTTCAAAAGTGGACCTGGTGCTGGGCGATGGCGCCGGAGCAAGCGAGGTGGAGATACCGGACGTGATGAACCAGGACTTTGATGCGGCAAAATTTGCCATCAAAGGCGCCGGCTTAAACATTGGGCTGATAACCTACCAGGGCACTATCACCGATTCGACCAGCCTGGTAGTGGTTTATCAAACACCGATGAGAACAGATTCGTTGCCTAAAACCGCGCTTGGCACCAAAATAAATCTCACTGTCACCCAGGGGAAAAAGCAATAAATTCAGATCATATCCCGTTGCAAATCAATTTAAAAGTTTAATGGTTATCAATATCATATTATCAAGTAAATGACCGGGGAAAAAACATCGTCAGGTATGACAAAAAAGATCATCATAGCCCTGGTGGTCGTATTAATTTTATCGTTAGGGCTCACAGGTGTTTTCTATTACCTGCGTTATTATGGCCCGAATGTTACCGGTAAACAGGAATACCTGTATATCCATACCGGCGCAACCTATGCCGACGTGTATAAAACCATACAGGATAAGGGAATAGTAAAAGATACTGCTTCCTTTAATGTATCCGCACATAACATGAAATACATTAACCGGGTTAAACCGGGGCGTTATCATTTACATGCAGGCATGGGTAACCGCCGGCTTATTAATATGCTGGCCTCGGGCAGCCAAGAGCCCATACAGCTTTCTTTTCATAACCTGCGACTAAAGGAGGATTTCGCTGGCTTTGTATCCAAAAAGATCGAACCTGATTCAGTTTCCATCCTTCGCCTGCTCGATTCAGATCAATTCCTGCAACAATACGGGTTTACACGCGACAACGTGTACTCGGTATTTATTCCCAACACCTACCAGCTTTACTGGAACACCACGCCCGAGAAGTTTTTCAAGCGCATGTATGCCAATTATGAAAAATTCTGGACGCCCGAACGTAAACAGCAGGCAAAGGAGATCAACCTGACGCCGGTTGAGGTTTCCGTTTTGGCCTCAGTGGTGGATGCTGAAGCGCTGCATGATGATGAAATGCCCACCATTGCCGGTTTATATCTTAACAGGCTAAAAAAAGGCATGAAGCTGGAATCGGACCCGACGGTGATATTTGCGTTGCACGATTTTACCATCAGGCGCGTGCTGAACCGGTATTTATCTTATAATTCGCCATACAATACCTACCTGCATACGGGTTTACCACCGGGGCCTATAATGATGCCATCAGTTAATGCATTGGATGCCGTGCTTAATTACAAAAAGACCGACTACATTTACATGTGTGCCAAGGAGGATTTTTCGGGCTATCATAATTTCGCTACCAACCAGGCCGATCATTTGATCAACGCACGAAAATTTCAACAAGCGCTAAACGAAAGGAACATCAAAAAATAATGTTTGAGCACACTACCAAAGTACGTGTACGTTACGGCGAAACTGACCAAATGGGCTATATGTACTATGGTAACTACGCCGAATTTTACGAAGTCGGCCGTGTGGAAATGTTACGCAGCCTGGGTATGACCTACAGCGGCATGGAAGCATCAGGTATTATGATGCCCGTGCTGGAGATGCATTGCAAGTACCTGAAACCCGCTCTTTACGATGAGGAGATCAGCATTAAAGTGATCATGGCAAAAATGCCGGGCGTGAAAATTCACTTTAAGTATGAGCTGTATAATCCTAATAATGAATTAATTAATATCGGTGAAACCTTATTGGCATTCATCAATATGAAAACCAGTCGCCCTTGCCTTCCCCCGCAGGATTTTATCGACGGACTAAAGCCCTTTTTTCAGTAGATTTGGTTTGAATGAAATGGTTACATCGTTTTTTACGACGGTTTGTGTTTTACCGTTACCTGGTTGAGTGTACCAAGTACATTGAATTTCCGGGATTCAAACCTATCTCACTATACACTGTTGCTGTTTTCTTTTTCGATGAATTGAGCCGTGGAACTGTTGCCAACAAGGCGTCGTCGCTGGCTTATAACTTTATGCTGGCGCTATTCCCGGCAACTATATTCCTGTTCACGCTTATCCCTTACATACCTATTCATCACTTCCAGGATAACCTGCTCAACCTGTTGGAACAAATAATGCCTGGCGATGCCTACGATGCTTTTCAAAATACCATTACGGATATCGTCAAAAATCAGAATGGTAAATTATTTTCGTTCGGTTTCCTTACTACTTTATTTTTTGCCACAAATGGCGTAAACCGCCTTATGCAAGCTTTTAACAAATCATCTTTACAAAATGAAACCCGCAGCTATCTGCGCCGCCGATGGGTTGCTTTGGTGTTAACTGTGGTTATAAGTGTATCGCTGCTGGTGGCTGTGGCCATTATGATAGCAGGGCACAAAATATTGATATTCCTGCAATCGCACATCGCCAGTTCGGCCCATGCCTGGATATTCGTGATAGCGTTGTTAAGATGGCTTATCGTTATACTTATTTTCTTTGTTACTGTTGCTTTGCTTTACCGCTACGGCCCGGCTCATAAACAGCGATGGAAGTTTCTTAGTCCGGGTGCGATAGTTGCAACTGCTCTTGCGGTGCTCACTTCCGTTGGCTTTACCTTTTATATCAATAATTTTTCCTCGTACAACAAGATATATGGCTCTATAGGCACACTTATTGTCGTCATGATCTGGCTCTACCTCAACTCGCTTATCATCCTTATTGGCTACGAGCTGAACGCCAGTATCGAACTCTCCAAACGCAGCATCAAGATCGTCAAACCGAAATTCAACACTTTCCGCACCGGTCATACTGAAAACAAAAGCAGTCATTAGGCTGAAGATGTAAGGAAGTTACAGCACTTGCTACTAATTCCCAGAAAGCGACGTTTTATATGACTTTGGATATTGAAAAGTCCCTGCGAATTGAACGAATAACATCGACAGACAGGATACCATTTGACCTGCTGCTGCTGGCCGACGAAACGATGGAGGCTATTGAGAGATACGTTAATGATTCTGATATCTATGTCGCCAAACAACATAATTCGTGCAATCCGGTTGCCGTATTCGTATTTCAATTGTTAAACCCTGTTGAGCTCGAGATAAAAAATATTGCCGTGGCTGAGAATTTTCAAGGAAACGGTGTAGGAAGCTGGCTAATTAAAAAGATATGGCAAATAGCTATGCAATATGGCAGAGCGATCATTTGGGTCGGTACGCCCGACTGCGCCAGTAGAGAAATCAGTTTCTATGAGAAGAATGGCTTCAAAAAAGCGGGAATGAAAAAGAATTTTTTTATCGATAATTATCCTGACCCGATATTCGACAATGGAGTACAATTGACAGATATGGTTATGCTAAAGATGGAAATCTGATAATCATAACAACTCCGGCTTTCCGTCTTAGCAATACAAGGGCAGGGTAACCTCTATTAATTAACTGTTTTTCAGACAATTACATATTGTTTAAAAAAACTTAATATCATATTTGGCAATTCGGCCCGGTTTTGTACTTTTGCCCCCGGAGAGATGGCAGAGTGGTCGATTGCGGCGGTCTTGAAAACCGTTGACTGTTAAAGGTCCGGGGGTTCGAATCCCTCTCTCTCCGCTAAAATTACCTACCCTGTATTTGCAGGGTATTTCTTTTTGCAGGTAATGAACCCGTTGCCGTGATAATCAAAAAACAGGAAGAAAAAATATCGTACAACGACGTCTCTTTTTTTCTTATTCTTATCCCTCTTATCAATGCGCTTAATTATTACTTGACATATACTGGCATAACGTTCAATACTCACACATTAATAACATTCCTTATCGATACATTTGACGGCTATGCTGCCTGGTGGTGTTTACGGTTAGTGATATTGTACATGGATAAATGCCTGCCGTACGAAAAGGGGCAGTGGAGGCGTATAATAGCGCAGTTATTTTTGACGTCTGCGGCGGGATTAACAGTAATTATTACACTAACCGAGCTGGCAAACCTAATAGCGAAGCATAAGCCTGTCCCGGCAAGCTTTTATCAATTCGACCTATTTATTTTCCTGATCTGGTTCTTCGTCATTAATGGTATTTATATCGCACTTCATTATTACCGGGCTATGCAGCGGTTGGAAAAACTTAGGCAAGAAGAAAAAAAGATCAGGGCGGAAGGTTTTCCAATAAAGGATGGCAGGCAGAATGTACTCCTGGGGTTTGATTTGATAGTCGCTTTTCTTGCGGATGATGATTATACTGCGGTGGTAACAACTAATGGAAACAGGTACTTACTCGACAAATCACTTGATAAAATTGAACGAACACTTCCCTCAGAATTGTTTTTCAGGTTAAATCGGCAATATATTGTTCAACGGAAAATTATCATGGGTTTTGCAAAACTGGAGAACGGGAAGCTCCGGGTTCACCTTTCCGGTTTCGAATATATGCCTGCGCACGTGCAGGTCAGCCGTACAAAGGCTCCAGACTTTAAAAGGTGGCTCGAAATCGAACCATTCGATTAGACATTTGCTGTGTTTCGACCCAAGGCCAATACATTTCAGCGGAAAGTCTGCTACAATTCACCGGAATAGTCAATTCGAGCATTAATAGTAATGCCTTAACGGGATAGTTTTGCCTCAAAAAATATCAAGATGAAAAAAATTTTATTAACTGCGATGGTTATCCTTACTACCGCCATTTTATTGACAGCACAAGACAAAACTACGCCTGTTTGCAATATTGGTATCACCATTAACAATAGTTATTCAAAAGCAGACAGTCTGCAGGCTATTATGAAACGTTACGTGCAAGCAGGGCTACCAGGGGTGGCGATGGCTTTGTGGAACAAAGAGAGTGGCTGGTGGGCTGGCGCGGAAGGTTTTGCCAGTATAGAGCAAAAAAAAGCAATGAAAAATTGCCATCTGCAATACCTGCAGAGCATTTCCAAATTGTACATGGCTGTTGCCGTTATGCAATTGCGTGAACAAGGGAAAATAAGTTTGGATGACGCCATAACCAAATATCTGCCGGAAAAATACGTGCGCGATGTAAGAAATGCTGCTCACATTACGGTGCGCATGCTATTGAACCATACGTCCGGAATAGCGGAATATTCAACTGATCCGGCTTTTGTTTCCTACGTAATGAAACATCCGACACAAAAACTGTCAACCGAATTTGTTTTAGGAACTATCAGGGGCAAACAACCTATGTTTACCCCTGGCACCCGGCATGGTTATTCCAACACCAACTATGAATTACTTGCTGTAATAGGTGATGCGGTCACCGGCAATCACGCGGCTTACATTGCCAAAAACATTTTTGCAAAACTCCGGCTTAACAATACATTTTACCGAAGCGATCCGCATTATCTGCATTACATCAATTTGGTTGACTCGTACTGGGATGTGTTGAATACAGGGCAGCCAGCTAATATTAGTGATATACAACGCGCTAACGTTGCATCCTATATTGGCGATGATGGAATAGTTTGCACGCCGGTTGACGCTGTGGAATTTTTAAAAGGGCTTAACGAAGGAAAACTGGTGTCTGCGGCTTCGTTTAAAGAGATGCAAGAATGGGTAACCGGCGCTGATGGTAAGCCGATCTATGGTTTAGGGCTCGAATTTTTTGAAGCCGGTGGTATACAAGTTTTTGGGCATTCTGGTGGCGGAATTGGAGCCGGATGTATATTATTATATGTTCCCGTCGCCAAAACTTACGTATTTATTTCAACTAATCTTGGAACACTGTTCGCAGGCGATCTCCCTGCAAAAGCCGATCAGCTTAAGAATGAGTTATTATTAACCATATTACGATGATCGTTATTGAAAAGCAAGAAAGACCTTCAGCTAATGCAGGTCCTTCTTGTTTATGCTTTAGCAGACCTTTTTGGACGTTTTTAAGCGCCAACTGTGCCGGTTTTAACTTCCCCGCCGCGTTTGTAGTTGGCCATTATCAAGCCAGTTGGTGTGGAATGGCTTTCAACCAGTTCAAAGGCTGCCGGCATTGCATCGTCACCAAACAATTTTTTACCACGACCCAAAATTACCGGATGGATGTTTAACCAAAATTCGTCCACCAGGTCATGTTTTAATAACAACTGTACCAGCTTACTGCTACCCCATATCTTGATGTCGCCACCGTCTGAGTTTTTAAGTTTTTCGATTTCTGCAACGCTTGTAAGGAACACTACATTTTGCCAATCTGACTTTTTTATAGTATTAGAGAAAGCATATTTTGTGACCTCGTTAACGCCAGGCCAATAATCAGCGTGCTGCGGCCAGTAGCCGGCAAAAATTTCAAATGTTTTTCTGCCCAGCAACAGATCTGCCCGTTCCATCTGTTTTTGCATTACTTTACCGGAAACTTCGTCACTATAAGGTGCGCTCCAGCCTCCGTATTTGAAACCGTCCGACGGATCTTCTTCAGGGCCACCCGGAGCCTGTACTACACCGTCTAATGTTATAAACAATAAAACAATTATTTTTCTCATAATAATTCGCTTTCCTTATTTTTTACTGATCTACATATCGATGTAAATCTCGCGAATAATTGCAATAGCGCTTACGGTGTATATGCGACAAAGCAAGGGTTACTTTGCGACTGATTTCAAGGAACGAGTTTGCGCTTTAATTTGCACAAATTTTCAAAGCGAGCCCCAACTTGTTAATTTAAAAATACGTTATTACCCTAATTTCAATCTTTAAGGGATGCCGGGCTTTACTGTATGACATGGCAGCCCGCCACAACGTTGAGAACCACTTTTTCTTCCGTTATATCTGTCCGTTTTTAACTTGGGTCAAATTCCACAATCCATTCAATGCCATACTTGTCTCTAAACATGCCGGCGTATGTACCCCAGGGGCTGTCACCAATCGGGCCTTCTACTTCCCCGCCTGCCGACAGGCCGTTAAATATATTGCCTGCTTCTTCACGGCTTTCGGCATTCACGTATATTTTAGACCGGTTCTCGTTTTCGCTTACCCGCCCCAAAAATCCGGGAACGTCGTTGGCTATTAACACATTGTTTTTGCCAAGCGGCAAGCCGATGTACATTATTTTGCTTGCGTCTTTTTCGTCGACAGGGATCTCAGCGCTCGCTATGTCCTTAAAACGAATGATCTTTGTGAATTCGCCGCCAAAAACCGACTTGTAAAAAGTGAAGGCTTCTTCGGCATTGCCGTTGAAGTTGATCCAGGGATTAATTGCTCTCATGATTTTTATTATTTTATGGTTATTTTGTACCTACGGTTTTCAGTATGCTTATATGAATACGGTTGGAATTTATTTTTTAAGATAAAGTAGCTAACAGATCTTCCAGATTTTTTAATGTCATGGTAAAACCTATCTTGAAGCCTTCTAATAATTTTTCCATTCGCTCAAACGATTCGTTATAAATGGTTATATTCACTTTGGTTATGCCGTTTTGTTCGCTAAAATTGTGATCCCATTCCGATCCCGGCAGTTCGCGGTTTTCATCTTTATCTGAAAACGCATTGTACATCTTAAAATTCGTTTCCGGTGTAATGGAAGTATATTCCTGGACCGCCCAGCGCTCTTGCCCGTCGGGACTTATCATCGCATAAAACCGACGCCCCCCTACCTTAAAATCCATATACTTTGTTTTGGCGCGCATTGGTGCAGGCGCTCCCCATTGATCCAGTAGTTCGGCTTTGGTAAAGGCATCCCATACTAAAGATTGCCCGGCGTTAAACTCCCTGGTTATATAAACCGTCTTCGCGGTTTTGTCAACATTAAAATCGAATAGCAAATCGTTGTTCATTATTTCTGTTTTTTTATTGTTGTTAATAATTGGTCGAGTTGGTTAAACTGAGTTTCCCAGTTCTGCCTGAATTGTGCTAACCAGCGGTCAAACTCCTGCATTTTTTTTGCATTAAAGTGATAATAAATCTCCCTACCGTTCTGTTCAGGCTTAATAAGTTCGCATTCGTGCAATACTTTAATATGCTTTGATACTGCCTGACGAGTCATATCAAATTTTTCCGCCATTGCATTGGGTGTCAATGCCTGGATAGCGATCAACGTTAAAATAGCCCTGCGTGTTGGATCTGATATGGCCTGAAATATATCTTGTTTCATTGTTAATTGTAAATGCGCAACCTTGAGGTTGCAAATATATATGCAACTTTTGAGTTGCGCAAATTTATTTTCATTTTTTTTGTAGTAAAATGAAGAGAAGCTTAATGGTGATTGTTATTGCCCGCTCGTTCACGTGCACATGTCACTTTTACTGAGCAATAAAAAAGCCCGCCATTGGTTTTTGGTGGGCTGAGCGGAGAGAGAGGGATTCGAACCCCCGGTACCTTTGACAGTACACCTGATTTCGAATCAGGCACATTGAACCGCTCTGACATCTCTCCTGTTAGATTATCGGGTTGCAAAAATAGAAAAATCCCGTTGTTCGCCGAAATAAAAAGAGACGAACAACGGGAAATAAGATCAGGTTCAAATAGCTTAGTGCTTTGTCGGGTCAAACGGCGCCGCATCCTGGCTATCAGGCACACCATCTCCATCTGAATCAAGCTCACCATTACCTGTATAAAGCAACTCATAATCGATAGGCAGGAAAATATTCAGAATTTCATTGCTGAACTCATTAGTCGGCGCCGCCGTTACCGCAATATTGATCTGCTCGGCGCCCAGTCCTGTTTCTGTGGTGATGCTTACGCTCAAAACCGCCGTAAAACCATCAAAGGTGATAAAGGCAGATGCGATATTGGACGAAATTCCGGCCGCACGCGGCAATGTACTTTGCTGGGAACAAACGGTTGCTACGGCGCCGGTACTTCCTAAAAATGCCCTTAATTGCGTTACCTCATTATTAAGCACTTGCGATGCCGAGGCGTTCCCATTATAAAAAATACTGGTATAGCGCCAAATGGCCTTTTGGTCATTCCGGATAAGGTTCACCCCTACCGCGCCTGACGTCCCATCTGTTTGCGGGGTATAACCTGCCGGGTAAATAAAGCTTAACAGTGGGAATTGCGGGTGGCTATAAGTACCGCCAATATTTTTGATAGTAGGTAATCCGCCTAGAATATCTGTACGAGGTATACCATTCATCAGGTCCCAGTAAATAGCCTGAACGCCATTTACCTGCCCGCAAATGTGCGAAGTAGCATTTGCAGCTTGTTTTTGAGGGTCAGTACCTCCTTTTTTGCAGGTATAAAGCCAGCCGCATACACTTAGCAGCAGCATTGAAAGAATAATTCTTCGGAAACTTTTCAGGGTTTTCATATTGTGCACGTTTAAGTATTCTTTGATACTTAATAGCACAAAAACCTAAAATGTCGTCAAGTCCATACATCCAAAAGCAGTCGTTATTTGGCTAGAGGATGTCCTATACTACTGACTACAGACTATTCTATTTATGTTTGCTTACATGGGCTATAACCTCGGCAGCGGAGTTTAAAGGTATGTCAGCGTGCCCTTCGAATGTGTCAAAAGGAATAATGGCTGAAAAATCGATAGATGTATCATCCTGCAACGACTTGATGCTGCATTGAAACTCCTTAAACTCTGTATTCTGATCAAGATCCAGTTCTTCAAAGTCAATGTCGCTAACCAGTAACTGTTGCGATAATTTAAAGGCCGTAGCTTTTAACTTTCCATCGTCCGACAGCCATAATACGATCTTGTAGAAATCCATTGGCACCTGTATGCCTTTATACACGGGGTCGTCGCTTTTAAATATAGGACCGTTGAACACTGATATTTTATTGGTGGAATTAGTTGTTTCAGCTTCCGCGCCTTTTTCAAGTACTATTTTTTCCAGAATACCCCATAGCCCATTTTTCCCGCTTTGGTTGATCTTGGCCACCTGCGGGCAGGCATTGGTGTACATACAGGTAAGGTCAGCATTGCGTTTTGCGTCTTCGGCTGTCGCGCCCCAGTCCGCATCTTCCCTCCTGCTCATGTGACCTCGGTCGAAACCGCTATTTTTATAATAATTGTCACTCAACTGAATATCAAGGCTAAGCCGCTTGTCGCGCAGCCAGGTATCTTTTCTTTCAGCGTTGTCTTTCCTTTTTGCTTTGTCCCCATCAACATTTATCGCACTAACGATCGGCATCATTCGTACCGAGTGAAAAATGGTGCTGTAGTTATAATATCGCAGCACTATGCTATCCGTTCCATTTACCTTGGCGATAAATTTTCGTATGGCGGTTTTTGGCCTCGGAAGTGCTATATGACGGCCGCTGCCCAAAAAACCAGGCTGGTATCCCTTGCAATTTGAAAAATCTGTTGAATCTTCCAACAGTTTTATTTCCAGCAGAAAAGCCTCATCATCCGATAGTGCCGGCGGGGCTACTATAACTTCAGCGGGGGGGACCATTAGGCCCTGGCTAATGGTAATGTTAATATTGCCGTTTCTTTCGACCAATGAAGCCGGAAAAGAAATATTTACATTGTTTGATGTCGTTTCAATATCGCTCATCTCGTTTACTGCTTTGGGTTTTGCATTGGTTTGTTCTTCATTTACGGGAATGGCAACTGTACCGGGCATGGTTTGTAAGCTATCTAATATTTTTTTGTCCGTTATATTATTAAACAGATCTTTAAGTATCACACTCACGCGTATACCCTCATTCGCCTCCCACACTATTTTCGACGTATCTATTTTGCCACCGATCACCGGAATCTCGTTGCCATCTTTATCAATATATCTGCCTGCTTCATTTTTCTTTGCTACTCCCATATGATGCAGCGCGACTACCTGCCATTGGTCGTTAAAAACCGGGCTGCCGCTGCTGCCCGGTGCGGTGTCTGTCTCATACCAAACGGATGTTGATGTGAGTCCCTTAAATAGATTTTCGCGAATAGAAAGCTGCATGTAATCGCCATCCGGATGATGAATTATATTTAGCGCTTCTCCGTCGCCCGCAATTTTACCTAAGGTGGGGTCAAGGAAAATATAGCCTATGTCTTTTATATTTATTTTGCCGGAGATATCCATTGAATTGATGGCAACAAAGCAATAATCCAGGTCTTTATTGGCGTAATAAAACAAATCGCTCCTGAATTTAAACGAAACCGGGTTAGTTGGGTCGCCCGATGTATTCAGTTCATAAAAAAATTGCATTTCGCTGTCTGCTACATCAACTATGGTTTGAAATACATGCCAGTTGGTAAGCACAACATTTTCGGCAACAACAAAGCCGGTGGCATATCCAGTATTCCTGGCGCCCACCTTGATGGCAATGCGGCCAACTTTTCGTTTTGCATTACTGATCAGCTCAACAAAGTTGCTGTATACCGAATCATTTTTACCGATAACGCGCTCAAAAGCAAAATCGAGTGGTTCCGGGCTAACGGTTTCGAGCATTTCCTTTCTCTTTTCAAGATCGCCCTCTGTATCAATTATACTACCTCCAGGTAGCCCTGGCGAAAATTTAATGAAAGTCTCATTGCTCACATCCCCTGCAGCGCCGGCAAGCCCGGGCTCAACGGACGAAGCATAGCGCTCTTCCGACTTTTTCAGTTGATCTACAGATATATACATGGCAAAAAGGTTTATTAAATCTACACAAATGTTATCGTGTATCAGGAGGGTATTTTCACGGTATTTTATTGCCAATAATACGTAAACAGGGACGTGGTTTTACCTAAGGTTGCAGCACTACACGCCACTAAACACTGAGAATCCGCCATCCACGGAAATCATTGCTCCGGTAACAAATGCAGAAGCATCGCTTAACAACCAAACCAATGCCCCTATCAGTTCGTCAGGATGACCGAAACGTTTGAAAGGTGTATTGCGGATAACCGATTCGCCGCGGGGAGTATACCCACCCTCAGGTTTGGTCAATAAATTGCGGTTTTGCTCGGTAAGGAAAAATCCAGGCGCTATGGCGTTCATCCGTATTTTATCGCCATAGCGGTTAGCCAGCTCAACAGCGAACCATTGGTTATAGCAATCCATCGCCGCTTTGCCCATGTTGTAACCCAATACCTTGGTTACCGCCCGCTTGGAGTTCATTGACGAAATGTTGACGATGCTTCCCTTACCGGTTTTGGCAATTTCTTCACCAAATACCTGCGTTGGCAGCAAGGTTCCCCATAAGTTCAGTTCCATTACCTTTTTCATGCCATCAAGATTCATGCTGAAAATATCTTCATCCGGTTGCAAAACGCCTTCCGGCATGTTGCCCCCCGCCCCATTCACAAGCCCGTCTATCCGCCCGAACTGGGCAAGCGCCTTTTCTCTTGCACTTATCAACTGGTTTTTATCCATCGCATCAGCGATCAGCGCAACCGCCTTACCCCCATTTTTATTGATGGCATCGGCTCGTTCATTAGCCACTGCTTCGTTTCGGCCTAAAATACCAACTGTTCCCCCTGCTTCGGCAATGCCTTTTATAAAAGAGTTTCCGAGTATACCTGTACCCCCGGTAACTATAATTACCTTATCTTTTAACGAATAACTATTTTTCATTGGCTTATTTTTATCTAATGTCGGGTATGGTTATCGGGTCCATATCGGTGTAATCCTGGTTCTCACCTGCCATACCCCATATAAACCCATAACTTGCTGTGCCACAACCTGAATGTATGCTCCACGGGGGCGAAACAACGGCTTCATAATTATTAACTGCGATATGCCTGGTCTCATCACCTTGTCCCATATAATGAAATACTTTTTGTCCCTGCGGCAGATCGAAGTAAAAATAAGCCTCCATACGACGGTCATGCGTATGAGGTGGCATTGTGTTCCAAACGCATCCCTCCTGCAGGGTGGTGAGCCCCATCACTAACTGGCAGCTTCGGATACCATCCATGTGGATATACTTATTAATGGTGCGCCGGTTAGCTGTCGATACATCGCCTGCATTTACCCTGGCAGCTTCGTCATGTGTCATCAATGTCGTCGGATAGCCAGTATGAGCCGGTGCTGAAAGCAGATAGAACACCGCTGGCTGCTGGTAGTTCCTGCTCGAAAAGACAATACTTTTTACACCCTTTCCTGCGTAAAGGCAATCGAGTTTATTGACAGTATAAACTTGCCCGTCAACACTGATTTCGCCATCTCCGCCCACGTTGATTATACCTATTTCGCGTCGTTCCAAAAAATATTGCGATCGCAGGTTTGGGTAGTTGCCTAACTCAAGGCTTTTATTCACCGGGTGTGCCGCGCCTATGATCATCCTGTCGTAATGGGTATAAACACAATTGATCTTGTAAGGCTCCGCAAGGTGGTCTATCAAAAACCTCTCGCGTATTTGCTGGGTTTGATACGATCTGAAATCATCAGGATGAACGCTGTGTAATATTTTCAAGGCCGAAAGACTGAATTGATGTTAAGTACACAAACCTTGCAAAAGATTAAATATTTACCAAACAAATAAATTTATATTTTGCAAATTATAGATTTGCTACACCAATTAAACCCACTTAGATGAAAACATTTCGCATTTTCCTTGCCTTGCTACTGGCTGTTGCCTTAAGCAACCTCGTTATGGCACAACATAAAGTTACTACTGAAGATGCCAAAAAATGGGCAGCAAAACGTGCCTGGGCAAAGGGATCGACCCCGAAATTAAGCCCGTCGGTCGATTATATTGAATTTGCAATGCAATATCATGCTAACAAGCGTTACTGGGCCGAAGCCATTGCTTTTTTGAGCGATAAAAAACTGGACACCCTAAAACCAGGGAAATATATCATCGACGGCGACAATGTTTACGCAATGGTAACCGACGCACCTTCAAAGGAATTTGACAAATCGGCCTGGGAATCGCACAAAAATTATATCGACCTGCATTATCTCATTAAAGGGGAAGAAAAAATTGGCGTTGCCCCCGTTGCAACCGCAACAGTTGTAAATCAGTATGATGCCGTCAAAGATGTTGCCAACTACAATGCCGAAGGCAAATATTATATAGCGGGCCCGGGTGAATTTTTTTTATTTTTTCCGGGCGATGCGCATCGTCCTAATATTAAAGTGGACGGCTATGATTCCGTTAAAAAACTGGTTATAAAAATACGATACACAAGCCCGGGCAAGTAGGCTTTTAACTTCCCTATCTAAAATGCACGCCACAAATCATTACATTTGTATTATCTGTATGTTAGCTATTGATTAAAGAATGAAAAAAATCCAGATGTTCAGAAACTTTCTGTGGTTTCCTATCATAAGTATTGCTCTTTTTAATCTGACTTTCAAAATCCAGGATAAAAACTACCACGTTCCACAGCTGCATTATATCATTTTAGGGGTCCTAATACTCCTGTTTTTTGCCACTTTCCTGTTCAAAAAGTCATCGTAAGCATTTTTTTTCTTCGTTAAGTAACATTTTACACCTGCCTAATTCATTGATAGTTATGCAATTAGCATTGTAAAAACACATAGAAAATTCCTTAAATCTCTAAACCAAAAAAGCCAAATTTCGTAAAAAAAGCCACTATTGATTAATTCTACCTCTTGATTTGAGCTATATGTTGCCGAGGTTTATAACATTCACTGCAGTATTTTTGCTGGCTATACAATGCCATGCCATAAATTATTATTTATCGGCAAGCACCGGTAATGATACCTATACCTACCTGCAGGCTCAAAGCAAAACTACCCCCTGGAAAACAATCGCTGCTTTAAATACAAATTTTTCGAGGATGAAACCCGGTGATTCCATCCTCTTCAAATGCGGCGAAACGTTTACCGGAAGCATAAGCATAACAAAATCAGGCATCGCAGGGTCGCCTATTGTTATTTCGTCGTGGGGAACCGGCGCGCGGCCAATCATCACGGGACTTGTTTCAACCGGCGCATGGGTTAGTATGGGCGGCGGTATATACTCAGCAACGTGCCCGTCTGCAGGTGCAACAGTTAATATGGTTACCCTGAACGGCGTTTCGCAAGCCATAGGCAGATATCCCAACGCGAGCGCCACAAATGGTGGCTATCTTAATATTGACAGTCATACAGCCAATACACAGGTGGTAAGCAGCCAGTTAAATACCGCTGTGAACTGGGCCGGCGCCGATATCGTATTTCGGAAAAATCATTGGGTAATAACGCATGGTACGGTAACGACTAACACCGCTACCGTAGTAAACTATACAGAAACGTCTGCATACCAACCTATCAATAACTGGGGGTTCTTTTTCCAAAATCACCCATCAACGCTCGATTCACCCGGTGAATGGTATTACGATGCTGTTAACAAAAAGATACTGATGTATTTCGGCGCAACCACACCGACAAACGGAAGCGTTATGGTTGCAGGCTATGATTACCTGGTAAATTTCAGCGTACAAAATTACATCACGATAAAGGGGCTGGCACTTATTGGAAGTAACTTAAGCTTGATTAATCTGTTCACGTCTACCGGATTTATCGTTTCTAATTGCACCCTGAGTAACGCTGGTCAACATGGTTTGTACGCAAATGTTACCACTAACCTGGTTGTCTCCAATTGCAATGTTCAAAACACCGCCAGCAATGGAATAGTAAGCAGAAACCAGACAAATACAACTGTTAGTAACGATACGCTGACCAATATCGGCATTGTTGCGGGTATGGGCGTTCCTAACGATGCCGCAAGTTATGAGGGTATTATTGTAACCGGGCCAAACACAGGGGCAACCATTTCAAATAACTCCATAGTTAATGTTGGATACAACGGTATCGACTTTGGGGGCGATAATACAATTGTAAAAAATAATTATGTTAATAATTTTGAACTAATTAAGGATGATGGCGGCGCTATCTATACCTATGCAGGCGACGTAGATTCATTAACTAATCACGTAGGTATACAATTAACTGGTAATATTTTAGTCAACACGGTGGGTGCCCCGGCCGGATCGACAGGCGTGTTCCCGGGTTGTGCATCGGGCATATACCTCGACGACAATACTACCGGTGTTACAATGACCGGTAATTCGATAGCCAATTGCTTAACAGGGGTATACTTCCACCATGCGCGCAATAACGTCCTAAATGGCAACACGTTGTTCAATAATAAGCTTTGCCAGGTCCTGTTTCAGCATAATGGAACTAAATATACTATCAAGAATAACACAGTCACAAACAATATCATTTATTCAGCTTATAAAACGCAGTTTACATTATCGTTGCAATCAATTATGAACGACATTCCCCGATTTGCTACCTGGAGCGGGAATTATTATTCAAATACAATAGATAACATATTTCCCATCAGTTATAATGGTGTTTTAATAAACCTGGTTTTATGGCAACACAACTATAACAAGGATATTTCATCATATAATGCTATTTCGCTACCGCTTTATAACGTCACTTTGACCACTAAAAGAACATTTTTTAACAATGGAGCATTTAGCAAAAATATAAATGGCGGTGTGTCATGGTCAGCCAATGGTAACTTTAAGGCAAGCTGGGATAATACCGGCGTATTAGACGCAGGAACATTTAAAGGATATTTCTCCTTTATATCCGGCTCCGCAGGAAATAATCCTATGCTTCAGTTCAACGTAGGGCCGGTTACCACAGCTGCACCCTACATGGTCAAATTCAGCATGAAGTCTACCCATGGTTACAGAAGGCTGGCTATTTTCCTGTTAAACAACAGCGCCCCGTATAACCAGGTGTCCGAAACAAAATACTTATTGCTGGATAGCAACCGGACGGAAAACACTCTTATGATAACGCCAACCTCTGCTTGCGCTAACACCGCAGTAGTGTTAAGGCTTGAGAATGAGGACGTAAGCATTTATCTTGACAATTTGAATTTTTATTCGACCACCGCAACGTTGATCGACCCCAATACGCAATTACTTTTTGCCTACAACAATACCACTAGCAACAAGGTGGTTAAGCTTGCGAGTACCTATGTGGACGCTAAGAATACCGTTTACAAGGTGAGTACAACACTCGCCCCGTTCACTTCGGTCTTATTGATAAAAAAACAGGATACTACCGTTACTAAACCCCCAATCATTTATTCTGAGCCCAAAGCTGCGAACGATATCCTGGCCTTCAATGCAGTGCAAAAGAGTAACGCAACCATCGGGGTTTACCCTAATCCGGCGAGTGAATATATCATTATCAACTTTAACGGTGCTGATGTCAAGAATCTTAACATCAAATTACTGAACACCCGCGGAGACGTGATCATGAATCAGCAGGTGCAGGTAACGGATACCAGTTACCGGCTTGATCTTAACCAAAAGCCCAAACCGGGAACTTACTTTTTGCAACTAAGCGGCGACGGCCTTAACCAGGCGAGCAAAGTCGTTATTATTTAACTTGTTGTATACCAAAAGTTAAGTAATAAAATTTCGTCTCAAATAATTTTTTCGGACAGGATAAAAATTTATCTTCGTAAAAGATAAAGGCGCTTTATTTTGTTATTATGTAAACAAAATTGGTCTTATTACGTAAAAAAGATAATTAAAAAGAATATCCACCTTAGCAAAAAGTAATAAATAATGAAAAAAGCATTAATTACAGGGGTAACCGGACAGGACGGCGCCTATTTAACCGAATTTTTATTAAATAAAGGCTACGAAGTGCACGGTATCAAGAGAAGAAGTTCCCTGTTTAATACTGACCGTATCGACCACCTGTACCAGGACCCGCACGAGACTAATGTAAAGTTTAAGCTTCACTACGGTGACCTTTCGGATTCCACAAACCTCATCAGGATCATTCAGCAGGTACAACCCGATGAAATATACAACCTGGGCGCCATGTCGCACGTGAAAGTGAGCTTTGATACTCCTGAATATACTGCCAATGCTGATGGTATTGGTACACTGCGGTTGCTTGAAGCTATCAGGATACTCGGTCTGGAGAAAAAAACGAAAATTTACCAGGCTTCTACTTCTGAATTGTACGGTTTGGTACAGGCTGTTCCTCAGTCAGAAACTACACCTTTTTACCCCCGTTCGCCTTACGCGGTAGCAAAACTTTACGCTTACTGGATCACGGTTAATTACCGCGAAGCCTATGGCATTTACGCATGCAACGGTATTCTTTTTAACCACGAGAGTCCTTTACGCGGCGAAACGTTCGTAACACGTAAGATCACCAGGGCCGTAGCCAAAATCGCGCTCGGCCTGCAAGGCAGCCTTTTCCTGGGTAATCTTGATGCGCAGCGTGATTGGGGCCATGCAAAAGATTATATTGAAGCAATGTACCTGATCCTGCAACAGGAAGTGCCTGAGGATTATGTAATCGCAACCGGCGTTACTACCCGTGTACGCGAGTTTGTACGCCTTGCCTTTAAAGAAGTGGGTATTGAAGTTGAATTCCGCGGTGAAGGTGTTGATGAAAAAGGATACGTAGTATCTTGCGCTCATCCAGATTATCAATTAGAAATTGGGAAACAAGTTGTAGCCGTCGATCCAAAATACTTCCGCCCTACCGAAGTTGAATTGCTGATCGGCGATCCTACAAAATCAAATACCAAACTTGGGTGGAAACCCAAATACGACCTTGCCATGCTGGTAAGCGAAATGGTTGCAACCGACGTCGACCACTTTAGGAAAGAAAAACTACTGAAAGAATATGGCTACGCTATAAAGAATCAGTTCGAATAAGATTTGTACCTTGTAAATTTTAAAAAAGCCCTTTCGGAGTTTCCGGAAGGGCTTTTTCTTAGGGAAGATTTCCTTTATATTGGTTGATAAATTCGTTCGCCTTAAAGCATTCGCCTAACTTTATTTGCGTGGTCTGCTACACCAGGTTGCAGTTACCAATAAGCAACCGCGTTTATCGTGCACTGGTCACAGGATGCCTTGTCCGTTCGCACCTCATTACTCAAACCAAACTAGCCATCATTAAGTGCCTTAAATGGACAACCCTCACCTTTAAGAGACTGGACATAAATATCCAGCTCAAAGATGAGGGTTTAAAATTGTTATAAAGCGCAGGTTTAGTATGCGTTTTTATCGCCGGTTATCGATTTTAAAAGCGTATTGACTACGATCTTAAGGTCAAGCAGGAAAGTCCAGTTTTCAAGATACCAAACGTCAGCTTCAACGCGTTCAAGCATAGCCTCCGTTGTCCTGGTTTCACCGCGAAGGCCGTTTATCTGAGCCCAGCCCGTAATACCAGGTTTCATAAAGTGACGAACCATAAACTGGTCAATCAACTGTGAATATTGCTCGGTATGGCTAAGCATGTGCGGGCGCGGGCCGACTACCGACATATTGCCCAATAATACGTTAAAGAATTGCGGCAATTCGTCAAGACTTGTTTTACGCATAAAAGTACCGATTTTGGTAATGCGTGGATCGCCCAGGGTTGCTTGCTTGTGCTCAAGATCTTTGTTGATCCGCATACTTCTGAATTTATAGCACAGGAAAGCATGGTTATCGCGTCCCGAACGCATTTGCTTGAAAAATATAGGCCCTTTCGACTCTAATTTGATCAATATAGCAAGGACAGGAAACAACCAACTGAACACGAATAAAATAATCATCAGTGAGAATACAATATCAAAAGCACGTTTCAATGCCCTGTTTAATATATTTTCCAAAGGTTCCGCACGTACAGAAAGAATAGGAATGTTGCCAAGGTTCTGCAAGTATGAGGTATTCTTGAAATATTCATGGTATTCCGGTACAATTTTGAAACGGATAAGGTTTTTGTCCGAATCAGACATTAGCCGTTCAATAGTTTTATGTTCAGAATAAGGTAACGCACAAAATATTTCGTCTACATTGTTCTTCAGCACGTAATCCATGCACAGGCTGGTATTACCCAGGTACAAATGCTGCTGTTTTACTTTTGAAGGTTCATCATCAAAAAATCCAAGCAGATCATAACCCTTCAATACTTTATTGTTAAACTGGTTATAAAGCTCGTTCCCGGCGCGGCTTGCTCCTACTATAATGGCTTTGCGCGAATTGCTAAGCAATACCCTGTCACTTTTTCGCAAAGCAAAAAATACCACTTTCCACGCGCCCAAGAGAACGCCGAATAGCGACATAGAGTAAAACAGGTATTCTTTAGTAATAAAATAAGTTTTGGTGCCTATAACCAGTAATATTATAGTGCAAATTAAGCTTAGGTATAACAGGTATGTTTTAATAGCGCTATGGTAAACTTTAAGATCGTCGTCAGAAACCGAATTATAAAGACTCGTGATATTTGACGATAGCAGCCATAAAAGATTGAACACTAAAACTACAGGAAGATAGCTCTTATTGTTCATCCACGGTATTAGCGAGCTGTCCAATAAATTATACACCACAATCAACGAAATATTGAGAACAAGATAGTCCAGAGTTAAATTGATCGCGTTATAAAATTGTTTGTACCTGTGTACCATATTTTCAAGGGTTTTGTGACTAAGGGTATGCAATAACTATGCTCAAATTAAATTATACCCGTCCTAATACGTTTTTTTTGCATTTTCCCGTAAATACACGCACGGGTTATGCGTAAAAACCGAGTATAGATTTAGCCTTTAATACATACTCCTTATACTCTAACTCGTTGCCTGTATGTGAACTCTGTGTAATAAACTCCCCATTTGAGTAATTTAATACATGATAAAATTAATACTATAAAGTCTATTAAATTAATAGCATTTTTTTAATCCTTACGCAGTTTTATTGCCAGATTGTAAACAAAACAATGTATTAAATACTAAACACCGAAATTGCGAACAGGCAAATTTATGTAAGAACATCTGTGCGAACTAATACGGATTACAGGGTTGTGAGGTTATGATTTGGAGCCGTTAAATACACCACCGACTCTCCTGCTTATGATCATCCAAACAAATGGGGCACCGTAGTATATATATCTTTTACTCATGCGTTTAGGTTCTTTTAACAGCCGGACAAACCACTCGAGCCCCAGCTTTATCCAAACCTTGCCGGGGCGCGTGATGGTGCCTGCATAAAAGTCGAATACCGCCCCTATCGAGCATATTACATTAGCCTCAAGCTTATCTTTATTTTCATCGTTCCATTTCTCCTGCTTGGGTGCCGTCATACCAACGAAAAGTACGTCTGGTTTAAAGTCATTTACAGCGCTGATCATTGCAGCGTTATCCTCGTCGCTAAATTTGGGCTTATATGGTGGGGAATAAAATCCCGCTTTTATATTGGGGTATTCCCGTTCAAGGCGTTCCTTAATCTTTGCAAGCGTTTTCTCTGATGAACCAAGATAAAAACAGCTTCCTCCTTCTGTATTTAACTTTTCAAGCAAATATTTATGAAGATCCGCTCCTGCAACTTTTCTTATCTTTTTCTTCTCCAGTACTTTAGCGGCCACAACAATCCCTATTCCATCCGGGAGCAAAATATCTGAGTTTTGCAACGCTTTTTTGAACGCAGGGTCTTTTTCTGCAATTATATAAGAATATTGGTTTATGGTATTAACAACGCATTTTGCATCGGTCTGTAAAAAGCCGATCTCAGAAGAAAGTATAGAATAATCAAACAGTTCTATTGTTTCGAATGGAGCCATTTCGTTTACGATTACTGATTCTTCAAAAAAGTTATCCATCTTGTTAATGTGTCTTTATCATAGTGATCTTCAAGTAAGCCGGAACCTGAGATCCAGGGATGCAACATCACTTCTACCTTTAAGTTTTTGTCTGCTCGGCTTTTATACTCCAAAAACCTTTCCACCGTTTCAAAACGGTTGGAATAATTACAATTGTTTTTTCTGAAAAGGTTATTGATATATTTCCTGTAATAAAACTTTACATAGCTTCCCTCATTATAAGTTTGGGCGAGCCTGATCTTCAATTTATGTTGTTTGGCAGCCGCCAGAAACAATTTATAAAAAGCAGGTAACGTATGCAGGTGCAAATGCGAGTCGATATGTATAATATTTACTTTTCTTGATAACGCCCTTTCTATTTGCGCGTTTATTTCTTTTGCAAACGCGCTTTTACCCACGTCGCTTAGATTTATCAACACCTTATTTGTTTTGCCGACGTCAAAATTTCCTGCCGGATCCAGGAAATCCTCTTTAAAATCGGTTAACGGCTTACCTTCCGCCAGGTTAACATGGACGCCAACATTTCCGATTATACGGCTTGAATGTATCAACTCCACAGCTTCGTCAAAACCGTCCATATTGGTCATTAACGATGTGCTGTTAATGTAACCCCGTTCAAAACATTGTAAAATGCCTTTGTTTACAAATTCGTCATAGCCCAGGTCATCCGCGTTGGCTATTATATTACCGGGTAACTGCATATTATATTTTAAAACGGTGCTAAAAAGTGATCAAACCTGGTTTAGAGACTTTTCCGAGATATGATCACTGGCCTCAGCCATTCGTCGCCCTCATCGGGCAATTCAAATATACTATCTGAACTCTGAATGTAACAGAAATAGTGCAGACTTGGTTTCAGTATCAGGATATTATTTTTGCGATTAACAGCTACTCTCTGTCTCTTGCCTATTACCTCTTTAATAGATACATAACCTTTACTTTTATACCAGTTTATCTATTGATAATTAAGCTTGTACAATTGTTTATGCTTTTCAAGATCCTCAATTGAATCGAAACGGTCTTTTAACTTTACCGCAGGGCTTCCCGCGTAAATGGAGTACGGTTCCACATCTCTTGTTACAATAGAGCCTGAAGCGATTATGCTTCCAGTACCTATCCATACACCGCCCATTATTACCGTACCATAACCTATCCAAACATCGTCTTCCACAATGATCACATCGTGTAATCCACGCCATTTATAGTCGTTATCCCGCACCTGGCTTGCCAGCCTTATCGGCGTACCTGGTTGTTGGAAGTTATGGTCGTACCTGCCAATCATCGCCACTTTATTACCGAGCATTACATGATTACCTATAATGCAATCGGTTTCTATTAACGAATCGCGTCCAATATAAAAATCATCGCCTATGATCAGCGTGTCGCGGGCCCACAAGCTCACGCGGGCCCCTGCGTGGAATCCTTTCCCTATTTTATATTGCGACCACTTAACTTTCACCAGGTAAAGGTCACGCAGCTTTTTTAAATAGTCGATCAGCATACTATTTGAAAATTTTTCTAAAAATGTTGTTCAACCTATACTTTATTCGCTCCAAAACCCCCATCTTCTTCTGAAACTTACTTTGATAATAAGGATTTATCGCAACTACTTCAGGGAATTTAAACTTTGTCAATTGTTCTGCATCGAGCGACGGAGCAAAGCGATAAGCTGCTCCCGTTGTGTGTGTGGCATACTCATCAAAACCATTATTTCGCACTTTGGAATGAACAGGGTACAGCGTAAGCCCTCCAACTTTATATTGATGATAAAACCAGCGGATGGCCCAGGAATCAATTAAACCGCTCACCTGCCTGTGTAACATAATGTTCAGATCAGTTCCGCCTTTGGCAAATTCTTTTCTCCTGCGTTTATCGTTCTTAAAATTCTCGTAATCCTTTACCTGCCAATCAACATCATCCCACCTGTCCTTCCATGTGCCCCATCCCCATGACCATCCCCTATTGACGAAATAGGCATCGTCCGTGTCAGCTTTACTTTCTCCCAGATCAAATGAGTATGCAGAGACCGAAAAAACCTTTGGTTTACTTGCATAAAAGTCAAGCGCATCATTCATGAAATTCAGGAAATTTGGAGTGGTATACAAATCGTCCTCCAAAACGATTACTTTGTCCGAAAATTTCATAACTGATGTGACACCATCGATTATAGAATTGGCGAGGCCTTTGTTTTTTTCCTGCTCGGTTATTGTTATTTTTTTAAAACCGGTTATCGTCTTTATAAACTCCCGGACCTTTGTTACCTGCTCCAGGTCTTCGTTTTTCTTGCACCCGTCAGAAAAAATATAAAGATCAGATTCTGCAGCAAGAGAATTCTGCTGCAGTGCCTGCACGGTATCCTTTAGGCTTTCAAACCTTTTGTAAGTGAATAATAAAATAGGAGCCAGTTTCATATGTAGATGCAGAAGATTTTAAATTTACAATTTATCCCAGCCCGACGTGTTATACCTGCCGTGCCACCTGTTGATAAGCACCGAAGCTAATGCACTTGGCTTTTTGTTGGGAACTGTTTCCGATCTCGAGAGCGCACAAATTAACTCCTTGCCCATGTTTTCATAATCCATTTCACTTATAATACTGGATGAATTCTGAGACATTTTCCTCTTGTCCTCCAGGCTTAGATCGATGTACCTGATTATATTTTCGGCTATACTTTTTACATTTGACGGCTCGAAACCAAAGCCGTTTACCCCCTCTTTCAAAAGTGTATTTGCGGCGTTTATTTTGTTGCTGATCAGTAAGGGTAAGCCTGAAGCCATAGCCTCGTTTACAACCAAGCCCCAGCTTTCCGAAAGGCTTGGCAAAACAAATGCTGATGAATTATAGAAATAGGTTGGAATATCGCTGTTATTAACTGCGCCAAGGAAAACAATAGTTTTCAGGCCCATGTTCAGGGTCAGCTCATTTAAATTAACAAATTCAGGGCCATCACCAATGATCACCAGGCGGTAATTAGGTCTCCTTTTTTCAATCAGCTTCCAGGCCCTCAGCAGGTAGTCTATATTTTTTATCGGCACCAGCCTGGCAACACAGATAACGGTTGTAAAGTCGATCGATCTTTTTTCTTTGTATCGAAACAAATCGTTATCAATACAATTATACCCATAAAATACAATGGAGTTCTTGTCTATAAACTTTTCGTAAGCTTCATCGTAATCTTTTGAAGGAAGCCAAAGGCCATCAATTTGTTTCGTAATAAGGTCTTTCACCCATTGCACAACAAAGTTTCTTTTTATTTGTGATGGCTTTGCATCATCAAACATGATGAACTTCTTATGATTGTTTTTGGCCCACCGCAAACCTAATGCCCCCGCAAAAAAAACGATCGACCCGGCTATTACAACGTCAGGATTTATTTCATCCAGCTTTTTAAGGAAGGTTTCTTTAATAACACTGATAGAAATTTCATCATAACTCCGGTCCGGGAACAGGCAGGTCCACCATTGTTCTTTGTTCTCGTAAGTATCAAATGAATAAGGCGATCCTTTTCCAAAAAGCTCTATGGCATAAAAATCTATATTTCTATCCGAAAGATAGTTTTTCAGATATAGTAATCTGCCTTTCCAATATACCCTAAAGTCGTTATGTACAATTAAAACTTTCACTTATTATTCAGTTCCTTCCTGATATTCTTTATTTCCGGCTAATTTACTAACCGAAAGGCTTAATTTTAAATAAACCGATCTTTTAATTAAACCGGGTAATGACGCTTTACCAACTCATCGATCCGCGCCGCCCAGGTCTGTTTTCTTGCAAATTCAAATGCAGCCTGGCTCATCTTAGTCACCTTTGCGGGGTTATTATATAAATCCATAATACCCTTTTCTAATTCATTGATAGCTATTTCCGGCGTATCGCAGTTGCAACGGAGACCTGTATCATCGTTTACCACAAACCCCTGTCCGTGAAGGTTTATCGTTACCACAGGCATACCAAAGGCCATTGCTTCGGTAAGTTGAGCGGGACACGAGTCGCGCAGGGAGGTAAAAAAGAAAACATCACAGCTCGAATAGTATTCTCTAACTTGCTCGTATGGGATCATTCCCGTCATTGTCACCGTATCCCCAAGTCCGTCATCATTTATCTTTTTAATGATATCTTCTTTCATTTCCCCATCGCCTACTATGGTAAGCGTAATGTTAGGATATGCTTTCAGCCTGGTCATAACATCAAGCGTCATCAATAAGCCCTTCCTGGGCATAAAACGGCCTACCCACAACATTTTTAGTGTACCGGGCACTGGAATTTTCGGAGTGAATTTTTCCGGGAAAAAGCTATCCGGCAACGCATGGTCGATAGACAATGAAACGTTTTTTGCACCGATATCTTTTACAAATTCCACGGTTTCCTGGTTAGATGCAATAACGGCATGTGCGTTTCTAAGCATTTTTTTGCATGCAGGGTTGTTCTTCACCAAAAAGTCAGAAACTTTCTCTCTTTTTATCTCTGATGCCCAATGGCCAAGGAAATATTTCTTAAAGGCTTCAGGTGCCTTTTGTCCGCCACCTGCAGGGCCAAAAATAAAAGGGATATCCAGTTTATATAAAAACGAACCCATTTGCGGGCTTCCCCAACTAATATGGTGCGCCAGGTCGAATTTGAACTTTTTGTGCAGCCGCTTTGCTATTTTATAGGCAAGCCGTTGCCACATAATGTAATGCAAATAAAGTGTGGGCTGCGACCACCTATGCATTGCCTGCAATTTGAACGGCATCTCAACATAATGGAAATGAAGGTTTGCCGGTGCCTCAACCTCCTCAATAAAAGGACGATTGGTCCGTAGGGTAAGGCAATGTACTTCATAACCTTTATTTGCAAGGCCAATAGCCCAGTTCCAGCCGTTGCTGAACTCTGATCCCTTTTTTGGTTGGCATGCAAATACAGACAGAAGTACTTTTTTCATTTTTCATTATTTATAAATCCTGCCTTTCGTTGCCAAACATCGGTTTTCCAACTTTAGTACGCACTTCCATCAGCAAGAACAGCAGCCATTTATACGGTCAAAATTGAGTTTTAGTTAATAAAAACAGTTAAAAATTTAATTTATAGCCGCCAACGCTAATAAGTCCTTTAGCTTATCTATACTGATGGTCATGTCATTACCGTTTAGATAAGGGTTAACGAAATCGGGCGGAGCATCTCCTTCTGACAGGAGATAATGATATTTGTATCCCATATCGGCGGCTATAGTCCAGTACATTACATTTACAGCACCCGGGTGTAAAAATTCGATAATTGTGGTTCCTGGTTCACTAAATACAATATTGGTCAGCCCGGCTCCGTGCGGTGCTATAATCACCTCGGCCGTTGCCATTACGGCTATCTGCTCTAACAGCGACATTGTTTCGAGGGCTATACTTTCAAAACCGTATTGTTGCAGCAGTTCAACTATTTGAGGTTCATTTGTCACGCGCCGGTGCACCACTTGCCCCCTGTTAACATATATTCTTTTCGAATGATTCTTATTCCTATCGATCTTGGGAAGGAATTCGGCCCTTAAAAAATCACAGGCGTATTTAGGTATACTGCCTGTATCGCCAACCAGCGAGGGAACTATTAACTTTTCGGCCTGTATGTGCGGGTTATACTGGCTCTCCATGATCTTATTCCTTGGTATGCCAATCATATTCAGCGTTTCGATATGGAACCTTGATATATAATTATTTACCAGAAATTTATCGATCTTATTAAAATCGTAGCCAGCATTTCTAAGCAACTGTATCCGTGGTAAAACATCAAACATCCAGTGATAGTATCCCCTTCCCGATGGTGCAGACAATACCGCTATAGTACCCTTTACTTTCTTCAATGGCGGCAGCTCTTTTTTTGAAAATATGGGGTGTTGCGTTAGATCTTTAATATACTCACCTACTTCAATAAATTGTGAGACACTACCGAGCATCAGGTTATCCGGAGTAATAACTATGCCATCATCATATACCCTGCAGTCCTTTAGTTCCATCACATAAGTGGCCGGATCGGTTACGGATTGTTTTTGCCGGAAGTTCCAATGCGGAATTTTATCTATGGTAACAGGAAGGTCCCTGCTAACGCTTATTGGTTCCGATACCTCAGTAAAAGCCGTAACACATGCAAGGTTACCTGTTCCTATGTTATTTTTAAAGTCGGATTTATAGTCGATAATGCCAATCGGGGGTCCGAATGTTTCGGCTCGTGTAATTACGCGTATAGCAAAATCCTTCGTTTTCATAAAAACACCCAGCACGGCCATCGCAGCATTACGTATACGGGGGTTTTTCTTTACAAAGGCGTAGATAGCAGGCTTTAGGCTGTCGAGCATACGGTAAATATCTTATTGCTTTTTAAACTTATCGTAAAGTATCGGAAATAATGTTTTTAACCATGCTTTTACAAATACGCCTGGTAATATCAATGGGAAATGGCGGCGCGTATATAGCAGGTATTCTTTATAGGATATTCCCGTCGGGCTATATAAATAAGCTATCCTTTTTTTCAAGGGAACACTACCAGGCAACCAGCTTTTTCCATGATCGTTAATACAATAACCATAATAGCCCGGCGCCACCCACGCTTTGCCACCACTCTTCACAGCCCGCAACGTATAGTCAAAATCCGCAAGACCATGTGTGAACGAATCCGACAATATACCAATTTTCTCAACAGTAGCCTTATCCACCATCATGATATTCGCATTACCGAGATCGCATTCGAGCAATTCTGTATCGCTTGGCACAACAGTGGTCACCTTTCCGGTTTGCTTTTTAATCAGTTTGTGCCCACCATAAGTAATCGTTAACTTCTCGTCGTCTTTTACAGTACCCACTAAAACATTCTGCTCATATTTTGACAGTTTATAAGCCTCCAAAAGCCTTGCAATAGTATCGTCGAACAAGCGGACATCATCATTCAGCAGAAGATAAAAATCATAATCAGCCCTTTTCCTGGCAACCGCCCATACTGTGCGCATACCCCCTGCCCAATATAACGAGCCGGTACCTTCAACTAAAGTGACGGAAGGAAAATTCGCCCTCACATATTCCGCTGTGCCATCAGATGAATTGTCATCCAGCAAGTACGGGTCTAATGTATATCCGCCCGGGATTTTTTGCGAAAGCAGGCTTTTTAAAAATGCGGCTGTTTTTTCTTTCCTGTTATAGGAGCATGCGAGCGATGCGATCTTTATTGGGGTAGCTGACACTATTATTTTTTTTATCGAATTAATTTGAATTTTTTAAAGATAGATTATCATATTCCACTTCCTCAATTTCATCTTCGTCTTCCTCTTCTTCATTCCATCCCAGAGTCTCCGGACTTACGTAATGGTATAAAAACAAAAACGCCATTGTAAAATTAAATATCAACATTGGCTCGCCAAATGCCAATACAATTATAATCAACACACAATAAATCATGTATTCATTTTTGTGTATAAAACTTTTTAAAAGGAGGATATATTTGTGCATCAGGTATGCGAATCCTACAACCCCGAATTTAGCAAAGAAGTCGACATCGCCATTGGAAATATTAACGTTATGCAACACCGGAGTTACGCCCTGGTAACCATTTGATATTCCCCAAATCAGTTTCCACCGAAAGAGGTTCCAGAGAATGATAGCGCTACCAAAGCGGTTGAGATGGATTTCGCCTTCCCCTGTTTTATCGTACCAGCCTGCCAATTCATCCAGCGAGCTAATATCATGCATATCGCCTGAGTATGTCTTTTCAATCTTATCCAGGAGGAAAGGCAATTGTGTAGCGACAACGGCCAGTATAGGTACGGCAATTACAAGAAATGGCAGAAGTTTGCCGCCACGGACTCGATAGTACAATAAAAAGACACAAAGCAATCCCAGGTAAGCTGTTGTAGATAATGTCGTAATGCCGGATATAACCAATATCCATGCATGCTTGTCCATTTTAAACCTGTTTAATAAAAAATGCAGGAGTAATCCCATTACGATATAGCACCCCCAGGCACCCGGTTCCCACGCGAAACCGCAATTTCGGATATGATGTCCGCCGTCATAAGTAAAAATGAGGAAATTCGTATATTCAGGATTACCAACCCGTGGCGGGAGGTGGATGGCACTCCCTATAGCGAAAACCATTGGTCCGTTGATCAATTGCAACGGGTAAAAGAAAAGCGACACCATGGCGCCATGAACAATGATTTTTGCAAAATACTCAACAGCCTTTTCCTTAAGAACAGCACAATACAAAAAAGCAAATAGAATACGTTTAAATAAAAAACTAAGATCACTGAAATAAAAAAACGAACCGACGTTGTTTAAAAACAAAAACCTCACCGTTATAAAAACCAAATACACTACTGCAAATTTTGCAAAAAGACGAAAATCAGATTCGGTAAATCTCCTTAGTTGTACCCCGGCTACAAAGAAAATACCAGATATGATGATAGGAAATGCCTCGATATAAGAAATGAAGTTCGCTCGAGACGAAACCAGCATAAATAGTATAGTGAGGAAATAATACATAATGATCCGATCATCCAGGCTGTAGCCTTTCTCTATTTCTGATGTTTAACGATTTTGGCGGGTTGTAAGTTTAAATTAATTAACATCGTACAGCTATATAGTTTAATAAGTAACGCTTTTTATAAATTTGGCCGGGTTGCCCGCCCATATCTCATTCTTTGGAACTGATTTTGCAACGACAGATCCGGCACCAATAATTGCACCTTCGCCGATAGTAACACCCTTTAAAATGGTAGAATGTGCGCCAATAAATACATCATCCTCAATAATAACTTTTCTGCTTTGCGTATTTGCTATATCTAATTTCCCATCCCGCCTGTGATATTTATTAAGTGAATGGAAATCAGTATCATAAACGGCCACATTACCGCCAATGCGTACGTTATTCCCAATGCTGATTCCTTTAAAACAAATGAAGGCGCTTCCGCTAATTCCCACGTTATTACCGATTTCCAGCACTGCATTATTATATACAATAAAGTAGCAAGGCTGTTGCCTGCCTATTACATTGAATCTTTTTCCATTATTCATCAGAAAATTTTCACCTATCGAAAACTTGCCTGTATCCCATACATCTATAACAGGAACACCGTTTGACCGGAGACCTTTACCAACCTGCACGTCGTTTACCTTTAATTTGAACCAAACAGGTATTTTTACCCATTTTAAATAGCTAATAATATATATCTTTTTTAACTGCTTATATATGTATACGTGTGTTTTCATTACAATAAGAAGAGTATAGTTATTTATTCCAGACCCCGGCCGCCTTTTGTTTGACTATCAAATTGACCTGGTAGGTAAAAATCACATTCATAAGTAACACCATAACTGTGTTTGCTATCACAGAGCCAGAGACACCTATCCAATGTATCAGTACAATAGACAACGGAATATTCAATATGGCTGTACCGACTACAAATATCAGTTGAATCCGCAATTTCCCAATACCGTTGAGCGTATAGGCGTAAATAGACTGCCAGGCCACTGTCAGAACAAATATGGCCATATTAAGAGATAAAAAATTCGGGACGTCAACTTTGCCATGCAGCCACAGTTGATAAAAAATTGACGAGAACAAATAAAGTATAGTGGTAAGCACACCGACGTATACCCATATCATCCGCATTTTTTTTAACGAGTGCTTTATCCAGCCCCAATCATTTTTGGCAGCGGCATCTGTAAATGCGCTCCAGTAAGGCGTCATAATAATGCTGAATATGACCGAAATAAGCGAAAAATATTTATAGGCTACATTAAAAGTCGTTACTTCGTCGGGACCGAGCGTACGTGTGATCAGGATATTATCGGTTTGATATAATACCACTGCACCCATCTGAATAAAAAAGAATACCCCGCCGGTACTGAGCAGACTTCGGGCGCTGCCAAAGTCGATAAAACTGAATTTGGGCGCATAAAGCTTAAATTCAGTACTGTAAAGATAAATATTAGCAAAAAGGAATACCACCAAGGGCGACCCAGCAACAGCAAAAACCAGGAAAAACAGGCTGCCATGTGTAAACATGGTAAGCAGTAAAATAATAACAAATGTTAAGACCTGGCCCAATAACAGTATCAATGACGACTTAAATGGCTGATGTGCGGCCATCAGCACACTATTTATAGGTTGAAGGAAAAATTGAACGCAAAACGACCCTATTGCGATAAGAACTATCGGCCAAATATTGTAACTCACTGTATCTTTAACATTCAGCATTTGATTCCAATCAAAAAAGGAACCGACTAGAAAGAAAGCTAGAAAGATGGTAACGGATATCAGAAATAAAATAGCGTAAGTAGTGCTGATATATTTTACTATGTTGTCCCGTTCGCCCAGGGCAAGCGAGTGGGCCATTTTGTTTCGCAATCCATTACTTAATCCGATATCGAAAGTATTCATCCACATTACCAGGGAAGCTATGGTGAGCCAGATACCGTATTGACCTTTAGTCACATAACCAATAGTCATGGGGATTAAGATAAACCCTATCAGAACGCCCGCACCTTTTATAAGGAGCGTGTAGATAATATTTCTTTTTATCTTAAGAGTACGCTCATGACCGCCGTTCCAAAAACCCTGCACCTTACTTTTCAAATACGATATCATCAGTTATCTATTAAATTATATATAAGAATCCATCCGCTTTAAATCTGCTACGCTAACTTTTATTACCTGGACATCTGGATGGAAGGCAGTAAAAATCTTCCGGACGTGAATGATGAATCGATACCCAAAGAAAACGGAACACTTGAATTAAGTGCCTTACTTAAAACCTCTTGAAAAAATCACTGAATATTCCCCGTGAATATTTTTTCCTGGCTTCTTTACTTTCAATATAATCCCCGTAACCATATGAAGTATAACCGCTATATCCATACCGTCCTTTTTCGATTCCGTTGAATACGATATTCAATTTCGGAAAATGTTGCTCTTCTTCAAGGTTCTTCATAAAAGGCAGAATGGTTTTCGGCGTATAGCCCTGGCGTACTACATAAAGTGTTACATCAACCAAGCGCGAAAGTATAATTGCATCGGTAACGATACTAACTGGCGGCGTATCCACTATAATATCATCATAGTGTTCCCGAAGCCAATCAAATAACTTAACTGTACTTTCCTGCTCAAGTAATTCCGACGGATTAGTATCGATGGTCCCGCTTCCCATCACATCCAGGTTGGGATACAATTCTGATTTTTGAATAATCTTGGTTTCTGTAGCCTCGCCGATAAGGTAATTTGAAATACCCACATGGTCTTTCTGGATGTCCAAAACGGCGGTAACCCTTGGTTTACGCAAGTCCATTTCCAGGATGATCGTTTTCCTCCCTGATGCAGCCAATGCCACAGCCAGGTTAGTTGCCACAAAACTTTTTCCTTCTGTAGCTATGCTCGAAGTAAGTAATGTCACCCGCCCTTTATCTGTTTTTTCATGCAGATAATGAAGTTTTGTCCGCAGGGTCCTGAATTCTTCCGCAAGTGCAAATTTACCCCTGTCATGTACAACTATAGGGTTTTTCGACTTTTCAAAGGTTAATTCACTCAATATCGGAATGGATACCGCCCTTGTAATATCTTTATTTGTGCTTATCCTGTTACGAAACGTGTGTCTGCCGAGGATCAAACCCGTAGGGATAAACAAACCTAATGCAAGCCCTGCGGCGAGAGGGATCAATCTCTTTGATCCTTTGGGAGGCACCACATAAGCAGTGTCTACTGTTCGTGCATCAACCTGAGTGGAAGCATAGCTTAGTGCTACCTCCTCCCGTTTCTGCTGAAGGTAATTATAAAGTGTTTCTTTTAATTGCTGCGCGCGCATCAGGCTCACTAATTCTTGCTCTTGTTTCGGCACATCCCTTATTTGTGTCTGTGCCTTGTTCCCGTAACTTTGTAACTGACGCTTTTTTGCGAGCAAGGTTGACTTTGTGCTCGCGATATTTTCTTTTATAGCTGAGCGGGCTGCTTTTATCTGGCTGTTTATAGGGTCGAAGATCGGGTTACTTTCAGGGGTGTTAGCCAGCATCCTTTCCCGTTCCTGCTGAAGATCTACCAGTTTTTGCACCAGCGACGACAGTCCCTGGTCTGTTATGCCTGCTGTTGATGGTACGCTTGATCTGCCCGGCGAATTCACATAGCTTTCAATTGCCTGCACTGTACCAAGCTGGATATCAACATCCTGCATATCCCGATCGTTTACCTGAGTATTCTGCAGATATGAATCTGATTGTTTGCTGATATCATTAATACCGCGACTACTTCTGTAGCTTTGCACATCATTTTCCGCTGTCGACAATTCGCCCTTTAGCGAAGCAAGGCGCTTATCTATAAAATCGAGCGTATTTTGTGTAAGGAGATTTTTAGCATTCATATTCTCCTCGTTGTATCGGTAAATCAAATCGTTTACCACATCCTTCCCTCTTTGCGGGAGTTGGTCGGTATAACTTAATTCTATAGTTGAAGCTTGCTTATCTACCAATGTAACCGATATGGCGCCCTGGAAACCATTGGCAACGGCATTAGGGTCTGATACGGTAATATTTATTGTCGAACCAATATAGTCCTTAATATCCTTCGTCGGATTCAATTTCCAGGTACCAAAGCTGTTTGACAGGACGTTCGAAAAATGGAACAATTTTGCCTTATCAAAAGCGCCCTTTAATAAAAATGTACTCGTATCCTGTATAACAACCTGGAACTTATGATCGCCCAAAAGCTGGCCGCTTAGCAATTCGAATTCAACCGGGCTTTTCTTGTAAAGGTCCTCTTTCTTAACGAGTTTTGAATCCCGGCTGTAATTGATATACAACTTGAGATCATATACAACCTTACCAACAAGGTTTCTCGATTTCAATATTTCAATTTCGTTTTCAACAACCTGCGGGGCGTCAGTAACCTCCAGTTGATCCAGCACATCCTTATGACTTGTTTTGTTATCCCTGTCATCGGTCAGTACAATGGAGGCTTTTATCTCGTATCCCGGTTTTACGATTTTTGAATATATAAAGCCTGCACCACCGCATATAACCAATAATAGAATATATAATGGCCAGTGATAGAGATACTTACCTATTATTTCACGAAAATTTAATAATTCTTCGTTATTAACCGGTTTGGGTTTATTTCGACTTGTAGCAGATGTTTGGGCACACATATAGTTATTTGTGGTATAGTATTACGGTGATAACGAGTGATACGGCCGACACAGCTGAAATTATAAGCGATGCGGTTCGGTATCCCGTATCGTATTGAGCAAATTTTGTACGATCGGGATCCACATAAAGTATGTCGTTATTTCGTAGATAATAGTAAGGCGATTCGAATAGCTTTTTAGAGGTAAGGTCGATAGGTATAAATTCCCGTTTGCCGTTAACTTCCCTGATCAGTAACACGTTCTGACGCTTACCGGTTATCGTCAGATCTCCTGCGCTGCTTAGGGCATCGAGTATTGACACTTTTTCATTTTGGAAAGTATAGACGTCCGGCTTCATCACATCGCCCATAACGCCGATTTTAAAATTAAGAATGCGGATGTTTACTACTGGCAGGTTAACATATTTTACCAACGATTTTTCCAGCTGATCTCTTAAATCAGTTGTAGTATAACCAGCCACTTTCATCGTACCCAGGTAAGGCACCTGGATATTACCCTTGCTGTCAACAAGGTAGCCTACAACCGCGTTACTTGGAGTAAAATCGGAGTTGACACCATTTACCCTGTTTAAGTTATAGTTGAAAACGGCCACGGCCGATGGATCGGAATTACTTGTGACGCTGATACCCAATATATCACCTGATTGTATGGTAAATGGTGAATAATTTTTAATTTCCTGCGATACAACAGACGAACGGTCAAGATCCTGGAAATACGGTACCTGCTTGTAAGTACCGCAAGATGCCGCGAAAAACAATAAACCTACGATAACAAGGTTGATAAAAGTACGCTTCATTTTATCTACGTTTTAGTTTAATTAATTAAGCCCACCGAAAATAAGTAAAAATATTTACATAAAAGGTACAAAGACGCTGGGCCACAAACGGCTTCTTTCTACCGCAACTTAAACGTAATTTCAATAAATAAGTTTGAATAATTCGAATTAAATGCATTCCAAAATATTGCTTTACTCTATCAAAAAATATTTTTCAAATTCTTTTCAAAAAACTGTAACCCCCTCGTATTAACTTCCGTAAAAATTAAATAGAAAGTTAACCAGCTATTAAAGTTCAATTTCCAATTTATGACCACCCCAGCTCAAATGACAAAAACTGATCGAATCCTTATCGTGTCGATATACACTATCAGCATTGGCGTCTTCTGCTTTGCATGTTTTATGGCTATCCGGCATTTTCTGTTTTAAATCTCCGCTTTATTATACGCGTCAAAACCTATTTAATTCCTAAACAGGCTTAAACAGAAATACAAAATGTTCGGCCGGTATATAGTCTATATGATTATAGAACTCGAACGCAGGCATGTGCTTGTTGGTCATTAGTGTAATTACTTCATATCCTTGTTCGCGCGAATAATCTTCGGCATGATCGAGCAAGCTTTTTCCATAACCTTTTCCACGGCTTTCAGGGCTCACAAATAATTCATCGATATATAAAAGGTCGTTTGTCCACCAGGTTTTAGAGTGTCCCAGCATTGCGCCGGCAATATTATCTCCCTCCGTTAATACAAATCCCACAAACCTGCTTCGTTCCGTATATTCAGTAAGATATTTTACCGCTTTCTCATGGCTGAAATTGTAGTTCCAGGGGGGCCTGTTATATGCCTGCACATAAATTCGGGCGCATTGCTCTATATCATCTTGGGTTAGGGGCCTTATCGTCATTTGGAATATATTATCAATAGTTGTTTTAATTCTGTCCGGTTTTCAGCTATATGCTTTTCCGGAGACTTTTGTCGTTTAACACGGAATTCAAAAAATTGTTCGGTCAGGCGTTATTTAATACTTGCTGTAACTCTTCAGCCAGATTGGAAACATTTGGCGGAACCATCATGGTCAGGTGATTACCAGGAACCAGGTATCGCTTTACATCCTTTGTTGTATATTTCTTCCAGCCAAGATAAACTTCGTCATCGTTATAATGATCATTAAAATCAGCCTTAAAAAGATGTATATTAACATTTACCGGGGTCAGCTTATAATCTTTAAATGCAGCAAAATATCTCCCCTTAATCGAATCAAGTAAGGCATAATATTCTGCTGATTCAGGTTTTCCCTGAAGGCCAACCTTGTTGGTTAATATTTCTTTATTGGATCTGAATTTATAGGCCAACTGTTTCCTGAGCGACTTTTTGCCACCCAGGAACCTTGGTAAATAGCGTTTCATCACTTTCGGCATGATGACGTACCACGGTTCGGTTTCACGGGCATTGTCAGCGTCGGTATCGAAAATAATGAGCATTTTTACTTCCTTACCCATCTCCTGTATTTTACGGGCCATTTCCACTGCCAAAAATCCGCCGATCGAATATCCGGCAATGGCGTAAGGACCGGTTGGGTTATGTTTTACAAGCTCATTTGTATAAAAAGATGCGATATCTTCAATGTTTTTAAACACCGCTTCTTCCCCATCAACACCTATCCCTTGTATACCGAAAATAGGCTGTTCAGAGTCTGCCATCGACGCCAGGTCGTGAAAATTAAGCACATTTAAGCCTGCCCCGTGCACGATGTATAACGGCATTTTGCTGCCGGTAGGTTTTATTGGCACGATGGTGCGCCATTTGATATTCTTCGTATCTTCCTTTTCTATAAAAGAGCTCAGCTGGGCCACGGTAGGATATTGAAACAAAACAGCGATAGGGTGCTTTTTGCGTAATTTCTTTTCGATGCGCGTCATTATCTGCACGGCAAGCAGCGAGTGCCCGCCGATATCGAAGAAATTGTCATCAATACCTACGCGTTGTAGTTTTAATACAGCCTGCCATATTTCAGCAACCGCCTTCTCTGTTTCCGTTCGCGGAGCAGCATAATTATCCTTTAGCTGTTCTTCTGCATCAAAATCAGGGAGTGATTTCCTATCGATCTTACTATTAGATGTTAAGGGCAATTCGTCCAGCTCCATCCACAGGGTAGGCACCATGTAATCAGGCAGTTTCGCCTTCAGAAAGTCGATAACCTTATCGCGGCTGTAATCTCCTTTGCCAACCACGTAACTCACGAGGCGTTTTTTCTTGTCTTTATCGTCTTTGGCCAAAACAACTGCCTGCCTTACCACATCACATTGGGCCAAAACGCTTTCGATCTCACCTAATTCAATACGGTACCCACGAATTTTCACCTGGTTGTCCTTGCGGCCTATAAACTCCATATTAATACTGGGCAGCATTCGCCCAAGGTCGCCGGTACGGTACATACGGCCACCAGCTTTATCGCTAAATGGGTCTTTCACGAACGAATAGCTAGTTTTGGCTTCGTCGTTGGCATAACCCCGCGCAACGCCTACGCCGCCGATATATAATTCACCCGGTATGCCTACCGGCTGCGGCTGCAATTGATCATTCAGAATATAAAAGAAATTGTTTGCCAATGGCCTTCCATAGGGTATGCTATTCCAATCCTTGCCTACCTCATTTACCGGGAAAAAATTCGACCATACCGTGCCTTCAGTTGCACCGCCCAGGCTGATAACTTTTGTTTGAGGGAAGTATTTTTTGATCCTGGCGGGCAGGTTGACCGGTATCCAGTCGCCGCTCATAAAAACAACCCGCAGAGTTTCCTGTACGTAGTCGTTATCGCGGCTTTCCAATTCCCTTACCAGGTAATCCATGGTTGTTGGCACAGAATCCCAGAATGTAATGCCATAATTAAGCATCATATCTTTTAGCTTCGGAACATCCATCAACTCCTGCTGCTCTACTATTACAACCGAGCCGCCCGCTGCCAGCATACCGAAAATATCATAAACCGATAGGTCGAAACACATCGATGTAATAAATAAAAGCCGGTCATCTGGGCCTACATTATATTCCTTATTCACCCAAAGGCACAAATTAACTGCCGAATGATGTTCTATCATCACCCCCTTTGGCCTGCCTGTTGAGCCGGATGTGTATATCGTATAGCCTAATTGGGTGCTGTCTATTTCAAGCCCTGGATTTGCATTGCTGTAACCACTAAGGTCAAGCGTGTTTATCTTAATAAATTGATCTGGCGGCACCAGGTCCTGCAAAGGGTAGTCACCGTCAGCGATCACTTTTATTGCTGCAGAATTTTGCAGGATATATTCCTGCCTGTCTATAGGATATTCAGGGTCGATAGGCACGTAAGCTCCGCCGGCCTTCATGATACCGAACATGCCTATGATCATATTGAAACCACGCGTTGCTATAATGCCGATATTATCGGTACACTGTACACCGTGTTCAATAAGGAAATGGGCAAGCTGATTGGCTTTTTCGTTAAGTTCAGTATAAGTCAGCGTTTTATCATGCTGACGCAGCGCTATACCATCAGGCGTTTTAGCAACCTGTTCTTCAAAAATGTCAACAAGGGTTTTTTCTGCCGGGTAGTACGTTAAGGTATCGTTAAATTTTACAAGAATATCTTCTGCTTCAGATGCGGTCAACATAGGTAATGCACCTATTTTACTGCCCGTATCTTCAACTATCGATTTCAGGAGTTGCCCGTAGTGACCCGCCATACGCTCAATAGTTTGCTTTTTGAACAAATTAGCGTCATAAAATAATTCAGCTTCCAATTCTGGTGAAGAGCCATTAATAACCAATGAAATATCATATCCGGCAGCATTTTTCTTTAAAGGTTCATTAACCGAATGCTGTATCGAAAACAATGTATTAAAAAATGGATTCGCACCTGTGTGATCTTTAGCCAAACTATTCACTACCAAATTAAAAGGAACGCGTTGATTTTGGTACGCCTCAACTGTGGTGTTTTTTACCCGGTTTAATAAGTCGCTGAATAAGTCTTCCCCATTTAACGTATCGCGTAAAGCGACCATGTTAATTCGCCCGGTTTCTGTATCATCCGCATCCATCTTTTGCGTAATAATATTGCCAACGCAAATATCTTCCTGGTTACTATACCTGTACAATAAAACTTTAAAAGTGGCCAGCAAATTCGCAAACAATTCATTGTCAGTATTTTCCCTTAAGGACCTTAAGCGTTCTACCAGGCCGGCGTCAATTGTAAACTTAAAAGAGGCGTTATTACGGTTTGCGGCAGATGTACGGCTAAAGTCGGTGGTCAAAACCACAGGTGCGGCGCCCTGTAATTTCTGCTTCCAGTAACCTATTTCAACATCATAAGATTTTTCATCGGATAAGATAAGATCAAGCATTATTTTCTTTTTGGGGTACGGGTTGTATTAATTATAAACTAAAATTAACAATTATATCTAAACAGTGTTCGTCAAAATTAAGCACGGTGCTAAACCTATTTTTGACGTAAAGTAACAATTATTATACCAACAGTTAAAGCGTACTTTTTCTTAATTAGAAAGCGTATTTATACGTGTACAAACAAAAAATGTCTCAAAAATTTGAGACATTTTTTGTTTTTTTATTAAAATAATGTTTTTAGTTCTTCAACAACGAAGCCGCCGATGTATCCAGGAACCATTGCAGGTCACCATCGGTAGGTTTTATGAGTTGTGCCGGATAGTTCTCAATATCCCTTTTATCTTCTATCACGTGATGCACCGCTTCGGCTTTGCCGGCGCCATAAACCAGGTAGGCAATATGATGTGCCTGGTTGATCAACGGGGCCGTCATCGTGATACGGAAAACTTGCTGATCATCCAAAAATACTTCTTTTACTGACGCCGTTTTATCGTGCAAAACGGGTGTATGCGGAAATAACGATGCGGTATGTGAATTATCGCCGAGGCCCAGCAAAACAAGGTCAAACCGGGCATCGAAGCCCGCAAAATATAAATTAATGTCATTTGTATAGCGGGCTGCTGCTTCCTCAGGTGATACCGATGTATTTACAGGGAAAATCTGGCGGTAACTCAGGTCCAATGGTTCCAATATTGCTTTTTTGGCCATCAGGTAATTACTTTGCGGATCAGTATGGGGTACGTAACGCTCGTCGCCAAAAAAGAAATGTACCTTTTTCCATTCTACTTTGTCCCTGAATTTCGGTGACGCCAATAGTTCGTATAGTTTTTTGGGCGAATTACCGCCTGATAATGCTACCGAAAACTGGCCATGATGTTTGATCGATTTTGCCGCTACTTCAACAAAATAATCAGCAAGGCCATCTAATACCTCATCCTCCGTTTTAAAAACGTTTATTTTCATCAGTATTTATTTTTTGCCATTAACAGGCAAGGTGAACCAATTGAACCCATCTCGCGCGATAAGCGCCTCAGCGGCCTCGGGTCCCCACGAATCGGCCGAATAATTCGGGAAATTCAGGCTCTTTTTGTTTTGCCAGGTGCTTAGGATCGGCATTACCAATTCCCATGCAGCTTCCACCTGGTCACCACGCATAAACAGAGTCTGATCGCCCAGCATCGTATCTAATATCAGGGTCTCGTAAGCTTCCGGCGCCTGCTGACTGTAAGTGCCTTTATAGTCAAACACCATATCAACCACATTTAGTACCATATCGATACCCGGGCGCTTAGCCTGAACCTGCAAACGAATACTCATTTCGGGTTGTATGCTGATGATGAGCCTGTTTTGCTGCCAGCTTTCCGCAGCCTCGGTTGGGAATATCAGGTGGGGCACATCTCTGAACTGTATGGAAATTACGGATGATGACTGGTGCATCCTCTTGCCGGTGCGCACGTAGAACGGCACACCCTGCCACCGCCAATTATCGACAAAAAATTTAAACGCGGCAAAGGTCTCTGTGTTCGATTGCGGATCAACTTTGGGCTCGTCGCGGTATGCAGGTACTTCCTTACCCTGCATCCATCCACTGCCGTATTGGCCCCTCACCGCAGACATGCGTACGTCTTCCGGTGTAAATTTGCGCATAGCTTTCAGCACGTCAACCTTACGGTCGCGGACCTCATCGGCGTTAAAGCTTACCGGTGGCTCCATGGCAACGTGGCAAAGCAATTGCAGCAAATGGTTTTGTATCATGTCGCGTAAAGCGCCCGATCCGTCGTAATAGTCGCCACGTTCCTCAACACCCAGCTGTTCTGTAACCGATATCTGCACGTGTTCGATATAGTTCCTGTTCCAAAGCGGTTCCATGATGGAGTTAGCGAACCGGAATGCCATAATATTTTGAACGGTTTCCTTGCCCAGGTAATGGTCAATGCGATATATCTGGCATTCATTAAAAATGCTCGACAACAGTTGATTAAGCTCTTTAGCCGTATCCAGATCGTGCCCAAAAGGCTTTTCGATCACTATCCTTGTTTTCAGCTTGTCCTCCGCAAGTTTTGCTTTCGCCAGGTTTGATGCAATAATCGGGAACAGATTTGGAGAAACAGCCAGATAATAGATAACGTTGGCCTTGGTTTTCCATTCGGCATTGTGTCCGTCTATCTTCTTTCCAAACTCCTTATAAGTTTCAGCATCCTTTACATCCGAAGCCTGGTAATAAATATTCTTTTCAAATTCGGCCCATTTCTCCTTATCGGCCTTACCACTCCGCGAAAATTGGTTAATATCGTCCAGCATATTTTTCCTGAACTGTTCGTCGGTCAACTGTGTGCGGCCGGTACCGATGATCGAGAATTGTTTTGGCATCCAGCCGTCCAAAAACAGGTTATAAAGGGCCGGTGTGATTTTTCTTGCATTCAGGTCGCCTGTTCCACCAAAAATGATGAATATGGTAGGCTCTGATGTTGTATTTGAGCTCATGATAATGTCTTGATCAAATTGTTAATCATTCTTTTTTGTCCATTGCGTATGGAAAACGCCTTCCTTACCTATCAGCTCATAAGTATGCGCACCAAAATAATCGCGCTGTGCCTGGGTTAGGTTCGATGGCATTCTTTTATTGCGGAAATTATCAAAATAGCTTACAGAAGCAGCAAAAGCCGGTGCAGCTATTCCTGCGCTGATAGTAGCAGACAATACTTTCCGCGTACCTTTTACACTTTCCGAAACCAGGTCCTCTACCCCGCCGTCGAGCAACAAATGAGCCAATTGCGGATTATTTTGATAGGCATTGAAAATATCATTCAGGAATGCCGAGCGTATGATACACCCGCCGCGCCATATCTTGGCTATTTCCCCAAGTTTAAGATCATATTTATATTCTGTCGATGCGTTTGTCAGCAAATGCATGCCCTGTGCATAGCTGATGATCATGCTGAAATAAAAAGCCTGCTCCAACGCAGCAAGAAATTCTTCTTTATCCACATCCATTTCCGGCTCGGCCTGGCTATACAAGGTTGACGCCTGTTCGCGCAGTTGCTTGTATTTGGACAGGTCGCGCATAGACACCGCGGAATCGATAGTTGGTATTGGCGCCTGCAGATCCATCGCTACCTGCGATGTCCACTTACCGGTACCTTTGGCCCGGGCCTCATCTTTAATATCGTCTATCAGCAAATGATCGGTACCGGGCGCATTGAATGCGAAAATATCCTTCGTAATATCCATCAGGAATGACTGCAATCTGCCTTCGTTCCATTTAGTATATACCTCGCCAATGGATGCATTATCCATTTTGAGGCCCTTTTTCATGATCTCGTAGGTTTCTGCTATCAGTTGCATCAACCCGTATTCGATACCGTTGTGCACCATTTTTACAAAATGCCCCGAAGCACCCGGACCTATGTAAGTAACACATGGCTCGCCGTTAACGTGGGCAGCAATGGCTTCGAAAATAGGCTTCATCACATTATAAGCTTCTTTATCACCGCCCGGCATCATGCTGGGGCCGCGGCGGGCGCCTTCTTCGCCACCGGAAACCCCCATACCGAAGAAATGCAGGCCTTTGGCCTCCAATTCGTCTACACGCCTGTTGGTATCCGTAAAATGCGAATTACCGCCGTCGATCAAAATATCGCCTTTGTCCAACAATGGGGTCAGTTCATCAATAACAGCATCTACGATCTTCCCGGCAGGGACAAGCATCATGATAGCACGCGGCGTAGTAAGGCTATGAATAAACTCTGCTACATCACCAAAACCTTTAACATCCTTGTCCTTGCCCTCTTCGTTTAACGACGCTACTTTCGACGCATCTTTATCGTGGCCGGCTACGGCAAAACCATGATCGGCCATGTTTAGCAGCAAGCTGCGGCCCATGGTACCCAAACCTATCATGCCAAAGGCATATTTAGTTGTATCGCTCATTTTAGTTTGATTTTTCTTTTTTTAATTCTTCCAATATTTTTTGGGTCGATTCAAAACTGGTGTGCTGGTACGACCGGATGCCCAGTTTTTGTGCTGCATTAGCAAACATGATCCTGTCGTCGAAATAAACACATTGCTGGGGCAATGCCTGGGCTATACCCATCGCCAGTTTGAAAATGCCGGGATCGGGTTTGCGCATGTTCACCTCACACGATGACACGAAAGCATCGAAAACCTCGTGCAGTTTAAATTTTTTAACCCGGTAGTCGTTCAGTTCCTTGCCTTCATTGTTGATCGAGATGATCCTGAAACCGCAATCCTTTTTCCATTGTTTCAACCACGCCAGTGTATCTGGAAGCTCTTTGGACCGCGAAAACATAAACTCTTTAAAGTCCTCCCGTGTAAAGTCCCGGGGGTGATTAAAGATCACTGTATCAAGGTATTCGTCGAGGTCGATACTGCCTATTTCATAGACATTGAAAATAAAATTGTGTATCTCATTTACCTCGTCGTAATCCAGCCCGAATTGTTCGGCGGCGAGCTTTCTTGAATCACGGCCCCAGCCGTTTGTCAAAAGCACACCACCAATATCAAAAAACAGGACCTTTAAAGCCGCTGCCTCCATGTTATTTTACTTTAGCTTTCTGATCCTCGATAGCCTGCAGTAATTTTTCGAACGGCTTATTGAATTTGTCGATACCCTCGTCCTCCAATTGCTGGGTGATCTGGTCGATATCGATACCTGCTTTTTTAAGCCTTTCGAGTGTTTCAGTTGCTTTGTCTAAACCTTCCTCCAGGGTGTTTGCTGCAATTCCATGATCACGGAAAGCTTCGACAGTTTCCAAAGGCACGGTGTCAACAGTATCAGGACCTATCAGAGCTTCTACGTATTTAGTATCTTTAAAAGCGGGGTTCTTGCTGCTGGTGCTTGCCCATAGCAACCGCTGAGGTTGTGCACCTTGTGCCGCCAGTTTTTCCCAGCGCGGGCCGCTGAATACGCGTTTGTATATTTCATAAGCCTTTTTTGCTGACGCGATGGCTACTTCACCCTTCAAGTCACCAAGGCCTTTTTCATCCAGCATCGGGTCAACCAACACGTCAATACGACTCAGGAAAAAGCTCGCTACTGATGAGATATGACCAATCTTATGCCCCGCAGCTAAATGATCTTCCAAGCCCGAAATATAAGCCTCGGTTACCTCCTCATAGCGTGGCAAGCCGAACAACAGGGTTACGTTAATATTGATCCCTTTGCCGATAGATTCGCGGATAGCTGCCAAACCCGGCTTGGTTCCCGGAATTTTTATCATCACGTTTTTGCGGTTAACCTGTTTCCACAATTTTTCGGCCTGCTCTGCTGTTTCCTTTGTTTTCAGTGCCAGGAAAGGCGATACTTCTAAGCTAACATAGCCGTCTCCGCCCTTTGATTCCTCATAAACGCCTTTGAACAGATCGGTAGCTGCCTGTATGTCTGTTACAGCCAAACCGAAGAAAATCTCTTCATTGTCATCCGTTTTTTCCGACAATTCCCGGATATCGGCGTCGTAATCAGAGCTGCTGGTTATCGCTTTTTCGAAAATGGCCGGGTTTGAAGTTACGCCCCTGATACCATCCTCGTCGATCAGATTCTTCAATTCGCCCGATTTGATAATGCTGCGGGCAATAAAATCCAGCCAAATGCTCTGGCCGAAACTGTGTATCTGTTTTACTTTATTAGTTGCCATGATTATGTGTTTTAAATTTCAAAACTCTTGTTAATTATTAGCGGCCATCAATATTTCAGGCTTATAGCCTATGAAAAGCCCGCTTTCGATAACCCCGGTAATGGATTTAATATCTTTTTCAAGATTATGGTACATCTCCTCAAAATTACAATCTAATACCAGGTTATTATTTTCAGTTATGATAGAACCGTCCTTACCCTTTGCCGGCCGTAACGTGATGCTGTTAGCGCCCAGTTTTTTCAGTTCCATTTCCACATGCAATAATGCCTGCGGAAAAACCTCTACCGGAACCGGGAACTTTGTGTTCAGCTTTTCAACCATTTTAGATTCGTCGACGATAATGTAGCTCACCGGGCTCGAACTCATCAACAGTTTTTCTTTGAACATGGCGCCTCCCCTCCCTTTGATGAGGTTCTTGTCCGGGTCAACCTCGTCCGCACCATCAAATAACCAATCGGGCCGGTGTTCAAACAAACTGGTCTGTGGTACGCCGAGCTTGCTGCAAAACATCGATATTTCTATAGATGTAGTTATCGCCTTTACATTCAGTTTTTCGGATTTTATCCGTTCGGCTATTGCAACCAACGCCAGGTACGATGTCGAACCAGATCCTACTCCAAGTATGTCACCATCCTTAACCTTCGCGGCTATCTCCTGCGCTACCTTCCTTTTGCCGTTGATGTTAATGATCTCTCCAGACCATTCAAGCCGCGATATTAAACTGTTAGTCCAGTTCATTCAATTAGATTTGAGATATTAGATTTGAGATTCGATTGTGCCCGCGTCTCAAATCTCTTATCCTATTTCTACAACAACGCTTTAGCTTTCGCCACCACGTTATCCACAGTAAAGCCAAACTCCTTATAAAGCTCCTCAGCCGGGGCCGATTCACCAAAGCCATGCATAGCCAGCACATCGCCTTCATCTGTTACATATTTATGCCAGCCAAGCGGCGAGGCCATTTCTACCGCCAGGCGTTTCTTAACAGATTTCGGGAACACCTTTTCCTTGTAAGCAGCCGATTGCTTTTCGAAAAGTTCCCAGGATGGCATACTTACCACACGTGCATTAATGCCATCGGCTTTCAGTTTATCCTGCGCAGCCATAATTAAAGAAACTTCGGAACCGGTAGCTATCAAGATCACATCCGGTGTTTTTTCCGAATCTGACAGGATATAAGCGCCTTTCTCTAATTCAGATGCTTTGGTATATTTATCCTGATCGATAATAGGTAAGCCCTGCCGGGTAAACACCAATACAACCGGTCCGTCTTTATGTTCTAAAGCCACACGCCATGCATGTGCAGTTTCGTTGGCATCAGCAGGACGAAGTACAACAATATTTGGTATCGAACGTAATGACGCTAATTGTTCTATCGGCTGGTGGGTTGTTCCGTCCTCGCCCAATCCAATACTATCGTGCGTGTAAACAAATATCGGGCGTATTTTCATGATGGCAGCCAGGCGTATCGGCGGGCGCATGTATTCCGAAAACATCAGGAATGTGGCGCCAAATGGAATAATACCTTTGGTTAAGGCCATACCATTCAGGGCCGAGCCCATCGCATGTTCGCGTATGCCAAAATGGAAGTTACGTCCGTCTCTATGTTCGACGGTAAAAGAGTTATACTCTTTCATGTTAGTTTCGGTAGATGGGGCCAGGTCAGCCGCGCCGCCGATCAATGTAGGTAATTTCGAAGCGATCGCATTCAACACCTTGCCCGATGCCTGGCGGGTTGCCATTTTGCCTTCCGCCTTAAATACCGGTAAACTGTCCGCCCAACCTTTCGGTAATTCGCCGCTTGTTACCTGCTCGTATTCAGCAGCCAATTCCGGGAATTTCTTTTTGTATTCTGCAAAAAGATCGTTCCATTTCTTCTCGGTATCAGCACCTTTCGCACCGCAATTGCGATAATATTCCAGCACTTCATCCGGCACCACAAACGATTGCTCAGGATCAAAACCAAAGAATTTCTTCACCAGCTTTAACTCATCAGCGCCCAGTGGCGAACCATGCGCACCGGCTGTATCCACTTTATTGGGACTGCCATAAGCAATGTGCGAACGAACTTTAATGATGGACGGTTTGCTGGTCTCTATTTTTGCATTGTTAATAGCATTTGAAAGTGCATGGGTATCGTTAACATCGTTAACTACCTGCACATGCCAGCCATACGACTCGAAACGTTTGGCAACATCTTCGTTAAATGTAATATCGGTATCACCCTCTATCGAAATATGGTTGTCATCGTAGATATAAATGATATTACCTAATTCCAGATGCCCTGCCAATGAAGCGGCTTCGGAAGCAACACCCTCCATCAGGTCGCCATCACTGCAAACCGCGTATATTTTGTAGTTGAAAAGATCGAAACCAGGTTTATTGTAACGCGCCGCAAGATATTTCTGACCTATAGCAAAACCTACGCCATTGGCAAATCCCTGTCCAAGCGGTCCGGTAGTTACCTCAATACCATCCAGCAGGCCATATTCGGGGTGGCCGGCGGTTTTGCTATGCAATTGCCTGAAATTTTTCAGGTCATCCATGGTCAGGTCATACCCCGTCATGTAAAGGAAGCTATACTGGAACATACAGGCGTGCCCTGCCGATAAGATAAACCTGTCGCGATTGGCCCAATGCGGATTCTTAGGATTATAATGCATAAACTGTGTCCAAAGTACATGGCCAACGGGGGCTATGGCCATGGGTGTACCAGGATGTCCGGAGTTTGCTTTTTGTACAGCATCGGCTGATAATATCCTTACGGTATCTATCGCTAACTGTTCTATGTCTTTTTTATCTGTAGCCATCTTGTGTATTGAAATTGTTGTGTCTTGTTCTTTAGTTTACTTCTTCTACGGGTGTTGCCGTTATCAGGTCGTGGCGATGATCCGATTGCCAAAGCCTTGCGCCCCCTCTTATTCCTTCGATATTCGATACTATTTTGATATCCTTATCCAGCTTAAATTTTAGCTTATCCGAATTACCACCCCCTATATACAGCGTATCGTAATTAACTACCGTTTTAATCACGCTGAGCACTTTTTTCATGCGCCGGTTCCATTTCTGTACACCCTCTTTTTGCAGCGCCTTGTCACCGATATATTCATCATAATCCTTGCCTTTGGAAATCGGGTGGTGGGATATCTCGAGGTGAGGCATCAGCTGACCGTCGACTAATAATGCCGTTCCAAAGCCCGTTCCCAGTGTTACAACCATCTCCAGCCCCTTGCCGCTTACAAGGCCAAGTCCTTGCATATCGGCATCGTTTACAACGCGCGCCGGCGCTCCAAGCTCTTCTTCCAGCTTCTTGCTTAGATCGAAATCTTTCCAAGCCTCGGTTCCGAGGTTCGGAGCTGTTTTGATCACACCGTTTTTTACATAGCCAGGAAAACCTACCGAGATCCTGTCATATCCCGGGAATGATTTAGCTAATTGTTTGATCGCATTCACCACACTTTCAGGTGTAGAGGGTTTGGGCGTTGGTATTTTTTCGTAGTTCATCTTCAACTCCCCTTTGTCATTCAAAATGGTGGCTTTGATGTGTGATCCACCTATATCGATGGAAAGAAATTTTAGTGGAGAACCTTCGGTTTTTTTCATGAAATATTTGATAGTGGTTTGAATTGGCTGGTGATTGTTGCTACGAAGTGACCCTGTTAATAATTAAAAGCAAAATTAGGATAACAATGATTTAACTAATGTCTATTCCGCTTTGTTTTTTATTTATCTAAAGTAATTTTTTCAAAGCGTTTCATTCTAAACAGGCTTTCGACCGGGTAGATACTGCAATATTAAACAAATTAGATTTTGTAACAATATTAAGCGTGAATTTATATATGAATGTGCATAAAATTCACATTGGCGAAGAGTAACAGGCGGGCAATAACTAAAGGAGCGTATGAGGGGTAAAAATGATACGCCCTGATAAATGAGACGTCGGGGGCAGATTCGAACTGCCGTAAAAGGTTTTGCAGACCATCACCTATCCGCTCGGTCACCCGACTAAATTTGGCGGGCTGCGTGGGCAACCCGCCTGTTCAAACCAAAAAACTAATAAATCACTGTATTAAAGTCGTTCTGCTCACAGCAGCTAATATTTCCTTCGACGGGAAAATTTCTGAGAAATTCCAGTCGATATGATCGTATTCTATTTTACCCGAAGGCGATATGACATAAGTTGCCAGCAGCGGGACATTAGTATCAATTCCTGATACCCGGGTCCAAATCGGGTCGTTTTCGGAATAAACACCAAAGCATTCGGCTACCTCTTTTTGCGTGTCGAAATAGAAACTTAACGATAAACCGTTATCCCAGGCCACTTTTTCAAGTTTTCTTTCTTTTTCAGAGCCTACGACCAGCAGGTTCGCATCAAATCTTCTTATATCCTGTTGTATATTATTTAATTGCTTTAACAGATCAAAGCCGTATTCGCGCCAATGACTTGAATAGAAACTGATAACCAGCGGCTTGTTCAGCATTTGTCGGAGCATGATGGGATCATGCGTTTCCACTCCGTTGAAAAACTGCTGCCAGCGAAAGTTGTCTTTCTCCAATGTAAAGTCAGGAATTGCATCACCTGTTTTCACTGGCTTCAGTGCATAAGTTGTTCTAAACACGTAATTATGGTCGGGTGCGATCTCGGACATGTCAAACTGAGGATATCGATATGAGTTCATAGCTGCTATCATAATTTTGTATTAACAGGGACAAATGTATATAAATTCTATCTATTTAGTAGAATTTTAATAAATAAAATCACATCTTACTGTATTTCAGTCGAATAATTTAAACTGGATGGTTATTCCACTCCACTAACCTTCATTTTCATAATATAAACAGCCTTAGACGCCGTGATAAAAAGCTGATCTTTCTTTTTCCCCGCAAAGCACAGATTTGCCGTCCAGGGTTCAGGAATATCGATGTGGCCTATTTGGGTACCGGAGGGATTAAAAATAGTCACCCCCTTGCCGGTCAGATAAACATTCCCCTGTTCATCCAGGGTCATGCCATCCGATCCTAATTCGCAGAATAATTGTTTATCAGAAAGCTTACCATCAGGCTGAATGGTGTATTTGTAAGTTTTATTGGCGGCTATATCGGCGATATATAAATACTTGCCATTTGCAGTGCCGACTATCCCATTGGGCTGTTTCATATCGTTTACCACCATAATGGGAATATGTGAGCCTTTAGGCAGGTAATAAACATCCTGGCTTTCCAGGTCGGGCTTTTTACGTTCCCACCAGTCGCGTTGGTAGTATGGGTCAGTAATGTACATGTCGCCGTTAGGCGCTACCCAAACATCGTTTGGCCCATTCATCAGGCGCCCGTTATAATCATTGACCAAAACCGTGATCTTCTTTTTAGGGCTGATGGATATCAGCCTGTCATGTTCGTCGGCACAACTAACCAGGTTTCCTTTCGCGTCAAAGTAAGTACCGTTCGACCGCTGGGTGTTTTCCATCCAAAGTGAAAGTTTACCGTCGGCGCTATATTCCCATATTTGATTATTGGGCTGATCGGTAAAGAAAACATTACCCTGTTTATCTACCGACGAGCCTTCTGTAAAGCTGAATTGTTTGGCTATTAGTTTCGGCTTTTCTGTCGTATCAAAAAGCGTTTGCTGTGCAGATGACTTTATAGCAACTAAAATTGATAAAGCTGCTATGAATATTTTCAGGTTCTTCATCATTTACGATCTCAGGGTGAATGTACAACTGGCGGTGGAAATTTGATCTCCTCAAATAAACCAAAATCACTGAGCGCTATACATACAGGTGCCTTAGTAACGCGAAGCCTCACTTTACTGGTCTTAATGCTTTGGTCAAGACGGATCAACCTATTGCCGCCAATGCTGGTCGCCGAGGCGACTTGCTGCCACTTGCCGTTCTGCCAGGCATCAACAGCTACTTCATCAATACGTTGGCCTAGTTTAATATTCTCCCTTAACCTAATAACATTAAACGATTTAGGTTTATGCAGATCAAGTATAAGTTCAGGTGTTCTTATTTTGTCATCAGTCGCCCAATAGCTGTAACGGTCGTTGTCAAGCAAATGTGCCGGGCCGAATTTAACAAGGTTCCCTCCGCGTACGTTGCTTGCTTTCAGCGTGGCACCTTTGGCCAGGTTAACTGCAAATGTCGCTTTAAGCATATTGCCAAATTCTTTAAGCTTTTGCACATCATCGTCGTTCAGCATTCCGCGTTGGTCGGGCTCCAGGCCAAGATCAAGGCAGGCCCCCCTGCCGGTGCTTTTATAATAAAGGTTTAGCAATGAATCCGCTGATTTTGCCTTTCCATCCTGCGCCTTATGATAAAACCATCCCGGCCTGAATGGCACATCGCACTCGGCCGGCATCCAGAACTCGCCGTCACGCTGCCCTTCGGTACCTTCCGAATCTTTAGTAAACCCGTTCCCTGGTTTTTTACCCGGTTCAGGAGCATGAGGGGTGTATGTGGCCCAGCTGGTTTCGCCGGCATGCCCCTCTTCGTTACCAACCCACCGCACATCCGGGCCAACATCGCCGAAAATAACGGCATTTGGTTGCAGTCTCCGGGCAATTTCCCAGGTTATGTCCCAGCCATAATAGGTAGAACGATCTATTTTACGAACTTCTTTTGCACCACCATAATAACCATCGCCCCCATTTGCGCCATCGTGCCACACAATAAACAGCGGGCCGTAATTGCTGTACAATTCTTCCAGTTGCTTTCTATATACATCGGTAACATACTCAGGCTTGCCATACAGGGCGCTATTCCTGTCCCATGGCGAACAATAAACGCCCATTTGCATACCCAACTTGTCGCAGGCTTCGCGGTACTCTCTCAAAATATCGCCTTTACCATTTTTGTATGGACTTTTTGAAATATTATGCTCTGTGGTCTTGGTCGGCCAAAGGCAAAACCCATCATGGTGTTTTGCTACTACGATGATACCCTTAAAACCGCCAGCTTTTGCCGCGCCAACTATCTGCATCGCATCAAAATGGCTGGGGTTAAAAATTTGAGGGTCTTCATCGCCATAACCCCACTCCTTGTCCGTGTAAGTATCCGGGCCGAAGTGTATTATGCAATACATGCCCATTGCCTGCCAGTTCAACTGGCCTTTGGATGGTAAAGGGCCGTATGGTTTTGGCGCGGACTGGCTAAAAGCTTGTATAAATAAAAAGCAGGCTAAAATTGCAAGAATGGTTCGTTTCATGGGCGGAGCAGTTAACTTGTGGTTGCTAAAATAACAGTTTTCTGTTTTAATTGTACGATAAACATTTTTAGATAATATTATTTTTCTGCTTATGTTTATCCTGTTATGAAAAATAGCCTTAAATATAATATTGCCGCAGGGATCATTTGCTTTCTGAGCCATGTTGCCCTGGCCCAAACTCCCATTTATAAAGACAGGAGTAAACCGCTTGACGAACGGGCGAAAGACCTTGTATCCAAATTGACTTTAGAAGAAAAAGCCTCCCTGCTCGGATATAATAGCAAAGCCGTTCCGCGACTGGGCATACCCGCATATAACTGGTGGAACGAAGGTTTGCACGGCGTAGCGCGCGCCGGCGAGGCTACCATATTCCCGCAGGCTATAGGTATGGCGGCAACTTTTAACGACGATCTGATCAAACAGGTATCCACGGTCATTTCGACCGAAGCAAGGGCAAAATACAACCTTGCTATTGCGCAGGACCGCCATCTGCAATATATGGGTCTTACTTTCTGGACGCCCAATATCAATATCTTCCGCGATCCGCGCTGGGGCCGCGGGCAGGAAACCTACGGCGAAGATCCTTACCTGACGGCCACCATCGGCAGCGCCTTTGTAAGGGGCCTGCAGGGCGATGATCCGCATTATCTGAAAACATCAGCGACAGCAAAACACTTCGCCGTACACAGCGGGCCAGAAGCCGTGCGTGATAAGTTTGATGCGATTGTGGATGAAAAGGACCTGAGGGAAACTTACCTGTACGCTTTTCACGCGCTGGTAAGCGGGGCGCACGTCGAATCAGTGATGAGCGCGTACAACCGGGTAAATGGAGTGCCTAATTCCGTCAACAAAATGCTCTTGACCGATATCCTGCGCAAAGAATGGGGTTTTAAAGGCCATGTGGTTACCGATTGTGGTGCACTGGATGATGTGTTTTCGACCCATAAAACTTTACCGGGACCCGTGGAAACAGCCGCTGCCGCGATCAAGGCCGGTATTAATCTCGATTGCTCCACCGTATTGCAGAACGATGTTGTTAAAGCTATCAAACAGGGACTACTTACCGAAAATGAGGTTGATCAAAGGCTCACCGAATTGCTTAAAACCGAGTTCAAACTTGGATTTTATGACGATCCCAATAACATCCCTTTCCATACCTACGGTGCAGACAGCGTACATAATGCGGCGCACGTCGCCTTGTCGCGCAAAGTAGCCGAACAAAGCATGGTGTTGCTGAAAAACAACAATAATGTATTGCCGCTTGATAAGGCGAAATACCCAAGCATGATGATCATCGGCCCTAACGCCGCCGCGTTTGACCCTATGATCGGTAACTATCACGGTGTAAGCAGTAAAGTGGTCAATTTTGTGGAGGGTATTACGGGCGCCGTCGGCCCGGAAACCAGGATCGAATACGACCTGGGCGCCAATTATGATGATACCACCCATTTTGGCGGTACCTGGGCCGCCGGCAACACCGATGTAACCATCGCGGTAATAGGCCTCTCCCCTGTTTTGGAAGGCGAAGCCGGTGACGCGTTCCTGTCCAAATCAGGCGGTGATAAAAAAGACTTGAGCCTGCCCGAAAGCGAGATAAAATTCATGAAAGCATTAAGGCAAAGCGTCAGAAATAAGCCGGTCATAGCGGTTATTACAGCCGGCAGCGATGTTGATGTTTCGGCCATTGAGCCTTATGCCGATGCCATTGTATTTGCGTGGTATCCCGGCGAACAGGGCGGCAATGCGTTCGCAGATATTCTATTCGGTAAAACATCCCCTTCGGGCCATTTACCGTTGACTTTTTATAAGTCGATCAACGATGTACCCGACTACCAGGACTATTCCATGAAGGACCGCACCTACCGCTATTTCAACAAGCCCGTTCAATACCCTTTTGGTTTTGGGATGAGCTATACTTCGTTCGAATATAAAACCCAAACAGCACCCGCGAAACAATATAAACTGAAGGATTCGGTATCCGTTACGGTCAACGTAAAAAACACCGGAAAAATGGCGGGCGACGAAGTGGTACAGGCTTACATCGAATACCCCAATATCGACCGTATGCCGCTGAAGGAATTGAAAGGCTTCAAACGGGTCGCCGTTGCGCAAGGCGGCGAACAGGCCGCCAGCATCAGGATACCGGTATCCGACCTGCAAAAATGGGATATGAAAAAACATGCATGGCAGCTGTACCCGGGCGAATACAAACTGGTGCTCGGCAGCAATTCGCAGGATGCGAAACTGACCTATTCGTTTACCATAAAATAGCCGTTTTGTATTCGAAAGACGAAGCATCACAGCTTAAGCAAGCCTTCTGGACAACATTCGGGCAATATATCTCGCCGCAGTTATCTGCCGAGGGCCTGAAGGTGAATTGGGTGAACTACAAAACCGGCATCAAATACCTTTACTTCCGTATGGAAGCCGGTAAGCGGTCGGCCGCTATTGCTATCGAGATCGCCCACCCCGATCCGGGTATGCAGGAATTGTTCTTTGAGCAATTCCTCGAGCTTAAAAACATGTTGCACAGCGCCCTTAACGAGGATTGGGAATGGCAACTGCACGAGATGACCGAAGATGGCAAAATCATCAGCCGCATCGTACGAAAATTGCATAACGTCAGTATCTTCAATAAAAACGACTGGCCGGCGCTGATCTCCTTTTTCAAACCGCGTATTATTGCGCTGGACGAGTTTTGGAGCGATGCAAAATATGCATTTGATGCATTGAAATGACAATTATAACCCGCCGGGCATGAAGAGCCATAGGTTCGGCTAATCCTGTAGCGACGGATTGAAATCCGTTGCTAAATACAATACACTAAGTGTTCACGCCACCGCCCTTTGCCAACCGCAGTGGATCGTAATTTGTTAATTATCAGCACATTGAGAATTTACAAAGAGCAAAAAGTGCCCTATTTTTGCAGTTTTCGTGAACACCTAATTTATAAAAATTTGTTTATCAGCAACTTACGCATTTACAACATACCCAGATAACCGCCGTATTTTTTATGTAAAAATCAACAAAAAGCCAAAACAGGCAAAAAAAGCCACATTAGGACATTTTTAAACCGCTTGCTTTCCTTTTTTTCAAAATGCCGATCTATAAAAATATCTCATTTTAATTCAGGGTTATTAATTTTCGATACACTAAGTGAAATACTGTATGAATCAGAATTTTCAAAATTCAAGAATTAACAGAATTCTGAAATTTATTAATTCTGAAAATTCTGATTCAGATGATATTTTGCTAAATTTGTTAGCATGAAGCGTTCGGGAAGTGCTGATCTGCCTTTACATTACGGTTATGTGCCTAAATGGCTGGCAGAGCGTATGGCAAGGCTGGGTTTGGCGGTGGTGGAAACTATTGTGATGGATTACGGGAAAAACGAAGTGCTGACCCGCCTCAGCGATCCGTTCTGGTTCCAGAGCCTGGGTGCGGTAATGGGTATGGACTGGCATTCGTCGGGCATAACCACATCGGTAATGGGTGCGCTCAAAAGGGCCATCAATCCGCATAGCAAGGAATTAGGTATCTATATCTGCGGCGGCAAGGGCAACCACTCGCGCGAAACGCCAAACGAGTTGCTGAAGGTTAGTGAGAAAACCGGACTTAATGGTACCGAACTGGTGCGATGCAGCAAGTTAAGCGCCAAGGTAGATAACACCGCTATACAGGATGGTTTCCAGCTTTACACCCACAATTTTATTGTAAGCGACGAAGGCAAATGGGCAGTGGTGCAGCAAGGCATGAGTGCGCAAAGCAAAACCGCGCGCCGGTATCACTGGCACTCGGATGCACTGGCCTCGTTCGTGAATGATCCGCATACTTCCATCTACGGGCAAAATACCGGGTATATCCTGAATATGACCGATAAAACCGCAGCGCCGTCGCGCGATGGGGTGATGCAGATAGCGGGCGAAAATCCGCAGCAAATGATCAGCGAGATAAGCAAACTGACCATGCCGTCGCACCACGACGTACGTTCAAAAGATGTCGATCTGAAGCGCCTGGGCGCGGTGTTGTGGCTGGCGCATGAAAAACGACCGTCAGATTTTGAAGAGCTGCTATTGCTGGAAGGACTCGGTCCGCGTACTTTACAATCCCTGGCGCTGGTAAGCGAAGTGATACATGGCACGCCGTCACGTTTCAAGGACCCGGCACGATTCTCCTTCGCCCATGGCGGCAAGGACGGTCACCCCTTCCCCGTCCCCACAAAAGTTTATGATGAAACTTTAGGCGTACTGCAAACCGCCATCCATAAAGCCAAACTGGGGAACAACGAAAAAAGCGAAGCCATCAAACGCCTGCATACCATTGCCGAACGTGCCGAAAAGGATTTTATCCCCAACGCCAATTTTGATAAAGTGATAGAACAGGAGCGCAACGACTCGTGGAAATATGGCGGGCGTACAGTTTTCGGGAAGGCAAAGCCGCCGGTGGAGGTGCAGTTGAGGTTGTTTTAATACGCAAATTAAAGTCCTCTCCTTTGGAGAGGATTTAGGTGAGGCAAAAGCTAAGCCACCAGCGGAAGCGCAGTTGAGGGTGTTTTGAGACACAAATCTAAATCCTCTCCTTTGGAGAGGATTTAGGTGAGGCGTAGGCTAAGCCGGCGGTGGAGATGCAATTGAAGTTGTTTTAACATGACACTGTAGTTGCAAACTACATGCATAGTCGTCCGAAGTCTCTGACTTCGGACAGCGGATTTGTCTGTAGTAGAGACGCAAGATCTTGCGTCTCTACTCATTCCCGGCAATCCTGACCATCACAAAATGCAATGTTTTATCGTTTTAAAAAGATAAGCCATTATTCACTTTTTTGATAATGCAACGCCATTGCGCCGGATTTAAACAGCCGGGTGTATTCCAATCGATAGTTGAGCTTTTCCGGCACCAGGAAGTTGTCAAATAAGCGCTTGTTCTCTCCTACCAAAACCGGGTGGACAATTAAATAAAGTTCATCGATCAAACCAGCTTCCAGAAGGCGCGGAAGCAGGCTGGTGCTGCTGAAAGCGATTTTTTCACCGGGTTGCTGTTTTAATTCGCGGATGAGACCTTCCGGATCGCCACGGACTATTCTTGTAGTTTCATCCGCATTTTCGAGTGTGCGCGAAAGAACTATTTTTTCGATACGGGTCATGGCATCGGCAAAAGCAACATCACAAGGTCTGCCCGTTCGGTTTTTAGCAACTTCCGGCCAAAAAGGAACCATTAACTCGTACGTTTTACGCCCATAAACGATAACACCGGTATCCTGCATCAGCCCGGTAAAATAGTCCATCAAATCCTCGCCGGGGTTGAAATGCGTATGTTCATGACAACCGTCGATACTGATATTCATCGCGAACATAACTTTTCTCATAGGCTTGATTATTTAAATTTAGGTTAGTTGGTTACAAAGGAAAATGACCAAAACAGGATTTTATATTATCAACAACCATTGCTCAACCTTTAATTTTGCTCATCAAGTCGTTTGCAAGCGCCCTGGTTTTGCCATTGCCCGGGGGTATAGCATTGACCAGGCTATCCAGCTGTGGCTTCCATTTCGTCAACATTTTAGTGGGGTAGTTTTTAAATACTACAAGCGAATTGTATACCCCATTGTTTTTGTCGATCAACATATCGCTGGAACCTAACGCGCGCCTGGCCTGCGCGATGAGCGCAGCGAGCATCTGCTCATCATTCAGCCAACTGGTGGTTATTTCAGTATAAGCTGAAAGCCTGGTCGCAGCGCTGGTCGAAAATAGCCTATTGATCAGGTCGGCCCGCTTTCCGTCATAAATGTTGGCAACCACCTCCTGCGAACTTCCGCCCTTCCTGGCAACCAGGTCGGCAATATTCTTTCCCAGTGCCGGGGCCGAATATACCAGCGTAGCAAGGGCGATATCACTTGTCGTGCGGTCGGCGCTGGTCAATTGTTGCATTAGGTCTTTCGTTAACTGCGCTTGGGCCACCTGCAATTTTATGTTCTCTATGTCATTTTGTTTTTCAGCGCTTTTACTTTGCAGATCTAACTGATTTTGATTGTAACGTTCGGTAAAGTGCCAGCCAACAACGGCGATGATAAGCGGAATAAGGAAAGTAGAGGAAGCCTGCAGCTTATCCCAGAAATCTTTCTTTTTGTCGTCCATGATAAATAAGGTCTTAAATAATACGAACCGAAGTTAGCACGATTGGCGAATAAACAAATAAGTATTTTTACCTGGTTTACAGGGTACTAATACCCAAATATGTATTAACCTGGCAAGTCCCATCTTCCTTGAAGATGGATTTAAATGAGTCGCCCAAAATCATTGTCGAAATTGCCACCCCTTGCTGGGCAAGTCCCTCTCCTTTGGAGAGGGATTTAGGGTGAGGCGAAAAAACCCTACCAACAAAAAACGCCACCCGTGCCTGCACGAATGACGCCAACCTATGAAAAACCTAAACCTATCTTAGTAATTGAAACCACCCAAAGTTATTTTGGGATTGAAGGGGGTTCTTGTCCGCCTCTTAAATATGTCCATCCCATTGCTGGCGGGCGCAGCTACTGCCTTTAACAGGGGGGTTGGAAAGAATAATTGCTGTAAAAATTTCATGTTGTCGTTTTTTTAAAGCCTTTGTACTTATTGATTATAGCTTTTTATACGTTACGGCGAATAACCATTTTTGTAAACCTTGATTGGAAAGGTTTGTAGTGGTTTCGTCTACAAGCAAGTGTTTTATTTAATTGATTTCGTATCTTTTCTATACAATTCCTATTTTCAATCTCATTATTAACCTTTAACATCATTCGGTTATGCCTGCCACCTTTTTATCTGCCTGCAAACGCTGCCTTTCATCTGTCGCCCTGTGTTTGTTTCTAACCATCCATCTTTTCGCCCAAAAAGCAGGTCTTCCCGCCAGTTCACCCGAAGCGCAGGGCGTTTCATCCGCTGGTATAGACAGCTTTTTAACGGCAGCATCGCGCAGCAAAAACGAGTTCCATAGTATTATGGTGCTTCGGCACGGCAAGGTGGTTGCACAAGGTTGGTGGAACCCATACGGACCAACATTGAGGCATAGCCTTTATAGCTGTAGTAAAAGTTTTACTTCTACAGCCATTGGTTTTGCTGTTAGCGAAAAGTTGCTGTCAGTAAATGATAAAGTGGTATCGTTCTTCCCGAACAGCTTGCCAGATACCGTAAAACCATGGTTAGCCGGGTTGACGGTAAAAGACTTGCTGACCATGAGCGTTGGCCAGGACCCCGACCCTACCGGAAAGGTGCCTTTCACTACGGATGACTGGATAAAAGGGATGCTGGCTACACCGATATTGAATAAGCCGGGCAGTAAATTCCTGTACAATTCAATGGCAAGCTTCACCCTTTCGGCGATCGTTCAAAAAGTGACCGGCCAAAAAGTAGTCGATTACCTTAAACCACGCCTGTTCGATCCGCTCGGCATTGCTGGTATGGATTGGGAGGTTAATAAACAAGGCATCAACACAGGCGGCTGGGGCTTGCGTGTAAAAACAGAAGACCTGGCTAAAATGGGACAGCTTTACCTGCAAAAAGGAATGTGGAACGGCAAACAGGTATTGCCTAAGGAATGGGTAGAAGAAGCTACCACCTATAAAATCGACAACGCACCCGGTGTTCCGCAAAGTAAAAAGGACTCGAGCGACTGGATGCAGGGTTATTGTTACCAATTCTGGCGCTGCCGCCATAATGGTTTCAGGGCCGACGGTGCTTTCGGCCAGTATATCATTGTTTTGCCAGATGAAGATGCGGTTATTGCCATCACATCCGAAACAGCCAACATGCAGGACGAACTAAACCTGGTATGGAAATACCTGCTGCCCTCGATGCACCCACAAGCCCTACAGGCCAACAAAACCGCCGAAACCACCCTTCAGCAGCATTTAGCCGCCCTCAGGCTGCCGCCGTTGCAAAATACAGGTGATCCTGCTGTTATCAGTAAAACTTTTGAGATACAAAAAAATGACCTCAACATTAGTTCAATAACCCTGAACACCGATAAAAATACGTGCCGTGTTACGCTGAAAAAGGGAGGCAACAGCTATACTTTTAACCTTAGCAGCGGCAAATGGCAGCCCGGTCAAACGCAATTGCCCGGCCCGGGCTTGACCGCTGGGGCGCGGGAAGATTTTTCGTTATTGCTGCCATATAAGGTGGATTGCAGCTATGGGTGGAGCGACGACAAAACTTTACAGTTAAAACTCCGCTACATCGAAAGCCCGCATACCGAAACCATAACCTGCCATTTTAATGGTGATAAACTAAATGCCGACGTAGAATACAGTTTCAACTACGGCTCGCACAAAATTGAACTGCATGGCGATGAAGTGAAACAGCGATAAAACCGGTACTGCAACTGCCTCCCCGATTATTTATTTCAGCGAAGCTAAGATCGATTTGCCCGAATGCAGGTGGTCTTTTATTTTAGGCAGCAGGTCCCTGGCACAGGTTTGTACAGCATTCGTCCTGTCTTCTTCACCTTCTTTAAACAGGTCAACTGCTTTCTCATGGCCGGTAACCATAGCCTGCATATAAGCTTTGTCAAATTGATCGCCGGAAAGTGCCGACAGGCTATCGATCATTTTTTGATCCTGTTGATCAGGTTGGTCCGGCCCTTTTACAAGCTCTTTAGCCTTCAGTTTTTTCAGTTTTTCCAATGCGGCAGTATGATCGGTCACCATCATTTTAGCAAACGCCCTCACCCTCGGGTTCGTTGCTTTACTTTCAGCAACTTCCGACGCCTTGATTTCTGTACTGCTGCCCTCTATCGCTTCCTTTATAAAGTCGTGGCCAGGGGTGTCAACGGCCGTTTCATTATTATATTTGTTTGCTGTCAGGGGATCGTCGCACGATTGTACCAGCACGAGAACAGGGAACAACATAGTTACTAAGGTTATCTTTTTCATTTTATCGGTATTTAAGGGGCTGTATGGTAAGGAACAATCATTGCAGCAATTGGTTTTCCGTCATTAACCCGATCGCGGGTGTGCTGTTCGTTCACCCGGTATCCCTGCTGCGATCTCCCCGCTATTTTGTCGGATACATACCTCACCGGCCCGCACCCACTTAACTATCTTTGATTTGTATTAACTTTCAAAAGATGAGCGCATTAAAAACTCTGCGTACCTGCAATCAGGGCCATCAGTATTATAAAAGCAGCGACTGCCCAACCTGCCCTGTGTGCGAAAATGAGCGCAAAGCTATAGCGGGCGTTTTCGGCGAACTTTCCGCCCCGGCGCAGCGGGCGCTCAGAAACAGCGGCATACTCACACCACAGCAACTGGCAACGTTTACAGAAAAGGATGTATTAAAGCTTCACGGCGTGGGGCCGGGATCGCTGCCTAAGCTGCGCGAATTACTAAAACAGCAAGGTTTATCGTTCAAAACAAAATAATCATGGAACAATTAAATAAGGAATTTACAGCGACGTTGAAGAAAAGCCCGAACAAAGGCGGCTGGACCTATGTCATCTGGCCCGAATCCGTTGCATTCTTCGGGACAAGAGGATTAGTAAAGGTGCGCGGTAAGGTAGACGGTCACCCTTTCCAAAGTTCCTTTATGGCTTTAGGTGATGGTACGCACAAGCTATCGTTCAAAACCGAAACCCGGAAACTAATAGGCAAAGAAGCCGGCGATACGATAACCGTAGTTTTGGAAGAGCGGATAAATTAATGGGGGCAAATGAAAGTCTCTCTCTCTTTCCCGGAGACAGATTTAGGGTGACGCGAAACAGCCCCCAGCTAACAAGTCCTTCTCCCCTGGAGAGGGATTTAGGGTGAGGCCACTACGCCAAATTCCGCCCCGCATTTACAATACCGTATACTGTTCGGATTACCAGTTTATTGTAAATATCGGTCAGCTCTTCGTCCTTCTTTTTATTGATGCATTGCAAAGCATAGTGCTGTACAATAACCAGTGGCAGCACAATACGTTCGCGCACCGCTATGGAGCGTTTTTCAACCGGGTATTCTTCCATCAATACAGCGCTGTCGGTTAGTTCAAGCAGCATGGCCTTCGTCAGTTCAAACTCGTCCTTCAGTTGCTGCCATAAAGCCGCAAATTTCTTATCGTTAAGCAGGTATCCGGTCACTCTGAAATCCGATTTCGACATCGACATCATGCAGTTATCCAGCATGGTTTTGAAAAAACCTGATTTATGATACAGCTCTTTCGCCTCTTCCCATTTATTATCCTCTTTGATCTTTTTCAAAGCCGTGCCCACGCCATAAAATCCGGGGATATTTTGTTTCAGCTGGCTCCACGAAGTAACAAAACTAATGGCACGCAGATCTTCTAACTTAAGCGCCGATCCCGTATTTCGTTTGGTTGGCCTGCTGCTGATATTGATCTTCGAGAGCAAGCGTAAAGGGCTGTATTTCTCCAGGTACTCTAAAAAGTGCGGATGTTCGCGCAGTTCCATAAACAGCCGGTAGCTCTCATCCGCCATCTCACATATCAGGTCCTTATTTTCCGGTGTAAGCAGGTCATTATCATTTGGGTTCAACGCCGAAGTAATGCCGGCGCTTATCAATTGCTCGATATTAAACCGAGCAGTTTCTACCGATCCGTATTGCGAACTAACCGTCTGCCCCTGTATCGTCAGCTGAATATGCTCATTCGCTATCTCGCTGCCCATTGAAGCATAAAAACGATGTGTTTTACCACCACCGCGTGCCGGCGGGCCACCCCTGCCATCAAAAAACGCCAGGTCGATGCCATACCTGCGCGCCAAGGCGGTTAGTTCGACTTTTGCCTTATAAATAGACCAGTTGGCCATAAGGTAACCACCATCTTTGGTACTATCCGAAAAACCGAGCATAATAGTCTGCCGGTTGCCCCTGCGTTTCAAGTGTTCTTTATAAAAAGGATGCACGTACAGGCTTTCCATTACGTCGGCTGCATGGGTTAGATCATTCACGGTTTCAAACAATGGCATAAAATCCACCGTCAACGATTCCTTTTTCCAGCCGCTCCACAGAAACAGATTTATCAACTGCAATATATCCGATGCACGCTGGCAATTACTGATAATAAACCGCTGGCAGGCTTTCTCGCCGTTGGAGTATTGTATCTGCTTCACCAGCCGGATGGTATCCAGGGTATCCTTGGTCAAATCTTCCGCATCATCCGGGCAGTGGTAATCAGCGTCGTTGAACGGTATGGATTTTAATTTATCCTCTTCACTTAAGGCATCGTAACCCTTCAGACCAGATTTTATCTGGGATTGTTTGATGCAATGCTGGAACACGCTGCGCAGTACGCGGCTGTCCTGCCTGATATCGAGCGTTGCGAAATAGCAACCAAACAACTTAACTTTTTGAATAAAGTGATCTACAATATCAACAAACAAACCCAGGTGGTCGTTCACCAGGGTATCCCTGATAGACGTAAGCAGCGATAATAACTCCCCCTGCAGATCTTTCGGGCTGGCTTGTACATTAAAGGCATTCTGGTAAAGCAGTTTCTCCAGCCTCGACATCGTTTTTTCTACGCCACGGAAGGTAATACGGCGTTTCAGCAACCTGAAATCACGATAATAACACCGAAAAATGATCTGCCTCAAAAGCGCCGCTACCGAAGCTGTGGTCTCAGCATGCACATTGGGGTTGCCATCCCTGTCGCCGCCCGGCCAAAAGCCAAGCTCCAGCACCTGGTGCGCTGCGTCGAAATCAAACTCATCTTCCAGCTTAGCCTGTATAGCCGCCGCTGCGTGGTAAAAAGTATTTTCGAGGAACCAAACCAAACTCGTGGCCTCATCAACCGGCGTCGGCGATGTTTTATTAAAAAACGGTGTCTTACCTAATTGCTGCAACAGATCGTCAATACTATTCAGGTCGTTTATCTTCAGCGCCTCTATCAGGTCGGTTATAATACCCAATACCGAACCAGGGTAAAACTGCGTCGGGTGAGCGGTAAGAACCAGCCGCAGCGAGAAATCCTCTAACTTTTTGCCGATCTTATCCCGTACCTTATCACTTTGCGCTGCCTGCTGTAAAAGGCTGCCGAGTGAGCCGCTATCATCCATCTTCCCTATTTTGCTGAAAGACGAGTCCTCTATCGCATCAAACAAAACCACCTGTCTTTCGATATACTGGATAAAACGGAACAAACGGTTGATCTGCTCGCGGTGATCTATCCCCGGCACATACTTTTCAAAAAATGATTCGATGATCTCCGTCGGCGATAACTGCGCCGCCGTACCTTTTTCGCAATGCGAACTAAAGAAAGGCAGCAAAATACCGGTATCCTTCACCTGGTAAAAAGGCAAAGTCTGGAACAGGCTGTTATACAACTCAAAACGGGTAACAACTTCCTGGTTGAAGATAGTTTCCTTATTGCTGAGTTTTAGAGTAGAGGACATAAAATAAATAACAGAATGGTTGATGTATTGGTTTGATTAGAATATCGGCGTGAATTTAATAATTTTACTGATAAAACCTATAAAAAAATGAGTATTTAATAATATAAAATCAATATTAATGCAATAATTATTAAAATAGGTAGCCAAGATTTAATTTTTGTAAATTTGCACTGAAAAATATCACCCTATTTTATGAATATCCAATTAAGGGAAATAAGAGGCTTTTTTTACAGTCAGTATTTTTCTGATGGATTAAGGATGTGCCTGGGTATTTTGATACCGGCATTGGTTCTGAATTATCTTAACCGGTTCGATCTGGGTGTTACCCTATCGCTCGGCGCCTTGTGTGTTTCGGTAGTTGATACACCCGGGCCGCTGGTCTACAAGCGCAATGCCATGCTGGCCAGCACCCTGTGTGTATTCCTGGTTGCTATGGCGACAGGCTTTGCCCGCCTGAATACGGTCACGCTGGGTATTGGCATTACCATCATCACTTTTATTTTTTCAATGCTTGCGGTTTACGGCACCCGTGCGGCAGCAGTTGGCACCGGTACGCTGCTGGTAATGGTATTCATGATCGAAAAAGCCACACCGCCTGCCCAGGTGCTCCCCTACAGCCTTGCCCTTACCGCAGGCGGTGTATGGTACCTGTTTTTTAGTGTGCTGTTTTTTAGCATCCGCCCATATCGTGCCGCCCAGCAAGCTTTAGGCGAGAATATCATGGATGTGGTGAAATTTTTGCGCATCAAGGCCGACTTCTACCTGCCGCACACTGATATCGACGAAAATTACCGCAAACTGGTATCGCAACAAATACAAGTGAGCCAGCACCAGGACGGTATCCGCGAGCTGCTTTTCCGGAGCAGGGTAATGGTGAAGGAATCTACCAACGCCAGCCGGGTGCTGGTGTTGATATTTATTGACCTGGTGGACCTGTACGAACAAATACTGGCTACGCATTATGATTATGGCGAAATACGCAAGCGCTTTGGTAATACGGGCATACTGGAAGAAATTGCACGTGTGCTGCGGCAAATGGCGCACGAACTGGAAAATATAGGCTACGCCGTAATGTCCAACAGGCGGTATATGCACTCACACGATTTTAATGCCGAACTGGAACATTTGAAACTAAAGATAGATGCTGCAGCATCCGCAGAAACCGGTACCAGCAACATCGTGCTGAAAAAAATACTGATCAACCTGCGAGATCTGAACCAGAACATTCATAATATTTTCAGCTATTACAATTCGCGCTCTTCAAAAGAACTTATCAAAAAGCCGGAGGAAGTGGAGTATTCCAAATTTGTTACCCGGCAGGATTACGCCCCGCACGAGTATTTTGATAATCTTTCATTTTCATCAGCTTCGTTCAGGCATGCGGTCAGGGTATCCATGTCGTGCCTCATCGGATTTATCGCCTCAAAAATGTACCTGCATGGGCATCACAGTTATTGGGTGCTGCTTACCATTATTGTTATACTGAAACCGGGCTTCAGCCTGTCCAAACAGCGGAATTATCAACGGCTTGTGGGTACGATAGCCGGGGGTATTATCGGCATTGTGATATTGAAATACATACCCAATGAAAAGGTACAGTTCATTCTCTTCATCACGCTGATGATAGGCACCTACAGCTTTACGCGCCTCAATTATATAGTCGCGGTCATTTTCATGACACCCTATGTGTTCCTGCTATTCAAATTCCTTGGCGTTACCGCAACAAGCCTGGTACAGGAGCGTATTATCGATACGGCTGTTGGGTCGGGTATAGCCTTCATCGCCATGTACATTATTTTGCCGCGCTGGGAGTTTGAGGATGTAGAGGCATACCTTGCCGGGGCAATCCATGCCAACGCCAATTACCTGGCTAAAATAGCCGAAACCATCAGCGGGAACACCGTCAGCGTTACCGACTATAAACTGGCGCGTAAAGACATCTACGTCAAATCAGCCAACTTATCTGCGATGTTCGAGCGGATGACATCGGAACCCAAAAGCAAGCAAAAAAAGTTGAAGGACATACACAAATTCGTGGTGCTTAACCACATCCTTTCCTCCTACCTAGCTAACCTATCTTCAGCTATATCAGCTAAACAACTTGATTATGCACAACAGGATAATATCAGGCTTATCCGCAAAAGCATAGCCGTACTGAACGAAAGCAATAGAAAATTAGGCGAACAGCAGGTTGAACTTATATGCGATAAAATACCGCAAAATGTAACCGAATCAAAGCAACTGACAGCAAGCGAAGCTTTATTAAAAGAACAGTTAGGGTTTGTAAATAAGATCAGCTATGATATTGCAAAGGTGACGGATAGTATACTGGCGTAGTTCATAGGTAATAGTTAATGGGCCCTACTGTAAGCCAATAGGTTGTTTAGACCCTTATATTTCGGACATGTCATTTCGACGAGGAACGAGGAGAAATCTTAAAAAGCAGGCTGCAGACTTTGCAAGGTGTACAAGATTTCTCACTACCGCTCGAAATGACATACAGGAGCCGCCTTGTAACCTCTCCGTCGCCAAATTAGCCAGCTCATCTTGCCGTTGGTATCTCCGATTTCGAAGGGGTATGCATGTAGTCTGACCTAGATATTTAGCAAACGGCTGACAATATATTAAACCTTAGTTTATCTGTCAATAGTATTCGATTCTTCTCTTGACAATTACATAGTGCAATTCGAATAAATAATCGTGTGTGTGGCTTGCTCTTGTAATTATTCTTAATTGCCAATTATCGTTCTGATCCCGGTTTCTATCACTGAAAAGCTGCTTTTCTGACAAATATCCATTGGGGAAGTATTGTCTATATTCAACGATGTTTTTTAGTGAATCATAATCAAAAGATTCACTATCCATAATTTCGCCTTTTACACCGTAAGTTTTACGACTCTTTTTCAATCCATTTTCGCCATATGTAATAAGGGTCTTTGAACCGATAACCTCATCATCCACAAAGTTGTCTATCTCTGTGCAAAACCCCTTGTCATCGTTTTTGAATGTTTGACGCGGAGGGCCTGCCATTGAATTTTCTCGTCGAATTTCGATTAACGAACCAAGGCTATCATACCGAAAAGTTATTCCGCCTATCAGGTCCCCATCCGAATCATGTTTTTTTCCTGTTATTGTGTTATCTGAATTATTTCGATAGTCAATTTTGTAAGAAATGATCTTATTACCCGGACGTGTTTCTTTGGTCAGGTTGCCTTTCTGATCGAATTCCAGTATAGTTATGAAGGGTGCGCGTGAAGTGTCTGTTTCACTATCTCTATCAGTGTACAAAAAAACGTTAACTTTCTTTACCTTTCCTTTTAAATCATTTTCTGTTAAAAATGCGCCTTGTTTTTGTGCGTTAGAAAAAAGCGCCAGGCAAAGTAATACTGCTGAAAGAAAAAAAGGTTTCATGGTTTAGGTTATGCAAATTTAAATTACAATCGTTCCGTCGCCAAATTAGCCAGCTCACTCCGCTCCCCTTTTTGCAAAGTGATATGCGCATACAACGGGTGCCCTTTAGCCTTGTCTATTAAATACGACAGCCCGTTACTTTCAGCGTCCAGGTACGGTGTATCTATCTGGTAAATATCGCCGGTAAATACAAACTTGCTGTTCTCCCCCGCCCTTGATATGATGGTCTTGACCTCGTGCGGGGTAAGGTTCTGCGCTTCATCCACAATAAAAAATATTTTGGCCAGGGTACGCCCGCGAATAAAAGCCAGCGGTGTGATAGAAATTTTGTCGTTGGTTACCAGTTCATCTATCTTGGCCTGCATCTTCTCATCATCGCTGAACTGGTCCTTGATAAATTTCAGGTTATCCCATATCGGCGCCATGTAGGGGTCTATCTTGGATTTCACATCACCCGGCAAAAAGCCGATATCCTTATTGCTTAACGGAACTATCGGGCGTGTTACGTATATCTGCCGGTAATATTTCCGTTGTTCCAACGCACAGGCAAGCGCAAGCAGGGTTTTACCTGTACCGGCATTACCTTGTATGGTAACCAGCTTAATATCCGGGTGCAAAAGGGCATGGATGGCAAAAGCCTGTTCCTGGTTTCTCGGGTGAATATTAAATACTGGCTGACCGGTTACTTTCTCCAATCCACCCGTTTGATTATTATGAAAGGCCGTAACCGATTGCTTTTTGCCATGCAGGCTATAGAAGTGATTGTTTTTATCTGGTAATAGTTCTCCCAGTTCTTCGCCCGGTATAAAACCCATTTTATTCAGCTGAACAATGGTTTTATCCGTTATTTTGGTCAGGATGGTTTCACCGGTATAAAGGTCCTCCAGGTTTTTGATCTTGCCGGTTTCGTAATCCTCGGCGTTCAGGTTCAGCGATTTGGCTTTCAGCCGGAGGCAAATATCTTTGGATACCAGGATAACCTTCTTTTCAGGGTATTCTTCCTGCAAGCCAAGCGCGGCATTTAATATCCGGTGGTCTATTTTATCGCTCCCAAAAACTTCTTCAGCATTTACTGAGGTCGTTTTAACATCCATCACCACCTTAAAGCTGCCCTTATCTTTTCCTTTAAGCGGCACCCATTTGTTCAGCAGGTTTTTTTTGGAAACGATATCCATCAGCCGGATAAAGCTGCGGGCCTCGAAATTGCGGGTATCGTTGCCGCTTTTCATATTATCCAATTCCTCCAACACCTGGATGGGCAGCGCTACATCATGCTCCTGGAAGTTTTCAAAGGCATTATGGTCATACAAAATGACCGAAGTATCCAATACAAAAATTTTTTCTCTCCCGTTAGCTGACATAGAAGGCTAAATTAGGGAAAAGCCCCCACTAAATCTCCCCCGGGAGGAGAGACTTTTTAATTTTTTTAACGCCCTCCCTCCCGTGGCGGATTTAGGAGGGGCTAAAAAACGAAAACGGAAGCGTACTCTTGCGAATATCTTCCGTTTTCTGACTCTTGCACAACCGTAGTTGTTCAAAAGCATCAAGTTTTGTGTAGTTGACCGATCCTTTACTTTCGTCGTCCTTGCGGATCCCGATTTCTTTTTTCTTCTGCGTCCGTCTTCGCGTTACTCCGTAAAATACCGCGATCGTGTTGCAGTGCTTGTGTCTGGCTTCGCATCGTTGTCGGCGGCTTGCGCCGTTTCGGTCCTGTGTGTTGTCAGCAGCTTGCGCTGTTTCGGTTTCTTTGTGTTGTCAGCGGTTTGCACCGTTTCGGTTTCTTATAGGTCTCAGCAGCTTGCGCTGTTTCGTTCCTGCTATGCTTTTGTAGTATCACTCAGATTCCGGTGACTCTCGCCATCGTGGTCTTTGTGTTACCGAGGTGACTTTCTGTGATCTTTAGCTCTTCCGAAGATTCGCCCGATTCACTTTCTGTTTCCCTGCCAAGCTGTCAAAGTACGTCGTTCTTGATGTTATCTAAGGTAGTGTATGAAGTAACCCGTGTCAAGTTTTTTTTGTCATTTTTATAAACAGTTTCTTAACACGAAACAGGCTCTTTGTTAACAACAATTTAGTGCTGATTGATAGCTGATTGCCGTAAAAATAAACGCGTTTTTAATACCTTCCCAACATCCGGCCTATCCACAAAAATCCGAAAAAACCGTCATCACCCACATCGAAAAAATGCGCAAAACGAATAAAACTTCAAATTTTCTCTGTTAAATGCTTCCAGTATCGCTTGGGAATATGGCGCAAATGCAGCCTCGTATTTTTGCGCGATGAGATGTTCGAACTGTTAAAATAGTTTTTCCAAAGGTGCTGGTACAAGTGTTCATCCTCAAAATAAACCGATGCCTGTTTGCCTTTATCGTTCGCGGTTGAAAAATCAAGCTCCACATATTCAACTTCGTGCAGGTCATAATAGATACCGTATTTTCTTTTCAGATCATAAATGATCCACTTCTGATCGGCATACCTGTTTTTAAAATGTTTAATGAGCAGCGGCAATACATTGTAATCAGGCTCAACGGCCGCGTAAAAAATATCGTCCTTCAGTTTCTGGAAACGAACAAAGGCCTCCATCCTATGCCTCTCGCGCCTCACCTGGTGAACAATTTCTGACACGCGCAGCACATAACGGTTACCGTAATCCTCCTCAACATTATATGGGCTATCAAAAGCGTGCCGGATATAACCTACTATAATTTCGTCGCAGGTTTTGGTTTCAGCCAGGTACGCCGCATATAATTGCTGTATCCCGTTGGATGATACCTTCTTTTTCAACCCATTTAAAACGCGGTCGTATTTGCCCGTATCGCTAATAACCTGTACCACATCTTCAAACAGCGCCGTATTGCGCCACTCGCCTTTAAATAATTTGATATGCTGCAGCTTACGCTCGTATATTTCAAATACGGCGGTCAGCAGTCCATCAAAGGTTCCATCGTAAACCAGCGTTGTCATATCAAAAAAGACTTAATTGGTCTTGTTTATTCTTCAGGTATTTGCTTTGCGACTCGGCTAAAATAAATTGTTTGATCGCTGTGCCAGCCAGGTCCTTCTTTTCAAATACACTGCTGTTACAGGTGATAAAATATTTTGCGCGATTTAGGGCCACGCCCAAAGCTTTCAAATTCTCCCAATTCAGTTTCCTGAACTGCCTCGCACTGACGATCTTGTGGGCCGACTGCACACCAATACCCGGAATACGTAAGATAAGCCGCAGATCCGCTTTATTAATATCCACGGGAAATACCTGTAAATTGCGTATAGCCCAGGCCAGTTTAGGGTCGATGTCCAGTTCAAGGGATGGATTATCGTTATTGACGATCTCATGCACCTTAAACCCATAAAAACGCATTAGCCAGTCGGCCTGGTAAAGCCGGTTCTCACGAACCATCGGCACAGCCGTATTTAAACCCGGCAAGCGGTTATCTGCCAGCACAGGTACGTACCCCGAATAATAAACCCGCTTCAGACTGAAATTTTTATAAAAGTAATTCGCCGAATTCAAAACCTCCAGGTCATTCTCCTTTGTCGCACCGACAATCATTTGTGTGCTTTGCCCTGCCGGCGCGAAAATGGGTGCCTTTTTAAATAATTTCTTTTCTTCGGTACGCTGGATGATCTCCTTTTTTAAATAGTTCATTGGTTTGATCATATCCTGCCGGTTCTTGTCGGGCGCCAAAAGCTTTAAGCCTGATTCCGTTGGCATTTCCAAGTTGATACTTAGTCGGTCGGCATACAAGCCTGCTTCCTGCATTAACTCGTCACTGGCACCGGGAATGGATTTTAGGTGGATATAGCCATTGAATTTATGTTCCGTTCGCAGTTTTTTAGCAATCCGCACCAGGCGTTCCATGGTGTAGTCGGCATCCTTAAATATACCCGAGCTTAGGAACAGGCCCTCGATGTAATTCCGCCGGTAAAAATTGACAGTGAGATCTACAACCTCCTGCACCGTAAAAGCCGCGCGCTTTATATCATTACTTTTCCGCGAAACGCAATAGGCGCAATCATAAATGCAATGGTTGGTAAGCAGTATCTTTAACAGGGAAACACAGCGCCCATCCTCGGTGTAGCTGTGGCATATACCATTACTGGCATTGCCTAATCCCTTGTTCTCATTTTTCCGTTTACTGCCGCTTGATGCACATGATACATCGTATTTGGCGGCATCGGCCAGTATATTTAATTTCTCCGTTATCCTGTCTGCATCCATAAAACAAATTTACTAATATTTTTAGCAATTTGTTTTATTTCGTACAACCGGGAGTGGTATTTTATTTGACAGGCTGATGTTGCCTGATTTTGATGATCACCCGTTTTGATACCGGTGTATTGCTCCCTTTAGCCACATCATCGATAGGCACAAGCACATTGGTCTCAGGAAAGTAAGTTGCTGTGTTACGTTCCGGGATATTATAAGGTACGATGACGAATAGTCGGGCCACCCGCTCCCGACCATTGTGCGTATTATAAAGGTCGACCTTATCCTCTGCCTTAAAACCTGCCTTTTCAATATCCTTAGGATTCATGAATATTACCCGGCGTTCATTATGAATGCCCCGGTACCTGTCTTCCAATCCGTATATAGTGGTATTGAACTGGTCGTGGCTGCGAATACTGGCCATCATGTATTCATCGGCAGCCAGTTTATGGTTTGGTAATTTGACGACCGAAAATGCTGCCTTATCCCCATATTTCTCTGTTTTGAATTTACGTTCGCGCGGGGCATTAGGCAGGTAAAACCCGCCAGGTTCGCGTATTCGTTTATTATAATCCTCACAACCCGGAATCACTTTTTCTATCAGGTCGCGAATATGGTCATAGTTCGTTGCATATTTATCCCAGTCCACTTTAGTTTTCTTGCCTAAAGTAGCCAACGCCATGCGGCAAACAATCTGCGTTTCACTTAAAAATTGGTCAGATACCGGTTTTAATACCCCTTTGGACGACTGTATAACACCCATCGAGTTCTCGCAGCTGACGATCTGTTCCACACCATTTATAATATCCTTATCGCTGCGCGCATAACAAGGCAGTATCAGCGCTTCTTTACCATGCACCAAATGACTGCGGTTAAGCTTGGTTGATACATGAACGGTCATATCCAGTTTTCGCATGCCTTCGGCCGTGTAATTGGTGTCCGGCGTAGCCGAAATAAAGTTGCCACCCATGGCGAAAAAGAATTTCAGTTTTCCAGCATGCATCGCCTTGATCGAATCAACCGTATCCAGGCCATTTTCTTTCGGCGGATCAAAACCGAAAACTTCCTTCAGCTTTTTCCGGGGACTATCTTTCAGCTTTTCCCATATCAGCATCGTGCGGTTACCCTGTACATTGCTATGGCCGCGCACAGGGCAAAGGCCCGCGCCGGGTTTGCCGATACTGCCTTTCAGCAACACCAGGTTAGTTATTTCTTTGATAGTGTCCACACCGTTCTCGTGCTGTGTTATACCCATGGCCCAGCAAATAATGATGCGGTTCTTATAACGCAGCATTTCAGCCGCCTCCTGCACCTGCTCAACGGGTACGCCTGCCAGTTTGCACAATTCGGGCACATCCTGCTTATCAATATCTTTCAGCAGGTCATCGTAGCCAACAGTGTATTCCTTAATAAATTCCTGGTCGAACACCTTGCCGGGATTTTGCTTTTCCGCATCAAGCAGCAACTTCTCAACAGCCTTAAACAGCGCCATATCACCGTTGATATTCACCTGCAGGTACAAGTCGGCCAGCTTAACACCCATCCCCAGAAACCCTTTTACTTTCTGTGGATCTTTAAACGCCGTCAGACCTGCCTCATGCAGTGGGTTTATGGCGATGATCTTCGAGCCGTTCTTCTTAGCTTTTTCCAAAGCCGTCAGCATACGCGGATGGTTGGTGCCCGGGTTTTGACCCATGATAATGATGACATCAGTATCATAAAAATCGTTCAGCGTAACCGTGCCCTTGCCTATGCCGATAACTTCCGTCAATGCTGTTCCGCTTGATTCATGGCACATATTGGAGCAATCGGGCATGTTATTGGTGCCAAACTCCCGCACAAACAATTGGTACATGAATGACGCCTCGTTACTCGTACGGCCCGAGGTATAAAAGGCCGCTTCATCCGGCATTTCGAGACTGTTCAGTTTGTCCGCTATTTTTTTAAAGGCATCATCCCAACTGATAGGTTGATAATGTGTAGCACCGGCCGGCAAATAAACCGGCTGCGCAATACGTCCCTTCTTTCCTATCTCATAGTCATTCAATTTTGCCAGGTCTGCAACCGAATTTTGAGCAAAAAATTCAGCCGTTAGCTTTTTGGTGGTAGCTTCTTCAGCTAACGCCTTCGCGCCGTTCTCGCAATATTCAGCAAGTTGCGAACGGTCGTCATCCGGGTCGGGCCAGGCACAACTCGAGCAATCAAAGCCGCCCTTCTGGTTCATTTTTAATGAGGCGCCCAAACCCCGCAACAATCCTGTTTCGTGCACCAGGTCCTTAAATGCTTCATAAACTGCAGGCACGCCTGCCGCCCAATCTTTGGGTTCGGTTACCTTCAGATCAAGCAGTTCTTCTGGATTCTCTTCCGATGGCTGTCCTTCCTTCACTTTAGTCATTTCACTTTCTCTGTTAATGGGTTCGGATAATTATCGCTTTGGTCTTCAGCAACGTTGTCTAAACAGGTGAAATCTTTTTCAACCAGCAAAAACAGCCTTCCCTGTTCATTTTCAAAGCCCACTTCATCCGTATTGGCCAACCTGTCTATCATCGTATGCGGTACAAATAAGGTGATCCTGTTTTCATGAAACGTTGCACCCAGGTCATAATCGGGTGTGGTTTGCAGGGCATAGACCAGGGTTTGGTGGCCAAACTCCGTACGTTCTTCCAAACGGCCATCTTTCATAATCGTATTGACATCGGTTTTGGTTAACCGGTACCGCAGCGAATTTCCTTTAATACGAATCTTCATACTTTGATAATAATATTCTTTGTGGCTGGGTATAAATATTAAAACGCTTCCCGCGCAGGAAACCAACCAGCGTTATTTTAAATTCTTCGGCCAGCTGCACTGCCAAACTTGACGGCGCACCCACTGCTGCAATAATATTGATGCCTGCCATGGCAGCTTTTTGCACCAATTCAAAACTGGCCCGCCCGCTTAGTAACAATATATGATGGCTAAGCGGTAACAATCGTCCATTCAATGCAGCGCCTATGAGTTTATCCAAAGCGTTATGCCGGCCCACATCCTCCCTCACCAAAATCAACTCGCCTTCCTTATCAAATAACGCCGAAGCATGTAACCCGCCGGTATCGGCAAATACTTCCTGGTGTTTCTGCAGAATGGCAGGCAGTAAGTAAAGCATATCGGCGCTAACCTGGTTTTCGATATCCCGGCTGTCATAAGCGCTTACCGTGCGAATGGCATTGATAGACCCTTTGCCACAAACCCCGCAACTGGATGTGGTATAAAAATTTCGTTCTGCAGTATCCAGTTTTGGGGCAATGCCCGGCCTCAATTCAACCTGTATCACATTCTCCTTGTTTTCGGCGCAGGCTATAAAGCAATGTTCGGCCGAAAGTATGTCATCCGGCTGCTTGACAATGCCTTCGGTGAACAGGAAGCCTACAGCCAGTTCTGCATCGTTACCCGGCGTACGCATGGTTACCGATACATTTTTTATCCGCCGGTTATCTGCAGGGCCATGCCCAAGCCTTATCTCCAAAGGTTCTTCCATAGCAAGCGAATCCAACGAATGATCTGCTTCCTCGTCATGCACTTTGACGATGGACAATTGTATACTCGAATCTGGAGGCATAGCGGCTCTAAATAGGTTTGACTAAGTTAACCATTTATTAAGAAACGCAGTATCCGTGGGAAAGTTTGACCAGCTTTCGAGTTCCGTTTTAAGGGCTTTTATCGGTTGATTTCCTATATTTAGGCGTCAGCGGCACCCTCAATACATTGCAGACATTAAATGACAAACAATAAAACGAGCGGACAAATAACATAAACACTTAACCAAAAATAGAATGAGAAATTTAATTTTTTTTATGCACACTTCACTCGACGGCTTTGTAGCTGGGCCTAACGGCGAAATGAACTGGATAAAAGTAGATGAGGAGATATTTGACTTTGTTGGCACGATGACGGACAACGCCGACACCGCACTTTACGGACGGGTAACTTATGAAATGATGCAAAGCTATTGGCCAACAGCTGGTGATGATCCCAACGCATCAAAACACGACAAAGAACATTCGGCCTGGTATAACAAAGTTGCAAAAATTGTTTTGTCAAAGACAATGAGCGACGAGGGACTTGATAACACCACAGTTATTAGCGACCAACTTGCAGACAACATCAACAAGATAAAAAAACAGAACGGGGAGAACATTTTGATCTTTGGAAGTCCGGGAGCATCCCATTCATTACTGGGTCAGGGTTTAATAGACGAGTTTTGGTTATTTGTCGTTCCGGTTTTACTTGGAGAAGGAATTCCGCTATTTAAAAATGTGAAGGAAACGACTGAACTGAAACTTATAGAATCGAAAACATCCTCCTGTGGAGTAATTGCACTTCACTACGAAACAAAATCAAATTAGGCGCAATAAAAAAGAGGGAGCCTTTTTTTGAAACTCCCTCTTTATATGGTAACGCCGGATTTCAACCTGGCGCTATTGACAACAATTAGATCACTTTCGTATCATAAAGCACCTGGTTCATGTTACGAACTGCATCGGCGCTTTTGTTAAACTCTGCCTGTTCGGCATCGCTCAGTTTAAAGTCAACGATTTTTTCCCAGCCGCTTTTACCGATAACAACCGGCACCACCAGCGAAATATCTTTCTGGCCGTATTCGCCATCCAGGGCAACACCACAGCTGATGAGCTTTTTCTCATCGCGGACGATGCTTTCAACCATCGACATCGTGCCTGCACCCGGCGCATACCAGGCCGAAGTACCTATCAGTTTGGTCAATGTAGCTCCGCCAACCATAGTCGCTGCAACAATTTTATCCTGCTGCTCCTGGCTTAACAATTGCGTTACCGGGATGCTGTTCCAGGTTGCGTGTTTGATCAACGGGATCATGGTAGTATCACCGTGACCGCCAATAACGACAGCGTTCAAATCGGCCGGCGAGCAGCCCAGTTCCTGGCTCAGGTAATATTTAAAGCGTGATGAATCCAGTGCGCCACCCATACCAAGGATACGGTTCTTTGGTAAGCCAGAAGTTTTCAGCGTCAGGTAATTCATGGTATCCATCGGATTGGATACTACGATAATAATAGTGTTGGGCGAATATTTTAAAATACTTTCGGTAACGCTTTTTACGATACCGGCGTTGGTGCCTATCAGTTCCTCGCGCGTCATACCGGGTTTACGCGGCAAGCCCGATGTGATCACAACAACTTCCGAGTCGGCAGTAGCAGCATAATCATTCGTAACGCCTTTTACTTTGGTATCAAAACCAAGTATGGCCGATGTTTGCATAATGTCGATCGCTTTGCCTTCGGCAAAACCTTCGCGGATATCTAACAGGATAAGTTCTTCGGCTAATTCTTTTCTTGCGATGTTATCTGCGCAAGTAGCGCCCACAGCCCCGGCGCCAACGACTGTTATTTTCATAATGACATATTAATTTATAGAAGAGGACATATATTTAAGAGCCGGAAAGATACTCCGGTCAAAAATTCCACGCAATTTTAAGAAATTTTTATAACTGAGATCGATTTAATTGAAAATATAACAATAAGGTTATCAAGTGTTACTTTTTGCAATATTGATGATTTCACCACTCAAAATAACCAGATTTTTGCCAATTTTATAAATCGCGTTAAAAAACCGGGCATTAGTAACACAATTAAATAGATTTACCTAATGATTATCCTTTTTTTTTAACAATTCCACAAAGTGAAATACGGCCTTAACTGAAAATTGCCACTTTTTTACAAATTTTTATTCATTTGGACAGTGATTATCCACATAATTGAAAAAAATTCTAATTTTTTCTAACAATTATGATGAAATTTGTAAAAAATATTTACATTCGCCTTTGATAATTGAATACTGATTATAAAACTGACATTTGAATCCCAATCCAAAAAAAACAAACTAAACAATGGCAAAATTAGAGTACATCTGGCTTGATGGCTACAAACCAACTCAAAGCCTCCGTAGTAAAACAAAGATCGAAGGTGATTTCAGCGGCAAATTAGAAGATTGCCCAAACTGGAGCTTTGATGGTTCTTCAACCGAACAAGCGCCAGGAGGTTCATCTGATTGTATCTTGAAACCCGTTTTTATTTGTCCTGATCCACAGCGTAAAGACGCTTATTTGGTAATGTGCGAAGTACTTGACTCAAAAGGCCAGCCTCATGAATCAAATGGCCGCGCCCACATTGAGGATGATGATAATGATTTTTGGTTCGGTTTTGAGCAGGAGTATTTCCTGTGGGACCCTGAAACCAATAAACCGCTTGGCTTCCCCGCCGGTGGCTACCCTGGCCCGCAGGGCCCTTACTATTGCTCTGTAGGTGCAAATAATGCTTACGGCCGCGAAATTGTTGAAGAGCACCTGGATGTTTGCCTGGAAGCAGGTCTGAACGTTGAAGGCATCAACGCCGAGGTTGCAGCAGGACAGTGGGAATTCCAGATATTTGCTAAAGGCGCCAAAGAAGCCGGCGACCAAATATGGGTTGCACGTTACTTGTTAGAAAGAATTGGCGAGAGCTACGGCGTTTCTATCAACTGGCATTGCAAACCATTGGGTCAGCTTGACTGGAATGGTTCGGGCATGCATGCTAACTTCTCAAATACAACCTTGAGAACTGCAGGCAGTGAAGACGTATACAAAAAAATATTGGAAGCTTTCCGCCCGGTAGTAGCAGAACACATTGCCGTTTACGGTGCTGATAACGATCAGCGTTTGACCGGCAAGCACGAAACTGCTTCTATCCATGACTACAGCTATGGCGTATCCGACCGCGGCGCTTCTATCCGCATACCTTTATACACGGTACAAAAAGGATGGAAAGGTTACCTGGAAGATCGTCGCCCTAACTCAGCCGCCGATCCGTACAAGGTTGCTGCACGTATCATCAAAACTGTTAAATCAGCAGGAGTTTAATCAAACCCTAATTAATCTATACCGGCCCTGTGGATATATTTCCGCAGGGCTTTTTTAATTGAAATCTACTCCTCTTTGGTAAAATAGTACCTGAATACCTCTGTATTAGTATTCGGTACAAACTCGACCGCCGATGTAACAAGTTTCCAGTTATCTTCATAATATGGCTTTAACAGTTTCATCAGCATACGCTCATAAGCAGCAGGCTCGTCTCTTAATTTCACGTGTAAATTCAAGTCAACTAACTTTTGTACCTGGGCGGTGTCGTCCCGCGTTATGAACATATTATTGATCCCACGACCGATCCTGAATGCAACATGCTCGTCAACTATGGTCACAGTCATGTGCCTGGTCTTGTTTTTTTGTTGGGCCGTTGCTGTGCAGCAGGCAGCTAAAGCCAAAAAGATGATGATAAGTTTTTTCATGGTAGGTTAATTTTAAGCAGTTAAATATATACCGGCAGTATTAATACAGTATTGTTTTGATGTAGTATTACCCGGAAGGATTAATGGACTATGTTATATAATACAAATGTTACAGGCGAATGCCCGGCTTATTTAATATACCGGCCGCTTTCGATAAGAATAAGGCCGTATACCGATAAATTATAGAGGTATATCCAGCAATTAACCGGTCCTGAGGGCGTTTGCGCTTCTGACTGCACTCTTACAAATTCGTTAGGTTGCGGCTGGCTGGCGCCAAAGCCTTCATAAATATCAAGCAGTGTAAGGGCAGTTTCGGGATCATCCATTTGCAGTATAACGCCGTAGATAAGGCCGCCACCGCCCGAGAAAACTGCTCCCGGATACTCGCCTATATCATACAACTTACCTTTCACGGTAGCCTGCGAATAAAATTTACTGTTATCGCGCAGGTAAACGCCATACTTATTGTCATCGTCAAGAAGCGTACCGTAAACAAAAAGCAGGTCGTTCATCGTCAACAGCGGCAATTATCATTAACTTTAACTACAGCTAACAATATATCAATTAAAACGCAACTAATCAACAGCGCAATTTGATATTATCCTTAACTTGTGCGCGCCTTTTTCGTATTAACTTATTATGAATAAACAACAAATCATAGCCTATCTAAAGGAGAAAAGTGTTGACAAGATAAAGTTTGCGTTTGCGGATATCGACGGCATTCTTCGTGGCAAGATCATTGACACTGAGAAGTTTACCGATGGCCTCCAGGACGGTTACGGATTTTGCGATGTTGTTTTTGGCTGGGACAGCAACGATGCATGTAATAATGATATTGAACTTACAGGCTGGCATACCGGCTACCCCGACAGGCCGGCAAAAGTCGATCTTTCCACCTTTCGCACCATTCCATGGCAGGATAATATTCCTTTCTTTTTGGCCGACTTTAGTAATCCCGATGGCACAGGTTTACCCGCTTGCTCACGTAGTTTACTGAAGAAAATTTCGGCTGAATGTGAATCTATGGGTTACCATCCCGAATTTGCACAGGAGTTTGAATGGTTCAATTTCCGGGAAACACCGCAAACTTTAGCAGATAAAAGCTTTACCAATATACAAACGCTTACCCCGGGCATGTTTGGCTACTCCATCCTGCGGACATCACAAAACAGCGGGTTTTATTATGATCTGTTCAATTTGTTAAAGCAGTTTAACATTCCTTTAGAGGGTTTGCATACCGAAACCGGGCCGGGTGTTTACGAAGCCGCCATCTGCCACGACCATGTTTTAGCCGCTGCCGACAAGGCCGTACTATTTAAAAATGCGGTAAAAGAGATCGCGAATATACACGGTATCATGGCCTCGTTTATGGCTAAGTGGAACGAGAGTCTGCCTGGCTGCAGCGGGCATATCCACCAGAGTTTATGGAACAAAGATCAGTCAAAAAATTTATTTTATAGTACTGATAGCGAACACAATATGAGCGATTTATTAAAGCATTACTTAGCTGGTCAATTGTATTGTTTACCACATATTTTACCGATGTATGCCCCCACTATCAACAGCTATAAACGATTAGTTGAAGGCGCCTGGGCGCCAACCACCGTTACCTGGGGAGTGGACAATCGTACAACAGCCATGCGAATACTGCATCCGTCGGAAAAATACACGCGGCTGGAAACTCGCATCCCCGGATCGGACAGTAACCCGTACCTGGCTATGGCCGCAGCACTCGCTTCCGGGTTATATGGTATCAAAAACAAATTGCCTTTAAATATAAAACCAACCGCCGGTAATGGTTACCAGGATAAGGGCAACGGCGTTTTACCGGCAAACCTCCACGAGGCTACCGTGGCTATGCGTAACTCACCTATTGCAACAGAACTTTTTGGCGCCGATTTTACCGGGCATTTCACCCAAACCCGCCTGTGGGAATGGAAACAATATGCCAAGGCAGTAACCGATTGGGAATTGAAACGGTATTTTGAGATCATTTGATTTTTTCACCACGGAGAACACTGAGAATTTCACAGAGAGACACAGAGAAAAAATGATTGAGAATGAAATTTCAGGGTCTATTATTGGAGCAGCAATTGAGGTTCATAGGGCTTTAGGGCCAGGCTTGCTCGAAAGGGCTTATAAGGAATGCCTATATTATAAATTATTTCAAAGTGGGTTAAATGTGGAAAAGGAACGACCGATGCCTTTAATATTCGAAGAAGTTATTTTAGAATGTGGTTACAGAATTGACTTACTTGTTGAGAAAAAAGTAGTAATAGAAGTAAAAAGTGTCGAAGCATTGAATGATGTTCATATGGCACAAACATTAACTTATATGAAGCTTGGTAATTATAAATTAGGTTTACTTATTAATTTCAATGTTTTAAGATTAAAAGACGGAGTCAAAAGAATAATAAATGGCACTCTGTGATTCTCTGTGCCCTATCTTTGTGCCCTCTGTGGTTAAAAAAATGGATTACTCTATAATATTGAAAAAAGCCTGGCAAGGCTACGATTCTTCTAAAACTATCCGCGACATCGAAGATATCAGCGCGATGGTATCTACCAACCGCGTCTTCAAGATCACGTTTGATGACGAGGATATGGTTATTGCCAAACTATCCCATTTCGGCAAATTCGAATATTTTAAGGAAGATCACCGCATCATCCATAGCCTTTGCAATAATCTGCTTTATCCTTTTGAGAACGTATTGTCAAAATCGCTGCTAAAAAATAACCGCGTTTATATTTACCACCATAAACAGGGTAAAATGGATGCCTGGGTGGTGTTTTATAACCCTACCCGCATAGATCAGCGTATGCCCCGCCGGCTGGACGAAAATCATATCCGCAAACTTGGCCGGCAGATAGGCAAATTTCATAAGGCCTGCTCGCGGGCAAGCAATGTTTTGCCCAAATCCATTAAAACATTACGAACCGATATCTACGCGCTGCAGCAGCAACTGGAAAATAACGAAAAACAATTCGGATCTGCTATGCAGGCCGACTTCCTGAAATACCACTGCGACCTGTTCCTGAAAAACCGCTCCAAATACGATGTGCGCTCGTTCGACATTATGCCGGTATTTATCGATTGGAACATCGGCAATTTTTCGGTTACCAAAGACCTCGAGCTATTCTCGCGCTGGGATTACGATTGGTTCCGCATGAGTTACCGTGTACTTGACTTTTATTTCCTTAGCCGCGTGGTTTCCGACCGGGGCGACCGTACCGTTTTCAGCTATTACATTAATACTTTGATGGAAGACCGGTTTATCATGTTCCTGGAGGAATATCACAAGGTAAACCCGCTTACAGCAAACGAGATCCGCTTTATGAAGGAAGCTTACCGATTTTTTATCCTGAACTATGTGATAAAAGATGGCAAGCGTTTTTTCAAAGAACAATACGCCGAAAAATTGCAGGCCGAAGCATTTGATGTCTACCTGCCGTCGGTCGACCGCGACTTTGACGCTGAAAAAATAATTGAAGCACTTAAACTCGAACCAAAAAGCATTAATCTCGCCCCGTATTAAATGAAGCTGATCAGTTGCGTCCTTTTCTTGCTTATTTTCAGTGTAAGATTATTCGCCCAGGATAAGTCTCTTGCTGAAAAAGCCTACCTTCATGTGCTGCAAAATGGCTTTTCTACTGCCCCGGAATTTGTGGTAATTACAATTACAAACGCGAACACAGGTGAATCAAAAGAAATATGTGTAACTGCAACGGTTTGGTTCAACGCCTTGGAAATGGAATATCTCCCAAATTCTGAAAAATCATATATAGAATACCTAAGATCAAATTCTCATTCTAGGACCTTCGCATTAACAAAACCGGATGCTTTAAAAAACATCGGCTTTGTTAACTACCATTTAAAACATGAGAAACGTATTAGCGAAATTATAGTTAAAAATCACTTAAGAGATAGTTTGAAAAAAATTAATTTATTGAGAGAGGCCGCTTACAAGGAAGGTAATCTCTATCGCCGAAATAGGCGCATAATGTTGCTTACGTTTACCGATAGTATCAAAAAATACAGGAATTTGAACCCGGAAGAAGACCAGATTATAAAAGACCTCAATGAATCAGTTAGTTACGAAGAAAGTTTTGATAATCCAAAATCTTTCGATTATAAGAAATTGTCGGAAAAAGGATTGCACTTTATGGCATTATGGAGAACCCAAATACGAAGCAGCAAGCAAAAATATAACGAACTTTCAAAAGAATCAAATCGGTTGTACGAGAAATTCTTCCAAAGGTACTATAAGAAATATGGAATGAATTTTTGCCATGTTGGTTTTAAACACGGGATCATAACATTTTTGGGCGATGAAGTTGCATATGTTGGTTATGGCATTATTATAGATTAAATTATTTAATACACCACTTGCATGAAGCGCATAGACAATTTCAAATCAATCATAGATAAATACAAGATCGTTTTCTTCGATGCTTTCGGGGTACTTAAAACCTATTCGGGCTTGGTACCGGGTATCGAAAAGACGTTTGATTACCTGGCAAAAGAGGGCAAAGAATATTACATTGTTACTAATGATGCTTCGCGCGGGCCACACCAATTGGCCGAATCCTATCATCGTATGGGTTTGCATGCCATCACCGAAGACCGTATAGTTTCATCGGGGATGCTGACCAAGGAATTCCTGGACCTTAAAGTTCCGGATGGTATCGTCGCTTACCTGGGCACCCCTAATTCGGCTCATTACATCGAGGGCTCGGGCCTGCAAACGCTGCCGATGAGCCAGGTAAACGAAAGTAATATCGATAAAGTGAGCGCGGTAATATTTCTTGACGACGAAGGCTTTGACTGGTGCAGCGATTTAAATAAAACGGTCAACCTGCTGCGTAAAAAGCCCCTGCCGGCTATTGTGGCAAATACCGACCGTGCATATCCCCTAACCGCAAACAACGTATCAATAGCCATTGGCGGCATCGCAGCCATGATAGAGAGCGTGGTAGGCAAGCAATTTATCCGTTTTGGCAAACCTGATTCGCAGATGTTTATGTTCGCTTATGACCTTATCCGCGAGTACCGGCAAATAAGTAAAAGTGATATTGTGATGGTCGGCGATACTTTGAACACCGATATTTTAGGTGGTAATAAGTTTGGTCTCGATACGGTTTTAGTACTCACCGGCAATACCCAAGCCAAAGACTACGAGGCCCGCATAAATTCGGCCGGTATTGTACCTACTTATATTTGTGAGTCGGCCGTGGTGGATCTGAGTGAGCTTGATCTCTGATAATTAGGATTTTCCGTTTCCGGTTTATTATATTTATTCCGTCACAACTTAATCATACTGATGGAAACAACCATACCTAACACCACCGACTGGGCACTTTGGAGAAAACTGATCTTCCGCTTCTTTTTCATTTATTTCCTGCTATATATTTTTTTTAACCCAAATGGCGTACTGCCTTATATTGACGAGGTATATGGTTTTTACATCACGCCATTCCACAGTTTGGCAGCCTGGATAGGCAAACATATTCTGCATTTAAGCCAGCCAGTAACAGTTTTTACCAATGGCAGTGGCGATACTACTTACGATAATATAATCATCCTGTTCATGGCGTTCCTCGCCTTTGTGGGTACAGCGCTGTGGTCGGCAATTGACCTGAAAACCGGGAACTACAGCAAATTATTTTACTGGCTCACGGTTATCCTGCGTTATTATGTCGCCATCACCATGCTGTCGTACGGTTTCTTCAAGGTGATCAAATTACAGTTCCCCTTTCCATCCTTCGGGACTTTGATGGAACCTTACGGCAATTCGTCGCCAATGGGGCTTGCCTGGAACTTTATGGGTTACTCCACGGGCTATAACTATTTTACCGGTATAGCTGAATTGAGTTGCGGTTTCCTTTTGCTTTTCCGAAAGACTACTTCGTTAGGCGCAGTAATGACATTGATAGTAGCCGGAAATATTATGGCAATAAATTATTGTTTCGATGTTCCGGTAAAGCTACTTTCCACTACATTGGTAATGATGGCCCTATTCCTGATATTAAAAGACATCAAGCGTTTCAGCAACTTCTTTCTCTTCAATAAGGTGGCGGCCTCATCGGATATCGCACCGCACCGGTTCCGGAAAAAATGGAAAAATATCACACTTACAACCATAAAATACATCCTTATTGGATACACCGTGATTTTTGATTTGAAAGGTGTGCTGGAAGCCGAAGCGCAATACGGCCCCAAAGCGCCCAAGCCGGCACTTTATGGGTTGTATGAGGTAAAAACCTTCGTGATCAATAAAGACACGCTGCCGCCGCTAACTACCGACACCATCCGCTGGAATAAAATGGCCATTTCCTATCCCGGCAATGCTATGCTCAAATTTATGAGCGATAGCACCAACTATTTCGCTTTTAAAGTAGATACCCTTAAAAAGAAGATCGTGATGAATAAATATTCAGATACGGTTCATAAATGGCAGTTTACCTATATTCAGCCTAAAAAGGATTCGCTGGTTATTAGGGGTACTTACAAAAATGATTCAGTTAAAATTACGTTCCACCGGTTTGATGCCAGTAAGTTCCTGCTGGTAAGGCGTGGTTTCCACTGGATAAACGAATATCCGTACAACAGGTAGTTTTTTGAAATAAAAAATTACCTTTGGTTTTAAACCTGGATTGTACATCTGCCTGATATACCAATGCGAATACCGATAACTGTACTTTTTACAATTCTATCATTTTTATCTGCTTCCGTCAGGGCGCAAACATCCACTTTTACTAACCCGCTTTTGCCTTCGGGCGCCGACCCATGGGTGATACAGAAAGGCGGCTGGTATTACTACACCAATTCTACCGGGCAAAACATCACGCTTTGGAAAACAAGACATATTACCGATCTGAGGTCGGCACAAAAAAAGGTTGCCTGGACCCCTCCTGCAGGCACCGCTTATTCCAAAGAATTATGGGCGCCCGAACTGCATTTCATTAACAAAAAATGGTACGTCTACTTTGCTGCCGACGATGGTGTTAACGACCATCATCGCATTTACGTACTGGAAAACAGTTCGGCTGATCCGCTTGAGGGCACATGGGTATTTAAAGGAAAAGTAACGGACCCTACCGACAAATGGGCCATAGATGCCTCTGTATTCACCAACAAAGGGCAACTTTACATGATCTGGTCAGGCTGGGACGGCGACATCAATGGCGAACAGAACATCTTTATTGCCAAACTCAAAAATCCCTGGACGGTAGACGGCGGGCGCGTAAAACTATCTTACCCGGTTTACGATTGGGAAAAGAACGGCGACCTGCACGATGCGTCCAACCCGCCGCATGTAAACGTGAACGAAGGCCCCGAAATTTTGAAACATGGCAATAAATTATTCCTGGTCTACTCGGCAAGTGGTTGCTGGACCGATTTTTATGCCTTGGGTATGCTGACAACCGGCACTGACGATTACCTGCTCGACCCGGTATCGTGGATAAAATCGAAAGAGCCCGTATTTAAACAATCGCCCCAAAACAGGGTTTATGCTCCGGGGCACAATTCGTTTTTCAAGTCGCCCGATGGGACGGAAGACTGGATAATATACCACGCCAATTCGCAACCCGGGCAGGGTTGCGGAAAAGACAGGTCGCCACGGGCGCAAAAATTTACCTGGAACAAGGACGGCAGCCCTAATTTCGGCCTGCCCGTAAAAGAGAATACAGCTATACCTTTACCATCTGGAACAAAATAAGCTTATGAAAATAAAATATATAACCTTAATTCTCCTTTCATTTTCGCTCGCTGTGGCGAATGCGCAAAGTAAAGCGCCTGCAACGTCAGTCTGGCCTGCTTCAAAAGCAAATGCCTGGTATGCCAAACACAAATGGATAAACGGCTCCGACTTTATACCAAGTTCGGCCATTAACCAATTGGAAATGTGGCAGGCCAATACGTTCGACCCCAAAACTATCGACCGCGAGTTAGGCTATGCCGAAGGCATAGGCTTTAATGCCATGCGGGTTTTTTTACACAGCATGGCCTGGCAGCAGGATCCAGGCGGCTTTAAAAAACGGGTGGGCCAATACCTGGCAATAGCAGACAGGCACCATATTCAAACCATTTTCGTTTTCTTTGACGATTGCTGGAATCCGACTGCCAAAACCGGCAAACAGCCGGAACCAAAAACAGGCGTTCACAACTCGGGCTGGCTGCAGGACCCGGGCGCAAGGCTCAACGACGCCGGCGAAACCGTAATGCTTCAAAAATATGTTACCGATGTGCTGAGTACCTTTAAGCATGACAAACGCATTCTTTTATGGGACCTGTACAACGAACCCGGTAACAGTGGCAAAAAAGATAAATCGCTCGATCTCTTATCAAAGATATATTCGTGGAGCCGTGCCGTAAACCCCGACCAACCACTTAGTATGGGCCTGTGGGACTGGAGTTTTGAAAAATTGAATGCTTTTCAACTGACACATTCAGATGTTATAACTTATCATGATTATGAAGAACCGGATAAACACGAGCGTGTAGTGCAGCTATTGAAAGCCGGCGGCAGGCCGGTAATATGTACCGAATATATGGCACGCCCGCGCGGAAGCACCTTTGCCAATACCATGCCAATGCTGAGAAAAGAGAACGTTGGCGCAATAAACTGGGGCCTGGTGGCCGGCAAAACCAATACCATGTATGCCTGGGATACGCCAATGCCCAACGGCGAGGAACCAAAAGTATGGTTCCATGAGGTTTTTCGCAAAGATGGAACCCCATACAGCCAGGAGGAGGCCGATCTGATAAAAAAATTGAACAACAAACAGCAATAAATAACCAACCATGAACTTAAGGACTTTATCTTTAGGCGTTTTTACAGCGGGTATCGCCGCACTCAGCGCCTGCAATCAACCTGCAGCTAAAACAACCACAAATACCACAATGAAAGATACTATCACTTACGGACAACTACCACCCGATTCTGCATTTGAAAAAACTATCGACGGGAAACAAACACACCTGTATACACTGAAGAATAAGAACGGTATGACAGCGACCATTACTAATTTTGGAGGTCGCCTGGTAAACCTGCTGGTACCTGACAGCGCGGGTAAGATGATCGATGTCTCCGTAGGAATGGCGAGTGTGGATGACTATATCAAATCGACCGAGCGGTACTATGGGGGCACCATCGGCAGATATGGCAATCGCATAGCAAACGGTCATTTTACGCTGGATGGCAAGCAGTACACACTGGCAACAAATAACCCGCCCAATACATTGCACGGTGGGAAAAAAGGCTACCAGGATGTTGTTTGGGATGCTAAGAAATTAAACGATCAGACACTTGAACTTACTTACCTGTCAAAAGATATGGAGGAGGGTTTTCCGGGTAACCTGCAGGTTAAGGTTACCTATTCTATAACGGATGACAATTCGTTCAAATGCGAATACGAAGCTACCACCGATAAAACCACCGTGGTTAACTTAACTAATCATGCCTATTTTAACCTGAATGGTGAAGGCAGCGGCACTATCCTCGACCATTTGGTACAATTTAAAGCTGCCAATTATACCCCCGTTGACTCTACGCTGATACCGACCGGAAAAATTGAGCCTGTTAAAGGCACGCCTTTTGATTTTGAGACACCGGTTACTATTGGCGCCCGTATTAATGACAATAATGTACAGTTAAAAAATGGCAAAGGTTACGATCATAATTTTGTGCTGGATAAGCATGATATGGCCACACCCGTTGCTATAGTTAAAGGCGATAAAACAGGCATTGTGATGGAAATTTATACTGAAGAACCTGGTCTGCAGTTTTACAGCGGGAACTTTATGCAGGCTAAAAATATAATGAAGTATGGTGAAAAAGATGACTATCGCACCGCCTTCGCGATGGAAACCCAGCATTTCCCTGATTCGCCCAACCAGCCGCAGTTTCCGTCGACGGTTTTAAAACCCGGACAAACCTATAAAACACAATCGGTTTATAAGTTCAAAACAAAATAACGCGGAACACAAGTTTTTAATTCACAATACGTTATAAAGGAACTAAAACCCTTTTCACCATGAAAAGATCACAGTTCCTTTTTTCGTTTGTATGGATGCCGCTCCTGCTATGCAGTTGTACCCATACGCTTTATACCCATCAGCAGGTTTTGCAGGGCGCCCGCTCAAAAGATGATGTAGTAAAGCAGTTTGGCCAGCCGGACGAGATAAATAAAGGCGCCGGCCTTGAGCAGTGGACTTACAATATGGAAAACCGCCCGGCAAAAAGAGCCAAAAACAATAAAATTGTCCAAACCATGCCGGATACCCTCGTCAAAGATTCGGCACAGCAACTAAAACAGGAGAAATTCACAAAGTATGTGAAGTTTATGTTCGACGACAACGGTAAAGTGGTTGGCTACAAGGCTGAAGGTGTCGACCTAACGGAGAACAAAAAAGATAATTTTGGGAAAAGCCTGCTAACCATTACAGGCGGCATATTGGTTATATCGGCAGTGGTCGCCCTGGAACTCTATAACGACGGGGCTTTCAGCAATTAGCTTTTCTCATACGATAAAGCGCCGGATGGGCATTTGCTAACCTGGCTAACTATCGCCTCCGTATCTGCGCCATTTATATTGATCCAGGGCTTTTGAGCCAGGTTAAATACACCGGGCAAACCTTTTACGCAGTTGGCTGAATGGGCACACAATTGCGGTTGCCATACCACTGTTATATCGCCGTTATCATATTTCTTGGTAATGTCTTCCATATCCTCTAAATTACATTTTTTAAGCCGAAAGCCAAATGCTGTAAGCTGAAGCCATTATCGCACAAAACGCACTATTTATATGCCTGATTTTACCGTCGACCCGGATATTGCCAAAGCCAAAACCATTGATGCCGATTTTTACACCAGTAACGAAGTTTTTGAACAATGCCGGGAGAAAATATTTGCACCGTCGTGGCAGTTCGTTGGCAATACGGAGCTGGTGACCGAACCGGGCGATGTTTACCCTTTTACCCTGCTGCCCGGCTACCTGGATGAACCTTTGTTGCTGACAAAAGATAAAGGCGATAAAATAAATGTACTATCAAACGTTTGTACCCACCGGGGTAATATCGTAGCCGAAAAGGCATGCAAATTGAACAATCTCCGCTGCCGCTACCATGGCCGCCTGTTTGGTCTTGATGGCAAATTTGCATCAATGCCCGAATTTAAAGAGGTCGAAAATTTCCCTTCGAAGGATGATGACCTGCCTGCCTTACCCCTCTTCAAATGGAGTAGCTGGCTTTTTACTTCAGTCAACCCTATGTACGCTTCCGAATTATTTTTCAGGGACATGATAGAGCGGGTTAGCTGGCTGCCGTTGGATGACTTTAAATTTCAGCCCGAATTATCGCGCACCTTCAACGTAAAAGGCAACTGGGCGCTGTATTGTGAGAATTACCTGGAAGGCTTTCACATACCCTTTGTACATGCCGGCTTGAATGCTGTTATCGATTTTGGCGAATATGCAACAGAATTGTTCTTCCCTTACTCCAGCCTTCAGCTTGGTCTTGCCCGTAATAACGAGAATTGTTTCGACCTGCCTGCCTCCTCGCCTGACTACGGTAAAAATGTGGCCGCTTATTATTTCTGGGTGTTCCCTAATATGATGTTCAATTTTTATCCCTGGGGATTATCGGTCAATGTCGTCGAACCCGTTTCCGTCGCCGAGTGCCGGGTGCGCTTCATTTCCTATGTTTGGGACGAAACCAAACTGGACAAGGGTGCGGGTTCGGGGCTTGATAAGGTGGAGATGGAGGACGAAGAGATCGTCGAAAATGTACAGCGTGGGGTTCGGTCGCGGTTTTATAAACATGGGCGCTATTCGGTAACACGCGAACAGGGTACACATCATTTTCACCGCATTTTAGCCGAATTCATCAGCAAATAGCATGGCTCACCTCGAACGCAAACTGGGGCTGTGGGCCGCCGTTTCCATCGTCATCGGTTCGGTAATTGGCAGCAGCATCTTCATGAAACCAGCTACGATGGCTGCCCAGCTAAGTTCCCCGTTAATGCTGCTGGCCGTTTGGGTTGTGGCCGGCGTTATATCATTGTTTGGCGGGATGATCAATGCGGAGGTTGGTTGCGCCATGCCCGAAACAGGCGGCCAGTACACTTATTTTAAGTATATGTACGGCAATTTTTTTGCCTATCTGTTCGGCTGGTCATCCTTCGTTGTCATCGATACGGCTTCTATTTCGGCTATCGCATTCGTATTTGCGCAGTATTCAGAATATTTTGTTCGCTTACCTCATTTTTCTGCCGCCATCGAACGCTCCATACCTGTCGTCATTCCTTACATCGGCAGGTTCTACCTGCTCGAAAACATCGGCGTAAAGGGCGTAGCCATTGTACTCATCGTAATATTTTCCTGGATCAACGTCCGCAGCGTAAAAGCCGGCGGCGCCGTGCAGGTCTTTTTTTCGATACTAAAGGTAGCAGCATTGATGTTCCTGATCGCTTCGATCTTTTTCTCAGGAAAAGGCCATTTGGGTAACTTAACTACAGCATCCTCCGCTTTCGACCATTCCTACTGGCACCAGTTTACGGCTTTTATCGCAGCTACCACAGGTGCATTAGCTGCCTATGACGGATGGAATAACCTGGGTTTTATCGGGGGAGAGATCAAACAGCCTCAAAAAAATATCCCGCGCGGACTTATCATCGGCCTGCTGCTTTGTATGCTGCTGTATGTTTTGACAACGGAGGCCTACCTGTACATGATGCCGGTAGACGAAATGAAAAATTCAAAGCTGGTAGCTTCCGATGCATTGTTCAAGATAATGGGGGTCGGCGGCGGCGGACTGATAGCGGCATTGGTATTGATCAGTACTGCCGGTTGCACCAATAGCAATATCCTGCCTTGCTCAAGAGTAATTTATGCCATGTCGCATGAGAAGAATTTCTTCGCCTTCGCAGGCAAGGTCAATCCAAGGTATAGCACACCATCAAATGCCTTATGGTTCCAGGCTGCCTGGGGAACCATCCTTGTTTTGATAGGCTCGTTCGACATGCTGATGGACATGTTCGTATTCATTACCTGGATATTTTACGGCTTTGCGGCTTACGGCATATTTATTCTTCGTCGCAAAATGCCCGGCAGGCAGCCCGGCTACCGATTAAAGGGGTATCCTTATCTCCCTGTCATATTTATCCTGTTCTCGGCACTCTATGTCGTCATAACCCTTTACAACGATATCAGTAACTACATTGCGGGAACTTCCCAAATAATTGTTTCTGTTTTCGGCCTGGTGCTTGCTGCCATCGGCATACCACTTTATTGGTATTTCAATAAGCGAAAGCTTAGCTAAACATTGCTTATTTTTGTACGATGAAAGTAAACGTGCTGGCATTTGGCATAGCTAAGGATATATTCGGCGGAAGTTCCGTCACTGCCGAATTAAATGGAAATACCACCGCTGATCTAAAGCAATCATTGGAAACAAGGTACCCGCGACTGAAGCAACTGGCCTCCTACATGGTAGCTGTAAATAATGAATATGCACCGGATGAAAGCGTTTTAAAAGAGCACGATGAAATAGCCATTATTCCGCCGGTAAGTGGTGGATAAACACGATTAAAGGATTTAATAGATTGGAACATTGGATATCCATATAAACATATCGCACAAGCCTTTAAATATGCAGTCATGTATTGATTGGGTAATGTCGCCGCAGTCGGGCGGTATTGATGTATTTATTGGTACGGTGCGTAACGCCACCAAAGGTAAAGCGGTCGTCAGGCTCGATTTTGAGGCTTATGAGCCGATGGCGTTAAAAGAAATGGAAAAGATAGCCGCCCAGGCTTTCGAAAAATGGCCGGTTCAAAAGCTGTTGATCCATCACCGGGTTGGCACTCTTGCCGTTGGCGAGATACCCGTTATCATTGCCGTGTCCTGCGCACATCGCGATGCTGCCTTCGAAGCCTGCCGTTTTGTTATCGATACCCTGAAGCAAACCGTACCTATCTGGAAAAAAGAAGTATTTGAAGATGGTGAAGTTTGGGTGGCGGCACATCCATAAGACACGATTAAAATGATTTAAACGATGATCAGGATCTTGATTGGCGAATCCTAAATCAATCTAAACCGGAAATTGGTTCAGCCCACCTTCCAATGAAAAAATCTTTGCATCCGGGTATTTTTGCCTGATCAGTTTTACCGCCTCAGCGCTCCGGTTACCCGTAGCGCAGTATAAGACCTTTGCACTGTCCGAATCAAAATAAGTTATGTTTTCTTCGATCTCCTCTACCGGAATATGAACGCCACCAATATCAAAAAGATCACGTTCCTGCAGGGTACGCACATCTATCAATTCAATCCGATTTTCCGCCAGCCCTGCTTTCAAATCTTCAGCCGTAATCGTTGGAATATCCGCCGTTTCAACCAGGCTCGTGATATTTATTTTAGTCGTTTTACCTATCTTGATAACCCTGCTTTGTAAACTCTGTGCATCAAATACCAATATCTTGCCTGATAATAATTCGCCGGTTTTAGTAATATATTTGATCACTTCGTTGGCTTGTATACAGCCGATAATGCCGGCTAATGTTGGGATAACACCGCCCTCGGCGCAATTAGGTATTTGGGTGGCATCAACTTCCGGGTACACGTCGCGATAATTAGGTGAATAGCTGCCATCCGGGTTCTTAATATTCCATACCGCTACCTGGCCCTCATATTGATAAATAGCCCCAAACACCAAAGGTTTGCCAAGCATCACAGCCGCATCATTCAGCAAATACCGCGTTTCGAAATTATCTGTTCCGTCAACCACGATATCATATTGGCCCATGATATCTAATACATTATCCGATGTGATCTTAATATCAACCGCAATGAGTCTGATATCCGGATTTTGCTTCTGCAGACGTTCGGAAGCCACTATAGCCTTTTTTAACCCTGCATCTGCGGGGGTATAAAGTATCTGGCGGTGCAAATTGCTTACGGAAATGACATCATGATCCGCCACGCCTATCGTTCCCACACCTGCCGAAACCAAATATTGCAGAGCCGGGCAGCCTAAGCCACCCGCGCCAACCACCAGCACCTTTGAGTGCTGCAACAGCTTTTGTGCGGCTTCGCCAAAGCCGGGTAAGGCTATCTGGCAACTGTACCGGGTAAGATCAGCTGACATCAGGCGCTGGCGATCTTTTGATGGATGGTCCGCTTTACTTTTTCCAACTCATCGGGCGTATTGACGTTGGTTAGCGCATCGGGGTTTTGAACATCCAGAAGTTTAACATCGCTGTTTATCAGCACCTTTCGCGGACACGAATACCCCTGAGACAGGAACGCCAGCAACACCGGGTAACTTTTTGGCTCCCATATAGTGATCAAAGGTTCGGGAAATTGGTCATGAGTACTGTTAAACGCTGTTGCAATTTTAGACACATCGCGTTGACCGGCCAAATATTGGATAGTATCCAATTCCAGTAAAGGCAGGTCGCAGGCGATAACCAACCAGGCTTTATCCGGTTCATTTCTGAACGCCGACAATATTGCCCCAAAAGGTCCCAGGCCAGTAAAGGTATCTGGTAAAACATTATAATTGGCAGGTATCTGCTGCCGCTGATCTTCCCGGCACGAAATGAATACCTCGTTACACAAGGGCTTCAGCATATCCGCCATAAAGTAACGCTGTTCCTTACCAAACCAATTGACCGCACCTTTATCAAAACCCATTCGCTCGCTTTTACCGCCCGCCAGCACAAGACCGTTCAGCGCCGGCCTTGCTTCTTCGAGTTTCGACCTGAAAAAAGATATGATCTTATCTGTTTCTTCCAGCCTGTAAACCGGTATATCCTGGAAATTGGTTAAAGACCCCTGGATAAAGTCGAACACACCTTCCGCATTTTCGGCTAACAAAATTAGTTCGACATTGGTTAGTTGCTCCAATCGTTTTTGAAGCGACGCCCGCTTATTTTCATAAATGATAACTACCTGCGACTTTGCCTGCTGATGATTGCCATTTACCAACACCAGATCGGCTCCATTAAATTGCTGGCGAAAAGGAACCGGCCTCAATGGTTCAGCGTAATTAAATTGCTGGTGATTGATCATATCGGCATATTCCAGTAGGGCTCCGCTTGCGAGTTTGCCCGGGGCCAGTATCACCTCGTCGTTGTGGGAGGTATCCGCATAGGCGCATTTGTAAACCGGCGATAAGGCGCTTATAACTTTATCAGCCAAAGCTTTGATGTAAACGCATGGAGCGCCAACAATCGCCCATTCATTCCTGCCGAAGTTACCCAGTGCCGGTCTTTTAAGGTCGGCATGTTTTTTATGCTCTTTTGAAGTCACGCTTCCCTCCTGTTTTTTCCATCAGTTTGGTCTCTTTGATCACGATATCGTGACTCAATGCCTTGCACATGTCGTATATCGTCAACGCAGCTATCGATGCACCAACAAGTGCTTCCATTTCGACCCCCGTTTTAGCGGTGATGGTAGCTGTGCAGTCAATAACAACCTCCTGCTCATCATTCAAATGAATATTCACATGGCAATTATCCAGTCCAAGCGGATGGCACAGCGGTATCAGGTCGCCGGTTTTCTTAGCTGCCATTATACCAGCTATGATCGCTGTTTGAAATACAGAGCCTTTTTTGGTTTGAATATCGCCGTTGTTAAGTTGTACAAGTACCCCGGGCGGCAAAGAAACTATACAGCGTGCAGTAGCTGTACGTCGCGAAACTTGTTTCTCGCCCACATCAACCATCGTCGCCCGCCCTTTGTCATCTAAATGCGTAAACTCCATATTCAAATATTATTAAAGGGCCACACCCTGAAAACCTCGCCTCTTTTGAATTCACTCCGTTCCATCGGAAGCTCCATAAAAGCATCTGTATCTGCTAAGTTAGCAAAATCGCCCGAACCATTTCCTTCAACCGGGATGGCCAGCAATTTGCCTTCTTCCGAAAATTTTAAAGTAACCTGTAAAAAATATTGCAGTTCGGGTTTAAAGGTAAAGTCCTTATCCAAAACCGCATAAACCGGGGGCTTGGCGCCAAGCCTCTGACTGGCGCGCAACCATGGCAAAAAATAACGGTGCAGGCACATGAAGGTAGCTACCGGGTTCCCCGGGAATGCAAATACTAAAACGCCGCTTTCATGTTTGCCGAACCAAAATGGCTTGCCCGGCCGCTGGCTTACCTTGTGGAATACAGTTTTCACCTGCATTTCTTCCAGCGCTTTGGGTATAAAATCAAACTTACCCATGCTGATACCGCCGGTCATCAATATCACGTCGTAATTTTGGAGGCAGTTACCGATCTTTTCGCGTGTTATTCGCGGGTCATCAGGTATATGTGCCAATTCGGCCCGCAGATAATGCTGAGCTAAAACTGCTTGTATCGTATAACTGTTTGATTTCCTGATCTGCACGGGTGAGGGTTCCACACCTATGTCAACCAGTTCGTCGCCCGAAGAAACCACAACTACACGGGGTAATTTTCTTACCATCAAGTCCCGTTTTCCGACCGAGGCAGCTACACTGATCACTGCCGGCGTAATAATCTGACCTGAACATACAACTATATCCCCTTCTCTCTTATCAGCCCCCTTTAGGTGCAGGTTTTGTCCTTTTTTTATTTCAGTATTTAAAATAGTCGCCTCACCATTATTGATCCGGATGTTTTCGTATTGGATCACCGTGTCTAGCGATGGAGACAGGGCCGCCCCGGTCATGATCTCAATGCATTCGTCAACGCGACCTGTCTCTACTGGTTCGTCGCCAGCTGCCTGGGTTGTTTTTATCTTGAAAACCGATATGTTACTTTGAATGGCCTTGTAATTAATCGCTATGCCGTCCATCGTCACCCGGTTAAATGGCGGCAGGTCGCGATCGGCCTTAATATCTTCCGCCAAAGCCCTGTCTAACGCTTGTTCAAACGGGATCGTCTCCATTCCGAAGTCCTTAGCTTCCGCAAGGATCAGTTTTTCCGCTTGTTCAACTGTAGTCATGGCTTATCCTCCTATAGTCGCCATAGATTCATGCGCCGGGTCGTTCAGTGCGCGGTTCCGTTCAGCTTCCCACCCATCTTTAGCACGATTATTCATAGCTTCCTGTAGCTTGGCTTTCAACTCATCATCTGAAAAACCAGAGCGTATAATGTCTTTGATATTCATTACGCCATCATCGTATAAGCAGGTTTTCAAAACGCCGTCGGGCGTTATGCGGATACGGTTACACGTTCCGCAAAAAGTGCGCGAATAGGCCGCTATTACTCCAATATCACCTTTATGGCCGGGTATATTATAATTATACGATGTCGAGTAAGATTCATCGTGCAGTTTTTGAATAGCCGGATATTTAGCTGTGATCTCGTCCAATATGCGTTTATAATCCCATTTTAAACCGCTGTAAATATGCCCTTCGCCGTTAAATGGCATTTCCTCGATAAAGCGCACACTAACCGGCGTATCTTTGGTCATTTCCACCAATGGGATAATGTCCTGCGTGTTTTTGCCGTCCATCACTACAGCGTTTATCTTGACGTTGATATCATACTTAAGCAACTGATCAAGGGTTTCCATCACTTTGTCAAACTCATCGCGGTGGGTTATGGCAAAAAACCGGTTGGCATCCAGCGTATCGAGGCTAAGGTTAACTGATTTTACGCCTATTCTTTTTAATTCAGGCACCAGCGACGCCGTTAAAACGCCATTGGTTGTGATGGTTAACTCATTTAATCCCTGTATTTTTGACAAGGCCGAAAGGAGCTTCATCATATCCTTCCGTACAAAAGGCTCGCCGCCGGTAATGCGTATCTTTTCAATGCCCATTTTCACCAGCAGGTGGCAAGTTCGCAGCATTTCCTCGTAAGTCAGCAGTTCCTTCCGCGACAGCCAGTTCAGCCCCTCTTCTGGCATGCAGTAAAAGCAGCGCAGGTTACACCTGTCGGTCACCGCAAGGCGCAGGTAATTGATCTTTCGTCCGTGGTTATCTGTTAGCAATGTATTTCCCTCTAATCTGTAAAGGTAAATAATACATTTTAGCTGAATGTTTTTGAATTGTCGTTTTGTAAATAAAAAACCCGGCAATTTATTTACTTACCGGGTTTTCAAATTTTTCTATAATCTATCAATCATAATTTCTCCCTTTAGCGCGTTTTTTCATGTCGTCCATCGGCAAAGTGATCAAACGGCCAACCGGTTTACCATCCTTGTAGGTGATCACCTTTAGCTGTGCCGATTCTTTAGGTACCAGTAATGGCTCGGTATATTTTGGATAGAAATTATCTGGGAACGAATTATCGAACGTATAATAAATATCCAATCCCTTCACTTCGGTTTCCATCGATACCTGCAGCGTACTGTCGGGCATCATCTTCACGTTAAAGCTCGGGTCGTAAACGCTTGGCGCATATTTTATCTGTGCTTCGTCAAAACGGCCGAAATGTTTTTCAACCCGGTTAAAAAAGTCGTCCCAGTTCTTTTTTGCCTTAGGTGTCCACAGATCTTCAGAAATTGCGAAAGCCCGCGGCCAGGTCATGTATTCCAAATGGCGGACGTTATAAACCTGTTCGGTCCACAAGTTGGCCTGCCCGCCTATGATCAATTTTGAATCCACGCTATCCGGCACCGGTTCAAACTGGTAGGCCTTGCTCAAACGCAAGGTAGAATAAACATGCGGTTCAATTGCAGGGTCGCCCTGCATATAATCCAGGTATGCAAAAGTGGTAGGGCTCATTACTACTTCGTGCCCCATTTTGGCAGCCTGTATGCCGCCCTTCATCCCACGCCAGCTCATTACTATGGCGTCGGGAGCTAAGCCGCCTTCCAGTATTTCATCCCATCCTAAAAATTTCTTTCCTTTTGATTCTACTATCTTCTCCACACGTTTTTCAAAATAAGCTTGCACTTCCTCCTGGGTTTTCAACCCTTCGCGTTGCATCAGCGCCTTTACGGAATCGCTTTTCTCCCAGAAATTCTTGGCGCATTCATCACCGCCCATGTGGATATAGCCAAACGGGAACAGTTTAGCTACCTCGGTCAATACTTTATCCAGGAAAACATAAACCTTCTCATTGGCAGGGCATAGTGTATTATCTATACCGGCTTTAATGCCATCCTTCGTAAAATTCATAAAATGTTCGCCCGACCTTACCTGGTATTGGTCGGCGCCTGGTGTGCACGACAGTTCAGGATAGGCTACTACAGCAGCCAAACTGTGGCCCGGAACATCGATCTCGGGCAAAATATTCATAAACCTGTCTTTTGCATACTGTACTATTTCCCTGATATCGTCCTGGGTGTAAAAACCCCCGTAATTGCGCGGTTCGTCGGGCTTTGGAGCCGGGAAACTGCCGAAATAACCAACCTTTTTTACATTGTAGGCACCAACTGTGGTCAATCGCGGCAAGCTTTTGATCTCAATGCGCCAGCCCTCGTCGTCGGTCAGGTGCATGTGCAGCAGGTTGTATTTATACTTCACCATGTTGTCGATGTATTGCTCTACTTCAGCTTTGGTGAAGAAGTGGCGCGAAACATCGAACATCAGCCCACGCCATTTAAAGCGCGGGTAATCGGTTATCTGCACACATGGCATCGCCCAGCTAACACCGCTGACGCGTTTGTCGCTCACGATCTCCTTAGGTAATAATTGCATCAGCGTTTGTGTGCCATAGAACAATCCTGCCGGTTTATTGGCACGAATAACAACACCCTTCTTAGTTACCGACAAATAATATCCTTCTTCCCCTATTACGGTATCAGTTTTTGCATTAAGCGTCAGTTTAATGGCTGGTTTTGCCGCGCTGTTCAGTATGGTAACATGATTGCCGGTTGGGATGGAAAGGCTCTTCAGCGTTGCTATGGCCTCTTTCATTTCCGGGTTCACACGTGTAGCCACAATTATCGTCTTTGGCAATACATACTGGCCCTCGCCTTGTGTGATGCTAACAGGTTCGGGAATAATGGCAATGTGCTCTTTGCCTGTTTGGCTGAATGCATTAAGCGCCAGCACCCCACAGCACATCATCCCTAAAAGTCTTTTCAGGTTGTTGTTCATTGTTTAAAAGGATTTATAAATTGGAAACTGTCTGCAAATTATGATTTTAGCAGCAGAAATAAAATGTTTTTATATAAGCTATTGTAACTTTTTAAAAATATTTCAAATCTTTATTTGTGTTTGCCTATAGCATACTCAATTCCGCCTAATAAATGCTTTAAATACTGGGGATCGGCGTAGGATTCATCAGTGTGCCCCAGGGCCGTATAAAAAGCACGCCCGCCATCATAATTATGGTACCATGCCATTGGATGATAATCGCCATCGTTACCGCCCTCATAGCTCTTTTCGTCGATAGTGATCAGCACATGAACATCTTTATCGCTGGGGACCACTTTAAAATTATACCATTCGTCCAATCTTTTCCACTCGGCAGGCAGATGTTTTGTAGCTATGAAACTCCTGTCAACAACGTGTAGCGTGGCCACTTGCTGTTTGCTTGGATGATTTTTGAAATAGGCGCCAACCAGCTCGCCGTACCATGGCCAGTCGTATTCAGTATCAGTTGCCGAATGTACGCCGACAAAGCCGCCGCCCGCTTCTATATATTTTTTGAAAGCATCCTGTTGTGCATCGTTCAATACGTCGCCTGTGGTGCTTAGGAATATCACCGCGGCATATTGCCCCAGGTTTTGCTGAGTGAATTTGGAAGCATCAGTTGTGGTATCCACATCAAAATTATTTTCCGCGCCAAGTTTGATAATTGCAGGAATGCCAACTGCTATCGAGTTGTGATGAAAACCGGCTGTCTTGCTAAATATCAGCACTTTTGGTTTGGCCATAACGCAAACCGAGCTTACCAAAAGAACGATGATCGTCACCTTAAAATAGATGAATATTTTCATGATAATTAAATTATACTAATGTTATAAAATTCAAAATCGAATAACCAAAATCAGATATTCCCCTTTTTCAGCTCATCTGCGGCAAAATTTGCAGCGCGCGCCGTCATTGCCATATAAGTTAGCGATGGGTTCTGACAGGCTGATGAAGCCATCATTGCGCCATCGGTCACAAACACATTCTTCGCATCCCAAACCTGGTTATGCTCATTTAATACTGATGTTTTTGGATCGCGGCCCATACGTGCCGAACCCATTTCGTGTATACCATCGCCTATGTTGTGGCCCCTGTCCCAGGTTTGCACATTTTTCACACCCGCACTTTCGAGCATGGCTTTGGCTTCGGCAACTATATCAATGCGCATTTTCTTTTCATTATCCTTCAGCTCGGCATCCATTGCTAATATCGGCAGGCCCCATTTATCCTTGTTGTTATGATCGAGGCTGATCTTATTTTCATGATAAGGCAATAACTCGCCAAAACCGCCGATTCCCATTTTCCAAACCCCGGGCTCGGTCAGGGCCTCCTTAAATTGTGCACCTACATGCAATTCAGCTATCTCACGGCTCCAGCTATCGCGACTTGCGCCGCCCTGGTAACCAAAGCCGCGCAGGTAATCGCGTTTATCGCCAAACAGGTTCGCAAAACGCACCACGTAAACACCATTCGGCCTTCTGCCGAAATAGTATTTGTCGTCGTACCCTTCCATTACCCCCGAAGCGCCTAAATTATAATGATGATCCATGATGTTATGCCCTAATTCGCCGCTGCTGCTGCCCAAACCGCCGGGCCAAATATCAGTGGCTGAATTCATCAGCACCCAGGCGCTGTTCAGCGCCGAAGCATTAACAAATACAACTTTGGCGTGATATTCATAGGTTTGATTGGTTTCTGCATCCAGAACTTCTACACCGGTTGCTTTTTGCGTGTTCTTATCATACAACACCCTGGTAACAATAGAAAATGGCCTCACCGTCAGGTTGCCCGTCTTAACAGCGGCGGGCAGGGTTGATGACTGAGTACTGAAATAGGCGCCGAATGGACAGCCCTCCCAGCACCGGTTACGGAACTGGCAGTTAGTGCGACCATTGATGGGCGCAGTCAGGTTTGCCGACCGGCCAATGATCATGTGGCGGCTGCCCTTGAAATTCTTTTTTATTCGTTCAGCCACGTCCTTTTCCACGCAATTTAGTTGCATTGCTGGCAGAAACTGGCCATCGGGCAACTGTTCCAGCCCTTCATGCGAGCCATTTACGCCAATAAACCGTTCTACATGATCGTACCAGGGGGCAATATCTTTATAGCGGATAGGCCAGTCAATTGCCCAGCCGTCCTTCAGGTTGGCTTCAAAATCATGGTCGCTCCAGCGGTAGCTCTGGCGCCCCCACAAAATAGAGCGGCCACCCAATTGGTAAGCTCGCCACCAGTTAAAAGGTTTTATTTCGGTATAGGGCGCATCCTTGTCGTTCGCCCAATAGTCAATGATCGGCTCATAGGCACCCCATGTGCGTGCTATATACTTATGCTCTTTTCGCTGTTCCTGTGTAATACGGCCGCGGTGCTCAAATTCCCATGGACCCTTTGAGGCCGATTTGTAATCCTTCAGGTGCTCAAAATTCCGCCCGCGCTCCAGCATGATAGTTTTCAGGCCGCGTTCGGTAAGCTCTTTGGCCGCCCAGCCCCCGCTGATACCCGATCCGATGACGATAGCATCGTAGGTATTCTGAGCCGTGGCTTTATTATTTACATTAACAGTATCTGCTGACATAATTGATATAATTGGTTAGACAAGATATATAAAATAATTAAATGTCTGAATCACAGATTTAGACTATTTCAAAGGCTTTATCTTGATACTCCTGTAATTCACATCGAAGCCATGATCCTGCAGCAGAATATGCCCCTGCTGAGCCTCGCCAAAGTTTTTCCAGATAATAAATTTGCTTATAGCGACCAGGTCTTTAAACTCCTTTGAACCGCGCTCATATTCAAGCACTTTAATGCCATTCAGGTAATGCTCTACATGGTTATTCGGATATACTACAATGCGCCCTGTGTTCCATTCGCCTATCGGGTGAACAAAGCGCGGCGGTTTATTTGCCGGGATGAGGTCATATAAGGATGCCAATGTACGGTCGCCATTGCGACCCAATTTGGCATCGGGGTGCACTGCGTCATCCAGCACCTGGTATTCTAAACCGATGGCTGATCCTTTGGTATCCTCGTTCAACGTCACAAAATATTTTACCCCGCTATTGGCCCCCCGGCTCATCCTGAACTCAAATGAAAGATCGAATGCGCTAAACTCTTCCTTCGTCACAATATCGCCAACATTAGCGGACTCGCCGCCTTTTGATCCCAATATGGTCATTGTGCCATCGCGTATCACCCAGCCGCCCGGCTTCGTGGGGAATTCTTCACTTGTTGCGCTACGCCAGCCGGTATTGGTTTTCCCATCGAAAAGCAAGCGCCAGCCGTCTTTCTTTTCGTAAGGGGTCAAATGGTTCGATACATAATTAACCACGTATACACCGGGCGGGAACGGCGCGGGTACAAGCCCGGTTATTTTGATACGTATATTTTTAAAATAGAATTTCTTGCCGGCATCTTCCGCTTTATACACGGCATGCACCTGCAAACCGATAAATCCTTTGGTATCGATGGTATCGACCACGTATGCAGCGGCAACGCCATTTACCCAGGTTTTAGTAGAATTGCCGATACACTCAATTTTGATATGGTTCCAGTCGCCTTGTTTGTAGGCCGGCTGCCCTTTGGGATTGAGTTGCATGGTATATAACCAATCGCGCCGGGCCTCGTCCTCTATTCCACCCGACCAACGGCGATCAGAGGGATCGATCTCCACTTGTCGCCCGTAAACCTTACCTATCCCTTCGTTGCCGGTCGCATCGAAATGGCTGCGCGTCTGCACACCGGAATTGCTGGCATTGCTTTCCAGCTTCACATCCAGTTCCAGCACGAAATCACCATATTCCTTTTTTGTCACCAGGAACGAATTATACTTTTCCATCGCCGATGTACCGACGATCATGCCGTTCTGTACCGAAAAGCTCGCTTTACCGGTGGCCTGTTTCCAACCGTTCAATGTTTTTCCATCAAACAAGCTTACCCAACCGGTTTGTTTTTGAGCCTGCGCCGGCAGAAAACTGCCAAACAAAAAAGCAGCTAAAATTAAATAATGATATTTTTTCATGGTAGATTATTGCTTTAAACTCTTAAGGTACGCAAGGCTTTGAGGAACCTGTTCCATTACATGGGTGCTTTCATCCTCGATATAATAATGCTCCACACCCGCTTTTTTAGCAGCTTTCAACACAGCCGGAATATCAATTTGCCCCGTGCCCAAAACCACATCATTATCCTGGTTGGTACCTCCTGTAAGATCGCCTTTAACGCCTTTTTTCAAATCCTTGAGATGCAGCGCCTTATAGCGATGTCCGTATTTGTCAAGCAACGCCGCCGGGTCCTGCCCCGGGAAAAAGGCCCACATAATATCCAGTTCGAGGCTCACATAGCGCGGATCGGTGTTTTTTACGATATAATCATACAACGTTCCGTCCTGGTATGGCTGAAACTCGAAACCGTGTTCGTGATAAATAAAACCAAGGCCATATTGTTCCTTTAATATTTTACCTACCCGGTTAAAATCGGCAACAGCTTTTTGTGCTTCTTCCAAAGTCAGGGCCGATTTATGCGGTATGCCTGCTACCCTGACATATTGCGCGCCGAGTGTCTTTGCATTTTGGGCAACTTCTTCCGTCTTATTCACAAAGTCGTTATAACTGACGCCGAATGACGAACATTTGATGCCGCGTTCGTCAAGAAGAGTTCGCAATTCTGCTGCAGTTTTGCCAAAAAGGCCCGAAAACTCCATATCCGTAAAGCCCAACTGTTTTATTTTATCCAAGGTGCCGGGAACGTCTTTTGATAAATAATCGCGGTAAGTATAGGAAACCACGCCCGGGTGTTGGGGGAATAATGGCTTTTGAGCGAAAGTCCACGACGCAGCCATTAAAAAAGCAAGGATCAGTCTATATTTCATACTAAACCAATTTTGGTTCCCAACCAGGCTGGTAGGTTCGCTGCCATAATTTCATTGCAGCCGGGCTATTAGTAATCCGGCCGTTCTTTGGATCGCATTTCAGGGTGACGCCTGTCCGCTGCGCAATATTGGCTAAATGACAAAGTAGTACGCTTTTCGACGCCTCGTCCACCGGAGCCGTTAATTGGGTTTCACCCCGCACCGCACCAACAAAATTCTTGAAATGATAAAAGTCGAGATTGCCGTTCGCGCTTTGGGTGTTATTTGGATCAGGCGCTACTTCCGATTTTACTTCTTTCAGCACTTTATTTTTTATGTCTAGTATCTTATAATCACCACCGCCAAGATTCACCAGGCTGCCATTCTTTCCGTAAATAATAAAACCCCTGCTGCTGCCTTCAACCGGGAAATTATTGCAACTGCGGCCTTCCCACGTAATCGTTCCTTTATTACCAAACTCGAATGAGGCTACCTGTGTATCGGGTGTCTGCCAATCGTCTTTATAAGCATATCGTCCCCCCGACGAATTTACTTGCGTCGGATAATCGGCGCCTAAAAACCAGCGGCAGCAATCAATTTCGTGTGTACCGTTGTTACAGGCTTCGCCTGTACCCCAATGCCAAAACCAGTGCCAGTTGTAATGCACCAGATTATCCTGGAACTCCTTACGCGGCGCCGGGCCCTGCCACAAATTAAAATCCAGCGTTTTTGGTACCGGAATATGTTTACCCACACCAATAGACTTACGGTCGTTGGTGTACCATGCTTTGGCAAAATACACATCGCCTATGGCGCCACCGCGGACTTCTTTCACCGCTTCAATAAGCGATGGCATGGAACGGCGCTGGTTGCCCATCTGGATATGTTTGCCATATTTATGCAGCGCCTGAGAGATCAGTTCACCTTCGTGCGGGTTTTGCCCGCAGGGTTTTTCCACATAAACATGTTTCCCGTGCGATGCGCCTAAAATAGCAGCCGGCGTGTGCCAATGGTCGGGTGCAGCGACTACCAGCCCGTCAAAATCCTTTTTTTCAACTAGTTTGCGTATATCATGTATCAATTCAGGTTTCCGGGGTGCATCTTTGAGTGCTTCGAAGCCTTTTTTTATTGCCCCTTCTTCTACGTCGCATATATAAGCGACTTCCACATTAGGTAATTGCGAATAACAATTGGCCAGGTAACTACCTCTGCCATTAAGGCCCATTACGCCCAAAACAACTTTGTTGCTTGGTGCATTTTTGCCGAAAACGGGAAAATTGAGAATGGTGAGCCCGGCGGTAGCCAGCGAGGCGTCCCTGATGAATTTTCTGCGATGCATAAATCAGATGTTTAGAAATTGGTTTCTAAATGTAGAAATAAAACTGTTAAACCGACAGGACTGTTGATGGAATGTAACGAACTTGTTATTAAGTAGCGGCCTTGTTGAAAGATGAATTTGCTGCCCACAAAACAGTCAGGTATCTTTACCGCATGCTGCAAATAAGCGGATTATACATCTATCCCATCAAGTCGATGGCTGGTATTTCGGTTAACAGGGCACAAGTGACCGACCGTGGTTTCGAATACGACCGCCGTTGGATGCTGGTTGATGAAAATAACCTGTTCATATCGCAAAGGGAAGTTGCCGAATTGGCCTTGATGAACATTGATATAAACGAGAAAGGCCTGTCAGTAACCTACAAACGGGGCAACACCTCGATATCCATACCATTTCAGCCTGAAACGAGTGAGTTTGCAGAGGTGACCATCTGGGATGACACCTGTACCGGCCAGTTTGTAAGTCAAGCGGCGGATGAATGGTTCAGCAATATGCTGAATATCCGATGCCGCTTAGTTTATATGCCTGATGCGACCCATAGGATAACTGATCAGCGTTACACGTCTGCGAACAGCGTTACTTCTTTTTCAGATGGCTACCCCTTTCTCATTATCGGTCAGGCATCGCTTGACGATCTGAACAGCAGGTTGGAAAAATCAGTACCCATGAACCGCTTTCGTCCTAATATTGTCTTTACCGGCGGCGAACCTTATTCAGAAGATATGATGCATACTTTTGAAATTGGAAACATACAGTTTCACGGAGTAAAATTATGTGCCCGCTGTCCTATCCCAACGATAGATCAGCAAAGTCTTGAGCGGGGCAAAGAACCTTTGAAAACACTTGCCAGGTATCGTTTCAAAAATAACAAGATCATGTTCGGGCAAAACCTGGTGCACAACAGTGCGGGCCAAATTGCTGTAGGTGACGAGTTGAAAGTATTAAAGCTGAATTACGAAGAACGATTTTTGATTGGCAACTGATAATTTTACGGTGACTGTATCGTTATAGGTTAACATCGCGTATATGTACCTAAAACCAGCATCAAATGAAAAACCTTTTCCTTATTGCCTGTTCTGTTATCCTGCTCTCAGCTTGTTCAAAAAAAGACAATGTACCACCGGGGCAAACTTTCCGAAATAAGAATGGCTTATATGTTAACTTTTCGGATGAAAAATGGTATGTTACCAGGGACGGCACCTTTGCAACCGTCAATCTTAAACTGGCCGGCACTACCAATGGCGACAAGATCACGATGCGGACAAGTGGTGACGGACTACTCCTCGACAACAACCTGCCACTAAAATCAGGCAAATTTACTACGGATGGCGGTATTTGGTTTACCCATGCGGCGCCAGATACGGGAACCGTTCATGGCAGTACCGAAATAACGGTTTACAGAGGGTCGGACACACTCGTGGTGCATTTGGTAAGCGATGACCTTAGTTATTGAAATCTGTATCTTTTCTCCCGCCGGTTGCCCGATTTTTAGTATGTTGCTTCGCAAATGGCACAACACCTCACTCATGTAACCCTGGTCGTAAAAGACTATGACGATACCATAAAATTCTACACTGAAAAGCTTGACTTTGAACTGGTTGAGGACACCATTTTAAGTGAAGCAAAAAGATGGGTATTAATTTCCCCAAAGGGACCGGGCGGATGCTGCTTGCTTTTAGCCAGGGCAGCCAACGATGACCAGGCAAAATGCGTTGGGAATCAAACGGGTGGCAGGGTATTTCTTTTTCTCCACACTGATGAGTTTTGGCATGATTATTTTGCTATGCTTGACAAGGGTGTACACTTTACCAGGGAGCCTATTGAAGAACCCTATGGAACAGTAGCAGTATTCGAAGACCTGTACGGAAATCTATGGGATCTTATCCAAACAAAAAAAATAATTTTCAAGGTTTAGGTATCTGTGCATAACTCCCTTATTATTAATGAGATTTGAATATTTCGTTAAAGTTAAATTTGGCGGAAAAACCGCCTAAATATAGCGGAAACGCAATTTTATTAAAACTTTTGATTTCGAAAAATCGTAATAGTGGGTGTATCAAAATAGTGAACATGAAATTGATTGAGACTTTACTATCCCCCGTCCTGAAGGCAGTGGCTGCGTTAGCAAACAATGGCGGAATATTTAAGAAAAGGAAAAAAGCAGGACCATTTAACCCTAAGATAACTTTAGGTTTCAACTTCTAAAAACAACGCTAAAAATTTAAATTACTTTATTACAACTACCTAACATCTCCTATGTGTTTCAGCTTCACATTTGTGGTGTTTTTTGTTTCATGGTGTTTAGTAAATTAGCAAAATGAAACCCCTTGTAACAATAGAATATTGCCCCAAATGTGGATGGCTTTTACGGGCAGCCTACATGGCGCAGGAATTGCTGACTACCTTTGCCGATGAATTATACGGCGTTACACTGCAGCCCAGCGAAACCGGGGGGCATTACAGCATCCGGATAAATGACGAAGTGATATTTGACAGAAAAGACTTTGGAGGCTTTCCAGAGATAAAAGAATTAAAACAAATGGTACGTGATATGGTAAGTCCTGAAAAAAATCTTGGACATTCGGATAAAAAATAAATATATTTACATTAATTACCCCAACCATACCAATTATATCGACTTAATATATTTCCTTATCTTTGTAAGTTTTATTATATTAAATGTTATCGAAAAAAACGAAGTATGCCATTAAGGCCCTGGTGATACTGGGGAAAAATGCAGATAAACCTCCTATGCAGATCTCTAAGATCGCTGAAGAAGAACGTATCCCTAAGAAGTTTCTTGAACAAATATTGCTTGATCTTCGAAATGCAGGTTTCCTGTATAGCAAGAAAGGTGCGGGTGGCGGCTACAGCCTCAATAAAGATCCAAAAGATATTTACCTCGTAAGTATAATGCGCATAACCGATGGGCCAATCGCCATGGTTCCGTGCGCGAGCCTTAACTTTTATCACAAATGCGAAGAATGCAAGTCGGAAACAACTTGCGGAATTCGTGACGTGTTTGTCGAGGTGAGAGACGCCACGCTCAAAATACTTACCGAGACCAGTATAGCGGATGTCATTGCCCGCGAGAACACGCTGATCAACGTTTAACCAACAGCTTTAATTTAAGAGCAACCCCTGTTGTCGCAATACGAAAGGGTATTTATTTCCACACAAACTGTTGGGTTAGGCATAGCTTTGCACGGATGTTTACGCCGTGGCGTAGCTAATTGCTTGTTTTTGTATCTATACGCGCATCATTTGCGTAAAACAGGTGCCGTAAAATTTTTGGCGCGTAATTTGGCTGTTATCACAAAAAGTATCTTTGTAATTAAACTGTAAAAGAAAGATATTTTTTAACATACACTACTATTTCTCTATACTATACATATATTTGGGAAATAATTGTAAAACCAGTACCCGCTTGGGTCAAATACTAATAAAGAGGATATGCAAAGTTTCCGTACCGAACTTGAAAACCCTGTAGTTGAAAAGGATATTATCGACCTTGAGAAAAAGATCAGGGCTTTTCGCGAAGGTAAGATACACGACGAGAAATTCAGGAGCCTGCGCCTGGCACGTGGCATATATGGCCAGCGTCAGCCTGGGGTGCAGATGGTGCGCATAAAGCTGCCCTTTGGTAAGGTTACTTTTAAACAGTTACTGCGCATTGCCGATGTTTCGGACGAGTATGCAAGCCATAACCTGCATTTAACTACCCGCCAGGATATACAGATACATTACGTGAGCCTCGAGCGTACCCCGCAACTTTGGGCCGACCTGGAGCGCGACGATGTTACCCTGCGCGAAGCCTGTGGCAATACAGTACGTAATGTAACCGCCTCCCCTACTGCCGGTGTCGATCCTAAAGAGCCTTTTGATGTTTCACCGTATGCTCATGCTACTTTCGAGTTTTTTCTGCGGAATCCTATTTGCCAGGAGATGGGCCGTAAGTTTAAAATATCTTTCTCATCAAGCAGCGAGGATACTGCCTATGCCTATATCCATGATATAGGTGTAATTCCCAAGATCAACGAAAAAGGCGAACGTGGCTTTAAAGTTTACCTGGGCGGCGGCCTGGGTGCACAACCCCTGCTGGCATCGCTGGTTGAGGAGTTTTTGCCCGAAGATCAGCTGATACCTTACATCGAGTCGGTTATCCGCGTGTTTGACCGTTACGGCGAAAGAAACAACCGTAACAAAGCGCGTTTAAAATATGTGATCCAAAAACTTGGCCTTGACGAAGTTGTTCGATTGGCTAAGGAGGAAAGAATCGCCAATAAAGTTAAAACCTATCCAATAAATCGCAACGGTATTGACGAGCCTGTTATTCCGGAACCTGTATTGATCCCAGAAGTAACGATCGATAATCCTTTGCGTTACGAACAATGGCTTATAACCAACACCTTCGAGCAAAAGCAAAAAGGTTTTTATGGCGTATATGTAAAGGTTCCTACCGGAGACATCCCGACTGACGTTGCCCGGAAATTTGTAGCTGCCATTCGCCCCTATGTGGCCGACGAGATTCGCGTAACCCAAAATCAGGGCTTATTATTGAAATATGCCAGGAAAGAGGCCCTTCCGGCTTTGTATGCCGGGCTAACCGAACTGAACATGTCGGCCCCGGGTTTTGACAGCGTGGCTGATGTTACCACTTGCCCGGGCACCGATACCTGTAACCTGGGTATCTCCAACAGTATGACATTGGCCAGGGTATTAGAAGACCTGGTTTACAACGAATATGAAGAGTTTGTTTACAACCGTGATATTAAGATCAAGATCAGTGGCTGCATGAACTCTTGCGGTCAGCATGGCCTGGCACATATTGGTTTTCATGGCAGTTCGTTAAAAGCCGGCTTGAAAGTATTGCCATCGGTACAAGTATTGCTTGGCGGCGGCACCGTTGGCGACGGCGTGGGCCGCGCTGCTGATAAAGTAATTAAAGTACCTGCAAAGCGCGCCACCGAGGTATTGAGGTGGGTTTTAAATGATTATCGTGCAAACTCGATAGAGAACGAGCCCTTCCACAATTATTACGACCGGCTTGGTAAAGATTATTTCTACCAGCTGCTTAAACCGCTTGCGGACCTGACAACCCTGAAAGACGATGAGTTTGTAGATTGGGGGCACGAAGAAACTTTTGCTACCGCTATAGGCGTTGGCGAGTGCGCCGGTGTGGTGATAGATCTTGTTGCCACCCTGCTGTACGAATCTGATGAGAAAAAAGGCTGGGCCGAAGAATCATTTAACAACGGCGCATGGGCCGATGCTATCTATCATTCGTACAATGTATTCATCAGCTCGGCAAAAGCGTTGTTGCTGGATAAAGGTATCAACCAGGGCAGCCAGATCGGCATCATCAAGGAGTTTGATGCACAATACGTTGATAAGGGTGAATTTATACTCGACGGCACATTCAATGATCTCGTTTTACAGATCAATAAGAATGAACCTTCGGAAGAATTTGCCCGTACATACCTGGCCGCAGCAAATGGCTTTTTAAGTGCAGTTAAAGTTAAAAGAGAGGCATTGGTACAGTCATGATAGATACTAAAACAAAAAAAGAAATTAAGGAGCCGCGCATTACTTTGGTTGGCGCAGGTCCAGGCGATGCCGAATTGATCACTATAAAAGGTATCAAGGCGCTTAAAACTGCCGATGTGGTGCTGTATGACGCGCTGGTGAATGAAGAATTGTTAGAGTTCGCTCCCGAACATGCTACCAAAGTTTACGTGGGCAAACGCTCGGGCGATCATTCCCACTCACAGGAGTCTATCAACAAATTGATGATCGATTACGCTTTGAACTATGGCCATGTTGTCCGTTTGAAAGGCGGCGACTCATTCGTTTTTGGGCGAGGGTATGAAGAATTGGACCATGCGGCATCTTATAGTATCCCTGCCGAAGTTATACCGGGTATTTCAAGCTCTATCGGTGTACCCGGTTTGCAGCAAATACCCGTTACCCATCGTGGACTAAGTGAAAGTTTCTGGGTGGTTACCGGCACAACCATGGATGGGCAGGTATCCGGCGACTTATACGACGCGGCAAAAACCAAAGCAACTGTTGTGGTGCTAATGGGCCTGCGTAAGCTTGCTGAGATAGTGAAGATATACCAGGGCGAAGGTAAAAACCGTTTGCCTGTGGCGGTGATCCAAAGCGGATCGACAGATAATGAAAAAGTGGCTATCGGCGTTATCGATACCATTGTTGAATTGGTTGAAGAGAAAAAGATCAAATCGCCGGCGTTAATTGTTATTGGTGACGTGGTTTCGCTTCACCCCCAATTTCAACCTATCAGGGAATTTTATGACATCGTCGCCGAAGAATAACGGATTGGGAACAATTCAGTACGAGAAAACGGAAGGCAATCAATTGTTTCCCGTTTTTTTGAAACTGAACAATCTGCACACGGTGCTGATCGGCGGCGGTAACGTCGGCTTGGAAAAGCTGACGGCAATCGTAACCAACAGTCCGTCGGCGAGGGTTACCGTTATTGCCAATAAATTTTTACCCGAGGTCCACACCCTTGCGTCTGGCTGCAGCGGCGTGACAGTTATTCAAAAGGCATTTGTTGATACCGACCTGGATAAGGCAGATATCGTAGTGGCTGCCACAAATGACGCAGAATTAAATACCTATATCAGGGAGTCGGCGCATGAGCGCAAACTTTTGGTGAACGTAGCCGATAAACCCGACCTGTGCGATTTCTATTTAGGGTCTATCGTACAAAAAGGCGACCTGAAACTCGCCATATCTACCAATGGAAAATCGCCGACGGTGGCAAAAAGGCTTAGGGAAGTTTTGGACCAAAGCCTGCCAGGGGAACTGGACATTACATTACAGCAGATGAATCAGCTTAGAAATTCCCTTTCCGGCGACTTTGCCTACAAAGTAAAAACACTTAACGACGTAACTGCCGTACTTGTAGACGAAAAACCGGTAAGCAATAAAAACGTCATCTGGCTAATCTGGGGAACAATTGTCTTCGCTATAACCATTACGGCTTATGCCTTATGGAGCAACGATCCGGATTTTAGAACCTACGTAGAAGGCATCAGCCCTAATTTTTATTATTTTCTTGGTGCAGGCTTTGTGTTTGCCCTGATAGACGGCGCTATAGGCATGTCGTATGGCGTTACCTCAACTACATTTTCCTTATTAAGGGGTTTCACTCCTGCTGTAGCAAGTATGGGTGTGCACCTGTCAGAAGTGCTGAGCAACGGAATTGCTGGCTGGATGCACTACAAGATGGGTAACATCAATTGGAAATTGTTTAAGATGCTGGTTGTATGGGGAACGCTTGGCGCTTTTTTGGGTGCTTTTTTATTATCATCGCTCGAGCACTATAGCCAGTATACCAAGCCATTCATATCAACTTATACATTAATATTAGGCATCGTCATCTTACGGAAAGCTTTCCAGGTAGGTAAAAAACATGCTAACGGTAAGATAAAAAAAATAAGGCAGTTAGGTTTTGGGGGCGGCTTTATCGATGCAGTTGGCGGCGGTGGCTGGGGCTCTATTGTATTATCGAGTTTGATTGCCGGCGGGCGTCACCCGAAATTTTCCCTGGGCACAGTAAAGCTTTCGAGGTTTTTTGTGGCCATCGTAAGTTCCACAACATTCATTATCATGCTTATGCGGCATGGTACCGCTCATTGGGAACCGGTTGCAGGTTTAGTTATTGGCAGCGCTTTGGCTTCGCCAATTGCAGCCAAAATATCCAATAAACTTTCAGCTAAAACTTTAATGGTTTCAGTGGGGATCATTGTTATCATAGTAAGTGTTTACAGCATCTATAAATTTTTGATCAAGTTATAAAATGACCGCTTTAGAAAACATAAAGCAACATATAGACGGATTAGAACCGGTGCAGGCTTTGGCTTTATTAGCTGAAAGGTTCCCGGGCAAGATGGTGTTTTCAACCAGTTTCGGCTGGGAGGACCAGGTGATCACACACATGATATTCACCAACGACCTACCTATCAAAGTATTTACACTGGAGACCGGCCGCCTTTTTCCCGAGACCTACTATGTGTGGAACCGGACAATGGAAATGTATGGCAAACCGATTCACGCTTATTATCCAAACAACGAGCTGTTAGAGCAAATGGTAAATGCCAAAGGTCCAAGCAGTTTTTACGAATCAGTTGATAACCGGAAAGAATGCTGCGGCATACGCAAGGTTGAGCCATTGAACCGCGCACTTGCCGGCAACCAATGCTGGGTAACAGGTATCCGTGCTGAACAATCGGCCAACCGCCAGCACATGGGTAATTTAGAGTGGGACGAACAGCATAATTTGCTTAAATTTCACCCGATTTTCGACTGGTCTTTGGACCAGGTAAAAGAATATATCAGGATACATAATGTGCCTTATAATACATTGCACGACAGGGGTTTCCCGAGCATAGGCTGCCAGCCTTGCACGCGGGCTGTTCAGCCGGGAGAAGATTTCCGGGCCGGGCGCTGGTGGTGGGAAGACCAGTCAAAGAAAGAATGCGGTTTGCATGAGGTAAGTAAATAATGACTGAATTATTGAATTATTGAATTAATGTTTGACCTATTCGATAATTCAATAAATCAGTAATTCAATAAATCAATAATTAATGACTAAACAGCAGTTGGATTATTTAGATGAATTAGAGGCGGAAGCCATACATATCCTGCGCGAAGTTGCCGGCCAGTTCGAAAAGCCTGCCCTCCTGTTCTCAGGTGGTAAGGATTCGATCACCATTGTGCACCTGGCGCTAAAAGCTTTTCGCCCGGGTAAATTTCCTTTTCCGCTGGTACACATCGATACCGGCCATAATTTTGAAGAAACTATCATTTACCGCGATCAGATGATCGAACGTATTGGCGAAAAATTGATCGTTGGTTACGTGCAGGAAGATATCGATGCGGGTCGCGCGGTTGAACAGAAAGGTAAAAACGCCAGTCGTAATCAACTGCAAACCGTTACCTTGTTGAATACTATTAACAAACACCAGTTTGATGCCTGCATTGGTGGCGCCCGCAGGGACGAGGAAAAGGCAAGAGCTAAGGAACGTATTTTCTCGGTTCGCGATGAGTTTGGCCAATGGGATCCAAAACGCCAGCGCCCTGAATTGTGGAACCTTTATAATGGTAAGATACATAAAGGCGAAAATGTGCGCGTATTCCCTATCAGTAACTGGACAGAGCTGGACGTATGGAACTACATCCGCCGGGAAAACATACCGCTGCCAACTATCTACTTTGCCCATGAGCGCGATGTGATCACCCGTGGAGGCCAGTATATGGCAGCATCGCCATTCCTGAATATGGATGACGAGGACGTGGTAGAGCGTAAAAATGTGCGTTTCCGCACTGTTGGCGATATGTCATGTACGGCGGCCGTTGAATCTTACGCAACATTGATAGACGATATAATTGACGAAATAAGCGCCTCGCGCGTGAGTGAACGTGGCGCACGTATGGATGATAAAGTGAGCGAGGCTGCCATGGAAGACCGTAAGAAAGGGGGCTACTTTTAACTATGAATATTCTAAAATTTTTAACAGCCGGCAGTGTTGACGACGGCAAAAGTACCCTGATAGGCCGCCTGTTGTATGATAGCGAAGCTATTTTAGTTGACCAGTTAGAGGCCCTTCAACGTTCAAACCGTAAAAACGATGACGGTACTATCGACCTTGCTATCCTGACTGACGGCCTGAAAGCCGAGCGCGAACAGGGTATCACTATTGATGTTGCCTACAAATATTTTCAGACCGAAAAACGCAAGTTCATTATAGCCGATACCCCGGGACATATACAATATACCCGTAACATGGTTACCGGCGCTTCCAACTCAAATTTAGCTATCATCCTGATCGACGCCCGTAAAGGGGTTATCGAGCAGACCATACGCCATTCTTTCCTGGTGGCCCTGCTTGGCCTGCCACAGGTGGTGGTTGCAGTGAATAAAATGGATATGGTTGATTTCAGCCAGGAAGTTTTTGATAAGATCGTTGAGGATTATAAAATACTGGCCGGTAAAGTTGGCCTTAAAAATATCACCTATATCCCGGTAAGTGCATTAAAAGGCGATAACATCGTACATCCATCAGTCAGGATGCCCTGGTATAAAGGCGACAGCCTTTTGGCTCATCTTGAAACGGTAGAGATACCTGTAGATACGCAAAGTGATCATGCCCGTTTCCCTGTGCAATGGGTAGTTCGCCCTCAAACCGAGGAACTGCACGATTACCGTGGGTATGCAGGCCGGGTATCAAGCGGTTCGTTCCGTGTAAACGATAAAGTGACCGTATTGCCATCAGGTTTCAGTTCTACCATCAGTAAAATTGAATTGCTGGATAAAGAACCGGAGGCCGCTTTGGCGGGTATGTCGGTAACCTTGCATCTGAAAGATGAGATCGACATCAGTCGCGGTGATATCCTGGTAAGCTCAGCAAATCAGCCCCATACCTCGCAGCGGATTGAAGCCGACCTGTGCTGGATGGACACCAAAGCATTGGATACCACTCATACTTACCTGGTGCAACATAACAGCAAAGTAACCCGCTGCCGCATACAGGAAATACTGTACAAGGTGAATATCAATACACTTGAACAAGAATTTGACGAGGATTTCAGGCTGAACGATATAGGCCGCATCGTTATTAAAACTGCCGACCCACTGGCGTTCGACCTTTTTCAAAACAATAAGGCAAACGGCGGCGCTATCCTAATCGACAGCCGCACCAATGTTACCGTAGGCGCACTGATGTTCCGGGCCAATGCCGACTAATACGCAATCATCAATCTAAAACAATAAATCAATCAACTGAAAAGCCCTGACACCAGGGCTTTTTTATTGTGCCAGCGCTAAATTTCTTCTCGAAATCTACCGGCATATTTGATACTGGATGGCCTGTTTACTTTAGCTAAGTAAATTATTATATTAACAATCAGTTATTTAAAAAATATTTTGAGCGATTTTTTCAAAATAAGTTTATAACTCATTATCTTTACACTACTAAATTGATAGACAATATAGATTTAATAGAATAAATAAAATTAATATTAGCAAATCGTCAACAAGCTATGCAATATAAGACATGCTGAACGTATCGCCTGATTGGTGCAGCACCATCCTCCTTTAATAATCATCCTGATCATTTACTCACAAAAAACTCAAACAACAAATGAAATTATTTTACCCCAAAACAATTCTGCTCATAGCAATCTTTATCATCTCGGCTGTCGCGGCAAAAGCGCAGCAGAATGAGGATCTTTTAAATATCCTGATAAAAAAGAACCTGATCACCCAGGCTGAAGCAGATTCGATCCGTTCGGAACAGGCATTACGCGACCAGGCCAAACGCGACAAAGACAAACAGAACGAGCACAATATTTCTATTGGCAGTAAAGCGCTGCAAATAAGTGGCTTATTGCAGCCACGTTACCAGGGTTTTCAGCAAAAAGGCGCGAACGATGCTTTCGATCTGCACCGTGCCCGTTTGGACGCTAAAGGCAGTATTACCGATAACTGGAGTTACGAGGTATATGTTGAATTTGCCTCCTCCGTTAAACTGATCGATGGATATACAGCTTATAAATTTGCCGACTTTGCAAAGATCACAGCCGGTCAGTTCAAGATCCCGTTTTCAAACGAGAATCTGGTATCGGATAGCCAGCTCGAGTTTATTGACCGATCGCAAGGTGTCGAAGCGTTGGTCGGCCGTTCTAAGGACGTTATCGGCAACTCCAATGGGCGTGATATTGGTTTGCAGCTTGGCGGCAGTTTTGCAAAAACCGACGATCGTTACCTTTTTGACTATGCCGTCGGAGTATTTAATGGCGCAGGCTATAACGTAACTACCGATAACAACTACCATAAGGACATATCTGCCCGATTGGTTATTCACCCCATAAAAAACCTGGATTTTGGCGGCAGCTGGTATAGGGGTCAGGATATCCCGGCAGGCGGAACCAAATCGCAGGCACGCAACCGTTATGGCTTTGACAGCCGCTATACCCTGGGATTACTTTCATTGAATGCTGAATATATCCACGGTACCGACGCCGCTATACAAAAAGATGGCTGGTTTTTCCAGGCAGGTTATTTCGTATGGCCCAAAAAGATACAGCTGGCTGCCAAATATGACACATTCGATCCTAACAAAACCATCACAACCGACCGCACCAATATTTATACCGGCGGTGTAAACTTCATATTTAACCGGTGGACCAAATTAGCGGTGGACTACCTCTTTAAGCATGAAGAGACGGCTGTGCCTACTAGAAATAACGTTTTTGAAGCCCAACTGCAGATCGCATTCTAATCAACCCCATAAAACTGAAGAACATGAAAACAATATTTTCCCAATGGAAAACCATCCTGGCAGCTGTCGCGACGATAGGTGTACTGATTATATTATCCTCATTCAAAAAGAATGAGCCAAAACCTGCACTTGACGACCTGAAAGGCACTATCAATATATCCGGCGCCTTCGCCCTCTACCCTATTACTGTTAAATGGGCGCAGGAGTTCAAAAAGATACATCCCAACGTGGTGTTCAATATTTCTGCCGGCGGCGCGGGTAAAGGCATTACAGATGCACTTTCAGGCCTGGTAGACATCGGCCTTGCGTCACGCGACATCAATCCTGAGGAAATTAAAAAAGGGGCCTATACCATTTACGTTACTAAAGATGCCGTGGTGCCGACATTTAATACCGGCAACCCAAATGCTGCCCTTTTGGAATCGAAAGGCGTAAAACGCAACCAGTTTTTGGACGTATTTGTCAGCGGTAAAGTTACCAACTGGAACCAATTGGGCGGAAAAGTATCCGTCCCTATTCATATCTATACCCGTTCGGACGCTGCAGGTGCAGCAGAGACCTGGGCCAAATATTTTGGCAAGAAGCAGGAAGACCTGCTTGGCGTAGGTGTTTACGGCGACCCTGGTTTAGCCCAGGCTGTTAAAAAGGACGTTACCGGCATAGGATACAATAATTTGGCATACCTGTACGATCTGAAAACCCGCAAACAGGTTGCGGGTGTACATGCATTGCCTATCGACGTAAACGGCAATGGCAAAATTGATGAGAACGAAAACTTTTACGACACCATCGACCATCTGACCGACGCCATTGCAGATGGCAGGTATCCTTCACCGCCGGCACGCAACCTTGGGTTTCTGTTCAAAGGAAAACCTCGTAGGCCCGAACTGGTAGCCTTTGTAAAATATGTACTGACCGATGGGCAGAAGTTTGTTGATGAGAATGGTTACATCGTGCTTTCAAAGCAAAAACTGGCTGAGGAATTAAAGAAAGTAAATTGATTTTAACCGGTCAATTAAGATAACAGCGATGGGTTTAAAATCCATCGCTATGCCCATGTAATACAACCTGATCACTAATGCAATTTCGTTTAATAAAAGATAAGGTCTATTCCAAACTAATGCTGGGGCTCACAGTACTGTCGGTATCGGTAGTGCTGGTAGTCGGCATAGGCTTGTATCTCAAATCCGGGCCAGTTCTTGAGCATTCTTCCTGGTGGACACTGCTCAGCTCAAGTCAGTGGAAACCCCTTAAGGGACTCTTCGGGTTTTTCTCGTTCATCATGGGCACACTTTGGGTGACGGCCATCGCCATCATTATCGCGCTGCCGCTATGCCTGCTTACTTCGTTTTACATTACCGAATATGCGCCCAATCGCGTTAGGAAGATATTGGTACCCTTTGTAAACCTGCTATCTGGTATACCGCCTGTTATATTTGGCGTATGGGGTGTGCTGTTTATCATCCCATTGATACAAAATCATATCGCACCGCATTTTGTCGAATTCTCTACTGGCTACAGTGTACTGGCAGGCGGTATAGTGCTGGCGGTAATGATATTCCCGCTCATCGTCAGCATAGTTTGCGAGGTATTGAACACCATTCCGCGCGAATTAAAAGACGCTTCACTGGCTTTAGGTGCAACCAAATGGGAAACCATTAAAAAGGTACAACTGCGTAAAGCCAAGCCGGGTATTATTGCTGCTACGGTATTAGCCATTTCGAGGGCCTTCGGCGAAACTATTGCGGTGCTGATGGTTTGCGGCAACAACGCCGTAACGCCGCATTCAGTGTTCGATCCCGGGTACCCGCTGCCGGCGCTTATTGCCAATAACTATGGCGAGATGCTGTCTATACCAATGTATGAATCTGCATTGATGTTCGCAGCCTTGCTTTTATTCATCATCATATTGCTCTTTAATATTATATCAAGGGTGGTGCTTGCCCGTTTGGAAAGGAAACTGGCCCTATGATACGCCGCAAACTGGAGGAGAATTTCTTCCGCATACTCATGGTGCTGGCTACCCTTATCGTAGGCGGCAGCTTTTTCCTCATCGTGGGCACCATAGTCTACAAAGGCGCGCCCTTTATGAACTGGGATATGATAACCAAAATACCCGGCGGCGGCTTTTATATCGGCAAAGAAGGCGGCGTATTGAATGCCATCATCGGTTCGCTGTATGTTGCAGGCGGAGCGACCATCCTGGGTTTATTCATCAGCATACCGGTCGCCATTTATATCAATATGTATTTGGGCGGAAAGAATTTCATTGCGAACGGCCTGCGCATAGCATTTGATGTTTTATTCGGTATACCGTCTATCGTCTATGGCGCTTTCGGCTTTCTCATTATGGTATACTTCGGCATTCGTGCCTCGCTGCTGGGTGGTATAGTGGCGGTTACGTTGCTGGTTATCCCCATTCTTGTGCGTACGCTGGATGAAGTGATCCGTACTGTACCCAAAGAGCTACGCGATGCCTCGCTGGTCCTCGGCGCCACGCGTTGGGAAATGTCCAAAGTCATCATCCGGCAAATACGTCCCGGTGTTTTTACCGCTATCCTGCTTTCGTTTGGCCGCGCTATTGGCGATGTAGCCTCTGTGCTGTTCACCGCAGGCTTCAGCGATAATATACCCACATCGTTACATCAGCCTGCGGCAACGCTGCCCCTGGCTATTTTCTTCCAGCTTGGTAGCCCGGTGGAGGAAGTGCAGGGTCGTGCTTACGCCTCGGCCCTGATATTAACCGTAGTAGTACTCATCATCACCGTTCTTTCGTCAGCTCTGGCCAAACGGTTCTCAAAAAACAACATCAGGTAAATGACAAATAACCCGCATATCAGCATACAAAATCTGAATGTCACCATCGGCAACCAGCAGATACTGAAGGATATTTCCATCAATATCCCCAACAAAAAGGTGATCTCTATTATAGGGCCTTCCGGGTGTGGTAAAACCACTTTACTAAAATCCTTTAACCGCCTGCTGGACGATACCGCCGACGTGAAGGTAACCGGCAAGGTTCTAGTGGATAACGAGAACATTTACGACCCGAATGTAGAAGTTACCCATATCCGCAAAAAGATGGGACTACTTTCGCAGCGGCCCTATCCCCTGCCTATGTCCATTTATGATAATGTGGCTTACGGTCCGCGTATACACGGTACCCGCAAAAAAGCCGACCTGGACGAGATAGTAGAAACACAGCTAAAAGCAACCGGCCTGTGGAACGAAGTGAAGGACCGCTTGCATGCGCCCGCTACACGCCTGTCTATCGGTCAGCAGCAGCGCCTGTGCCTGGCCCGCGGGTTAGCTGTGGAACCTGAGATCATCCTTGGTGACGAATCAACCTCGGCACTCGACCCGGTCTCGACAAGTATTATTGAAGACCTTTTCATCAAACTGAAAGAAAAATACACTATCGTGCTGGTTACCCACATTCTGCGCCAGGCCCGCCGCGTATCCGATTATATCATCTTCGTCTACATGGGCAGGATCATCGAGTTCGGCCCGACGGAAGAACTACTACTTAACCCGAGAGAAGAACTGACCAAGGATTACGTAAAAGGCTTTATTAGTTAAAGAGGACGTCGTGCCGAACTTGTTTCGGCATCTCACAGGCAAATCCTTCGCCTGCCAAATAGGGTTAACATGGTTAACACATTTTATCGCTATTATTTCATAAATTATTGGTTAACAATTTGTTATGTTAAAATTAATAAAAAGCGTGCTAACCATAAATTGATAAGCCGGTTCATTTATAACCTACACTTCGCCGGCGGCCAGTACCTGGTAGCTGCCAGGGCAGAAAGCTCCGTTTTGGCCCTTCTTGCCTTAAACTGACCAAAGTTGTCCTAAGCTGCCGGATCATAACTTTTTGTTGGACAATGCCGTCTCTACCCGCATGTTGCCACTGCGACCGCCGTCACAGTTCAAGTTGTTCTTGCCTTAAACTGGCTAATGTTGCCTAAAACTGACTGGTCATGACCTTTTATTGAAGAATGCTGTTCCCGATAGAGACGCATAATCATGCGTCTCTATCCGCATGCTGCCACTGCGCCCCCCGTCAGCGCTCTGTGCTTCGGCCAAAAATAAAACAGAACACAGGGGCAGTGCGGCTGTAAAGCTTTTGAAAATGTTGCCCTGCCGGGTAATGAACATACAGGGTAGTCATGGGCATCATTTTCCAAGCTTAGGTTCTGTTTTATTGTGCGCATAAGGCCCGTGCCCCGCCTGTGCGCCGGCAAGGGCAAAGAAGCCATTAGCGCTGACAGCGTTTTTGGTTACTTTTGTCGCGACAAAAGTAACAGGCCCCCGCGCCAATTGAGCGGGGTGATCTAATCAATTTAACGAAAAGTGTTTTTTTCCGTGAATATCCTGTGAAGAGATGGCTTCGTACCCTCGCCATGACGTAGTGGTTAATAGGTCTATCCCTGCCTGCCTAAATAAATCCCCCACGTTACCCACCCCAAAAGCGTCGACCACTCATGCTGACAATAATGAGTGTAATCACAGCAACTTATCTGTGTAGTTATAAACTATACAATTCCTATCGGTATAATCATAAAAATATTTAATATTGGGGTTTCAATTGCATACCCCATGTCTGCCAGTTACCACCGCATCGTTGTCAAAATAGGCTCCAACGTTTTTACCCAAGCCGATGGCCTGCCCGACAATGCCCGTATCGCGCATTTGGTAGAGCAGATAGCCGCCATTAAAAAGCAAGGCAAAGAGGTGATATTGGTATCCTCGGGTGCCGTCGCTTCAGGCCGGAGCCTGATTTCTGTATCGGAAAAAGCAGATGCAGTGGCCGCAAGGCAGCTTCTGGCATCCATCGGCCAGGTAAAGCTCATCAATACTTATTCGGCCCTGTTTGGCAATTTTGATATGCTTTGCTCGCAGATTTTGGTGACCAAGGAGGATTTCCGCGACCGGCTGCACTACCTGAACATGCGCAACTGCCTGGAGGTATTGCTGCAGCACCAGGTAATACCGGTAGTGAATGAGAACGACGTGGTATCGGTAACTGAGCTGATGTTCACCGATAACGACGAATTGGCCGGGCTCATCGCCTCCATGCTAAATGCCCAGGCGCTGATCGTGCTGACCAACGTGGACGGCATTTATAACGGCGACCCAAAACTGCCCGGCTCAAAACTGATAGAAGAAATAGATAGCGAAACACCCGATTTTTCAACGTTCGTAACTTCGGGCAAATCACAGTTCGGACGTGGCGGCATGATCACCAAATCAACCATGGCTCACAAAACGGCCCAGTTGGGTATTGCCGTTCATATTGCCAATGGTACAAAGGATAATATCCTGACTGATGTGCTTAATAACAAAGCGCCGCACACCCGTTTCGCGCCGGATAAATCCAAGTCAGGAAAGAAGAAGTGGATAGCGCATTCGGCGCATACTGCAACGGGGGCCGTGGTAGTGAACGAGGGCGCTAAAATCGCTTTAACTTCCAGTAAGGCAACGAGTTTACTACCTGTTGGTATAGTAAAACTTCAGGAAAATTTCAACAAAGGCGAGATCATTAAGTTGCTGGATGAGGAGGGTAAACTGATCGGTCTTGGTATAGCCGAATACGGCTCGGATAAAGCAAAAGAACGTATCGGCCAAAAAAAGCAAAAGGCGCTGGTACATTATGATTATCTTTACTTGAACGGGTAAAAAAACAGCTTGTCATTGCGAGGAGGCACGACGAAGCAACCTCGTCGCATGTATAACGGAGAGGTTGCTCGTCGGCCCGATGCGCCAACCACCCTGCGCCCCGCAATGACAATTTGATAGATATGAACTATAAACAATATTTCGAAGATGCCCTCGCAGCCGGCAGGAACATTATTGGTATTGCCCCAGAAACCATTGTGGCGGTGCTGAATGACGTCGCCGAAGCCGCCATTGACAATATGCCCCACTTACTGGCGGAAAATCAGAAGGATCTTGACCGGATGGACCCCTCCGACCCTAAATACGATCGCCTGAAACTAACCGAAGCACGTATAAAAGATATCGCTAAAGATATGGTGAATGTGGCGAACCTGCCCAGCCCGCTTGGTCATATCTTGTCCGAAAAAGAAATGCCCAACGGACTTCATATCAGCAAGATCAGCGTGCCACTCGGCGTAGTTGGGGTGATCTACGAGGCCAGGCCGAACGTTACTTTCGATGTGTTCGCCCTATGTTTCAAAACAGGCAACGTTTCTGTGCTGAAAGGCGGAAGCGATGCGGAATATTCCAATAAAGCTATCATCGGGCTCATTCATTCCGTATTGCAAAAACATGGCATCGACCCGAACGTGGTCGTGCTGCTGCCACCTGAACGCGAAGCCACCGAAGCTTTATTTAATGCAATAGGTTATATCGACGTACTTATACCCCGTGGCAGCCAGTCGCTTATCGACCGGGTCCGCCAGCAAAGCAAAGTGCCAGTGATAGAGACCGGCGCCGGTATTGTCCATACTTATTTTGACGAAACCGCCGACCTGCAAAAAGGCGCTGATATCGTTTTCAACGCCAAAACGCGCCGCGTAAGTGTTTGTAATGCCCTGGATTGCCTGATCATCCACTCCTCGCGCCTTGCTGATCTGTCGACCCTGGCAAACCCTTTGGCTGAAAAAGAGGTGGAGATATATGCCGATCCGCAAGCTTATGCGGCTTTGTTGGGGCTTTACCCCACTGCATTACTACACCAGGCGCAGGAAGAGCATTTCGGCACCGAATTTCTATCCTATAAAATGTCTGTCAAAACAGTACCGGGCCTTGCCGAAGCGCTCGGCCACATCGCCCGGCACAGTTCCAAACATAGCGAGGCCATCATTACCGAAGATGCCGGGAACGCAGCGGCATTCCTCAACAAAGTTGATGCGGCGGCCGTTTATGTCAACGCATCAACGGCCTTTACTGATGGCGCTCAATTCGGTTTAGGCGCCGAGATAGGCATCAGCACGCAGAAACTGCATGCCAGGGGCCCGATGGGTTTGGACGAGCTAACGAGTTACAAATGGCTGGTAAAAGGCAGCGGCCAGGTGCGAAACCCGTAAGAAACCTATATATCTTGTTGATTTTTAGCTTCCTAAAATTTTTTAAAAAGCTAACTTTTGAAATCGCGCAATCGTATAGATTGTAAGAAATATTCAAATTCTTCAAATCTGTACATGAAGTCCGGCGCGCTAAGGATTGCTTTAATTTACCTTGCTGTTTCCCTGGCATGGATATTTGTTAGCGACAGGATGCTCACCGTTTATCAGCACTTCCTAAGCCCGGCATGGTTTATTATTTTTAATAACTCCCGCAGGTTTGTATTTCTTTCTGTAACCGGTTACCTGCTGTACCGGATGATAAGGGCAAACGAAAAAAAACTGATCGAAAGTGAGCGTCATTCCCGCATCAGGGACGACGAGAACCGTAAGCTGGGCAACATCATCACCAAGGTTAATAACCTCATCATCATCACCGATAAAAACAACTATATCAGTTGGGTAAATAAAGCGTTCGAGGATTTTACAGGCTATACGTTTGACGAAGTTGCCGGGTATACCCCTGCTACTTTTTTTATCGACGGAGAATCGGGTATCGATGAACTCAGCGTTATCCTGGGCCATAAGAAAGTAAGGGAAGCCTTCTCTACCGAGGTTAATTGCCGCAAAAAGAATGGTGAAAAATTTTGCGTGCATAGCGAATACACCCCGTTGTTTGATGACAGTAATGTATTTACTGGCTATATCGGCGTTTATAACGACATCACCGGCCTTAAGCAAAAACAAATTGAAGCAGGCCGCCAGATCGAAAAATTAAAGGAAGTTGCCTGGCTCAGTTCGCACGAGGTACGCAGGCCGCTCGCCAATATTATCGGGCTCACCAACCTGATGAAAGTTACGCCTTTGATGGACGAAAAGATCAGGATACTCGAGAGTATTAACCGGTCTGCCGATGAATTGGACAAGATCATTCATGTGGTAAACTCCACTGTCGGCACCGAACTCGAGAACGCTCCTCCTCCCGCGCCAACCTCCTGAAAAACTAAATGCAACTATTTTTATGTGCGGGTGTTTTACATTTGACATAAAAAACCGGTTATGAGCATCATAGCAATAGATCCAGCCAACGGGAAAGTGATCAGGAAATACCGTCCGAATACCCTCAAACAAGCCGATCAAAAGATAAAGCAAACCCATAAAGCCTGGCTTAATTGGAGAAACACAACCCACCAGGAACGATCAGCCCTGCTAACGGCAATGGCGGGTGTGCTGCAAACCCGAAAAACGGAGCTTGCGATACTGATGGCACAGGAAATGGGCAAACCAACCAGCCAGGGCGTAGCGGAAATTGAAAAATGCGCTTCGGTTTGCGAATACTATGCTGCAAACGCAGCCAGCCATCTCGCCGATCAGATGATAGAAACAGACGCATCCAAAAGCTTTGTCACTTTTCAGCCCGTTGGCGTCGTATTAGCGATAATGCCGTGGAACTTTCCGTTCTGGCAGGTATTCAGATTTCTCGCGCCTGCTTTGGCAGCAGGCAATTGCGGGGTATTGAAACATGCATCGAACGTTCCGGGTTGTGCTTTAGCGATAGAAGATATAGTGCGGCAGGCAGGTTTCCCTGAAAATGTTTTTCAAACCCTGCTGGTTGAAAGCCCAATGGTGGAAAAGATCATTGAAAACCCATTAATACAGGCCGTAACCCTTACCGGCAGTACCAATGCCGGCAAACAGGTTGCCCAAAAAGCAGGCTCCCTGATCAAAAAAACCGTGCTGGAACTGGGCGGTAGCGATGCCTACGTGATATTGGAGGATGCTGACCTGGAAAAAGCCGCCGAAATTTGCGTCAGCAGCCGCATCATTAACGGCGGGCAAAGCTGTATTGCTGCCAAAAGGTTTATTGTGGTTAAATCAGTTGAAAAGGAATTTACCAGGTACTTCATAGCTAAAATGAAGGCGAAAAAGCTTGGCGATCCGTTAGATACCCTTACTGATATTGGCCCCCAGGCCCGCACCGATCTGCGTAACGAACTGCATGAGCAGGTAAAGCTTTCCGTAAAAAAAGGCGCAAAATGTATTTTAGGCGGCACCGTACCCAAAGGCAAGGGCGCCTATTACCCGGCAACCATCCTTACAAAAGTAGAGCCCGGCATGCCTGCTTACGACGAAGAACTATTCGGCCCGGTAGCAGCTATCATATCAGCAAAAGATGAAGCTGATGCCATCCGCATTGCCAATGACAGTAGTTTTGGTCTCGGCTCGGCCGTGTTCACCAAAGACATAGAGCGGGGCGAAAGTGTCGCTACAACACAATTACAATCCGGCTCGTGCTTCGTCAACGCACTTGTCAAATCCGATCCACGCCTGCCTTTTGGCGGCATCAAACAATCAGGTTACGGCCGCGAACTCGGACTGTTTGGCATCCATGAATTTGTGAATATCAAGACGATTTTTGTGGCGTGAGTAACCGAACTCATGAGCTTTTTAACAAAGTTAATCAAGTTTAAATATTATATTAAATATTGACTATGAAATATTTAAAGATTTTATTTACTGTGTTACTTTACTAATATATCTCAACGAACTCCTATCGACTATTGATTATTCACTATTGACTATTCACCATTCACCATTCACTAAATTACCCTCCCCTGACCCAACCACAAATTTCAAAACCGTATCTTTGCAGCCAAAATGAGTAAGCACGGCAGGATATTGGTTGCGATGAGCGGCGGGGTGGATAGTTCGGTAGCATCAGTGATGCTGCACGAGCAGGGCTATGAAGTGATCGGTCTTACTATGAAGACCTGGGATTACGCCTCTTCTGGCACTAATTCCAAGGAAACCGGCTGCTGTAGTTTGGATAGCATTAACGACGCACGTGCATTAGCGGTTGGTTATGGCTTCCCGCATTATATATTGGATATCCGCAGCGAGTTCGGCGATTTTGTGATCGATAATTTTGTGGATGAATACCTGGCCGGTCGCACCCCAAACCCCTGCGTTTTGTGTAACACACACATCAAATGGGAGGCTTTGCTGAAACGTGCCGATAAGCTCGACTGCGAATTTATTGCTACCGGGCATTATGCCAACATCCGCAAGCATGATAACGGCCGTTATGTTGTTTCCAAAGGACTTGATGAAAACAAGGACCAATCTTATGTATTGTGGGGTGTTTCACAGCAAAACCTGGCCCGTACCAAATTCCCCTTAGGCAGCTTTACCAAAGCGGAGATACGCCAAATGGCGATGGACATGGGCCAGATGGAATTAGCCGCCAAAAGCGAAAGCTACGAGATATGCTTTGTGCCTGATAACGACTACCGTGCCTTTTTAAGGCATAAGGTGGAAGACCTGGAAGAACGTGTTGCCGGTGGTAACTTCGTACTCACAGACGGCACCGTAGTGGGCAAACACCAGGGATATCCTTTTTATACCATCGGTCAGCGTAAGGGCCTGGGCATTGCATTGGGCCATCCGATGTTTGTTACGCGTATCGATCCGGCCACCAATACCGTTGTTTTAGGCACGCAGGACGAATTAGAGCGCAAACAGGCATGGGTGCGTAACCTTAACCTGGTGAAATACGAAAGCATTGCCGAGCCCATTGAAGCGGTAACTAAAATACGCTATAAGGACGCAGGCACACAAAGTACCATTGTGCAAATGGGCGAGCACATGAAAGTGGATTTCCATCATTTGGTATCCGGCATTGCGCCCGGCCAGTCGGCCGTATTTTATGAAGGGAACGACCTTTTGGGCGGCGGTTTCCTGATGTGATTTCCTTTGTTTTAAGGTTGAAATGTTGTAAAGTTGAAAGGCTACTTTCTGCATTTGTAATAGTGCAACCGCTCCTGTTTTCATTAACAAATTAAAACGTTAAAACTTTTCAACCTTGCAACATTCCAACATTTTATGTTTTATTTGCAAAAAATAATCGCTTAAATGGCTAAAAATCTACTGATCGTCGAGTCTCCGGCTAAGGCAAAAACTATTGAAGGCTACCTTGGTAAAGACTTTACCGTGAAGTCGAGTTACGGGCATATCCGCGACCTGGTAAAGTCGGAAGACGCGATAGATATAAAAAATAACTTTGCACAAAAATACGAGGTGCCGGCTGATAAGAAGCAGGTAGTAAGCGAGTTGAAGAAACTGGCGAAGGAAGCTGAGACTGTATGGCTGGCATCGGACGAGGACCGCGAGGGAGAGGCTATTTCGTGGCATTTGTTTGAGACTTTGGGCCTGAAAGACGCTAACACCAAACGCATCGTATTTCACGAGATAACAAAACCGGCTATCCTAAAAGCGATAGAGAGCCCGCGTAAAATTGATTACAACCTGGTAAATGCCCAGCAGGCACGCCGGGTATTGGATAGATTGGTGGGCTTCGAGCTCTCCCCTGTCCTCTGGAAAAAAGTAAAACCGTCACTTTCGGCAGGCCGGGTACAATCGGTTGCAGTAAGGCTGATCGTGGAGCGTGAGCGCGAGATAATCAAGTTTACAGCTGAAGCTGCCTTTAAGATAGTTGCCATATTTGGCAAAGGCAGGGAGGCATTTAAGGCCGAACTACCAGAACGTTTTGCAAAGCAAGGAGACGCTGAAAAGTTCTTACAGGACTGCATAGGCGCTGATTTCACCATCAATTCTTTAGAAACCAAACCTGCTAAACGTTCGCCTGCGGCGCCGTTCACCACCTCTACGCTGCAACAGGAAGCCAGCCGCAAGTTGGGTTTCTCGGTTTCGCGCACCATGACGGTAGCTCAGAAATTGTACGAATCAGGTAAGATCACCTATATGCGTACCGACTCGGTTAACTTATCCGATACCGCACTGAACGCAGCTGCTAAAGAGATCAATTCGGCCTGGGGCGAAAAATATCACCAGTACCGTAAATATAAAACCAAAAGCGCAGGCGCCCAGGAAGCGCACGAAGCCATCAGGCCCACTTATTTTGATGTACATTCAGTCGACGGTGATCCTTCTGAAAAACGCTTGTATGATCTGATATGGAAGCGCGCCATTGCTTCGCAGATGAGTGAAGCTTTATTTGAAAAGACCACCGCAAAAATCGCTATATCAAGCCGTAAAGAAGAATTGGTTGCCAATGGCGAAGTAATGAAATTTGACGGCTTCCTGAAAGTTTACCTGGAATCATCCGATGAGGAAGACGACCAGCAGAGCACAGAAGACAACGCCATACTGCCGCCATTAAATAAGGGTCAAAAACTCGATCTGCAGGAAATGACCGCGACGGAACGCTTCTCGCGCCCTGCGCCGCGTTATACAGAAGCAAGCCTGGTGAAAAAACTGGAAGAGTTGGGTATCGGCAGGCCGTCTACCTACGCTCCTACCATATCTACTATACAAAACCGCGGCTATGTGGTTAAGGAAGACCGCGAAGGCAAGGCGCGCAGCTTCAAGGTGATGACGCTGAAAGGGCAGAATATCACCAAAGAAGAAAAATCGGAAAATACCGGGGCCGAACGCGGCAAACTGTTCCCAACCGACATCGGTTCGGTGGTTAATGATTTCCTGGTTCAATATTTTAAGGACATCGTGGATTACCACTTTACTGCGGGCGTCGAAAAGCAGTTTGACGAGATAGCCCAGGGCATGGAAGAATGGACCAATATGATCCGCAATTTTTATGATCCATTTCATAAAGGTGTCGAGAATACTATCGAGACAGCCGACAAGGCTACCGGCGAGCGCGAATTGGGCATTCACCCCGAAAATGGAAAGAAAATTTCTGTACGCATTGGCCGTTTTGGGCCGTTCGTACAAATTGGCGATAGCGAAGGCGAAGAAAAGCCGCTGTATGCCAGCTTAAGGGCCGGGCAAAGTATCGAGACCATTACGATAGAAGAAGCGCTTGAACTATTTAAGCTGCCTAAAAAGGTAGGCATGTTTGAGGATAAGGATATGACGGTGGCCATCGGAAAGTTTGGCCCTTATATACGCCACAATAGTGCTTTTTATTCCTTGCCGAAGGATGTCGATCCGCATGATGTTACCGAAACACAGGCAATTGATATCATCGTAGATAAACGCAAGCGCGATGCCGAAAGGGTGATCAAAACCTTTACCGAAGACGCCGAAGTGAAAATTTTGAATGGCCGCTGGGGCCCGTATATCGAATTTGGGAAACAGAACGTTAAAATACCAAAGGATAAAGACCCGCAAACGCTTACCTATGCAGAATGCAAAGCATTAGCCGATGCCGAAGCAAAAGCACCCAAAAAGCCCGGCGCTAAGCGATTTGCGAAGAAGAAATAAGTTGAAGTTCTTGTTGAAAAGTTGCAAGGTTATTTTATAGGGCGGGCAATGCCACTACCGACCAATAGCAGCATCAAGCATTCCAACTTTAGAACCTTTCAGCTTTACAACAAAAAAACAATGATCAAAGACCTCCCCGAAAACGTTGTAAAAGATATTGCGATAGCGGTGGCGCTTGAGGGGGAAAATATTGAGGCGAAAACCTGGTACGTTTACCTCATCAACCTGAAAAACCAGCCGATAGAGAACGTGCTGATCACCTCCAAAGGTTATGGTGAAAAAGACGGCGAGCAGATCAAAACCTCTACCCTGCGTCACATGTTCCCTGTGGTGAATAACGGGGCCTTCGTTTTGATAGAACCTATCGACGAAGCCACTTTCGGCCTGAATAACGAGTATTGGCTCAGTTATTATATCGGCAAAGATATCTACGACAAAAAGTTTATCTTCCTTCCTGAAAGCATTGTCGAATCAAACTTCATCAAACTGCCTATCGTCAATAAGCCGGGCGTTATGATACGGTAGGTTGTGATTAGCGATCAGTGACCAGTTAATCTTATCAAACTTGTTTGCTTTAAATTACTCCATTTCATTAGGGTTATAATATCTATGCTCATTGGCTTCAGCCAAAATACCATGCAACATCTGCTATAAAATAGACAATGTTCGGAAATTGCAAATTAAACATCGTCATAATTTTGTAATCATATAATAATACAGAACATAATTTTATTATCAAAAAAAATATTTGTTCAAATATTTGGAAGAATCATTTTTTTATTTCTAAATTTCATTAATAAATTAACCTTAATCAATGAAAGATGGAGAGACGCCTCTGCCCGCTGGCAAGCGTCCAATTATCGCTGCTGCTTCGATCATTCTTGTAATCATCGCTGCTTATTTTATTTACCACCTGCGCCACAAAAAAAGCAGTGTCGACCCGGCCTTCAGCAAGTACATCGAGTCGTACACAACAGGCATTATTTCAAAAGAAAACACTATTCGCATCCGGCTCGCCAGCCAGGTTACGACAACTCATGTGCAGAACGATCAGCTGCCGGATGGTGTGTTCGACTTTTCACCTGCCATTAAAGGCAAGGCGTATTGGGTCGACGAACGAACGATCGAGTTTCGCCCCGAGGCGAAATTAGTCTCGGATCAAAGCTATTCGGCCGACTTTAAGCTAAGCAAGGTAACGGAGGTGCCTTCAAAATTCGAGGATTTCAAATTCGGCTTCCAGACGGTTAAACCTGATTTCACCGTTTCCTTCAATGGACTGGAAACCGCCACTAACACGTCCATTGATAAAATGAAGCTGCACGGCGTTGTACAAACGGCCGACGCCGAGGATGCTGCAGCGATAGAAAAACTCATCAGTACCAGTTTCGAATCGCCCGTGCAGGTCACCTGGCAGCATAATAGTATCAGCCGTATGCATAAATTTACCATTACTGATATTACCCGTGCAGCCGATAAAGTTAACACACTATCGGTAAACTGGGATGGCGCCAGCCTCAACGTCGACAAAAAAGGAGGCCAGGAGTTTGAAATACCAGCGGTTGGAGATTTCAAAGTGCTTAACATCTCCGCCGTTCAGGATAACGACCAGTATGTGCTTGTCCAGTTTTCCGATGCCATTATGGTGGGGCAGGAATTAAAGGGCCTTGTCGGCATAAAAAACATAGATGACCCGGCTTACACCATTGAAGGGAGCAAAGTAAAAATTTATGCACCGGACCGTCTGGAAGGTAATTTTACCGCTTACGTAAACGAAGGGGTGGAAAATATCTCGCATAAAAAGATAACACAGCCTTATACGGCAAACGTGTTCTTTGAAAACCGCCTGCCTTCGGTAACCATTCCCGGCAAGGGCGTTATCCTGCCCGACTCAGGCAAACTGGCTATGCCTTTCGAGGCGATAAACCTGAACGCCGTGGACGTAAGCATTATCAAAGTATATGAGAATAACGTGCCGCAATATTTCCAGTCGAATGGCTTCGATGGCGCGTCTGAATTACGCATGGTTGGCAAGCCTATCCTGCAAAAAACCATCCGCCTCGACCAGGACAAAAGCGTCAACCTGAATAAAAAGAACAGGTTCAAGCTCGACCTTGACCAATTGATACGCACCGAGCCCGGCGCCATTTACCGTGTGGTACTTGGGTTCCGTAAAGAATATTCGCTATATAATTGCACCCTCGGCGGACCGGCCGTTAAAAAGAATGATTCGGACGACGACGACTATGGGTACGACGGCAGCGACCGCGACAATGCCGGTAAGGTAAGCGACGAGGACGATGATTTTTGGCAGCGTTATGATAATTATTACCCGGACAATTATCGCTGGAACGACCGCGGCGACCCATGTACCAACTCGTATTACACCCGCGACCGTTGGGCCATGCGCAATATCATAGCGTCAAACCTGGGCCTGGTAGCCAAGCGTGGTAATGATAACAGCATGGTTGTAGCGGTAACCAATATTATGACTGCCAAACCTATGGCGGGCGTAACGCTTGAGTTCCTGGACTTCCAGAAACAGGTGATGTTTAAAACCACCTCGGGTGCGGATGGCATGGCTAAGTTCGATCTGAAGCGTAAACCTTACCTGCTGGTTGCCCGGCAGGGTGCCGAACGCGGCTACTTAAAACTTGATGATGGCAGTTCGCTGCCCCTCTCCCGCTTTGATGTTGGCGGAGATGACATTAAAGATGGCCTCAAAGGTTTTATTTATGGCGAACGGGGCGTATGGAGGCCGGGAGATTCCATATTCCTGACCTTTATTTTACAGGATAAGCTGCATACATTGCCTGCCGATCACCCGGTGGAGTTTGAGTTGGACGACCCCGATGGTGGCGTGTTCAAGCATATTACCGCCAACAAGTCGGTGGATGGATTTTACAGCTTCCACACGGCCACAGAACTTTCCAGCCGGACAGGTAACTGGACCGCAAAGGTAAAAGTCGGCGGCGCCTCTTTCGAGAAGAAAATAAAAATAGAGACCATTATGCCAAACCGGCTAAAGCTAAACCTGAGCTTTGGCGGCGCAACGCAATTGACCAAAGGCGGCGATGTAAGCGGCAGCCTGGATGCCCATTGGCTGTTCGGCGGCATTGCGCAGAACCTGAAGGCTAAGGTGGACGCCTTTCTATCGCCGCAGCATACTACCTTTAAAGGTTACGACGACTATATTTTCGACGATCCTACGCTTAATTTCACCCCGCAAAGTCAAACTATATTTGACGGGCGGTTGGATGCGAACGGCAAAGCGGGCGTCAAAACAGATATTGATGTCGACAAAGAAGCACCGGGTCAGCTGAGGGCTAATTTCCTGGTGAAAGTATTTGAACCGGGCGGTAACTTCAGCATACAAACACTTTCCATGCCATATAATGTCTACGATGGTTATGTGGGCATAAAAACAGCAAAGGGCAGCGATATTTCGGGCATGCTGTATACCAACCGCGACAATGTGGTTGATATAGCCGATGTGGATACTAAAGGTAATCTCTTCGCCGGCTCAAGAAATGTTGAAGTGGAACTTTACAAGATCCAATGGCGCTGGTGGTGGGATGAGACCGGTAACGAGTTCAGTAATTTTACGCAGGATCGCTATAATAAGCTGATAAAAACCGAAAATGTCCGGCTTACCAACGGGCGCGGCAAATGGACCCTTCATGTTGATAACGATGGCTGGGGCCGTTACCTGCTGCGTGTTAAGGACCCGGAAACGGGTCACTCGACCGGGAAGATAATTTACCTGGATTGGCCGAACTGGGCTGAGCGCCTGCAGCAAAGCAACCCGACCGAGGCTGCCATGCTATCCTTCACCTCCAACAAAACCAGCTACAGGGTTGGCGAACAAGCCACATTAACCATCCCTACGGCATCGGACGGCCGCGCGCTGATCAGTATCGAGAACGGCAGCAAGGTGTTGCAAACCAACTGGATAGATACACGGAAGGGCCAAACGCAGTACACATTCAAGATCGACAAAACGATGGCGCCGAACATTTTTGTGAACGTAACGCTGCTGCAGCGCCACTCGCAAACCATTAACGATCTGCCTATCCGCATGTATGGCGTTATCCCCCTGACGGTGGACGACCCGCAAACTATCCTGAAACCTGTCATCAATATGCCGGATAAGATAAGGCCGGAAACAAAGTCATACATCACTGTTTCCGAAGCATCGGGCAAGGAAATGACCTATACTGTAGCCATTGTGGACGAAGGCTTACTGGACATTACCAATTACCACACGCCTAACCCGCACGAAACATTTTATGCCCGCGAGGCGCTTGGTGTAAAATCGTGGGACCTGTTCGACTATGTTATCGGCGCCTATGGCGGCAGTTTGGAACGCATTCTCAGTATCGGTGGCGACGGCACCAATGGCATGAACCGGAACGTAACCGTTAACCGCTTTAAACCAGTGGTGAAATTCATGGGCCCTTATCATCTTAACGCCGGGCAAAAGCAAACTACCCGCTTCACCTTGCCGCAGTATATCGGCTCGGTAAAGGCAATGGTAATTGCCGGACACGATGGTGGCTACGGTTTTGCTGACAAAGCAGTAACCGTTAAAAAACCGCTAATGATACTGGCCACCCTGCCACGCGTGCTCGGCCCGTCGGAAAAGATACAATTGCCGGTAACCGTATTTGCATTGGAGGATAACATCAAAACCGTGAGCCTTGAGATACAATCAAATGCATTCAGTAACCTTGCGGGTAACAATAAGAAGACAGTCACTTTCGCTAAGACCGGCGATCAGTTGGTGACCTTCGACCTGGATGTAAAAGATTTTGTGGGTATAGGAAAAGTAAAAATAATTGCCAAAAGCGCGGGGGAAACGGCAGATTATGATGTTGAATTAAATGTGAGGAACCCAAATCCGCCGATTACAAGGGTAATTGAGAAGGAACTGAATCCCGGTGAAACCTGGAGCAGCTCCTACAGCCCTGTGGGTATGAGCGGTACTAACAAGGCTTCGCTGGAGGTGGCTACCATCCCGCCGCTGAACCTTGCCAAACGGCTGGATTACCTGATAGAATATCCTTACGGCTGCGTGGAACAAACCACCTCGTCTGGTTTCCCGCAATTGTATTTGAGCCAGGTGCTCGACCTGTCGCCAAGGCAATCTGCGGAGATCGATCGTAATATAAAATCGACCATAAACAGGTTAAAAAACTTCCAGGTAACGGATGGCGGCCTCAGCTACTGGCCAAACCAGGGCGAAGCTGATGAGTGGGGAACCAATTACGCCGGGCATTTTATGTTATCGGCACAGGCAAAAGGCTATGCCATGCCGATAGGCTTTCTCGAAAACTGGAAAAAATACCAGCGCATGAAGGCCCTTACGTGGGGTCCCGATACCCGTAGCTTCTATGGCTCCGACCTGATCCAGGCCTATCGCCTGTATTTGCTGGCGCTCGCCCGCGCTCCTGAGCTTGGCGCCATGAACCGCCTGCGCGAGTTTAAATACATGAGTGAGGAGGCGCGCTGGCGCCTGGCCGCGGCCTATAAGCTGGTGGGCCAGCCCGAGATAGGCCTGCAACTGATCAATGGCTTATCCACCACCATCAAACCATATTACAGCTTATACGGCACCTATGGTTCCGACCTGCGCGACGAGGCGATGATACTGGAAACGTTAACCCTGCTCGGTCAGCATCAAAAAGCTGCCGCGCAATTCAAAACCGTGGCTTACCGGTTATCTCAAGACGATTGGTACAGCACCCAAACCACGGCTTATTCGCTTGTGGCTATAGCTGAATATTGCGGAGTCAATCACTCGGCGGGCAAGTTACAGTTCAATTATAATTCGGCAAACGTCACATCAAAATCTTACTTGTGGCACGCCGATCTGAATGTAACCGGTGGTAAAGTAACGCTAAAGGACAATGGCAATAACAAACTTTATGTCAGGATCATACAGCGAGGACAGCCATCGTCCGGGCAGGATGTACAGTCGGTAAGCAACCCGGATGTGCTGGAGATGCGCATAGGCTATTTCAGCTTGACCGGGCACCCGGTAGACCCAACCAAATTGAAACAGGGCACCGATTTTGTAGCGCAGGTAAATATCAAAAACCCAGGCAAAAAGGGCAGGTATGATAACATGGCGCTCACCCAGATATTCCCCTCGGGCTGGGAGATCATCAACACCCGCATGTCGGATACTACGGAGGCGTTTAACTCGTCGCCTTCGGATTATCGCGACATCAGGGACGACCGGGTAAACACCCATTTCAGCGTTGCAGAGGGTAAGGAAGTGACCTATTACGTGATGTTGAATGCGGCTTATTTGGGCAGATATTACCTGCCTGCAACCTATTGCGAAGCCATGTATAACCATAGTATCAATTCCGTGCAGAAAGGAAAATGGGTGGAGGTGGTGAAGTAGTGACTGGTGGTTAGTTAATTAGTGATTGGTTATGAAACACTGATCACTAATTAATTAGGCTAAAGCCATTGTTGCCTGATTATTATTCCGTTGGCTAAAGCCAACGGCAATATGGATGCCGAAAATGATGGTAATTAACGATTTCAATTTTCATTGCCGTCCCATTCATGGGACGGATAACACAAAGCGACAAACCGGCTTTAGCCGAAACCCAACTAATCACTAATTAACTAATCACTAATTAACTAATCACAAGTTAACCAATCACAAATCACTTAACCCCCAACAACCCGTACTTCAAAATACAATAAATGGCCCGCACACCGTCCTTCCATCCTATTTTCTTGCCATCGTCGTAGGTTCGGCCGTAATAGGATATGCCAACCTCGTAGATGCGGATCTTAGGAACGCGGGCTATTTTTTGGGTTACTTCCGGCTCAAAGCCGAAACGTTGTTCGGTTAGTTTGATGGACTGGATAAGTTTGGTATCGAAAAGTTTGTAGCAGGTCTCCATATCTGTCAGGTTCAGGTTGGAGAACATATTGGATAAAAAGGTTAAAAAATTGTTGCCGATAGTATGCCAGAAGAACAGGATACGGTGCGGGTTGCTGCCCATAAAGCGCGAACCATACACCACGTCGGCAAAGCCGTCGCATACGGGTTTCAGCAGGTCGTTATATTCGGCAGGGTCGTATTCAAGGTCGGCGTCTTGTATGATGAGATATTCGCCCGTTGCTTTGGAAATACCGGTATGGAGAGCGGCCCCCTTGCCCCGGTTGGTATCGTGCTTAAAGTACTGTATATCCAGATCGGGGTGGGTAACCTGGTAATTGTGAATAGTTTGTTCGGTATCATCGGTCGAACGATCGTTCACAATAATAAGTTCTTTCTGAATATTATGAATAAGTTTAACCCCGCTGATCTTATCAAGTATCAGGTGGATCGTATTGCCCTCGTTATAGGCAGGAATGATGATTGATAATTTTTTAATTTCCATTGATATTTTCAGAACTATGTCATTTCGAACGAACCAGGGTGGAATCGAGCAAGGCGTGAGGAGAAATCTTATACTACATGCATCGTCGACAGGTATTATGTATAAGATTTCTCCTCGTTTTCCTTCACACAACCCATTCGAACTCGTTCGAAATGATAAGTCTTTTATTTTTTAGTAAGATAGTCCTCACACTAATTAAGATCTTTAATGCGAACCAGGCTAAATAAGGTAATAAACTACTTCAAAAAACCAAAAGTAATAATAATACTCTCGTTTTTGGTGCTATGCCTTATATGGTTCTGGTTTTGCCTGCCCAAAAGGTTGTTCACCTATCCCACTTCCTATGTTATTGACGATGAAAAGGGCCAGTTGCTGGGTGCGTCGATAGCCAGAGACGGCCAATGGCGTTTCCCTTATGACACCAACGTACCTGAAAAATTTAAACAGTGCATCATCGCTTTCGAAGATAAACGCTTTGAGCACCACCCCGGCGTGGATATTGTGGCGCTTGGCCGCGCCTTCAAACAAAATATTGGCGGCAGGCACGTGGTCAGCGGCGGCAGCACCCTGACGATGCAGGTTATCCGGCTGGCCACCAAAGACAAACGCACCTACTGGAATAAATTCACTGAAATTTTCAAAGCGTTGCGGCTGGAGATCAAGTACAACAAAAAACAAATACTGGCCATGTATGCCAGCAATGCACCATTTGGGTCGAATGTTGTAGGGCTCGACGCCGCATCGTGGCGGTATTTTGGGCGCAGCCCGGATAAACTTTCCTGGGGCGAAATGGCGGCAATGGCGGTGCTGCCCAATTCACCTTCATTGGTGCATCCGGGCAAAAACCGGGCAATTTTACTTAAAAAACGCAACCTGCTGCTGGACAAATTGCACGAACAAGGCATCATCGATGCTTCGACAGCATCGCTGGCTAAACTGGAACCCATCCCCGACCAGCCTGTGCCGCTACCACAGCTTGCCCCTCACCTTCTGCAGCGTTTTAAAGCTGACCTGCAAAATGAGCCCGACAGTTCGACGCGTATCACCACCAGCATACGGTCAACCCTGCAACGCCAGGTGAACCTGGTATTGGAGCGCAATCACGATGTGCTGAAGGGGAACGACATCAACAACATAGCGGCTATTGTACTTGATGTGGAAACCGGGCAAACTTTAGCCTATTGCGGCAACATATCGCACCCGGAAGATTCAACCATGCAAAGCGATGTGGATGTCATCAGCGCACCGCGCAGCCCGGGCAGCACGCTCAAACCGCTGCTGTTTGCCAATATGCTTCATGATGGTTTGATTTTGCCCAATAGCCTGGTACCCGACGTCCCAACGCAGATCATCGGTTTTCATCCAAGAAATTTCGACCTGGCGTATGATGGCGCGGTTCCGGCTTCAAAAGCTTTGTCTCGCTCCCTAAATGTTCCGGCAGTAAAAATGCTCCAGCAATTTAAATCGGAACGCTTTTATGATTTCTTACACCGCATAGGTATCACCACGTTAAATAAACCGGCGACTCACTATGGTTTGTCACTGATACTCGGCGGCGGGGAAAATAACTTGTGGGAGCTTACCGGCGCCTATGCCGATATGGCCCGTGTGCTAAATCATTATAACGGCATCTATGGCGGCAAATACGATACTGCCGATTACCACAGTCCAGTTTATGCCCCGCAACCAGCAAAAGAACATCACCTGGAAAAGAACGGGATGCTCGACGCTGCTTCGATCTATTATACCTTCCAGGCAATGGAGGAAGTAATGCGGCCCGGCGAGGAAATGTTGTGGCAACACTTTAGCTCATCGCAGCGGGTAGCATGGAAAACGGGTACCAGCTTTGGCTTCCGCGATGGATGGGCCATAGGTATTACTCCCCGGTATGTTGTAGGGGTATGGGTGGGTAATACGGATGGCGAGGGCCGGCCTGGCTTAACAGGTATCACTACAGCGGCGCCGGTCATGTTCGAGATATTCAGGCTGCTGCCGGTCTCGCGCGAATGGTTTACGATGCCCGTTAACGATATGGTGAAGATAAAGATATGCCGGCAAAGCGGCTACCGCGCAGGCGTTTATTGCGACGATACCTACCAGATGTGGGTGCCGCAAGGCGGATTGAGGGCTGCGGTTTGTCCATGGCACCAGCCCGTTCACCTGGACAAGACCGGTAAATGGCAGGTTACCGGCGACTGCGAACCGCCTTCGGAAATGATCACTAAAAACTGGTTCGTTCTGCCGCCATCGATGGAATACTATTACAAAACAAAGAATTACCAGTATCATGTTCTGCCGCCGTTCAGGCCCGACTGCGCCCTGAACACAAAAAGCAACCCGATGGAGCTTATTTATCCCAAAGAAGGTGCGAAGATATATGTGCCCCTGGAGGTTGACGGCAAACGGGGACGGATGGTATGCAACGCTGCGCACCGGCAGCCGGGCATCAAAATTTTCTGGCATTTGGATGATAAATATGTGGGCGAAACCGCCGATTTTCACCAAATGGCTTTGAGTCCGCCGCCCGGCTTGCATAAACTTACGCTGGTGGATGCCAACGGCAACTCGGTGCAAGTTAATTTTGAGATACTGGAGAAATAAGTCAACGGTGGACAGTTTGCAGCAGGCAGTAGTTATATAGTTATCCTATTCTGAAAAACTAAATTGCAAACTGCCAACTTGAAACTGCCAACTCAAAAAATATTATCTTGGCTTCCGTAATTAAAGAAGATGCTTGAACAATACGACCTGCACAACCTGATGGTGCTCGACATCGAGACCGTACCACAGTACAGGAACCATGACGAGGTGCCGGAACATATCCGTAAATTATGGGATCAGAAAACACTTAATACCCGCAAGGATGAGACTGCCGAAGACTTTTATGGGCGCGCCGGTATCTGGGCGGAGTTTGGGAAGATCATCTGTATATCAGTTGGCATATTTACCCGTGGAAAAAGTGTTGGTTTGAGAGTAAAATCGTATTACGGGCACGATGAAAAGGAATTGCTCACCAGGTTTTCAGACCTGTTGAATTCCCAGCCTCCTTCACTGGTGCTTTGTGCCCATAACGGTAAGGAGTTCGATTTTCCGTATATCTGCCGCCGTATGCTGATCAACGGCCTTAAATTCCCGTCGCAGCTGGAAATAGCCGGCAAAAAGCCCTGGGAGATAAACCACCTGGACACGATGGAACTGTGGAAGTTCGGCGATTACAAGAATTTCACCTCGCTCAGCCTGCTAACCGCGATATTTGATATCCCAACCCCGAAGGACGACATAGATGGCAGCATGGTGGGACAAGTTTACTGGCTTAACGGCGACCTGGAACGCATCAGTACATATTGCCAGAAAGACGTGGTAGCTACTGCGCAATTGATACGCCGCTACCGTGGCGAACCTTTGATAACAGACGATAGCGTAACAATGGTTGGAGAATAATGCTGCAGGTAAACAATTTAAAAGTTCAGTTTAAAACCCCAAACGGTTTGGTCGAAGCGGTTAAGGGAAGTTCGTTCACCCTGAAGAAAGGTGAGACAATAGGTATTGTGGGCGAATCAGGCTCCGGCAAATCAGTCACTTCTTTGGCCATTATGCGCCTGCACGACCCGGCTAATACGATGATAAGCGGAGAGGTGTTTTTTAACGATACCGACCTGCTTGAGCTTTCGGAGGATGCTATGCGCGATATGCGCGGCAACCGTATCGCCATGATATTCCAGGAGCCCATGACCTCGCTTAACCCGGTGCTTACCTGCGGGCACCAGGTAACGGAGGCTATCCGCCTTCACCTCGGCACGAACAAGCAAGAAGCCAAACGGCGGGCCATAGCGTTATTTAACGAAGTGCAGCTGCCCCGGCCCGAAATTATGTTCAGCAGTTACCCGCACCAGCTTTCCGGCGGACAAAAGCAGCGTATCATGATAGCCATGGCGCTCTCCTGCAATCCGGAGATACTGATTGCCGACGAACCTACGACAGCCCTGGACGTAACTGTACAAAAAACAATCATCGAACTATTGCAACGATTAAAGACCGAACGCGACATGAGCCTCATCTTCATCTCGCACGACCTAGGCGTGGTGAGCGAGATAGCGGATAAGGTTATCGTGATGTATAAAGGTGAAATAGTGGAACAGGCTGAAACAAAGGATATATTCTCCCACCCAAAACATCCGTATACCAAAGGCTTGCTGGCCTGCCGTCCGTCGCCCGAACATCATTTGAAAAAGCTGCCTGTTGTGTCCGATTTTTTAGACGAAGCAGAAAAAAACGGTGGCTCCATCGAAAAGATGAGAGAACAGTACGCTTATAAGCCCGAAGAAATTAAAGAGCGCCGGAAAGCGCTGTACGCTCAAAAGCCTATTCTAAGGATCAATGAATTGTGCACCTGGTTCCCGGTTGGGGGCGGCTTGCTGGGCAAAAAGAAAGATGTGGTGAAGGCCGTAAACAAGGTCAGTTTTGATGTTTACCCGGGCGAAACCCTGGGACTGGTTGGAGAGTCGGGCTGTGGTAAGTCCACCCTGGGGCGCAGTATTTTAAGGCTGATCGAACCAACCTCAGGCGATGTTAGCTTTGAAAATACCGATCTGCGGAAGCTCGATAAACACGATATGCGTAACATGCGGCGCGATATCCAGATCATTTTCCAGGACCCTTATTCCTCTTTGAACCCGCGGCTTACTGTCGGCGATTCACTAATGGAGCCTTTACAGGTGCACCAGTTGTATGAAAATAACGCCAAACGCAAAAAAAGGGTGTTAGAATTATTAGAACGTGTAAACCTGCCTCCCGGATATTTTAACCGCTACCCGCATGAATTCTCGGGCGGCCAGCGGCAGCGTATTGTGATTGCCAGGGCTTTAGCTTTGCACCCAAAGTTCATTATTTGTGACGAATCTGTATCGGCACTCGATGTTTCCGTGCAGGCGCAGGTACTGAACCTGCTGCGCGAATTACAGCAGGAATTTAACCTGACCTATATTTTCATTTCGCACGACCTGTCGGTTATCAAACACATATCCGACCGGGTGATGGTAATGAACAAAGGCGAGATCGCCGAAACCGGCGACCCGGATGATATTTATTATCATCCTAAAATGGAGTACACTAAGAGACTGATTCAGTCAATCCCCGGGAGATGATATTTTCGGGCCTGTACTCGGCATATTCGTGCATTCGTTCCCAAACCGAATCATCAATTTGCTCGTTGGCGTGTTCGGTTTTCATAACAGGCCTGGTATAATCGGGCAAAAAGCTAAAAAGCCCCGTTTTCGAATCGTACATTTTAGCTGTACAATTGGGCCTGATACGGTGCAATACATAAGGTTCGTCAAAACCAAGACCGCATTTCTGTGCTTTCTTCACCATCCAATCAAGCGTAACATCACTTAAACCCTCTTTTGGATAGCCACCCCCAACGTTGGAATGTACCCCGGGGAACCACACCTGTTCCATTTCCTGTTTTACATGTCCAAATTTAACTTTGTCACTTTTTTGCCAAAGCGTGGGTTTAAAATTATCACGATGTTCATCCACGGCAAGCGCCTGGTAAGCGTTTTCCACCAGACTGCTCAAGGTGGTGTCATGAAATTCATATTTGCTTTTATTGATCCACTGAAAGGCGTGTACCGGAATGCCCAATGCCCCAACCGTGTCCCAAACACCAATGAATTTTATCGGCTTAAGCGGATGGCTGTATTTCTCCCTGAAAAGTTTTGCCTCTTCTCCGTCGGGGTTTAGCGCCTCATTTGTCCTGTCCCTGTATATGTCATAGGCACGGTCGATAAGCTGAAGATCATTACACTTCAGTATACCGCAATTGCGTATCAGGCCCGCCAGACTGCGGGCCGTGTATGCGCCCCTGCTAAACCCAAACAGGAACAATTCGTCGCCCGGCTCATAATTCCACACAATAAATTTGTAGATATCTTTTATATTGTCGTCAATGCCTTTGCCCGTTGCACCGTCTATCATTTTACTCCAGGCCGTTCCTTCGGCCCCAACGCCTTCATCATAATATTTCACCTGGTAAATGATCTCGTTACGCTCGTTACGAACGCGTTTACAAATAGCCTCAAATATTTTTTGGACGTTGGTTTCGACATATTCCCCCTCGTATTTGTCGCCCGGTTTATTCCAGGTGCCGTCGCTGCAGGTTATTATTCGTTTCATAGTGCTGATGTATTAGATGACAAGGTCCATCGGTTTAGAAAGGCAGTGTTCAGCACTTCCCCTCAGGATTCAAAGTTATCACTTATAAACCTGCTATGAAACCCGTGTTTTAACGGTATTTTTAGCGTTAAATAACGCATTCTTCGTACCTTTGCCTTATATATTCTATCTATGTCTAAAAAGAAAAGCAATTCCTCTATCAAACTGGTACTCACCCAATTGGTATTGGATATATTTGAACAAAGCGGCAATGCGCCGCTTAATTACAAACAAGTTTCAGCAAAATTGAATGTCCGCGACCCCGAATCACGCGAAACCATTCTCGAAATATTAAAAGAAGAGGCCCAAAAGGGTACACTCAAAGAAGTATCGCACGGCAAGTTCCAGCTGCGCGAACTGAAAACATTTATTGAAGGCGTAGTCGACATGACCAATGACGGTTCGGCCTATATTGTTACTGACGACCCGGACGAAACCGATATTTATGTAGCTCCGCGTAAACTAAGAAACGCCCTAAATGGCGACCGTGTGAAAGTGTACGTTTATGCTAAGAGCAAGGGCCAGCGCCAGGAAGGCGAGGTAATAGAAATATTGCAGCGCTTCAAAATGGAATTTACCGGCATTGTAAAGGTATCCGAGCGGTTCGCCTTCTTTATTCCTGACGACCGCAAAATGATGCACGATATATTTATCCCCCTGAGCGACCTGAATGGTGCTAAGAACGGGATAAAAGCCGTAGCTGAAATAACCGACTGGCCCGCGGGTGCTAAAAACCCCATAGGCCGCATCAAAAATGTGCTGGGTGTCCAGGGGGAAAATGACACCGAAATGAACGCGATCCTGGCGGAATATGGCTTCCCCCTTTCCTTTCCAAAGGAAGTGGAACATGAGTCGGAGGAGATACCCGATATCATAACAAAAGAAGAAATAGCACGCCGTCGCGATTTTAGAGAAGTACTAACTTTCACCATCGACCCATTTGATGCAAAGGATTTTGACGACGCCATATCCTTTAAAAATCTGCCGAATGGCAATTATGAGGTCGGCGTTCATATAGCCGACGTATCCCATTATATCCAGCCTGATTCGGCCCTGGATAAAGAGGCTTTGGAACGCGCTACATCAGTTTACCTTGTCGATCGTGTGATCCCTATGCTGCCCGAACGTTTATCCAATGGGCTGTGTTCGTTACGTCCCAAAGAAGATAAGTTATGTTTTGCGGCTGTTTTTGAACTGGATGAAGATGCCCATGTGGTAAACGAATGGTTTGGCAAAACCGTCATACATTCCGACCGGCGCTTTGCTTACGAGGAAGTACAGCAGATCATCGAAGATAAGGCCGGCGAGTTTGCCGGGGAGATATTAAAGCTGAACGCCCTGGCTTACAAGCTGCGCGAACGCAAATTTAAAAACGGCGCTATCAGCTTCGAGACCACCGAAGTAAAATTCAAACTGGACGAAAGAGGTAAACCTATTGGCGTGTATATAAAAGAACGCAAGGATGCCCACAAACTGATAGAAGATTTTATGCTGCTTGCCAACCGCAAGGTGGCCGAATATGTAAGCAAAATGGGCAAAGGCAAACATAAATATACTTTTGTTTACCGTACGCACGATTCGCCGAAGGCGGATAGCCTGGCCAGTTTTGCACAATTTGCAGCAAGGTTCGGTTATCGCATCAATATGAAATCGGACAAAGAGATAGCCAAATCGCTTAACTTTTTGATGGAGGATGTGGAAGGGAAAAAAGAGCAGAATGTGCTTACCCAATTAGCCATCCGCTCCATGGCAAAGGCCATTTATACCACCAAATCTACCAGCCACTACGGCCTGGCATTTGACCATTATACGCATTTCACTTCTCCCATACGCCGTTACCCCGACGTGATGGTGCACCGGCTGCTGTTTCATTACCTTAACAACGGGCAGTCGGCTAATGAGGCTTATTATGAAAAGTTGTGCCAGCATTGCTCGCAAATGGAGAAAAAGGCTGCTGATGCTGAACGTGCCTCGGTCAAATACAAACAGGCCGAGTTCCTGCGCGACCAGATCGGCAGTATCTACACAGGCATCATATCAGGCGTTACCGAATGGGGCATGTATGTAGAGATCATCGAGAACAAATGCGAAGGCATGATACGCCTGCGCGAAATAGCCGACGATTTTTACACCCTGGACGAGAAGAATTACGCCATTATTGGTCAGCGTAAAAAGAAGATATACCGCCTGGGCGATGAGGTGAAGATCAAGGTAAAAAATGTGGATCTTACCAAAAAACAGATCGATTTTTCATTAATACAGGATTAGATTAAGTTGATTGAGTTTGTTAACATTGCATCCTGTTACAAATCGCCCCTGAATGAGGACTATTAACCAGTTGCAGGAAATAATTAACCGGGAGGTTGATCATCTTGAATTTCCAACTTATCCCGCCGACCTGTACGAACCCATAAAATATATTCTTGCGCTTGGTGGCAAGCGCATAAGGCCCGCCTTGTTGCTGATGTCGTGCGATATGTTTGGCGGCGATGTTCAACAGGCCGTTCCCCCTGCGCTGGCGATAGAGGTGTTCCATAATTTCACGCTGATGCACGACGATATTATGGATAACGCCCCCTTGCGCCGCGGAAAGGTGACCGTGCACGAAAAGTGGAACAAAAACGTGGCTATCCTTTCGGGCGATGTGATGCTGGTGAAGGGTTATGAACTGATGATGAATGTGGAGGACCGGCTGCTGCGTCCCATCATGAATATCTTCAACGAAACAGCCGTGGGCGTTTGCGAGGGCCAGCAGATAGATATGGAGTTTGAAACGCGCAGCGACGTCAGCATCAGCGAATATATCAACATGATACGCCTGAAAACAGCTGTTGTGCTCGGCGGCGCGCTTAAAATCGGCGCGCTCATCGGCGGATCAACTCCTGAAGATGCGTTATTACTCCAAACCTTTGGCGAGCAGTTAGGCGTTGCTTTCCAGTTACAGGATGATATACTGGATGTTTACGGCGACCCCGAGAAATTCGGCAAGCAGGTGGGCGGCGATATCTTGTCGAACAAAAAAACCTTCCTCCAGATCAAAGCGCTTGAACTGGCAGATGAACAACAAGCCGTAGAACTGGGCAAATGGTTCGCGGGAATCCAATTCGACCCGAAAGAAAAAATAGAGGCTGTTACTGCCATTTATGATCAGCTGAATATCCGCCATTACGCCTGGGAAACTATGCATACCTATGCTGCCAAAGCGTTCGGGGCATTGGACGCCATCGGCCTGCCCCCGACCCCCAAACAATACCTCCGCGACTTTGCCGACGGATTGATGGTGAGGGAGAATTAAGTATATTTAGGGGATGAAGTGGCTTATATTATCTTGTTTGATTTTTTTGCCTGCCGCAGGCATTAACGCCCAGTCAAAATCTTCTGCTAAGCCGTCTGGCGACGCAGCTTTTGTTGAGCCCGTAGAAATAAACCCCATGTTTCCGGGTGGTGATAAAGCGTTTCGTAAATTCCTATCTGATAATTTGAAATGGCCGAAGGATGCTCCGGACGTCCAGGGGAAGGTTTTTATTTCTTTTATTATTGAAAAAGACGGAAGCTTAACTCACTTTAAAGTGGAACGAAGTTTATGGCCTTCCATAGATGCAGAAGCGTTGCGGGTGTTAAAAAAATCTCCCAAATGGAAACCCGGGGTACAAGATGGCAAATCAGTAAGAGTATCTTATACATTGCCTGTTTCATTCGCGATATCATATGAATAGAACAACTATATTTAATTCATGAAAAAAACCTTATTCGTATTACTATTTACGGCAACAACAGGGATTATTCGCGCCCAGCAACCAACCACGCCCCCACCACCGCCGCTGCCGGCAAAACATGCTGACCCGGATGCTGTGATCGCCGTTGACGGCCTGGACACGACCACATTAAAAGACGATAAGGTTTTTACTGCCGTGGAGCATGAACCGGAATACCCGGGCGGCATGATGAAATTTTACCAATACATAAATGAGAACCTTAAATATCCCGAAAAAGCAAAAGACAGGAGTATAGCGGGCAGGGTGATAATTGGATTTATTGTGGAAAAAGATGGTTCATTTTCCGATATAGTTATAAACAGGGGGGTATCCCGCGAATGTGATGCCGAAGCAATAAGATTGCTTAAAAGCACACAAAAATGGCAGCCCGGAGTTCAAAATGGGCACACTGTCCGTGTGATGTATAATGTTATTATTACTTTTAAAATGCCAGAGTAATTGGATCCTGTTCCTTCTGAATAAACCATATGAAAACCTTTGGAATTCTTCTGCTTCTGGTAGTGCCGGGTTATTTTGCAAAAGCGCAGGGTAAAATAAAGGCTTCCAAAGCTGCGCACGTTAATAAAACTTTTGTGGAATGTGATGATGAAGTATTAGCCTCATTTCCGGGTGGTATGCATAACTTTAATAAATACATCAAAAAAAGCCTGCATTATCCGGCCCGGGCCATGAAGCATCATATACAGGGAAAGGTGTTATTAAATTTTATCGTCGAAAAAAACGGCAATATCGACGCTATAAAAGTTGTCAAAAGCGTATCCCCCGACCTCGATGCGGAAGCTATACGAATACTCAAACATTCGCCCAAATGGCGCCCCACAACCGAGTGCGGAAAGCCGGCGAAGACCGAATTTAACTTACCTATTAATTTTTCTTTAAAGAAGTCAAAGTATAAACATGAAAAAGCTATTTAACATTTTGTTCGCATTGGTTTGCTGGTGTTCATTCGCCCACGCCCAAACTGAAGATACCGTCCTCACATCGGGCGGTAAACTAAAACCGGAGCAGGCTATTATGGATGTGCGGCATTATACCATCGCACTCAATATTGATTTTAAGCAGCACACCATCGAAGGTTATACTGTGATCGATGTGGACATGGCGACGCCCACTAATGTATTGTTGTTCGACCTGATGAATGATTACAGCGTGCACAGTGTATTAGTAAATGGCAAAAAACAGGCTTTTGATTTCAAACACAAGCTGATAACCATTAACATGGATAAGGAGTTACCCGCAGGTAAAGCCAGCGTAAAGGTATTTTATGGTGGCAAGCCACATGTTGCCCGCCGTCCGCCCTGGGACGATGGCTTTACCTGGACGCAGGATTCGACCGGGCACCAATGGATGGCTATTACTGCCGAAGGCACCGGCGGTAAGTTATATTTTCCATGTAAGGACCATCCTTCGGATGAGCCCAATGAGGGTGTGGATTTGATGATAACCGTACCAAAAGATCTGGTAGTCGCTGGACCGGGGTTATTGAAGGATGTCAAAAAGCACGGCGAAAAAGCCACCTATCATTGGAAAACCAATTATACTATCAACAACTACAGCATACTGTTCAATGTGGGCGATTATCAAGTGTTCAGCCGGCCTTTTACTACAGTTAACGGCACCAAAACCACCGTGCAGTTTTATGTATTGAAGGAACACGCCGATAAAGCAGAACACTTCCTGGATGTTTTCGAAAAAACCATCCACGAACAGGAAAAGTATTTCGGCGAATACCCCTTCGCCAAAGAAAAGATAGCCATGGTGGAAACGCCGCACCTTGGCATGGAGCACCAGACCATGGTAGCTTATGGCAACAAGTTCCGCTACACCAAAATTGGCGGCGAAGATTATGACTGGCTGATGCACCACGAGTTCGGGCACGAATGGTGGGGCAATAAAGTAACTGCCAAAGACTGGGCCGATTACTGGATACACGAGGGTATCTGCTCTTTCGGCGACGCGCTTTATACCCGCGAGTTTGAGGGCGAGGCGGCTTATAACAAGATATTTCAGCATAGCATTTTCGGCATACAGAATAACCTCCCAATCGTTCAACACCCTGATATGGACGAGGAAGCAGCTTATATTAATGACATCTATTCCAAAGGCGCTTTCTTTATGCACACACTACGTTATGTAATGGGCGACAGCACATTCTTCCCGGCATTGAAAACCTTCGTCACGAGTCCGCAGTACACTTATGATAACCTGGTGAACACCGATGATGTGGAGCAGTTTTTCACCAAAGCAGCAGGTCGCGACCTGAAACCATTATTCAACCTGTACCTGCGCACAACGGATAAACTGGAAGTACATGTAAAAGCATTGCCCGGCAATAAATATCTTGTCCAATTACAAAATATCAGTATTCCGCTGCCGCTGGATATCACCACTGACGCAGGTGTTAAACATATCATTGCCGATAGCAAAGGTGTTAAGATTGACAGCAAAACTATGCCGGTTATTGATCCGGAGGTGTTTTATATTAAGAAGGTAATTATAGAATAACATATGAGAGCAACGATTATTACAATTATACTTTCGGTCTTCTTTGCCGCTGCCAAGGCGCAGAATACTGACACAAGCAAAAAAGCCGGTACCGATACGACAAAATGGTTTCCTGTCGATGTAGAGCCTGCTCCTACTGGCGGAATGGGCGGGTTCTATATGTATCTGCAAAAAAACTTAAAATACCCTAATGTCGCAAAAGAGAGCAATATTCAAGGGAAAGTACGGATAGAATTCGTGATAGAAAAGGATGGGACTTTAAGCAATATCCGGGTTACTGAAAGTTTGACACCTGAAACCGATGCCGAAGCGATCAGGTTAATTCAGAATTGCCCTAAATGGAAACCCGGTACGGCACGCGGTATGCCGGTTCGGGTACGGTATAGTGTACCAATAAAATTTGAATTGCCCGGCGATAATTAAATACAAAGCCCGCATTGTTAAATGCAGGCTTTGAGTTTTATTTTGAAAGGCCTTACTTACTCAGCGCCTTCTTCTTTGTCAGCTTTCTTTGCTTTTGGTGCAGTGGCTTTCTTTGCCTTTGGTGCTTCTTCGGTTGCTTCAGCAGCAGGTGCAGCCTCTTTAGCCGGTTTTGCTTTTGGAGCTTCAGCTACCGGAGCAGCTTCTGCTGCTGGTTCAGCCTTAGCTTCTGCCTTTGGAGCAGCTTTAGCAGCTGGTTTAGCCTTTGGTGCTTCCGCAACAGGTGCAGCTTCAACTGGTATTACCGATACGTATGAACGGTTATCAGCTTTCTTTTTGAAAGAAACGATACCGTCGGTCAATGCGAATAAGGTATGATCTTTACCGATCCCTACATTCAGGCCCGGGTTGTGCGGGGTACCACGCTGGCGAACGATGATATTGCCTGCGATGGCAGGCTGACCGCCGAAAATTTTGATACCTAAACGTTTGCTATGTGACTCACGACCGTTCCGGGAACTACCGGCTCCTTTTTTATGTGCCATTTCTTATATTTTTTATGGTCCCGGTTTCCCGGAACACGTTAAAACCTTTGTTTATAATGTGATACCGGTGATCTCGATCTTGGTAAACTGCTGGCGGTGGCCATTTTTCTTTTTGTAACCTTTTCTTCTTTTCTTTTTGAAGATAATTACTTTATCACCCTTTAAATGAGACACGATCTTAGCCGATACTTTAGCGCCCTTCAAATCAGAACCTAATTTGAATTTACCTTCGTTTTCTGCTAATAACACACTGTCAAATTCAATACTAGCGCCTTCATCTCCCTGTAAACGGTGTACAAAGATCTGCTGGTCTTTAGCAACTTTAAATTGCTGTCCGGCTATACTTACTATTGCGTACATGGTTATTAATTAATGTTTTTAAAATTCGAGGTGCAAATATAGAAATTTCAAATTCAATTATCAACACTAATTATTTTTTTGATGAGAGGCTTCTTCGGATAATACGGACTGGATGGTTTTTATCAACTCGCGATTGGCCGCCTTCAGCTTCGGGTCGCCCTCGAATGATTCGTCAAACACCACCTTTTTGCTTTTTCGCTGGTAGTTAAACTGGATAACATACCGCGGCGCGGGGTGCCCGTTACGTCTGAGCGTAGTGTCTCCCCTTTCATCAGATGGCCAGTCCCACAAACCCTGCTCGGCTGCCTTGCGATGGAGCACCAGCAGCAACTCTTTGGGCAGGTGTACGTTCATTTTTATCAATGAATCGTGCGTATCCACAAACTGGTAGTCGCCGGTGGCCGAGTTATATTTATTGATCAGCGTATCCCCCGGGCCATACTCAAACGTAAACGATTTAAACTCCGCAAACCGGTAAGGCGCATTCTTGAATACATGCGCATAGTAATAAACGCAGTAGATCATAAATGGCACGATCACGCTGGCAATTAGAAATATTTTTTTTGTTGTCTTGTTCATTTTAATTATTGAATTACTGATTTATTGAATTATCGAATTCATTTATTTGATACCGTTTTCCGGGATGCTGCGGTTATTTTCAATATTTCAAACTCTATGCGTTCAAGGTTTTCCATTTTAATAAGTTTAGGAATGTTACATAATTATAGACCATTAGTTAATCTCATAAATCAATATTCAGCAAATCAATAAATCAGTAATTCAATAATTAATTCAGCTCCCCTTCCCATTTACTCACCACCGCCGTAGCCAAAGTATTACCCAATACATTGGTAGCCGAGCGCCCCATATCCATTATCGGGTCGATGCCAAGTAACAGTGCTATACCGACTTCCGGGATATTGAACATCGAAATAGTTCCGGCTATCACAACCAGCGCAGCGCGCGAAACACCGGCCATGCCTTTGCTGGTCAGCATCAGTACCAGCAGCATGGATAATTGCTGCCCGAAGCCGAGGTGAATACCGTAAGCCTGCGCCAGGAACAATGAACCAAAGGTCATGTAGATCATGGAGCCTACCAGGTTGAACGAGTAACCCAGCGGCAGCACAAAGCTTACTATCTTATTGCTGCACCCAAAGCTCTCCAATTCCTCCAGCACACGCGGGTAAGCCGCCTCACTTGTCGAGGTGCTGAAGGCCACCAGGATAGCATCCTTTACATTCCCCACCAAAGTCCAGGCTTTACCTTTCAAAACCCCATAGCTTGCAAAGAATATCATGGTCCAAAGAATAGCCAGCCCCAAATAGAATTCTCCGATGAAAGTGGCGTAGGTGGCTATAATACCCAGACCTTCTTTAGCAACAACAGCGGCTATGGCGCCAAATACGGCAATGGGCGCCAGCTTCATCACGTAGCCAGTTATCTTCATTACCACATGGGCCACGGCGTCCATAAACTTGATGATGATCTCCCCTTTTTCACCAATGGCCGCTGTCGCAATGCCGAAAAACAGGGAGAATACCACTATCTGCAGCATATAGTTATTCGCCATAGCCTCGGTAAAGCTTTGGGGCACCATGTGCGAGATGAAATCTTTCAATGATATAGCCGATTTTTTAATATCGGTACCTAAGGCACTGTCGGGCAACGAAAGGTGCATGGCGCTGCCCGGAGAAAACAGGTTGACCAGCAGCATACCCAGCAATAATGAAACAAATGTAGCCCCGATAAATAACAACAGTGTTTTGCCGCCTATCCTGCCCACGGCTTTAATATCGCCAACTTTGGCCACGCCGACTACCAGGGTGCTGAATACCAGCGGGGCGACGATCATTTTGATCAGCCGCAAAAAAATGTCGCTTAAAATAGTAAAGCCGACGAGTTTATCGTCCCTTTCGGTACTGTATTGCTGCTTCGCTTTCAGCTGGGTTTTCCGTTCCGTTTTTAATTGTGAGTATATGGCGCTGGTAGTATCCGTTGTCGCGGTTATTTGGGCATCAATGGTTTTAATACTTGCGTCGGCTGTGCTTATGTTGGCATTGATCTCGCCGATAACATTGGTGTTATAAATATAACCCGCGGCTACACCCAGCACCAGGGCGATAATGATATAGAGAGTTATCCGGCTTTTTTTCATTTGAAACGGGACTGCGAAACTACAATTATTTGGCTACAAATGGGAAGTCTGCAAGGGGCTTTTTTGGGTGGGGTATTCCCGTGACTACAAACAGGTTGTCTTTGCGGGCAATATCATTAAGTTAAGGATTGACCCCGGCGGGGTCAAAGGTCGGTAGAAAATAAATAACAAAAATACCGTGCCATCGGTACGGAACTTCGCGAGGTTGCGTACCGATGGCATGCTAAATTATCTAACAAAATTGATCTTCTACCGACCTTTAGCACCTACGGCGCTATCTGAAGGGCGTGAAGTTTCGCTAAGACATTGCCTACGGGATATAACGATCGATCTTGCTCCGTAGGAGCTACCTGTTTGTAGAATTTTCCAACACAAATATTAAGCTCCGTAGGCGCTTCCCATTATATTTGCTGTTTATATCAACAAATGAGCATAAAAGTTTACGGTTTGGCCGATATTAAAAAAGAGATCCAATTCCAGGATAAAACTGTTTTGATGGAATTGGTGCTCCGCCTTGCCCGTTATAAAAAGGAGAATAAGGAGCTGCTGGCCTACCTGTTGTTTGAGGCTGATAACGATCGTGGCTTTATCGACAGCGTCATCGCCGAAAACGGCTTTATGTTCAGCCAGCTGCCCTCCAACAATTACCAGATGGCAAAAAGCATGCGCAAAATACTGCGGCTGCTTAACAAATACATCAAATTTATGGGCTCGAAAGAGGCCGAGATCGAGTTCCTGCTTAGTTTTTGCCGCAATTATATACAATATGCCGACAAACGCGGATCGTACAAGCCGATGCGGCTGATATTGACACGCCAGTTGGAGAAGATCAAAAAAACGATAGAGAAACTGCACGAGGATCTGCAGTTTGATTACACGCAGGATTACAACGCCATGCTGGACGATGCACAGGCGCAATTAAAATGGTTTTACAAGGATGATTATCTGCTGTAACATTCCAGCCGAGCCAACATCTAACCCGTATAAATTTAACTGATTTGAACACCAGGGAAGCGGCATTCAAGCAAATATTTGAAGCTAATTCAAAAAAGATATACCATCTGTGCTATGGTTATACCGGCGATGACGATGCCGCAAACGACCTGTTGCAGGAAACTTTTTTAAAGGTGTGGCAAAACCTGGATAAGTTTCGTAACCAGGCGCAAATATCAACCTGGATCTATCGCATTGCTGTAAATACTTGTCTTACTTATCTGCGTTCAGAAAAAAGACAGGCAAAAGACGAGCTGACCCCACAGATCGCTGAGAATAAGAGGGAGGAGTTTTCGGAGAAGAATGAGCAGGTGGCACTGCTGTATAAGTGCATATCAAAATTGGAAGAATCGGAGAGAATTATCATTACCATGGTATTGGATGAAATGCCATACCCCGAAATTGCCGATATATCGGGTATATCCGAAGGCAACCTGAGGGTAAAAATACATCGCATTAAACAAAAATTGACAGAGTTATTTAACCACTATGAAAGACTTTGATCATTTGATGTCTGTTTGGCAGGGACAGCCAAAGCAGGACCAGTTTTCGGTGGATGAGGCGCTGAAGCAGGTTAAGAAAGGCGTGCGTGGTATCAAGAACCAACTGTACTGGGGCATTGTGGCTATGATGGCCGTATTGGTGCTCACCTTTGTTATCACCTTCTTCTTTGTTTTCCAATGGCTAACCTACCTGGGGCTTTTTATCATGCTTTTCACCATGGTGCTTTACGCCGCTATGATCATACGCAACTACCGTATTCTTAACCGCCACGATGCCACGCAAAACCCCTCTGATTACTTACAGGACCTGAAAGAATACCAGCGCAACCGCACCAAAATATCCGGATGGTTCTTCTATATATACTTGTTACTTATAAGCCTGGGGCTGTCGCTTTATTTTATCGAGATATTGCAAACCGCATCTGCCTTTTATAAGGCCTCGGTATATACCATTACTATTGCCTGGTTCCTGTTCCTCACCTTCTGGTACAAGAAACGTATTTTCAAAAACGAAGAAGAAAAGCTGAACCTCATCATCGACAGGTTAGAGCGGCTGCAGGGGCAATTTGAATAATAGGAGGTGAAAGGTTAAAGCTGAAAAGTAAAAGGTTTTTAAATTTAGTGAGGTCAACCTTTCGCCTTTGTCCTTTAACCTCATTAAAATACCTTTATACATGCTTTCTCCCGTCACTATACAATTAGTCCGTCCGTCCGAAGTTGACCGGTTGCTTGCCCTTAGCCGAAAAACCTTTTATGATGCTTTTGAGCATTTGAACAATCCTGATGATTTTGAGGCCTATACGTCCAAAGCGTTTACTCGCGAACAGCTGTTGTCCGAGATAGAAAACCCTGATTCTGCGTTTTACTTTGCTGTTATTGATAACGAACCAGCAGGTTATATTAAACTGAATTACCGTGCTGCGCAGGCCGAGTACCAGGATGCAGATGCCGTCGAGATAAGCCGTATCTATGTTTTGGCAAGCCAGCAGGGTAAAAAGATAGGCAACCGCTTACTGGATTTTGCCATTGACAAAGCTATTGAATACAAGTTGCGATACCTATGGCTTGGCGTATGGGAGCACAATCTAAATGCGCAGCGCTTTTATGAACGCAATGGATTTATCAAAACAGGCAGTCATGAATTTCTGGTGGGACATGATGTGCAGACCGACTTTTTGATGAAAAGAATGTTGATTTAACCAACTGCAACAATTGGCCCGGGTATTTGTTATCTTTATGATAACCTGTTGATCCACTGCCATGAAAGCCATAAATTCCATTATTGTAACCACTGCTTTGCTGGTTACATTTTATATCCTGCTGCATTTTGATGCCAGCCCGGTGCTTACCGTTCTGCTATATTTTTCAATACCAATTGCTATGGTGATTATGGCACTTTCCATCCTGCTCGATGACAGTACGCCCTATCCTGAATTAGGTGACGAAGAATGGGGTTACCGCGATAAAGGCTACAGCGAACTTAGTATGTTTTAGCTATTTACACCCCTAACACTGCCCAAAACGACTTTTTTGGCAAAACTGTTGCTGCCGGCCTTGCATCAGCTGCGAGCCTGGTCAGCGTCGATGTTAACAGGTCAATGTCAAATGGCTTGTGCAGGCAGGCATCAGCAAAGTTTTCGCAGGCTATTTTAGGAATATGCCGGTCGGTTGAAGTAAGTATTACTTTGATAGCCGCCGTCCTTGGGTCGGTTTTAAGTTCCTTGCACAGGTCGCCGCCAAAACCAAAAGGGGGCCGGTAATCAATAACGATCACATCGGGTTTTATAGCAAGTATTTCGTGTAACGGAATTAGCCTGGTGGAGCTAATGAATTCTAAATCAAGTTCTCTGATCGTTGCCTCAAATAGTTGGTTAACAGCGTCGTCACTTTCAATCACCAAAATCTTTTTCATAGGTATTATTAGCTAATGGTTAGTGAATCCTTACTTCCGGGAAGTATTGTTGCCTCGTAGTTAGCAAATTTGTATCATAAAGATAGAAATAATTTTATTGTAACAAAATCATTACAGATTTTTTCATTCCAGAATGAAACGTTTATTGACCAATTCCATACTAATTAAACTTAAAGTTCAACGCTATTAACGCAATGTTTCTTCCGTTCGATTTCCGCTGAGAACTCCAGCAAAACATGAATCGCAAGGCGGTGCACTGTAGGAATTTCAGGTCGCCCAAAATTTAATTGAAATTGATTGGCCGTCACAAATACCAAAAACGTCAAAAAATAGCCGGGATAAAAGTATTTTAATCTCTGTTGCATCCCTGAAATTCTGCAGGTTGTATTTGTAAACAAAAACCTGCTTATCTGCATCATATTTAAACCCCAGCCCTTTTAGCGGATTTGACACTCTGCCGTCGAACACAAAGTCTGGTTCTTGGGGATTAAACATATTTACGCAGATCGATAAAAAATCAACATCTATTTCAAATGTAATTTGCACGTCATCGTCATCATATATACTGAAAACAATTTGAAATTTATCAATCTTCCGGGCTACAATATCGAAAATGAGGTCGTCTATTTGTTGACTGTCATTAAAAACTACCTTTTTTTCGGATTCCAACTCCAGGTCCAATCTGTTCTTTTTAAGTTCCGCAGCCTGTCTATCTGTAAAAAACTTCCACAACATTTTATTTTTCCTGAAGTATTCTGGCGGCTTCTTTAGTGAACGCTCTTGTCTTTTTAGTTCTTGCCGCCGGTTGTGAAGAGGATCTTTGAATGTATATAGTTTATTCAGCCTGCTTTCTAATTTTATCAACGCTTCAGAATGATGGTAGGCAATAAGATAATCATAGTCTGACATGCTTTGCTTCATCATTTTTTGAATTGATCTTTTTTCAGCTTCTAAAGCGGCAATAACAAGGTCTAAATCGCTTTTCATCAGGATAAAAATAGTAATTACGACCACTTATTCCCTAAATTCTCATTCATTTTTTCCTTTCACATTTCCTATCAATCCCTCATAAACGGATTGAAGTTCCGCGTGCCTATGTTCATCCCCGCAGCCCGGCAGACGGTTTTATCACCGAATTTAAAATTGATCTTGTCCATAGCCTGGTAAAGCTGCAACTGGCGTTCGTTATCGTCAAAAAGGTTTATCTGGTAACTGCCTGTGGCCAGGTTGCTCAACCTTACTCCTATCAGCCGTACAGGTCGGTTCTGGTTCCAGGCCTTGGTTAACAGGTTTTTGATTCCCGGTATCAATATATGTTCGGCCGCGGTCAATGGTATTTTTTCCTGCTGGGTGTGCGTCTCAAAATTGGCAAAACGTATTTTTATCGCCAGGCATGATGCCAGCTTGTTCTCCCGCCGCAGTTTCGACGACAATTCCTCGGTCATCGATACCAGGGTAGTTTCCAGCGTGCGGCGGTCACTCACGTTATTGCCAAAGGTGCATTCTGTGGATATCGACTTACGGTCCGAATGCGGCACTACCTCGCCGTAATCGACACCCCTCGCCTTTTCGTATATCCACAGCCCATTTTTGCCAAACACCGTTTGTAAAAAACGCAGCTGCACTTTTTGCAGATCGCCTATTTTCTCGATGCCGTACTCATAAAACTTTTTGCAGGTGCTTTCGCCCAGGCCCGGCATGGCCGATATGGGCAGCGGCGCCAAAAAGGCCATTTCGCTGCCATGCGGCACAAAAAGCTGACCGTTGGGTTTGGCGCGATTGGTAGCCATTTTAGCGATCGTTCGGCCCGAACCCAGCCCGAACGATATAGGCAATTTAGTTTCTTTGATAATGCGCTGCCGCACCTGAGCCGCCAGCTGATAGGGGTCGTAAAAGCGGTCGGTGCCGGTAAGGTCGATATAAAACTCATCAACCGAAGCCTTTTGGTACAGCGGCACCATCTCGTCGATGATCTTTGTAACACGTTTCGAATAATCCGAGTAACGTTCGTGATTGCCCCGCACGCTGATGGCATGCGGGCACAACTTAAAAGCATCGCGGCTCGACATACCCGAATGCACCCCAAACCGGCGCGCCTCGTAACTGCATGACGCCACCACTCCCCGTTGTGCATTGCCGCCGATTATGATGGGTTTGCCTATCAGCGACGGATCGTACAGCCGCTCAACCGATACGAAAAACGAATCGAGATCGATATGCATGATATACCGTTTGAACGACATGATACAAATGTGAAAATAATTTTGATATTTTACTAATATTTTTAGCAAATTTGAATGCATATTAAATTATTAAATGATGAAAAGATGTGATTATTTGTTGGTGTTGTCACCCCCCAGAAACTTTGAGAAATTCGTTTCGAGTGAAAAAAGATTCGCGAAACGAATAATAGGTAGATTCGATAGTATGGGTTCTATCGGACATATAACAATAACTAACTTTTTTAATAAAAATGATTATCAGATTGAACCTCAATTCAATTCTCTGCAACGAAAAATATCGACCCTGCCGCGTTTGAATTTAAGAATAAATGGTTATGATTATTTTGAAAGTACTGGTGGAAAAACAATTTATATTAAACCCATCGTTGGGAAATTTGAACAGGAATGGTTTAACCAGATAAGCGATCACGTAAAAAGGAGTGAAATCGTGCCGCATGTAACTATTGCTAAGGGAATTTCAGACGAGCAATTTGATAAATTATGGCCGATCTTTAAAGACAAAGAGTGTTCAGATTCGTTTTTTGTTGACTATTTAACCATCTTAAAAAGAAACACCTATGGGCCTGATAATTACTACATCGTTTTTAAAAAACTAAAATTCAAAAACGAAAGACTCCTTGCTCCATTTGTTTATAAGAACAGGAAAAGGAGGAGCGCACCAAGAAATTCTTTTTGGGGAATACAAACTTTCTTATTTTAATAGATTTCCTGTCATTCTGAGCGCAGAGAAGAATCTATCGATGGGTTCCTTTTGTTCCGGAAATATTTTGCAATAGATCCTTCACTACGTTCAGGATGACAATACGCGGTGGATAGTTAACCTTTCAGCTTTAACCTTTCGCCTTTAACCTCGAAGCAAATGGAAACCTACAAAGACTATATGATTATCCTGTCGCCGCCGATGTCTATCGCTGAGCAGGTAAAAAAATACAAACAGGCTGCGCACCGGCTTATAGGCGATTTTGAAAGTTTGCATAGCAAAGCGCATATCAGCCTGAAAAGATTGCACCGCCAAAAACCTTACTGGACGGAGCCACAGTTTGATAAACTGGAGAAGGAGCTATCACTTTTGGAGCCTGCCGCTTTGCAACTGAACGGCTTTGCTACCTTTTTGCCGACGGATTATACCACCATTTATGCCGCCATATTATCCACACCCGAAATGGAAGATTGGTTTAAACGCCTGCGCCAATGCCTGGGCGAGAAAAAATTTGTGCCGCACATTACCATAGCCCGGCAAGTGTCCAATGACCGGGCGCGCAAGCTGTGGCCCAAATTTAAGGACCGCCCCTGGAGCGACCAATTCGAGATAAAATACCTGACCATATTGGAGCGCAGCACTTACGAACACGATAGAAGCTGGCAGGTACACCGGCAAATACCTTTCAGGGGAAAAGCGGAATGGTATGTATTACCGGATAAGCGGAAAGAAATTGTTAAGGCCGTGGATGAGAACCAGATTTCGTTATTTTAGAGTGGATCGAAATGGGCGGAAATGTCATGCCGAACTTGTTTCGGCATCCCACGAGGCAAGTAGATATCATGCTGTAAATTAGCTGATGAGATGCCGAAACAAGTTCGGCATGACGTCTGCTCCTTACCTTTTTTAACATTTTCTTAACCCATATCAACCTTTTGCCTATATTTGCGCCAGGGTAAGTCTTTTACGACCAGCTCCTCTTGAACTCCCCCAGGGTGGGAACGCAGCAAGGGTAGAGGGTTGTAGCGGTGCGATAAAAGTAGCTTACCCTATTTTTTTTCTTTTTTGTCAGAACCGTGATTCAACGGATTTTCCAGATTTTCAGGATAATATCATTTTACTTTTCTGATTAAATTATAATGTGGATTAGCATTATATTTCGCTGTTGATTCGTGTGGATCAATTAAATCGTCCAAATCCCGGTTCAGACAATGGAAATTAAAAACGAAGAGCGCCATCACGCAGGTTCATTTTATGTGGAAGAGGATGGAAAACGCGTTGCGGAGATGCGCTACCTTATTCGTGATAGTATCATGAATATTTACCATACCGAGGTAAAGCCCGATCTTGGCGGTCACAAAATAGGTTTTCAATTGGTGGAGACCGGTGTAAAGTTCGCCCGCGAAAACAATTTACAGATACTGCCCACCTGCAGTTTCGCGCGTTCGGTTTTTGACCGTACGCCGGAGTTCAGGGATGTAAGGGTAATGGAGGAAGAAGACTGAGGTGAAAGGAGAAAGGTAAAAGGATAAAGGTTTTGTTTATTGCATTCTTTTACCTTTCACCTTTCTACCTTTGACCTTTTACCTTAAAAAAAATGCTCGATATATTTATCATAGGCGGTGGCCCCATAGGTTTGGCATGTGCTTTACAGGCGCAGAAGGCCGGTTTAAGCTACATTATAGTGGAGAAAGGCTGCCTGGTTAATTCGCTGTACAACTACCCCACTACCATGACCTTCTTCAGCACGTCGGAGTTGCTGGAGATAGGCGGCATACCCTTCGTTACCATCAGCAACAAGCCCAAACGTGCCGAGGCTTTGGAGTATTACCGCAGGGTGGCATTTTCAAATAGCATCAAAACAAACCTGTTCGAGGAAGTGCTTTCAGTAAATAAAACGGACGAGCATTATACCATCGGCACCTCAAAAGGGACTTATGAGGCTAAAAATATAATAGTTGCCACCGGCTTTTATGACATTGCCAACAAATTGAACATTCCAGGCGAGGAATTACCCAAGGTAAAACATTATTATGATGACCCGCATTACTACGCCCTGCAAAAAGTGGTGGTAGTGGGCTCCAGTAACTCGGCAATTGACGTGGCTTTGGAAACCTGGCGCAAAGGCGCCGAAGTAACGCTGGTGATACGCGATGCCGAGGTGAGTCACCGGGTAAAATATTGGGTAAGGCCGGATATACTGAACCGCATAAAAGAAGGCAGTATCAAAGCTTATTTTAACTCGAACCTGACCGCCATACGCGAGCAGGATGTGGAAATACAAACTCCTGAAGGCAAAATAACCATCCCCAATGATTTTGTAATGGCCATGACCGGCTACCGCCCCAACTTTGAGTTTTTGAAAAAGATCGGCATCAACCTATCCACCGATGCTAAGTTACTGCCCGAGTACAATAAGGAAACCATGGAGACCAACCTGAAAGGCATTTACCTGGCGGGCGTGGTTTGCGGTGGTATGGATACCCATCTTTGGTTTATCGAAAACTCGCGTATTCATGCGGAAATGATCGTTGGTGATATAGTGAGGAAAAGATAATTGTTGGGATGTCGCGTTTGAGCTCATCCAGAAAATAACATTTCAACTTTACAACCTTCCAACCTTTCAACACCAAAAATAACTACTTTAGCGCCCTAAATACCGTTTACGATCATGCTGATAAGCTTTTTACGCCCCGATGCGCCACCCATATCCTCTTATAGCGATGAAGAACTAAGGGGGCGTATTGATAACCGCGAGAATTACCTGCCCGAAACCGTACTGAATGCTGTAGCCGAATTACAGCGCCGCGGTCATGAATTTTCGGATGAGGAATTGCAGGTGATCAGCGAGGATATGCAGGCGAGGATAGAAATAGTATCTGAAACCACCCCTGCTTTCGGCATAATAAATGATAACTACAAAGACGCCCTGGTAGAAGATCCGGACGCTTACGAATTCTATTCGAGGCGGGTTATCAAAGTATTTACGTTTTTCTTCAGTGCACTCTTCGGCGCTATTTTAATGGCCATAAATATCGGAAAAACAAAGGACTACAATGGGGTAGTATTAGTTTTGGTTTTTGGGATGGGCATATCTGTCGTCGAACGAGTGCTGGCGGGCGCTATTGGTCTTGGAGCCGGTGCAACGATATTTTTTGCATTTATAAATGCCTCTCTCATCGATGCTTTATTTTGGAACAAATACATCGGCAATACTACACTTTACAAGGCACGGGCCTATGTAGCTCCTTTGATCATCGGGCTGCTGCTCACTGCAATCGTTGTATGGTCAACGTTCCAGCTAAATGGCATCGTGAAATAATTCCGGCTTTTCCGCACCAAAAGCAGAAGGAAAAATTAATTCTCAGCTTTGAACACCTTCAGACAACCTTTCAGCTTTACAACCTTTTAACCTTTCAATAAAATTGGCCAAAAGTCAACCTATTCACATTAAACACATTTTTTCTTGCATAAGTTAAAATTAATGCGATAATTTGCACCCAAATTAAAAAATACCAAAAACACGCATTAAAGTGATACAGCAAGGCATTATAAAGCACATTTTGAGAGCGATATTCGCTCCGCTTGCAACTGTTGCGGTTTCTCCTGCACCTGTGTTTGTACAGGCAGGTTTGCCAAATATCCCTTCCCGACGAAGGCTCTACATCCCCCGGGTTTAATTTTTGCTATTCAGTATTAACCCAGGAGACGCAAAATGTTGCGTCTCTGCCATCAACAAAATTCATCAAATTACGTATTGGCCTGCAGGGTCAAAAATTTAACGTTAATTTATTTCAATGACAATACAAGATTTTGATATTCAGGTTGCCTCGGCACAGCACGTTGATTTTGCGCAGATGATCTGCGACGAGATGGCTGAGTCGGCAAAAGCGCGCGGTACCGGCATAGCCCAGCGTTCGCCTGAATACGTTGCTAATAAAATGCTGGAGGGCAAAGCGGTTATTGCCCTGCATAAGGATGGTACCTGGGCGGGCTTTTGCTATATCGAAACCTGGAGCCACGGCGATTTTGTGGCGAATTCGGGCTTGATCGTAAACCCGGTGTTCAGGAAATCGGGGTTGGCGAAGGCGATAAAGCAGAAGATATTCCAGCTGTCGCGAAACAAATATCCGCATGCCAAAATATTCGGTTTGACAACTGGTCTGGCGGTGATGAAGATCAACTCGGAATTAGGTTATGAGCCGGTTACGTATTCGGAGCTGACCCAGGATGAGAATTTTTGGGCGGGCTGCAAAAGCTGCGTGAACTACGACATACTGATGAGCAAGGACCGCAAAAACTGCATGTGCACCGCCATGCTGTTCGACCCGGAGGAGAAGCAGAAAGAATTTGAAGACAAAATGAAAAAGATAACGCATAAGGCCACGTTGCTGGAGCGTATCGAGAATGCCATTAAGAAACGAATGGATAAATTTGTTGGGGGTGAAAGGATAAAGGTTAAAGGCGAAAGGTTATCCTGGTTAACTATGAGGCACACGGACATTGGAGGGAAACGTTAAACCGTCATAACTGTGAACGGCCAGGATGATGGGATGCTGAAAACAAGTTCAGCATGACATATTTACGTTCTGACGCGCAAAAAAATATCATTAATAAAATTAGAGCATACGCTCACAAAATATATGAAGAAAAAAGTAGTACTGGCATATAGCGGCGGACTTGACACCTCGTTCTGCTGCATTTACCTGACAAGGGATTTGGGTCTTGAGGTTCATTCGGTTATTGTAAATACCGGGGGCTTTAGTCACGATGAATTATACGCCGTTGAAAAACGCGCTTATGAAATGGGCGTAACATCGCACCATGTAGTTGACGAGACCGAAAATTTTTACAATACCTGCGTACGCTACCTGATATACGGCAATGTATTGAAAAACAACACCTATCCCCTGTCGGTTAGCGCCGAGCGGGTAAGCCAGGCTACAGCTATTGCCAATTATGCCAAAGAAATTGGCGCCGAATACGTGGCGCACGGCAGTACCGGCGCCGGCAACGACCAGGTGCGGTTTGATATGATATTCAATATCCTGGTGCCGGATGTGCAGATAATGACCCCTATCCGCGATCTGAAACTGAGCCGGGAAGAAGAGATAGCCTATCTGAAAAAGCATGGCGTGGAGATGAATTTTGAGAAGGCGAAATACTCCATCAATAAAGGCATTTGGGGCACATCAGTTGGCGGTAAGGAAACCCTGACATCAAATTTAGGTTTGCCGGAAGATGCATGGCCTACGCCGATGACAGAAACCGGGACCCGGAATATAGAACTGACCTTTGAAAAAGGCGAACTGGTAGCGCTTGACGGTAAAAAATACGACCACCCTACCCAGGCTATACAGGCGTTGCAGGCCATTGCACAGCCTTACGGCATTGGCAGGGATATTCACGTCGGCGATACCATTATCGGCATTAAGGGCCGCGTTGGGTTTGAGGCAGCCGCTCCAATGGTTATCATCAAAGCACACCACACGCTGGAAAAACATGTATTGACCAAGTGGCAGCTTTCGTGGAAGGATCAGTTATCTTCGTTCTACGGTAACTGGCTGCACGAAGGGCAGTTCCACGACCCTATTATGCGTAATATAGAAGCATTTTTAAATGACACGCAACAGAATGTAAGCGGTAAAGTATTTGTTCAGCTAAACCCATATCGTTTCCAGGTAACCGGTATTGAGTCGGCACACGACCTGATGTCGAATAAATTCGGCAGCTATGGCGAAATGAACAACGCCTGGACCGGCGAGGATGTAAAAGGTTTTTCCAGGATATTTGGCAACCAGGTAATGATCTACCATAAAGTAAACAGCACCAGCAATGAGTAACCAGGCATTTTCAAAAAATGATTGTGCAAGCCATTATAAATGGGGCGACGATTGTTACGGCTGGAATTACATAGATACCGATGCACTATCGGTAAAGCAGGAGCTGATGCCGCCGGATACATCCGAGCAATTGCATTATCACGAAAAAGCCACGCAGGTGTTTTTCATATTGAAAGGCCGGGCTGTTTTTACAATTGATGGTGTTGAAACCGAATTGAAGCCCGAACAGGGCATCGAGATAAAACCCGGTCAGCAGCACCTCATCAGCAATAAGGAACAAAGCGACCTGGAATTTATATTATACTCATACCCATCTACAAAAAATGACCGCATCAACCTCTAAAATACGGGCAGGCATAGTTGGCGGCGCAGGTTATACCGGCGGCGAAATGCTGCGCATATTGGTGAACCACCCCAATGTGGATATCGCCTTTGTGCACAGCAACAGCAACGCGGGTAATTATGTGTACGAAGTACATACCGACCTGTTTGGCGATACCGAGCTTAAATTTGCCAGCGATATATACGATGAGATAGACGTGCTGTTTTTGTGCGTTGGCCATGGCGATGCCCGGAAGTTTTTGGAGGCTAACGAGATACCGGACAGCATTAAGATAATTGACCTGAGCCAGGACTTTCGTTTGAAATCAGAAGCCGGAAGTCGGAAGTCCGATGTGCTGACTCAGGACTCAAGACTAAAGACACGTGACTTTATTTATGGGTTACCGGAATTGAACCGGGAGGCTATTAAAAAGGCACAAAATATTGCCAATCCCGGCTGCTTTGCCACTTGCCTGGAACTGGGTATGCTGCCATTGGCAGCCAAGGGAATATTAGCTAACGAGATACATATCACAGGTACCACAGGTTCAACCGGTGCGGGGCAAAGCCTGCAGGCCACCACGCATTTTACGTGGCGGAACGATAACCTGTCGATATACAAGGCATTTGAGCATCAGCATTTGAACGAGGTGGGGCAATCGCTGAACCAGCTTCAACCTGCTGCCGAACGGACGATCAATTTTATTCCTTACCGTGGTGGTTTTACACGAGGGATCATCGCGTCCATCTATATGGATTGCGACCTGTCAGCAGATGAGGCATTGAAGGTTTTTGAGGACTATTATGCCGGTCACCCTTTTACCCATGTTACCAAAAGAAACATCGACCTGAAACAGGTAGTCAATACCAACAAATGCTTTATACAGGTTGCAAAAAATGGAAATAAAATACTGATTACAAGCATTATAGACAATTTACTTAAAGGAGCATCAGGCCAGGCAGTTCAGAATATGAATTTGTTGTTTGGCTTAGATGAAACGGCGGGCTTGAGATTGAAAGCAGCTGCTTTTTAACAAAAAATTTAACCACCATGTCATTGCGAGACCTGGTGCGAATGCAAGTGCGTCGGCGGTCGCGGCAAACTCGTCGCCTATGCATAAGAGGCAGTATTACGACGAGGTTGCTTCGTCGTTCCTCCTCGCAATGACAAATTGAATATTTAGCTTAAGGAAATGAATTTATTCGACGTTTATCCAACCAATCCGATCAACATTGTAAAAGGTGTTGGCAGCCTTGTTTATGACGACAAGGGCACGGAGTATCTTGACCTTTACGGCGGTCATGCGGTTATTTCTATTGGTCATACCAACCCGCATTACGTAAAGCGATTGGAGGATCAGCTGCACCAGATAGGTTTTTATTCAAACTCTATCGAGATCCCCTTGCAAAAGGAACTGGCTGAAAAATTGGGCCATGTATCAGGCAAGGAGGATTACCAGTTATTTTTATGTAACTCAGGTGCCGAGGCGAATGAGAATGCTTTGAAACTGGCTTCGTTTCATAATGGCAAAAAGAAGATCATCGCTTTCAAAAAATCATTTCACGGGCGTACTTCTTTGGCGGTTGCAGCTACTGACAATCCGAAAATAGTTGCCCCGGTAAACGAAACCGACAATGTAGTATTTCTGCCCTGGAACGATGAAGCTGCTTTGGAAAAAGCATTTAACGAATACGAAGTTTCATCTGTAATTATTGAAGGTATACAAGGTGTTGGCGGTATCATTATGGCAAGCGAAAGCTTCTTGCAAAAGATCAGGTCGCTTTGTAACGCGCATAATGCGGTATTCATAGCCGACTCGGTACAATGCGGTTACGGGCGGACAGGTAAGTTCTTCTCCCATGATTTTGCGGGTATAAATGCCGACATCTACACCATGGCTAAAGGCATGGGTAACGGTTTCCCAATCGGTGGTATTATTATATCGCCTAAAATTCAGCCATCTTATGGTATGCTGGGCACTACCTTCGGCGGTAACCACCTGGCCTGCGCTGCCGGTTTAGCGGTACTGGAAGTTATGGAGCGCGACAATTTATTGCAAAACGCCGCTACTGTTGGCGGTTATTTGATTGGAGAACTGAAGAAGTTTGAACAGGTGAAGGAAGTACGGGGTCGCGGACTGATGATAGGCATTGAAATGCCTGAAGAACTGGCCAATGTACGCAAGGACTTACTGTTTAAGCACCGCATTTTTACCGGTGAGGCTAAGCCAAACGTGATCAGGCTTTTGCCGGCACTGAATTTAACCAAAGCACATGCCGACAGGTTTTTGGAAGCGTTTAGTACCGTTTTAAATTATCAATTAACATAAATTAAGAAATACTGTCATTTCGACGAGGAACGAGGAGAAATCTTATACAAGCGAATAGCGGGTTATGCATAGCCTATAAGATTTCTCGTTATCACTCGAAATGACATTGGTTTTATAAGACCCATGAAACTTTTTTCCTCCGTTCACGATGGTACCGATATCAATGCCCTGGCAAAAGAGGCATTGGAATTGAAACGTAACCCCTATTCTCACGCACATTTGGGTAAGAACAAGACCATCGCGTTGGTATTTATGAACCCCAGTCTGCGTACCCGCATGAGCACGCAAAAGGCTGCCATGAATTTGGGTATGAACGTAATGGTGCTGAATATCGACAAAGAAGGCTGGGCGCTTGAGCTGAAGGATGGGGCGGTGATGAACGGAACTACCGTCGAGCACATCAGGGAAGCTGCGGCAGTGATGGGAGAATACGCCGATATCATCGGTGTACGCTCGTTCCCGGGCCTGAAGGATCGTGAGCTGGATTACAGCGAGGATATATTCAACAAGTTTGTAAAATACTGCGGCGTACCCGTAGTCAGTTTGGAGTCTGCCACCCGCCACCCGCTGCAAAGCCTGGCCGATTTGGTAACCATTGAAGAATTAAAAACAAAAGCCCGCCCTAAAGTAGTATTAACATGGGCGCCGCACGTAAAAGCATTGCCACAGGCGGTGCCTAACTCTTTTGCCGAATGGATGTGTAAGGCTGATGTGGATTTCACCATAGCACATCCCGATGGGTACGAATTGAACACCGATTTTACCAATGGCGCAACCATTACCCATAACCAGGATGAAGCGTTAAAGGATGCCGATTTTATATATGTTAAAAATTGGTCGGCCTACGAACCTTACGGAAAAGTAATGCCCGGCAACGAAGACTGGATGCTGACCAACGAAAAACTAACAGCCACCAACAACGCCAAGGTAATGCATTGCCTGCCGGTACGCCGTAACCTGGAACTGTCTGATGAGATACTGGACGGACCAAATTCTGTAGTGGTACATGAAGCCGGTAACCGCGTTTGGGCCGCGCAGGCGGTGTTGAAGAGGATGCTGGAGAATTTGGGTTGATTAAGTTATACCAGGGTCAAAATTGCAAATGGGATTTTAAACCCGGTCAACTTAATCTAACTTAGTCAGCTTAAGTGACATAAGCTATGTACGTCCCTTCATTCAATTCATTTACCGACAAAAAAGAGATCATCGCCTTCATGCAACGGTACAGCTTTGCATCAATTGTCACTGTTATTGATGAAATGCCCGTTGCTACTCACCTGCCCTTTTTGGTGAAGGAAGAAAATGACAGGTTGCTGCTTTGCTCCCATTTTGCGAAGGCAAATCCACAGGCCAAATCGATTACAGATAACAACTCCCTTGTAATTTTTACAGAGCCCCATGCTTATATCTCACCGTCCAATTACGAAAAGGAAACCAACGTACCTACGTGGAACTATATAGCCGTGCACGCTTATGGCAAAGCAACATTGCTGGAAAGCCCTGAGCAAAAGGCCGAACTGCTAAAACATACCATCAATACATTTGAAGCAGGTTATTTTAAGCAATGGGAAGGTTTGCCGGAAGAATACCGCTCGCGGATGATGAACGGCATTGTAGCTTTTGAGATAGAAGTAACCGATCTGCAGGCTAAAAAGAAATTAAGCCAAAATCGCACGGGCGTCGAAAAAGATAACATCATCCAATCTCTCGAAAAAAGCAGCGATACCAATGAGCGCGAGATAGCCGACTACATGAAGCAGCTAAAACACTAATATTGCTTAAGACTCCCGGCCTGTGACTTCAGGCTCCAATTCAGCCACCGGCATTCGTGTTTTAGCATTGTAAAAACGCACGATGAGGCGGTTATCCGTGTTTCGGGTAAAATACTTCACCGCCCAGCTTACAAATACGCTCAGCTTGTTGGAGAAACCTACCAGCGACATCAGGTGCACAAACATCCATAATATCCAGGCCACCAACCCGCCAAAATGCAATTTCCAGATATCGGCAACTGCCTTGCTCTGCCCTATGGTGGCCAGCGAACCTTTGTCGAAATATTTAAATGGTTCAGTAGGTTCCCCATTGATCAGGTGCAGGATGTTTTTGGCCAGGTGCTGGCCTGTCTGTATAGCGCCCTGCGCCATACCCGGTATGCCGTTGGGTGTTTCGGGTGTTATCATGGCCGATACATCCCCAATGGCAAAAATATCACGATAGCCCACTACCCTGTTTATTTCATCGGTTTGTATGCGGTTACCCCTGGTCAGCGCGCCTGCGGGCAAGCCGCCGGGCATCTCGCCCATTACGCCTGCGGCCCAAAATACATTGCGGGTTTTAATCACCGTGCCATCGTCTATTTTAAGTTCATTCCCATCATAACTTTGCACGTGCACGCCATTATGTATCATAACACCCATTTTCAACAGGTCCTTTTTTGCTTTTGCCGAAGCATAGGCCGACATCGCCCCAAGCACAACGGGTTTCCCTTCAACCAGGTAAACTTTCATATCCTCTTCACAAAGGGATGGGTAATCTTTACACAGCACATGGTTACGCAGTTCGGCCAGCGAACCGGATAGCTCCACCCCTGTCGGTCCGCCGCCAACCACTACGAAGGTGAGCAGCGCTTCCCGCTCTTCAAAGCTTTTTTCTACAACCGCTTTCTCGAGGTTCTGCAGCATATAGCTGCGGATGTTCAATGCCTCGCCGACATTTTTCATCGGCATGGTGTTGTTTTCCAGTTGTTCGTTGCCAAAGAAATTGGTGTCCGCGCCGGTAGCTATTACCAGGTAATCGTAAGGGACATCGCCCAAACTGGTTGTAACGGTATGCTTTTCCGGGTTGATGGTTTTTACCTCGCACATGTTGAAGGTAAAATTCTTTTGCCCGGTAAATATCCGCCTAAACGGGAATGCGATGGAATCTGCCTCGATAGATCCCATGGCCACCTGGTAAAGCAGGGGCTGAAACGTATGGTAGTTATGTTTATCGAGCAGCAGGACATCTACGGGTTTATTTTTCAGTTTTTTAGCAAGGTTTATCCCGCCAAAACCTCCGCCAATAATTACAACGCGTGGCCTTGCCGCCGATTTGGTATTATCCATAGATATTTTGTTTTCATTGCAAAATAAGGCATAAAACCTGTTTAATAAACAAATAGCCGTTAGATTTAATATGTTTTAAATAAATACGACCTAATTAGTATTTTTAGCGGCTTTATGGCCTCTCCCTAAATCCCTCTCCAAAGGAGAGGGACTTTCAATTGCGGTCTGCAACAAGATAAATGAGTAAAAAACAACTACATATCATCAAGATAGGCGGGAACGTGATAGACAACTCGGAAAGCCTGTATCATTTCCTGAAGGACTTTACCGCGCTTGATGGCTATAAAATACTGGTGCATGGCGGCGGCAAGGTGGCCACGCAGTTGGCAGAAGAATTAGGCATCGAATCGAAATTAGTGGATGGCCGCCGCATAACCGATATTGAGACACTGCGCGTAGTTACCATGGTATACGGCGGCCTGATCAATAAAAACATTGTGGCCCAGTTGCAACGCTTCGGCACCAATGCCATTGGTTTAACCGGTGCCGACGCTAATTCTATCCGTGCTAAAAAACGCCCGGTAAAAACAATAGATTATGGGTTTGTGGGCGATATTGATGAACAATCCATCGACCCGAAAAATATCGAAAGGTTACTGGAAGCCGGCTTCACCCCTGTTTTTTGTGCGATAACGCATGACGGCGAAGGTCAATTGCTGAACACTAATGCCGATACCATCGCTTCGGCGCTGGCTGTTGCATTATCAAAATTGTATGAAACTACGCTGATCTATTGTTTTGAAAAGAAAGGCGTTCTGCATGATATTAACGACGAAGAGTCCGTGATCCGTGATATTGACCCGGAGCGGTATGAAGAATTGAAAAAGCAGCAGATCATCCATAGCGGTATGCTGCCAAAGCTGGATAATGCTTTTACGGCAATCAATTGCGGGGTTAAAGCGGTTATCATTGGCCGATCAGATGACCTGGGCGCTCTGAAAAACAAACAACCATTTGGAACAACTTTGTATAAGAGGTAAAAGGCGAAAGGTAAAAGGATAAAGGTAGGGCAGGTAGATATGTTTAATAAATTATTACAAATCAAAAAATGAGCACTAAGCAAACAATAGCCATTCTGGGCAGCGGCAATATCGGGCTTTCATTAGCCAAGGGGTTGGTAAAAGCAGGCATTTACCAGCCTGAACAGATCACGCTGACCCGCCGGAACGTAAAGGCCCTGTCGACACTGGCTGACAACGGGTACAAAGTTACTGCGGACAATTCTGCCGCGGTAAAGGATGCCGATATCGTGGTACTGGCCGTGCTGCCGCAGCAGCTAAACAAACTATTGCACGAGATAAAACCTGCTATATGGGAACAGAAGCATTTGCTGATCTCGGTAATATCCGGAGTAACCTGTGCCGATATCCGCCAACAATTGGCACTGGAGGTGCAGGTAGTTCGTGCTATGCCGAATACGGCTATCGCCATTGGTCAGTCTATGACCTGTATCGCTACCGATAACGCTTCGGCAGAAAATATGGGCACGGTAAAATCGCTGTTCGATACGGTTGGTGTTACCATACAGATCAACGAAGAACTGATGACTTCGGCTACCGCGCTTTGCGCCTGTGGTATAGCTTTTTTCCTGCGGTCCATCCGCGCCGCTTCCCAGGGCGGAACCGAAATAGGTTTCCATGCACATGATGCTTTGAAAATGGCCGCGCAAACCGCCAAAGGCGCCGCCGACCTGCTGTTGCAATTAGCCTCGCACCCCGAACAGGAAATTGATAAAGTAACATCGCCCAAAGGCTGTACCATTGCCGGGCTGAATGAAATGGAACATAACGGCTTTAGCTCAGCTATGATCAAAGGTATCAAGACTTCGGCCGAGAAAGCTGCGGTGTTGTATGATAAGGAAGGGTGATTTTGAGGTGAAAGGGAAAAGGTGAAAGGATAAAGGTTTTCTATTTCAAATGTTCAACCTGCCGGCAGGTTGAACATTTGATCAAAATATTTTCATCAGACCAGTATCACGCATCTGCGTTGTCAATATGACTGTTGATATTGTGCGGGTGGTACGCCTCTATCTGGTCGGCTAAAAGATGTAGTATCTCCTCATCTAACTCGGCAGAGCTCTGGCAGATATGCAGGATATGCCCCGCATCCGGCTCAAAACTGGCTACGAACATCCCTTCTTCAAACACCCTGTACTTGCAGCGCCCGTCCTCGTGGTGCGGGTATTCTGCCACTTCAAAGTGATGAACTTCTTTATCCTTACTGATGGTGATGGTATAATTTTCCATTCCCCGGTTTAAACGCCCGGCTGTTCATTAATTATCCCATGATGCAAGAGCTCTTCCTTGTCAGTCTTAGGTGCTTTATGCGGTTTTTTCAGATAGTCGGTTTTATGTTCGGCCACCGGTTCTTTTTTGGCAAACAAACCTGCGAAACGATCGGCGATACTCCGGCGGGTATTTGAGCCGTCTTCTGTCAAAAATAAATAAGCGGCGGCGCCGGCAATGGCCGAGCCCACGGCCACCGATACAATCAGTGGGCCGTTATTTTCCTTAGCAAATGGATTTTTCATAGTATATGGTTTATATACTCTAAACAGAATCCCGGCCATTTGGTTCTGTCAAATAAATATTAGAGGCTGCCTTATCAGGCAATCAATTCTACTCCAGGTAGTAATGCTTTATCCTGTTCAGATCATCATCCAGTTCATAGACAAGGGGAACGCCGGTTGGCAGATCGAGTTGGGTAACCTCTTCGTCCGACAGGTGATCAATGTATTGGATCAAAGCACGCAGGCTGTTGCCGTGCGCCGATACAATTACCTTTTGCCCGGCTTTGATTGCGGGCACAATGCTTTCGTGCCAGAAGGGTAAAACCCGGTCCATGGTTTCGGCCAGGTTTTCGGTCAGCGGCAATTCGCGTTCTGTCAGGTGTTTGTAGCGAATATCCTTACCCGGGTAACGGTCGTCATCTTTGGTTATTGCCGGGGGCAGTTCATGCGGGTCGCGGCGCCACTTGTGCACCTGCTCTTCACCATACTTTGCGGTAATTTCTGCTTTATTTAGTCCTTGCAATGCGCCATAAAACCGCTCGTTCAATCGCCACGATTTTTGTACGGGTATCCACAGCAGGTCCATTTCCTCCAGCACAATATGCAGGGTTTTGATGGACCGCTTAAGTACCGAACAAAAGCCGGCGTCGAAAGTATAGCCATTCTTTTTTAAAAGCTGCCCGGCATGTTTTGCCTGCTGATAACCGTTTTCGGACAGATCGACGTCGGTCCATCCCGTAAAACGATTTTCCTGGTTCCATATACTTTCGCCGTGGCGCATCAATACGAGTTTCTGCATTTTGTAAAGGTAAAAGGTGAAAGCCGAAAGGCGAAAGGTATTTTACCGCGAAATTTAGAAGCCCGGTAACAGGATCAGGAAGCTTTAACCTTTATCCTTTTACCTTTCACCTTTTTTACTATCTTGCATTATAAACCAACTAAACCCAAATTACTATGATACCAACAACCCCGGTTCCGGTAAAGGAAGGGACCGCCAACCCTGCGCCATTGGGCCTGTGCGCCTTCGGCATGACAACTGTTTTGTTGAATCTTCATAATTCCGGTGTTTTCGAACTAAATTCAATGATACTGGCCATGGGGATTTTTTACGGCGGCCTGGCACAGGTTGTAGCCGGGATAATCGAAGCCAAAAAGAATAACACCTTTGGCCTTACGGCATTTACTTCTTATGGCTTTTTCTGGTTGTCGCTGGTGGCGCTTATTGTGATGCCCAAATTAGGCTGGATAGATAAAACCTCCGAAAAAGGAATGGTGGCCTACCTGTTAGTTTGGGGCCTGTTTACCTTCTGCCTGTTTTTCGGTACGCTTAGGTTAAACCGGGCATTACAGTTTGTATTTGGTTCGTTAACCATATTATTTGTGTTATTGGCATGGGGCGATGCCACCGGGAATGATGCTATCAAGCACCTTGCCGGTTACGAAGGTATAGTTTGCGGCTTATCAGCAATTTATACCGGTATCGCGAATGTATTGAATGAGGTGTACGGAAAAGTGGTGCTGCCAATTGGGCCGGTTAAGTAATCTGAATCAGAATTTTCAGAATTTAAGAATTAACAAAATGGATAGTTGCCGCCTGACATTAAGAATTGATCAGATTCTGAAAATTATAAAATTCTGTAAATTCTGATCCCGACAAATGAAAGATTTTAAAAAATACTATACGATACAGGCGCCTCCCGACGAGGTGTACCTGGCGTTAACCAACCCGATAACGATTGAGCTATGGACCGGCGACGATGTTGAAATGAGCACCGAAACCGGTTCAGAATTTTCCTTATTCGGTGGCAGTATCGTCGGCAAAAACCTGGAATTTGAAGAAAACAAAAAGATAGTACAGCAATGGTATTTCGATGGCGAACCCGAGGAATCCATAGTTACGATCAAGCTTCATCCGGGAAAAAATAATTCCACATCAGCCGAAGTGCGGCACACCAATATACCTGATAACGTATACGATGAATTTGCCACCGGCTGGGACGAATACTACTTCGGCGCCCTTGCGGGATTCTTTGAGGAAGACTAATACAAGCTCAGATCGACCCGGCGGTTCAACCGCCTGCCTGCAGCCGTTTTGTTGCTTGCAATGGGGTGTTCGCCCCCAAAACCATAGGTTTTGATCTGCGATTCGTTAACTCCCCTGCTAACCAGGTAGGCTTTTACAGCTGCCGCCCGTTCTATGGATAGTTTAAGATTAGCGTCCGCATCCCCCACATTGTCCGTATAGGCTTCCACCTTCAGCGAAAGCCCTTTATCTGTTAATAGCTGAGCTACACGGTCGAGGTTATACAATGAATAGGATTGTATGGTGGCTTTGGCCGGGTAGAACTCAAGATTAACACTCGCTGTAGTCACTATCCGTTTGTCCTGCTCGGTAATATTAAATTTTACTTCCGGCTTAATAACAGGTAGCGGGCAACCGGTGCCATCCACTTTAGTGCCAGCCGGCGTACCGGGACATTTATCGTTCAGGTCAGGAACGCCGTCACCATCTTTATCTGTCGTTAAACCGGCGATATTCGCGTTAGCGGCATCAAGGTCGTTCTGCAGCTTTATATTTTTCGCATTTTCCGCGTCGAGGCCCGACTGCGCATCGGACAGGGCATTCGACATGAGCTTAGTTTGCGCCGCATAGCTGATGATCAGCGCATCGACACGGCTTTGTGAAGTTAACTGACGCTTTGCACGTTTGCCCAGGGCAAATTCCAGTCCGACGTGGGTGTAGGAAAACCTGTCGTTGGATGGGCCGTATTTATAACCATCCAGGTCATCTGCAAAAACATAATTTACCTGGTAGCCGAGATCGAGATTAAGGCCGGGGGTAAGGTTGAACTTCAACCCCGCGCCTACCGGCACGAAAAACTGGCTTTTGCTGCTTAATGTTGTGAACTCTTTTGCGCGGTCGGGCAGCAGTGATGCCGTATAACCAACAACACCGCCACCAACACTAAGATAAGGCTGCATAAAGCCTTTATTTCCCTTGCCTTTTACATGCGCGACAATGAAGTTGCCGCTCAAACTTGCCGACCAATTCAATTTTGTATTGACCGTTGAATAGACCTGTGCGCCCCTGGCGTTCTCTTCGTAAGCGTGGTCGGCTTTAAGTTTACCGCCCATAAGATCGGCCTGTAAACTGAAGGAATGCGAAAGCTGTTTCCTGATATACAATCCGTAACCCAATTGCGCGTCGGGAGATGTAAAGTCCTGTCTTGAATTGTAACCAATTATAGTGTATGGGGTTGATATGCCGCCGGAAACCCCGATGGACCAGGTGCGGTATTGACTAATATTGGTAGCAAATTTGCTCGTATCGGCTGTTATTGCGGACGCTTTACCAAAACAAAAAATGGTTAAAGATAATAAGACGATCCGCGAAATTTTAGCATTCATAATTGTGTTAAGGTAATTTAACCGGAAAGTTAAGAATTATTTTCTTTTAGAGAAAAGAAAATAATCATTTGTTTATCAAGCCATTACAGAGATCATCTGAAGCGCTATCGCTGCAAGGTTCCCATCGCCGGAAATAATTGTCGTTTCAAGCGCCGATCCTGGTGTAATGCCTTTGGTAAAAAGCTTCCATGCAATAGCAGGTTCAAGGCTAACAGATGCCTCGATCTTGGCCTGTTTACAAGTTTTATCTAATATCCAGTTCGCGTTGGTTTTTGCCAGGAGCCAATCCCCGCCTGCCTCACCGGTGATAATGATCTTTATGGTTGTGCCGGGTTCAGCAACAACATCCCGGTAAGTATGTGGCAAACCCTGCATAAAAGTATCAATACAGGGATAAAACAGTTCGCGTGTCATCAAGGGGGCCGTTTTGCCTACCGCCTCGCGTATCTGCTGCTGGTGGTGCCACTTTTCAGTATAGTCGCGGGCAATGTGGAACCAGTTCATCGAGAGCTCCTCGCCTGCCCAGGCAACGCTGTATAGCGCCGGGGCAAACGGATCGAGCGACCGGTAATACTCAACTCCGCGCGGATCAGCATTTTCGAGCATTTGAATGATTTGCTGCGGACTTATCCTTTTCATAGCCCTAACCCAGGTACCGTTCAGGTCGTTCAGGTAACCAACCAGGTCGCGATAGCTGTTGATCTCACGGTCGGGCACCAGGTTATGCCCATCGATCAGCGAGACAGTGCGCATACTGGTATCAAGCAAATGTGCAGCAACATCCTTTACTGTCCATTGCCCGGCAAGCGTAGGTTTGTTCCAGTCTTCCGGGGAGAGCGAACGCAGCAATTCAACCAGCATGGAATTTATCCGCGGGAACAAATGAAGCGTAGGAATTGGAATTATGCGGCTCATTGTTGGCTATTATGGACTATTGTTGCTTCCCGATGTCAAAAATATGGCAAGAACCGTAGCTTTACAAACGCTTGTAACTTGCTGATAATCAACTTTTGGGCATCGAAATTAAAAAATTACATTTCAAATTACCCCGGTTTTTGGAAACACGAGCACCGGAAACGCCTGGTTACCAATACATTGCTAAAATGGCAAGCGCCGCCGCGTGAACACTTAGTGTATTGGGCTATTTCGAGCTTTTTTCGAGCGCCTGTTCTATGTCGGCCAGTATGTCTTCAGCTTTTTCCAAACCGGTCGAGATGCGTATCAACCCGGGTGTAATCCCTACGGATAAGCGTTCGGCATCGGTCAGTTTACTGTGCGTTGTACTTGCCGGGTGCGATGCGATGCTGCGGGTATCGCCCAAATTGGCAGTTACCGATAGCATTTCGAGTGCATCCAAAAATTTGCGACCGGCTTCCAAACCGCCTTTTATCTCCATGCAAAATACCCCGCCGCCCAGCTTCATTTGCTTTTTGGCGATCTCGTATTGCGGGTGCCCGGCCAGCAAGGGATATTTAACCCATGATACATTGGGGTTGCTTTGCAGTGCCGTGGCTATCTTAAGTGCATTTTCAGCGTGGCGCTGCATGCGTACATCCAGCGTCTCCAAACTTTTGCTCAGCACCCAGGCATTAAACGGCGACATAGCCGGACCTGTGTTACGGCAGAACAAGTAAATATCTTTTATCAGATCGGCACGGCCGACTATAATACCACCCAATACCCTGCCCTGCCCGTCTATCCATTTGGTAGCAGAATGCACGACCAGGTCGGCGCCAAAGTCTATCGGCCGTTGCAGCAACGGTGTTGCAAAGCAATTATCTACGTTTAAAATCAGGTTATGCTTTTTAGAAAATTGTCCCACCCACTCCAGGTCGATGATCTCCAGCTGAGGGTTCGTCGGCGTTTCCAAATAAACCATTTTGGTATTCGGCTGCACGGCGGCTTCCCAGGCGGCGTTGTCACCCACGGGAACCAGCGTAGCGCTGATGCCATATTTTGGCAGGTATTTAGTAACCATGGTAAAAGTGCTCCCGAACACCGAGCTGCAGCAGATCAAATGATCACCTTGTTTCAGCAAAGCAAACATCGACGAAAATATAGCGCTCATCCCTGTCGAGGTAGCAAAGCCGGCGTCAGCTCCTTCGAGGGCGCACATTTTGGCTATAAATTCATCAACATTGGGATTGCTGAAACGGCTGTAGATATTATCGTCGGTCTCATCGGCGAAAGCCGCGCGCATAGCCTCGGCCTCATCAAAAGTAAAGCTGCTGGTGAGGTAAAGCGGCGTAGAGTGTTCTTGCTGTTGCGACCGGGGTGTTTGAATGCGGATAGCCTGCGTAACAGGATCTAACTTTTTAGACATGGTGAATGTGAATGTAAGAGATGTAATTTTTATTTATTCCGCGGGGTGAACAAATACCTGCGTTTTTATTTCGGTTCCCGATCCCATCAGGGTTGCGGCAACTGAACAATATTTGTTGACAGAAAGATCGACCGCACGGCTGGCCTTATCCGGATCGATATCGCCATACAAATGAAATTCGACATTGATCGATTTCCATAAAGAAGGCTCCTTCCCGGCTTCACGCTCCCCGCTGATGGTCATCTTATAGTCCACTATTTCCTGGCGCTGCTTTTTCAAAATACTGATCACATCGATAGCAGAGCAACCGCCCAAACCCATTAATAAAGTTTGCATCGGGCGCACGCCAAAGTTCTCGCCGCCGCTTTCGGGGCTGCTGTCCATTTTAATGGAGTGCCCATTCTGGTCGGTGGCAACAAAACCAAAATCGCCGTTTACACGGGATAGCTGAATAGTAGGCATATTATTATCTAAAAGTTTCAAATTTACAACTTTTACACGTGAATACTGTGCCTGGTACATCGATTGCGACATAATCTGACTTTTTATAAATAAATCCCTTACTTTTAGCTGAATGAAGAAATTGGTAATATTGGTTTATTTAGGTTTTTCGGCTTCGTTATGCTTTGGTCAGAAGCATCTGTTGTCCTATGACGATCTGAAATTTATGATCATCAATAACCTACAAAGGACTGATACGTTTATGATGGCAAAAGGTTATACCATCACCACTAAAAATAATAAGAATAATAACCGGACATACAGTTCTGTATCAGGCGATTCGCATGTGGATATTAATGTGAGGCAGGATGGAAAGCGCCTGATGATAGAAATTGAAACGAATGTACTGTCGCAATACGACCTGATACATAATTCGATAGCGCAATTCGTGGACAAACAGGCTACCACTCCTGACGTGCAAACTTACGTGGTTAAGGACCTGGGCAGCATTTATATTACTGTTACCGATACCACGCCATATGACCCCTTAAAGCGTGAATATGATATCCACGTGGTACCGGACAAAAGGATAACAGCCTACAATTGATTTGTTGTAGTTCTATCTTTCACCGGGATCACCAGCTTCAAACCGGACCATACTTCATCCACTGCACATACTTTTATATCAACTAAACCTATTTCAATGGCGTAGTTCCGGATAATATCTTCCGTAATATCTGTAGGTATTTTCGATGCTTTTTTGGGCCACGAGACCCATATTGTGCCGTTGGGTTTGATCTGTTTTTTTAAGGACGGCAGCAGGCTTTCGTATTCGGCGCGGCTTTTAGTAAAGAAATGGATAAAATCCACATTGGCCGTATCCCGCTCAAAATAAAGGTTAGGCGGCAGATCAGAAAAAAGGCCAAGGTAATGATCCGGCGCGTTGATGAGGCTAAGGTGAAATCCGTCCTTTATTCCTAATTTTTTCGCAAGCGGCGTATCCGAATATCCGGCTGTTTGGGCGCTCATATTCTGACCTGGTTAAGATGATGTTGTAGATGCTCCACATAATCCTGCGCCAGAAATTCGACCGTATGCAATTGCACTTCGGTCTTGCTGTTATCACATTTCACCTGCCAACGATCTGCAGGGTACAAGGTTAGTACCCTTGCTATTTGCAGGTTAAGCAGGCGCCACAGTTCAAGCAACGGCTCCACATCCATATCCTGGTACCTGTTTGCCTTTACTAGCTCTTCCTGTGCATAGGTCAGCTTAAAATTTTCCTCGTAAGTGCAGCGCAAAAAGCGTTGCAGGTTTATCATGGCGCTATCGCACAAATGCCCCATAATTTCCTTATTTGACCACTTACCAGGCGCAGCTTTCCCATCCCAGTCAATTGGCTTGCTATGAACAAGTTGTATAAACCGGTCAACTTCGGGCGTAAGGTTATCAACAAATGAGGGCATGATATGGAAAAGTTTGACTTAAAGATAGCGATGTTTTGTACTACCTTCAAAGCCTGAACTGTAAGCATGGCACTTAATTACATTTGGGTTGCATTTTTCGTTATTGCCTTTGTTATTGCCCTGGTAAAACTGGTATTTTTAGGCGATACCGATGCATTTAAATTGATAGTCGACAGTCTGTTCAGTTCGTCACAAGCAGCTGTAATGGACATTGCCCTGCCCCTTGCCGGGGCCATGACCCTTTGGTTAGGGATTATGAATATCGGCGAAAAAGCAGGCGCAATACGTGTGCTTTCCCGCATTGTCGGGCCATTTTTTCAACGCATATTTCCTGAGATTCCAAAAGACCACCCTGCTATCGGCAACCTGATGATGAGTTTTTCCGCGAACCTGCTCGGCCTCATTAATGCCGCTACGCCACTTGGGTTGAAGGCCATGGATAGCTTACAGGAATTGAATCCCAAAAAAGACGAGGCCTCGAACGCCCAGATTATGTTCCTTGTGCTGCTCACCTCCGGCATGCAATTGCTGCCCGTTACCATCATTGCGCAGCGGGCTATCATGCATGCTAAAGACCCAACCGATATTTTCATACCCTGCATAATAGCAACCTATATTTCAGCTGTGGTGGGCATGATAGCGGTGGCGATCAAACAAAAGATCAAACTATTTGACGGGGTTATCATCGCCTGGCTTGGGGGTATTACTTTGCTTATTTCTTTGCTGGTATGGTACATGACCACTCATTTGACCAAGGAGGAGATCAGCACTTTTTCTAAAGTAACCAGCAATCTTTTGTTGTTTATTATCCCCGTCCTTTTTATTGCCGGAGGATTAATAAAAAAAATCAATGTATTCGAGGTTTTTATTGATGGCGCAAAAGCCGGTTTCGAAACCTGCATCAAGATCATACCTTACCTGGTTGCTATGCTGGTAGGCATTGCCGTATTTAAAAGCTGTGGAGCGCTGGGGTATATGAATGACGGATTAAGGTGGGCTGTACATAGCGTCGGGCTGGATACCCGTTTTGTAGATGCCATGCCTGTGGCCTATATGAAACCACTTAGCGGTTCCGGCTCCAGGGCTATGATGATCACACTTATGGAGCCGAAGAACTTTGGCCCGGATAGTTTTGTTGGTCGCCTTGGCTGTATTTTTAACGGATCGGCCGACACAACCTTTTACATTGTCGCCCTGTATTTCGGTTCAGTGGGTATCAAGAGATCGCGATACGCAATCCCATTCGGGTTAATAGCAGACCTTGCCGGCATCATTGCAGCGATATTTGTCGGATATTTATTCTTTGGTTAATAAAATTTCAAACTTGTTTTACTCAGTTTAAATAAAATACTGAAAATCAACTATATTGATACTCATGTCAGCCGAACCCAGCAGTCCCCCTTCCATTAACTTTAAGTCAAGTGGTTATTATGCTGTGATACAGTATGATATTTTTAAATTTTTATACGCCTCCAGCCTATCGTTGCGTAACAAGAAACCCCTTTTTTCCGTACAAAAACAGGAAATTTTCGCTGACGGGTGGCTTGTAAAAAAATTTAACTCACATGATCAGCAGTAATGGGTTGGGTTCAAAATTTATGTAAACGATTGGGTATTAATGATTAAGACTTACGCTGCGCGCTTATTTTTCATAGTACTTTTCACACTGCAAATGGCTGTGGGCGCTTTCGCCCAAACCATAACTACAGGCGCCGTCGACCCGGGTCCTTACGGGCAAGGCTCCAATATAGCCGTTCCAATCACTATAAATGATGCTGCCGGCTGTATTAGCCAGGGCAGTACTTTTAATCTTTATTTATCAGATGCTTCAGGCAATTTCGTAGCCGGCGGAAAACTGATAGGTAGCTATACAGGCTTTTACACTTCCTTTGTGAATGGTGTCATACCTGCCAGTACGCCGGCAGGCGCAGGCTACAAGGTAAGGGTTGTATCAACCAATCCTGCCGTCACAAGTACTACATCGGCGGCTTTTACGGTTAGCGCCACTGGCGCCGTAACCGCAGCCGTGTCTTCTCAGATCATCAGCCCGACTTATCCCGAGGTTTTTGGACAATGCGAGGGAACGGCGGGCGCATCTTTTACTTTCCAGGATAAATCAACCGGTAGTACATCCACCACGGCAACATTTATAAACGAGTTAACCAAAACCACTGAAGTAAGCAACATTGCTATACCGCCCGCAACTTATACTTTCAATGCCAATACTGGCAACTATACAGTGCTTGTAAAAGCCAAATCGGCTGGCGGAATAGTAGGTACCCATGCTTATTTGTTATTAAATAATGTTATTAATACCAATATAGGCGCTACAGGTTCGTTAACCGTTTGTCTGATCAATGGAAAAGGCGATCTGACGGTCAATATAGATATTTCATCCCCTACGGGTATCCAATACAATTACCCGGGTAACTTGTATACCATAAGCTGGGGCGACGGATCAGCTCCTGATGTTTTGACGCTTTGCCAGATAGTAGCACAAAATGGACAGGTAACCCATACTTTTACCAAAGCGTCCTGCGGCAACTCTGTGATATTTCAACCCAGTAATGCCTTCTGCGGACCTATCGGCGCGGCGCCAAGTAACGATGCTAAGGTTATTGTACCTCCGACGAATTTATTCACTGTACCCGCCGTGGGATGCGCGGGACAGTCTTACACGATTAAGAACCAGTCTGACCCGGGTATCGATCCGGCAACCTGTGCAAAAAACGCCAAAGCTTTATACACCTGGTTGGTTGATGGTGTACCGGCGGCTACAAACTACCAGCTTAGCCAGGATTTCATATTACCGGCTACTACCCCGGCAGGTTCCCACGTTATTACCCTTCACTTGCAAAACCCGATCAGCGGCTGTGGCACCGCAGATGTATCGCATAATATCTGCTTGCAAAATCCGCCGCAACCTATATTTAGCTTGCCATCGGCAACATATTGTTTAACTGCCGGGCCATTTAGCCCAAATAACACGTCAATAGTTGATGCTACCTGCGATCCAAATAACACTTATATCTGGACCATTACCGGCCCCGCGCCTGTTACTTACGCAGGTGGTACAAACAAAAACAGCAAAACCCCTCAATTTGTATTCACAGCTCCCGGTATTTATCAATTGCAATTAGCCATCACTACGGCTACCTGCGGGCAGGTTGTATCGGGGCAGCAAACGATCATTGTGAACGATATGCCACAGGTTACATTATCGCCCAATACAACACTTTGCGGCAGTAACCAGCTTCTGACGTTTGATAAAAACCCCGGCCCTACACAATCAACCCTGACAGGTACTGCACAGCCGCAAGCCAACACCTATACCTGGACAGTTACCGGGGGGGCGTTCACCTTCCAGGGTGGTACCACTGTTAATAGCCAGTACCCGCAAATATTGTTTACCGATTTTGCCACATATACGATAAAAGCAACCGAGCAAAATACGTGCGGTACAGTTACCAAAACCCAAACCATCACATTTGTTCAGGCGCCAACGGTAACGGCAGGAGCCAATCAAACTATTTGCGCCAGCAGCCCGGTGGCGCCGTTGGCAGGGAAGATAACAGGCGCTGTGGTAAGCCAGCAATGGGTAGGCGGTACGGGAACATTTTCGGCAGGGCGGGGTTCGTTAAATACTAACTATACTCCTTCTGCTGCCGAAATAGCGGCCGGTTCGGTTACGTTAACTTTGCAGGCCACTACATCGTTGCCTGCTCCGTGTAACATTATCGGCAGCAATATTACCATTACTATTACCCCTATTGACAATGTAACCAGCACGCCTGCCGAAACTATTTGTACCGGCCAGCCTCTTAACTATGCTATTACCTCGACAAGCGGTGGCACAAACTTTACCTGGACAGCTTCGGTAACTTCAGGAACTGCTACCGGCGTTGCAGCCACCGGTAGCGGAAACACCATTAACGATATCATTACGAATACCAATGCCAGTACGCCGGCCGTAGTAGTTTATAAGATAACCCCGCAAAATAATAGCTGTACCGGGAATGTTTTCACGCTAACAATTACGGTTGACCCCTTACCAAAAATTACGGCAGTACCCGTCAGCTCGCCCATCTGTAGTAACCAGCCTGCTGCTATCACGCTTACTTCAAATATCGCTAACACCAGCTATACGTGGACGAGCGTCGCCTCTGCGGGTATCACCGGTAACACTAACCAGGCCAATGCAGTAGCAACCAATTCGATACAAGATATTTTGATCAATAATGGCACAGCAGCCGGAACTGTTACCTACACTGTTACGCCCTACAACGGCACATGCCCCGGCCCGGTTAAAACAGCAACCGTAACGGTGCAGCCTTTGCCGGTACAATCAAACCCGGGGCCTGATGACGAAGTTTGCAGCACAACAACTTATACTTTACAAGGAAATAATCCATCGCCCGGAACAGGCAAATGGACTTTGGTGAAAGGGCCCGCGGGCGTTACTTTCTCCGATGATACCAAACCGAATGCCGTGGTAAGCGGATTAAAGGCTGGCAACCTGTACCAGTTTCAGTGGACGATTACAGCTACGGCCACCTGCCCGCCAAGCAGCAACGCTGTTAATATAACTATCGACTTGCCAACAATTGGCGGCACCACCACCGGCGATGCTACGGTTTGTTCGACAGGTAACGCCGGGCAGGTAACGCTTGCCGGTTACCAGGGGAACATCGTTCGCTGGGAGTCATCTGCTGATAACGGGGCGTCGTGGCAGCCCATAGTGAACGTAAGTACCACACAAAGCTATTCCAACTTAACGCAAACCACCCAATACAGGGCTATTATTCAAAGCGGTGTTTGCAGCCCGATGCCGTCGACCGCAACTACGATAACCGTTAATCAATCACCAATACAAGCCGATGCCGGTACCGATATGAATGTTTGTAACTCCACGGTTGCCACTTTACAGGGCAATAATCCCGCTCCTTTTAACGGAGTATGGACGCAAACTGCCGGGCCTGCAGTAACTATTGTCGACCCGACCAACCCTAATACACAGGTTACCGGTTTAGCAAATGGAAACACCTACACGTTTACCTGGACCATCAAAGGGCTGCCTCCCTGCGGCGATACGCAGGCATCGGTAAATGTTAATGTTGCTGCGGATGTTACCGCCAGTTTTACCATGGATAAGATACAGGGGTGCGGGCCAACCACGGTAACTTTTGTTAATACATCGACTCCAGCGCCTACGGGAAGCTATCTGTGGGATTTTGGTGACGGAACGCCAACATCGACAGCCACTACCCCATCGCCGCATACATTTGCGCCTTCGCCTGATGGGAAAGAGATAACCTACACCATCACCCTGACCCCGGTAAGCAACTGTAACCTGAAAACACCTTTTACTGCGATTGTGAAGATCAGCCCGGCTGTTCCGGTAGCTATCATCAACCCAAGCCAGACAACAGCTTGCGGCGGTTTTGCACTGACGGTTCAGAACCTGTCGCCGGGCAATAATATACAGTACGATTTTTACCTGACTGATGTGGACGGTAATATTATGCAGCACGTGCAGAAAACCGATAAGACCGACGTGACTTTTCAGCCGGTAAACCCGACCAAAGTAACCGACTACACCGTGTATCTGATAGCGCTTGACCAGTGCGGAAATAAAGGCAAATCAACGCCTATTATTATATCGGCTTCACCATCATCGGTTATTTCCTTAGTACAGATCAAAAATGATCAGCAAAAGGTCTGTTTGGGCGGATCGCTTACATTCCAGAATATATCCACCGGCGGCGACCGTTTCACTTATACCATTTATGATGCCGATCAGAAACCGATAACAACTATACCAGGTAGCCTGGGCGATTTCAACTACACCCCAACAACACCCGGAACTTATTATGTATCTGTCACCGCAGGAAATAACGGCTGCGGCGATGCAGCGGTGTCGGCATTAAAAATGTTTACGGTATACCCCAATCCTGAACCGGACTTCACCTATACGCTGGATAATGACTACAATGTCACCTTTACCAATACTACGCCCGATGATGGCAACACGCCGGCTTCATCGCTCAGCTATTATTGGGTGTTCGGCGACGGCGCAACCAAAAATACGACCAATGCCCCGGAGTTACATCATTATGATTATGAAAAGTCGCCATTTACAGTAACACTTACAGCAACCAACCTGGCAAGCGGGTGTATAGGTTCTGTCACCAAAACTATCGAGGTGAAATTCCTTGGCAACCTGTACCTGCCTAACGCCTTTACGCCCAGCAGCACCAACAGCGAGCTAAACATATTTAAAGCCAAAGGCACACAGATAAAGGAATGGAAAATGCAGGTATTCAACAACTTTGGCCAATTGGTTTGGGAAACAACCAAGCTTGACGGAGACGGATCGCCCACCGAAGGATGGGACGGCACATTCAATGGTGTGCCGGTACAACAGGGCGTCTATGTATGGCAGATATCCGCCACATTTATTAACGGTACCGAGTGGAAAGGAATGTCGTACAACCACTCATTGCCAAAACGTACGGGCGTAATACATTTGATCAGATAACGATGAAGAATATAGCCCGGCTTATTTTACTTTTCATAATACTCCTGCGTTGCGCCCCGGGCTTCGCTCAGGATCACTTATATTCCCAATTTTTTAACTCTCCCTTATATCTCAATCCCGCACTAACGGGGCAATTTAAGGGCGATCTGAGGATGAATCTCATCTACCGTAACCAATGGACCTCGGTACCGGGAACATTTTCTTATATATCTGCTTCTATCGACTATAACGTTCCGCGTTTTGGTGGCGGTGTAGGATTATTGGTGACCAGGAGCAGCGAAGGTACCGCCTATCTTGACAAAACAAACATATCGGCCCTGTACTCCTATAGTGTTGGCTCCGAGGATTTTGTACTCTCATTCGGTCTGCAGGCGGGGGTAACAAATCGTACTATCGACTTTAGTAAACTTGTGTTTGGTGACCAGATAGACCCTACGCTGGGCATCATCTCGGGCTCATCGTCGGCGGCGGGTTCATTCCCTTTTAACAATAAATTTTATTTCGACTCGGGTGTTGGCACAAACCTTGCAATAGGTGATTTCAATATCGGCGCCGCGGTGCAGCATATTAATAAACCAAATGAGTCTTTTACCGGCACACCCGTTAAATTGCCCATCCGCACCAATGCGCATATAAGTTACCGGTACGATCTGAACCAGTTTGATAATATGGACGATGATGAAAAATCATACGTAATACCGTCGGTTGTGTTTTACAAGCAATCCAACGCTACATCATATAGCGCTGGCATGCAGTATAAACACAAAAGCGTGAACGTGGGCATTTGGTACCGTAGCGGTAACGAGACCGGTCCGAGTGCGGTTGTGGTGTCATTGATATTCGATCTATTCATTAACCGCGATGGTGGAGAGAAATTGAGGTTCGGAGTAAGTCATGATGCCGCCGTTTCAGGCCTTACCTATGGTAATACCAGCGGGTCATCGGAAGGCAGTATCGGATACGAAACAACATTGCCCGGCAACGGCGACAGGTCGCAACGCTTTGAAGGCGCAAGGCGTTGTTATGAATTTTATTGACGTAGTAAAAAAAATGACGGAAACCTACTTAAAGGATAAAACAGCGAAAAAAAGATTTTTTCAGAAAGGTATGGTCGTATTAGTTGCACTTGCGGTCATATTCACTGTCTTCTTAACCCGCTTTGCGCTGTCAGGTTCGCGTGAGGCCCTGCTAAACGGAGCCCCGGGCAGCGAAGATGCTTATAAGGTCGCAAAGCTGTTTGTAAAGCCTACTATTAAGTCCAATGATATTTTTTTTCCCGAATCGGGGTATCAATGCGCACAAAAGCCAGACTCTGTTTTTGTTATTAAATCATACGCGGAAGCGAAAGATCAACCGAAGCCGGAAAATGTAACCCCATTTGAGATAACACTGAAGTTTATCGGCGGAGCGATTGCTGATAAAAGAAACTGGAAACTCATCAGCATCAATAAGGACTAAAAAAACACCCCGGTTATGGAACCAGGGTGCTCAATCACTCTAAAACAATCACCTCTAAATTAAGAAGTACCTTTAATAATTATATTTTTGAATAGTTAATTATTGACTAAACTAAAATAATAGTCAAATATACCAAGTAACAATCTTTGTTTGATAGAAATACAGGCTTTTTTACCCTGATGTGACAGAATATCAGTGTTTTAAACCCCTGATGAATATATCAACCAGCAACAGGCGTTTGCGGTGTATTTCTTCCAGGTGTTCCTTCTTGGGGAAGGTAGTTTTTCGGTACCCCATAGTCCCTACCCTTACACCTTGCAGGGCATCCAGCAGCAGGTCGACAATTTCACCAGGATTGTCTACCTTGCTGATATTACCTTTTTCGGCGTCTGTTTTTATTGCATTACCCAACAGGGTCATTTCAGTTTGCCTGATATGTTCCACTATTTCCCAAATCGTATCGGGTAAACTTTGTTCGTTCAGCCTGATAAAATCGAAGAAGTTATAATTATTGACAATAAAGTCGTGATGGGTATCTATCTGGCATACAAAAGCGTCCTTAAGGTCGCCGGTTTTCGACAATTTTTCGTCCAATAGTTTCAGGTAATCATCAGCCAGCTTACGCGTAACGGCAATATATAATTGACTTTTATCGGGGAAATAGTAATACAAAAGGGCCTTCGACATAGAGAGAGCCCCTGCTATTTCATTCATGGTTGTTTTAGAGTAACCGTAGTGCAGGAATTGCTGGTATGCAGCTTCTAGTATTTTTTCTCTTTTAATATCCTGTTGATCGGCGACGTTACCCACTTATGAAATTATAATATGATGTATTCCTGACTTTTTAAACAAAATTATCAAAAATTCTATACATAATAATGTCATTTTTACATTTGATAGCTTTCGCTCAAATAAAAACTGCCTGCAATAGCTGCCAGATCTTCCACGGCGCCTGTAATCGGATCATAAATTTCAAGCCGGTTGGTTATCATTTTACGGAGGTAGTAAAATGCATAAGCAGAGGCTGTTGCGGCAACAATACCCAAGCCGGCTCCCATTAACGCGTTTTTCCCATTAGCTTTTGTCAAAACGCCCGCCGAAAGAGCGCCTGATAATCCACGTGCGACGACGCCTCCGAACTCGATACGGGCCGGGGCGAAGGGTAATTTGTCGGCTACGAGCTCGCCTGCAGCTAAAACCTTGAGCGCCACGGCACATTTACCGGATTGTATAAATGAGAGCTGCGATTTTGCCAGTCGGCCAGACTTGTTCCTGCTCAAAATATGGCTAACCACTGCGGGTGCCAGTATAGAACGCATGCCAGCAACAACGCCTATACCTATAGCCTGCCAAACGGGGCTTGCTTTTTTTAATTTCATATACTTATAACCCACCTTTCGTATTTAGGTTTTACAAAAGCTGAATACCATTTATTGCGATGTGAGTAATCTCATCATGACATTGCTGCCTTCTGAATACTAATGGCATTCACCGATATTCCACATATCCGTTTTCAAGGTACTGGTCAAAATAAAAGCCGCCCAGGTTGACCTGAAAGCGGCTTTGCATTTATATGGTTTGATTAAGAAATATGGCTCAACTCTGGTTCGGTTTTATAGGTTTCTTCTTCCTTTTTACCAAAAAACCTCGATTTTAAACGTACCCTGATAATATACATACATGGTACCACGATAAGCGTAATGATGGTAGCAAATCCTAAACCGAAGATCATTGTCCACGACAATGGTCCCCAGAAAGCGTTGTTGTCGCCGCCAAAATAAATGTGCGGCTTAAACGAGCTGAACAGCCCGGCAAAGTCGATATTGAAACCCAAAGCCAATGGGATCAACCCGAGTATTGCCGCTGTAGCTGTTAGTAATACCGGCGTCATACGGGTACGTGCAGCTTCAACTACCGCATCGTGCAAGCTTGCGCCCTGTTCTATCAGCATATCGGTAAATTCGACCAGCAAGATACCGTTTCGCACTACAACCCCCGCAAGGGCAATAATACCAATGCCCGTCATTACAATAGAAATGGTCATTTTGAAGATAGCCACTCCCAGGAATACGCCGATGATACTAAAAAATATCTCGCTCAATATAATAAGTGTTTTTCCGATCGAGTTGAACTGCGCCACCAGGATGATCAGGATCAACCCGAAAGATATAGCTAAAGCAGTGCCTAAAAACGTTGCGGCTTCCGCTTGGTCTTCCTGGCCGCCACCCATTCTTATCGACACTCCATCAGGGGTCCTGAAGGTATTGATAGCCCGTTGTATAGCTGCGTTCACCTCGTTTACATTACTGGTTTTCAACACGTTTGAGCCCAGCGTAATAATACGGCGCTGCTGCTTATGGTTAATATTAGCATAAGTGTTGGTGTACCGGATATCAGTGAATGCGGAGATCGGCACCTGGCGGATAGTACCACCCGTAGCAATGTCCCGATACGTTATTTTCAGGTTGCGGATCGCGTCAATGTTATTTCGCTGATCTTCCTGCGAACGAACGGTTATTTCATAATTGTCCTCTTTTGTGTTTCGATAGTCAGAGGCTTTTGCTCCGAATATGGTGGCTCCCAATGCCTGATTTATCTGGTTAGTAGTTATACCTTCCCGGTTGGCCCGTTCGCGGTTAACGTCGAATACGATCTCGGGCTTATCGGCCTGCAGATCGGGTACAAGGCCTTCGATTCCGACAATGCCCTGCTTACCAATGTAATTGGTGAGCCTGCTGGCTGTATTTACAAGGGTATCCAGGTTATCACCTGTAATTTCGATACTGATATCTTTTTGCACCGGCGGGCCGGAATTTTCCTGGGTTACGGCTATCTTGGCGCCGGGGTACCCCAGTACCGACTGGCGTATCCGCTCCATTATCTTTTTGGTGTCCTTGCCGTTACGTTTGCTAAATTCGGCAAAGGCCACGGTTATCTTTCCTTTATTAGGATATTTACCCAGATCCGCATCTGTAGGGTCGGTAACACCCACAGTAACGTTCGAAATAATAGAAGTTACGATATCTTTATCAGGCTCCACCACTGCAGCAACTTTCTTTTCCAGTTTGGCAATTACCGAGCTGGTCTGTGCCTGATCGGTCCCTGTGGGCAACGTTACGTACACGTAGGTAAAGTTTGGATCGCCAGATGGAAAGAATTCCACTTTTGGGCTCCTTACAGCCACGAATACGAATGTAAAAAAGAATAAAACAACTATGCTGAACAAAACCCACCATGGTGATTGTACTGCTTTTTCCAGCCGCCTTGCATACCAGTGCTGGAAACGCGGCCATGCATTTTTCTGAAACCTGTCAATCAACCGTAGCAGCACAAAGTGATTAAGCAGATAAAGGAATGCGGCAAATACCACAAAGTTTCCAACTCCGCGGTTAACCAGGTAACCTAAAATAGCTATACCACCCATAAAAGCCAGCGTGCGCAGCACCTTCTTGTCAAATCTTGGATTGTCATGCTCGCCTTCGTGGTGCGGCTTCATGAAATCAACGGCAAAAACCGGGTTCATAATGTAAGCCACTACCAGCGACGCCAGCAAGGTAATAATGAGCGTTATCGGCAGGAAGAACATAAAGTGGCCAATCAAACTGTTCCAGAAAGCCAGCGGGATGAAAGGTGCCAAAGTGGTCATAGTACCTGAAAATACCGGAAGGAAAACTTCACCCGCAGCCATCTTCGCTGCTTGTTTAATAGGCACTTTACCATTGGCAAAAATACGGTGTGTATTTTCGATTACCACAATAGCATCATCCACCACAATACCCAGCGCAAGCAGAAACGAGAATAATACGATCATGTTTAACGTGAAACCAATCGCCGGCATCACAAGGAAGGCAATAAAACAGGATAATGGCACCGAAAGGGCAACAAATATAGCGTTGGTGCTGCCCATAAAAAACATCAGGATGATGGTTACCAATATAAAACCGATAACAATGGTGTTGATCAGGTCATCCAGGGTTGATCGCGTTTTGTCCGATTGATCGCCGGTAACTGTAATATTCAATCCTTTAGGGAATACAGTTTTTTGCTTGTCCTTTATCAGTTGATTTATCTTATCCGACGCTTCGATCAGGTTTTCACCTGCACGCTTGCTCACGTTCAACGTGATCACATTCTTAAAGTTGGGATCATCATTCGTTTTTAAACGCGCATAGCTTTCCTGGTCTTTAAAGCCGTCCCTGATATCCGCGATGTCACGAAGGTAAACTGCTTTTCCCAACGGGTTCCTGATAACCAGCGCGGCAACTTCTGCTGCATTTTTAAAGTCTTCTTTCACATCAATGGCCCGCTGTTTGCCGTCAATGATGACGTTGCCAGCAGACGATATGATGTTTTCGTTCCCAATAGCCTGAATAATGTCGCCATATCCAATTTGCGCTGCGGTCATTTTATTCATATCCACATTAATCTGGATATTTGGGGTAAGCGCCCCTATTTCGTCCACTTTGGATATTTCCTTCATGCCCTCTATATCATCCTTCAGGTTGTCGGCATATTCCTTCAATTTCTTAAGGTCATAATTACCGGATAGGTTAATATATAAAATAGGCAGGTCGGCAACATTGATATCTGTTATTTGAGATGCCTGTAGGTTATTGTCGTTTTGAGGCAAGTCTTGTGCAGCTTTATCAACTGCCTCACGTACATCAATTTTCGCGTCCCTTATCTTGACATCGGCGTTGAATTCTGCTGTTATTATAGACAAATTCTGCTGAGTTTTCGAGGTCACTTTCTTTAATCCTTTTAAGGACTTCAGCTGCTTCTCTATCTGCCGTGTTACCAGCAATTCAATATTTTGCGGCGACTGGCCTATATAAGGCGTAGTTACAAAAACCTTTGATTGCGCTATATCGGGAAAATTCTCTTTAGGTAGCCGGAAATAGCTTACCAATCCCAATGCCATGATCAGGAATACGATCACATACACTGCGGTTTTATTATCAATGGCCCAACTCGAGGGCTTAAATTCTTTTTCCAGGTCCTTCATATCAAATCAGTTTAGTATGATTAATTACCAGTTTGTAAAACCTTTACTTTGTCGCCGTCCTCTACTTCTGTCGAGCCATCGGTTATCAGCTTATCGCCAACATTCAACCCCGTTTTTACTTCAACAAGTCCGCCGTATGAAGCTCCTTCGGTTACTACTTTTTTCTTTGCAATGTTGTTCACGTTAATGAATACATAATCGCCATTTTCTGATTTTTGTATCGCGTTTATCGGCACAACTATCGCATTCGCTTTTGAATAGTCGGCGATTTTCAGAACGACCGTCATATTAGGGCGCAATGTTTTGCGGCCCGGCAATTGGATCTCTATCGGGAAGCTGCGCGACGAAGGGTCGATCACCTTACCGGCAAAAGTAACTTTAGCCATCAGCGAGTCGTTCGCATCCGGAACAACCACTTTTACTTTATCGCCCTGCTTGATATTTGATGAATAGGATTCAGGCACATCAGCTTTTACCTTCAGGTAATCGGTATTCACTATTCTGATAAAGGTAGCGGCCGGCGACGCCGCTTGTCCCAGTTTAAGGTCCATCTGATCAACCGTGCCGCTTATTGGCGATACAATACGGTAAGTTGCCGACTGTTCCTTTAACGAAGCTACTTGCTTCACTGCCGACTGGTAATCAGCCTGCGCCTGCAAATATTGAACTTCAGTACCGATTTTTTGATCCCAAAGATTTTTCTGGCGGTCAAAAAGAGTCTTCTTTAAACTGGCCTGGGTTTCGGCCTGGGCTATATTTTGCTTTAGCACGCTGTTATCAAGTTGCACCAGCGTCTCGCCCTTGCTCACGTGGTCGCCAACCTTCACGTTAATGGCTGTGATAACGGCCTGTGCCTGCGGGTATGCCTGCACATTATCCTTTGCATCTATTTTTCCCTGCAAGTTGATGTAATTGGTGAAAGGCGATTGCTTCACCTCCATTTCCGCCACATCGGTTGATTTCACCGAATCTGTCGACCCCACCTCTGCTTGCAACTTTGCAATTTTTGAAGAAAGTTCAGCTTGCTGTGTTTTTAACTTATCCAGTTCCGCTTTCTTGGCTTCTTTGCCTGTTGGCTTGCTGCAAGCGGCTAATAACAATATTGCCGGTATATAAAGTAATTTTTTCATTTTATTGTGGTTGTTGTGTCTGTGATCGTGTTTATTGTATTTTGCCGTATGCTTTGTCCAGGTCTACCTTGCTTACCAAAGCATCATATAAGCTTTGTATATATTTATTATCAGCATCTTCTAATGCTGTTTGTGCCTGCGTAACTTCAATGCTGGAGCCTACACCCTGCTGATATTTGATTTTGGAAACCCTCAGAACTTCCTGTGCCAATTGCTGGTTTTGTTTTTGATTGTCGAGAGACCTGAGGCTATTGACAAAAGTGATATGAGCCTTGTTACCTTCAAGCAGGAGACCATTTTTTGCATTTTCCAGGTCGTTCTGGGATTTTAATACGCTAATTCTGGATTGCTTAAGCTGGTTAGAACGTTGCCCACCATTGAAGATAGGGACATTCAACGTAAGGCCGAAAAAGCTTGACGGAAAACTACGGCTATAAAGATCGCTGAAATTATTATTCTGATACGACGAGTTATAACTTCCATTCAATGTCAGTGTAGGATAAAATTTTGACTTCTTGTTTTCCACATCAAGTTCATTTAATTTCTTTTTCGTTTCCGCAAGATTATATTCAATCCTATTGTGATAAAAAGTAGTATCAGCACCTATATCGGCTAAATCAGCCAGCTTGATGTTTTCCAATTTATCGGTCAGTACTAATTGATCATTCACATCCATCCCCATTTGAAATTTCAACAATTGATAATTTAATGCGAGTAATCTAAGAGTGTTCTCGCGATTGGTTATCAAATTATTGTATTGCACCTGAATACGCTGCACATCTACCAACTCGACAAGACCTTGCTTATTTTGTGCCGCTGTTTGGTCTACTTGTTGTTTAAGTTGATTAATATTTGCGTCTAACAACCTTATTTGTTCATTGCTTACTAAAACCTGGTAATAAGCCTTAGTGACGCCAATATTTGCATCAATTTTTGACCTGGTATAATTGCGTTGTGAAAGCTCTTTATACGTTTTTGAAGCCTTCAAGCCAACCAAATAGCTGCCGTCAAAAAGTATCTGGCTCAAATTAAGCCCCAAAGCCGACTGATATTTAACCCCAAATTGAACCGGTATAAAGGTCCCTGCCGGTTGCCCGAAGAACTGGCCTGGTATAAGCGTGGTCGGAATTTTTACATAGTCAGTAAAACTGGCCGAACCACTAACTTGGGGCAGCCCGATCCCGGTGGTCTCCTTAACCTTATATTCAGCGCTTTTTACATCCAACTGGGCGTTTAAAACCGAATCCTGGTGCTCGTAAGCATAATTGATACATTCCTGCAACGAGAAGTTGTGTACTCCTTCCGGCACCGCCTGCTGGGCGCTACTGTCCGATGCGATACCGATAATTAGCAGTGATATTAAAAACAGATGTTTCATATATATAGTGAGTTGTTGTTTTCCGATTTCTTCACAAATATTTAAAAGCTTTGTGACAGCCCTATGTCAATAATGTTAATTAATTCGTTTCCTGGTGTGCCGTTTTGTATTCGTCGAGCAATTTGTAGCCTTTAAGCGTACATATACCAAAATTGAAATGCTCCAGTAGCTGCTGCTGCACTTTCCAGATATTAAATTCATTTGCCGGGAAGATGGAAGTATTAAATCCCATTTCTACCTGCATTACCCTCATCCTGGCAATTACCTTTACGTCGATATCGGGGCGTATATAACCTTGCGCTATACCTTTTGTCAATAATTCTTCCAGTGTGCGCACAATCACTTCCGATTTAAAGTTTTGAAACTCCTTCCACGCTTCCGGGTGGTATTTTTGCAGGTCATGTATCACTATCGGGTTCGCCCTTGAAAATATCTCTTCCGAACACTTCATCATATTGATCATTTCCTCTATCACGTTCGACGACTTTCCAATTATCTCGGCCATGTCTTTTTCGTCATCCTCCAGCCGCTTTTTAATCAGCGCTATCACCAGCTCATTTTTGTCTTTAAAAACCTGGTATATCGTCTTCTTCGACATGCCCAAATGTTTGGCGATGTCGTCCATCGTTACGCTTTTGATCCCTGCCTGCAAAAAAAGCTCGAGGCTGCCTTCTATTATTCTCTCTATTTGACTCATTGACTTTTCGGGTCAAAACTATGGAAACATTTTTTGATTTCAAAGTTTCCTAAACAAATGACAATTTCCAGACATTTAAAGCTCAAAGAACTGCTGTGTTACCTAATACGGTACCGAATTAGTACCTTTGCCGAAATTCAATTCCATATATGACGCTTACGCCACTTTCAGCAATTTCCCCTATCGACGGACGTTACCGTAACACCACCGAAAAGCTGGCTGATTACTTCTCTGAATATGCGCTGATCAAATACAGGGTATTTGTCGAGATCGAATATTTTATCGCCCTGTGCGAATATCCTTTGCCCCAGCTTCAGGATTATGACAAAAATGTATCAGAAAAGTTACGGGGCATTTATCAAAATTTTTCTGAAAACGACGCGCAGAGCATAAAGGATATTGAAAAGATAACCAACCACGATGTTAAAGCGGTTGAGTATTTCATTAAAAAGGAATTTGACAAGCTTGGCCTGGAAAAATACAAGGAGTTTATTCATTTCGGCCTTACATCGCAGGATATTAATAATACATCCATACCTTATACCTTTAAACTGGCAATTGATGAAAGCTATTTGCCGGCAATAAATGAACTGGTTAGCTTGTTGAAGAAATACGCCACCGACTGGGAGAAGCTGCCCATGCTGGCGCATACACACGGACAGCCCGCATCGCCAACACGCCTGGGGAAAGAAATACAGGTATTTATAGAAAGGCTTGAAAATCAGCTGACATTATTAAAACAAGTACCCTATTCCGCGAAATTTGGTGGTGCAACCGGCAACTTTAATGCACACCATATTGCATACCCGGAAATTGACTGGAAAAAATTCGGGAATCACTTTGTGAATGATATACTTGGACTCAGCCGATCGCAATACACCACTCAAATAGAGCATTACGACAATTTTGCCGCACAATGCGATGCCTTGAAACGAATCAATACAATCCTGATAGACCTTGACCGGGATATTTGGTCCTATATCTCTATGAATTATTTCAAACAGAAGATTAAGGAAGGTGAAGTTGGTTCGTCGGCTATGCCGCACAAGGTTAACCCGATAGATTTTGAAAATTCGGAAGGTAACCTGGGGATTGCCAACGCCTTGTTTGAACACCTGGCCGCCAAGCTGCCTGTATCACGCTTGCAACGTGACCTGACAGACTCGACCGTGCTTCGTAATATTGGCGTACCTGTGGCGCATACGCTGATCGCCATTAAATCAACAATAAAGGGTCTCAATAAATTGCTGCTTAATGAACCTGTGATCACCGCGCACCTGGAAGCCAACTGGGCGGTCGTGGCCGAAGCGATACAGACCATCCTCCGCCGCGAAGGCTATCCTAATCCGTACGAAGCATTAAAGGACCTTACCCGCACCAATGCAACTATTAACGCCGATACGATTGCTGCCTTTGTGGAAACGCTGGCTGTGAGCGATATCGTCAAAAATGAGATCAGGAAGATCAGTCCTTCGACTTATACGGGTATTTGAGCTGAAAGCAGAAGTCTAAAAGCAAAAAAGCTTTGGTCTTTCGGCTTTCTGCCTTTAGCTCAAAACGATGTCATTAGTCAGTAAAAACTATGCCATTATAGTATATAAATCAAAAACGTGGTTAAATTTGTCGCTGGATTTTAGAATAGAGCAAGATGAATATCAACGTATATACCGAATCGACACCTAACCCTGCAACCATGAAGTTCATTGTGAACAAGTTGCTGATCAATGGCAGTGTGGATTACCCTACCAAGCAAAGCGCCGAAAACTCCCCTTTCGCAAAGGAACTGTATAAATTTTCATTCGTTAACGGCGTTTTCTTTGCCAGCAACTTTGTTACGGTTACCAAAACCGAAGGCAGCGACTGGAACGATATTGAGCCTATCCTGAAGGAGTTTGTAAAAGGCGCAGTTGAATCTGAATTAAAAGCTCAGATCGAAGAAAAGGCGGCTGTCGCTTTTGAGGGCACTGATGCTGAGATTAAAATACAACAAATTTTAGAAGACTACGTTCGCCCGGCTGTTGAACAGGACGGCGGTGCCATTACTTATAAATCATTTAACGAAGGCGTTGTAACGGTCGAACTCCGCGGTTCGTGCAGCGGCTGTCCGTCATCAACCGTAACCCTGAAAGCGGGTATTGAGAACCTGCTGAAAAGAATGGTACCGGAAGTTACCGAAGTGGTATCGGAAGCATTATAATTTTGTGATTGCACCAATCTTGATTTGATTCCACTCATTATCGGTGCAATCAAATTGTTAATCGGTGTAATCTCTCCGTCCTAAAAATATTTCTGAATTATTCCCAGCGCTTCCTGTGTTATTTTTCCATTCGTGGCCAATAACTCACGCGTATTTAATACTTCACTTCCGCCTTTAAAATTAACCACTTCGCCGCCAGCCTGCCTTACAATAACAACTCCGGCTGCTATATCCCAGGCATTCAGGTTATACTCGTAGAAAGCTTCAAAACGACCGCAGGCAGTATAAACCAGGTCGACGGCAGCTGATCCCAACCGGCGTAAGCCATGGCAGCTTTTCATCAGTTCGGTAAATAATTCCATATAAGCTTGTTGCTTTTCGAAATCGTAATAAGGGAAGCCGGTTGCTATTAAACTACCGCCAACAGCAGGAATGTTGCTTACCCTGATCTGTTGCCCGTTCAAATATGCCGGCGAACCTTTGCAGGCGTAAAAACATTCGTCCAGGTTTATTTCATACACTACACCTATCACCAATTCATCATATTCCTGTAGCGCTATGCTGACAGAAAAAGTTGGCACTCCATGTATAAAATTGGTTGTTCCATCCAACGGATCGATGATCCAATTATAACGGTCCCCTGTTTTGGTGGTGGTTTTTTCTTCAGTAATAAAGCCGCTTTCCGGCAATAGCTGCTCCAGCCCGGCAACAATGATCTTCTCGGCCCCTTTATCCACGTAGGATACCAGGTCATTCAATCCTTTATATTCGATCTTATCCGGGCTGAAATTTTTCCTTTCCTGCCTGATAAAATCTCCTGCCTGTTTAGCAATATCGACTACCCGTTTGGTTAAATTTTCAAGATGCATGGTGCCTCAATGATAAACTGAACGAAAATGCCTTATGTATAAAATAGCTCGCAAAAAACAAACTTAATGCGGCTAAGGGTCTTGCAATAGGAGGATACATACCAACTATCTCCACCAGCAGTTTAACAACACCCCAATTGGCAAAAAAACCAACCACAGCAACCAAAACAAAACGAAAAAACTGTTTGGATGGTTTCGAAGTCGACTCGTTAAATACCATATAACGCGTTATAAGGAAGTTGACAACAACACCCAAAAAAAATGATATTGCGAGTGAAACAGTGAAATTGCGAAACGTAAAAGAAAATATTTTATACGTAGGCTGTGTAAGTAAATTATGGAACAACAAGTAAAAGGCGGAAATATCAACCAGAAACCCTAAACCTGCTGAAAAAACAAACCGAAGTACCTGGTTACGGGCCAGTTTTTTAGCAAGTTTACTATTTACCATGGGCAACAGGTTTCAGTTTATAAGCTCGCGACGATGTATATATCAGTGCGGCACCGCCGATTACGAGAATGACAGATATCAGTTCGGCCTGGGTAAACTCGATGCCGGCAACATGATATTTGGTATTTACCCTTATCAATTCAATAAAAAACCGCTCTATTCCCGCCAGTATCATATATATACCGAACATAACGCCAGGCGCTTTTATCTTATCCCTTATCTGCCATAAAAACAGGAATAAGAGAAGGCACACCACCGTTTCGTAAAAAGGCGTAGGAAATACCGGTATAGCCAGTTCGTGGCAAAATTTACCGCCGCACATGGGTATTTGTATGCCTTCGTCATTTACGTTGTGTGGGTATTTAAACGCCCACATCCAATCGGGCGCCCAGCTAAGCCAATGTGGCTTTGGGGCTATATTATTTATACCCCAATCACCATCGCCTGCCATCTGGCAGCCAATGCGGCCTACAGCATAAGCCAGCATCATGCCGGGTGCACCAATGTCAAGCATCGTCCGTGGCTTAATACCATGCTTATTTGCGATGTATAATACTGTTGCGCCACCGCATATAAGGCCGCCGTAAAACGTAAGGCCCTTCAGGCCTATCAGCATGCCAACGGGGTCGTTCAGGAAATCACCCCAGTTTTCAAGCGCGTTAAATACTTTGGCGCCGGCAAACCCCGTAATTGCCGCCCACAGCAATATGTTCCCCATCAACTCGTACGGATGAACCGTGACCACCTTTTCTTCGGGCTTGGGCAATTGCTGTTTCTTCTTTTCGGCGTACGCCCAATAGGCAAATAAGGCAGCGCCTATGATACCGCCCGCCCAACTGCCGCGCAGCGAAAGGATAAAGCCTTCGGTATCAGCCAGCAATTGGTGATAATTCATCACCATATCTACCAGCTTAAATCCCAATATAAAGCCGAACAACCCATTCAGCACCAGCTCTTCTGTCGAAGCGGGTTTGCCGACCACAATGTTTTTTTGAAAAGGGTGAATATATCCCAGCTTCTCTTTACGTTTAAATTCGTTGCTGAACGCCCAATACGCGGCAAGAAATGCAAAAGCTACAAAAAAACCGAAGGTTTGTATGGGTAGAGGAATATTCCAGCCGGTTAAATATTGTATGAGCGAACTTAAGGTAGGAAACATTTAGTGGTATTTTGAGACGAATATAAAATTAATGAACCAGTATTTCTGCGGCTTCGGTTATTTCCACGTCACCATCGGGTGAAATATTTGTTAAGTGTACCCTCTTCAACTCATTCACCAATACAGGGTCATACTTAGTTTTAACTTTCACATAATTTCGGGTAAAGCCATGCATATAACCGTCCTTTATGTCTGCTTCAAACAACACCTCGTCGGTTTTGTTCAATTGCCTTTCATAAAATGCACGGCGCTTTTTATCAGATAAAATGTGCAGCATCTTACTTCGCTCGGCGCGGGTCGAACCCGGAACGACGCCGATCATTTCGGCAGCCAATGTATTTTCTCTTTCTGAGTAAGTGAATACGTGCAGGTATGAAATATCAAGCCCGTTCAGGAAATTATAGGTATCGATAAAATCCTCCCGCGTTTCGCCCGGAAAACCTACGATCACATCCACACCGATACAGCAATCTGGCATAACCTCTTTGATTTTAGCGACACGTTCTGTATACAATTCGCGCTTATAACGGCGGCGCATCAATCCCAGTATTTTATTGTTCCCCGACTGCAGGGGGATATGAAAATGCGGCACAAAGTGCTTTGACCGTGATACGAATTCAATAATCTCGTCCGACAGTAAATTAGGCTCGATAGATGAAATACGTATCCTGTCGATACCCTCAACTTCATCCAAAGCTTTTACCAGGTCGAAGAACTTATCTTCGCGCTTGCCTTCCCTAATACCAAAATCGCCCAGGTTAACGCCGGTAAGTACGATTTCCTTTACACCAGACTCAACAATCCGCCTTGCCTGCTCCAGCACATGCTCAATGGTATCGCTACGACTAGCGCCACGGGCCAATGGTATGGTGCAAAAAGAACAGGAATAATCGCAGCCGTCCTGTACTTTTAAAAATGTCCGGGTACGGTCGCCAAAAGAATATGATGAAACGAACTGATTTGCTTCGCTCACGGGCTGGTTATAAACCAGAGTTTTTGGATTTTTGGTCAGGTCCTGTATATAATCGACGATCTGGAATTTCTCTGCAGCGCCCAGGACCATATCCACCCCGGGTATTTCGGCTATTTCCTTTGGTTTTAATTGTGCATAGCAGCCTACAATGGTGACATAGGCATTGGGCGATATTTTGAGCGCTTCCTTTACTACCTTTTTACACTTTTTATCCGCATTTTCGGTAACCGAACAGGTATTGATAACGAAAACATCCGGGGTATCGGTAAAATCAACCGTATCGAAACCGGCCTTATTAAAAAGCCGGCCAATGGTTGACGTTTCCGAATAGTTGAGCTTGCACCCCAGCGTATAAAATGCGACCTTCTTATTCATTTTGGCGCAAAGGTACGAATTATTGTTTTATTGCCCGATGGTTGATGGCAGTGGCAGTAAAGAGATATCAATCAATTATTCCTCGTTCCATCGATAGCTTTCATTGTCCAGCCCTATCAGATCTATGACCCGGTTTACCACCGTCATGGCGACATCTTCGATGGTTTGGGGCTTACTATAATATGATGGCACCGCCGGGCAAATAATTCCGCCGGCTTCGGTAACGGTTTGCATATTGCGGATATGGATCAGGTTAAATGGCATATCCCTTGCTACAAGGATCAATCTGCGTCGCTCCTTCAAAATAACATCTGCCGCACGGGTCACTAAATCGTCGGAGACACCACTGGCTATCCGCCCTAATGTGCCCATGGAGCATGGTATGATCACCATGGTATCAAACCGGGCCGAACCAGATGCGAAGGGTGCCATGAAATCCGTTTTTGCATAAAATTTGAAAGGTATCTTTTGGTAGTCATCATTATCCAGTTCGAACTGCCAAACCTGCTTCGCATTGTCTGACATCACGATGGCCACCTGGTCTGTCTGCGAACTCAATTGTTGTAGTTTCTCCAGTAACAGCTTTGCGTAAATGGCGCCGCTGGCGCCGGTAATAGCAACTACTATTCTCTTTTTCATCGTGGTGAGCAAAGGTAGGCATTAAAGTTAAGGGCACAAAAAAGGGCCGAATACAAGTACTCGACCCTACATCTACCTATGAAAAACATGCCCTATGAGAGGGCACTACAAATGTAACAACTGTTTTTTAATTTTTAAACAAATTTTTAATATTTTTTTAATCCCTGTGAAGCAGGTTTTTTTCAATCAAAGTCTGGATGATCCCGTCCACTAAACCCACACTCGGGACATAGATATTTTTGATGTTCGCCCACTTCATCACCGAAAGGAATATCTCGCTTGCCGGAATGATCACATCGGCACGGTCCTGGTTGATTCCCAGCACGTTAATCCGATCCTTCAACGAAAAAGAATTCAAATAACTGTAAAGCGACTTAAGTTTCAGGAAGGTTAAAGGGGCGCCGTTCTTCTCTTCCGACAGCCTGTAGAGTTTATTAATATTCCCCCCCGTCCCTATGCCGCTTACTGTTTTGAACATCCGGGTGTGTTCGCGCACAAACTCGCGCATTTCCTGCCAGGTCTCTTCCTTGTCCTGGTTATCCAGGATACGGATGGTACCGACGTTAAATGAGCGCGACGCCAGCAATTTTCCATCCGAAAAAAGGGAAAGTTCGGTACTGCCGCCGCCCACATCAATGTACAGATAGTTCTTGCTTTTATCAATGTTCTCCTCCGAATGGTTGGAGTAAATTATCTTTGCTTCTTTTTGCCCGTTGATGATCTCCAGATCTATCTCAGCTTCGGTCTTGATGGTGTGCACGATCTCCTGTCCGTTCCTGGCCTCGCGCATGGCCGAGGTGGCGTACGCCGTATAGTCGGTCACCTTGTAAACATCCATCAGGTTGCGGAACGCCCGCATCGTTTTTACCAGGTCGGTGGCTTTCCGGTCGGATATATATTGGTCCAGGAAGGCGTCATCGCCTAAACGGAGCGGCACACGTATCAAGGTATTTTTTTTGAACGAAACAGACTCGTTGTTCTCAATAATATCAGCTATAAGCAACCTTATCGCGTTCGAGCCTATGTCAATAGCGGCGTATTTCAATTTTTGTTAGTTTTTATGTTTCAGGTAATTGTAAATGTCTATCTGCGCCCTGCAAGGCATATCACTTTTGGTTTTGTGATATTTGTTATTGTTCTGGCTGTTGATCTCGCGGGCCTTCGTATTATCCTCTAACTGGATATCGATAATATCCCGTATCTCTTTTTTTATTTCTTCATCGTATATCGGGAAGCCAACCTCTACCCTGTTATCAATGTTCCGGGTCATAAAATCGGCCGAGGTAAGGTACATCAGCTCTTTGCCGCCATTGCAATAAATGTGTATGCGCGCGTGTTCCAAATATTTATCGACAATACTGATCACTTCAATATTCTCGCTCCAACCTTTAACTCCGGGCACAAGGCAACACATACCCCGCACAATCATTTTTATTTTTACGCCTGCGTTACTTGCCTGGTATAATTTATTTATAACCTGCTCATCCGCCAGGCTATTCATTTTGAATATCATATAAGCCTCTTTGCCGGCTTTGGCGTTCTTTATCTCGTTATCTATCAGCTTGTATATAGCCGGCCTTGAGTCTATCGGCGAAACGATCAAATGCTTTAGGCCTTTTGCCAGGCTGTTTTGCTTTAGCGCCTTAAACACTTCAACGAGGTCGTCAGTCAGTTTCTTGTTAGCTGTGAATAATGTGTGATCGGCGTAAATTTTCGCTGTTTTTTCATTAAAGTTACCGGTCGAAAAGCAAGCGTAATGCACCTGTTTGCCTTTTTCAACACGGGTAACCAAACATATCTTTGAATGTACCTTATAATTGGGCACACCATATAATACCGATACCCCCTCTTCTTCCAACCGGCTGCTGTAAGTAATATTGTTCTGTTCGTCAAAACGGGCGCGCAGCTCCACCAGGCAGGTAACTTTTTTACCGTTCTTGGCCGCGTTTATCAGCGCGTGTATGACATGCGAATGATCGGCCATGCGGTATAACGTTATGTTAATCTCCTTTACTTTCGGGTCGATGGCCGCTTCGCGCAGGAAGTGTATCACATAGTCGTACGATTGGTATGGCGTACTTACCAGGTAATCTTTTTTAGCTATCAATTCCATCAAGCTCTTCCCGAACGATAACCCTTCCACCGGCAGCGGCGGATACCAGGCATATTCCAATTCGGGCCTGCCCACATTGGGAAATGAGATAAAGTTTTTAAAATTGAGATAGCGGTTGCCTGGTATCAGGTTTTCGGCGTGCAGGCCAATGTTTTTCACGATGTAATTAACCATTTCCAAAGGCATTTCGCTATCATACAGCAGGCGCATCGGTTTGCCTTTTTTGCGCTTTTGCAGGCTTTTGGATAAGGCGTCGATGAATTTTTCGCTCACCTCTTTGTCCAGGTCCAATTCTGCATCACGGGTTAGCTGTATGGAGTACGCCTCGATGTTATCATGGTCGAAAATGAAGAAAATATCTTCCAGCGAATACCGGATAATATCATCCAGCAGGATAATAAATTTAAGGTTGTTGGTCTCTGGAAGCACAAGGAACCTCGATAAGCTATCCCGGATCTCGATAAGTGCATACCGCGACTTTTGCTTCTTGGTCAGCTTAACAAAAAAGTAAACACCCCTGTCGCGAAGCTCAGGGAACGGCTGCCCCTCGTCCAGCATAATGGGTACCAGCGTTGCCAACAAACGTTCGCGAAAGTAGCTTTTCACAAAAGCGCCGCGGGTTACGTTCAACTGTTTGTCATTCAGGATAAATATTTTTTCCTCGGCAAGCTGTTTGATAATAATGTTCTCGTACAGGTTGTAAAATTTCCGCTCCTGTTTTACAACGATGTTCTTGATCTGGTTGAGCACCTTTTTGGGATTATAGCCCAGCAGCTCCTTGGCCTTCTCGTTCAGGTTGGCAAGGCGGCTCATCGTTGCTACCCGCACCCGGTAAAACTCATCAAGGTTGGACGAAAAGATGGCCAGGAACCTTATGCGGTCGATCAGTGGTACCGTCGGGTCGGACGCTTCCTGCAAAACCCTGTCATTAAAATATAACCAGCTTATTTCCCTGTTGATTAAAGGTATCTTTTTAACATCCATAAATTAGGGCCAAAGCCATTAACTACAAAACTGCCTATTTATTTGTTAAGATAATATTAAGCAAACATTAAATAGTAACTATTATGCGTAATAAATTCATCTGACAGCCGCAGCGATTAATTTGTATGTTTACATCATAAAACCTCTGAAATATGCCAACATTTGATATCGTAAGCAAAATTGACGGCCAAACGCTCGACAACGCCATCAACACAGCAAAAAAGGAAATACTGAACCGGTACGATTTCCACGACTCCAAAAGCACCATCGAACTGGACAAAAAAACCAACCAGCTCACCATCGTTACCGAGAATGATATGCGCCTGAAAGCCATTAAGGATTCTATCATCAGCCGCATGATAAAGCAGGGGCTTGATCCGTCATCGCTCGATGACGGCAAGGAGCAGTACGCATCCGGTAACATGATACGCAAGGAAATTAAGATCAGGGAGGGCATCGACAAGCCAACCGCATCAAAGATCGTTAAGAAAATAAAGGACAGCGGCCTTAAGGTGCAGGCCTCCATTATGGACGACCAGCTGCGTGTACAGGGCAAAAAGATCGACGACCTGCAGGCGGTTATCGCCCTTTGCCGTAAAGAGGATTTCGGCCAGCCGCTGCAATATATTAACATGAGAAACTAAATACACTAAGTGTTCACGCCACCGCCGCCTGCGGAGCAAAACAAATTGCAACTATCTAATTATCAACGCATTAAACACAAGCAACCGTCAAAAAGTGCCCTATTTTTGCAATTTTCGTGAACACCATTCTTATATTTTCTTGTTTATCAAGCCATTAGCTATTCGCTAAATCGGTCGTTTTTATGGCACTTTTTACCCGAAAAATCACAAACAGGCAAAAAAAGTCAACTTAAGGCTAAATTGAGACGTTTTTTGTCCACGGGTGTCCCGGCTTTTCAGCGTGCCTTTTGCCCGGCACCCGAAAAACAGGTTGATTTTAAATGTAAGTTTTGAATTTTAGATACACTAAGTATCGGAGACTGGTGATTGGCGACCAGGTTCCCCTATCCAGGTATCGTGAAGATTGACGAGCGCAGCCATGCACGGGTGAATACCCCCCGTTGGAATACCGAAAGTTGCCTGTGTCCCCACAGGCAACTTTCGGATCACTGACAAAACGCAGTCACCAATGTTATAGCGACTATTTCATATATTTATAGTTAAGGATAAATAGTACGTTAGATTTATCCACGAAGAGCCTTTCCGTTGCCGCCGGGTCTCCCGACGGGGACCCGGCGGTAGCACAAAAATAAAATCTCACACCCCAAACACTCCCCTCTCAATTATTCCCTATCTTAGCACCACCACATAAAATCTGAAAAGTGAAAAGACTGTTTATTATTGAAGACGACGCCGATGTACGCGATATGCTGGTTTTCCTGTTCGAAAACAACGGGCACGAAGTTATAAAGGGCGACCAAGCGGTAACAGTTGAAGAACTGGATAGCATAAAGCCGCATGTTATTATCGTTGATTATAAACTGAACGGTGCTTCGGGCAACGATGTTTGTTCACGGCTGAAGGCAAACGAGATCACCAAAACGATACCCGTAATCCTGTATTCATCTACCGAGGATATCCCAGTTAAAGGTACCACCGCCGACGCCGTTGCAGGAAAATCACTCGGGCTGGAAGACCTCTCCTACCTGGTTCACAGGCTGGCATTCCTGAATTAGTACTAAGGCTGCATCAGCTTGAATGGTCGTGCAAAATTTTCCAGCCTTGTTTGGTCAACACCATTACCAGCGAATACCGCCCCGAACGCTCGGGCAGGCTATTGCCCGCAAGGGTAAATTTCCCGGTAAGCAGGGCGTACTTTTTCCCCAGCATGGTTACTTTAAACTCACTGTAAGACAGTTTCTGTTTGGGCATTTTACCGTTAAAATACTTTGTGGCATACAATTTTCTTATGGCGGCTAACCCAACCGGGCCGGTAGGGTACATCATAGTCGATGAATCGGTGTACATCGTCATAAAACTATTCAGGTCACCCTTGTTCCAGTCGCCGGCCGAATTGTTCATGGCAGTAATAATTGCTGATTTGTCGTCAGTCTGCGCCCGTGCGACATGCGCAGTGAAAAATACAATAATGGCCAGCACGGGCATGGTTTTGATGAAAGGGATATTTCGTTTCATGTTTTAGTCGATTTCTAATTCAATATTAGAAATTAAAAGCGGCATTTCGATGTGTGATTATCCTCTTTATGAAAAGACATTTACCTCTCGTCGAGCCCTCAAACGAAAAAAAGACGTCATGGCGAGGAACGAAGCCATCTCTACACTTGCAAATCATGAAGCAAAGTCTTTTTTGCGGAGCCTAAGCACAAGGCTATTCATTTGTCAGCCCATCGTATAAGTCCACCCATTCCGGATTTATGGAGTTGATCAGCTTTATCTTGTTTTTTCTGTTACCGGCCTGAGCTGCTTTTTCAGCTGCAATGGCTTCCTCAATGTGTGGATAAAAATAATAATAGACCAATTTATCGCAATTGTACCTTGCCGTAAAACTTTTAGGGTATACTTTGTTTTTATGCTTCCAAACCCTGGCTACTATATCAGAAGTGACCTCGGTATATAAAACAGTACGCATTTTATTAGTCATGATGTAAACACAACCACCTCGTTTCATAAATTATTCCGAAATAGCTTCTAAAAATAATAAAGCTCCATTGACTGGCAAAGTGCAGAGATGGCTTCGTTCCTCGCCATGACGACCTGGTTTTTTACCATTTAATTTAAAGCCGCTGGAACCCTTAGGGAACAACTATTTCAGGTTCTTCATAAAAAATTCCGAAGCCAGGCCGGCCACCTGCTGATGTATGGCATGCCGATCCACCGATGGGTCATCTGTAAAATAAACGGGCGCCTGCTTTTTAACTGGTTCGGCAGCTTCGCCCAGGAAAACGTAGTGGCCTGCTTTGCCCTTAACCAGCGTATACTGTGATGCCGGCATCAGTTTATGATATTGGGCCGCGTTTGTTTTATAGGGCGCAATGCTGTCACTTTCGGCCCCCACAATATAAACGGGACCTGTTACATTTTTAAATTGCGAGGCGCTTAAAAAGCCCTGTCCTATAGCCGGGCATATAGCGAAGAATGCTCTGATCCGTTTGTCTTTTAGCGATTTTGGGCTTTTTTCGTATGATTTCCTGACATCGTCCATCTTGATCGTACTAAACAGGTTGGGAAACTCAGGCAGTTCAACTTCTTTAGTTTGTTCCAGGGCATTGAAATCCAGCTGCCCGCCAGCCAGCGCGATAACAGTATAGCCGCCGATGGAAAACCCTGCGGCCCCTATTTTGTCCTTATCAACATGAGGGCCGAACGTCTTATCGTTGAGCAAGCCGGTCAATACAAAGCTAATATCCCGCGCTCTTTCCCAGGGTGTCACAAAGTCTATCGCGATCTTATTGTCATAGGTATTGCCCCAATGATCCACCGCCGCTACCATAAAGCCATGATGTACCAGGTTATCAGCCAGCCACTCGAGCGTGAGCCTTCCACCGCCGGTCCCATGCGAGATCAATATCAGCGGATATTTCTTATCGCCTATAGTGCCATTTTTAACCGTTGCTTCGTTCAAAAAAGGCTCAAAATCTTTACCGGGTTTAACAGCGTCAGCCGTAGGGTACCACACCTCTGTTACCAATGGTCTTTCTCGTGTCGTGTCGTTAAAGCGGATCGTCCTTTCGCCAATGTTCTGTGCCGAAGCAAAAACCGGCAACAGGAAGCTGATTATTATAAAAATTGATCGTTTCATAAATGCAAAGCACGCAATAAGGCATCGTCTCAAAATTGACAAATGTCAATAAATCAAATTTTCGATTTTAACCTGCTCAGGGTTTCCTGCGAGATGCCTAAATAATCGGCAATGATCTTTGACGGCAGCCGTTGTATCAAACCCGGCTCGCTTTCCATCAGTTGGGTATAGCGCTCTTTCGCACTCATCGTTATCAGGCTTTCTATACGTTTGATAGAGGCAATGTAATCCCTTTCCAAATTTACCCGGTATATCTTTTCCCAGGCCGGTAATACATCAGGCAGCGCCCTGAAATCCTGGTAACTTAAAAGCAGTATTTCCGATGTTTCAATAGCCTGGATGTAAGCCAGCGATGGTTCCTGCAAAATAAAGCTCGGGAATGCGGTACCAAACCGGCCTTCGGGTATAAGGAAACGGGTTGATTCCCTGCCCTCCCTATCCATTAAATAAACGCGCAGGCACCCTTTGTTTACAAAATAAATGCAGCGCGAAACGCTCCCTGCCTCCAGCAATATCTCGCCCCGCTTAGTACGCCGCCATTTAAACCGGCTGCAAAAAACATCGAATTCGTCATCGCTTAGTTCGGTATTTTTTTCCAGGTAGCTTTTCAGTTGCTCGTACATGCCTTTGATCTGTAACAAGCCTTTAAGGTAATTATTCTTCAACCGAATAAAGAATCACGGGCGTTATCAGGCATCGGGGAAGGTGACCCTGAATGTTGTGCCCTTACCTAGTTCGCTCTCTACATCTATTGTTCCGCCTATACTTTCCACCTGCATTTTTACCATGAACAGCCCCATGCCCTTGCCTTCCACGCTGGTATCAAAGCGTTTATATAAACCAAAAAGGTCCTTCATGTTACGGGCATCTATCCCCTTGCCGTTATCTTTAAAGAATATCTCCATGTTATCCGCATTTTTTCGCGTAAAGATGCTTATGACCGGGTCGGTATCGGGGCGGCTGTACTTTATAGCATTCAATATCAGGTTATAAAATATGCTGTGCATATAGCTTTTTACCTTTACTATCTTATTTACGGCAGCAAAATCACACTTGATCACAACATGCTGTTTGGTTATAAAATTATGCAGGCTCATCTTAATATCGTCGACGAGGACGCTAAAATAGATATCCTCGCGGCGCTCCCTTACATCGTGCCGCACCTGTAAAATATGGTTCAGGTCCATGATCATTCCGTCCAGCACGTCGATAGACGTTGCCAATGAAGTTTTGATCTCCTGGCTCTCGTTAATATTAAAATCAAAGCTGTTCAGCATATTTGAAAGCCCTTTAATATTGGCTACTGGCGCCCGCAGGTTATGTGAAACGATATAGGTAAATTGTTCAAGATCTTTATTACGTTGTACAAGGTCGGCAGTAATACGGTCGCGTTCCAGTTCCGATATTTTTCGGCCGGTAATATCTTTAAAAGCCACCATAAAGCCAGTGTGCTCGTTCAGCGCATTACCGATGCCCACCCATCTTACCTCGTACCATTTCACCCCTCCATCCCTAAGATCATAACTGGTTTCGTAGCTCACCATTTCATTATTTGATATTTTTTGAATGGCCTCTTTAAGGTTCGGTATCTTGTTTTTGGGAAAATAGCTGAAGGCGTTGGCTCCTGTCTTAAGTTTTTTGTTAAATTGCTCAAGGCACAACTCATTAGCTTTGGTGTTGAATGAAACTACCTTTTGTTCGGCATTGCACAATACGTAGGCGATATCCGTGTTCTCGAATATGGTTTGCAAGTTTGCTTTAGACTGCAGCATCAACTCCTCGGCCTCCTTCCTGTCGGTAATATCAATATGTAACACCACTGCACCTTTCTTGGTTTTATCTGTTAAAGGTGCAACCAGCAACTGGAACCACACCTTTTTGTGGTCCGAATAATAGGAGTACTCCATTGAAAATTCATCCCGCTCCCCCTCAATTATTTCTTTTATTCCCCTGGCTATTTGCTTTTCCGACACCGGATCGACGCCGGTAGCTTTTTCGGAGATGGCTAAGTAACTAAAGCCGATGCCATGCCGGGGCACACCCAGGTTGTTTGCAAGCGTAAACCTTATCCACGCGTCGTTTACCGCTACTATCTTTCCTGCTTCGTTCAGCAACACCATATTCGGCGGCATCGCATTTAAAATATCCGATTGCCGGTCGCTGGCGGCTTTCAGTTCTGCTATATTTTCCTGTATCTCTATCTGTGCAAGCGTACGGCGGGTTACATCCTGGCTAAAACCGATAATGTGGGCTGGTTCATTCCTATCATTCAGTTCAAACTCAAATTGCATATGAAGGAAACGTACGCTGCCATCTTTATTTATTACACTGACATCCGCCTCTGCGGGTTCGGTGTTGAAGCCCATATCTTTAAACAAGTCTTTTATCTTGCCCGTATCTTCGGGGTGTATGTTTCTCAGGAAATTCTCCATAGACGGGTCCACCTCGCCGTTTTCATAACCAAGCAAACGGTAGGTACCTGCAGACCATGTGGTGAACGTGTTGTTCATATCCATTCGCCAGGTACCAAACTCGGCCAACGATTCGGCCTTTGTAAACAAGGCCTCACTGGCAAAAATCCTGTCCAGGTAAATTTGCCGTTCATTGTCCGACTGGTATTTACCTATGGCATTCAAAATTGCATTGGGTAAGCGCTGTAAACGGTCTTTCAGCACATAATCAGAGGCTCCCTCTTTCATTACGTTAACTGCAAACTCTTCGGATACTGTCGCAGTTATCAGGATAAATGGTATGTTCTTCTCCCGCTGCTTCAATAGCTTCAGTGCCTCAAGCGAATTAAATGCCGGAAGGGAATGATCGGAAAGTATAACGTCAGGGTCGAATTTTTCAAGAGCTTCAAGATATTCAGCCTTCGTATCTACCACAAGTTTTTCAAAAGCGATACCGGACCGCCGGAGCGTCCTGTCAATCAGTTCTGCATCACTTTCAATATCTTCAATATGCAATATTCTTAAACTTTGGGTCATAGTATAAATTTATTGCACAGTATTAATCGGGAGACTGATTAGTGATCAGCCAGTAAAAACCGAGTTCGGACACTGCTTTGGCAAAGCCTTCAAAATCAACCGGCTTTACCACGTAACTGTTTACACCAAGGTTATAGCTGGTAATAATATCCTGCTCTTCTTTGGATGATGTCATGATCACTACAGGAATAGTCCTGGTATTTTCGTCGGCCTTTATCTGCCGCAATACCTCAATCCCGTCAACTTTAGGCATCTTAATATCCAGCAGTATCACTTTGGGCTTATCGTGCACACTGCGTTCCGAAAATACCCCTCTCGAAAAAACAAAGTCCAGCGCCTCGGCGCCATCCTTTACGTGTGTGAGCCTGTTGGCCAGGTTCGCTTTGCGCAATGCGCGTATGGTCATTTCCGCATCGTGCGGGTTGTCTTCCACTAATAAAATCTCAACTCGGTTGTCATTCATATAATTGTTATTTAGGTAAACTGAAATAAAATGTTGCCCCATTGTTTTCCTCCGCTTCGGCCCATATTTCTCCACCATGTTTGTCGATCACCCTTTTTACCAGCGCTAGCCCAACACCTGTACCTTCAAATTCTTCCTGCGAATGCAATCGCTGAAAAACACCGAATAACTTGCCCGCATAAGCCATGTCGAAACCAACGCCATTGTCTTTTACAAAGTAAACTACCCTGTCACCCTCCTCGCGCGCTCCGATTTCAATCACAGGATTGTCCCGCTTGGATGAATATTTTATAGCATTGCCAACCAGGTTCATTAACACTTGTTTTATCAGGGTCCTGTCGGCATTTGAGGCTGGTAACGGCCCTATGCCGATGCTGTATTTCTCCCTTGTGCCGTTGTCCAGCAGTTCATCAGCAACCGACTGGGCAAGCGATCTCATATCCACATTACTGAGCGCCAGTTCTTTTTTTCCCAGCCTCGAAAAAGCAAGCAGTTCATCTATCAACTGCCCCATTGTTTTGGCGTTGTTGATGATGTTATTCACTATCCGTAATCCTTCAGCATCCAGTTTGTCCTCGTAGTCCTCCTTAAGCATGATCGAGTAGCCATTGACAGCGCGCAGCGGCGTGCGAAGATCATGAGATACCGAATACGAAAATGCTTCCAGCTCTTTATTTACGTTTTGTAATTGCACGGTGCGTTCTGTCACTTTGTTCTCCAGGTCCTGGTGCATTTTGTACACCTTTGTCGTCATCACGTTAAAAGCATTGGCTAATTCGCCCAACTCATCTTTACGGTATATATCCACTGATGATGAATAATCACCCTGCGCTATAGATGTCGCAGCCCGGGTGAGCTTATTAAGCGGCTTCGTTATATTACGGCTCATTACCCATGCTGCTATAATGCCAATTATGCTGAGAACACCACCTCCAATCAATACCGGATTAATATAACTGTTCATTCCCTCCAGTAGCGTTTTCTCTGGAAATTGTACCGCTACCAGCCAATTAGTGTAGGGGACCATTTTTAATTTTGCCACCATTTTATTAGTGCCTGCGTCGGTATATTGAACTAACTGACCCGACAATTTACCTTTAAAAGGCAAACCCGGTACGGGTTTGATCACGTCGGTCCAAAAGCTATTATCTACGTTACCTATATAAATGCCAGCACCGCCCATAAGCTGTGATAACTGAGCAACCGCTTTCGGACTCGACTCGAGGCGCTTCCAGGAGATAATATAACCAAGTACACGCTTCTCATCGTTCACCGCTGCTACTATGGGATAGTACATGGTGCGATTTTCCAGGTATATCTTACCTACTTTTGCCGAATCGGGAGCGAGGTGCATAAACGACACCACATCTCTTACATTTATGCTGACGTTGACGCTTGATTTACCCGATCTTAATACCCGGCGGCCGGCCGAATCGACCAGCTCCATCGAAACCCAGGTACTATCACGATATTGTTTATCTAATTCAGTAAGTGCCCCTTCACGAAATTCTCCCCTGCCTGTTTTTAAAAATTGCACAACCGGCTCCTTTGTCGCTGAGGCATGGGCAACTTTTATAAGAAACTGGGCCGACTGGCCAAGCATACTGCTTAGCTGTACCGATAACGAGTTTAGCCGATCTTTACCAACTATATACGATACTTTTCGCAGGCTATAATAGTTTGTTAGCCCATAAAGCGTTATGGCCGACAGCAAAAAAAAACATATCAGCAAGGGCAAACGCTGTTGTATTGATAACCTGCCTGAAAAAATCCGGTTCTTCTGCATATCTATAGTTTGAACTTATTGTCTTTAACGCGTGAAAACATGAACGGTCCTGGTCGTTATCAGCTTTGGTCAATAACAAAGCCTGATTTAATGCCGGGTTAATACGCTGTGCACAAGGTTGAAAATTAATTAACAGATAAAATCACCCTACCAAAGTCGGTTAATTATTAATCTTAAGTTTCGCAATTAGGCTTATAAACAAATATAATAGATAATTTTAGTTAATAAGCACCGTGTTTTAACCCAATTTGTGTAAAAATGATAGGATAATAGCACAATATTCTCTTTCGCAGCATTATCTATCGTTTCTGATAATATCATCGTGCTGTCAATATTGACCAGTATTACAGTTATTTATGTAATATGATTGCCCGTTTACTATCTATTATTGCAGGGATTGGATTTGTTTGAATAAAAAAACAGGAGGAATTTTTTATTTATTTAAAATGTTTTCACCGGCCAATCGTCTCTACCTTTAAAGGAGAAAATAAATTGATCACCGTAGTAATGCCCGAAGAGAAACAAAATCATATCATACAGGCTATCAGATCGTATGGTAAGGGCTTGCTGGGCTTTATCCGGAAACGCGTTAAAAGCGACGCCGATGCTGAAGACATCCTGCAGGATGTATGGTACCAGTTGAGCGCTGTGGTAAATGCCGAACCGATAGAGCAAACTGGTGCCTGGCTTTACCGCGTGGCAACCAATAAGATCATCGACAAGAACAGGAAGAAGACCGAAGAACTGCTTGACCTGTCCCCCGGCGAAGATGGCGACGACGATGATGCCCCGGATTTCAGGGCCATCCTGCTGACGGAAGGCACCACGCCCGAAACAGAATATATCCGCAACCTTTTTTGGGAGCAGCTATTTGTAGCATTGGACGAATTGCCCGAGGAGCAGCGGCAGGTTTTTATCTGGCAGGAACTTGACGATATCCCCTTTAATGAAATAGCCCGGCGCACGGGCGAGAATGTGCAGACGCTTGTCTCGAGAAAACGATATGCCGTACTTCACCTGCGCAAAAGGCTGAAACAGTTGTATTTAGAAATTACAGAATAATAAGTAAAAAAGACATGAGAGATACAGATTTTGGAGACCGGGCTGTAAGATACAGGTTCGGTTTCAGAAAGAAAATGATTTTTATACCCTTCCTGGTGGCGGGCGGGCTGGCACTGATCAGTTACGTAGTGATGCAGCTTTGGAATGGTTTGCTGCCGGATATCCTGCACGTAACCACCATTACCTTCTGGCAGGCCATGGGGATATTTGTCCTTGCCAAAATACTTTTTGGCTTTGGCAAAGGTGGTGGCCGCGGCGGCGCACCCTGGATGCGCCATAAGATGGAAAGATGGAAGGAGATGACCCCCGAAGAGCGCGACCGCCTGCGCGAACAAATGCGCGCACGCTGCGGTAAATGGGGACGGAACCGCGGCGGTTTTGATTGGGACCGGCCAGCTGAAAGCACAGCTAAACCAGCCCAGGAGCCCTTAAAACCTACTGAATAATAAAATAAACTGCCGGTTCTGTCCAATTTGGGCAGGGCCGGCAGTTATTAGTTTATAAGATATATGGCAATGGAAATATTGATCTTTAAAACAAACGTTACGAGCAAGAGAAAAGTGAGTAAGGTAAGGGCCTTGCTAACTTCGGTAGCTGCTATCAAACAATGGAACTTTGACCTGGAGGATTGCGATAAAGTACTGCGTATTGAAGCTAACGGCCTAAACACCGGCTATGTCGAATCACTATTAAATACAGCCGGGTTTCATTGCCAGGAGATGGATTATTAAAGTCAGGGGTAGCGCTTCATACTCATCAGGATGACGGTGGCGCACACTAATACTATGGCAATAATAAATACGATCATAACATCCTATGATTTAACAGATTATCGGAAAAATTATTGTGAAGGGATATTTAAGACTTACGAAGTTTTAAAAACTCCGTAAGTCTGTATGCAGGAGGTCCTGTCAGTTAAAAGCGTTCTTCAGCTGGATATATTTGTTCAGGTCCTTTGAATTGAACCCTTTCGCTTTCATTTCTTTTATATACTCGGGGGTTATACCCGTCGCCTTCATCGATGTAGCATCGTTAAGCGATATGTTGGTGAAGCCGATATCTTTAAAACCTTTAATAAAGGCAGGCGTAACGCCCAGGGCCTTAAGCGATGTTGCATCATTCAGGGATACGTTGGTAAAACCGATATCCTTAAAGCTTTTGATATAAGCCGGTGTGATACCTAACGATCTGAGCGACGACAATTCGTTGATCGGTATCTGTTTGTAACCAACGGCCTCAAAACTCTTAATAAATTCGGCATTAACATTCAATGCTTTCAATGATGATAGTTCATTGATCGAAATGTTTTTGTACCCCATATCTTCAAAGCCTTTTACAAAGTCCGGTTTGATACCCAGCGCCTTCAGCGAGGTCAGGTCATTAGGCGATATATCTTTATACCCTATATCGTTAAAGCCTTTGATAAAATCAGCATTTACCCCCAGCGATTTGAAAGACATCAATTCATTGGCTGATATATTTTTGTAGCCCATATCGTTAACGCCTTTGATGTAATCGGGTGTAATGCCAAGCGATTTTAGCGACACCAATTCGTTCGCCGATATATTTTTATAACCCAGCGCAGCAAGGCTTTTGGCATAGTCAGATGTAACACCCACCGCTTTCATACTGGTCAGTTCGTTCATCGGCACATTGGTGTAACCCGCGTCTTTAATATCCCGCACATAAGACGAATCTATATTCATTGCCTTAAAAGAAGTAATATCTTCTGCCCGCGGCATTTCATTTTCATTGCCATTCCTTGCAAATTTCGCGTTGGCTTTTTTCAGACTTGCTATGTACTTACCGTCTATGCCTAAAGCCTTAAAGCTAGTCAGCTGGTTAAAATCAACATCCTTATAGCCGGCTTCGCGTATCTCATGTACATATTCTTTAGTAATACCCAACGCTTTGGCCGATACCAGTTCATTCGGGGTCATGTGTGCATACCCTTCCTGCTTCCAGAATTTAATAAAGGGCTCATCCACTTTAAGCGCGCCCATTGATATCAGGTCATTTTTTGAAAGATGACTATAGCCGTTAGTTTTTAGCATGGCCACATAATCCTTTTTTATGTTAATGATAAAGAATGCAAACTCATCATTCTCTTCAATTCCTGTAATCCCCTCGCCTCTCAGGTAATCGGTAAAACCTTTGTCGGCAGTAAATTTGTAATGCCCAAAACCATCGTTTCCTTCAAACTTACCGTTGAATAAAACAGTGCCGGCATCGCGTTTAAGGGTAAAATCGCCTTTGGTATCTTTTGGCAGCGACGAAAATTCGCTCAGCAGGAAACTGTCACTGTTCGACCAGTTATGATCGTCATCGTCATTCCTGAATTCCATCCTAACCTTTTCCCCTTTGATCGTAGCAAACCAGGTACCCTCTCTCATATCTGTCGCCCCCCAGTTTTGGTGGAAAGACTGGCTGCGCGAAGCTGTGGTTTTGTTTTTTGTTTTTGCCTTATTTTGGCTGAATGCGGTTTGGTTCAACGCACAGGCCAGTCCTGCCATCAGCGGCAGCAGGATGAAATATTTCCACATCGTATGGATGTTGGATCTTTTAGCGTTCATCATAACAATTCGTTTCTTTAATAGTGATTGGTTGTAATTGGTAGTAACGCTCAGCGCCAAATGCGGCACCGATACTTTTAATAAACTCATCTGGTAACTTTCCTTTTCAACCGGGTTATGGCCAAGCACGGCTTCATCGGTCAAAAATTCCAGGTTATTTTCCAGTTCGCCACGGTAAAGCCAGGCAAACGGGTTAAACCACTGGAACACCAGCACCAGCTCGGCCAATAAAATATCCGCGCTATGGCCCTGTTGTATGTGCACCTTCTCGTGCAGTAATATCTGGTTATAGGTATCCCAGTCGTACTTTTCGGGATTGATGAAAATATTATTGCCGAACGAGCATGGCGCCTTGTCGCCCGTGATCTCGATAATACGGAATTTGCCATCCAGTATCACAGGATTTGAATAAGCACGATAAAGTAATACGATCACCTGCAGCAGCAAGTTCAAACCAAAAGCGCCTACCCCTGCCCAATAGATATAAAACAGCCATTTAATAACAATAGGCCATATTGGCTTTGCCTGTTCCACAATGGTTGGCTGTACCTTGGCAGGTGTTGCAGCCGCCGGTGCCGGCTCTGCCTTTACGGGCCGGGCGTTTACAACCGGTTGTTTTTTTGCTTGCTGCCGGGCTTGCTTTTGCGCCGCCAAAACCTGCTTCTGAACTTCGGCTTTTATTAGTGCAGCCATTTCGGGCGTTTGCTGTACCCCGGTTTTGATGGCGCTGTTTTCGGGCTCGCTCCGCAACGTCCATGCTTCAGGTATAGTGATGAGCGGCAAGGCGAACGACAGGCCCAGGCATATAAGCAGTATCACCCGGTTAAGCCGGTAAAAGGTTTCGCGTTGTAAAAATATCTTGTAGAACAGCAGACTTATTGAGATAAGCAGCGCTACGTGCAGGATATAAGGTATCATTTCTTTGACGATTTAATGATGTCTAATATTTCGTTCAGTTCCGATTCTGATATTTTTTGTTCTTTGGCAAAAAAAGCCAGCATACTTGGGTACGAGTTATTGAAGTATTGGCTTACGATATCCTTCATCGCATGCTTCTGGTAATCGTCCTTGCTGATAACAGGGTAGTAGCGAAAAATATTCCCGAAAGCTTCATGCGCCAGGAAACCTTTTTCTTCTAATATCTTCACCATCGTTGCAACAGAATTGTAATGTGGTTTGGGATCGGGCAGTTCGGGGATAATCTCTTTTATAAACGCTTTTTCCAGGTTCCAGAAAACCTGCATAATTTGTTCTTCTCTTTTAGCCAGCTTTTGCATTTCTAATCAAATTTTAATCTAAGCTAATACTAATAGATTAGTATTACAACTAACCGATTAGTATTTTTTATAATTATCTGATTATCAGTAATAAAAATTTCTCTAAGGTTATTGCTCCTCCGGAAGGTATTACTACACTGCCCAAAATCAGGGGTCAATTTCCGGCCTTTCGGAACATTACAGGTAAGACGCACGTAACATATTGAATGTGACTGCAGTCATAAGCTAACATTGGTTGTAATTACTTAATTTAATCTTAAGGAAAACTTTACATTCAATTTATCTTGTTATTTTTGCAACCTGATTAATTTTTACAGACTAAGTGGCCCGGACAATTGCGATAACATTAAGAAATAACTGGAAACAGACCTGGAGTTCCTCGCTTCAGCGTACACAGATCATTATCGGTTCAATACTGATGATTATCATATCCTGCATGCTTCCCACCTTTTTCAACCTTATTCAGAAACGGACCGGCCCGGTTTTAAACGACTGGCTTTTAGCGGCTGTTCCGTCACATAACGTTTCGTGGGCGATATTTACCGTGATTTGGGGAATGGGCTTTTACTCGCTTTGGAGAGCGGTAGAAAAGCCGACGATCTACATAACCTATCTCTGGACTTTTATATTCATCACCATGCTGCGGGTGCTTGCCATCAGCCTGATACCACTCGACCCGCCAAAGGGGCTTATTGTGCTAACCGACCCGCTTACCGGCGTTTTCTATGGGCAAAGCACTATCACTAAAGACTTGTTCTTTTCAGGCCATACTTCCATCCTTTTCCTACTGGTACTTTGCCTTGAAAGGAAGTGGGATAAAATACTGGCCGGCGTTGCCACTTTTGCAGTAGCCTGCCTGCTGGTAGTACAGCATGTGCACTACACCATTGATATTATTGCCGCACCGATCATCATTTACCCTGTTCACAGGTTCATCAGATATTTGCTGGGGTAAGCAACTCTCATTCATTTCTTAGCGTTACCGCATAAAAAAGGCCCCCGCCTGGCGGCGGGAGCCCGTCCCGATAGCGTCATACTACCAGGAACAACCTAAACCTTATCACAAACTTATTAACGGACTAATTGGTTAATTTAGTTTTATGATATTGCGTTATGACTTTGGCATGATAAAAACACCGGTATGCAGGTTGAAGAGATAGAGCGCCTGATAAAAATAAGCAGGGAGCGACCGCTACTGCCGGAGACCTATATCCCCTGGCAACAGGAACCAGGGCCGGAAGATATCTTTTTGCCTGAGATCCTCACTTCCCTGCACGGACTGGATATTTACGATACCCTTACCCCCGCGCAAAAACTGGAGCTGGGCCGGCACGAACTGATGCAGGTAATAGCCTCTTATGCCTGGGGCGAATGCTTGTTTTGCCTGTTCATGACGCGGCACCTGCTTACCCTGCCCCTTGCCGATGTTCAGCATCGCTTTCTTTTAAGGGAACTGATAGAGGAATTCCGCCACCAGGAAATGTTCGGGCAGGCTATTACCAAACTGGGCGGCCAACCCATCAGGCAATCCGGCCTGCATAAGTTCTTTGGCGAACTCAGCAACAAATACCTGCCCGCAGATTACCTGTTCATGGGCAGCGTATCGGTTGAATTGGTGACTGATGTTTATGGAAATTACGCCCGTAAATCGCCTGATGTTTACCTGGTTTTACGCAAAATGTTCGACCTGCATAATATCGAGGAAGCGCGGCATATCCTTTTTACCAAAGCACTGCTAAAGGAATACGCAGCGAAAGCAGGGTATATCAAACGCACGCTGTACAGCTATGTCATCCTGTTCAATATCCTGTTTGTGCGTACCATGTACGTAAAAAAAGAAATATTCGAACGCATTGGCCTCCAAAACCCGGACAAGGTGTACAAGATCGCCTCAAAAAACTTCAAAAATAAATTCGCTGAAACCTGCCTTAATGATATTATTGAATTTGTGGATAGCTGGCATGGCTTTAACCGCGCCACACGGTGGGCCTGGCGTTGGGTGCTAAATGCCAAAGTGTAAAACAGTTCAACAATCCAACAATAAAAACAATCCAACAATCTAGTCCGACGCTTCCTCGCCCTTCTCGCCCAGTTTCACGATATCGCCTTCCTTAAATAATATGGCCTGTAAAGTTTCGCGCCATTTGGGTTTTTGACGCAGCAGGAACTCCAGGTCCATACCAAAATGCTTAAACTCCTCGTGCTGGGCGTTTTGCATAATCGCTTTAGCCTGCTTGTCTTTTTCTACGGATATGCGTTGTTCATACCAGTTAATTGCCTCTGCTTCTTCGGTAAGCGAAACGATCATCCTGGCAAAAGTACGGGTCTTATCAGATAATTCCTCTGGGGGTTCGTGATATTGGTCAAATGACATAATTCTTTCTTTTTGCGTATAAAAAGAATTATTCCCGCGAATTGTTTTAGTCAGAATGAACAAGTTGAAGAAGGCTTGATATCCTCCTTATCGGTAGCCAGGGATGCTTTGTCTTTTTTATAAGTAATTATCCAGATGCCGTCAAAATCCGTACCGGGCCAGGCGGGTGGATTTTTGATGCCCAGGGCCTTCGCAATTTTTGGTATGTTATCATGTTCCCACACTACAATAACGACGCCGTTAAGCTTTCTTATTTCATTGGCGAGGTCCTTATGGTCATCCACCGGATAGCTACTATTGACGGCCAGGTTATATTTTACAGCATAAGGCGTTATCAGTTGGAACATTCGCACCGGTTTGGTTTGACTGCCCGATTTGATACTTGGCACAAATATAGCCGATGCCGTGCCAAACTTGTCGTAAAGTACCTTGGGCAACGCCAGTGAACGGTTAAAACCCGCGCAATCCAGGTTATCGCCATCAGCAGGTTTTTCGCCGTGCCTGATAATAACTACTTTCAGGTCCTGGCTTTTCTTCTGGCACGCGCCTATGGTAGTAAAGCAACAGGCAGCTAAAATAAGCAACGAGAACCTCAGGCAGCTTTTCATTTCAGGCGATCTTAATTCACTTCAATTTTCTCCAGGTTAATATATTCCTGCACACTCTCCTGTTGTCCCGGCTTGCCATTTTTAAAGGCAGCCCTTGGTTTCAGGCCGAGTATCTCGAACATTGCCATATCGGTATCGAAAGAAGGATTTGGCGTAGTCAGCAATTTATCTCCTGCGAATATCGAATTAGCGCCCGCCATAAAGCAGAAGGCCTGCTCTACCGTAGTCATCTCGGTACGGCCTGCTGATAAACGCACCACCGTCTTCGGCATAATAATGCGGGTAGTCGCTATCATGCGCACCATATCCCATACGGCAACTTTTGCCTGGTCGGCCAAAGGCGTGCCTTTGATAGGCACCAGCGCATTGATCGGCACTGATTCAGGATGTTTAGGCAGGTTCGAAAGCGTTTTCAGCATCGATATCCGATCCTCCACCGTTTCGCCCAGGCCGATAATTCCACCGCTGCAAACGGTTATTTTAGCTTTGCGCACGTGCTCCAGCGTTTTCAGGCGCTCGTCATAAGTACGGGTGGTGATAATACGTTTATAGTCTTCTTCTGATGTATCCAGGTTATGATTGTAGGCATACAGCCCGGCATCTGCCAAACGCTGCGCCTGCGATTCCGTCAGCATACCCAGCGTACAGCAAACCTCCATATCCAGTTCGTTCACGGCTTTCACCATATCTATCACCTTGTCAAAATCGCGGTTATCACGCACTTCGCGCCAGGCAGCACCCATGCAAAGCCTGGATGCACCACCCGCTTTCGCCTTTTCGGCGGCAGCTATCACCTCATCTTTCGGCATAATCGCATGCACATCCACCCCGGTATTGTAACGTGCCGCCTGCGGGCAATAAGCACAATCTTCGGGGCATCCGCCTGTTTTGATGGAGATAAGCGAACTTATCTGTACTTCAGAATAGTCCTTATTTTCGCGGTGGATAGTAGCTGCTTCATAGATCAGGTCCAACAGCGGCTGATGATATATTGCTGATATTTCTTCTTTTGTCCAGTTGTTTCTAAGCTCTGTCATAGGTTTCGTTTTCGACGGTCAAATTTATAATAAAGCTTTATAATAGCTTAATGATGCGGTAATAAAAACTGCGTGGCCAGCCATAACGGCAATAAAAAGCCCGCACAATCAGTAAAAGTGGTGATTATAATGGACGATGCCACGGCCGGGTCGATACCTACCCGCTTCAAAACCAGGGGTATAGTGGCCCCGGTTAACCCGGCTATGATCAGGTTGCCTGTCATCGCCAGGAAAAGCACCAGGCCCAGTTTCAGGTTGGCGTCGTAGATCATGGCTATAAAAAAAACGATCAGGCCATTAGCTGCACCGTTTATCAGTCCAACTAAAAATTCCTTAAGTACAGTATTGTAGGCTTGCCGGTCGGTCAGGTCGCTGAGCGAGATACGCCTTACCGTTACAGCAAGCGCCTGTGTGGCGGCATTTCCACCCATGCCTGCGATAATGGTCATGTAAGCCGAGATGATGGCGATGCGTTCTATTGTCGTATCAAAATGCCTGATAATAGAAGCAGCAAGATAGGCAGTACCCAAATTAATGATAAGCCAGGGTAAACGGCTTTTTACGGCGTCTTTCCAGTTACCGCTCAGCTCTTCGTCCTCAGATACACCGGATATTTTCAATATATCCTCGGTGTTTTCCTCCTCCATTACGTCGATGATGTCGTCAACCGTTATCCGGCCAAGCAATTTCATATGGTCATCCACAACAGGTATCGCTGTCAAGTTGTACTGCGAAATCAATTTAGCCACTTCCTCCTGGTCAAGGTCAGCCTTAACATATACAAAATCTTTGATAACCAGGGGCTCTATCCAGGCATGGGCATGGGCCTTAATAATGGATTTAATGGATAATATACCCTTCAGCACGTCAAATTCGTCAACAGCATAAATGGTATTGAATTCTTCCATTTCCTCCGACTGCCGGATGATCTCGTCCAGGGCATCTTTCTTATCGAGGTAAATATTCACCTTGATCACCTGCGAGTTCATCAATCCCCCGGCAGTATCCTCGGCGTAGCCTAAAAGCGCGCGTATGTTCGAAGCGTCCTCCTCGTCCAGGTCCTCCAGTATCTCCTTTTGCTCATGCTCCTCCAGTTGCGAGATAATATCCGTAGCGTCGTCGTAGTCGAGTTCTTCGATGATCTCCGAACGTTTTTCAGGGTGCAGGCTGATAAGCAGTTCGCCCGGGTCCTGCTCCTCGTTCATCTCGGATATTACTTCCGAAGCCTCTTCGGTTGGCAGTACATTGATGATCTTTTCCCGTGCTTCAAGCGGGAGCTGCTCGAAGAGTATGGCGATCTCCGACGCGTGATACTCGGCCAGAACCTTCTCTAACTCAGCATCATCGCCGCCAAGCGCGGTTTTAATGCGCTCAAGGTCCTCCTTATTGATCTCGAAAGATTCCATACCCGACTAAAATACATAAATATGCCGCAATAGCTGTGAAAAAATGAACAAAATCGACGAAGGCAGGAGGCTCCGATGGAGCCGGATATGATTCTATTTTACTATAAACCGTATGCTCCTACGGAGCTTAATCATATAGTATAATATTGGACGGTAGAGTATAAAATATTTTATGATTCTGGTTAGTCTAAAATCTGTTATCATACAAATAAGGCTCCAGCGGAGCCGCCTGTTTATAGAAAACCAAATACAAAGCTGATCAGCTCCATCGGAGCTTCCTGAAAAATGGAACGGGATCAAACCGTATGATCAAACCTCAATTTAACTGAAGAAAGCTTTTGCAGTCGCCCCAATACCTGGTTCACCTGCATTTTTCGTATCGATATCTTTATCTCGCAATTGTTATCAAATTGCTGGTGCAAAATTTCGAGGTTATCTTCTTTGATCAGCTTCATCACGTCGTTCATCTGCTGGTATTCGAACGACAATGTGTAAACATCGTTGATCGTTTTTTCCACCACTTTGCATTCGTTCAAAGCCAGTTCAGCAGCCGTGCGGTAGGCATTGATCAGGCCCGGCACGCCCAGCAAAGTACCGCCAAAATACCGCACCACAACAACAGCAATATTGGTTAGGTTTCGCGATAGCAAAGTATTTAACACCGGCCGGCCCGCGGTGCCGGATGGCTCACCGTCATCGTTCAACCGGAAAACCGACCTGTCAGTACTCCAGCGCATGGCCCAGCAATGGTGGTTGGCTTTGGAGTGTTCATGTTTCAGGTTCGCTACTATCGCCTTTATGTCCTGATCGGATTTTAGCGGATAAGCATATCCCAAAAACTTACTGCCCCTGTCGCGAAAAATACCTTCGCCAGGCTTTTCTATAGTGAAATAAGTATCGTCGAAAAGCATTAGAATACGGATGCGATGAAACTTGCCAGCGAATCGTGAAAAGAATTAACTACGATAGCCAAAATACCCAGCACAATGCCCACCATATTCACAGCGCTTAGTTTCTCCCTGAATACAGCAAGGCCCACGGCAGCTCCCAAAACAATGACGCCAATATCCATCGACGAGAATACATACGACGGCCGATCAGCCAATGCCTGGTGCGCTTTGATGAAAAACAGGATATTACCAAAATTAGCTATGCCCAATATCCAGCCTATAAGGATATGGGGCCACGAAAAACGCATTTTTTTATTGGCGATCAGGTAGATCATGCCGATAACTGACACTGCAAACGCGAGAATAAAAATATAAAAGAGTGATGTGGTAAATGGTACTTCTTTGGTTTTAGCAACCTGTTTCAGTAACACATCGATAATACCCATACCAAGGAATATAACGACAAGATATATCCATGAGTAAGACGACCGCCGCCGCACCGCGCGCCTTTGTTTCCAGGGTACCAGGCATATCAGCGCGGCAAAACCGATGGAAATACCTATTATCTTTACGGTATCCGCTTTTTCGCTGAAAATGATAAACGATGCAATAACCGGTATAAACAACGACAGCCGCTGCGCGACATCGGTACGGACGATGCCCGTGAGTTTTATAGATGAAGCAATGACCAGGAACAGAACCGGGAGGAGTATACCCAGCCCGGCATAAATTGCAACAGGCGCTTGCTGAAAGGGCACGCTATGCGGTTTAAAAAAAAGCCAGGTAAGCAGTATTGCCGCAGAATAATTCCAGGTAATAGCCTGGTACACATCTATCTGGTAACGTTTGGCAAGCTTAAGCAATACCGAAACTGTAACACTGAAGCAAATACTCAGTAATATATAAAACATTAGTGCTTAGGTTTATTGTATATGATCTGCAACCTGTCGTTCCCTATTAATGACTCGCCGGCTATGGCACCCGTTACACAGGGTGCGTTTATTCCCTTCCCCAAAATGGCTTCGCCGGTAAAAATCCTCGCCTCATCCCACAAGCCTGCTTCTATAAAGCTGTTAAGGGTATGGGCGCCTCCTTCTATAATCACCGATTGTATATCCTGCAAATACAGTTGGAACAAAATATATTGAGGCACAAAGCGCTCGAAATCTTCAAGCGCAATATACTTAATTTTGCCGTCGATGTCGGTCTTCACCTCGTTGAACACCAATGTTTCCACGCTTTGGTCATAGATATTCGATGATGCTGCCAACTCCAGCCGTCTGTCTATCACTACCCTTTTGGGCGATTTGCCCGGCCAGTAACGGGTGTTCAGCTGCGGGTTATCTATTGCCACTGTATATTTACCCACCAGTATCGCATCTTCTTCGCTGCGCCATTTATGTACCAGCCTGCGCGACTCGTCCCCTGTTATCCATAGTTGCTGGTTGTCTGCCGGCGCAAAAAAACCGTCTGCAGTTTGCGCCCATTTAAGTATAACATACGGGCGTTTTTGCTGTACCCTGGTAAAAAAACGCCTGTTCAGCCATTTACATTCGGTTTCCAGCACACCGGTAGTTACTTCAATACCCGCCTGCTGTAATTTTTCAATGCCTTTTCCATCCACCTGCTTAAAGGGGTCGCGGCAACCGACAACTACCCTGGGAATACCGTGTTTGATGATCAGGTCGGCACAAGGCGGTGTTTTGCCATAGTGTGCGCAAGGTTCCAGCGACACGTAAATAGTGCTGTCCCGCAGCAATTCTTCCGCATCATCATATTTTGACAATACCGAATTGATCGCATTTACTTCAGCATGGGCCTCCCCGTACCGCTGGTGATAGCCTTCGCCAATGATGCGTCGCCCATGTACAATAACCGCCCCTACCATTGGGTTCGGGCTTACGCTGCCCATGCCCAAAGCGGCAAGTTCCAGGCAGCGCTGCATATATGGTTCGCGGGAAGGCATGGTGCAAAGATAGTATTTGTGATTGCACAGATTACCAGGAATGATTACACTGATTTGCTTTCTCTTATGTACAATTATTCTGCTAATTCATTAATTCTGTAAATTCTGATTCAGACTACGTTAATTTGTCCCCATGAAAACCGTTAAAGATGTTTCATCAATATTCCGGAAAGAACTGGTGGGGGTTTACGATACGCGGGAGATCGATTCGCTGTGTATGATCGTTATCGCGGAGATCGCGGGAACGTCATCCGCAAAGATCAAAGCCTTTCCCGAACTTGAACTGCCACAGGAACACCTGGACGCGATCGGCGCTATCCTTTTGCGTCTTAAAACCGGCGAGCCACTCCAATATATCCTCGGTCATGCTGAATTTTACGGATCGACTTTTAAAGTAAATCCATCAGTCCTTATCCCCAGGCCGGAAACGGAAGAATTAGTGGAATGGGTACTTTCGTTAGTTGGCAATAAGCACTTGACAGGAGGCAGTATTTTAGATATCGGCACCGGTTCCGGCTGTATCGCCATCAGCGTGAAAAAGAACTTGCCCGGGTTTTCTATTTCTGCTATAGACATCTCCCAAGATGCCTTAAGGACAGCCACCGAAAATGCCGAATTAAATAATACAAAAGTCAACTTCATTTTAGGCGACATTTTAAATCCGCAATTCGAAATTGAACATTCGAAATTCGAAATCATCATAAGCAATCCGCCTTATGTTACGATGGACGACAAAAAACAAATGCATAGCAACGTAACGGATTTCGAGCCGCATACTGCCCTGTTCGTTCCGGAAAATGATCCGTTGGAGTTTTATAATGCCATAGCTGATTTTGCTTCAAAAAACCTGGCACCAGGTGGCTTGCTATTCTTCGAGATCAACGAAAATTATGGTGAACAAACAGTTGAACTATTAAATAATAAATCATTCAAAAACATTGAGTTAAGAAAAGACATGAGCGAACGGGACAGGATGATAAAAGCAGTTAAGTAGCCCCTGCCAACTGTCAATTGCCAACTAACTTCGCGGATGGTAAGAACCTATAACCTCCTTCAAATACTCCCTGTCCAAATGGGTATATATCTCCGTTGTCGTAATACTTTCGTGCCCCAGCATTTCCTGCACAGCGCGCAGGTCGGCGCCGCCTTCCACCAAATGCGTGGCGAATGAGTGCCGGAGCGTGTGCGGACTTATCACCTTTTTAATTCCGGCAGTTTCGGCTAATTGTTTGATGAGCATAAACACATAAACGCGGCTCAGGCGTGACCCGCGCCGGTTCAGGAAAACCATATCCTCCTCCCCTTTTTTTATGGGGATATGTACGCGCAGTTGTTCTATCCAAATTTTCAAAGCGGTTATGGCCTCACTGCCTATCGGCACCAATCTTTCTTTACTGCCCTTCCCCAACACTTTTATAAATTCAATATCAAGATACAGGTTGGATAATTTCAATTCTGTCAGCTCTGATACCCGCAGGCCACAACTGTACAGCACTTCGATTATGGCTTTATTGCGCGGCCCTTCAGGTTTGGACAGGTCGATCACGCTCAGCAGTTTTTCAATATCCTGGTAACTTAAAGTAACAGGGAGTTTTCGTTGCTTTTTGGGTGATTCCAGCAGTTCGGCAGGATCATTTTTAATGATATCTTCTATCAACAGGTATTTATAAAATGATTTAACCCCGGACAATACCCTTGCCTGCGATGATGGCAGCATACCCAGTTCATTTACCCAGGTAATAAATTGCCGCAGGTTGGAAAGCGTTATAGTTTCAGGTTTTAAATTCTCCGTTTCCGCATACTGCTGCAGCTTTTCGATATCCCGGCTATAAGCCTCTACCGAGTTTTCTGAGAGCCCTTTCTCCAGCTTCAGGTAAGCCCGAAATCCTTTTATCGACGGTCTCCAATCCAATTGATTTTGCTTTTAATGTTTTATGGTTAAGTTTGAGGTAATGAATATACAAATTATCAACGGCCCCAATTTGAACCTGCTCGGCGTTCGTGAAAAATCCATTTACGGCGATAGCAGCTTCGACAGCTATCTTGACGGCCTGCGCAAACGCTATGCAAACATCACCATAAATTATTACCAAAGTAATGTAGAGGGCGAAATTATTAATAAGCTGCACGAGGTTGGTTTTACCGTTGATGGTATCGTAATGAACGCTGGGGCGTATACGCATACATCGGTGGCTATTGCTGACGCTATAGCCGCTATCAAGGCGCCCGTTATCGAGGTGCATATATCCAACGTTTACAAACGCGAAGAATTCAGGCATAAATCATTATTGGCGGCCAGTTGCAAAGGGGTCATAGCCGGCTTCGGGCTCGATTCGTACCGTTTGGCTATTGAGAATTTGGTGAACGGATAATTTTATTTTGTAACTTGCTTTAGACTATTGGTCTGTATATCCCTCAAAAAAAATTGTATGTGCCGGGCATTAAAAATTAGCGCATTACTCCTGCTTACTTTCTTCTTTTTCGGCAACAGCTTTGCCCAAACCCACGAAAAAACAAAAAAGCCGCTTACAGCGAGAGAAAGTGAAAGAAAAGCGATTCGCTCGCGCGATTCCGTTTTACAGGCTTTAAGCAGAAGCGACACCTCTATTAACAGCCTTTTGCAGCATCTTGAACAATACCACACCACGTTTAACCAGATGCGGAATAACCTGGCCGAAGGATTGGATACGGGTGACGTTAGCCAGAACCTGCCTTCAATTGCGCGAAGGCTGGTTAGGATACGGACACTGATCAATACAAAAAAATCGAGCACGTTACGCTACCTGTTCGTAATGCGCGATAATCTTGACCATATCCAGGAGCAATTAGACGGTTGGCAGTCGGATATGGACGATATAAACACCAAATTGGTACAAAACCAGCACGATATCATCCGGTTCTCAAAGGATACTTCGCTCAATAACGTTCCCGATGATAACGAATTGCGCAGCGCTTATTTTGAACAAGGCATAGCCGTAAGGACGGTTTGGCACCAGGTAGATTCAATCAATCGCGGCAACCTTTATAAATTGAACCTGCTACAGAATAAGATAGCGACAGCATATACCAATACGCTGGATGAGAACGACCAGATAGATGCCAAGATCAGGAAATTTGCCATACGTTCTATGTCGGGCGAATTCAATTGGATAGGCGCAAAAGATGATGTAAAATATAGCCGCATCGATTCTGCGTTGCGCGGTACAATAAGGCTCAATACTATACAGGCCAATTATTTCTTCAAGAATGAAACCGGTACCCATGCTATTGCTTTGGGCTTCCTGGCGCTTGTTTTTCTGTGGATATTGTATAATCGCTATAAAACAGTTAAGCATCTCGAACACCAGGAACTTATTTCGGACCACGCCCGTATTGTGTACCGCAAGCCCATAGTGTCCGCTTTACTAATATCCACAACTATTGCACCGTATTTTTATGACCATCCGCCGGTTTTTTTCCTCGAATGCTGCTTCATAATTACTATTATACTGGTGCTTATCCTGGTCAGGAATAACTTTCCCCTGTCGCTGTTTAATTTCCTGTTTAAGTTATTCTGGATAACTATCTTTTATTGCCTGAGCAACTTACTGGTACAGATCACGGGCGAAGACCGGTACTTTATCCTTCTTCTGAGTATTATTTCGATCATTTTTGCGGTCTTGTTCTACAACAGGATAAAAAAGGAGCCGCAGGAACATCTTAAATATACCAAGCTGATCCTTAGGATATTTATATTGATGCACCTAGCCTCGATCGTCCTGAACGTAACAGGGCGGTTTAGCCTGGCGAAAATTGTGGGCGTTACTGCGGTGTTCAACCTATGGCTTACGGTAGCCCTTTACTTTGTTATCCGGATCATCATTCAAACCATGTTTTTACAGCTTCATACCCGTAAAGCCGAAAGCAGCTTTATCAGCATGATCGATTACAATACACTGCAAAAGAAATTCAGAAATGTATTAACAACATTGGCCTCTCTCCTATGGATATTCTTCCTGCTGCAGAACCTGAACATCGATGATTGGGTGCACGATTATTTAACGGATACCCTGAGCGAGTCGCGCAATATCGGCGGAGCATCTTTCACTTTTGGCGGCTTTGTAATTTTCTTTCTGGTGATTTGGCTTTCGTCGTTGCTGTCGCGTGTCATCAGTTATTTTTACGACCTTTCCTCGCAGCATACCAATGACATTTCTGTACTTAAGAAAAAGAACCGGGCGTCCACTTTGCTTATCCGTATCGGCGTGTTTACAGTTGGTTTTTTGCTGGCGGTTGGGGCCTCGGGCTTTCCTCTCGATAAACTCACCATCATTTTCAGCGCCTTCGGCGTAGGTATTGGCTTTGGTTTGCAAAATGTAACCAACAACCTGGTATCGGGCATGATACTGGCCTTTGAAAAACCCATACAGATAGGCGATGTGATAGAAGTAGGCGGCCGGCAGGGAACCATGAAAGAGATAGGCATCCGTTCGAGCAGGCTCGAAACCGGCGACGGTGCCGAGGTTATTATTCCCAACGGCGACCTCATCTCCCAAAACGTTGTTAACTGGACACTCAGTAACACAAGCCGCCAAGTCGAGCTGGTGGTACGCGCCGCTTACGGGTCGGATATAGAAAAGGTGACCTCACTTTTGCAGGAAACAATGGCTAAACGCGATGATATCATGGATAACCCAGGCCCGTCGGTATTCCTGTTAAATGTTTCGGAAGATGCCATCGATTTCCGGGTGCTTTTCTGGGCGGCGGATATCAGTCATTATTCCCAATTGCGTAGCCGCGTACTGGCCGATATTTATGCAGGGTTCGCAAAAGAAGGTATTGCAATACCTAAAAAGAAAAAAGAGTAGTTTTAATAGAACTTTTGGGGATCGAGCGAGGAAAACACATGCTTCTTTTTCATAAAGAAATCCCAAACAATGCTTCCCCTGTACATACCTTTAAGGGTGTGCAGATTGCTTCTTTTATTTCTTTTGGGACCCCCACCCTTAAATAGCTGAACAACGAAGTTTTGATGCGCCCGGCTAACCGCCCAGGCATCCTTACGTTTACCTTCGTTCAAAAAACGTACTATAGCCAGCAGATCCATCCAAAAACGGATGAAAATGATGACCATCCCGCGCCAAAAGGAAAGATTGTTCCTCAACAATAACAGGTTGTTTCTGAAATTCAGGAAGGTCTTAAAAGGGTTCTCGGTGTTCAATGTCCCGCCGCCGACGTGGTAAACTTCTGATTCGGCACAATAAACAACTTTATAACCCATATTTTTCAGCCGCCAGCAAAGGTCTATCTCCTCCATGTGCGCAAAAAAGCGATCGTCAAACCCTCCGGCTTCCACCCAGTATTTCTTTTTCACAAACATAGCAGCCCCTGAGGCCCAGAATATCTCGCCCGATTGCTCATATTGGCCCTTATCCTGCTCTATCTCGTAAAACATACGCCCGCGGCAAAAAGGGTAACCATATTCATCAATAAAACCACCCGCAGCTCCGGCGTGTTCAAAATGGTCCTTTTCAGCAAATGCTTTTATCTTTGGTGCGGCAGCAGCAATCAGCGCGTCGCTTTCCATCAGGCTTATGACGGGTGCTATCCAGCCGGGATGCACTTCGACATCCGAATTGAGCAGGATAAAGTAGTCCGCCTCTACCTGTTCCAGCACCCGGTTGTAACCACCTGTAAATCCATAATTCTGGTCATTCTGAATGATTCGGATAGTGGGGTAATGCTGTCTTAAAAAATCTATAGATCCGTCTGTAGAACCGTTATCGCCAACTACAATATCCAGGTTTGGCCAGATAGAGGTAAGTACCGAGGGCAAAAAATCGCGCAGATATTTTACCCCGTTCCAGTTTAAGATAACAATGGCGACTTTAGGTGTATTTGTCATTAATGAATATTGGACAATCCGGGCCTGGGATTTATCGTGCAATAATATGCTTTTAATCGGAAATAACGCGGGCCTCCGTCAATCAAAGAAAACAGGCTTTGCAACATCTTCCGGTTTGATCTTCCATCGGCGGTGCGACCATAGCCAGTACTCCGGCTTCTCCCTGATGAGCGATTCAAGATAATTCACCTGTATTTTAGTGATCTCGTACGGCCTTGTTTCTTTCGGATTTTCAACCAAAGGCACCAGGGTATAAGTATAATGCCCGCGTTTTACAAGGTCTATCCGGTAAAAAACGATCACACAATCCCTTATGCTGCTCAGTTTTTCAACGCCAATAAAAACAGCCGTTGGCTGATGCAAAAAGGTGGTAAAATATAAGGCTTCGCTGCGCGACGGGGTTTGATCGGCAGCTAATACCGTAAAGGTAAGCTCATTTTTATGTTCGATCATTTTACGCAGCGTTTGCTTCATCGAGATCATGATGGTACCGAAACGCGAACGCGTGCGGTTAATAAAATCAGTAAATATCTCGCTCGATTGCGGTTTGTAAACCACCATCTTTATTTTATCTGTCAGGAAACCGAAATTCAAACAGGCCAGCTCCCAGTTGCCGTAATGGCCCGCAGCGGCCAAAATGCTTTTGCCCTGGCTAAAGTAGTGCTCCATTATTTCAGGATTGGTACATACCATGCGCCGGCGAACCTGTTTTTCGGACATACTGGTCGATTTGATGGTCTCAAGTGTGAGATCGGCCATGTATTTGAAATATTTTTTTTCGATAGAGGCCCGCTCCTCCGCTGATTTTTCGGGGAACGAATTACGCAAGTTATCCTGCACAACTTTGCGGCGGTAACCCACCACATAATACAGAATTATAAAAACCAGGTCGGATATAAGATACAAAAACCAGAAAGGCAATAACGAAAGCAGGTAGAAAAAGAAGACACCTATATACGAAAGGCCTTTTTTTATCATTATTTTATCCGAATTTTGAGCACAAACATAGAATATATGATTGAAAAAGGCGCGGTGTTACCGCTATTTTATATGCCGCCTGTTGAATATTTCAGTGAACTGACCATTTACAATCCTGATTTCATTCTCGAAAAATACGAGCACTTCCCGAAACAAACCTACCGCAACCGCGCCAATATCTATTCGCCCGATGGTATGCTGACGCTGGTAGTGCCTGTAGTAAAGGGCTCAAAGGCGCATACGGCGGTAAAAGATGTCCGCATCAGTTATGACTTCCGCTGGCAGCGGCTGCATTGGATGAGTCTGCAAAATTGTTACCGGCGCTCCGCTTATTTTGAATATTATGAGGATGAGTTTGCCATATTTTACGAAGTAAGGGAAACGTTCCTGTTTGATATGAACGAAAAACTGCTGCGTCTGCTGCTAAACCTTCTGAAAATAAAAACTGAGATAAAATTCACAGTCGATTATGAACCGGAGTATCTTAATCTCAAAGATTTCCGGCAGGGCTTTAGTTCAAAAAAAGAAACAGAATACCCGCAAAAGCCCTATTACCAGCTATTTGAAGACCGGCACGGATTTATAAAAAACCTCAGTATCGTCGACCTGTTGTTTAACCAGGGGCCGCAATCTGTTAATTACCTTTAGAAAAAATGAGCAAACCGTTAAAAAGGATACGATATAAAAAACGCGACCGCAGAATAGACGTAGGCGCCAGCCCAGGGTCTATCAATATTTCCGAGGATGCAATAAAGCCGCTCATTATGGTTTACAGCTATAATGAAAAGGAGCTTATAAAATCAGAAGGCAAAACGGTCGAGATCATCCTGAAACAGTTTAAAAAATGTACCGATCATACCCATTGGATACAGGTAAAAGGTTTGGGCGATAAAAAATTGATGGAGGAGATAGGCTCAAACCTGAATATCAATCCCCTGGTGCTGGAAGATATTGTGAATACGCATCAGAGGCCGAAGTTTGACGAATATGATGATTATGTGTTCAGCACGAGTCGTATCATCCATTTTAATAAGGAGAACGAACTTGTAAACTGCCAGTTTTCTTCACTTATCAAACATAATATCATCATCAGTTTTGAAGAGACGCACGAGGAGTACTTTGAAGCGGTAAAAACAAGGCTTGAAGTTGGTAAAGGCGCTATTCGCACTGCCGGGCCCGGTTATATGTGTTATGCGCTTACCGATACCATCCTGGATAATTACTTTCTTTTGCTTGCGAAGATCGGTGATATGCTGGACGATACCGAAGACCATCTATACAGCAGCCCGGACAAAAGCGTAATGTATAATGCGCAGGCACTGAAACGCATACTGATTACGGTTAGGCGTGCCAGCTGGCCCGAACGCGACAAAATAAACGAGATGCTGCGTACCGAAAATACGCTGATATCACCTGAAGTAAAAATATACCTGCGCGACGCGTACGACCATTGTATACAGATAATGGACCTGGTGGAGAGTTATAAGGAAATAACGTCCAGCATTATCGACCTGTACTTATCCATGGTGAGCAACCGGATGAACGAGATTATGAAGGTGCTAACCATCATATCGGTCATCTTTATCCCGCTAACCTTTATAGCCGGTATATACGGCATGAACTTCGCACGGGTCGACCCGGTCACGAACAAGGTAATGCCGGATAACCTCCCCGAACTATATTCGCCTCATGGCTACTATTATGCCCTGCTCGGCATGTTTATCATAGCCATGATACAGATCTTCGTATTCTGGAAAAAAGGATGGTTTAATAAGTTGTAGTTGATTGAGTTAAATAGGTTGGATTAAGTTGATAAGTTACGCATCCGTGTATATTAACCTGGTCAACCACTTAACGTAATCCAACCAAATCAACTATTTCTGAAACTCCGGCTTCAGTTCAGCCTTCATGGCTTGTTCGAATTTTTCAACCTTAGGCACAGAAACCGATTGGATGTACCCGCTTTCCGGGTGCAGCCGGTAGTATCCCTGGTGATATTTCTCCGCAGGATAAAAGGCCTTAAATGGCACAACCTGTGTTACTATCGGGTCGCCATAATGTTTGGTTGCGTCTATTTTTTTGATCTCGTTCAGTAAAATGGCCTTTTCCTCGGGGGTACGGTAAAACGCTATAGAGCGGTAATCGGTTCCCCTATCCGGACCCTGGTAATTAAGTTCCGTCGGGTTGTGGGCAAAAAAGAAAGCGTGGGCCAGGGTAGTAAAACTGATCACCTTAGGATCATAATATATCTGAACCACCTCGGCATGGCCCGTCTCCTGTGTGCCTACCTCCTCGTAACTGGGGCGTACTTTTGCCCCACCCGCGTAGCCCGACACTACTTTATCAACACCTTTTAATTCGGACATGGCCTCGCTCATGCTCCAGAAACATCCGCCGCCAAAAGTGGCTACCTGTTCGCCGGGTTTCGGCTGGGGTAAGGATGCGTAATCGCTTGAGGTCTGCCCGTTAACGCAGCCTGCAAATAAAAATACCGAGGCTGCAAATAAAATAATTCGTTTCATATCCTATTGAGTTTTATAAACTGATATACGTCGGCAGCCATCGTACAGATGGTCATCGGCAGGTAATCGTTTTCGTGTTAGTCGGACCGTAACGTGATACCTTACAACCCATTTAAAATTGGCAGCTATTTTAAGGTTTGTTTTACCATAGCCAGTATTTTAGCCAGGCCGTTTATTTTTATTTCGTAAGTGGTGGATAGCAGCATACCCAGCTTCCCTGCCGGAAAGCCCTTATTTTTCAGCCATTCCAGGTAATAAACCGGCAAGTCGCATATTAGTGTCCCTTTATATTTCCCAAATGGCATTGCCGTTTTTACTACATCTATCAGTACCTGGCGGTCAGGGGTTATGTTTTCCAAGCTGTAAAATTATTAATTATGACCGGTATCATATCTAAATAATTACAAAACAGATAATTTCGCATAGTGTTATAAAATAAATCTAAAGCCATGGAAGAGCAATTTGAAGCATTTTTGACGGGATCGGACAATTCAGTCGACGGTATAGTGACGCCTATACACTATGCGCAATACGGGAGGGCGTACGAATTTAAATCTATCGATGGAACGTTGCACCTGGTTATCAGCAGGGACAAAAAGGGTAAATGGGTAAGGGTTGACGGCACCGAACCTTACTTTTCGGGATGGGTTGAAGAACTTGCCGAACAAGTGGCCAAAGCCAAACAATTATAAGTTTATGGAAAAACGCGAATTAGGGGAGTCGGGCATTAAGGTTTATCCTTTTTGCTTTGGCGGAAATGTTTTTGGCTGGACCGCTGATGAGAAAACATCATTTGAACTGCTTGACGAACTGGTTGATACCGGCTTCGATTTTATCGATACCGCTGATGTTTATTCAAGTTGGGTCGCCGGGAATAAAGGGGGCGAGTCGGAAACCATAATTGGCAACTGGCTGAAGAGATCGGGCAAACGGGATAAAGTAGTTATAGCTACCAAAGTAGGAAAGCCCATGGGGCAGGATAAAAAGGGCCTGTCGAAAGCCTATATTACAAAAGCGGTTGAGGACTCGCTTAAACGGCTGCAAACTGATTGTATCGATCTGTATCAATCGCACGACGATGATAAAGAAACTCCGTTGGCCGAAACCCTTGACGCATTTACGGGCCTCATCAGGCAAGGCAAAGTGCGGGCCATAGGTGCATCTAACTACAGCGGCGCCCGGCTTGCCGAAGCATTGCAGACGAGCAAAACCAATGGATTTGCCCGGTACGAAACCTTGCAGCCCGAATATAACCTGTACAGCCGCGAGGGATATGAAAAAGACCTTGAGCCTGTTTGCCTTAAAAATAACATCGGCGTAATTACCTACTATTCATTGGCAAGCGGCTTTCTTACCGGCAAATACCGCTCGCAAGCCGATCTGAGTAAAAGTCAGCGTGGTGGCGGCATAAAAAAATTCATGAACGAACGCGGGATGCGTATTCTTGATGCTTTAGATAATGTTGCCGCGGAATATAACTCCGCTCCTGCTGCCATCGCGTTAGCCTGGCTTATCAAAAGGCCCGGGGTTGTTGCCCCAATAGCCAGCGCCACCAGTATCGGGCAATTAAATCAAATAACCGCCGCCGCTGCTATCCGCCTGAGTCATGACGCCGTTGATCTGTTGGATACTGCCAGCTCCTGTTAACAACAAAAGCCGCCTGCTTGCGCACGGCGGCCTTTTCATTTATATATATTGGGGAAATTAATTAGAATCTTCCCGGCCTGTGGCCGTCGCGGTCGTGCCTGTCGTTACCATTATTACCGTGGTTATAGTTTTGCGCAAAATGCTCGTCGCGCCTGCTGTCGCGTCCATGATTATCAAAACGGTCATGATTATCAAAACGGTCATGGTTATCAAAGTGGTTACGGTTATCAAATCTCCGGCCGTTGAACCTGTTTGCATTTGCACCATTATTGTAATGATATGCGTCGCCATAACCACGGGCATATACACGTTCGTTCCACCTGCCGTTAAAGGCCACGCCATTGTAGTGGTTCCTGTAATATTCGGCATGCAGGTATGGGCGTGGTGCACGTACTTCGTACCTGCGGGCATATCTCCAGTCAAAGTCGCGGTAAGCGCCTGGCAAATACGCTGCGGTTATCCAGCGGCCACCATCGTTATAGTAATAACATTCATCGTTTACGCTATAGTAGGCATCTACGTCGGGCAGGTAATAATAATCCTCATCGCCGTCGTAATTTACCGGCTCGCTGTATACAACCGGCTCGCGGTGTGCAACTACTACCCTATCCTGAACATATACCGGCCTTGGGCTAAAATTAATACCTACACGTAACCTAACCTGTGCACTTGCTGCGTTATAAAATAAACCGCTTAATGCTATTGCTGATAATATTGCTAACTTTTTCATAATATTAAAATTTATATAGTTAGGACTATACCCGGCTGAAAAGGTTTAATATTTCGTTATAATACTTCTGCAGCACAGCTATAAGTAAAATATAATTTTTAATAGTATATATTTACCAGAATTTAATTTTCATGAAGATGAATTATAAATGAAAAAATCTTCCCCGTAAAACCTGTATCGCCGATCCCTTTGTTAAAAAAAATAAAACCTCTGGCGCCCTGCGATGGTCTTAATAAACAGGCATTATGTTATTGTATTGATACAAAGCCCATTTCCTAAATTGATAAATAATCAGCTAAATTTGATATCAAATAAGCATACTATTATGAAGAGAAAAACACTGGGAACCATCCTGCTGCCCGTACTGGCTGTTGCCGGGCTGGTATCCATCGTCGCTCTTAAGAACGACATCAAAAAACATAACAATTTTAACACGCCGGAGGCTGACAATGCCGGGCTGACGGTTCCCGCCGGATTCAGTGCGGCAATTATCGCCGATAACCTTGGCGGTGTACGGCATATCGCTGTTACGCCTCAGAACGAGATCTATGCAAAGCTGCGGGGGCTCGAAAAAGGCAAAGGAATTTTGCTGCTTCATCAAAATGGCAACAAGGCCGAAGTGAAGATGGCTTTCGGTAATTTTGCCGGCACCGGCATCGCTGTCAAAAGCGGGTACCTGTATGCGTCGTCGGACGAGGAGGTGTTCCGCTTTAAGCTGAACGCCAAAAACGAGGTAATAGACCCCAGTAAACCTGAAAAGATAGTGACCGGCCTTTTAAGTCGCGGTGAACATGAAGCCAAGGCCATCACCCTGGATAATGCCGGGCACCTGTATGTTAACATCGGCGCTTACTCCAACGCCTGCCAGGTAAAGGACCGTACAAAAGGTTCGCCGGGTCAAAAAGGCTGCCCTATTTTGGATTCGGCCGGTGGTATATGGCAGTTCAGCGCAAGTAAGCTTAACCAGCATTATGGCGACGGCGTGCGCTATGCTACCGGCTTAAGAAATGTGGTGGGGCTTGATTGGAACACGCAGGACAACCAATTATTTGTAATGCAGCACGGCCGCGACCAGCTGAACGATATGTTCCCGCAATATTACACCGCTAAACAAAATGCCGTATTACCCGCCGAATGCATGTACGCCATTAAAAAGGGCGACAACGCGGGCTGGCCTTATATGTACTACGACTGGCAAACACACAAAAAAATGCTGATGCCGGAATATGGCGGCGATGGCAAAAAGACAGGTGGCGAAAATGCCATTAACCCAGCGGCGGCCTACCCGGGCCACCTGGCCCCTAACGGCCTGCTGTTTTATACCGGCAACCAATTCCCGGCGAAATATAAGAATGGCGCCTTTATCGCCTTCCACGGGTCGTGGAACCGGGCACCGGAACCACAGGAAGGTTATTACGTAGTTTTCCAGCCGTTTGCTAATGGCAAACCGTCGGGCAAATGGGAAGTATTTGCTGACGGTTTTGCCGGCTCGGCTGCCGATAAAGCCAAAGGCAGTGCCGTACACCGTCCGTGCGGCCTGGCACAGGGCCCGGATGGGTCACTGTATGTTAGTGATGATAGCAAGGGTACTATTTATAAGATCACTTATAAGAAGTAAGTGACGCAGACTTCCGAAGCTCCTGAAAATTTTAAAGCAAAGGCCCCGAAAATCCGGGGCCTTCTTAGTTGGATAGCTCGTAGTTGAATTTCGCCGAGCGGCTTTTCTTCGCCTTTACCCGCCCTATACATTCTTCAGCGGTATCTCTTTCATTTTTGCTCAGCGCATGCAAATAAGCTTCGTGATAGCTTTCGATAGCACTATCCCAATTCATTTGCTTTTCAGCATACAAACCCGACAGGTAATGGATATAGGCCACATCCACTCCGGCCACTCCCAACGCCTTCTCGCTTACCAATTGTACCAGCTTTCCCATTTTCAGAAAAACAAGCAGGTGCAGGTAATCCGCATAAACATCGGGGAACGATGGTTCCAGTTCGGCACAGGTTTTAAAATGATAACCTGCCGCCTGGTAATCCTTTACCTCGTAATAATGCAATTTACCCAATTGGTAATGTGCACGGGCGTAAAATGGGTCGGCAGCTACAATTTCGTTCAGTAACCGTAACGCTTTTTTATTGTAGCCATACCCCAGCTTATCAACGGCCTGCAAATATTTCTCTTCTATAGTCAAATAAATGTCCATAACAATAATTCAAATACCCATTAAAGGGTTCAGTAAAACAACAACTTAATTTTTGGATGGTGCAGCCTGTCGCTACACCGGGAAGCAGAAGGATTTTGATAATGCACGGCCCTTCCGCTGCAAGCCCGCGGGCTGCATCAGGTTATTTTGGCGGAAGTGTTTAAGACGTAGCATTTTAATATCTTTTTTGCAAAGATATTAAATCTGTTTGATTCTTTAAAACAAGGTTTTAGATAGTATCCGCGGGCCTATCTTCATCCCAATCCCGTTCAGCGTCCTCCTTGCTTTCGATAACATAGTTGTCCATCAGTTCATCTTCGGTTACCAGGATATTAAAATCGTCAAACCTGGCGCCATCCTGGTACGGATATACGGTGTAGCCTCTTTTATCGGGATCGTAGCTGCCCACTTCGAAAAGTTCCTCCTGCTCTTTACCCTTTATAACAGCGCCTTCAACCAGCTGGTAGGCGTCGAGTATAGGTTGAAAATTGTTTTTCATACGCTAATAACAATTCAGATCTATCAAGTTTTAAAAACTTAGTGAATTTTTGAATTTTGGTTAAAAATTCACCCAAACCAGTCAAACAGGTCGCTTTGCTTTAAATCAGACTTTTTCTTATCTTTCAGATCGTGCAATATTTTGCCCTCGCCCATCTGGATTATACGGTTACCATAATTGAAAGCATCTTTAAGGTTGTGAGTTACCAGGATGGCTGTCAGCTTAAAATCAACAACTAGCTTATCAGCTGTCCTCATCACGATATCGGCAGATCTTGGATCAAGCGCGGCGGTGGGCTCATCCAATAATAATACTTTACAGGTATCCATCACGCTCATTAGCAGCGTAAGTGCCTGGCGCTGCCCGCCGGATAGCGTGCCCATTAACTGATCTGTCTTATTTTCCAATCCCATACCCAGGGTGCCGATCTTATCTTTTACCTGTTTTTTGAATTGATCGTTAATGCCAATTGACAACCCCTTAGCTTTGGTACGAATAGCCGCCAGCCGGAAATTATCCAGGATACTCAGATCAGGTGCTGTGCCGCTCAAAGGATTTTGAAAAACGCGCGCTATCCATTGGCTGCGGCGGTAATCGGCCAACTTGGTTACATCATTCCCTTCGATAAGAATTGTGCCCGAACTCGGCAACACGCTGCCGGCTATCAGGTTGAGCATTGTTGTTTTTCCGGAACCATTGGCGCCGACGATCACCAGGAATTCCTGTTCTGCTATTTCCAGGTCGACGCCGTTTATGGCATTGACCTGGTTGGCCTTGCCCCTGTTATAAACTTTATGAACTCCCTTTATCTCGATCATGCCGAACTTTTAAATGATAAACGCGGCAGACTGACGATGAGCAGTACAAATGCGGCAGTAACCAGTTTGAGCAATATCGGGTCGACACCGATACTGAGTGTAATGGCCAAAACACACTGGAAGATAACCGCCCCTAACAAAACCAGCAGCAAACTGAACCATACAGATGTGATGCCGAGGCAATTGATAAATGACTCGGCAATAATGACCGAACCGAGGCCTACGATAACGATGCCAATACCCATGTTAATATCCGCAAAACCCTGGAATTGGGTCATCAGGAAGCCGCTTAACGCTGTTAGCGCATTGGCAAGCGCCAACCCGGTGATCTTCATCCGGTCGGTATTTACACCCAACGCGCGCACCATCGATTCGCTGTTGCCGGTGGCTCTCATGGCGATGCCAAAATCGGTTTTTAACAGGTAACCTATCAATAAGGTAATAAGGGCAACAACTGCCGCCAGCGTCCAAAAAACATTGTGATTAAAGTCTGCCGAAATATTGATAAATGAAAATATCGATGCGGTATTGATCAGCGGAATATTAGACCGCCCCATCAGGGTCAGGTTCACCGAATATAAGGCCGTCATCACCAAAATACCTGCCAGCAAAGCATTTATCTTCAATTTGGTATGGATTAACCCGGTTAATGCACCGGCAACAGCCCCAGCTGCAACTACCACCGGCAATACCACAAAAACCGGTTGGTGCAACACGAGCAATTTAGCTGTTATGGCGCCGCCTAAAGTGTAACTGCCATCGGTAGTGATATCCGGGATATTAAATATCTTCATGGAGATATAAATACCCAGCGCTATGGCCGAAAGGCAGAGCCCCTGTAACAACGCGGTCAGGTAAAAGTCCATTATTTTACAGCTTCAAAATTTAGGGGCACGGTGATATTATATTTTTTTGCCGCTTCCGGGTTATAAACGCGCTTGCGTACTTTTACCATTTCCCATTTCAACCCATCGGTTTTATGGGTCTTCAAAAATTGGGCCGCCTGTTCACCGGCCTGGTAACCCCATTGGTAAATATCGGCGCCAAAGGCGGCCACTGCACCCCGCTTAACCAAACCCGCCTCACTGGTAAAAATAGGAACGTTTGCCTGGTTGCAGCTTTTCAATATCGTTTCGAACGAAGCAAATACCGTATTATCCGGGTTGGCAAAAAAAGCATCAATGTTTTTGCTGAGCAGTGATTTGGTCACCAATTGCGCGTCGGCCGAGGAGTTAAGCGGGAGCGCAATCAGGGTAACATTTGCCTTATTCGCCAGCGATTTGATGCGGTTCATGGCATCTGCCGACTGCGGCTCCGACTGATTATAGATCATACCGATAACCAGCTTACCGCCTTTCGGCTTTAAAAGTTTGGGAATGATATTGAAAGAAGTATCGATATAATACAGTTCTTCCACCGCGCCAAACAGGTTTCCGGGCGCCTCGCCCGTTGAACTAATCACGTTCATCCTTTCAGGAGTTGGCGATACCATGGCGAAAATGGGGATGGTTTTTGTTTTTTGCAGCGCCGAAACCGTCGACAACGTAGTACAGGTACCCATCAGGTCTACTTTCTCTGATACAAATTGATTTACTATCTGGGTTAATGTTGGAATATCGCCCTGGGCGTTTCTGTATTCTATTTTCACCGTGTGCTGGTCCTCGCTGAAACCGCTCTTTTTCAAAGCATCTGTAAATCCGTCACGCGCTTGCGCTATGGTGGCATCCTCAAACGCGTCCACAAATCCGACAACGGGCACATCGCTCTTTTTCGAATTACAGGATAAAAAAAGGCTGAGTATAAAAACTAAGGGCAGGTATTTTAAGAGCTTCATCAGGCTAAATTAAATAAAGAGGCGGAAACGTGAAAGGATAAAGGTAAAAGGCGCTATCACACGATGAAAATCACTGCAATGTTTACAGCGGGCTGATAAACCAGAAAAGGCCGCCCTGGGGCAGCCTCGTCATCTTTTGATAAGGAGTTGTTACATTCCGCCGGCCATCACGTATTGCAGCATCATGCTTATCTTCCCGTCTTTATTAAATCCCCAAACCTCCTGTACACTTTGCTTTACGTTTTTGCCATTCATCACAAATTCTTCGGTGCCCCATATACACACCACATTTTCATTATGGTCGGTGCTTTTCAGGCTCACCCAGGCATCCACGGTTACTTTTAGTTTACTAATGCCTTTACGATGTTCCTTAACAGCTTTCAGGTTTTCCGCCTTCCCTTTCAACGTCTTGCCGTCAGCCATGGTCATAGATACCGTGTCTGCAAACCATGCCAGGTGTTTGTCAAGCGTATTGTTTTCATAGTCTTTCCACAAGGCTAATACCTTGTTGGCATGCGCCTGGTCGGCGATGACAAATTTAGAAGAGTAAGAGGCCTTGTAAGGTGCCGTTTGCGCTTGGCATAATCCGGCACAGAAAACACCCAGCAGGGCGATCAGGATTAACTTTTTCATTTTGAGTAATTTTGGGTTTACAACAGTTTTGTTACATTAAATATATGTTATAAATAGCTAATAATCAAAATATTAAATTATATATTTTTTCAATGCAGGTCAAATCTTGCCTGATTACTTTTAAATGATGTTTTAAAAATGCCGGTTCATTTATATTTTATTTACTTTAGCCCGAAATGATATCTATTAATTCAAAACTGCCCCAGGCAGGAACTACTATTTTTACCGTGATGTCGGCGCTGGCTAATGAGGTTGGGGCGATCAATCTTTCCCAGGGATTCCCTGATTATGAGACCTCGCCCAAACTGATCGAACTGGTGAACCGGGCCATGCAAAGCGGCTCTAATCAATATGCGCCCATGGCGGGCTATATGCCATTGCGCGAAGAAATAAGCCGCAAAACCGAGAAGTTATACAGCGCCTATTATAACCCTGATACCGAGATCACCATTACCGCAGGCGGCACCCAGGCCATATACACAGCCATCGCTACTGTTATTAATCCCAACGACGAGGTCATCATCTTCGAGCCTGCTTTCGATTGTTATGCCCCTGCTATTAAAGTTGCCGGCGGTATTGTGAAAGCTTTGGAACTGGAGCCACCCGATTACCGCATTCGTTGGGATATGGTAAAACGGCTGGTGAACAGCCGGACCAAAATGATCATCCTGAATTCGCCGCACAATCCTACCGCCACCATTCTTCATAAGGAAGATATAGACGCGCTGACGGCTATCGTAAAAAACCGCGATATTTTTATTTTGAGCGATGAAGTGTATGAACACCTGATCTATGACGGTGAAGTTCACCACAGTATGGCCAGGTATCCCGAGCTTAGGGAGCGAAGTTTCGTGGTAGCGTCTTTCGGCAAGCCATTTCATGCAACCGGCTGGAAAATAGGTTATTGCATGGCCCCTGCCGCATTGACGAGCGAATTCCGCAAGATACACCAGTTCCTGGTTTTTGCTGTTAACGCACCCATGCAGGCTGGCATTGCCGAATATTTAAAAAATGAAAGTCATTACCTGGAACTGCCCGGCTTTTTCCAGCAAAAACGGGATCATTTCCGCAAGGGGCTTGAAAGCACCCGTTTTGAGCTATTGCCTTGTGCCGGATCATACTTCCAATCGGTTAAATATGAACGTATTACCGATGAAAAAGACGCCGACTTTGCTTTGCGTTTAACAAGGGATTTTGGCGTGGCCGTTATACCGGTTTCAGCGTTTTACGGCAGAGGTACCGACCATCATGTTTTGAGATTTTGTTTTGCCAAAAGGCAAGAAACTTTAGATAATGCCGTTGAAAGATTGATAAAAGTGTAACTTTGAGTATTGTTTTTTTAACCATAAGTAAACCCTAATAGCGTATGGAAAACCTTAAGGTCAGCCTCTTCCAGGGATATTTGTTTTGGGAAAATATCGATAAAAATCTGCAAAATATTGGTTTGAGGCTGAACGGCGGAATACGCGAAAAGACGGATCTGATCATTCTTCCTGAGATGTTCAGTACAGGGTTTACCATGAACGCGGCGCCGCTTGCCGAGCCGATGAACGGCAAAACAATGCATTGGATGCACAAAATTGCCAAGCAATTTGACTGCGTGGTTACCGGCAGCATTATTATTACCGAAGGGGGTAAATGCTATAACAGGCTGATATGGATGAATGCGGATGGTACCTATAATTATTATGACAAACGACACCTGTTTACTTTAGCCAAAGAACATCAAACTTACACGGCCGGTAAAAAGAAACTGATAGTGGAATTAAAAGGCTGGAGAATTTGCCCCGTTATCTGTTACGATCTCCGCTTCCCGGTTTGGCTGCGCAATGTGAATGCCGCTTATGACCTGCTAATTGTTGTAGCTAACTGGCCCGAACGGAGGGCACTGCACTGGCGCACCCTGATACCTGCCCGGGCAGTAGAGAACCAGGCTTATGTGATTGGCCTGAACCGCGTAGGACACGACGGTAACGAGATATATCATTCAGGAGACTCGACCTGTATAAGCCCAAATGGTAACGTAGTTTACTACAAACGCGACGAAGAGGATGTGTACACATTTACCATTATGGCCGATGAAGTTGAAAAAACGCGGCGCTCTCTTCCCTTCCTGAAAGATGCTGACACTTTTCATATCGACGATTAAGCCGAAATTTCAGGGCAACTGCATTTTTATTTATTTTTAGCGTTTATCTGCTTTAATTTGCAGCGGCTAAAAAATTCAACTATCCACCTTCGCTAATGAGAATTTCAAATCGTATCCCATTCCTCCTGCTTTTAATACTGTGTTCCTATTCTGTCGCTTCGGGCCAGAAGAAGAAAATTAACGACTATGCCAAATTAGTAGATCCGTTTATCGGTACCGGCGGACACGGGCATACCTATCCCGGAGCTGTCGTTCCATTCGGCATGGTACAGTTGAGCCCCGATACAAGGCTTACGGGCTGGGATGGTTGTTCAGGTTATTATTTTACGGATACGGTTGTTTACGGCTTTTCGCATACCCATTTGAGTGGTACCGGAATAGCCGACTACTGCGACATCCTGTTTATGCCTACAACCGGCGAGCCAAAATTTAAAAACACCGATTACATGTCGGGCTTTAACAAGAAGAATGAAAGTGCCTCACCCGGTTATTACAAAACCAAATTAGACAAATATAATATAGGCGTCGAACTGACGGCAACCAAACGTGTTGGCGTGCACCGCTACGATTATCCCCGCACTTCGCAGGCAAATATCATTATCGACCTGCAGCACCGGGATGAGGTGCTCGATTCCTGGATCGAGGTGGTGAACGATCATGAGATCAGGGGCTTTCGCCGCTCCAAATCATGGGCTAAAGACCAGTACGTTTATTTCTATGCCAAATTTTCCAAACCTTTTAAAACTTACGGAATAGCCCTTAATGATCAACTGCAGCAGGGAGAGAAAAAAGTTCAGGGTAAAAACGTGAAGATGTATATCCAGTTTGATAACCCCGGTGAGGTGGTATCAAAAGTGGGTATCTCGTCGGTAAGTGCCGAAGGGGCCTTAAATAACCTGGATACCGAAGTGCCTGATTTCGATTTCAAAAAAGTGGAAAAACAAGCAAGGGCCGACTGGAACAACGAACTAAACAAGATACAAGTTGAGGGTGGCGCGCCGCCAGTGTCGTCACAGCCGCGCAGCACACAAGGTCCTCCCGGGTACGACCGCCCTCAGCAAAAAAATCAAGCAAAAGCAGTTGACCAAAGCAAGGTCAAACAAACAATATTTTACACTGCGTTATACCACTGCATGTCGGCGCCAAATATTTACAGTGACGTTGACGGGCAGTACCGCGGCCTCGACCAAAAAATACATAAGGCTGATGGCTTTGATTATTACACCGTCTTTTCGTTATGGGATACCTTCCGGGCGGAAGATCCTTTATTTACCATCATCGACAGGAAACGAACGCTCGATTTCATTAAAAGCTTCCTGGCAATGTACGAGCAGGGTGGCTTGCTGCCAATATGGCCGCTGGGGTCGGATGAAACTTATTGTATGGTTGGCAACCACTCCATCCCGGTTATTGTTGATGCCTACGCCAAGGGTATCCGGGGTTTTGATGCCGAAGAGGCCTTTACCGCCATGAAAGCGGCCGTGAACCGTAACCAGTTCGGGTTGGACAGCTACCGTAAGCACGGCGCCGTGTTAGCCGACGATGAGCACGAATCCGTATCAAAAACGCTGGATTATGCTTACGATGATTGGTGTATAGCTCAGATGGCCAAAATGCTGAATAAGCCACAAGATTATGCCGAATTCATCAAACGTGCCCAATACTGGAAGAATATTATAAACGATCAGAATGGTTTCGCCCAGGCCAGGGTAAACGGTGGCTGGTTTGTCCCGTTTGAACCTACTGAGATCAATAATAATTATACTGAAGGCAACGGATGGCAATATTCGTTCCTTGTGCCGCAGGATGTTGAAGGTTTAATAAAACGCATGGGGGGCCGCGATAAGTTTGAGGAGAAACTGGATGAACTATTTACCACGAACGCTAAATTAAGCGGCAAAGACCAACCCGACGTATCGGGCCTGATCGGGCAGTACGCGCACGGCAACGAACCGAGTCACCACATAGCCTACCTGTTCAATTTCACTAATTCACCCTTTAAAACACAGTCTTATATCAACAGGATATTGAAGGATGAGTATAGCGCCCAGCCCGATGGTTTATCCGGCAACGAAGATTGCGGGCAAATGTCGGCGTGGTATGTGATGAGTTCATTAGGATTGTACACCATTCAGCCGGGTCAAACGCAATACCAGGTAGGCCTGCCGCAGTTTGATAAAATAACGATCTGGCTCGAAAATGGCAAAAAGTTCACCATAACCAATTCGGGCACGGGGGTAAGTTTCCAAAACATCTACCTGCAGGGAATGACGTTCAACAATAGCCCATATAATAAACTTTATGTTGAAGATAAGGACATACAAAGTGGTGGCACCTGGGATGTGTACACCGGCCGCCTTGCCAATAAACTATTCATGCAAGACCTGGTAAAACCGGTTTCGGCAATTACTGACAGCCTCATCGTATCAAATCCTTACTTTTCAAATTCATCGCCGAGCTTTAAGAAACCTTTTGACCTGGAGATCAAATCGGCTGATGCAGATGCCAAAATTTACTATACACTGGATGGGTCGGTGCCCACCGCTAATTCAACGCTTTACAGCAAACCGATCAACATATCAGCCAACACCACGGTGAAAGCCATTGCAATTAAAAATGGGAAGCCGAGCTTTGTAGATGAAGGCACGTTCGTGAAAATACGGGACGATATCAAATTAAAACTGCTTACCAAATATTTGCCCAACTATCCGGCCGAAGGCGATGAAAGTCTTATCAACGGCTTGCATGGTACCGCAAACTGGCGTACAGGCCACTGGCAGGGGTACCAGGGCAGCGATTTGGAAGCTGTGATAGACATGGGACAGGTGAAGCCTATCAAGTCAGTAAGCCTTGGCACTTTGCAGGATAGCGGATCGTGGATCGTATTTCCGAAACAGGTGGAATATTATACTTCGGATGACGGTGTCAATTACAAACTGGCAGCTACCGTAAATACTAAGGTTGATATTAAGGACCTCAAAGCTCAAACCCAAAACTTTACTGCCGACCTGGATCTGAGTGCCCGGTATGTTAAAGTAATAGCCAGGCAATATGGCCCCCTACCCGACTGGCACGAGAGCAAGGGCCAGCCTTCATATATTTTTGCGGATGAAATAACCATCGAATAAGGCTTGTATAAGTAAGATAATTAGTTATATTTAGTCATTTAATTAAACAACCTAAATAACTAATTATCAGATGGAACCAAATAACAACATTTCGACACCGGATGATGGAAAAACCGTGGGCATCATCAGTTACTTAACCATTGTGGGATGGCTTATTGCCTACTTTGCCATGCATAATGAAAAAAAGACAGAACAGGGAAGTTACCAGCTAAGGCAAACCCTGCTTTTCTACATTGTTTCAATAGGGTTTTTTGTGATCTGGCGGGTAGTTATTGTCGCACTACTCTTTTCGTCACTAGCCATGCTGGCGCTTGCCGGAACAATTATCTGGATCGTTGATATCGGGTTTTTCGTTCTTTGGCTTTTAGGATTCATAGGCGCAGTTAACGGGCAAAAGAAACCCATACCGTTAATCGGCGATATGGCGCAAACCATGTTCCCCGGAATTTGATCCTATACAGTTATAATACCGGTATATTTAGCAAAGGCAATACTGATCTGTTTGAATAGAGGTAAAATTACGGTACCTCTATTCTTTTTCCAGCGTTTGCTTTATCGACTGCAGTTTTTTCAACTCCTCGCCGGGCAGAACGGGATATTTCAATTTCAGGTTTGTCAATATATCCAGTATCGTGGTTGATATGGCTATCCGGGTAAACCATTTTTTATCGGCAGGAATGACGTACCATGGATTTTCCGGCGTGGCGGTTTCTTTGATAGCCATTTCATAAGCATCCATGTATTGATCCCAATATTTACGTTCCTCTACATCTGCCGTCGAAAATTTCCAATTCTTAGCCGGATCGTCGATCCGCTCAAGAAATCGTTTCTTTTGCTCCGCTTTCGAAACATGTAAGAAGAACTTGACGATTATTGTCCCGTTACGATGCAGGTGTTTTTCAAAATCTCGTATACTCTCATACCTGTTTTTCCAAAAATCCTTGCCCATCTTTTCTAAACTATTGCTGCCTGGCAGGTTTTCTTTCGCAAGCAATTCGGGGTGTACCTTGGTAACCAGTACATTTTCGTAATGCGACCGGTTAAATATCCCTATTCTGCCGCGTTCGGGTAAGGCAACATAATGCCGCCACAAAAAGTCATGATCATACTCGGTTATGCTCGGTTGTTTAAAGCTGTAAACCTGGCAACCCTGTGGGTTAAGGCCCGACATGGTGTGTTTAATAGCGCTGTCCTTACCCGCAGCATCCATGGCCTGGAAAATGATCAGTAAAGCATAACGGTTTGAAGCATACAGTTCCGTCTCCGCTTCAGCGGTCTGCTTTATCAGGGTGCTGAGTATCGTTTCGGCATCACCCTTTTTATAATCCGGCGCATACGCGGTGTCAAAGTCCTGAATCGAGAATTTTTTATCACCTGTGATCCTGAACCTGTCAGTAAGATTTCTCATAAAAAATGCTTTAGGCTAAGTTAACTTAAAATTTAACGCTTAATGTTCCGTTACTTATATTTGCCGTCCGTGCTATGATTTAGCGGCTTAAATTCACATCTTTACCAAATGTTCCGGGAAATAAAAAACAGGTTTCTTCGCTATACTGTTATCTTAATCTACTCCATCATCATATTTTTCTGCGCTATCGAGCTAAATTTTCTTTGGCTGTTCGGTTATTCGCCAACCATGGATGATATCAAAAATCCAACCATGTCGGTTGTGTCCGAGGTCTATTATTCCGACGGAAAGCTCATAGGCAGATATTATAAGGAAAACCGCTCCCCTGTTGAGTTCAATAAAATATCCCCCGACCTGATCCATGCTCTTGTCGCTACAGAAGATGTACGCTTTTATAATCACAGCGGTGTCGACTTCTACGGATTTTTAACCAGTATGCTTTCCACAGCCAAAGGCGACAGGCGTGGCGGAAGTACCATTACACAGCAGTTGGCCAAAAACCTGTTCGAGACACGTAAAAAGAAATCGCAGGGCATTATAAAACACGTACCTTTTATCAGAACACTTGTTTTTAAATGCAAAGAGTGGCTCACAGCGTTGGAGATAGAGCACGTTTATAACAAGCAGCAAATACTCACGCTTTATTTTAATACGGTCCCTTTTGGTAATAATTCATTCGGTATCAAGGCGGCGTCATTAAAATATTTCGATAAAAGCCCCGATTCCATTTCCCAGAGCCAGTCGGCCATGCTCATCGGTATGCTGAAGGCCACTTCTACCTATAATCCTATCCGCAATCCTGAAAGAAGCACTGAGCGGCGCAATACGGTGCTTGCGCAAATGCAGAAATATGGATATATCGCTAAAACCCAATATGATGAAGACATTGCCCAGCCGTTAAACCTCGACCTTAGCTATGTGGAGGATGAGTCGGCCGGCGATTCCTACCTTCGAGAAGCTGTCGAAAAATGGCTGGACAAATGGTGCAAGGAAAAGGGCTACAACCTGTACGAGGACGGCCTGAAAATATACACTACCATTGATTCGCGCCTGCAGCAATATGCCGAAGAAGCGGTTGCGGAAAAAATGAAAATGCTGCAAAAGCGGTTCTATAATCTTTGGGGAAACAAGACGCCCTGGCGCGATCTGAGCGGCAATATTATTACCGATTTTATATTAAAAAATGAGCAGCGCCTGCCGATATACAGGCTGCTTGATAAAAAATATCACGGGGATACCACGCAGATAAAGCAGTATTTTGAGAAGAAGAAAAAGATGCGGATATTTTCGTGGAACGGCGACAGGGACACGGTGTTTTCCACCGTCGACTCTATAAAATACTATGCTAAGATACTTAATACCGGTATGATGACCATCGAGCCATCGTCGGGGAAAATAAAGGTTTGGGTTGGCGGCATCGATCACCGCTTTTTCAATTACGACCACGTAAATCAGTCCAAACGCCAGGCGGGCTCCACATTCAAACCGTTTGCCTATGTAACCGCGCTTGATAACGGCTTTACGCCATGCGATAAATTTACCGACCGGCCGGTGTCCATCAAGTTTGTTGATAACGGCAAGCCTGATGTATGGGAACCGCAAAATGCCGATTTCCATTTCAGTTATATGGATATGTCGCTGCGATGGGCGATGGGGAAATCGGTTAATTCAATAACAGCCCAGGTTACTGAAAAAGTTGGCTGGGATAAAGTGGTGGACTATGCCCATAAATGCGGCATCGAAAGCCCTTTAAAATCGGTACCGTCTGTTTCATTAGGAACAAATGATGTTTCGGTATATGAAATGGTAAGAGCTTACAGCACTTTCCTGAATAAAGGTGAGCGCATCGATCCTATCCTGGTAAGTAAAGTTGTCGACCAGGACGGAGATGTAGTTGCGGAATTCACCTCAAAAAAAGAACGGGTATTGAGCGAAGAAACTGCGTGGCTGATGCTTTATATGTTCAGGGGAGGTATGGATGAACCCGGTGGTACTTCGCAGGCTTTATGGGAGTATCCCGGCCTGTGGAAAAAGAACAATAACCAGATCGGCGGCAAAACAGGTACCTCGTCCAAATATGTCGACGGCTGGTATATGGGTATTACCAAAGACCTTGTAACCGGGGTTTGGGTAGGCTGCGACGATCGCAGCGTTCATTTTACAAGTTCCGAGACAGGTGAAGGCTCGCACACGGCACTGCCTATCTTTGGCAGGTTTATGGAAAAAGTTTATGCCGACCCAAAATCTGGTTATACTCCTGGTCCGTTTCCAAAACCCTGGGTTAAGATCACCAAACAGTATGATTGCCCGTCGCCTCATATAGAAACAGATACCTTAACAGTTGACAGCCTGGATATGCCGCTGGATACTTTACAAACTCCGCAGGTAAAAGAGGAAGCCCCGGAAAACAAACAGCCACCTGAACAACAAAACAGGTAATCGGAGAGGTCTTTTAATTGTTAAATTTGGGTTGTTGATAATAATTTTCAGGTTTGAACTGTTATATTACGACGGTAAAACTGAAATTCAAATTTAGTCCGTACGCCTTTTTCTGATCATGAATAAACTTTACGCAAACTTACTGTTGAACAAGCGATATTTTATCATTTTATGCTGCCTCATCGGCTCCCTGCTTTTTAGTGTTAACGCGAATGCTCAGTATTTCGGCCAGAATAAGGTGCGTTACAAAAACCTCAAGTTCAAAGTTTACCATACCCCGCACTTCGATATTTATTACTATTTAAAGAACGACAGCCTGATCAAACGGTTTGCGCAGGAAAGTGAATTGTGGTACACCATACATCAGCAGGTATTTCGGGACACTTTCAGAAAAGCCAACCCGATCATTCTTTATGCCGATCATCCCGATTTTCAGCAGACAACTGCAATTGATGGCGATATTGGCGTGGGTACCGGCGGTGTTACCGAAGGTTTAAAAAATCGCGTGGTTATGCCGATCATGGAAACCAACCAAACAACACGGCACGTTATCGGGCACGAATTGGTGCACGCCTTCCAATACCATGCTTTGCTCGGCCACGACTCATCGAATTATGAAAACCTGGCAAATTTGCCCCTGTGGATGATAGAAGGTATGGCCGAATATCTTTCGCTTGGCAAGAAGGACGCCTTTACGGCCATGTGGATGAGGGATGCCTACCTCAATAAAAATATACCCACTATCCGCGACCTGACCGAAACCAATAAATATTTTCCTTACCGCTATGGCGAGGCGTTCTGGTCGTTTATCGGCTCGACTTACGGTGATACGGTCATCGTTCCGTTCTTTAAGAACACGGCCCGTTTTGGGCTTGAATATGGGATACGGCGGACGTTCGGCTATGACGATAAAACGCTTTCGAACCTCTGGAAAAATTCCATCGAAACCACTTACAAGCCATTTTTAAAAGATACAACGCAGAAACCTGTCGGTAAACTCATCATCGACAATAAAAATTCGGGCGAACTTAATGTGGCCCCCGCTATAAGCCCGGACAGTAAGTATTTGGCATTTTTATCGGAAAAGGACCTGTTTACCATCGACCTTTATTTAGCTGACGCGCAAACAGGCCGCGTTATCCGGAGGCTCACAAGCAAGGTATCCAACACCCGCATCGACGAGTTTAATTTCATCGAGTCTGCCGGCGCCTGGTCACCGGATAGCAGGAAGTTTGCCTTTAGTATTTTCAGCCATGGGCGCAACCGGCTGCTGGTAGTAAGTGTGCCCGACGGCCGTGTACTGGATGACATTTCTATGGGGAAGGCCGAACAATTCAGTAACGTAACCTGGTCGCCCGATGGGTCTAATATCGTATTCCAGGGCCTGGCCGACGGGCAGGGCGATCTATATATGTATAATTTTGGTACCAAAAAGGTAACACAGCTTACCAACGATAAGTATTCGGATTATCAGCCATCCTATTCGCACGATGGGAAGAAAATAATATTTACCAGCGACCGCACCACTTACGACAAATCATTATCACAAACGATCACCTTTAACCTGGCAGAGCTCGATCTTGCAACCGGTAAAGTAACCGACATCATGGTATTTGACGGCGCCAACAACCTCGACCCACAATATTCAGCAGATGATAAGCAGGTTTATTTCCTGTCGAACAGGGATGGCTTCCGCAATATGTACCGGTATACTTTGGCTGACGGCAAAGTGGAACAAATGACCGACCTGTTTACCGGTATTTGTGGTATTACAGAATATTCGCCTGCGCTGAGCATATCCAACAGCGACGATATCGTTTACTCGTATTACAACAAGCAAAAATATTTCCTTTACAACGCAAAGGCTTCCGAGTTTACGCCGAAGGTGGTTAACGGCGAATCGACAAATTACGATGCCGCAATGCTTCCGCCAACACGTTCAGTTGGTGTCGATTTGATCAATTCCAACCTCAATAATTTCCTGGCTTACAAAAAAATTCCTGCCGATTCGATCAAATCAATGCCATACAAACCGCAATTCAAGTTGGATTATTTGGCAAGCAGTGGTGTAGGCGCCTCTGTCAGCCAGTTTGGCGCGGGTATTTCAAGTGGCGTGCAGGGCGTTTTCAGTGACATTTTGGGACGCAATCTGATCTATGCAGGGCTGGATGTAAACGGGCAGGTGTACGATTTTGGCGGGCAATTTATCTATATCAACCAGCAGGGGCGGTGGAACTGGGGTGGCGGTATATCGCATATCCCGTATCAGTTTGCCAACTATAGTATTATCTCGACCAATTACCAGGTTAACAGTACCACTTCGGTGCCTGCAATACAGGAACGTTATGACATCATCCGGATATTTTCCGACCAGGCAAATATTTTCACCTCCTACCCTTTCTCAAAACTGGCTCGTATCGAATTTGGGACCGGGCTGTCGCACTACTATTACCGTGTGGACAGATATAATAGCTTTTACCAGGTGGACAATGGCGGCAACATTACCGGTTACCTGGGCAGCGATCATCAGCATGTCCCCAATACCGAGTATAATGCCGACCCATCCAATGGTGCGCAACTGATACCATTCACCATATATAATGTAAGCACTGCGCTTATCGGCGATAATTCTTACTTTGGTGTGGCTTCGCCATTAAATGGTTTCCGTTACCGCGTACAGGCCGAATACGACTTTGGCACCTTCCATTTCTTCGCTCCTACTATCGACCTTCGGAAGTACATACGCGTCGCCCCCGTGACATTGGCGGGAAGGCTGTACGGTTATGGCCGCTTTGGAGGCCAGGATGGGTTATACCCTTTGTATCTTGGCTATCCGTTTTATATCCGCGGGTATGAGGCACAAACTTTTTACAACAGTAACAATAAAACGCCAACCAATAACTTTACTATCGATAACCTTTCCGGCGACCGGATAGCGCTGGCCAACTTCGAAGTTAGGTTGCCCTTTACAGGCCCCGAAAAGCTTTCAGCAATTAAATCGAAATTCTTCTTCAGCGAATTGAACTTTTTTGCGGATGCGGGCCTGGCCTGGAGCGCCGGCGACAAAATTGAGTTTAAAACCAACCCAACCCACTTGCGTGATGTGCCGGTACTTGACCGAAATGGCAACCCTGTTTTGGACAACACAACCGGTCAGCCGCTGACCAGCCCTGTTTATTCAAAGGTGCCTTCTTTAAGTTTTGGCGTTTCACTAAGGGTCAACCTGTTCGGTTACTTTATACTCGAACCTTACCTGGCATACCCGATAAATCGCACAGATATCAGCAAACCGGTATTCGGCTTAGGGTTTACACCTGGATGGTAAGCGTATGAAAAGTTTGTGGATCATTATAACGCTGCTTATTAATACTATTTTTGCGGTGGCCCAAAAGCCTGATTCAGCTGTTGCCAGGGCCGTAAAGACAAGGAATGTTGATGGCGTTGTAATGAGTTCTGCGAATGACCTGGTATCGAACATGATACTTTCACCCGAACTTTCAACGCTTTCAAATGCTATAAAGTCATCGGGGCTAACCGATACATTAAAATCGGGGACAATAACTTTCTTCGCTCCGGTTAATACTGCATTCGCAAAGCTTCAGGCAGGTATGCTTGATACACTACTGCTACCGGGCCATCAGGCGGAATTAATAAACCTGCTAAAAAATCATGCAGTATCCGGAAAGATATCCTCAAAGGATATTGAACGAGAAGTAAAAGCGGGTAATGGCAAAGCCAGTTTCACAACCTTATGTGGCGGAACAATAACCGCACGCATAAACGAAAACCGGAACATTGTGCTGACCGATGAGAACGGCAATCAAAGTATCGTAACCCGGCTTGATATTGAGCAAAGCAACGGCATGCTTTTTATAGTGAACGCCGTAATACTCCCGAAAGCTAAAGAATAAGACAAATCCATGGCAAACCATTGCCGCAACGCTTCCGTAATTTGTAGTATGAAAAGGATAGTATTATTGATTACTGTTTGCTGCACCATCATTACATTAGGTGCACAACATAGCAGCGCGCAATCAAAGAAAAGATCGGCGGCCGAATGGAAAAAAGTATTAACTCCGGATCAGTATGAAATACTGGTTGAAAAGGGAACGGAACCCGCTTATCACAACGCCTATTGGAACAATCACGAAAAAGGCGTTTATGTAAGCGCCGCTACAGGTGATGTTCTGTTCACTTCGGATGACAAGTATGACAGCCATACGGGCTGGCCAAGTTTTGTAAAATCCGTCGATCCATCTAAGATCGCTATCGTGCAGGACAACAGCTATGGCATGGTACGCGATGAAGTGATCGAGAAAAGCACCGGTTTGCACCTGGGCCATGTGTTTGACGACGGCCCGGCTAACCGGGGCGGTAAACGATATTGCATGAATTCAGGCGCATTAAAATTCATTAAAAAGTAACAAGCTTGCGCGCGGCACTGATAGATGGCCTTAACATTGGCCTGGTGCGGGCGCCGCTGTTCTCATAGTTCAATCCAATGGTCAGGTCAACCCAGTCAGGGTTTACAGACCTGATCATTTTCTCCTTCTGCGGGCGGGTAAATGTGCTCACAAATTTAAAACGCTCCATCGCCTGGTCTTCATTATTGATCTCCTCGAAATATACCAGCCTGTTTAGCTGTTGCGCGCTGTCGAAAAAAAGAGTAGGCATCTGGTGGTAAAATTGCAGGGTTTTTAGCAAGTCCGAGCACAATCCAACATGTAAATTATTCCGGTTTCTGTCAGTTATGATATAGATAAAACGTTTCATTTTTAAATAAAATTTGCTGGTTAAAAAACATTTACTAACTTTATGAGCATAAAATTACTAATAATTTTAGCAATTCCAAATTTTATGTCAATTATTTCATCAAATATTAAATTCCTGCGGAAACGAAAAGGCCTTACGCAACAGCAATTTGCTGACCAGATAGGCATTAAAAGATCATTGGTTGGCGCTTATGAAGAAGAGCGTGCCGAACCTAAATACGAATTGCTAAAAAACATAGCATCGTTTTTCGAGATCACCGTAGACGATTTTATTAATGAGACCATCAACGAGAAGTGGGCTCCAAAACCCAAAGGCGATCCTGCCAACTTGCGCATCCTTACCATTTCTGTCGACAAGGAGGACAACGAGAATATCGAAATGGTACCTTTAAAGGCCAGCGCAGGTTATTTGAATGGTTATGCTGATCCGGAATACGTATCGCAACTTCCCAAATTTTACCTGCCGATGTTTAAGAATGGCACCTTCCGCGCCTTCGAGATCAAAGGCGACTCGATGTTGCCCTTACCTTCCGGTTCTATTATTATAGGTGAATACCTGGAAAACTGGGGCGACCTGAAATCGGGCGATACCTATGTGGTGGTATCCAAAAGCGATGGTGTGGTGTACAAACGCGTAACCGGCAAATTTAAGGAGCAGAAAAAACTAAAATTAATATCGGATAACCCTGTTTATGAACCTTACGAAATAAGCGGTGAGGATATACTGGAGCTATGGAAAGCCAGGGGATATATTTCGACACAGTTACCGGAGCCGGCTCCTGAACCTACGATGGAAAGCCTGACAGCCATGATGGCGCAGATGCAGCGATCCATCTCCAAGTTGGGTCAAGGCAACAATTAAGTTACACGGATGCAATTAAACTAATAGGATTTAACTTTATCAAAAGATCAAAAACATCTAAAATTGAAAATGATGAAGAAATTTCTGTTAGTATGCTGTATCCTGCTTGGTATATCAGCAGTTAGCCGTGCACAAGGTGGCGGCGGAAGAATGAGCCCCGAGGACAGGGCAAAAAATTTGCAGACCCAGTTGAAGCTAAATGACGATCAGACAGCCAAAATAACAGCTATTTACAAGGCGCAGGCCGTAAAAAGGGATAGCATAAGGACGGCGGCTAATGGCGACAGGGATGCAATGAGGTCGGCGATGATGCCTTTGATGAAAGAGACAAATGACAAGGTTAAAGCTATTTTGACGCCAGAACAGCAAACTGCTTACCAAAAAATGATGGAAGAAATGCGCGCCCGTATGCAGGGTGGTGGTGGCGGTGGTAACTAAACCATCCGTAAAATTTGACATTAAAGAAAGCGGCTCTGCGCCGCTTTTTCTATTTTAGCAGAAATTTCATTACTTGAAGCCTGCTGAAAAATTCATTAAGGACAAACTTGACCAGCGAAGAACTGACGGTTCATACCGGATACTCAAGCCGGACAACAGCCTGGTGGATTTTTGTTCGAATGATTACCTGGGCTTCGCACGGTCGTCTGCTCTCAAAGCGCTGATTAATAGGGAACTGGAGGAGAATAATGACAAGTTTATCGGCTCAACAGGCTCAAGGCTGATCTCCGGAAATTCTTCCTATATCGAAGACATCGAACGACAAATAGCAAAATTCCATAACGCGGAGGCAGGATTGATCTATAATTCCGGTTACGACGCCAACCTGGGCTTGTTTTCTTCCCTGCCCCAAAAAGGTGATACCATTATTATGGATGAACTGGCTCATGCCTCCATCATTGACGGCGCAAGGCTGAGCTTCGCGAACCGCTATAGTTTTCGCCACAATGATCCTACCAGCCTTGAAGAGAAGTTAAAACATGCGAAAGGTAGCTGTTATGTGGTTGCCGAAAGTGTGTACTCGATGGATGGTGATACGCCGCCTTTAAAAGATATAGCAAACCTGATTGAAAAGTATAGTGCGCATTTGATTGTGGATGAGGCCCACGCCGTAGGCTTATACAAAAAGGGGCTGATCTGTGAACTTGGTTTGGAGGATAAAGTTTTTGCCAGAATTGTCACCTTCGGTAAGGCGTTGGGCTGCCATGGCGCAATTATATTGGGGGGTAATTTGCTGCGCGAATACCTTATCAATTTCTCACGGTCGTTCATATATACCACAGCGGCATCTTTCCACCAGTTCGCCGCGATAAAAATGGCATACCGTTTATTGGCCGGATCAACTGACGAGAGGGAAAGACTTAGAAATAATATTAGCTATTTCAGGGAATTGATGTTTGATAGCAAGTTAACATTAATTGATAGCGAAAGCGCAATACAATGCCTTATTGTGGGAAACAACGATAACACAAAAGCATTGGCAAATGCACTGCAAGCTTCGGCGCTTGATGTCCGGCCAATTCTAAGCCCAACGGTTCCGAAGGAATCAGAAAGGTTGCGCATTTGTCTTCATGCGTTTAATACCGCCGATGAAGTAACTTTACTGGCGAACACCATTAATAACTATACTTATGCCGGATAAAAACAGCTTTTTTGTAACAGGAATAGGGACCGAGATCGGTAAAACTGTTGTGTCTGCTGTATTGGTAGAAAAACTGAGGGCCGATTACTGGAAACCAGTTCAGTCGGGCGACCTGGATAATAGTGATTCGATCAAAGTAAAAAATCTTATTTCAAATACAGTTACAAAAATATTCCCTGAAGCATACCAGCTAACTCAACCATTTTCGCCGCATAAATCAGCCGACCTGGATGGAATTGTTATTGATCCTCATAAATTCATTTTGCCCGAAACCTGTAATGCGCTTATTGTCGAAGGCGCCGGAGGCTTGATGGTACCCTTGAATAACCAGTTCCTGATGATAGACCTGATCAAAGAACTTAACATCGAAGTTATTCTTGTTTCTAAAAACTACCTGGGCAGTATTAACCATACCCTGTTATCTATAAAAGCCTTAAAACAATACAATATCCCGATAAAGGGTATCATCTTTAATGGCCCGGAGGATAGTTACACCAAAGATTTTATTTTGCAATATACCGGCATCAATTTATTAGGCCATATCCCCGACTACCCGGTTTTAGACAAAAAAATGATAGTGAATGCCGGTGCTCATATCAGCCTATAATTATTTTGCGAAATAAAGAATTTGCCCCACCTTCGTGTATTCAGTTATTTAAACCATTTCATGAAGAATATTACAGTAATTGGCTCCGGCACAATGGGAAACGGCATAGCGCATACCTTTGCCCAATATGGATTTAAGGTATCATTAGTCGATATAAGCGAGGACGCATTAAAAAAAGCCTTACAAACCATTGCTAATAATCTCGACCGGCAAGTGAATAAAGGCACTATAGATGAAGCTGCAAAATCGGCCACGCTTGCCAACATTACTACTCATACCGATCTTGAAACCGGCGCCGCCAGTGCCGACCTGGTTGTTGAGGCCGCGACTGAGAATCGCGAGATCAAGCTGAAACTATTTAAAGACCTGAGCAGCATTTGCAAATCGGAAGCTATATTGGCATCCAATACTTCATCTATATCCATCACCCAAATCGCTGCGGTTACTAAAGACCCGTCGCGGGTTATAGGCATGCACTTTATGAACCCGGTACCGGTGATGAAACTGGTGGAAGTAATACGCGGCTACGCCACCAGCGATGAGGTTACCAACACAATTATGGAATTATCCCGCCAGTTAGGAAAGGCCCCGGTTGAGGTAAATGATTATCCCGGCTTTGTGGCTAACCGTATCCTGATGCCGATGATAAATGAAGCTGTTCATACTTTATTTGAAGGTGTGGCCGGCGTACACGAAATAGATACCGTGATGAAATTGGGAATGGCCCACCCCATGGGCCCACTGCAACTGGCCGACTTTATCGGCCTGGATGTTTGCCTGGCTGTTTTGCGGGTACTTTATGACGGTTTCGGCAATCAGAAGTATGCACCGTGCCCGCTGCTGGTAAATATGGTTACAGCCGGGCATTGGGGTGTAAAATCGGGCAGTGGTTTCTATAAATATACCCAGGGCAGTAAGGATATACTGGTTGCTGATAAGTTCAGGCATTAAGAAATATTAAACTTTTCAGGTTCTCATTTGTCAAAGTTCTAATACTTATAAAAACATAATACAAATGAAAACACTATCAAAACTGGGGGTGCTTGCGGCTTTAGGCGGCGCCCTTGCCCTGTCGTCATGTGCAGGGGAATATTACGTATCCGACCAACCGGCGGATGTTGTTTATGAAAGACCCGCCCCGCCTTATGCCGGGGCCGTATGGATAGAAGGCGATTGGGTGTATAGCGGCGGCCATTATGTGCACTCGCGGGGTCACTGGGCAAGGGCCCGTTCAGGGCGCACCTACGTAGCCGGTACTTGGGAACATACCAACCGTGGTTACAGGTGGCACCGCGGCCATTGGCATAGATAAATTATTGAATGTGCAGATTAAGAAAATGTGCGAATGTGCAGATGATTTGAATTTGAAATCTGCATATCCGCACATTTGCACGTTAAGACTACATTCTCTCCGGTACTTCTATCCCTAATAATCCCATTCCTTTTTTGATCACCTTGGCTGATGCCGCTGAAAGTTGCAAACGGAATTGTTTAGTCAATTGATCTTCAGCCTGCAATATTGATCGTTCGTGATAAAATTTGTTGAATGCTTTTGCTACTTCGTACACGTAATTAGCAATTGCAGCAGGGTTATGGCCCCTGGCGGCAGCCCCGATAATTTCTGGAAATTGATCCAGTATCAATATCAGCTCTCTTTCTTCCGTGAACAATGCATTGGCAGATTTTGCCGTACTCAGCTCTCCCGCCCTGCTCAACACAGAGCGTATCCTGGCATGGGTATATTGTATGAAAGGGCCTGTATGTCCCTGGAAATCAACAGACTCATTAGGATCGAACAAAAGGCGCTTTTTAGGGTCCACTTTCAGCAGGAAATATTTTAAGGCGCCTATACCGATGGTATGATAAAGTTCCGATTTTTCGGCTTCGCCGAAACCCTCCACTTTACCTAATGCCTCGGTTTGCTCTTTAGCGGTAGTTTCCATCTCATCAATCAGGTCATCTGCATCAACCACCGTCCCTTCGCGCGATTTCATTTTCCCCGAAGGCAGGTCGACCATACCATAGGACAAATGGTATAACCCTTTGGCCCAGCTTTTACCTAATTTTTCGAGAATGAGGAACAGGACTTTAAAATGATAATCTTGCTCATTACCAACAACATAGATGGATTCATCCATACCGAAATCATCGTATTTAAGCTGTGCGGTCCCCAGATCCTGTGTCATATAAACCGACGTGCCGTCCGAACGCAATAGCAGCTTTTGATCGAGCCCATCAGCGGTCAGGTCTATCCAGACCGAACCGTCTTCCTTTTTAAATAATACGCCTTTGGCTAACCCTTCGTCAACTATATCTTTCCCTAATAAATAGGTGTTGGATTCGTAATAGAATTTGTCGAACTCCACCCCAAGCCGTTTATAGGTTTCGCCAAAGCCGGCGTACACCCAGTTGTTCATGGTTTTCCAAAGACTGATGACTTCTGTATCCCCTGCCTCCCATTGTTGAAGCATTTGCTGGGCTTCCTTTATTATTGGGGCATTCTTTTTGGCATCTTCTTCGGTTTGCCCGGTAGTTTTTAGCTCGTCAATTTGTTTTTTGTATTCTTTGTCGAACAACACATAGTATTTACCCACCAGGTGGTCGCCCTTCAATCCGGACGATTCCGGCGTTTCGCCATTCCCATATTTTTGCCATGCCAGCATGGATTTGCAGATATGGATACCCCTGTCGTTAACCAGGTTGGCCTTGATCACCTCGTAACCGGCGGCTTCCAATATTTTTGCAACCGAATAACCCAGCAAATTATTACGCACATGGCCCAAATGCAATGGCTTATTGGTGTTGGGGGAAGAGTATTCCACCATTACCTTTTGGCCGTTAGGTTTGAAACTGGCAAAATCGTCGGTCAGTATTTCGGTATAAAATTTATTGAGCCAAAAAGAGTCCGCCAAAGAAATATTCAGAAACCCTTTGATAACGTTAAAGGCTGATATTTCAGAAACTTCGCTTTTGAGAAACTCCCCTATTTCCATCCCGGTTTGCTCGGGCGATTTACGCGACACTTTGGTAAATGGAAAAGTAACTAAGGTAACCTGCCCTTCAAACTCCTTCCGGGTTTCCTGCAGGTTTATTTCAGCAGGGTTTACATCAGTTTGGTAGAGTGTTTTTACAGCTTTAACAACGGCTTCGGTAATAAAATTCATCGCGCAAAATTAGTTAATTGAATCAAGAGTCAAGAAACAAGAGTTAAGTAAACAAAAAAAGTCGGTTTAAATCGTTTAAACCCATTTCAGGTTCATCTTGGCCCCTGATTCTTTGCTCTTGACACTAAATAAGGTAGCTTTGTAGCCGATTATTACCTTTATGACCAAAAGCAAAAACGAATTTAAGATCGATGTAACATCCGAAATTGGCGATCTGCGCTGCCTGCTGATCCATAGCCCCGACAGCGGCCTGGGAAAAGTTGTACCCTCTAAAGCCCAGGACTGGCTGTTTGAAGATATTGTACACCTGGATACCATGCGCCGCAACGAATATGATTATTATGTGAAGCTGCTGATGTATTTTCTCGACCCGGAAAAGATAAAAGGTAAGCTTTCTCAAATTAATTCGAAGGAAAGCGACCGCTCTTTTTTCAAACCTGACAATGCGGATTTTCACGCCTCAAATAAAGTAGTCGAGATACAGTCATTGCTTGCTGATATTTTAAAGGAAGATGATATCCGTAAAAAATTGGTTGCATCCGTGTGCGCTATCGAGGCCTGTACCTACCGTTTGCAGTTAAAACTGATCGATACCGATCCGGTTGAATTAGCCAAAATATTTATATCCGGCTCGTTAGGAAACGACGAAATGATCTTTGCCCCCATCCCTAACCTGATCTTTTCGCGAGACATCGGCATCGCCATTAATAACTTTATGCTGCTGAATAAACCTGCTAAAAAGGCTCGTTCACGGGAGACTTTGCTGGCCCGGTATATTTTCTTTAATCATCCGCTGTTTGCAAACTATCGTAATAATATATTGGAGATACCAGAGACCGTGCACCATTTCCTGCGCCCTGGCGAGGAGCAGGATGAAAAAACAACGCTGGAAGGAGGCGACGTAATGATGGTTAGCCCAAATCATGTGATCATCGGCTGCAGTGAGCGTACCTCGTTCAGCGGGGCAAATGAGGCGATGAAGTTGTTGTTTGAAAATGACGTAGTGAAGAAAGTGACCATCGTCAAGATACCGCATAAGCGCGATTACATGCATATCGATACCATTTTCACCCAGGTAAAACGGAATGTGTGGGTAATGCTGGGCTCGCTTTCCGCGCTGGAGGGCGAAGAACCGGAAGCCGATGTAGTGAAATGGTTTGCCGAAAAGAAATCAAAGGATAAAACCGAGATAGCCCAATTTGAAAAAGGCAAAACCAAACCCAGGGTATTTAAAACGCTTGAGGCGTTGTTAAGCGACATCAGCGAAAACGACCTGCAAAGTGGCAAAAAAACAAAGTTCATCTATTCGGGTAATGATAAGTTCCCGTTCGATGCGCGCGAGCAATGGACTGATTCCTGCAACCTGCTGGCGTTAAAAGAAGGCGTGGTTTTAGGATACGACCGCAATGACAAAACCGTAGAGGCTTTTAAAAAGAAAGGCTTTGAAGCGATAAAGGTTACCGACCTGTTGCAAAAATTTGAGAACGGCGAGCTTGAGCCAAAAGATATGAAGGATACCCTGATACTGATGCCTTCGGCAGAATTGTCACGCGCACGCGGCGGTTTTCATTGTATGAGCATGCCGCTTTTGAGAGACAAAGTATTATAGGCATTGGACATTGGGTCATTGAAATATACCTGATGAATTAAAAGTGCCGAATGATCAATGCCAAATAGCCAATGACCTGATGACAAATGACCAATGACTAACAAACAAACCATTTCCACCATATTAATGATCCGCCCGGTGAATTTCGGCTTTAACGAGCAAACTGCCGGTAGTAATGCTTTTCAGAGCCGTAACGCCGAGCAGCAACAGGTACAGGATAAAGCATTAAAGGAATTTGATGCTTTTGTTAGTATTCTTTGCGAGAATGGCGTGAATGTTACCGTAGTTGACGATACGCACGAACCCCATACACCGGATTCTATCTTTCCCAATAATTGGGTTTCTTTCCATAGCGACGGCAATGTGTTCCTGTACCCCATGATGGCCGAAAACCGCCGGCTGGAGCGCCGGGAAGATATTATTATGCGGCTGGAAGATAAATTTACAGTAAAGCATGTGCTAGACCTGAGCCGCTTTGAGCATGAACATAAATTTTTAGAAGGCACCGGCAGCATGGTGCTCGACCGTGAGCATAAGATCGCCTATGCCTGCCTGTCGCCGCGTACCGATAAGGAAGTACTGGACCTGTTTTGTAAGGAAAGCGGCTACAAACCAGTCCTCTTTCACGCTGTTGATGAGAATGGCATGGACATTTACCATACCAACGTGCTGATGTGTGTTGGCAGCAGCTATGCGGTGATTTGCATGGATAGCATTAAAGATGCAACTGAAAAAGCTACTGTTTTAGATTCATTCAGATCAACCCAAAAACAGGTTATTACTATCACTTTTGACCAGATGAACCACTTTGCAGGCAACATGCTGGAGGTGGAAAACAAAGCTGGAGAAAGCTTGATAGTGATGTCAAAAAGCGCCTGGGACTCATTGAACTATGAGCAGCGGGCCATCCTAAGTTCCTTCAGTAAACCTGTTTATGCCGACATCAGCACTATCGAAAGCAATGGCGGCGGCAGCGCAAGATGCATGATGGCTGAGGTGCATTTACCCAAAATCTTATAGTAATTAATTCATTGTTCATAGTGAATATTCTATAGCCGCTATATCTCCACAAACAAATTACATTACAGAGATAAAAATTGTATCATTGGCCTCACTTATTTTCCATTAAAAAATTACATTTTTGCCACAAATTTTAACGAATGCAGAGTTACCAGGAATTTCTTGATCTGAGTGTTGGTTTTCCACAGGACGGGTTCGAGATCATTGACGATGAATTGTACTTCAACGACCTCAATTTGATGGAAATGATAGAAACCTACGGTACGCCGCTGCGTTTCACTTATTTGCCTATGGTGTCGAAAAAGATACAGCAGGCAAAATTGCTTTTTCAGCAGGCTATAGTAAAGAACAATTATCGCGGCAGCTACAAATATTGTTATTGCACCAAAAGTTCTCATTTTAAGCATATTGTTGAGGAAGCCTTAAAAAACGACATTCACCTGGAAACGTCCTCGGCTTTCGATATGCCAATGATCGACGCACTGGAAAAGAAGGGCGTGTTGAAAAAAGACATGACCGTTATATGCAACGGTTTTAAAACTTTTCAATACAAAACCTACATTATCGACATGTTGCACGATGGTTTCAAAAACATCATCCCGGTACTGGATAATAAAGAAGAGTTTAATATTTATGATGACGAGGTTGAAATGGACACGCCTTGCAACCTGGGCATACGCATAGCGGCGGAAGAGCAGCCAAATTCACAGTTCTACACCTCGCGTTTGGGAGTCCGTCTTGAGGATATCATCGATTTTTATCACAATAAGATAGAGGACAACCCCAACTTTAAGGTTAAGCTGCTCCATTTCTTTATAAATTCGGGTATCTCCGATACCCCCTACTATTGGAACGAGTTAGAGAAATACGTTACGCTTTATTGCAAATTCAAAAAGATCAACCCCGATCTGGATACGCTTGATATCGGCGGCGGTATGCCTTTCAAGGATTCGCTTGTATTTGATTTCGATTATGAATACATGATCAACGAGATCGTTAGCCGGATCAAAGAAATATGCGCGGAAAATGACACCGAAGAACCCGATATCATAACCGAATTTGGTAAATATACCGTAGCAGAGGCATCCGGCATATTATACAAAGTGCTGGGTCGCAAGCAGCAAAACGACCGCGAACGCTGGCTGATGCTGGATGGTTCGTTCATTACAAACCTACCCGATGTGTGGGCGCTGAACCAAAAATATATCTTATTACCGGTAAACAACTGGGATTCGGAATATGAGCGCGTTAACCTTGGCGGTATTACCTGCGACGGGCAGGATTATTATAACCAGGAAGCGCATATGAACAGCGTATTTATGCCCAAAACACGGAAGGTGCAATACTTGGGTTTTTTCAACACAGGGGCTTACCAGGAAGTACTAAGCGGCTATGGCGGCATACACCACTGCCTGTTGCCATCACCCAAGCACGTACTGATCCGCCGGAACCGGGATGAGACTTTTAATTTTGAAGTATTTGGCGAGGAACAGAACAGCAAACAGGTGCTAAAAATACTGGGCTACTAATGCCCTAAAAAAATAAACTTATTAAGCCGGTCGGTGTTAAGCAATTATGTTTATTCGTCCGGCTTTTTTATTGCTCCTGAATTTTGTGCTGGTGCCAACACCACGGCAGGACAGCGTTTACACGCACAAAACCCCGTCGGACGGTGGAACAGGCAAGGTTTATTTCAGCCGCGAAATAGCGCGGATCATGGATTTCAAGGGATCGGCCTGGCTCGAGCGGAATTCGCGGCAGACGGAAGAAAATTCCAATCTTACCATTGAAAAGCTACCCATCGACAAAAACAGCATAGTAGCCGACATTGGCGCGGGAACAGGTTATTATACTTTCAAAATAGCCCCCAAAGTGCCTCAAGGGCGCGTGTATGCTGTCGAAATACAGGATGATGCAGTTACTTATCTTAAAAACAAAGTCGGGCAACTGGACATCAAAAACGTGACTGTTGTAAAAGGCAGCGAACAGTCGCCTGAATTACCTGGGAACAGTATAGACCTGGCCATTATGGTAGATGTTTACCATGAATTAATATACCCCCATGAAATGCTGCAAAGTATATGCAAAGCTTTAAAACCCGGCGGCAAATTATTACTGATAGAATACAGGGCCGAGGATCCAAAAGTCGAGATCAGGGCACCGCATAAAATGAGTGTGGGACAGGTTAAAAAGGAGCTTGAGGCAAATGGTTTCAGGTTATCCGTGGACGGAGAATTTCTACCGATCCAGCATTTTCTTTTATTCGAAAAAAGCAAGTGAACATTTCTAAATTTGTGCATGAAACACGCGCAAAACTACCTGGAAAGCGTTCTGCATCAGTTTAATTACTACAGATCGGTTGCTGAAAAAACGTTTGCTCAATTGACTGATGAACAGCTTTTTTGGCAATATAACGCCGAAAGCAACAGCGTAGCGATGATCGTTCAGCACGTCAGCGGCAATATGCTTTCGCGGTGGACAGATTTTCTGACATCCGATGGAGAAAAAGAATGGCGCAACCGGGAAGCGGAATTTGATACTGTTATCAGAGATCGCCAGGAAATGATAGCTGAATGGGATAAAGGCTGGAAATGTTTGTTAAATGCCATCGCAGCCTTAACAGAAGCCGACCTTAGCAAAATCATTTATATCAGGGCCGAGGCACATTCTGTTGCCGAAGCTATCAATCGCCAAATGGCGCATTACCCTTATCATATCGGGCAGATCGTTTTCATCGGGAAGATGCTGACCGATGATCGTTGGAAATCAATGACCATACCGCGGGGAACATCCCAGGCCTTTAATGATAAAATGTTTGGGCGCTAAGCATCAAACTTTTCCAGCAGTTTCAGCAACGTCTCGAAATCCTTCGGGTATGGGGCATGAATGGTGATATCTTTTCCATCCATCAGCTTAAAAGTAACCTCGTAAGCGTGCAGGGCAAAGCGTTTCATGATGGGCTGCTCTTCCTGGTCCTTACCTAAATGATACTTGCGTTTGATCTCTGACAGGAACACGGGCTTGCCTTTATACATCTCATCCCCTGCAATAGACGCCCTTTGCGTGGCCAGGTGGATGCGTATCTGGTGCATACGCCCTGTAACCGGGCGGCACTCAACCAAAGTATAATGTTTGAAATACCGCAGCGACTGAAACCAGGTTTCGGCCAGCTTGCCATCCTGCCGGCTGATGGACACATTACCCTTGCCACTATTCAGGATAGGCAGGTCAACTTTCAAATCTTCAAAAACATGCGTACCCTCTATAATAGCATGATAAACCTTCTTCACTTTACGCTTTTCAAACTGCATAGATACATTGCGGTAAGCTTCGGGATTTTTGGCTATAATAAGCGCACCGGAGGTCTCCTTATCCAGGCGGTGGCATATCTGCGCATCGTCCCAATAAGCTTTTGCCAGGCGCAGCAAATTAACTTCACCGCCTTCCCTTTCGTCCAGCGAACTAAGGAAAGGCGGTTTATTTACTACTATCACATCATCATCTTCAAACAGTACCAGGTCGGCAAACTTCGGAAACTTCATAGCCGGCAAAGATACGGTTTATCAGCACAACGTTACCCGCCTATTGAAAAGGGATAGTGGTTGGTGTTGGATCCCATGTGGGGTCGACTGTAATGGTGAAATTACCACTATTGACAGTGCCATTCCCTCCAAATAGTTTACCGCTTACTATGGTCTGATGATTAGGCTGCACCGTTACGTTAGGCACAGTCGCTTCGGCTATCAGATCGCCCACAACACCTGTTCCGTTAAACTGATTAGCTGTTTGCAGCGTATTTGATGCCAATATATGAACCGTATATGGTCTCGCTGTATTCAACACCATTATAGCAAGTCTCGCATTTTTGACACCTGTCGTAACGGGGGTTGCAAACGGGGTGTTGGTATATAAAAACCCATCGTCGCCTATTGCTGCGTTTGTAGAGACCTTAAATTGGGGAATACCGCCGCCGGTGTTATCAGTTGCACTAAACGACCAGAATTTCACATTTGGCGGAATCGCATCTTCAATATTGACGATGATTTGCGATACAACCCTGGACAATGTCGCAGTCTGACTAAATCCGCTCGATCCGACGGTTACGTTCATTTTGCTATAAAAAGCATCCTGGAACCGGGTATCCGGTGGTGACACCTGGGTACTGTAGAAAAACACATCACTGCTTAACTGTCCGCCTGAAGCCGGGCTTGCGATAAGTCCGGTTTTTCCGGCCATGAAAGCAACTGTATAATTTCCTTGCGGAAGATTGATAGTGATCTTCCCAAAAACGGTGTCGGTAGACAATTGTTTAATTGTAAAAAAGCGCGTTCCGTCTGACTGATAAATTAGCGCATACAATACATCTGCATTGGCTTTAAGAGTTGAGTCGACCGCATTTACTGCAAGGCTATTGACATTGAGCTTACCTTGTTTTGCAACATCGAAGCCGCCGGATGATTGCTGATAACTAACGTTAAATGTTACAGGAGTGAGTTTTCCGCCTGTATTGACGGACTCTTTTTTGCAGGCGGAAAGGGCGATTAAAAACGCCGCTATCATATATATAAATTTTTTCATCTTCGTTTTCCTAAATTAGAGTGTGACTGTTAATAGTGTACGGTAATCGGCGCGCCCCAATTTGGGTCAAGTGAGACTGAGAAACCATTGTTATTATTATTAACTCCCTGGTTAGAAAAATTACCTGATAAAATAGTACGCTTGTTTACCTGGCAGCTAACGTTTGGTATCTCGTGAGTAGCTAAAAGATGATGAGCCGCGTCATAAGCTCTTAAAGTCACATTAAATTGTGTTGCAGTGTTCAAGACCAGTTGTGAGAAAGTATAGTTTGACGTTCCCTTTACTGAGTCAGGCACTGAAAAATGGGTTGTTATCGTATCTGCTATTATCGGCGATGCTGTACCGAGAGCGTATTGAAAGTTCTCTTTGCTCAAAAACAAATCAACTGACGCGGCATTTGACGGTATAACATCGTTGAAATCAACCTCGAGTTTGCTTACGATCCTGCTCAAATTGACCGTTTGATTTACCGGCCCGTTTGTAACCGTAAACTGAAATTTATTAAAAAATGTGTCGTTCCATGTCCCTTCAAAGTACCTGGTTGTAACGCCAACATTGGTTGCAGTAGGATCAAGGTAATAAAGAACTCCATCACTTAATGTAGTAAAACTTGGCTTTCCGCCGTTTGGCGAGCCGGCGTTCGATTTAAGTGCGCTCTGGCCGGCAGCAATTATTACTGTATATGTACCCGCCGCCAGCGAATCGGCAATTACCCCGTAATTCGGCACTGTGGACACCTGCTCAAGTCGCCGAACCATATTTCCGCTGGAGTTGTAAATTATCAGATACAATACCTTGGTGTAAGCAGCAATATTTGCTGTTGCTGCATCTGCCTTCAGGTTATTAACCTGTTGTTTGCCGCTAACGCTCGAAATTGTCTGTGTAAAGTCTGTCATGTTAAACGTAACCGGGTACTTTTTTTGAGCTGCGGAGCCCGGTGTGGAATGGTCCTTCTTACATCCAAAAAGGAATACGGCCGCCATGGCGGACAGTAGTAGGGTTTTTTTCATAAGATCAAATTATAGTTAATTACAGAAACAATGGTTTGCTGTAACAACAACGGGTAGCCATTAATTGTTACAACATAGTTATTGATTGTTAGTCAACAGAATAAACGGAGCAGTCGGGAATCAGAAAAGGGATACTCCTGTCTTTTTATACAACAATTTTTGTACCCATAATTTCTATGTAACCTATCTGTTACGATTAGGAATCAATTTTAGCTTTAATACATAATAAAATAATTATCAACACACTACAAGGTTTATCTATATACATTTCACATCCAAAGGGAATGTAGAATTGTGAGCAAATTGAACCACGAACAATATTTAATGCACATTAATAACAGCCTGGAGGAATTTGGCGGTCACAAAACAATCTTGAGCATTAATGAGTTATAGACGTTGAAAAACAACTAAAATATAACTATCAAAAACATGAATACAGACTCAACCAAACCTGAAGAAAAAGGATTTTTCGAGAAGGTAAAAGAAACGATCGAGCATCTTTGGGATGGCACCAAAGAAACAGCCGAAGAAGTAAAGGATAAGGCAGCCGATACAATAGACGATATAAAAGATAAGATCACATCAGAGAAAAAAGTTGTGACCAAAAAGGCCGTAACCGCTAAAAAAAGCGTTGCTGCAAAAACTACAAAAGCAGTAGCAGATGTGAAAGCTAAGGCTGAAACTAAGATCAAGGCCGTAAAAGCAAAAGCTGCTTCGACAGAATCAAAAGCTGAAAAGTCTGTAGCCAGGGCAAAAACAAAAGCTGCTGCTACTGTAAAAAATGAAAAAGCAAAAGCTCAAAAAACGGTAGCTGCCGTAAAAGCCAAATCTGATGATAAGATTAAAGCTGTAAAGGCAAAGGCCAAAACAGCGCCGGCAAAAACCGCGGCTAAAAAACCGGCCACTGCAAAATAAAACAAGGCCCCGGTGCCGGGGCCTTTACTTATGCTTCAAATTTGTATCCGACACCTTTGACGGTGGCAACAATATCATCGCCTAATTTCTCGCGCAATTTGCGGATGTGAACGTCAATGGTACGGTTGGTAACCACTACCGAATCTTCCCATATATTTTTAAGGATCACCTCGCGGGTGTATACCTTGCCGGGTTTAGAGGCCAGCAGGTAAAGCAACTCGAACTCTTTCTTCGCTAACACCACTTTCTCCCCTTTCTGAAAAACGAGATAAGCTTCGCGGTCTATCACCAATCCGCCAATTTCCAGTTTGTTGTCAGTTACTTCTTCAGCAGGCGCATTCCTGCGCAGGATGGCGTTAATGCGGCTTACCAGCGCCCTTGGCTTTATCGGCTTGGCAATGTAGTCGTCGGCACCCACGTTGAAACCCGCTATTTCGGAATATTCTTCGCTCCTGGCTGTCAGGAACACCATAAAAGTATTCTTGAACTCGGGCATGGTACGCATAATGCGGCAGGCCTCGATGCCGTCCATTTTTGGCATCATGATATCGAGGACGATCAGATCAGGCAATACCTTTTTTGCTTCAGAAACGGCCTCCTGGCCATTCCGGGCTGTATAAACCTGGTAACCTTCTTTTTTTAAATTGTACTCAATCAGCTCTAATATATCCGGCTCGTCATCAACAATCAAAATTTTTTGTTTAGCAGATGTGCTCATGGTTGAAATTTTGCATAAATGTATGAGCTTAAGAAAAGCAAATGGTTACCTAAATATTAACAAATTGTTAAGTGTTACCTTTTCTTAACTTACAATTGAGCCTTATTAAACGTTTTGTTTAAAAATTCTTCAAGATCTGCACCTGTAATGTTTTTTGCAATGATAGTTCCCTGCGGATCTATCATAAAGTTTGATGGAATAGCTTCGATATGGTACAACACTTCTGTAGGACCATTAAAATTCTTTAGGTCCGAAGCATGATTCCAGATCAATCCGTCTTTTTTGATAGCCTGTTCCCACTGTTTTTTGTCAACGTCGAGCGATATGCCCAGTATATTAAGCCCTTTTGACTTGTAGATATTATATTGCTTTACCACGTTAGGGTTTTCCTGGCGGCAAGGGGCGCACCACGAGGCCCAAAAATCAACAAGCACATATTTACCTTTGTAATCCGACAACTTAACAGGCTTTCCGTCCAGCCCGCTTGTTGTAAACTCGGGCGCCTTATGACCCACAGAAAGAGGCGCTATGTCTTTCATGTGGCGTAAAAAACGCTGCACGTCAGGGTTATCTTTAAAGTTGTCTTTTATTTTATCGGCGTAGGCCACCATCTGCTGTTCGTAGCGGATAGGTTCCAGGCCGGTCAGTGCGTAAAACCCAACGAGAGAATTCACATTTGCTTCCGCAAATTTCAGCACCTCTTCGCTTTGCTCGCCCACTTCTTTCATGATCATCGGCCGGTAAACATTTACAAGTGAATCTGATGCGCGCCCAAGTTTTTCCGATTTGCCGCGGTATTCGTTTACCAGCTTGCTGATGCGCTTATTGTAAACGTTGTTAATACGGTTGAACTCTTTCATTTTTTCTGCATCTTCCGAGCCCGCCGCATTATAAGTATGTGTGCTGTCCTGCAGGTTGGTAGAAAACTCGATGTCGTTCCCATTTTTTGCGATGAAGTCGAAGATGTTCTCACCAACCTTAATGTCATAAAGATTAGCATAAGGGGTTTGACGTTTAAACGTAAATTTCCCGTTTTCGCTCAAATTGGTTGAATCCACCATAGAAAGCCCCCCGCCTGCTGCGCCGGAACTATCGGCCTGGTACAGGTATACTTTTTTCAGGCTGCCCGGGTTTGTGATAGTCCCCGATATAGTAAAACTTTTGTTGTCCTTGCACGAGCTGATGATTACCACCGCCAGGGCAATAAAACAATTAATAACAATACTTTTCTTCATTTATTTAGATTCTAATTCTTTGATCAATAATTGGTTGGTCTTTTGAGGATCGATCTTGCCTCTCGACTGTTTCATGATCTCGCCCATGAACAAACCCAAAACGCCTTTTTTCCCTTTCTGGTATTCTTTTACCTTATCGGGGAATTTAGCAATAGCCTGGCTGATGAATTGCTGCACATCGTCTTCGCCCGCGGTTATCAGCAAATTCAATCCTTTCGCCAGTTCCTCCGCAGATTGCGATCGTTCCGTTATCATCGCCGGGAACAGCTTTTGGGCAGCGATAGAATTGTTAACCTTGCCGCTATCCACCAGACTAATAAGCGCAGCTAAATTAGCCGCTTCAATACCGAATTCAGTAATCTGTCTGCCATTTTCGTTCAAATACGATTTGACTGGGCCCATGAGCCAGTTTGCTGCAGATTTGTAATTATCCGTATGCGTTATCAATTCTTCAAAATACAGGGCTATTTCTCTATCAGCCGTAATTACTGTAGCATCGTACGCAGGCAGGCCCAATTCAACGGTGTATTTTTCGTAAAGCTCGTTCGGTAAAGCCGGGAGGCCTTTTTTTATGTTATTAACATATTCATTGGAGAGGAATAGGGGCTGCAGGTCCGGTTCGGGGAAATAGCGGTAATCGTTGGCCATTTCCTTGGAGCGTAATACAGATGTTTCGCCGGTATCAGCATCAAAATTCAGCGTATTTTGCTCGATATAGCCACCTTCTTCTAATACAGTCACCTGCCTTTCAAACTCGTGTTCTATTGCACGCTGCACATTACGTATCGAGTTCATGTTCTTTACCTCGCAACGGTTACCATACGCTGTATTGCCTTTTATCCGTACCGAAATATTGGCATCGCACCTCATACTGCCTTCTTCCATGTTCCCGTCACATATCTCCAGGTAGCGTAACAATTTGCGTACTTCGGTCAGGTATTGACCGGCCTCCTCCGCACTGCGTATGTCCGGTTCAGAAACGATCTCTATCAGGGGCACCCCCGCGCGGTTCAGGTCAATCAGCGAATCGGCATGGTGCTGGTCGTGCATACTTTTACCGGCATCTTCCTCCATATGCATGTGATGGATGGCTATATCCTTTTGCGAACCATCAGATAGCCTTACGCGTACAAATCCGCCCAAACAAATTGGTGCCTGGTCTTGGGTAGTCTGATATCCTTTGGGCAGGTCGGCATAAAAATAATTTTTGCGGGCAAATGTATTATTAAGGTTGATGGTAGAATTACAGGCCAAACCCATTTTTACGGCATATTCTACCATCGTTTTATTGATCATAGGTAAAGTTCCGGGATGCCCGAGCGAAACGACGCTGACATGCTGGTTTGGTGCGCCTCCAAACGCCGCTGAATCTGAAGAAAATGCCTTACTTAAAGTAGATAACTGAGCATGCACCTCCAAACCCACAACAAGCTCGTACTTATCTTTCATCATTTGCTGATAGAATTGTAATATCAAATATGCTCATAAGCAGGTGCCAAATATAAGCTAAAACTCATAAATACACAGGCTTTAAGCAGTTATGTTACAATTTAACCCAGATAATTACGTTTAAAAGCAACAATTACCCCGATTGTATTTTATTAACCTTTTTCACACAATTCAATCATGATTTATTTGATTTCGACAACCAATTACAAATCGACTAATATATTAGTTGATAATCTACCCTGCATTGTATAATTTCGAATAACTAAAAACTTAATTATAGCCCGCATGCAAACGATACAATACATCATATTCGCCAATGTATATATTGCCGTATTTCTTGGTTTTTATATGCTGTTTTTAAGGAAAGAGACCTTCTTTCAGATAAACAGGGCATATCTTATCGGCTCAATTTTCCTTTCATTTGTTCTCCCTGCTATCCAAACCAGTTGGGCGCAGCAGATGAGCCTGGCACACCAATTAAAGATCATCTATCTGAAACCGGTAACTGTACTGGCACAGCCCGTCTCAGCAACGCAGCATTGGACACTGATGGGGGTGATCTCATTTCTTTATATCGCCGGAATTTTGATCCTGTCAGCTCGACTGATAGCCAAACTCTTTATAGTCAGAAGAATTATAAACCAGGCAGATACATCAGCGCCATGGTCATTTTTCAGGAGGATAAACCTTGGCGGCTCATCCAACCCGTTGATCTGTGAGCACGAAAACATACATGCAGCGCAGTGGCACACGGTTGATGTATTGCTGATGGAGATCGTCGTTATTATTAACTGGTTTAACCCGGCAGTGTATTTTTTGCGGAAAGAGGTAAAAAACATACATGAGTTTATTGCAGATGAAGGGGCGTTGCGCAGGGCAAGCAGCAAAAAAGAATACGCCATGCTTCTATTCAGTCAAACATTTGAAACACCGCTTAATAACCTGGTTAATACATTTTTCAATCAGAACTTATTGAAGCAACGTATTATGATGATCCAAAGAAATAAGTCGCAAAAAAAGGCTCTTTTTAAATACGGTTTTTCGGCACCGCTGGTCGGTCTAATGTTGCTATTGTCATCGGCCGGCACAGGGCCTGTCGCAGAAACATTACGTGATAATAAATCTGCCTATTTGAAAGAACAGCAGTACGAGGAACCATTATTTACTGTGGTAGAACAACCGCCGACCTATCCGGGCGGACTTGATAAGTTTTATGACTTCCTGAGCAAGACAATCAAGTACCCGGCGCAAATGAAAGAGAAAAACGTACAGGGCAAAGTATTTGTGTCTTTTATAGTAGAGAAGGACGGTAAACTGAGTAATATCAAAGTGCTACGTGAGCCCGGTTACGGGTCTGGCAAAGAAGCCGCAAGGGCTATCTCACTTTGCCCGAAATGGAACTCGGGCGTTCAGAACGGGCGCAAAGTACGCGTAAAATATAACGTACCGATCAGCTTTACCTTAGAAAAGATTAAGGGGTAAAGGTTGAAAAATCATGTCATTTCGAACGAGGAACGAGGAGAAATCTTCCCGAAGATGCAAAACGGATAGACAGGGTTTGAGATTTCCCTCTATCGTTCGAAATGACATTGGATTTGGTTGTTATTCGATAAAACTCTTTGCTTTTTCCAGCGCCTTATCCAGACCGTTAACATCCTTACCACCAGCCGTAGCATAAAACGGCTGGCCGCCGCCGCCACCCTGTATCTCTTTAGCCAGTTCGCGAATGATATTACCTGCGTTAAGTCCTTTATCTTTTACCAGGTTTTCGGAGATCATCACTGTCAGGTTTGGTTTTCCCTCAATATCAGCGCCCAAAACCAGGAACAGGTTCGGAACGATATCCTTTAGCTGGTAAGCCAGGTTTTTTACCGCATCGGCGTTAGGCAGGGTTACCTTTTCGGCTATAAAGCTTATACCATTAATATCCTGAACTTTTTTAGCCAACTCGTTCTTTAAGCCGGATGATTTTTCCAATACCGATCTTTCTATCTCTTTCTTCAGCTTGCTGTTCTCCTCCAACAGGGTCTCGATACTTTTACCAATATCCTTCGGATTTTTAAGCAGTTCTTTTAACTGGTGCACCAGCTTACTTTGTTTGTTGATGTAGTTCTCGGCACCAATACCTGTTATGGCTTCGATGCGTCGAACACCGGCGGCTACAGCGCTTTCAGATACGATCTTGAAATAGCCTATTTGCCCGGTAGCCTTTACATGTGTACCACCGCAAAGCTCTTTAGAAAAAGCATCGTCGAAAGTTATGACCCGCACATACTCGCCATATTTTTCGCCGAACAAGGCGGTTACGCCGCTGGTGATAGCAACCTGATAAGCCACATTGCGTTCTTCCTTCAGCGGGATATTCTCGCGCACTTTTTCGTTAACGATAGCCTCTATTCTTGCCAGCTCCTCCTCGGTTACTTTGGCAAAGTGCGAAAAGTCGAACCGCAGGTACTCATCATTTACCAAGGAGCCTTTCTGATTCACATGGTTGCCCAAGACCTGTTTCAGTGCGGCATGCAGCAAATGCGTGGTGGAGTGGTTGCCTTGTATGCTGTTCCGTCTTTCCGGGTCGACAATCGCAGTCAGCGCATCGTTAATCGCTTTTTCAGATGGCATGTTGTCCACAAAATGGACGATAAGGGCATTTTCCTTTTTGGTATCCGTCACCTGTATGATCTCCCCATCCGGGAAAACCAACTGGCCGGTATCCCCTACCTGCCCGCCGCTTTCAGCATAGAAAGGTGTTTTATCCAGCACAATCTGATACTGCTCTTTACCTTTAGCCGTCACCTTGCGGTATTTTACTATATGGGCAATGGTCTCCGTTTCATCATAACCGGTAAACTCGACAGTGTCATCTTCTTTCAGGATGATCCAATCTCCGGTATCAATGGCAGTGGCGGCACGGGAGCGGGATTTTTGTTCGGCAAGGGCCTTATTGAAACCATCCATGTCAACACTTAATCCTCTTTCACGAGCCATTAATTCGGTTAGGTCTATTGGAAATCCATAAGTGTCTTGCAATTTGAACGCTATCTCTCCATTAAATAAATCTGGCTTTACCGACGGGTCATAAGGCTTATCTCCAAATTGGTAGGTCGCAAGCCGATACTCGCTTTCAAATAATGATATTCCTTTCTCTAAGGTTCTCAAGAAAGCCGTCTCTTCCTCCAAAACCACCTTTTGCACAAAGTCCTTTTGGTTATACAATTCATCAAATACTCCTTTAAATTGTTCAGCTAAAATTGGCACGAGCGTATTCAGGAAAGGTTCTTTAAATTCCAGGTATTGATATTGATATCTAACCGCCCTGCGCAGGATACGGCGTATCACATAGCCAGCCTTATTGTTAGACGGTAGCTGCCCGTCGGCAATAGTGAAGCTTACGGCACGTACATGGTCGGCCAGCACCCGCATGGCTACGGTCGTGTTCCAGTCGGCATCGCCGGGTTTGGCTGCGCTGTCGTATTCTTTTTTACTTTTTGCAGAGATATTTTGAATTAATTCCTGGAAAACATCCGTATCGTAATTGGAACTTTTCTCCTGCAGCACCCTTACCAACCGCTCAAAACCCATCCCGGTATCCACATGCTTAGCCGGCAGGGGTTGTAGTGAGCCATCCTTCAGCCTATTAAACTGCATAAACACATTGTTCCATATTTCTATCACCTGCGGGTCGTCCCGGTTAACAAGGCTTTCACCTTTCACCTTTAACCTTTCACCTTCTTCCCGGTTATCATAATGGATCTCAGAGCACGGTCCGCAGGGGCCGGTCTCGCCCATTTCCCAAAAGTTATCCTTTTTGTTGCCTAACAGGATATGGTCTTCGGGCACATATTGTTTCCAATAGTCAAACGCTTCCTGATCCTTTGGCAGACCTTCTTTTTCATCTCCTTCAAAAATGGTCACGTACAGGCGGTCCTTATCTATCTTATATACTTCGGTCAGCAGTTCCCAGCTCCATTCAATGGCTTCTTTTTTAAAGTAGTCGCCAAAGCTCCAGTTACCCAGCATCTCGAACATGGTATGATGGTAGGTATCTATACCCACTTCCTCCAGGTCGTTATGCTTGCCCGATACCCGCAGACAACGCTGCGTATCCACTACCCGCTTGTATTTTGCCGGCGCTTCGCCTAAAAAAATATCCTTAAACTGGTTCATACCGGCATTGGTGAACATCAGCGTGGGGTCGTTTTTAACAACAATAGGCGCAGAAGGCACGATCTGGTGCCCTTTGGAAGCAAAAAAATCAAGAAAAGCTTTGCGTATTTGGGAAGCGGTCATCATAGGGTGCAAAGATAGAATTATTGTCCGAACCGGAATTAATGACTAAATTTGTTATTGATGGAAACATTGAAAATTGACATTCAGAATGACCAGGAAAAAAAGGTGCTTTTGGCATTCCTGGATAGTTTAAGTTATCAATACCGTACAGAAAACGATGATTACACATTGTCAGATGCCGATGTGCAGGAAATGATAAAACGTAAAGGCGACTTTCTCAGCGGTAAAACAACATCACGCCCCTGGAGCCAAATAAAACAAGACTATAACGGTGTTTGAGGTTGAATTACTCGCCCAGGCCGAAGATGAATTGTCCGAAGCGTATGATTGGTATAACGAAAAGCAAGATGGGCTTGGTGATAAGTTATTCGACGAAGTCAATTACTATTTAACCCTAATTGAGACCAGCCCTTTTCATTTCCCTGCCAGGTATGACCAGGAGTTGCGGACAACAGCTTTAAAAATTTTCCCATACCTTATAATTTATTGGATTGATGAACCGAACAATAAAGTATTTGTGACATCTATTTTCCACACCAGTCGCAATCCGCTAAATCGCTGACAATTACCTGTCACAACAAGTTTTCCACATTTTAGTAATTTGCAGAACTTTAGGAACGTTACCTCGTATAAACGCGAAAGATAATTACATTTGAGACATGCCGTATAAAGAACACGAGATCAGCAAGATGTACTATACCATGGGTGAAGTTGCTGCGATTTTTGATGTAAATCAGTCGCTGATCAGGTTTTATGAGAAGGAATTTGATGTACTTCAGCCTAAGAAGAACAAAAAGGGAAACCGTTATTTTACCCCGGAAGATATTGAGCACCTGCGTATCATTTTTCATTTGATAAAGGAAAAAGGATATACTTTGAATGGCGCTAAGGACCATTTGAAAAAAAATATGGGTGATGCCAAAGAAAATCAGCGCGTAATTGACGCTTTGGAAAACATCAAAAAATTCCTGCTCGAAGTCCGCGAACAGCTATAACACGATTTCAGGATTTTGCAGATACTACAGATCCTGTTGTTACAAGTTTTCAAAGCTTCATCTTAAGCTATATCACAACCTGAAAAATCATATCTTTAACCGGTATGATAGCCGCTCATAAAGGCGAAATTCCGTTTGTCGTATTCCTTATCCCTTTTATTGCCGGCATTGCCTGCGGGCTAAACCTTTGCCCAAATCCTAATATATTATTTCCGGCCATCGCGTTTACCGTTGCCGCTCTCCTGTTTATTTGTTTAAATTTTTTGTTCCGGCCCCTCAATCTTTATAAATACAGGTGGTTGGGCGGGTTGTTGTTCCATATCGTGCTTTTTTTTGCCGGATGGATATGCTTTATCAACTATAACGAGCTCAATAAGAAAGACCATTTTTCAAAAAAACAGGCTGACCGGCTCATTATAAAGATCAGCAACGAGCCAAAAGTAAACAACGGCACTGCCAGGTTTACGGCCGTTGTTCAAAAAAGCGTAACCAAGGGCAGGCAGTCCGGTGCAAGCGGGAACCTGCTGATCTCGATCAAAGACAGTTTAGCCGGTACGCTGTACTATGGCGATGAGCTTATAATTCCGGCTGCATGCCGCGCGGTGGAGCCGCCTTTAAACCCTGCCGAGTTTAATTATCAAAAGTACCTTTCCAATCAGAATATCCATTACCAGGAATACTTATTCCCAGGGCAATATCGGGTACTCAAAAGGAACAGGGGTAACGCGGTCATCGCATTTTCTTTACGCCAGCGACGGCATTTGATCGAAAAATTCCGCCTGAATATGCACGACCCTGAAGCCGTCGCGGTAGCCTCTACCCTGATATTGGGATACAAAGCCGATCTGAGCAACGACGTTTTGCAAGCTTATTCCAAAACCGGCACCATCCATGTACTTTCTGTTTCGGGGGCACATGTTGCGTTACTATTTATTATGCTCGAATTCGTATTTGGTTTCTTAAACCGGTTTAAGTACGGCAGAGCGGTAAAAGCAACGCTGATCATCCTTATTATTTGGTATTATTCCATGCTCACCGGTTTTTCGCCGGCGGTGTGCCGCGCCGCCGTAATGATCTCGATGGTGATAATCGGTAAGACATATAGCCGAAATATTAATACCCTTAATATTTTGGCAGTATCTGCGTTTTTCCTGTTACTGTACGATCCGTTATTCATAGTGGACGTCGGTTTCCAGCTATCTTATCTTGCCGTGTTTGGGCTGGTCGTTCTTCAACCTATCGTTTACAAATGGTTTGATTTCAGTAATACGTGGGGAGATAAGTTATGGGGACTGTGTTCTATTTCGATAGCCGCGCAAGTGATCACATTCCCGTTAAGCGCGTTTTATTTTCACCAGTTCCCGGTTTACTTCCTTGTCAGCAACCTGTTCATTGTTATCCCGGTTGCTATAATTATGTATACGGGGTTCGCTTATATGATATTGGGCGCGGTTCCGTTTTTAGGAGGAGTTTTAGGTTTCGCGCTTGAAAAGTCGATCCTGATCATGGATAAAGGGCTCGCCTTAATTGAACACGCACCTTTCGCCACCGTCAACCGGATTTGGATAACACCATTGGAATATCTCGCGCTGTACATCATTATCGTCTCGCTATTCTATTATCTATATGACCGTAAAGTGTGGCTTTTAAAGCTGACATTAATATCGTTGTTAATTCTATCTGTCAGCAGTAGTTTGAAAAGATGGAAAAATGCTGCAACAAATGAGATCACATTTCTTGCGCTGCGAAAACACACCGGTATCGTTTTTAAAAAAGGCAATAATGCGCTTATTTTAACCGACCTTTCGGACACCGATAAAATTTACCGTTATTCAATTCAACCCTATTTGGATAGTTGCCAGGTTAGCGGCCGAAAAATAATGAACCCTGATTCTGATATCATAGTTCCGTTTCTGCGAAAGCGGGATAACTATGTTCAATTTGGAAACAGGCGCCTTATGATTTATAGTAAGCAATTTCAATATTCGCAACAGGCCGAAAAATTAAAGATCGACTACCTGTATTTGAAGGGCAACCCGTCAGCAGATGTTGCGTTGCTCAATAAAATTTTCGATTATAAAATATTGATCGTCGACGGCAGCAATTCTAACCAACTGACCAACAGGCTTGAGAATGAAGCCAAACTTATAAATAAAAATTACGCCACACCGGGCCGTAACAAATCAGTTACCTTCGTATCTAATTAGCGTGTTAAACAAACAGCAAAAAATATTTGCACCCTACTTATTAAAATGTCTAAATTGTAACAAACAAAATATAAACCAATGAAACTATCATGTGCTGCAAAAATTCACACTCGCTCATGGTTGTTTCATAATCATTTAAAAAACAGATAAAACCGATGAAAATTAAACTTTTTAGTGCCGCCCTTGGCATTGTCCTGTCAGCAACAGTTATTAGCGCCAGCGCACAAAAGAATTATACAGAAGGAACCGTTACCTACAGCACCGACATGAGGGGCCAACCGGTAACTATCACTGAGTATTTCAGGCCCGATTCCCAGGCAACCACTTTTGAAGCAGGCCCTGCGAAGATCAAATTGCTTGCCGATGCGGGTTACAAATACCTTGCGGTGGTAGTCGATGTATCTGCATTTAATGTAAAAAAGGCGGCCATTTATACGCCTGATGAAATAGACCAGTTAATGAGCGGCATGCCAACTTTTACGTTTGCACCAGCGGCCGACACTAAACAGATCTCGGGCTTTAACTGCAAAAAAGTTGTAGCTACTGATACCAAGAGCAAAAAGACCTACGATATTTGGGTAACTAACGATGTTACCATACCGGCATCCGCTATTCCTAAATATTATAACGCTATTGGCGGCACACCAATCCAGTATACAGCTTTCCAGCAGGGCCAGGAAGCATCTGTAACAGTTACTGCAATTACTGATGCAAAAGCGCCAAAAGGCACATTTGGTATCGATCCGTCATTTGACAAGATATCAAAAGACGACCTGGAAGCGATGTCCCGCGGTGGTCAATAATCAAATACTCTCTGAAATAACAGCAAGGCCCTGAAAAATTCAGGGCCTTGCTGTTTTAATTAAGTTCGGCTGCAAGCTGGCCGATCCATTGATTGAACAGCTTACTCTCCATTTCAACAGCTTTATCTGCATGAAACTGCCAGTCGGGCGAGAAAGTTTTCAGTTGATTTATCATTTCTTCCAAATGCCCCTCTTCTTCGAGGATAATGGATTTAACGTTTATTTTGCTTGACGCTTTTTCTAATGCTTCCTGGTAAACGGGGTAAAGTTCATCAGCGCGAACCTCGATGGCATAGGTTACCAGCAGGTAAGCCGCAAAACGCAATTCCTTCCCTTTCAGGTCAAGTTCTTTTTTAAGATAACGGCAAACATCCACGTCTAATTGATTCAGGTAGTGCCTGCTGCTGGCCGGGGCCAACAAATAACCAGGCGAATAAGTGGGGCAAACGGCGCCGGTTTTTTCTATTTGTTTTTTCAAATAAAAGGCATGCCGATGCTCCTCGGCGGCGTGTTTAAGAATAATATAGGTAACTGTGTCCGGGTCCTCGCAGGCCGATATTTTGCGGGCGCCTGTATTTTCCATCAGCGAAAGGGTATTTAGCCAGCGCGCGTGGATGGTATTATCATTTATAATTTTTGGCAGTAAGTGATCAAATTCCATACTCATAGTTCTTCAAGGGCGCTTTCGATTTTGCTGTAAATATAGCTGAGCTGATCGTCGGTGATGCAATATGGAGGTAAAATATACAGGATATTCCCCAGCGGCCGCAATATAATGCCGGCATCCAGGAAATAGTTGTACAGCTTATCGCGCAGTGTATTGAAATAGGAAGTATCTGCACCCGTCGCCCACTCCATTGCCAATATAGTACCGGTTTGCCGTGTAGCTTGTATTTTAGGATGGTCTTTGATGTTTAATGCAAACCGCCGGTGGCTATTTTCAATCCGGCGGATGTTCTCCTTTGTCGATTCGGCTACAAACAGGTCCATGCTTGCACGCGCAGCCGAACAAGTTACCGGGTTAGCGGTATAAGAATGCCCGTGAAAGAGTGTTTTCAGCTTATCATCCGACAGAAAAGCATCGTATATCTGCTGTGCACAGGTGGTTAAACCCATTGCCATGGTACCACCCGTAAGGCCTTTGGAAAAGCACATGATGTCGGGCTGCGCACTCAAATGATCACAGGCAAAAGGTTTTCCGGTGCGGCCAAAACCTGTGAATACTTCGTCCGCTATCATCAGCACGCCTTCGTCACCGCAATGGGCCATTAGCTGATCCAAATATTCCGCTTCGTACATCAGCATCCCGCCCGCCCCTTGTACCAATGGCTCGAAGATAAAACAAGCAAGTTCAGATTTGAGATTTGAGACTTGAGATTTGAGCTCAGCTATGTTCGACGCGTTTGGCAAGTCGATGAATTCAACCTCAAACAACAAGCTATCAAACGCCGCAGTAAACGCGCTGCGGCCGCTTACCGCCATCGCGCCGAAAGTATCACCATGATAAGCGTTTTTTAAGGCCAATATCTTAGTACGCTGAATGCCCTTGTTGTGCCAGTATTGCAGGCACATTTTGATGGCCACCTCAACAGCTGTCGAACCGTTATCCGAATAAAATACTTTGGTTTGATTATCCGGGAGTATTTTAAGCAAGCGCTCGGCCAGCTCTACGGCCGGCTCATGCGTAAAGCCTGCAAATATCACATGCTCCAGCTTATTTAACTGTTCGGCTACTTTTTGGGCGATGTAAGGGTGTGCATGGCCATGTATATTAACCCACCAGGAGGATACCGCATCGATATAACACTTACCATTTTCGTCATATAAACAAGCGCCTTCGCCCCGCATAATAGGTATTGGCGGCGCGGCAGTTTTCATTTGCGTATAAGGATGCCAAACTACACTCAGATCTCTCTCAACCAGGTTCATAAGTTATTTATAAGAAGTTTTACAACATATTTATCTGTCGGGAAAGTTACGTCCTCTTCCGACAGTTTATCCAGGCCGATCCAGCGGAACGACTGCAATATCTCGCCTTCCCCGTCAAAATCGAAACGGACATTTTTAAACATTAAATTTAACGGCGACAGGTTTTTTACCAAATAATATACACTAATGATCTGTGAATCGTTAAAGGCCGATTTGACAAAAAAATCGGTTGTATAGAAATGGCTGATTACATCTACTTCCACATTGCATTCTTCAACAAATTCTCGTTTTAACCCGTCAATAAGCCCCTCGCCAAATTCAAGCCCGCCACCCGGAAACTTGGTAAATTGCATCCCGTATTCCTGCTCATCGCTGATGAGTACCTGGTTTTGGTCATTCACCAGCAAGCCATATACACGTACATTGAATTGGTACATTATTCGAAATGTTTTTTATTGCGGGTAATATTTTCCATTGTCCAGGTGATATCCGTTGTTTTTGCCTCGAACCGGATGGGGCAGTTTGGCATGTTGCAATAATAACAGCATTGGGGCACACACGGATCGGTATGAATAAAGAACTCCGTTTTTACACTTGCTTCTTTATTAATCAGTATGTCTACCAGCGATACCTCTTCGTGTACCTTATTCAGGTCGAAGTAATTAGGTAAAGTAAGATGACAGTCGATGTGCAGTTCGTTCCCATATTTCTGGGCCCTAAAATTGTGGAAATCGATCCATTCGGGCCTGCGTTTGTCGTTCAGAATAGCAAGCACTTCCTTTACGATCTCAAAATCTGCTTCATCCATTAAGCCGGAAACGGACTTTCTGATCAGCTTGTAACCCGTGTACAGGATATAAAGTGCTACCAGGATGGATAAAATGCTATCAAGGATATCAATCTTAGTAAAGTAGATAAGCAGCAAACCTACTACCAGGCCAATGCTGGTAACCATATCGGTTATCAGGTGCCGACCGTCGGCTTCGATGGTAAGCGAACGGAAGTGCTTACCTTTCTTTATCATATAAAATCCAAGCGCGCCGTTCACAATACCGGTGGCGCCGATAATATACACGCCCGTCAGCAGGTCGTGCACCTGGTAATGATAAAAGATATTGTAAGTCGACTTGATCAGGATACCTATCCCCGCTATACTTATCAATGCACCCTCGATAAATGCCGAAAAGAATTCGACTTTCCCATGGCCATAAGGATGGTTTTCATCCCGCGGAAGCGATGCAAGGTAAATACTGTAAAAGGCAAAAGAACTGGCCAAAACATTGACGATACTTTCTACAGCATCTGTAAGCACAAAGTTAGACGATGTAAGCAGGTAGGCACCGAATTTGGCTATCATCAGCACGAGACCGGTAACCAGCGCCAATAGTATTATCCGTTTTTGCTGTAGCAAAGTTTTTAGCGATTAGCCGCCAAATTTATGAATAACATTTAGAAGTCGGCAGGCGATAATTGAAAGTGGACGGGAAACCGGTTTTAAAGCAGGGTCTCCATGGCACCATTCAGCATCTGCTTTAAACAATAAACCGGGTTAACATGGTTAACACTATTTATCGTTATTTTACATTAATATATTGATTATCAATTAATTACTTAAAACTCGCCTTAAAACGTGTTAACCATAAAATAGTATCTCTCTGTTTGAATACAATAAAAAACTCTGAAAACGGTCCGGTGTGGCCTTGTGTTGACTGATGTGATATCAATTGCAATTTTTTTGCTCCAACTGTCAGCTATAACCGGAAAATTGAAAAATCAGCAAAAGCGCGGCCTCTTTGGCGACCTTGATTATAAAAATTACAAAAATAGGGAAATGCCCGTTGATCACAGGCTTATGAGTAAAGACTTTTCTATATTTGCGCCCGGAAGAAAAAATCAATTATGACCGCATTAAGTAACAGAATCAACAACCTTGCAGAGTCGGCAACTATCAAAATGGCCAAATTGGGCCGCGAACTTGCCGCAAAAGGTGTTGATGTGATCAGCCTTAGTTTTGGCGAACCCGATTTTCATACACCTGATTACGTGAAGGAAGCAGCTAAAAAGGCAATGGATGAAAATTTTACCTACTACACCCCTGTTTCCGGCTATCCTGAATTGCGAAAGGCAATTGCAGCGAAACTGAAGAACGAGAATGGTTTGGATTATGACTTCAGCCAGATCGTAGTGTCGACAGGTGCCAAGCAGGCCATAGCTAACGCTGTTCTTTGTTTGGTTAACCCAGGCGAAGAGGTTATAATCCCTACGCCGTATTGGGTATCGTATTCGGAAGTAGTGAAATTGGCAGAAGGCAAAAGCGTATTTGTTGACGCGACTGTTGAACAGGATTTCAAAATTACGCCGGAACAGTTAGAAGCCGCCATAACGCCGAAGTCCAAACTTTTCATGTTCTCGTCGCCATGTAACCCCACCGGTAGCGTTTACAGCAAAAGCGAACTGGAAGGCCTGGCAAAAGTATTTGAGAAACACCCGGAGATCTACATTATTTCCGATGAGATATATGAGCACATCAATTTTGTGGACAAACACGAATCCATCGCTCAATTCGACAGCATAAAGGACCGCGTGATTATTATCAATGGCTTTTCAAAAGCGTTTGCCATGACCGGCTGGCGCATAGGTTATACGGCATCGAACAAGGAAATAGCTGCAGCTTGCGACAAAATGCAGGGACAGATAACTTCGGGCACTTGCTCCATAACCCAAAAAGCGGGGGTAGCCGCAAGCGAAGGCGGGTTGGAAAGCGTGCTGAAAATGCGCGATCAATTCAGAAAACGCCGCGACCTGGTTTACGGACTTTTGAAGGACATCCCCGGAATAAAAACCAATCTGCCTGATGGTGCATTCTATTTCTTCCCGAATGTGACATCGTTCTTCGGCAAAAGCTATAATGGCCGTACCATCAACGATGCTGATGAGTTGAGCCTGTACCTGCTGGAAGAAGGACACGTTGCAACTGTAGGCGGCGATTCATTCGGCGATCCGAAATCCATCCGTATGTCTTACGCTGCGGCGGAGGATAAATTGGTTGAAGCTTTGAAACGCATTAAAGAAGCGCTTGGAAAACTGAGTTAATACTCAATTTTACGGCATAAAAAAACCTCCGCAATAACTGCGGAGGTTTTTTTGTTTCAGAGGCCTGCTGTTATTTAATAGGGAAGCCATAAGCTAAACGCAATGCCACGGTACCGTAGTTATTGCTTTGGCCCGAAAAGTTTTCATACCTCACACCTACGTCCCAGGTGCTGTTTGCCCAGCCAATAGCCGGTGACAGGATCAGCTTAGTGTCTTTCTCGCCACCATCTACTATTGAATGCACTTCAAATCCTGCACCCACTTCGCCGCCTATATAAAGGTTATCGGTGAAGAAGCCTTTTACGCCCGCTTTAACAGGTATCATACCAAGTGAACGCCCTTTTACAGAAATAGTAGTTGTCGATGAGGCATCGGTAAACGTGGTAGTATAGGTTTTACCGAAAAAGTTATAATAACCCGATGTTAGTGTCAGCGCAAGGTTCTTGCTTAAACCGTATTGCAGGCGGGCGGTACCGCCTAATTCGAAATTCGAAATGTCATGAGCATTACCTGTTGGTATACCACCTTCAATTCCTACACCAAAACGCCATACGCTCGGCGGGGTTGTCTGAGCCTTAACATTGCTTGCGAAGAAAATAGTTACGGCAGTTGCAGCTATAGCTATTAGTTTGATTCTGTTTTTCATTGTTGTTAGTTCTATTTGTTAGTAAATAAGATATTATGTACGCCTACTAAACAAATATTTTGCCATCATGCCAATTTGTAAGACATTTTTTATCACTCAAGTTTATTTTATTAATTAAAGTAACATTCCGCGTTGTTGTTAAATTATTGTTAATCAATTCATTCGGATGCGCGTGGTCAGTCCCCGGTTATTTGATCTCCGGCGGGCTGCAAAAGTTCAACTCCAAATGCGTCCCAAACTAACTTTTGTAGCATTTAGCAGGAATTTTTGCCCTATTTGCAAGGCATTTTTTTCAATAACCAAAGGGTGAGCCAATGTTTATGGACAAAATGTCAAATAAAAAAGCCCCTTTCGGGGCTATGTTTTATGCGTGAGGATCTTCCGCGGGATCTGGCTTATAGTTTTTCTGTAATTCAGCCAGCTTTTCCTTGCCGTAGGCAAACCGCGTTATCAGGTAGAACAACACCGGCACTATAAATATTGCGAGAGAAGTAGCGGTTACCATCCCTCCAAAAACAGTCCAGCCTATGGTTTTACGGGCAATGGCGCCTGCGCCTGATGCAACGAGCAAAGGCCCCACGCCCAATATGAAGGCCAGCGAGGTCATGATAATGGGCCGAAGGCGGAGCCTGACCGCTTCAAGTGTTGCCTGCTCCAATTCGACACCCCTATCCACGCGTTCCTTGGCAAACTCGACGATCAGGATCGCATTTTTGGCTGCAAGGCCTATGAGCGTTATCAAACCGATCTGCGCGTAGATATTATTGTTAAGGTCGGTAAAAATAAACGAGGTATTAAGCGTAAGTGCTGCAATGGCGCCAAATGCCCCCAGTGGAACCGCCAGCAGCACAGAAAATGGCACCGACCAGCTTTCGTAAAGCGCCGCCAGGAACAGGAAGACAAATCCGACGGAAAGCATAAAGATGTAAACCGTCTTTGAGCCCGATAATATCTCTTCGCGGCTCAAGCCCGAAAACTCATAACCGAATCCTTGCGGCAGCGTTTGGGCCGCAACTTCCTGCAGGGCTTTTATGGCGTCGCCGCTGCTATAGCCCGGGTTGGTACTGCCATCGATCTCGGCAGAACGGAACAGGTTAAAGTGCGATATCAGCGGTGCATTCTCAATCGTCTGGTATGATGTAAGGGTACTCAAGGGCACCATCTGCCCGGCTGAATTTTTTACATAGTATTGTTCAAGGTCTTTGATATCCGTCCGGTAATTGGTATCGGCCTGCGCGACAACGTGAAAATTACGCCCGTAAATGGTAAAGTCGTTCACAAACGCGCTACCCATATAGGTTTGCAGTGTTGAATTGATATCTGCAATAGAAACCCCCATACGTTTCGCTTTTTCGCGGTCGACCACCAATTTGATCGCAGGCGTGCGGGCAGTGAAAAAGGTGAAGGCCCTGGCTATCTCAGGCCGCTGGTTAACAGCAGCGACAAATTTTTGCAGTACCCCCTCAAAACTTTTGATATCCCCGCCAGCCTGCCTTTGTTCCAATATAAAGGAGAAACCCGCAGTAGTACCCAGGCCGGGTATAGCCGGCGGCGGTATTACCACCACACTGGCCTCTTTATACTGCGCCATCTTTTTTTGTATCACCTGCACCAGCTCCTTCGAAGTTCTTTTGCGCTGGTCCCATGGTTTAAGCTGAATAAATATGGTGCCGCTATTCGATTTACTGGAGAAGCTAACGACGTTCAAACCGCCTAATGCGGCATAATGGCCAACCTCGGGTATGCTGTCCAGGGTATGCATCATCTGGTTCAGCCGCCCCACGCTGCGCTGTGTCGATGAAGCCTCCGGCAGGTCGTAAGTCATATAAATACGTCCTTCGTCCTCGGTTGGTATAAAACCCGTCGGCTCGTGTAAAAACAGCATCACTGTGCCCACAATGATACAGAGTAGTATGATGACGACAAATGCCGGGTTCTTCACCCCACGATGCACTCCATTCTTATATCTGCCGGTAACTCTTTCAAACCAGCAATTGAATTTGAAGAAAAATTTATCCAGTCCTTTTGACTGGTCATCGAGCTTGCGTGGCTTAAGTATCAGCGTACAAAGCGCAGGCGTTAATGACAAGGCTACAAAAGCCGATATCAACACCGAAATAGCGATAGTGATGGCAAATTGCTGGTATAACCTGCCCACTATGCCCGGCACAAAGCCTACCGGCACAAACACCGCCGCCAAAATGAGCGCTATGGCAATAACAGGCGCTGAAATATCCTTCATGGCATGTTGCGTCGCCTCTTTTGGCGACATGCCTTTTTCGTCCATATAGTGTTGGACGGCCTCGACTACCACGATAGCATCATCTACCACGATACCGATAGCCAGCACAAATCCGAACAGCGTAAGGGTATTGATGGTGAACCCTAAAGGCGTAAAGAAGATGAACGTACCTATAATGGAAACCGGTATAGCCAACACAGGAATTAAGGTAGTTCGCCAGCTTTGAAGGAACAGGAACACTACCAGGATAACCAACGTCAATGCGATAAGCAGCGTTACAACAACTTCATGCACTGAAACCTTAACAACCGTTACCGCCTCGAAGGGAACTACATAATCGACGCCGGTTGGGAAGGTCTTTTTAAGCTCGGCCATAGTTTTGTAAACATTGTCGGCAGTTTCCAATGCATTGCTGTTTGGAGCCTGGTAAACCAGCAGGTAAGAAGCCCTTCTTCCATCAACAAAGGAGTTACCCGAGTAATTGAATTTACCTAATTCTACACGGGCTATATCTTTCAGGTGCACCAGTGCGCCATTATTCGGCTGTGTCCGAACGATCACATTTTCAAAATCCTTTACTGACACCAGGCGCCCCTGCGAAATGATGCTTAATTCATACGTTTGGGTATGCTCCTGTGGCGGGGCACCTACCGAACCGGCGGACACCTGTGCGTTTTGCTCCTGCAATGCAGCGGTTACATCGCCTGCCGTTATACCCAGCGCTGCCATTTTATCCGGCTTTAACCAGATGCGCATGCTAAAATCATCCGCACGGGTAAATACGTCGCCCACACCTTTGGCACGTAACAAGGCATCGCGGACAAATACATTGGTGTAGTTATCAAGGAACGTTACATTATGGCTTCCGTTGGGCGAATAGATAGCAACCAGCATCAGGATGCTGGGATTACGTTTACGTGTAGTAATACCCAGGCGCTGAACCTCCTGCGGTAAGGTTGGCGTAGCTATTCCCACGCGGTTTTGTACATCCAGTGCGGCAATATTAATATCCGTACCAACCTCAAAGTTTACGGTCATGCTCATTTGCCCGTTGCTGGTACTGTTGCTTTGCAGGTAGGTCATACCCGGTGTGCCGTTCACCTGCGTTTCTATAGGCGTCGCTACGGTTTGCTCAACGGTAACGGCATCCGCACCGATATAGTTGGTTGAGATGTTAACCGTAGGCGGCGTAATTTCCGGGTACTGCCCTACCGCCAGGTTGAGTATGGATAGAATGCCGACAATTACGATTACCAACGAGATAACAATAGCTGTAACCGGCCTGCGTATAAAGGTTTCTGCAATCATTCTTTACAATCTATTAGATCAAATCAATTATTTCCCGCCCTGCTTTTGCTGCCCTGGTTGTTGTGCCGAAGGATCCCCGAGGGTGATCTTGCCATGATCGCGCAGGCGCTGGAAGCCGTCGGTTATTACCTTATCGCCCTCTTTCAAACCATTAAGTACGATTATATCCGCGCCGATCTTCTGGCCTACGGATATTTTGTGTTGCACTGCAATTGTATCCTGGCTCACAAATACAAAATACTCACCCATCTGCTCGGTCACCGCCTTATTCGGGATGATCAGCTGTTCACCCGATTGGTCATTCAGCACCTTCATAACGCAACTCATGCCATCCCTTAATTCATCATTGGGATTAGGAAATTGCACCCGTACTTTTACGGTGCCGGTTTGGTTATTAACTCCCCTGTCTATCGCTAATATCTTCCCTGATTTTGTATAGGTAGATGTTCCATCGGACAGCTGGAGCCTGAATGTGGAGTCGGTGCTTTTCTTTTGAAGTTTATAAAAATGGCTTATATCCTGTTCACTGATCACAAAGTCGACCCCAATAGGGTTCTCGCTCGAAATGGTATTAAGCAAAGTAGTACCCGGACTTACCTGCGCCCCAAGTTTCACCTGGGAAATGCCGATACGGCCCGTGAACGGAGCGGTGATTATTGAGTAGGAAAGATCTGTTTTGGCAGAAGCTACCTGCGCTTTGGCCGACTCGACCGCACTTTTGCTGGTTTCAAAAGCTGCCGTTGCCTGGTCGACAGTTTGCTTGGCCACAGCATCATTTTTTTCAAGATAAGTATAGCGATCAACATCCTTCTGTGCCTTTACCAGGTTTGCCTGTGCACTCGACAGGCTAGCCTGCGCCTGGTTGTAAGCGGCTATATATTTGCGGCGGTCTATTTCGTACAACTCCTTGCCTTGTTGTACCACCTCGCCTTCTTTAAAAAATATCCCAGTAATAAATCCCGAAACCTGGCTGCGTAACTCCACACTATTTAGCGCTACCACCGTTGCCTGGTACTGATCGTAGTAAACCGCATCAGCTTTTTTTACGGTAGCAACATTTACCGGCGTGGGCGGCATAGCAGCATTTTGTTGACTTTTTTTACCGCACGATACAATGGCTGAAAGCGCTATCGGGGTTAATAAATAGAGGTATGATCTTTTCATGTGTGTGATATTCGTTTTTATTGTACAGCCAATGTGCCCAATGCCTTTTCAAGGTCGATCTTGCTCGATAGCAACTGGAATAACGCGTTATAGTAGTTAAGCTCCGCCGTACGCAGATCCGATTGCGCGACAATTACATCGAGATAGGTTTTGATACCCTCGCGGTATTGCAGGCTAACTATGTTGTAAACATCTTTTGCAAGATTCACATTTTGCTTAAGTACATCGTAGTTTGCATAATTGCTTTTATAGCTTGCAAGGGCCTGCACATATTCGGTATTGATGGTATTTTTTGCATTAACTATATCCAGGTCAGCCCGGTCAACTTCCAGGCGCGCCTTACTCAGATTTTTAAGGCGCTTGCCGCCCTGGAATATCGGCAGGTCGAGCGTTAACCCGACGTAACCGTTGGGGAAGGCATTATTATATAAATTGGAAAAGCCGTGGCTCAGGTAAACCAGGTTATATGCACCTGTAGCCGAAAGCGATGGTAAAAACCCATACTTATAATAGCTTACATTAACATTTTGCAGATTCTTTTGCGTCTGCAGTTGCTGATATTCGATACGCTTATTAATGTCCAGTTGCTGGTTAGTATCGATGATAGCCTCCGCTTCGTACCTGGTACTGTCGTACGATAAACTAAAACCCTGCTGCGCATCAAGCCCCATGATCTGTTTGAGGTAGGCCATTTTACTTTTGATAGCTTCTTCGGTCTGTTTTCGGCTCGCGAGCGAATTATTAAGCGCTATAGTTGCCTGCTTATAGTCGGTTTTATCGACAACGCCAGCCTGGTAACGCGTATAAGCATCCTTAAGGCTGCGCTGCAGGCGCACAATATCTTCCTTCAATATGTCCAGTTGCTTTTCCGACAGCAGTACGTCGAAAAAAGCTTTACTCACATCCGATACCACATTGATCTGGCTGCTGGTTGTATTCTGTTTATAATATAACCGCGAATATTTGGCAGCCTTTGCAGCCTGCAAAACATCATTATTATATATCACCTGGTTAGCCTGCAGGCCCAACGTCGATAAATTATTAATGTTCGACGGAGTAGTTGTTGTCGATGCCCCGCCATTTGATGTAACCGGGCTGCCTTTAAAATAATAGTTATATAATCCCGAAGAAGTAACTTGGGGAAGCCAGTCGGAAAGGCTTATACTGATATTCTTCTCGTTAATAGCTTCGTCAATGGCTGCCTGGCGTACAACAGGCTGGTTTTTCAAAGCATATTCTACACATTGCCTTAGTGTTAATACCTTTCCTGAAGTGTCGGCAGACACCTGGGCGCGCAACCCGGCGGGAACCAGTAAAATAGCGGCGACAAATAGTAGGAAGGGGTAATATGTGCTTTTCATAGATAGTTTTGGACCGTTATTTCGGTGTGCAAAATAATGGGATTCATTTAGTTATTTTCTAACGTTTACGACAGAATCCGCGAATTATGGCATAAATATGATTAAAAGAAGTGAAGCAACAATATTTTTACTTAAACACCACGAAATCAAAGATAATAAAGGTGTTTTTAGCTCCTGTTTTAAAAAAATGAAAAATTGTAACGTGAATTAAAAGAAAATTTTAATTAATTTGCCTTGTGAGAATTTACATTGCCGGGTAAAGTGTAATGTAAACAGTATCAGCTAGCTAACGATAAGTTATAAACTTGTTTACAAAAAATTAAAGCAGGGTTAATACATGGGTAAAAAACTTCATGATAGAATTGCGTTGTTTAAAGACGCAGAAATGGCAAGGGAAAGAGGCGTTTATCCCTTCTTCAGGCCCATTGAATCCGCACAGGACACCGAGGTAATTATTGATGGCAAGCGCGTGCTGATGTTTGGATCTAACTCTTATTTAGGACTTACCAACCACCCGAAAATTAAGGAAGCTTCAAAAAAAGCGATCGATAAATACGGCACTGGCTGCGCCGGATCCAGATTTCTGAACGGGACACTTGATATTCATATCGAGTTGGAGAACCGCCTTGCCGAATATGTAGGCAAAGAGGCATCGGTACTGTTCAGCACTGGCTTCCAGGTTAACCTGGGCGTATTATCGAGCATAGTTGCCAGCCGCAGCGATTATTTAATATTGGACGAATACGACCATGCATCGTTAATAGACGGTAGCCGCCTTTCATTCTCGAGGGTAATTAAATACGCCCATAATGACATGGAGGACCTGCGCCGCAAACTGACCATTTTGCCCGAGGAAGGTGTAAAGCTGATCGTGGTGGATGGTATTTTCAGTATGGAAGGCGACATCGTAAAACTGCCTGAAATAGTACAACTTGCGGAGGAATTCGGCGCGAACATCATGGTCGACGACGCCCATAGCCTTGGCGTAATTGGCGAAAAAGGCGCTGGCACCGCATCACATTTCGGCTTAACCAATGATGTTGATCTTATAATGGGTACGTTCAGCAAATCGCTGGCTTCGCTTGGCGGGTTTATAGCTGCAGACTTTGCGACAATTGACTACTTGAAACACCGGGCACGCTCGTTAATGTTTAGCGCCAGTATGCCACCGGGTTCAGTTGCAAGCGTAATTGCTGCCTTAGATATTATTATATCAGAACCTGAACGCATCCAAAAACTTTGGGACAATACCAACTACGCTAAAAAGCTTTTATTGGATGAGGGTTTTGACCTTGGGCCGACCGAGAGCCCTATTCTGCCGATTTATGTGCGCGATAACGAAAAAACATTTATTGTTACCAAATATTTACAGGATAACGGAGTATTTGTTAATCCGGTTGTCTCGCCTGCAGTTCCTTCCGATTCCTCTTTGCTGCGGTTCTCATTAATGGCAACCCACACGTTCGACCAGATAGATGAAGCTATCGATAAGATATCAAAAGCGTTTAAGATCGTTGGCGTAAGCATGGTGAAAGAAGATATATAAATGCCTATCAATTAAACAACTACCTTATAATGAAAAAAGTAATTCCGGTTAGCAGTAAAAAGGAACTGGCTAATTTTATTGATTTTCCGCATGAACTTCATAAAAATGACCCTAACTACGTACCGGAATTATTTATTGCGCAAAGAGATATCTTAACCACCCACCCCTTTCACAAACATTCGTCACTACAAACATTCCTTGCGTATGACGGCGATAAAATTGTCGGGCGGATATGTGCTATATTAAACAATAACCATAATAAATTTAACGATACCAACGACGGATTTTTCGGGTTCTTTGATTGCATCAACGACCAGGAAACTGCCAACTTGCTCATCAACACTGCTATTGATTGGCTTAAAGAAAAAAAAGCCGTCAAGATCATCGGCCCGGTAAACCCATCAACGAACGAGACCTGTGGCTTATTGGTCAAGGGCTTTGACAGTCCGCCGATGGTGATGATGACCTATAATCCGCCTTATTACGTCGAACTGCTTGAAAAAGCAGGGTTTAAGAAACAGGTGGACCTGCTGGCATGGCATTGGGATAAAACCAGCTATAACGACAAATCGGTTCAGTTACTTGATAAATTACAGGACAGGCTTAAACGCAGCGACGTTACCATCCGCAAGGTAAACCTGAAAAAGTTTAAGGAAGAAGCTGCCGCCCTGCGGGAAGTTTACAATACCGCATGGGATAAAAACATGGGTTTTTTCCCGATGACCAACGAAGAGTTTGATTACACCGCCAAGGACCTGAAAATGATCCTCGACCCCGATTTTTGCCTTTTGGCCGAACAGCATGGCAAGATAGTAGGTTTTGGTGTAGCCATTCCTGATATTAACCAGGTGCTTATCAAGATCAAAAAAGGCAGATTATTGCCAACGGGCCTCTTTAAGCTTTTGTTTGGGAAAAGCAAGATCAAAGGTATCCGTATTATGTTGCTGGGTGTGATAGACGGATATCGGAAAATGGGTATCGAGGCCGTGTTATATGGCAATATTATAAAAGAATACCGGAGAAAAGGGCTGGAATATGCAGAAGCATCGTGGACGCTTGAAAACAACGACATGGTGAACCGGGCCATTGAAGCTATAGGCGGCAATCAATACAAAACATACCGCTTGTACGAAAAGGCAATTTAACTGATCTAAAACACCACACGGTAGCATACTCCCTGCCGTGTGGCTAATTGCTGCCGCTGACATTGTAACTCCTGTAGTGCAGCCGTTAAATCTCATTTAACGGTCAACTTTGTAAATTAAATAATGACGTTTTGCTGAAAAAATCGGTAATTTGAACATTTCAGTAATAAAGTCAAACCAACATTAAATAGAAAACACAATAATATGAAAAGCAACATTCAGCCAGCCGAAGGAAAATTGGGAATTTTGATACCGGGTTTAGGCGCGGTAGCTACTACCATGATCGCCGGCGTTGAAGCCGTAAAGAAAGGCCTGTCTCAGCCTATAGGTTCATTAACCCAAATGGGACATATCCGCCTGGGTAAAAGAACCGACAACCGCTACCCAAAGATAAAAGATTTTGTGCCGATAGCAGATTTTAAAGATATTGTGTTTGGCGGCTGGGACGTTTACGAGGATAACGTATACGAAGCTGCAATGAAAGCAAAAGTTTTGGAACCAGGTTTATTGAATGCCATAAAATCGGAACTGGAAGTGGTTGTGCCCATGAAGGCAGCTTTCGACCAAAATTATGCAAAAAACCTTACTGCTACCAATGTCAAAGCCGGTACAAGATATGAGCTGGCCCAGGCGGTAATGCAGGATATCAAAGACTTTAAACAAAAAAATAACTGCAGCAGGATAGTTTTAGTATGGTGCGGATCGACAGAGATCTATTACGAAGCGTCAGAAATACATCAAACACTGGCAGCCTTTGAACAGGCTTTGGTGGACGACGACAAGCGCATTTCGCCAAGTATGATCTACGCTTACTCGGCTTTGAAAATGGGTATCCCTTTCGCAAACGGTGCGCCTAATTTAACTGTGGACATACCTGCCATGGTTGAACTGGCTAAATTGACGGAAACACCGATAGCAGGTAAAGATTTTAAAACAGGCCAAACCCTGATGAAGACCATCCTTGCTCCGGGCTTAGCGGCACGTTCGTTGGGTGTTAAAGGCTGGTTCTCCACCAACATCCTGGGTAACCGCGATGGACTAGTACTTGATGATCCGGATAATTTTAAAACCAAGGAAGTATCAAAACTAGGCGTGCTGGAAGATATATTCAAGCCCGAAGAAAACGCAGAATTATACGGCGATCTGTACCACAAAATACGTATCGATTATTATCCACCGCATGGCGATAACAAGGAAAGCTGGGATAACATCGACATTTTTGGCTGGCTGGGCTACAAAATGCAGATCAAAATCAACTTCCTTTGCCGTGATTCGATATTAGCCGCACCGATAGCTTTAGACCTGGCTTTGTTCAGCGATTTAGCTAAGAGGGCACAAATGAGCGGCATACAGGAGTGGTTATCGTTCTACCTTAAATCGCCGCAAACCGCACCGGGCCTCGCCCCTGAAAATGATATTTTCAAACAATTAATGAAATTACAAAATACGCTGCGCCACATGATGGGCGAAGACCTGATAACACACCTTGGCCTGGATTATTACCAGGACCTGGTTGAGGCTATGTAATGCAATTTCATAAACTCGTTTCCACCTGCCTGGGTATAGGCTATATCGGCAAGGGTGCCGGCACAGTTGCTGCCATAGCCACCTGTATATGCTGGTATTTTGCCTGGGCAGGTGGTTATCATTCCACCCTTTCAGTAATCATCACTGTCGCCGTCACCTTCCTGGGTGTATGGTCATCTGGTATTGTCGCCACTATTTGGGGTAAAGACCCTTCCCGCGTTGTGGTAGATGAAGCTGCGGGCATGTGTATAAGCCTTTTATTTCTTCCTCCAAATTTGAAATACATCGGTGCCGGATTAGTATTATTCCGCTTTTTTGATATTGTAAAACCATTATTTATCAACAAAATGGAAAAGCTTCCGGGCGGCTGGGGTATTATGTTTGATGACGTGCTGGCCGGCGTGTACGCAAACATCATACTACAAGCTGTATTGTGGTTCAAACTATTTTAAACCCCGATTATCAGAAATTAATCAATTGATTAATTTTGACTTTTTGACCACAATAGTCTGTCTGAAATTTTCCTACTTTTGCGCTCGAATACAAAGGTGTGACCCGATGGGACGAAACATTCGACCGTGCCGCAAGGTTAACAAATAGTGGCAAGTGAATTAAGTAACCGGTGCTAAATCCCGCATCCGGGGAACATAAAATGGTTCCGTTAAAAATTACACTATACGACTATTCTGAGCAACCGGTTTGTATTTGAATAATTGCATTGGCTACATGAATTTTAGAGATATATATTTAAAATTATTCGTTTTAACGTCTTTTCTTCTTTCATCTTTTGTTTCTTTCGCCCAGGTAACAAAGGTAAGCGGGGTGGTAACTGATGCAAAAACAAAACAAACTGTTCCGTTTGCCACCATCTCATCTATTGATAGCACCGTAAACGTAGGAGCTGATGCCGATGGCAAGTATATTTTGCAAACGGTGAGACCTATCAGCAGGATCAAAGTGACTTATGTGGGTTATAAAACAGCAATTTTGAACGTTGCCCAGGGGCAGGAACAGGTGATCAATGTGCGACTGGTGCCGATAGCGCAACAATTAAGTGAGGTTGTTATCCGTGCCGGGAAGAAAACAAAATATCGTAATAAAGATAACCCGGCGGTGGAATTGATACGCCAGGTTATAGCGCATAAAGATCAGAACAGGCCCGAAAGCTACTCATACGTTCAGTACAAACAGTATGATAAAATGATGTTCTCGGTGGTCAATGTGTCGCCCACCATAACCGAACGAAAGTTTTTCAGGAAATATAAATTTTTATTGGATAACCGGGATACAACCACTGTACCGGGTAAGAATTTATTACCGATATACCTGGACGAAAAACTTAGTCAGTATTATTATAAAAAGGACCCCAAAAAGGAAAAGACCATTTTATTGGCGCAAAAAGGCGTAAACTTTGGGAGCTATATAGATAACGAAGGACTGGGTCAGTATTTCAAGCATATGTATTATGATATTAATATTTATGACAACAATATATTCCTGGTCACTAATCAATTCCTGAGCCCTATATGCGACGCTGCGCCAACTTTTTATAAATTTTTTATAACCGACACCGTGGTCGTGAATAACACCAAACTGGTGCGGCTAAGTTTTACACCGCGGAACGGCGCCGATATGCTTTTTGAAGGGGATATATTTATTACACTCGATGGCCACTATGCTGTGCAGCAAGCTAATCTGACGGTCAATAAAAATATCAATCTCAATTTTGTTAAGGGTTTAACGGTGGATCTTGAATTCGAGCAAAACCCGGATAACCGGTACCATTTAAGCAAGAACACCACATTGGTTGATTTTGGCCTTACCAAAAAATCAAATGGAGGATTACTGGGCATAAGAACGGTAGTTTATAAAGATTACGAGGTTAATAAGGCGTTGGCCGATACCGCATACGTTGGACCGGCCCAGGTAACCCTTGAAAACGCAAAAGATCATACCAAAGATTTTTGGGCAAAAAACAGGTTTGATACGTTAACAACAGCTGAATCAAAAGTTTATCATAACATTGATACATTGATAACCATCCCCTCGTACCGGCGAACAATGGACGTTATTACGCTGGTGCTTGCCGGCTATAAGTCTTTTGGCCCATTTGAGTTGGGGCCGGCCAACACTTTTTACAGCTTTAACCCTGTCGAAGGCTTCAGGCTTAGGGTTGGCGGGCGTACTACGCCGGAACTGAGCAAGCGATATTACTTTGAGACTTACGCAGCCTACGGTTTTAAGGATGAACGCTGGAAGTACTTTTTGAGCGCCACTTACTCCCTTAACGCTAAATCGATCTATAAATTTCCGCAGGATTATATAAGGGCAAGCTTTCAGCGCGATACCAAAATACCGGGTGCAACGCTGCAATTTGTTCAGGAGGATAACTTCCTGTTGTCCTTTAAACGCGGAGAAAATAATAAGTTCCTGTACAACGATTTTTACAAACTGGATTATGTGCATGAATATGAAAGCCATTTCTCTTACAATCTCGGTTTCAGGAAATGGACCCAGGCTCCTGCGGGCACGCTTAGTTTCATAAGCAACGCCAATGGCATACCAAACATCGTAAACAGCGTTACTACAACCGAACTTTCGTTAGGTTTGCGGTATGCTCCTAACGAGCAATTTTACCAGGGCAAAATCTATCGTATCCCCATTCCGAATAAATACCCGGCATTTGCGGTTGATTATACCGTCGGCATTAAGGGTTTCTTCAACGGCGAATACAACTATTCTAACTTACACTTCCGGTTCGATAAACGTTTTTACCTGTCGCAATTGGGATATGCCGATGTAACTGCGGAGGCAAGGAAAATATTCGGGCAGGTGCCCTACCCTTTGCTGAACATTCCAAGGGCCAACCAGACCTATGCATATGATCTGTTTAGCTACAACCTGATGAACTTCCTGGAGTTTGTGAACGATCATAACGAAAGCATTAACATCGACCAGCATTTTAACGGATTCTTCTTTAATAAAATACCGTTGCTGAAAAAACTAAAATGGCGCGAAACACTATCATTCAAAGCGTTATGGGCTGGTTTAAGTAATCAGAACAACCCATCGATACACCCGGACCTGTTCCAGTTGCCTACCGAAGAAAACGGGCAGCCAGTAACCTTCATACCCGGTAAAACACCATATATTGAAGGCAGTGTGGGTATAGAGAACGTATTCAAATTTGTAAGGATAGACCTGGTGAAAAGGTTTACTTACCTCGATCATCCGGATGTATCGCAATGGGGCATACGTACCAGGGTGATCTTTAATTTTTAAAAACACAAACTGTATATTTGCATTAAATTAACAATGGCACAACAAACATCTTTACGAACCAGCTTACAATTAGGCATCTATAAGGTGATAGATCCTGTAGTGAAGGTTTTGATAAAGCTTGGATTAACGCCAAACGCGGTTACAACCATCGGATTTATGTTAAACCTGGGTGTTGCCGTGATATTTATTATAGGGGCAGAAGAAGGTAACCGGGGCGACCTTACCTATGTGGGTTGGGCCGGAGGGTTGATTCTTTTTGCCGGTTTGTTTGATATGCTTGATGGCCAGGTGGCAAGGTTGGGCAATATGAAATCAACATTCGGCGCACTTTACGATTCGGTGCTCGACCGTTACAGCGAACTGGTGATGTTCCTGGGCATTTGTTATTACCTTGTAGCCCACCATTATTTCCTGAGTTCTATTTTCGCTTTTGTGGCATTAATTGGCTCGATGATGGTAAGCTATGTGAGAGCCAGGGCCGAGGGCTTAGGTGTAGAAATAAAAGGCGGCCTGATGCAGCGCCCCGAGCGGGTGATAACGATCGGATTGTTTGCCATGCTATGCGGCGTGATCTCGTTATATATCGGCGGCGACTATAAGTTATATGTACCGGGCGTTAAGTTCCATGTATTTGAGACAATGTCCATTTTTACATTTCCTATTGTCGCACTGGCCATTTTAACTAATGTAACCGCCATCCGGCGCCTGGTTGATGCAAAAAAGGCGCTTGAACAAAAGAATAAATGATCAATACCCCTATCTGTCAATGCGCATATCCAAATTTTTAGTCGTTCTGCTCCTTGCGGTCCCCGCGATAAGCTTTGGCACCCCGGCAGGCAAGCACGATGATTCGCTTAAAGCTCCGGTAAACTATCCAAAGCCGCCTGTTACCGAAAGCAGGTTGTTTTATGTACAGCGCACACCGAACACCAACACCATTGTGTACGACGTTAACCTGGCTGCCAACGGCATGCCCGATTCCGAAAACCCGGTAAAAGCTTATTGGATAAGATACGCGGATAAGGGGCAAAAAGAGGACCTTAATTATATCCAGCGAAAATTTGCTTACGGTTTAACAGCCAAGCCTTTAAATAACGGAAATTTTGATATCAGATTTGTGTCATACAAAAAATTTCCGCTCACTTTGATGAAAGCATCTGACGGAAAATATCATATATTCGCATTTATTTCGCAAAAGCAAATTATTCTTAACAGTGTTTTTGTGAAGATCGAAGGTGGTTCATTCTGGTTCCCCAATGTGTTGTATGTTGAAGTAACCGGCACCGACCCCCAAACAGGCAAAGAAATGGTTGAACGTTTTAAGCCCTGATGTTATGAAAAAGAAGTATGTTTCGAATTCACAGGAATCTGTGAGAATGTTTAAGAGCAACCTGCTCGAGGCCCTTTCAAAGGTCCATTACCTGGTGCCGGTATTTATTTTTATGCCGGTCATCCTGTTCTGTGCTTATAAATCATTTTTTGATGTTCATATTCCCGCGCTTACTTTCCTCGGGTATTTTGCGCTGGGGTTGTTCATCTGGACATTTACCGAATATATAATGCACCGTTTCGTATTCCATTATGCCCCGCCAGACAAGCCATGGGCACAAAGAATGCACTTTATATTCCACGGGGTCCATCATGATTACCCAAGCGACGCTAAAAGGCTTGTCCTGCCCCCATCGGTAAGCATACCGCTGGCCACAGGTTTTTATTTCCTGTTCAACGCCATTTTACCAGATAACTATATTTTTGCCTTTTTCCCTGGTTTTATTTTAGGCTACCTTTTTTATGACATGACGCATTATGCTATCCATCATTTCAATTTTAAAGGGAACATCTGGAAAAAGATCAAACAACATCACATGCTGCACCACTACCAGGACGCTGACAAAGGCTATGGGGTTAGTTCGCCGTTGTGGGACAAAGTATTCCGTTCAGATTTTATAAAAAAATAGCATGGGCAATAATGTCAGTCATGACATTACAGTTAATCCCCGCTCTGTAATTGTTATTTCTACCTTTTCGATAGTTTATTTAGTACTGTCATATTTTCTTGTTGGTTTTAAAGGCGACCAGATCGTTTTGCTATTGCTCGCAAACGGTTTGTTTTATGCTTCAAAAGTTACCCGCAAGTTCTTTATCGCATACCTCACTTTCCTGGTTTACTGGATCATCTTCGATTATATGAAGGCCTTCCCCAATTACCGTTACAACACGGTGCACATGGCCGACCTGTATAATTTTGAAAAACACCTGTTCGGTATTCATTTCAACGGCATCCTGCTAACTCCAAACGAATATCTCAAATTAAACAGCAGCTCGTTCCTCGATGTAACCTCGGGGATATTCTATTTATGCTGGATACCTGTGCCCTTTGGATTCGGTATCTATTTGTTCATCACCAACCGCCGGCAATGCCTGGAGTTCCTTATTGCATTTGTTGTGGTTAACCTGGTCGGCTTCGTAATTTATTATGCCTATCCCGCAGCACCGCCCTGGTATATACAGGATCATGGCTATACCCTGATTACCAACACCGGCGAAAATGTGGCTGGTTTGATACGGTTCGACAACTATTTCCATGCGCGGATATTCCAATCCATTTATACCAAAGGTTCCAACGTTTTTGCAGCTATGCCTTCGCTGCACTCGGCTTACCCCATCGTAGTATTTTATTATGCAGCGAAGAACAGGCTATATAAGGCCAGCGTTGTATTTGGGATCGTAATGATAGGAATATGGTTTGGCGCTGTTTACACCAGCCATCATTATATACTGGATGTGCTTGCCGGTATTGCTTGCGCCGTTGCTGGTATCTCCTTATTTAATGTCCTGAAAAACAGGTGGGGATGGTTCGGGCGATTCGTCGACAAGTATGAGAGCCTGATAAAAAAGTAGATGATTGGGGAATTGTTTGTACTAAATTCTATACTGTCCCGGCTCCGGTACAAATAGTTTAACTCGGTTTTATCAATAGCAATTCCCGCTTAACACCATCTAAACAGCAATTTTCGTTCAAAAATCCCCTGTAATTAACAGCAATTGACTGTGGGGCATAGCATTTGATATTACCCAAATATCAATCTTATGACAACGATGCCTGCTTCATATACAAAAAAGTTAATACTGCTAATTACGCTTGCTGCCTGCAGCCAGCTTATTTTCGCTGCCGAAAAAACGGATAGCCTAAAAAAAGCAGAGATCAATTTGGACAGCTTAAAGAAACAGGTACAGTTGTCTGTTAATGATTCGCTGAAGGGGGAACTGTACACGCAGATAGCGGGGCAGTATATGGGCTATGATACCATAAGTAATAAAAAGGGCCGGATCGAATACCAGGAGGCTGCCATTGCCAACACCTTAAAAGCCATCCATTACTTTTCGAAATACAACGACACCATAGGGTTACGCATGAGTTTTAACAACCTGGCAAAGGTTTACCACGCTCAAAAGAAATACCCGCAAACCAAATGGTTCATCCTGCAATCAAATTCCCTGTCACGCGAGCTTAATGATAATCCGAACATTATTACATCGCTCATCGAACTTGCAGCCCTGAAAACGGAGATAAAAGATTATACCCTTGCCATGCGTGACCTGAATGAAGCGCTGGCTTTATCGTCCAAAAATCATTATGTCCGGCAGGAATCGCTGGTGCAGCTGAATTATGCGATGTTATACAGCAGCCTGAAAAATCCGTCTAAGTCCGCTAAGGCGATGAAGAGGCACTTAGCTATTGATGACAGCATCCGAAAAGCGGAAGAAGCTGTATTGGCAGCCAGGATAAGAATGGCCGACTCGCTGGCCATGGCCAAAAAAAAAGCTTATTTGAACAGCAACAAAGGGCCCTACGCATTCAACTCCTCCAAAAGATCAAATTCACTACCATACTTATCATTATCATTGTTCTGATATCTGTTGCATTATTTATTTTGTACAGGCGAAAACGAACAGGATTCTGGCACTCGCGCATCAAAAGGAGACATTAGGTATCATATCCGTAACATAAATTCGTTTTAAACTTATTTCCCGTTAAACCGTCGAACAGTTGATATGAAATTATTTACTGCAAGCATTGTTGCGCTAGCCGTTTTTTTGTCTTGTATAAGCAATGGTCCGACACATCCGCCAAAGAGTTTCAAAAAGGAATTCCTGGAGCGGATAAATGAAGTCAGGCGTAAGGGCTGTAATTGCGGCACCGAATATATGCCGCCTGCCCCACCGCTTGTTTGGAACGATGACCTTGAAACCGCCGCACAGAAACACGCCGAAGACATGTCTGGCAGGCACTATTTCAGCCATACCAGCAGGGACGGAAGGACTATGTCTGACCGGGTAATAGCCGCCGGGTACACGTATAAAGGCTTTAAAAGCTTTGCCGTAGGCGAAAACATAGCCGAGGGGCAGATGAGCATTGCCGAAGTAATGGACGGATGGCTTAAAAGCCCGGGGCATTGTAAAAACCTGATGAATCCATCGTTTAAGGAAGTTGGGGTGGCTCAGTTCCGCCTGTACTGGGTGCAGGATTTCGGCGGAAGGGAAGCCTTTACCAGGGAGGAGCAAAGGCTTATCAAAAGCGGCAAGGTTAAATTGATACAGCACTCGTCCGCAAAGGAATGATCATGCCCATTGCATCAGTCGCATAACCTGTTCAAATTCGGGTTGCAGCGGCGCACTTATAGTTACCTGCTGCCCCGTTACAGGATGTGCAAATTCGATAGAATGTGCATGAAGCAGCATGGTTTCCATTTCCCATTTATCTTTAAACAACTTGTTTTGTTTGTTGCAGCCATGCGTACGGTCGCCGATGATGGGGTGAAAAATATGGGCGAAATGCTTCCGTAGCTGATGCATACGGCCTGTTGCCGGAGTTGCCTCTACTAAAGAATATCTTGAGGTAGCGTGTTTACCAAATGGCACATCCAACTCGGCGCGCTTAAGCGTCCGGTAGGCTGTATACGCATCCTGAAGGGTACCATTCTCTTTTCGCAAAGGATAGTCTACACCACCCTGATCATCGGTATGCCCGCGCACGATAGCCAGGTATGTTTTAGCTACGCGGTTTTCGGCAAACTGCTTTTGCATCGCTATTTCTATTTCCTTATTAAAAGCAAACAGTAACACGCCACCTGTTTTCCGGTCAATTCGATGTGCGGGGAATACCTTTTGCCCTACCTGGTCGCGTAGCAACTGCAAGGCAAACACTTCCACATCAGCTGCTATTTTCGACTTATGCACCAGTAAGCCATGCGGTTTGTTTATGGCGATCAGGTACTCATCCCTGAACAGAATATCTAACATCGTATGCTTTTGCAGGCAAAGTTAGATTTTTAGATGACCGGCAGGTGTACCGCAGCAATATTATCTTAATCCTTTGCTTTTCAAAAACTTCACCAGGTCGGCCGGATGATCGGTTTGCAGGCCTGTAAACCCTTTTGTCAATGCCTCGTCCCAATTCTGCGCTTCATTCTGGCTCTGAATGTCGGGCCATACAGTCAATCCCATAGCTTTGGCCGAGGCTACCATTGCAGGGGTATATTCTTTCCACCCTCCGTCTAAAATGTCTGGCTTTACTTTGTCAATAAAGGCTTTTATACCATCCACATCCTTTACATTACCGGGCAGGCTTACCATCAATGGCATACCGGGCGCAACCTTTCTCCAGTCAATAAACTGCTGCGGATTGTTGATGTAAACCAGCACTTGCTTTTCCATTCCGTATTCTTTCAACATGGCATAAGCAACACTTACATCAGCATTTTTGTAATCGATATAGATGTATATTTTATCCTTGCAAAGCGCGAGTATCTGCTTAAAAGTAGGCACACGATAAACGGCTCTATCCAGGCTATCCCTGCTCCTGACATGAAGCTGCTCTATCTCTGCCAGGGTTAGGTCTTTCACATTACCAGTGCCTTCCGTCATACGATTTACGGTACCATCGTGCATACTCACCAACTCGCCGTCTTTTGTTGTTCGAATGTCGATCTCTACATAGTCTGCTTCATTTTTTATAGCTTCAGCGTATCCCTCCAGCGTATTTTCAGGATATTTTACATGGTCGCCGCGGTGAGCTATTACGGTAAACGAATGCCGTGCGCGGGGCGGGGGATTGACCTGCGCGTGCGAGGCCTGCAGCGATGCCATATAAACTATGGCGAATATTATCAATCTTTTCATTTGGTTATTTGCCGAGGCTGGTTTTTTCTTTCGTCATCATGGCTTCAATGGCATCGCCAACTTCGTGATCGGCATTCTTTTTAAAATCAAACCCCAACAGCCTGGCTATGCTTTGTGCCAACTGCTTGTGGTAGGTGGTTGTTTTTGTTTTGATGATGCCGTCGTTCGGGGTGTCCGGACCGATAACGGCGAACCAGGTTTGTTCTGAATTTTTTATTCCGGCGCCATGGCTCCTCCATGCCTCGGGCGAGGCATCGCCCCGGCCATGGTCGCAGGTTATAATCAGCGTTGTTTTGTCTTTATACTGCGGATCGTTTTGGATGTATTGCCAAAGTTCCTGCAAATAGGCATCCTCCTGGTGTGCCTGGCCCAGGTACATTTTGTAATTGCCGGCATGGGCCATGTCATCCGTTTCGTCAAATGCCAGGTATAAAACGCGCGGTTTATATTCCTTCAAGTATTCCATTCCCAGTTCATAGGTCATAAAGTCGATACGGGTATCCCCCAGGTAATGAGGGGCCTTATGCTGCATCTCGTTCAGAAAGTCCAACCGCCTGTCAGTTTTCGGGCCGTCAAAATCGGTATAACCAGCATTTACTGTCAAACCCGAACGGCCAACATTAAATATTGCCGGGAAGGCCTCCCAGGACGCAAAAACGGCTATCTTATTCTCAAACCCTCTTTGCTTGCTCAAGTACTCAAAAACACTGGTATTAGGATTAGGGACGGGATTGTTGCTATTCACGCGGACATCAGGAAAACCAGTGAAAATCTCGTTATAGCCAGGATAGGAAAAATGATAGTTGTTGGCTACCTCATCGCAATTGCCGGCATCCCGGTCACCATACAACTGGCCCTGCGACGCGATCGTCGACCAAAAGAAGGGCATCAGCATTTTCCGGCGCTCATCAGGCGTGGCGGCCCAATATTTTTTCCTGACGTCTGCCTTGCTTTCCGTGAATTTGGAATTGATAATTGTTGAGTCGGCTCCCCTGAAAAGCTCCTGCCAGCGGAAACCATCCAGCGTAACAACGATGACATTTTGTGTTTTATGGTTTTGCGCAGAAACCGAGATCGCAAAACAGAAAGCTAAAAGCAGCAACGTTAGTTTTTTCATAGCTAAATCTTACTGCCCCCAAAAGTACGGAGGCCATATTAAGCCTGTTTTTCCTGAAATTTAATTTACCGGTTGTTGGTAAATCGGCTATTGTGAGTAAATAAGTCCATTTCAGCATAAAAACTGCCAAAATAGCCCGTAAAACGGCTGAAAAGTTATGCGAAAGAGCGATTTCAAGTTTAATATTTACTCTATTTTAAGCCAGTATTTAGTCACCGTAAAATGTTTAACGCTCGCTTAACATTTGTTTAACCAAAGGCTCCGTACTTTTGTACAAAGTTGGATGATTAATGAAACTACTTTATGCCATACAAGGAACAGGGAACGGTCATTTAAGCCGCTCGCTCGAGATAGTGCCGCTGCTGCAGCAAATGGCTGATGTAGATATCCTGATCAGCGGCACACAGGTAGACCTGCAATTGCCCTTCCCCGTTAAATACCGGTTTAACGGCTTT
>NZ_DATJJC010000032.1:0-265902 GCF_035492695.1 Mucilaginibacter sp. | reverse complement strand
GTGATGAACAATGTGAGTAGTGAAAAGTGAATGGTGAATGTAAATTCACTGTTGACAATTCACTATTCACCACATCAACAGATAACAAACAAAAGCTGTTGTACTTCTTTTCGAAATAACTCCTTCCAATTAATGTCTTAGATATGAGACATGAGATAAGAGACCAAGGGTCGCGCTCACAGAGATCGGACTGCAAATCAGTCTCAAATCTCAAATCTAAAATCTCACATCTATAAAGATATTCAGGTGCCTATATCGGCGGTGTCCACCTCTTCCCATTCCGAACAGAGAAGTTAAGCCCGCCAGAGCCGATGGTACTGCAGTAAAATGTGGGAGAGTAGGTCGGTGCCAAATTTTATAAGAAGGCCGTTATCCAAAGATAACGGCCTTTCTTGTTTATAGTCAATAGTCAATAGTCAATAGTGAATAGTGAATAGTCAATAGTGAATAGTCAATAGTGAATAGTCAATTAAAACATTCACCATTCACCATTCACCATTCACCATTCACCATTCACCACACGAAGTGTTCACGCGGCCGCCGCTTGCCGGGCTGCAACGATTGTAACCGGCTGACCACCAGGCTTTCCAACTCTGCCATACCCCAAAAAGTGGCCCTTTTTTGCACTTTTCGTGAACACCTACGAATTACGCGCTGTATACCAGGCAGATAGCAAAGCCGTAATTGCCGCCACCTGGTAGCTTTTTAAGCATACTTTCCCAAAAAAGGCAACAACGCGCAATAAAAGTTGGCAATAAGCCAAATCGGGTCAAAAACTTTACCGCCGGTACCGCATAAATCCATTAAAAAACGGGGTAACTGAAAATACGTTTTTGGAAGTTCGGTACACTAAGGGGCAAATACCAATGAGCCATTATTCAAAAGTAACCGTTGGCAATCCTTTTATAATATCAACCGTTTTGATGCTTACATTGATAATACTTAACAGCAAGTCCAATATATAGCGTGGGTTGCCCACCTCATCGGCCCAGTCGTTAGGGTCGTTGCGGATGCCGCTTTCTTTGTGGGTTGTAATCTGGTAGCGTTCCATAATCCATTCTATAGCGCTTTTACCGTTTATTACGTATTCATACGCCTCGGCCGGAATGTTCGCTATTGTGATAGCACTATTAAAAAGAATAGTGTCCTTTTGATCTTTTTTCGGAAAGCGCATTTTCTCCACTTTGTAAAAGCCCTGTTTTGCCCCTGTTACAGTAACGCCTTCATAAGCCGGTACGCTTTCATAGTTGATATGCAGTTCTGCCAGCTCCCTCCCTGCTTTGCTGAACTTCCAGAAATCCCGTACATCATCCAATAATGGCAGTCGCGGCAGCATCTTTTTTAGGTCGTTGGCAAATTTTACCCGGTATTGCGGGCTGTGTAAAAAGCCGTACACATAGTAAAAAATATCTTCCTTATTTATGGTTTTGCCGTACTGGCTATGCGCCCGTTCTAAAATAAAATCGCTCACACCATCCCTGCGTATAAATTCATTCTCGCCTGCTACTTCAAATAAACTGGGGTTTTGCATTTGCCGCTCCTCATAAACGTAAAGTGGAAAGCATTGTGATTTACCAATTAACTCCAGATCTGGCAACGTATCTGTTATAATTGCCGAAAATTCTTTTGTTACACCTATGCCAGATACGCAAATAATCAAATTTTTAACTGTGGCATTTGGAAAAAATTCTTGCATTTGCCCCCGTCGATGTATCATCTTTTCACCGAAATATAAATTTTGTTTAAAAAATGGACGGTAAAAGGAAGATAAAATTTTGTCAGGCTCAAATGTCGCTTTATAACCACGCTCCAAATTGGGAATCAAGCTGCTCGACCAGCTGATCTTTGCAGGGTTAGTATCGATAAAAGCGATACCTGTTAAATTAGGGTCATGATCTTTTGATATCCTGAACTCATCAACTTGTTTATTATAGTATTCGACCATACCTTTCATATTGCTAAGCAATTCCACCTTCGAAGAATTATAAGTCCAAGCGTCCCTTGTAGTTTCGTTGCCTCTTGAATTAATAGTAAAAAATGATTGACAGCGAAGGTTGAATTTTTTATCAGGCTGAACAGGAATAAAAACGTCAAAGACGTCATTTCTTACGCTTATCCAATCCCCTTGTTCATTAGGCGTTAATATATTCCAATTCATATCGGCATTGTCAACCGATTTGAATTTTTTGACAATCGACAGTTTTTCTTCGCGGCTTAGGTAATCGCCGATGTCATGGTAATAGATTTTAGCGGTTTGTGCATCGGACGGCTTCTTTACAAGTAAAGTTATCGCGATTGGCGTCCGCGAACCTGATCCAAATATTTTACCTCCTTCTTTTCGGGAAAGCTCACCGCTGGTACGTTGATTCCCTCTCAAATCAAATACATATATAGCAGAAAATTCTCTTTCCAATGTTTTTCTAAAGCCGTCGGCACTGTTACCATCAAGCCAGGCGCCATTTGATACAAAACAAATAATCCCCCCATTAGCATCTAATCTGTCTGTACTCCACCGAAAAGCCTTAAAATAAGAGTCATAAAGTGAGTTTTTATTTGTAGCATTAGTGAGGGCTGCATAGGTGAGGGCTATACGCCTGTCTAAACGTTCATACGTTTGATTTTGTGCATTATCGTTCGCTGATTTTTGCCCAACAGAATAAGGCGGATTGCCGATGATAACCTTTAAAGGTGTATTCTTTTGTTTTTCCACACGCTCCGAGTTTTGCGGGAACATATCCTGGTGCAGTTTATAGTTACCGTCAGTTTCGCCCAACTGGAAGGTGTCCGTCAAACAAATGCCCTCAAACGATTGATAATCCGTTTCGCCTATGGCATCATGAAAAGTATTTTCAATATTCACCGCGGCTATGTAGTAAGCCAGTAATACAATTTCGTTAGCGAAAATTTCGTGCTGATACTTGCGTTGCAGGTCTTTTTTATCAATTAGCCCGCTTTGCAGCAAGCGGGTAATAAAGGTGCCCGTACCGGTAAACGGATCGAGTATATTCACATTCTCATCGCTCAGAGTGCGACCAAACTCCTTTTTCAAAACATCGTTTACCGAATGGATAATAAAGTCCACAACTTCAACAGGGGTATAAACAATGCCCAATTGCTCCACCATTTTTGGGAAAGCGGTTTTGAAGAACTTATCATACAATTCGATAATAATCCGCTGCTTACCCTCAGCATTATCAATACCCTGCGCCTTCATCTTTACCGAATCATAGAATTTTTGCAGGGTTTCAGTATCTTTTTCAATGGCCCGTCCCTCCAGCAGGTCAATCATGGTTTGCATCGAAACCGAGATCGGGTTGTTCTTTACAAACGAATAGCCTTCAAATAATGCTTCAAATACCGGTTTGGTAATAAGGTGCTGCGACAGCATCTCAATAGCTTGCAACTGCGTAATAGATGGATTAATATTTTTTTGCAGGCCATTCAGAAAGTCGGCAAAAGCCTGCTGATGTTCGGTGTCTTCCTTTATCAGCCTGGTAATGCGCTCAACCTGCCGTTCCGCAATTTGGGCCACGCTTTTTGCCCATTGCTCCCAATACAGGCGATCGCCAACCTTTTGCACCATGCGGGCAAAAACTACATGCTGCAGCTCTTCAAACTTAACGGCCAGTTGCTGGCCTAAATCATTGTTGCCTTCAACCGCAGCGTCCCGGTCTGTCCACACAGGCACGCCGTCTTCAAATGATATTTCGGGGCGGCCAACTAAAATTTGTTCCGGTCGTTTTTTGTTTAATTCTATTTTGTTAACTATTGCATTAAAACGGTCATCGTGGGCACGTAAGGCGTTCAAAACAGTCCAAACTACTTTATAACGTTCGTTATCATTCAGTGCAACTTCGGGCTTTACGTTTGATGGCACTACTACCGGTATAATGATATAGCCATATTTTTTACCGGGCGAAAGGCGCATCACGCGCCCAACGGACTGCACTACATCAACCTGCGAATTTCGCGCCGAAAGAAACATAACAGCATCTAAAGACGGAACGTCTACCCCTTCGCTTAAACAGCGTACATTGGTTAATATGCGGCATTCGTTTGGCCCAGATTCGGCTTTTAACCAGCCTAATAACTCATCCCGCTCCGGGGCGGACATGGTGCCGTCTATATGTTTTGAAGCCACCGACACCATTTTCTCTTTCTTCGCCGCCGGCAGGGAATCGATGTAAACTTCGGAAGCTGTATTATAGGTTTCTGTAATTTTTTTTGAGGTGGCTATAGTTTGGCAAAAAGCTACTGCGCGGCGCATTGGCTCGGGATCGCCTTCTTCTAATACGCCGGCATCACCTAATATTTGTTTGGATAACGCGTTAACACAGCCTATCAGTTTTGACGCATCATCGGTGTTGATCTCGTTATTGCCATTGTCAATCATCTGCTGAACGGCGGGCGGCACATCATTTTCATTGAGTGTTAATATCAATACCTTGTAGTCGGTCAGCAATCCTAACGAAACAGCCTCACCAAAACCTATGCGGTAAATTTCCTCACCATAAAGAGCAGGGTCATCCATCGAACATAGAACGGCATCGGCCTGGGCTGCTTTACTTTTGGTATCATCGCTGTACAAACGGGGCGTAGCCGTCATATACAGGCGTTTCTTGCTTTTCAGATAGTTATTATCGTGTACTTTGGTAAAGGCCGATTCATCGGCACCTGCCAATGAAACGCCCGTGGTGCGGTGCGCTTCATCACAAATAATCAAATCAAATTCTCCAAAACGACTTTTTTCTTTCAGTAGTTCAGCTTGCGCGCGGGCAATTACATCAATGGACTGATACGTTGAAAAAACCACCGTCATCCCCTGATTCCCCGTCAGTTTGATGTAATTGAATTGGTGAATGATCTCCTGCATATTGGTAGATGCCGGCAATGCCAGGTCTACCGTGCTAAAGCCATCCGTATCTTCGTTTTTAGTTTGCTTTTTTGAAATAGCGGGATCGGAACAGATACAAATGGCGTTAATAGGTTCATTCGCCAAAGCAGTCCATTCCCGCAAAGTTTGACCCAGTAGCGCTATTGACGGTACCAAAAATAAAATGAAGCCTTTGTTGTTTGTTTCATTCTCCGCAATACGCAACGAATTGAAAGTTTTGCCGGTGCCACAGGCCATAACCAATTTGCCGCGGTCGGCAGTTTTAAAAGCCTCGTGTGTTTTTTCCATCGCATCTCTTTGATGCGATTTCAGCGTATATTTTTTTGTGCGGGCGGGTTCGCCATGTACCCCTTTTTCCAACTTTTCCCAATCTACCGGCGCTTGCTGTAAATCGTGCAATTTTAAGCGGCTAACAGCAGGGTTCTGATTTCTAATGGCTTCTTCGGCATTGCTGCCCCATTTCGTGCCTGTTGTATCTATCCAAAGGCGGTGTGAAAAAGCTACTGTTTTTAATTCCTCGTTTTTAAAGTGGCGACTTGATGTTGACAGGAAACTATCAACAGCCGGTTTGTCGATAACAGTACCTTGCGCATAACATTTACACTGTATGGCCCAATAATCACCCTCTATAGTTTTTGCAACTAAGTCAATACCGGTATCAACGCTCCCTAAATCGTGCCTGCCATGAAATTCGTTCCAAAGCCAAACATTTTTTAACCGCGCAGTAAATTGAGGATCGGTTAATAAATATGCTTGCATTAAATGTTCAAAGCGCTCGCCTTTATCTCGTTCGGAAAAAGAAATTTCGCGGTATTTATCTAAGACGGTATTAAAAGAAGCCATTGAGCAAAGTAAGAAAAGTTTTAGGTCAAATTAATAGCTAATATAGTTGATTTTGTAATTGCCCCATCTCTAGCGCAAAGGTTTGGGCTCTACATTTATCACATTCCTGCCTCATCCTCTCACCATTCCCGCTATCGCTTACCCGTGCTGCCCGTTGCGGCCACAATTCGGCCTAATGCAGTTCCTCGCCTTCCAGATTTACATTTTGTCACGTTGTTGCCTGGTGCTGTTTCCTTTTCGTCATTGGTTTAATGGTGCTGCCGGTGCCCGTCTTGATGTTGCCTGTTTTTGTAATGTAGGTTCGTTAACGTAGGGGCGCTGTGCCTGCTTGCCTGGGTTTACCGGGTACTGTCGCCTATGCGGGGCCGACTGTTTACATGGTTAACACCTTTGCAATGGAAAATTTATTATTTATCTGATATTCAGCTTATTAACTTAATTTGTCGCTAAAAAAGTGTTAACCATGTTAACCCCTTAACGGCAGTGGCAATAACAGGGCAACTGCCTGCTGCGCACGGCAAACTGCCTACTTACTATGCTGCACGTGTTTTTCGATGCGCCTGTCGGGAATGAACCAGATAAGGGCCACGATGGTATAGATGCCGAGGGCAATGCGCGGGTCGAAAAAAGCCGCGGCAACGGCGATGATGTAGAGCGCGAGCGAGCCTTTGCCTTTCCAGTCGCGCCCGAGGGCGCGGGCCAGTTCGGAGTTTTTGCCGCAATGGCTGGCGAGCATATAGGCAAGTATGGTATAGGCGATGGCGCACATGATAAGCACCGTGCCGTAACCGATGACGGGCCATTTGGAAAAATGATTTTCGCCCATCCAGCCGGTGGCAAAGGGCATCAGCGAAAGCCAGAACAACAAATTAAGGTTGGCCCACAGTGCGCCGCCGGTAATCGAGTCGACCAGGTAAAGCATGTGGTGGTGGTTGTTCCAGTAAATGCCCACGTACACAAAACTGAGCGCATAGGTAAGAAACGTAGGCGCCATGGCCAGTATGGCGCGCCAATCGTCGCCGTAGATGCCGGTGGGCACTTTAAGCTCGAGCACCATAATGGTGATAATGATGGCAAATACGCCGTCGCTGAAAGCCTCCATGCGTCCTTTTTTCATGCGGGTTGTTCGGTTGTTGTTGCTAATATAATATTTTTTGTTTGGCGCATAGCTACCGGCGCCGGGCGTTAAGGGCTTTTACGGTTTTCAGATGCCGGGGGTTAGGTCGATTTTAGCTGTGAAAGTTGTAAGTAACAGGCCCGGGGGCGATGTTTTACGCTTATGTTGGGCCATTTTTCGGGTGGAAATTGCGGAATTTGATTAGGGCACATTAACGTGCGGCCAATGTGATCAAGTTAAGGGGTTTTAATACCGAACACCGAACAGCGACGTAAAAACTTCGACGTTCCTTTGGAGAGGACCGGGGTGAGGCTTAATGCTCCCCGGCTCCCCGTTTCTGAAAGCTGTAGATCAAATACACCAGCGCCGGCAAAATAAACAGGCTCCCTATCAGCAGCGCCAGGGCCAGCGCCTCTATCGGCTTATCCGCGCCCCGGTTTGCCACCAGCGACAGGTAGCCGCCCCCTTTCAGTATCACAATGTTGGGGTAATGCTTATAGGTTACCGTTATCAGTACCATCGTTATCTGGAAACCGGCCAGCAGCCGCAGTGTCCGCGCGCGACCGTTATGGATCAGCCGCCACAAAACAATAAGTGACAGGATGGCCGCCGAAACCGCCGCTATACCTACCGGGTTGCCAAAAACCCAATCCACCAGGGGTATGCCGTCTGCAATGGCCGAAACAAAAACCAGCGAACCCGACACCGCCGCAGCCACGTTCATTTGCAAGGCTTTGCGCACAAACCGCCGCCGCTCGTCATCGTCCTTTGCCTCGCCGATAAGGTAAATAGCCGCAATAAAGCCGCAAAGCGACACCGTAAAAAACCCGATGGACACCGAGAACCAGTTGAGCCAACTGTAGATATAGGCCGATAAAAAGGTATTGGCATGGGTGTCTATCTGCCCCGATACCGCGCTGCCTGCAATAATGCCCAAGAACAGCGGCGTGATGAAACTTGAGTAAACAAATATCTTGTTGTAGATCTTCTGCATGTTGTCCACCACGGCGTCGTAATTGCGGAAGGCGAAGGCCGTGCCCCGGGCAATAATACCCAGCAGCATAATGGCCAGCGGGATGTGCAGGTGTACGGACATGGTGGAGTAGATATCCGGGAAGCCCACAAACAGGATAACGATGGCTATGATGAGCCACATGTGGTTGGCCTCCCACACCGGGCCGATAGCCTGGTAGCTGATGCGCCGCGTTTTGGCCTTATTATCTTCGGAAGTGAACAGCTCGATGATGCCCGCGCCAAAGTCGGCCCCGCCTAAAAGCAGGTACAGCAGCAGCGCAAGCCAGAGATATATGATAACGACGTAAAGCATTTGGCCTCTCCCTAAATCCCGCTCCAAAGGAGGGATTTTTGTTAATTGTTTTATTTTGAACGTAGCCTCATTAGTTGACTCACCCCGGCGTTGCTACGCTCGCCGACCCTCTCTACCGCGAGCGGTAAAGAGGGTCGGTTAATTCTCTCTTTTAAAGCCCCTCTCTTTTGGAGAGGGGTTGGGGTGAGGCAACATCATATACCACCGGTACCATTTTTATTTGACGGTACAGCATAAATATAACTACCAGGCTTAACGAAATGTAAACCGCGGTAAATATGTAGAACGAATACGCTATCCCCGGCATCGGGGTTACCGCATCGGCGGTGCGCATAACGCCTTGTATTATCCAGGGCTGGCGGCCTACTTCGGTCACGGTCCAGCCGGCCTCCACCGCAATAAAGCCGAGTGGCGTAGCCGCTACGAACAGTTTAAGGAACCACTCCTTGCTAAACCATTTCTTCACTTTAAACAGCGCAATAAAATACAGCAGCGCCAGCGCCAGCATGGCCATACCCAAGCCTACCATCACCTGGAAGGCATAATGCGTAACGGCCACGGGTGGCTGGTCTTTTGCCGGTATTTGGTCGAGCCCTTTTACCTCGGCGTTAAAATTTTCATAGGTCATAAAGCTGAGCATGCCTGGCAGTTTGATGGCATAGTTTACCTGCTTCGTGGCCGTGTCAGGTATGCCGCCGATAATAAGCGGTGCGAATTTCTCGGTTTTAAAGTGTGCTTCCATTGCGGCAAGTTTGGCGGGCTGCCTTTTGGCGACGTTTTTAGCCGATATATCGCCGCTAATGGGTTGCAGTATTGCCGCTACCGCACCGAAAACAATGGCGATGCGGAAGGCCATGTAATGAAACTTAACATTCTTCTTCCTCACTATCATCAGCGCATGTACGCCCGCCACCGCAAAACCTGTCGCGGCAAATGCCGCTATCGACATGTGCAGCGCCTGCTGGAACCACGCCGCATTGAACATCGCTTTAACAGGGTCGATGTGCAGGTATTGCCCGTTCACATAATCGAACCCCGACGGGCTGTTCATCCAGCTATTTGCCGATACCACCAGGATACCCGATACAATGCCGCTTACGCCCACGATAAGTCCCGTAAACCAATGGAACCAGGGATTGAAGCGTTCCCAGCCGTAAAGGAAAAAACCAAGCGCAATAGCTTCGATAAAGAACGCCGTTCCCTCCAGCGAGAACGGCATCCCGAAGATGGGCCCGGCGTGTTTCATAAACGTTGGCCAAAGCAAACCGAGCTCAAAGGAAAGTACAGTGCCCGATACCGCACCCGTGGCGAAAAATATGGCTACGCCCTTGCTCCAGGCTTTGGTGATGTTCTGATATACGGGATCTTTGGTTTTGAGCCAGTACCAATGCGCTATAGCCATAAAAAAGGGCATCACCATGCCGATGCATGAAAACACGATGTGGAACCCTAACGATAGCGCCATTTGCGACCTGGCGGCAAGAAAATCATCCATAACCAACGGCGATTTAAATTCGATTCCCGAAGGTAGGCAACGTCAATATAAATAACCGCCGCCCGCAAATGAGAAATGCAATTTAGTTTGAATATAAATTGAGTGGCCGGGTTGGAATGGGTTGATTTAACCGTGAATACTTTGTATAAAAATAGGCACAAAAAAATAGCCGGCTCGCGACCGGCTATTCCCCTAATTTATTATATGTTTTACAGATGAGTTGTTAATTGGAAGTTAATCGCCCGGAATAAAACAGGACTTGTGCGTCACTAAGACTGCTCGGCTATTAATTAGGCTTGATGGATTTTGTGTTCCCGAATCCAATGATAAAATTCAGGGCGGCAAGCAGACTCCCGCCTTTATTGATCGTTCCATCAAAATCGCGGCCAAATACAAACGAAAGCAGCTGGTTTTTACCTATCTCATAGTCGGTACTTATACTATACCTGGTCGAAGATTTAACAGCCGTATTATTCAGAATGCTGCGATATATCACTTCGCCTCCGAAGGTGAATTTGCTGTCTGCGGTTTCGAATAATAACCTGATGCCTGAATCAAATGTACTTAAGTTAGTTTGAGATAGTATATTGTTGGCATCGGCAAAAGCATGTTTCGGGTTATATAGATACCTTAGTATTCCCAGAAAGGAAATGCGGTTGCCCTCGTCTTCGTATCCGCCTGTCAGCCATGCGCCCGCATTATTTAAGGTCCCGTTTGAAAAATTCTGCTTTGGGAAATAATAGGACAGGCCGCTTGCCAGGTCAAGCTTCCATCCATACCGGGTAAAATCTATCGATTGCCCGATCGACTTTATCGAGTCGAGTTGATTTTTCAGTTCGGTGTTCGCCAGTTTAAAAATGCTGTCCCTGGTTGTATTCAGTTGCGCGATGCGGATGATTCTTACGCTGTCGGGGAGTGTGTGCAACGATCTTTGCAGTGCCAGGTATCCCGGATGGATTTTTTCATACGCCAGCAATTTTTGTTGTTGCAGGGCGGTAACCTGGCTTAATAAGGCATAGGTCTGATCGACAAGATGATTAGCTTTTGAATTGATCTTCCCTCTCAGGAAAGAGATTTTTATGCCTATCCCCAAAGTCGTATTCGTGTTGTTAGTCAGGCTGTCTTTAACATTGTTCATGGCTAAAGAAACATCCAGGCTTTGCCACAAATTATTTTTCAGTTTGTCCGAGTTGAATTGATTATAGGAGATATTACGACCGCTAAAAAGCCAGGCCGGGGCAAAATCAACAGCGTAGCTGTTGGGTATGGTGGAAAAGTTATTGGTGGCGTTGAGAAAAGAAGTGGTAAAGGCCGAGGGGTCGGTAGGCCTTTGGATCGAACTTGGCGAAATTCCAATAAGGCTCGCCGCTGGGGACGAGGGGGCCTTTAATGTATTGATAACCCACGAGGTATCGCCATTAGCATGTAAGGCCTTGGTGGTATCTTTTGCCTGGGCAATTCCTTTAAGGGGGAACAGCAATACGCTTCCAATCAGCAGAGTTGCAAACAAAATGAGTATTTTCTTATACATGATCCTATAAAAATGTAATTGAAGCAAAATAATTTACGACATCGCCTACGGCAGCCCCGGTACTATCTAATAGGTACTGCTGCGGTGCTGTGCCCCCCGATAAATTAATGGAGACGCTTGAATTTCCTGGCGGCTGGATAATATTTACGTTGGATATTATCTGCAACACCCGCCCGGCTAAGGCGGCATTAGTACCCAGGGGTATGGTAAAATCATTCCTGTAGTTCCCGGCCGCATCAGCCGGCGGAGTTATAACAATAGGCACACCATCAACAGAGACAGCGGTGCTGCCTAATTGTGCAAAGCCAATCTGGATGTTCAAAAAAATTTGATTTGCAGAGCCGTCGGTTTGGTAGGTGTCAAAAATTGAAGTTGGCATGGTTAACTGATTTTCATTTTTCTCAAAAACTTGTATTATACAGCAGTTTAGTAAACTGATGGTTTAAATTACTATGGCTAATTTGAGTAATATTCAATCGCGATGCTAACGTATTTTAACGGTAATTGCTACCGTGTTTTAACGGTAGATGAAGCAGTAAATAGGCATAAAAAAAATAGCCGGCTCGCGACCGGCTATTCCCCTAATTTAATTTAATTGATTTTCGTAGATGTAGTGATTAATAGACAATTATAGAAAATAAAAGTTTCACTTTTTTATAAAAAAAGAAATATTTTTTGCAACCGCCTAAAGGTCAGCTTTGGCCAGGGTAACCTGGCTTTTGGCGAGGTAATTTTTGAGGGTAACCAGGTGGTCGGTATTGATCAGGTCGACACCACATTTAAGCAGTTCGTCCCATACAACCTGGCGGTCGGGCGAGGCCCACAGGCGCACTTTGGTACCCAGCCGGTGTGCCATACCTACAAACCTTAGCAGCCGTTCGCGCTGCAGCAAAGGCATGGGGCCCTTACCGTCCCAGCTAAGCATGCGCGAATATTTGCAGCTGGCCATGGTAAACACATCGTTGTTTACCGCCGACGAGTCGCGGGCCACTTTGCGCAGGTCCTCATCGATAAAGGCAACACGGCTGGTTTGCCCTTCCAGCATTTTATAAGGCTTATGGCCCGAAAGTACCACGGTGATGGCGCCGTAATGCACATCGCCGTTATTGTAGCTGGTAAGCATGTCGCGGTATTTATCAAGTATGCGGGCCAGGGCGCGGTAGGTATCGTCGCTGCCTGTTTTGATATCGATCATCAGGATGACAGGGCGAACATATCCGGCGTATACGCGGCCGTTATTGGCCAGCACACGGTCGTGCAGGGGTTTAAGGTAAAGCCTTTCCAGGTTGCGTCCCTTGCTTTTGAACTGGGGCAAGGCATGGGCCACCACCAGCGTGGTATCGCGCAGGAAAATATCGGCTTCGATATTGGTAAAGCCGTTCTCGAGCGCATCAAACAGCGGGCGCTTATGGCGGTAATCGTTGTGGGCAAAGCCGTTGGGTAGCGGGGTAGATTGTGCCTTGCAGTAATACTGCATTAATACCAGCAGAACAAGGATCAGCGTTTTAGGGGCCTGTGCGCTGAAAATAGCTTTCGTCATGTTAAAACAAGGGGTATTATTTTTATACACAAGTTTACCTGTTAATTATAAATTCAAGTTAAAATCCGCGTTAGAAATTGATTAGAAAATAGGTGGTTAATATTAACTTTTACGTGAGGCCGGCACCGATAGTTAAGGCAAAACGGTTTTACTGTTAAATAATTTAAAAACACATGCTAAATAAGGGCGAACGCATTGAAGGCGTACCCGCCGAACTGGAGGAACTGGCGAAACGGAATGCGGGTGCGAAGGAGTTTTTCGAAGACCTGTCAAAAGGGTATAAACAAGGCGGTTGTGATTGGGTTGGGTAGGCAAGGCAATTGGAGGACAGGTAGATAAAGCTTTAAGGATGCTGCAAAACAGGCAAAGAAAGCTAAAGAATTAACTCGTTATGGATCCCCGAAAACGAGGATAGGTTTATGAAATAAAACCCGTTTAACTGCGCGCGGTGGAGACGATCGACGAACGAAGCAAGTCAACTAATGAAGCGGCACTCCCCAGTGTCCCGCTTCCGTACGCAAACCGTTCATTTTCGCACATTTATAAAAAGCTTTTATATGTAAATTATTGGTAATCAAATTTTTGCATAAATGGCATATTTTTTATACGAAATCACTCGTAAACTTTAGATCATGCTCAAAAATTACCTAAAAGTTGCTTTTCGCAATCTGCAGACAAAAAAGACCTTTTCATTCATCAATGTTACCGGGCTTGCCGTAGGTATGGCAGGGGCGATATTGATATTGCTTTGGGTGCAAAATGAGTATAGCTACGATTCGTTCCATGCTAACAACACGAGCCTTTACAAAGTTTGGAACCGCTATTTGGGCAAGGACTATATCGGCATGTCTGATATTACTCCGTCGCCAATGGGTACAGCGCTAAAGGATGGCTTCCCCGAAGTTAAAAGTTCTGCACGGGTATACTGGAGCATGGACAGGTTGTTCAATTACAAAGACGTATCGCTGAAAGCCAAAGGCAACGATGTCGACAAGGCATTTCTTACCATGTTCAGCTTTCCTTTGGTCGAGGGAAGCACGTCACATGCCCTGGACGATGTGAACAGTATGGTGATAACGCAATCGCTGGCGAAAAAGATATTTAAAGATGCCGACCCGATGAACCAGCTGGTTAAAATAGCCAACTCACAAACTTTTAAGGTGACAGGCGTTTTAAAGGATCTGCCCAACAACACCGAGTTTGATTTTGAATACCTCGTATCGCTGGCGGCTAACGAAAGGAATTATACCGATGGCTCGTGGGGCAATAATAGCTATTATACGTATGTGCAATTACAGCCTGGCGTAAATGGCGACCAGCTAAATCAAAAAGTTAAAAACCTGGCCAAAAAAAATGGACAAAAGGACCAGGAAGTTTTTCTTTACCCATTCAGCAAAATGCACCTGTATAGCCGTTTTGATAACGGGAAAGTGGCGGGTGGCCGTATCGAGATTGTACGCTTGCTGCTGGGCATCGCCGGTATCATTTTGCTGATCGCCTGCATCAATTTCATGAACCTGAGCACAGCCCAAAGCCAGAAACGTGCTAAGGAGGTAGGTGTGCGCAAGGTGATGGGTGCGGCCCGTTTTAGTCTCATCAGCCAGTTTTTAACCGAATCATTAGCAATAACATTAATAGCCGGGCTTTTTGCGCTGGCGCTGGCGCAGCTGTGTTTGCCCGCTTTTAACCAGCTTACTTCGAAACAGCTCTTTATCAATTATGCTGATCCTATATTCTGGCTGGCATTTTTAGGCTTTATCCTTTTCACTGGCGTCATAGCCGGAAGCTACCCGGCGTTTTTCCTGTCGGCCTTCCGACCGGTAAAAGTGCTGAAGGGTAAATTCAGCGCGGTTCGTTCGGCTATAAGTCCGCGCAAGGTATTGGTAGTACTGCAATTTTCTGTAGCCATTGTGCTGATCATATCCACGGTTGTCGTTTATCGCCAGATCAAATTTGCCCAAAGCAGGGACACAGGCTACAATGTCAATCGCCTGGTTGAAGTTCCGGTTGAGGGGGATATCCGCAAAAACTACCAGCTTATAAAAGACGATCTGATCAATTCCGGCGCTGCCACGGCCATGTGTCAAACGAGTTTGGATGTAACCCTTGACGGCTCAACCAGCGGTGGCTTTTCCCTGGATGGCATCAATAAGGATCAGCAGAACATCTCGTTTTCCCGGTTCGGTACCTCCGGCGATTTTATCAAGACGATGGGTTTGAAACTGATCGCTGGCCGCGATATTGATTTCACCGCTTATCCGTCCGACAGTGTCGCATGTATGCTAAACGAAACAGCCGTTAAGCAATTGGGGATAAAGGATCCGGTAGGAAATTTCATCAAGAGCGGAACTTTCCCGATCAAAATAGTGGGTGTGTTCAAGGATTTCATCATCCAGTCGCCGTACGTAAACACCGGGCCGATGATCGTTTTTGCTACCAGGGGATGGATATATAATACGGTCATCCGCTTCAGTGCACAAAATGATATGGCCAAAAATCTGCAGACAGCCGAAAAGATATTTAAGAAATATAATCCCGCTTATCCTTTCACCTATAATTTTGTTGATACCCAGTACCGTAAGAAATTTAACGATCAGCAGCAAACCGGCAAGCTGGCAGGTATTTTCGCCTGTCTCACCATATTTATTTCGTGCCTTGGCCTGTTCGGACTGGCATCATATATGGCTGAAAATAGGGCAAAAGAAATCGGCATACGTAAAGTGCTTGGCGCCAGCGTGGCAAGTATCACTCAAATGCTAACGCGCGAGTTTGTGGCCCTGGTTGTTATCGCCATCATCGTCGCAATTCCGGTAGCCTGGTGGGCAGCAAGCAAGTGGCTGCAGGACTTTACTTACCGTATCAGTATAGGCTGGGTAACCTTTGCTGTAGCCGGCGCAACCGCCATCCTGATAGCCATATTAACCGTCAGCTTCCAGTCTGTTAAAGCCGCAATAGCTAACCCTGTAAATAGTATCAAGTCAGAATAATTTCAACCATTTTATATAAATGAAATGCAGGTCGGGCGGCCTGCATTTTTTGTTTGAATAAAGAAAAACTAACCCCACTCCAATGGCCTGTGTCTCCACAGGCAATCGCCAAAATAAAATCCCCGTTACACCATAGCTATTATGTTCCTATTTATTTAGATTTGGTTCTCATGCACCTCCGTTGCCTGTGTCCTCACAGGCAACAAGCACGATAACCTGTAAATAAATGAAATTGATGAAATTCCCCGCTATCCTGATCGGCCTGCAATTTGCCGCCGCCGTTTGCTGCGCGCAGGTAAAAGTTGATAACCTGCTTTGCGAGAACCGCACCAACCCCCTGGGTATGGATGTAACGGTGCCCCGTTTTACCTGGCAGCTCAATGCCGACAAACGTAATGAAATGCAGGCAGCCTACCGCATAGACGTAAGCGACAACGCAAATTTCCGTGGCCATGTTTGGGATTCGGGTAAGATCAGTTCCGATTCTTCGGTGTTTGTAAGCTATAAAGGCAAACCTCTGCAATCGGGCAAGCGATACTACTGGCGCGTACGGGTTTGGGATAATTACGGCAAAGCCTCGGGCTGGAGCGAAACCGCATGGTGGCAAATGGCCCTGCTGAACGGTAACTACTGGCAGGCCAAATGGATAACTCCCGGATATGCCGAAGATACCGTTAACCGCCCGAGTCCTTTTATGCGCAAGCAGTTTGATGTTCATAAAAAGATCAGGTCGGCAACAGCATACATTACCGCGCACGGCATGTACGAGGCGCAGATAAACGGGCAGCGCGTGGGCGACGCTTACCTGACACCGGGCTGGACAAGCTATAAAAACCGCCTGCAGTACCAAACTTACGACGTAACTAATATGCTGAAGGAAGGCAACAACGCCATTGGTGTAATGCTCGGCAACGGCTGGTATCGCGGCATTATTGGCTACAGCGATAAAAGAAACGTATACGGCAAGGATATTGCCCTGCTGGCGCAGATCAACATCACCTACGAGGACGGAACGACAGGTGTCATCACTTCCGACGAAAGCTGGAAATCATCCACCGGCGAGATACGCTACAGCGAAATATACAACGGCGAAACGATCGATCATAACAAAACACAGGACGGCTGGACCCGGCCCGGTTTCAATGATGCGCAATGGAGCGGTGTAAAAGTGGAAGATTACCCGAAAAATATCCTGCTGGCAACTTATAACGAGATGGTGAAAAAGCACGAAACCTTTAAGCCTGTGCGCATTTTCAAAACACCCAAAGGCGAGCGTGTGATTGATTTTGGACAGAACCTGGTGGGCTGGGTAATGCTGAAAGTGAAAGGCAAACCCGGCGACACCATCAAGGTTTGGCATGCCGAGGTGCTTGATAAGATGGGTAACTTTTATACCGAAAACCTTCGCGCGGCAAAGGCCGAGGATACTTATATATTGAAAGGCAATGGCGAGGAAACCTTCGAGCCGCACTTTACTTTTCACGGCTTCCAGTTCATTCGTATCGAGGGTTATCCCGGCGATGAGATATTACCCGAAGATGTTACTGCTGTCGCGATGTACTCCGATATGAAACCGACCGGCACTTTCGTTACTAACAATGCACTCATCAATCAATTGCAACACAACATCCAGTGGGGTCAGAAAGGTAATTTCCTCGATGTGCCTACCGATTGCCCGCAGCGCGACGAGCGCCTCGGCTGGACGGGAGATGCGCAGGTATTCTCGCGTACCGCTACGTTTAACATGGGCGTGAACGACTTCTTCGCCAAATGGCTGCGCGATGTCGCTGCTGATCAGTCGGCAGCAGGGGTGGTGCCGTTCGTGGTGCCTAACTGCCTTGGCTTTACCCAGGGCAGTACCGGCTGGGCCGATGTTTCTACTGTAGTGCCCTGGAACATGTACCTGGCGTACGGCGATAAACGTATCCTGCAAACACAGTACCCCAGTATGAAGGCCTGGGTGGATTATATGCAGCACCAAAGCAAAAACGACCTTTGGCAAAGCGGCTTCCACTTTGGCGACTGGCTGTTCTACAGCCGCGATGATGACACCGACGGCACGTCGGCCATTACCGATAAGTATTTTATAGCGCAGTGTTTCTACGCGTATTCCACTCAGTTGCTCATCAATGCCGCCAATGTTTTGGGTAAGCAGGACGACGTAGCAGCGTATACTACCCTTTTAAAACATATCAAAGATGCTTTCTTTAAAGAATATGTAACGCCCAACGGGCGCCTGGTTTCGGGCACGCAAACAGCCTACACGCTGGCGCTCAATTTCGATATGCTGCCCGAGTCGTTGCGCACCCAGGCCGCACAGCGCCTGGTAGAAAATATCCACGCCTACGGCAACCACCTCACCACAGGCTTTTTAGGTACGCCTTACCTGTGCCATGTACTTACCCGTTTCGGGCATAACGATATGGCTTACCGCCTGTTGTTGCAGGATACTTACCCATCCTGGCTTTACCCCGTTAAAATGGGCGCCACAACTATATGGGAGCGTTGGGACGGCATTAAACCCGATAAAAGCTTCGAGGCTGCCAGCATGAACTCGTTTAACCATTATTCCTATGGCGCCATCGGCGATTGGATGTACCGCGTAATGGCCGGTTTAGATACTTACGACGATGCGCCCGGTTACAAACACATTCGTATAAAGCCACATCCCGGCGGCGGTTTTACCAATGCAACGGCAAGTTTGGAGACCTATTACGGTAAAGCTGCCTCGGGCTGGGAAATTAAGGATGGGAATACCTTCTACAATATCGATATCCCCGCAAATACCAAAGCCGATATTTACCTGCCGGCTTCATCAGCTGATGATATTACCGAAAACGGTAATACGCTTTCCGCTGATAAAGATATTAGTATCGGCGCTGCTGAAAACGGTTACCTATTGATAAAGGTAGGTTCCGGAAGTTATCATTTTGCCGGCCCGGCGGTGGTATCACCAACTACGGTGACCACATCAAAGTAATCTCAAGTCAACAATGCCCTCTCCGAAGGAGAGGGCATTGGAGGGAGGCGAAATTTACCTGAACAAACAAACCCCCAAAGTATACTGGTTGCCGTTTGCGTGATAGCAATAAAGCGTAGTTGCGCATTCCGAGCCGCCGCATTCCGAAATATCGTAGCAGGGCTTATTGTAATACGGGCCAGGGTTGCAAGTGCCGCCTTTAATGTTTTTCATTTCATCCCTGCTAAGTCGCCTGGCAGACAGGTCAAGTTTCGTTTTTTGATTTTCCATAGTTTTAATATTGGAAGATGGTTTATAAAGGATGGAATAAAGATAGCAATATTTCCTAATAAGAAATATTGATTTTTCTTTTCGGGAAATATCAAATCGTTTGAAATGCGGATTTTGACGGACTTGTTATCAATAGGGTAACAAAACCATGCTGCCGTTAAGTTACTTCACCAATTTCACCGTAAGCCCTTTTCTTAGCGTATTATGTATCTCCGCCACCTGGTCGGTGTGGGCTATCAATGCTTGCACTTCTTCATCCGGAGCGTCCGACAGGACTGTTGCCCTGTAGTGAAAATCAGAACCCGGTTCGCCCTCGGCGCCAAATTCGCTCATAAATTCAACTTCCACGCCGGTAACTTCAATATTTCTTTTGGCAGCTTCACGATAAATATCATTGCAAAAACATGTCGCCAGAGAAAGCATTAACAACTCTCCGCCATTAATTGACGAACCAAAGCCCGATGATCTTACCGCGATATTTATTTCTTTTGCCGAATCGTTGGTTTGCACACTTACGTCGTGCTTGTTGAGGGCGCTTTTTATACTGGCGGATATTTTCATGTCCGCAAATATAAATCAATCTTACTGCACCATAATATACCAATGCCCCATTATCAAATTACCAGGCTTACGCCTTTGTATTATCTACGGCCACCAGATGCGTTCATCACCAGTTGCGTTCAGCTATTTAAACATAACTATTGCACAGCATTTCACCATGTTTCTATTTGATCAGATTATCTGCTGCGCCATGTCCGACTATGGCTCCCTGCCAAACGGCAGGGAGATAGTCTTTCCCAAAACAGGCCATTTACATAGAGATATCTTTCGCAGCCTGCAGCAATTTGATTCCTAATAGCTTGCGGATAAAAAATGTCGTCAAAAAGTTACTTTTGATTTTGGTATGGTTTGCTCCCCGTAAAAAAGAATCCCCGCGCGGCAGCCGGCCTCTGGCTACCGCAGCAGGGATCTCAGTCAACCATCAAACTAACCGTCACAGGAGATCCAGGGTTTCGGTTATATTATTCTCTATAGATGTCGGGGCAAATAAACAGGGGACGGGCTAAGCTACTTTTTGCCACCCCCGAAGAAGACGTCAATGCTAAAGGCGGCATAACTTGCATTATGACCAACAACGTTATAAGCGGCCGCCATCCTGAAATGCCCCGCCTCGAACCCAACCCGCGGAAAGAAGCCAAAGCTGGAAGCACTGGCGGCGAGTACTACATTGCCATTGGAACCGCTAACGGCCTGTTGCGAAAAAATGCCGGCACCGGCGCCGCCAAATGGCCTGAACCCTGTTTTGGCGAAATAATATTCGATAGACGGGCAATAGGACGTTAAAAGCGAGACATGCGTTTTGGTACTTCCCGCAGTTACGTCCTGGTAACCAAGGCCGGCGCCTTCAAACCGGAAGCCTACTGCCAGGTCGTCCGATAAACGGTAGTGCGGCTCGACGGCAAATGTGACACCTGCCTTTGTGCCCCCGCCGTTGCCGGCCGAAGGAATGGCGTAACCGAGGCCAATATCAACTTTAAACGCGTGGTATGTAGTTGATTGCGCATTAACAAAAAATGTAATGCCGGCGAATGCTGTGAGTAATAGTAATTTTTTCATGATCTGGTGTTTTTAAGGTGGTATTTGATACTTTTCTTGGCTGTTTTATTATCAGTAGTGATTGTTAGGGGGTATGGCGGCAGGGGGGGTATTGCTTTTCATGTTTTGTCAAATCGATAATGGAGTGCTATTTTTTAAAAACTCGTTGATGATCAGTTATTTGCTATCTAAAATATGCGAATTATCATCTGCTGTTTTCGACTTTATATAACCTGACCTAAATACTTGACCATAGGATTTAAATACTTGACGTAATGAAATTGCTACCTCGCGGAATGATTGTAAATTGCCTTTACAATCAACACTTAGTTTAGATGGCCCCTAAAGCAACGGGATGGTTCAGGAAACACAAATTGCTGCACGTGCTGATGTGGACCCTCGTAATGGCATTCTCGTTTCTTGCCTATTATAACCCCGCCGCCAGTATTTTTTCCCAGGTGGCTAATGTTGTAGTGGTGAGCGCATTTCAAACTATCCCGTTCTACTTTTCGGCCTATGTGCTGGTCCCCCGTTTGCTTTACCGCAGGAAATTCGCCGCGTTCATCATTTCATTTATCGTTTTGGTTATTGGCATGGGGCTAACCACCTTGTTTTTTACAAGGATAGTAGACCACCTGACGACGCATACCGGGAAGATCATTCCCGATTGGAAGATAATGGGCCCGTCGGTCGACCTGTTTGTCTGGAACAGCATACTTGCCGCGTTTGGCGCCAGCGGGTTAAAAATATTGTCCGACCGGTTCCGTATGGAAAAAAGACTCGTCGAAGTGGAAAAGGAGAAGATCCAAACCGAACTTTCATTCCTCCGTTCGCAGATCAATCCACACTTCCTTTTCAACGTGATGAACACCATCTATTTCCAGATAGAAAAAACAAACGCCGACGCGCGCCTGTCGGTCGAGAAGTTTTCGGAGATGCTGCGCTACCAGCTTTATGAATGTACAACCGACAAGATACAGATACAAAAGGAGCTGCTTTACATACAAAATTATGTGGCCATCCAAACCCTGCGAATGGAGAAGGAATCGGACGTCAGCTTAATGATCGATGATGAAATGGGCGACTTCCTGGTAGCCCCGCTACTGATATTGCCCATCGTGGAAAATGCGTTTAAGCACGTCTCAAATTTTAAAGAAGCCGCCAGGAATAAAATACACCTTACGGTTAAAAGCCAGGATGAGAAAACCTTTTTTGTAGAGGCGGTAAATACCTATGACCAGTCTGACGGGCAAAAACACTTGTTGCAAACGGGCGGCCTCGGCATTCAAAACCTGCAGCGCAGGCTCGAACTGCTTTACCCGGGAAGGCATGAATTGAATATCAGCAAGAATACTGATACCTACCAAACTATTCTTAAACTACAGTACGATGATTAATTGTCTGGTTGTAGACGATGAACCTATAGCCCGTAACGGCATGCTCGAATATATCGAACAGGTAGAGTTTTTGCACGCGGTGGCTGTATGTAAAAATGCGATAGAAGCAAGTACGGCGCTTCAAAACAACACGGTCGACCTTGTATTTCTCGATATCCAAATGCCCAAAATAACCGGGATCGATTTTCTGAAGAATTTACCAACCCCTCCGCTGGTTGTCTTCACCACGGCTTTTCCTGAGTATGCCATTGAGGGGTATGAACTGAACGTACTGGATTATTTATTAAAGCCCATCAGTTTCGAGCGCTTTTTTAAGGCGGTATTAAAGGCGCAGGCCCAGCTGAATTTTAAAGTAAAACACGACCTGCTTACCACCGATTCCTATTTTTTTATCAAATCGAACCAAAAACTCGAAAAAATATTGATCGTAGATATTTTGTATGCCGAGGCTTTGTCCAATTACGTTATCCTGCATACAAAAAGTAAAAAACATATTGTGTACATGAGTTTTAAGGACATGGCAAGCCAGTTGCCGCCGGGCCATTTCCTCAAGATCCATAAATCATTTATTGTGGCTATAAATGCAATACAGGCAATTGATAACAACGAGGTTATATTGACGAACAATACACTTCCTATCAGTAAAAGCTACCGTGCGTCGGTGATGGATAGTATCGGTAAAAATCTTTTTAAAAGGTTGTAGAATAAAGAAGCCGGCAGCCTTGGGGAAGCCGCCGGCGTCAACCAACTAACTAAACAAACCTTATTTGGCCCTTATACCAGCTAATAGCAGTTGCATAGCAGATGTCGTCAGGAAAGGAGAATTATTTTAAAAAGGCGTCGGGTAAGGCTTGGTAATTTTTCATAAATTTAAAGGAGCGAACCTTTCAGCATCAAATGAACAACCTAAGCACGCGCAATTACCTGTTGGGCATAGTGATATTACTATGTTTTGCGGCGGCGTGCCATCAACCGGCTCAAAAAAATAATGGTAAGCCGGCAACTATAGCCGGTATTGATGACGAGTTCTATAACCGCGGAAACACAGTCCGCGTATTTGAACTGGCTTCGTCAGCGGCAAATAATTACCGTCAGCAAAAAGCATTGAAGCAGGAGGCGCAAAGCCTGCTCAGGATGGCGGACGCAAAGCTGGCACAAGGCAATTATCCGCTCGCTTCCCAATATATTGATAGCGCAAAACAAATTGATCGCCACCTTAGCGACGATTCGCTTGCAACCGGGGCATATATGCTGCAGGGGCAGTTATATACGGCCCGCCTCAAACCCGACTCGGCTAAGCTGGCGTTCGTCGAAGCGGAGAAACTGGTACCGGATGCTGCTTACAAAGTAAAGCTTCTTTTGCTGCGTATCGGTTTGTATAAGCAAATACACCAGGTAGAGAAGGTGGATAGTTTAAGTCGGCTGGCTATGGGCTACCCGGGCCTTAAAGATCTTAAAAAGGGTTATTACTATGCGCTTGCCCTGGCAAATCGCATCCAGTTTTTTAATGATAACGGCAGTCCGGATAGTGCGTTCAGTTTGTCGGCAAAACTTAAAAGTGTGGTGGAGCAAAACTTCCCCGGCAACAATTACCTGCGAGCCTTGCTTTACCAGGCTTTCGCCCGCTCTGGACTCAATAATATGGATTATGATGAGCCGCTAAAGAATGCCCGCGTAGAATTGGAATATGCGCGTCAATGCGGCAACGCTACGACCCTGTTCAATGCGTATTACGATGTTCAGCAGGCCTATACCAACAAACAGGACCATAAGAATGCGCTGCTGTACGCGGATAGCATGGCCTTTGTTCGCGAAGCTTCCTTCCCGGTGACAAGCAGCGGTGCCAACCTGGTCAATATCACTTATACCCGTATATTTACTAATACGCATGATTACAGTAAGGCCAAGTTTTACGCTCGCAAAAGCATCGCGTTGAATAAGGCGATGTTCGGAGACAGCAGCGCCGAACTTAGCCGCAGTTATTCCCTGTTGGGCAACCTGTACTCGGACGAAGGTAAGTTCGATTCGATGCTGTATTATAGCCGGAAAGTGCTTAAAATAAGACAAGCCATTTACCCGAAAGATCACCTGCAGATAGCCTTTTGCCTTGACGATATTGCCCGCACCTATAATAACATGGATAAAGGCGCCCTTGCCTTACCTTATCAGAAAGAGGTAGAACGCATCTACCTGAAAAATTATGGTCCGGCGCACAGCTACATGGCGTGGGCCTATGATGCTGAAGCCGACTCATATGCCCAAATGCACCAGTTTGATAAGGCGGTCGAATATAATGATCGTGCGCTCGGTTTATTCATCCCCGATGTCGCAAAGGATACGGCAGCAATTAACCGCACCTCCGGGATACCTTTTGATACTTATATCCCCGATTACCTTACCAGCAGGGTGGTGATGTATACCAACAGGGCTATAAATTCCAGGGAAAAGTCTGATAAGATCAAATACCTAAAAGAAGCTTATCGCGTTGCCGACGCCACCGACAAGTACATGCAAAGCTATACCCGGCATTTCGATTCGCCCGAGAATGTTTCAACGGCCTACCAGCGGATGTATGATTACTATAAAATTTGCGCCGATATTGCCTACCGCCTGTACCAGCTCACCGGCGAGGACAGGTATCGTAACAGTGTGCTCAACTACGCCGAGAATAAACGGGGGGCCTTCCTGCGCAGCAGCATACTCAACTCAAAAGCCATTCATTTTTCGGGTGTGCCCGATGTGGTTATAAAGGAAGAAGCTGCTGTCCGCAGTGCCGTTACCGCTGCCGCAGGCAGGGATGTGCCGAAGTCAAAAAAAGAAAGCGTCAATAAAGCCTACCAGCAATTTTTGGACAGGCTCGCCGCCAGGTACAGCAATTATTATCGCCTCAAATATCTGCCTTACCAGCTAAACGAAAAGGAAATACAACAATGGTTGCCTAACGATTCCACCGCCTTTGCCGAATACCTGTTCAGCAAGGAGCGCATTTATATTTTGGTGACCACCAAAAGCAAAAGCTCGGTAATTGGCCTGGAGCATAAAGATTCTGTAGTGGCGCAGATAGGCAACCTGCGCGAATTGCTAAAAACCGGCGACGCAAAAAAATATTATCAGGAAGCCTATGCGGTTTACAGCAACCTGGTGCAGCCGCTGGAGCAATATGTAAAGCCCGGCTCAAAGATCATCATCAGTGCCGACGGGCCGCTGTCGACCTTAAGCTTCGAGGCCCTGCCAACCAGGCCCAAACCTGCAGGCAACAATTTCGACGCGCGCGATTTCCTATTCAATAAATATAATTTCAGTTATGCGGTATCGGCATTTTCGCTGTTAAACCCATTTAATAAGGCGGATAGCACGGCAGAAAAAAAGCAGGTTTATTTTTCGGCGCCGGGTTTTGACGATGGCTTAAAGGATGATTACAAGCGCTACGTAACCAGTCATCGCCAACTGCCGGACAACGAATACCTCTCTTACCTGTACCAGCCGTTCATGCTGCAACTGGGCAGCCAACTGGCCGGCAAATGGAAGGTGAGGGAGGAGATGGGCCGCCACGCAACTGAATCTGATTTTAAATCGGGGGCGCCCGGTAACAACATTGTGCAGGTTGGTTCGCACGCTATTTTGAACGATATCGACCCCATGCGGTCGTGCCTGGTGTTTGCAAAAGAACTGACGACCGATAAAGATGCTAACGATGGTTATTTGTATTCCTCCGAAATATATAACCAAAAGATCAACGCCGACCTGGTGGTACTCACCGCGTGCGAAACGGGCGGCGGCCTTTACAAGGAAGGGGAGGGCATGATGTCGCTTTCGTACAGCTTTGAATATGCCGGCTGCAAAAGCGCCATCATGAGCCTTTGGCCCATCGATGAAAAAGCCGCTTCGGACATTACGGCAAATTTCTATAAGCACGTTGCCCTTGGAGAAAGTACATCCGATGCGCTATACCACGCCAAAAAGGATTTTTTGAGTTCTGCCGACGGCGGCCTGGTGAACCCGTTCTACTGGAGCGGGTTGGTATTGCTTGGACAGAATGAGAAGATACAGCTCGAAGAAAACAGCAGTTTAGCAAAATACGGCGGCTGGCTTTTGCTGATCAGTGTTGCTGCCGCTATTAGCGCTGTTGGTTTTATCAAATGGCGCCGCCGCAGCCTTGCTGCCTGAAACTATTTTAACTGTGCCAGTATTTCACCTGCTTTGGCGGCGTAGTCTGAACCGGAACTTTTCAATTCCGTCAGCAGTTTTTTCGCGTCGGCAGGTTTGTTTTGATGTATCAGTATCAGCGCCGAGTACCATTTAGCCTTTATCCCAAGTTCACTTCCTGCCGGTTGGCTTATTGCCGATAATAATTGCAGGGCGCTGTCCTCATTTTTAAGCCTTACCTGGCAAAGCGCATCATAGTATTTCAAAGTATCATTTTGCGGCTTATCAAACAGCAATTTGCTGAATTTACCTTCGGCGGTTTTATAATCGCCCGATTTATAGTAAACCATAGCATCGTCAAAAGGCGTTGCCGAATTATCCATAAGCGAAGGGGCGCCGGCATCGTCCTTGAAATTAGCGGCGAATATTTTATCGTTGACGAACGAGCCGCCCGATCTGAACAGGAACACACCTATGATAATACCCGCTACCACGGCGGCAGCGGCTATCCAGCCAAAAAGTTTACGCACGTTATTCCTGCCGGGAATAGCTACCGCTTTTTTTTCAACGGCTTCGTATTCCTGGTGTATGGCATCCAGTTGTTGTTTAATCGTTGCTATCTGCACCACTCTCGAAAGTTCGCGCTGCGCGGCCACTTCTTCGGCGAGTGCTTTATCCTTATTCGTTTCAAGCCCGAAAGCGGCTGCTTCAGCCTCGTCCATCCCGCCGTTTATAAATCTTACTATGTCTTCTGTATTATACTTGCTCATTTTATTTCCTCCCGCCGGTTCTTTTCAGGTAAAGCGTGCGCAACTTTTCAATGCATTTGTATTTCTCGTTCCGCATCGAGCTTATTTCGTACCCTGTTATCACGCTTATCTCCTTCATATTCTTCTTGTCGTAATAAAACAGCGACAATATCTGCCTGCACTTATCGGCCAGCGCCGAGAACATGCCCATAAACTCATCTATCTCCTCGCGCCTGATCATGTCGTTCAGCACTGTCCCGTCCATTATAACATCCATTTCTCCATCATCTGCTATTTCGATGAATTTGCCCTTGGCCCGCAATATCTCCATCCATTTGAATTTGCATATCGATCTGAAATAACCGTGCAGCATGGTTTCATTGGTATGGTTGTATTTGCCGGAGTGGATGTTGTCCCACAAGGCTATCACACCTTCCTGGAACAGGTCCTTCGCATCATCTTCCGAGCCGCTGTTTTTCAATACATATTGTTTAATAACCGAATAATGCGCCTTATAGATCTCCCGATAAGCCACATCACTATTCTTTAACAGTAGCTGGTATAAGTCAGATTGCATAGTGGTTGTAAGTACCTGCAATCTACCAAATTTTTATTTTGTAAGCTACTGTAAGGCTGTTTTATAGGTAATGGAGATTAGGAATAATATGTCGTCAAACCGGCACGAAAAATATTAGCCGGCAATAGGGGTTCTTTAACCACCGGTTACGGGGGCAATAAAAAAAGGCCCCTGTAAACTGTACAGGAGCCTGCTTTATTTAGATTTTTTTGATCGGCAATTACAACAGCAAAAACCCTTTGATATAAGTTTGCCCCCACTGTCCCCAATCCTTTGTGGCTTTCAGCAATGTTTCCCGGTACGACGCGTTGTCGGCAGCTTTTCCTTTTTTGGGTGGTACAACCGTATTCGGCGGCAGCGTGGTGTCGGTTACTTTGGTTGCAAACCAGGTAATATTTTCATGCGGCAGCGCCACACCCAGGATCATGCCCGGCAAGCCGCTGAAATTTTCCGGCCCGCCCGAAACTGGGATCTCAGTAGAGTAAAAAGCTACTACGTAAATCGAGTCGCACACAATGGCATTGGCCCTGCGGCAGTTGTAACCGGCTATTTCGCGGGTTTCGTCGGTTATTTTCCACCGTATCTTCCGCGTACTGTCTTTCACCAGGAAGGTCTCCTCAAAAACCTTTTTCTGGCTTACCTGGCTGTTGGTCGAAAGGTCGGTATAAATGACGTTGTTTTGTGTGGTCATGGGTTCATCGCCAAAGAAATTATTCGAGGTGGTTTCCGGCTCTATCGGGTTAAATATCGTTTTGTTGTTCGTGAACGACAAAGTGCTCTTCAATACTTTAAATTGCGGATTATTCTTCATGAAATTATCTACAAAAGGCTGCATAAAGGCTTCATTGTCCGGGTTGATCCTTTTCTTTAACAGGGCATACATATTCATGTTCCGGTTAAACTCTATGGTGCCCGATGTGGTAAAATGAGCGTGCTGGGCAAAAATCATATTGCCGGTAAGCAACAGCACGATAAAAATGATGAATGTGTGTTTCATAGCGTTATTTTTTTGGGGCACCCCCGCCAACGTGATTAAATTCCCATATAAATTCCACCAGGAAAAACCTTTTGATGGTGGTGTACCTGTCCTGTGTTATCAGGGTACCGCTCGATCCGCGGTCAAATCCCGAATTTTGATTCAGGATATCGTTGCAGGCCAGCGATAATTTAAAACTTTCCTCCTTGGTAAAGCTTTTTATGAGTTTGGCGTTCCACAACACCCGCGAATAGTCGGTCGGGAAGGTTTGTGTTTTCGAAGTGTATTGATAGTTTGCGTCCGAACTGATCTGGAATTTTCCCGGCAGGTACACGCCAAATTCGCCGTACCCCTGGAACCCATGCCCATTATTGCTGGTTTTTTGGAGCGACGAGCCCCCGGTGGTGTAAGTTGGGCCGAAATTAATGTTCACGTTGAACTTTTTCTCGGCATACCTTGATACCTGGAAACTTGGCGAGTAGGAGTTGGATGTTATAATATTCAGCTCGTTATTGGATAAGTTATAATTTTTGCTGCCGTTGGCATTCAGGTTCAGCCCTATTTGCAGGCCGGCTAATGGAATTTTCCGCCCGAAATATAAACCCCCATAATAGTTATAAGGCTTTTTATCCAGGTTAATGTATTGGGTAGTGGTACGGCCACGTATAATAGCAGTTGCCGAGGTATCTGTAACAGAACTGTTCACTATCGGGTTTGTTATGAATGAAAAGTTGCCGTAAATCCCCAGGTATTGGTCGGTCAATACCTTGTATGAATGATAATTGATACGGAAGTTATTAGTGAATGATGGGGTTAGATTGGGATTTCCCAGCACAATATTCAGCGGGTCGCTGTTCACCAGTACGGGTTGTATCTGGTCAACCGTCGGCTGGGTTGTTTTTCCGCTGTAATTAATGTTAAAGCCCGACTGTTTGGTAATGTCGTACCTGATGAAAGCCTGCGGCGCCCAGTTTACGAAAGTTCTTTTAAACTCGTCGCCTGTGTACAAGTTAGTTTGGTCGAAATTCACAAAGGTAACCTTGCTGCCAAAATTTAAGGTGACCTTGCCTTTTTTGTAATTTACTACGGCCCCGCCCTGGTTTGAAAGGTCGCTCAGTTTGTAGTCGTTGCTGTAAGTATTGTCAAGCACATTATATACGCCTGGTGCCGATTGGTTGAACGATTTCCGGTCGGCGCTGCTATTGGCTATGCCAAGCCCGTAATTAAATATCACCGAGGTAAACTTTGACAGGGGTTCGGTGTAGGTCATGTTACTATTCAGTACCGAACTTTTCAGGTCGTTTGTTTTATACTGATCCACTATACTATCGTGGCTGGTATTCGGGTTGTAAGTGTACGATGTAATGTCCGAATACAAGTTCCCTTTGGCGTTACTTTCATTGTAGCTTTCGCTGATGTTCCACGAAAACGTGCGGCCCTTCTTTTTGAACTTTTTAGTGTAGAATGCGCTGATATCAAATATTTTGGTATCCACGTTGTTTTTAACCTTCCTGATGTTATTGTTTACCAGGTTTCCGTCGCCATCGGTTGTAGAGGAGTGGTAATCGCTCAGTGTCTGGCTATTTTTTGATGTACCGTCTGCATATAACTTCAGGTCCGATGTGGTATCGATCTTCAGCTTATAGGTTGCGTCCAGTTTCTGCCTGAACAGGTAGTTATGATATTTCTGATCCGAATTGGTGTTTTGCACACCCGTAAGCGAATAGTTGTTTTGTGATATGTTATTGTCAGTGCCGTCCACCGTCAGCGATCCGATCTTGTAGTTCCCGTTCAGTGATTCCTTGTCGCCGTTCCACTTGGTATCATAGTGCGCGCCGCCTGTACGGGCTATCGGGATACCCTTGCCATCGTAGTTCCCGTTCCACGAGTCCAGGTCGTCGCCACCCCCGCTAAGAAACATTACGCCATCGTCAACTACCTGCACATTGTCGCTGCCCCCGCCGTACTTTTGACTGTCCTGCCATCCCAGGCCCGTTTTCCCGTCGTTGCCCACCGTGCCATATACTGAAAACTTTTGTTTCCCCTTAAACCGGTTAAAAAGTACCTGTCCCTGGTAATACCCATCGTTACCCGCACCCACGTCCGCCTTGCCGAAATAGCCGTTCTTTTTATCCTCTTTCAGTTTAATGTTAAGTGTCTTGGTGCGCTGGCCGTCGTCTATCCCCGTAAAAGTAGCCTGGTCGCTTTTTTTATCATACAGTTGTACTTTGTCCACCATGTCGGCGCGCAGGTTCTTGGTCACCAGGGTAGGGTCGTCGCCAAAAAATTCTTCGCCGTCCACCAGCACCTTGTTCACGGTTTCGCCCTGGGCGGTAATTTTACCGTCCTTATCCACCTGTATGCCGGGCAATTGCTTCAGCAGGTCCTCAACCTTGGCATTTGGCTGGGTAACAAAGGCACGGGCATTAAATTCAGTCGTGTCGCCTTTTATTTTGATCTGTGCCGCCGTTCCCTTTACGATCACTTCCTGCAGCAGGCGCGATTTCAGGTTCATATTGATATTGCCAAAACGGTGCTCCGGCTTCAATGAATCGAGGCTGAACGGTTCAACATAATCTGCATAATCGGGGTAGGATACCAGCAGGATAAATTTCCCTTTGGTAAGGCCGGCCATTGAAAATGCACCGTTTTCGGTAGTCCTGGTAAACTTGACCAATATCGAGTCTTTGGCTTCAAGTATGGCCACCGAGGCATTGCCAAGTTTTGCATGCTCAACACTATCGGCTATAACACCTTTTACAGCATAATTGCTTTGTGCGGATACGGATAACGAAATGAGGGAAAGAAACAGGCAGAGTAAGAGTGTTGATCGCATAAGGTAATGTTAGGAGCCCCTAAAGTAAAACTAAAAGCTTAGGATACAAACTGTCGGATTGTTAATTTATGTTAAAAAAAGTTAAATCGCTGGTTAATTAGTGGTTAGCAGGGCTGATTTTTATGTTCTTCCAATTGCCGTCCGAAGTATTGCCTACCCAATAGCCTATCATTTTGCCGTTGGTATGCACAAGTTCCTGTACCGTGAGCGATGGGGTAGCGTTGCCGTTCACAAATACTTTGACAATGTTACTCTGTATTTCTATCCTCGCGTGGAACCATTCGTTAGGTTCAGGCGCAGGCTCAACCGGCTTTTCGTATTGTCCGGGGTGTTCGGTGCGCAGTTTTTCCCAGTCGTACCCAGGCAAGGCGACATACTGCACGGCGTGGGATTTTCGGACATCATCCGAAGCTCTGAAATTGAACGGCCTGAAATAGATCACCTCAAAAGTTTTATTATCGGCGCCATGAAAAGCAATGCCGACAAAACTATGCTGAAGCACATCTTTGCCCTTAATGTCAACCTCAATGGTGCCCTCAGTAAACTGTGTCCCCTTTATCCACGCCACGCCATCATCATCTTTTGCGTCCAAATGTATCACCTGTGCGGCACCATCCATCCCAAGACTAACTGTACGGTTGACGGGCGCAAGGTCTTTTTCGGTAATGGTTTTCTGCTGCGCAAAGCAATTGGCAGTAACGCACAGGGCAATAATTGTAATAATGGCTTTCATGTTGGCCGGGTTGTGTTTGCGTACAGCCGTCAAGAAATATGCCATGGGTATAACTGGTTTATAGTCAGTATTTTCTATAAAGATGATGTCTTGTTTGTGTGCGGTTTTGATAAACTCGTGTTCGGTAACGAACAAGGCCCCCGGCCGGGCCTTACATGTCGGGGAAAACCGGCTGTAACCAAAACATTTTCAGCCTCCTGGCTATTTGATTGTTTATGGAATTAAGCACGCAGATAGTTTGGCTTTTTATACTCGCTATACCGATAGCTTGTATCGCCTGGACGGTTACGCATGAAGAAGTTTTTCGCGAACCACGGGAGTATTGCGTAAAACGCTGCCACGAAAGCAAAAGCCTGGCCGGGCGTAAGTTTTTTTATCTATTTACCTGCGAGTATTGTTTCAGCCATTATGTAACCGTTATTATGCTCCTCATCACAGGCTACCAGTTATTATACACCGGCTGGCGGGGCTATATCATAGCCGGGTTTTCACTGGTATTTATCGCTAATGTTTATATGAGTTTGTTCGCGCTTATCCGTACCGACCTTAAGAAAGTACGTTTGGAAGCTGAAAAGGAAGAGGAAAAGAAATAGATCATGGGCCCATGCTAATAAAGTCAGGATCTGCAATTCGTCATTTCCCCTCCGTCACACCCTTCCAGTCGTCCGAGCGGAAAGGCCCAACCGGGTAACCTTCCTTGTTGAATAAGTTGGCCTCTACAGGCGCGTTGGTCCAGGCATACCTGACCGTCACAGGCTGTGGTACCTGGCTGCACCATACTTTTACCTTACTGCCCTCTATTTCTGCTTTCGCGAAGTAGAATTTATGGTCGGCCCCTGCCAGTTCAAATCCTTTGATGTAGCCATATTGGTCTTTAGCCATCAACCCGTCATCGGCGTTGGTTAAACTCACCACAGCGTAGCCATCCTTAAAATCGGCGGCCTTAAATAACGGGCTGCGGTTCTCGTTCGGGGTGTTATAAACAGAGTTCAACGCCTCGTAGGCAAGCCGGTATCCCACATCTGCCTTATCCGTTGGGTGGATATTATTAGCGTCGCCAATATCGGTAGTAACCGCCATGGCTGTATTAGGCAGTTTTAATGCCATGGTTTGCGCTTCGCGCAATTCGGCCCAATCGCTGCCCTGGTTGCTGTTCGGCATGGTGCCCCACGATGCCAGTTGTACGAACAGGAACGGGAACTGCCGCCCCCATTGCTTGCGCCAGTCGTTTATCAGCAGCGGGAAAGTAGTGCGGTACTGATAAGCCTTGCCGGCATTGGCCTCGCCCTGGTACCATAACACCCCGGCTATGGCGTAAGGTATCACCGGCGCTATCATCGCATTGTAAAGTGTGCCAACGCTGTTATTTGGACTAAAATCGAAATGGTAGGGTTTGGATAGGTCGGGCATTACGCGCCAGTTGAAGTCCGAAAGATTAACTGTTGTGTCCGGGAAACGGGTGTAAACGTTCGTCCAGTCGCCATAAATACCCAGGCCAAACCACGATGGGTTTTTCTGCAGCGACAATAGTTCCATTACCAGGCTGTTATCGCCGCCTTTCCATGTCCCTGCCGGCAGGTCAACCTGGAAATTGCCGTTAACCATGGTTGGTTTTATCGGGTTGCCGTTGATATACAATTGCATATCCGCATCGGTCAAACCAAGGTGCAGTATCGAAGTTTTATTGGCATAACTATTATCAAGTTTGACAGTGCGCTGCATAAAACCGGAGCCCCGGTACGATGCCCACCGGCCCTGCCATTCCCATGCACCTACGCCGCCTTTTTGCCATTTATCAAAAAAGGAAGCCGGCTGTGTGGCAAGTTGAGCTATATTATAGGTTGCAGGGGCAGTATTTTGAAAAGCGTACGCCCTTATAATACTGTCAACCTGTAATTTTAAACCGTCCCATGTTTTCGGCATTCGTTTTACCCCGGCAGCCAGGTTGGGGTCGGTCAGCATCGACTCGCGGCTTATCCAGCATTCGGCCTGCGTGCCGCCCCAACTGCTGTGGATCAGCCCAACGGTAACATGTAATTGCTGCGATATTTTTTTGGCGAAGAAATAACCGACAGCGGTAAAGTATGCCACCGTATTGGTGTCGGCCCGTACCCATTGCCCTTCCGAAAAGTCCTTGTCGGGCGTCAGGCTCATGGTATGTTTCACTAAAAACTGCCTGATGGTTTGTTCCCGGGCTACTTTTTGCTCTGCTTTAAACCCTTGCGCGCTTTGCAGCACAAATTCCATATTCGACTGGCCCGAACACAGCCAAACTTCGCCCATCATCACATCGCTGTAGTGCAGCGTCTCTTTTCCCGAGGCGATGTCCATGTTATACGGGCCACCTTCTTTCATTGGCTGCAGGGTCACTTTCCAGTCGCCCTTGCTGTCTGCTTTGGCGCTCACGGTTTGCCCGTTAAAGGTCACGGTTACTTTTGCATTTTTGGCGGATGTTCCCCAAACGGGCACCGGCTGGTTGCGTTGTAACACCATGTGGTCGCCAAATATTCTCGCGGCCTTTATTTGCGCTTTGGAATAAGCAAAAAAGCATAAAAGGATAATTGTTAGCAGGACGGTTCTTCTCATGCAACTAAAGTAAGGAAAAGAATAAATAAAACTAAAATAGCACACCAGGTGTTATCGGAGAGGCCGATTGCGCCGGAGATTGTTAACATTAATTTAACACAAAAACAATGATGAGTTAATTCTGTAGCAATACCTTTGCTCGGTTAGTAATTCACACAATCAAATTCATTGATCCATGGAAAACAACGTTCAAGCAGCAAAAGAGGTTAAACAGGAAGAAAAACTCCAGGAAGCCTTCAAAGACGAGTATTGGGCAAAAAAATACGATGTAACGATGGATGAATTGAAGAAAGTTGCCGAAATAGGCATTTCCGCTTTAATTATCGAATCCGGTAAAAAACACAAAACTTTCGCGGTTTAACATTCAGGTAAGGTAGGAATTGCGGTCAATTCCCTATTTTTATCTTAATGAAGTCTTACATTCCCTGTACTGCTTTAAAACCTTACGTCCAAAGCCTTATGGTTTCGGAGAGCGGGCAGGCACAGTCCTATACTGTATTACCCGGTACGTCACTGGTAATGGGTTTCCAGTACCGGGGGCAGTTGGCTTTTCACAATGATAATGTTGCTATCAGGCTGGCATCGTCCGGTATCACCGGGATACTCCACAGCTTCAGGGTTTTCGAAAATACAGCCAATACAGGTACGGTGCTGGTCATCTTTAAAGAGGGAGGGGCTTCGTTCTTTTTTCATGAACCGCTGTACGAGTTGTATAATGAGAGCCTTTCACTCGAACATTTTGTGAAGCGGGAGCAATTGTCGGCCCTGGAGGAACAGCTCTCTGCGGCTGAAAGCGATGAGAAACGAATTATTCTGGTCGAGCAGTTTTTAATGACAAGGTTACAGCCGCGCCGCAATGATTTGCTGGTTGCGTCCGCCATTGAACAAATACACCTGGCACAGGGCAATATCCGCATGGTTGATCTTGCCGAAAAACTTTATACCAGCAAAAGCCCGCTCGAAAAACGTTTCCGCCAGGTTGTCGGCACAACGCCCAAAAAATTCGCTAATATCATCCGCATGAAATCTTCGCTCATCGCTATGCAATCCTCCATAACGGTGCAGCATGATTACCGGATGAATCACTACGACCAGGCTCATTTTATTCGCGATTTCAAGGACTTTACAGGGGTCACGCCAGGTCAGTATCTAAAAAACCTGTCTTCAGGGAAAGTGAAATAAACGTTTTTTTACAATTCCAGGCCGGCCAGCCTGGGTAATTTTGTTGTATTAAAACTCAAAAAAATGTTCACAGTACAACAAATCAAAGCAGCACATTCAAAAGTCCGCTCGGGGGCAGATTTCCCCGGGTACGTACAGGAAATTAAAGCATTGGGCCTTATTAAATATGAATTTATGGTTGACGACGGACGCACAATTTATTTCGGCCCGGATAATTTCCAGACCGAGGCCCCGCCGATCTATCCCATTAAAAAAATAGGTCCTAAACCATTAACAGCTAAAATGAAAAAGGATATCCGTGACCACCAGGCAGGCAGGTCCGATTTTCCCGGCATTTGCGCCCTGGCGGCAGCAAACGGGGTACATCATTGGGAGGTTAACACGCAAACCATGTTGTGTTCTTATTACGATGTAAAGGGTGAAAAGATGATAACCGAACCGATACCCCAGGGAGATTATTGACTGGTTGGATAGAAGAATAGTGTCATTTCGAAAAGCATTGCTGATATCTTCCGAAATGACGCTTTCTTTATAAACGGCTTCGTACCTTTAACCTGATGGCAACAGTTGTACTTGGCAGTCCGGCGGGTAAATGGGTGATGGTATCCACTATCCTGGCCTCGTCTATGGCTTTTATCGACGGTACTGCTCTTAACGTGGTGCTGCCTGCCCTGCAGAAGGACCTTAACGCAACCGCTGCCGATCTTTTCTGGCTGCTGAATGCTTACCTGCTTATCCTGGCGGCTCTTATTTTAGTTGGCGGATCGCTCGGCGATAAATTGGGCCGGAAAAAGATATTTATGTGGGGCATCCTGCTGTTTATGATCGGCTCCATGGCTTGCGGCTTTGCGCCGGATGTGTTCTACTTAATCGCATTTCGCCTGGTGCAGGGGGTAGGCGGGGCGCTGATGATCCCCGGCAGCCTGTCCCTCATCTCCACATCGATCGACGAAAAGGAGCGGGGCAAGGCTATAGGCACATGGTCGGCCTTTACCACTGTTTTGATACTGGCAGGCCCGGTACTCGGCGGCGCCCTTGCCGACGCCGGGCTTTGGCGCTATATATTCTTTATTAACATACCTATCGGTATAATATCGCTGTTTATCCTGTGGCGAAAAGTAAATGAAACCCGGGATGAAGGCGCCGATCAGGCGGTTGATTTCGCGGGAGCTGTTACCATCGCGTTGGGCCTTGCCCTGCTTACCTTCGGCTTCCTGCGCGTTCCTGCGCTTGGGTTTACTCATTGGCAGGTGTACGGCTCGCTAATTATGGGGGTGTTGTTATTGATCGCTTTTATTATCATCGAGCATAAAGGCAAGCACCCCATGATGCCGCTGACTTTGTTTTTAAATAAGACGTTTAGCGGCATCAACTTGCTTACTTTTTTCCTTTACGCCGGTCTTGGCGCAGGTATGCTGTTTCTTTCGCTCAACATGGTACAGGCCCAGGGATATACGCAGCTCCAATCCGGACTTACATTTTTGCCGTTTACTGTTTTGATGATCGGTATTGCCCGTTTTGCCGGGGCGTGGGCAGATAAGTTCGGTCCACGCATGTTCCTCATTTTCGGGCCTGCCGCGGCCGGGGCGGGCTTGCTGCTTTTATCATTCGTGGGCCAAACCCGGGGCGCGTCCGAATACTGGACAACCTTTTTCCCCGGCATACTGGTATTTGGCCTGGGCATGGCGCTCACCGTTGCACCGTTAACGGCCACGGTTATGGCATCGGTAAGCGATCATTTTTCGGGTACGGCTTCGGGCATCAACAATGCGATGACACGTATCTCTAATGTGTTTGCCAATGCTATTTTCGGGGCGCTGGCAGTGCTTTTCTTTTCAGGCGCATTGCAGGATCGGATTAAATCTGTTCCGGTAAAGGCTGCACAAAAACAGGAGATAATGGCGCAGGCTGCCAACCTCGGCAACGCCAAAGTCCCGAAGGGCATCGACCCGAAGCAAAGCCCGGCTGTTGAAAAAGCTTACCACGAAGCTTTCATATCCGCTTACGCCAACATTATGCGCCTCTCTGCCGGGCTTGCCTTTTTGGGCGCATCCATGGCGGTATTTTTTATCAGGAATAAGGCGATTAGGAAAGAATAATAAAATGTCATTTCGATGAGGAGGAAGGAAAGCGCCAGGGAGCGAAGAGAAATCTCATGCGCCGCGAAGTTGTTATGCGCTATGTTCAAGATTTCTGCTCGTTCCTCGCCGAAATGACATATTGTTGGTTGAGGCCTTACTTTATCACCGGGTAAAACATCCTGGGATCCTTTACCTTAACCCAGGGCAGATCCTTTAATTTGATCACCTGCTCCGACCTGTAAGTTTGGAATGACGGTCCGCCCGGATCGCCCCAAAACATAAACCAGGTCCAGCGGGGTTGTTTTTGCAATATCTCCGGCGTCGGTATGGTACCCACTTCGCCCAATGCCACGGGCTTATTGCCTGCCAGTTTGATTATCTGGTCATAGTTCTCCTGGTCAAAGCCCTGGGTGTAAACATCGGTGGTAATAATATCAACCACATCGTCGCCCGGGTAGTATTCGTCCAGCCGGTCCACACCAGGCTTAAATTCATTGGTGTTATACACCCATACCAGGTTCTTCAGCCCGTGGAAATTCACCAGCCGGTCGTAAAGCATTTTATATAATTTTTTATAACCGTTATCGCCCTTCTTTTTACCCCACCAAAACCAGCCGCCGTTCATTTCGTGATAAGGCCGCCAAAGTACAGGCACATGCGCGTATTGCAGCTGTTTCAAAAAAAAGGCTATCACATCCACCTGCGATTTCCATTTTTCGTTCAAATGCGTGCCTGGCGTAACCAGCTCGTTCCATTGCGCATCGGTCAGCTGGCTTTGTATAGCTTCTTTAAAACTTACCGGCTCATCCATGGTAGGCGGTACCGCATGCCACATCAGGGTAATAATAAATCCTTCGCTATTGCGCCTGATGGCCTCGTCTACCAAATTCTGCCGGTAATTGATGCCGTCCCAGTCGCCCGGGAAGCTAAAACCAAAGTCCTGCCCGAAAACCGCCGGGTATTCGTGGGCTACCCGGTACACCTCGCTCAGCCTGGCCCCGCCAAGCAGGGGAACCGAGTGTTGCCCTGCCATAGTTCGCCTGCCCGAAATGCTGTTGATATAGGCGTAAAGCTCCTTCGCTTCGGGCGTGGCGCCAGCGGTAACCAATTGCGGGGCCGTGTTTTGTCCGAAAGTATTTGTTGTGCCGGATATCAACGCCACCAGGAATAATAACAGGTATAAGTTTTTCATATAAACAGGTTATAATGGAACGACCTAAAATTAGATGCATAAGCCATTGGCAGGTAATACTATTTTACCATTTTTTGATTTTTGCATTTGATTATTTTATCAGGGTTATTTTTTAATTTTAATATTATTATGCCAGCCGGTAACGATCAAATATTATACGAAATCGAGGTGCATTCGCCCGAAGGTATCCGCCGTTATTTTGAGCAGGGAGGCAGCCCTAATGACTGGCTGAATGACGGTATGCCCCTGTTCACGATGATGGTGGAAATGTATACGCGCAGCCCCCGGTTCAAGGAATGCGTGCAGGCGTTTATCGATCATGGCGTTCAATTCGACCTGCCCGCCCTGCTGGCTGTTTTTACTGACGATGCGGTTAAGCTGGAACAGGTGCTCAAGGTTAACCCAACCCTTATTAGTCAAACGTACTCCCGTTTCAATAATACTTACACCCCGTTGCTGGGCGCCACGCTTTTACATTTCTGTGCAGAATATAACAGCATCAATTGCGCCGAACTGCTGGTGAGCCATGGAGCTGATATCAACGCCAGGGCCGGCTTCGACGAGTATGGGTTCGGCGGGCATACACCAATTTTTCATACCGTAAACCAAAACAGCAATAACTCAAAGGATGTGATGAAGTTCCTGCTGGATCAGGGTGCCGATCTCTCAGTCAGCGTAAAAGGATTAATATGGGGTAAGGGCTATGAATGGGAAACATTTATCCCTGCTGTTAACCCAATTAGCTATGCCATGATGGGGCTGCTGCCCCAGATGCACCGTAAAGATATTACCGTAGCCGAAACCGTATCGGTATTGATGAAGTATGCCTACGGGATGGATTATATGCCGCCGAATGTGCCGAATGCCTACCTTAAATAAGGGGCTAATCCAATAACTCCATCACATTATCGATAATATCGGCAAAGTGTTGTTTTGATTTGATATAACGTGCATCAACCTAGTACGTTGAGACTAATTGTTAAATTTTTTTTTGTAAAATAAAATTGAACAGACTTGTCTGTTTTATAAATAATATTTATGTTTGCATCATGAAAAGGAACCAGGTACGAAACCAGATCGTCGAAACCGCTTCGCGTTTGTTTTATAAGCAGGGCTATAACGCCACGGGTATCAACCAGATCATTGAGGAAGCGGGGGTGGCCAAGGCTTCGCTGTACCAGCATTTTCATTCGAAGGAGGATCTGCTGGTTGAATACCTGACCATCAAAGGCATTGAAACCGATAATGCGCTGAAGGCTGTGGCCGATAGCCACCGTGAGCCCAAAAGCAAGGTACTGGCGATATTTGATTTCCTGGCGTCGCTGATGGGGCAGCAGGAATATTATGGCTGTAATTTCCTTAATATCTCATCCGAGATACCAACAGGTACCCCGCGGCTGACGGAATTGGTAAAAAAACAGAAGGATAATGTTCGTATTATGTTCAGGGAGATACTTAAACCGGCACATAAGGAAAAGCTGGCCGATGAATTATATATGCTTTTTGACGCGGCGCTAATCACTAACAAGGTTCATGGCGATGCCTGGCCTGTGAAGACAGCGCGCAAAATGGCTGAAAAAATATTGTAAAAAAATTTTATCTAAAATGAACAGACTTGTCTGTATGAATTATATATATGCATTTACGCTGCTACGGGTAGCGTTGGGATTAAACATCGGGCTGCACGGATTGGTGCGTGTTAAAAATGGACCAGCATTATTTGTCCGGGGTATAAGGGACGAATTTAAAAGTTCGGGGATACCGGTTTGGCTTTTAACCGGATTTGCAAATACCCTGCCTTACGCCGAATTGTTTATAGGTATGGCGTTAACCATTGGACTGGCAACAAATGCTGTACTGTTGGCCGGGTGTATTTTAATGCTGATGTTGCTGCTCGGTAAAAGCCTGGTGGCTGATTGGCAGGTGGTTACTTTCCAGATGATCTATATTCTTATTTACTGTACCCTGCTGGCGGGGCTTCATTATAATTCATTTTCAGCCGATGTGTTCATCGGTTCCAATCCATAGGTTTTAAACGATAATTAACAACAAAATGAAAAAACAAACAGTTTATTACAAAAACGAAAATGTTGACGGTGTTAATATTTTCTACAGGGAGGCAGGCGACAAAACAAAGCCATCTATTTTACTCCTGAACGGTTTCCCATCCTCATCCATCGGTTTCCGCAACCTCATCGATCACCTGAAGTATGATTACCATCTTATCGCGCCCGATTACCCGGCCTTTGGCAACAGCGACGTGCCTTCCAAAGAAGACTATGCTTATACTTTCCACAACCTTTCGGTAACGATGGAGAAGTTTGTCGATCAGATCGGCCTCAAACAATTCAGTTTGTACGCCTTTGATTACGGCGGCCCTGTCGGCTTTCGTATCGCCGCCCGCCGGCCCGAATTGATCCAATCACTCATTATCCAGAATGCTAATGCTTATACCGAAGGTATCGGTCCGGCTTTTGGTGTGGCCATGCCGTTCCTGCAAAACAGGACACCTGAAAACGAAGAGCCGATACGAGGATTAATGACGCTGGATGGTATAAAGATATTTTACTTCACCGGCGCCGAAGACCCATCAAGGATCAATCCGGATGGTTACATGAGTGACCTGTATTACCTGAGCCGCCCCGGCCTGGTAGATATACACCTCGACTTGCTGCACAACTACTCAAGCAATGTAGGCGAATATGATACCTGGCAGCAATATTTCAGGACACACCAGCCGCCAACCTTGCTGGTTTGGGGGCAAAACGATCCGTTCTTCCCGCTAGCATCTGCCCTGGCCTATAAAAAAGACCTTCCTGCCGCCGGGTTGTTTACCTATAATACCAGCCATTTTGCACTGGAAGAGTATGGCGAAGAAATAGCCGCGAATATCAGCGACTTTTTATCGAAAAATAATATCGGCTAAAAATATAGCCTTTATAAAACAGACTTGTCTGTTTAAATAATGCGCCCCGGCACGGCGCATTATTTTTTATCCAACTGCCTATTCTCACCGGGCAGCCATTTGTTTGAATGGTTTTTTGCTCTTATTACGGGCTTTTGCCTATATTGAGGCAACCGTAAAAATTAATTCAATGCCCGGATATTTTCTAATGTTTTCAAGATTGCGCCGTAAGCTAGCCTTCACCCTGTTGTTTACTATCGTTTTCGCATTTGTCAATGGGCAGGATAGGTCAGCAAACAATTCATGGAAAGGATTTGAGAAGGTTGTGTTTTCAATTGAAGGGCACAATGCTTACTATGTGAAGCCTGTCCACGCCTTGCCGGGCAATCCATGGGTTTGGCGGGCCTCATTTCCCGACTGGCATACCGATATGGATAGTATTTTACTTACCAAAGGCTTTTACATAGCCTACATAAGCGACGATGATCAATACGGTAGCCCGCAGGCCATGCAGGTTTGGGATAAGTTTTATGAGTACCTGAGCACTAAAATAAACCTTGCTTCGAGGGTGGCGCTCGAAGCAGTAAGCCGGGGCGCCTTATATGCTTATGGCTGGGCGAAACGCAACCCGGATAAAGTTACTTGTGTTTACGCGGAAACGCCGGTATGCGACATAAAAAGCTGGCCGGGCGGTAAGGAAAAGGGCATAGGCGATACCGCTTTGTGGAGCCAGCTAAAAGCGGTCTATCATTTTACAGAGCAAGAGGCCATAACATACCACGATAACCCCATTGACAACCTGGAAGGCCTTGCATCGTTCAGGGTACCTGTTTTACATGTTATCGGCCTGGACGACAAATTGGCGCCCCCGGCCGAAAACTCTTATCTGTTTGCGCAAAAATATATAGCTGCCGGAGGCCCTATGAGCATTTACCCGGTGACCAAAGGACCACAAGAACTGATGGGGCATCATTTCCCTATCGACAGGCCGGCTTACTACGCAGATTTTATAGCCGATAACTCGTACCCCGTAAAAAATACTTTGCCATACAGCAATTACTATGAAAAGGCAAACGGGTTGAAGAATTTTTATAATGTTATTACAACCCGTAAAAAAGCTACGGTAACTTTTCTTGGAGGATCCATCACCTATAACCCCGGCTGGCGGCAAAAGGTGTGCAGGTATTTAACAGAACGGTTTCCCAACGCAAAGTTCCGCTTTATTGCCGCCGGCATTCCATCTTTAGGGAGTCTTCCTCACGCTTTCAGACTGCAGCGCGATGTGCTGGATTCGGGCAAAACAGATCTTCTGTTTGTTGAAGCTGCGGTAAATGACAGGGCAAACAGTACGGACAGTATTACCCAGGTACGCGCTCTCGAAGGGATCATCCGCCACGCCAAAAAAAGCAACCCGGATATGGATATTGTAATGATGGCTTTCGCCGACCCGGAAAAAACGGCTGATTTCAACAATGGTATCGTACCGGCAGAGATCGCCAATCACCGGTTATTATCGCATTATTATCGTCTCCCTTTTATTAACCTTGGCAAGGAAGTATGGGATAAAATGAGTCACCATGAGTTTAGCTGGGACGATGATTTTAAAGATCTTCACCCGGCTGCATTCGGGCAGGAATTGTATTTTGCCACCATCAGGCGACTGTTACAGGATTGCTTTGATCATCTGCCCGGCGGTTTGCCTGGGCCGGCACTATCCTTACCAAAACCACTTGATAAAGCTAACCTTCAAAACGGCAAATATTACAATATAAAAAACGCTGTTTTTAAAAGCGGCTGGACCATCACACCCCAATGGCAACCTTCGGACGGATTGCCCACGCGGGAAGGTTTTGTGAATATCCCGGTATTAAGCTCGGGTACGCCGGGTGCCGAATTATCATTGCCGTTTAAAGGCACAGCCGTTGGGATAGCCATCGTATCAGGCTCCGACGCGGGCATTATTTCTTACGCCATCGATAACGGCAAATTCAAAAATCTGGATCTGTATACACAATGGAGCGGCATGCTGCACCTGCCCTGGTATCTGTTGCTGGGCAGCGATCTGAAGCCGGGCAATCATATTTTGAAGATCAGGATAAGCGAACAAAAAAATAAGGCAAGCAAGGGCACAACCTGCAGGATAGTTAATTTTTTGATCAACGAATAATAGCTGAAAATTACTTATAATAATATAAGCTACAAAACATAATGACGTTTTATGGTATGTCCCTCGTCAGCGAATTCGTTAGGTGACATAAACTAGCGCGTGTGAGTAGGATGGGGGTCGATATAGGCCTGAAAGAAAGATAGGTAGTCTTGATCTAACGTAGTGAAAGATTAAAAAAAATTAGAATGAGGACTATCGCCTTCTATTCCAAGTTTGTACTAATACCGAATTAAACACCATAATTGTTTAAGGTACATAAAATTGGTTTAGCTGACTTTGCCCTTTCTATTTAAGTCTTTCTGGCCGGGTCTTAAAAATATCTATTTAGACTACAGGATAATTATATTGATACTTAATCTCTTTTATGCGATCTGATTTATAGTTGAAAGCTTCCCCGGGGAATTTATAAAACAGTCTGAGCAGTGTTTCTGAAGACCATTTCGAACACGCAATGGGTTCGATATTTCAGAGAAATCCTATTGAACCTTTTCTTCGTCCTATTCAGGATTTTGTGTTTAAGCTAACTTTGTTCAACAAAGCAAATCGTATGAAAACTCTACAACAATTTGATGTCATAATTATAGGCGGAAGCTATTCAGGGCTTGCGGCAGGCATGGCTTTAGGACGGGCTTTACGTAAAGTATTGATCATTGACAGCGGTAAACCTTGCAATGCCCAAACTCCACGTTCTCATAACTTTCTAACCCGCGACGGTGAAACCCCCGCTGGGATTGCAAAGCTTGGCAGGAAACAAGTACAAGAGTATAGTAGTGTAACATTTTTTGATGGAATGGCAATTAGAGCCGCAAAGATGAATAATGGGTTCGAGATCGGCGTTTCCTCCGGCGAAACGTTTTCTGCTAAAAAAGTAATATTCGCCACAGGCATACGAGATATGTTGCCTGCTATTGATGGTTTGGCGGCTTGCTGGGGCATATCTGTACTGCATTGTCCATTCTGTCACGGTTATGAGGTAAAGAATGAAAAAACAGGTATTGTCGGGAATGGCACACAGGCTTATGAATTAGTTATGCTCATTTCTAACTGGACAAACGATCTTACCATTTTCACTAATGGCGCAACTGAATTTACGAGGGAGCAACGGTTAAAATTGGCGAATCGCAAAATTGAGGTCATCGAAAAACCAATTACCAAATTGGAGCACGAGAATGGGTATATCCGGAATATTTTGTTCAGCGATAACGCACGGACTCCGCTTACTGCCGCTTACATTCGTAGTCCATTCCGACAGGCTTGCTCACTTCCTGAATTTTTGGGATGTACACTAACTGAAGAGGGTTACATTAAAGTAGATTCTTCGCAAGCAACAAATGTTCCGGGCATATTGGCAATTGGTGATAATGCCAGCAAGATCCGTACGGTAGCCAATGCCATCGCAACTGGAACAACTGCCGGCATAAGTGTTACCAGGCAGCTAATCACTGAACAGTTTTGACCTGTAATTTATGAAGGATTTTGGAACAATTGTTATAGCAACAAGGGTCAATATCACCAGGGACCGGCGCGATTATGCAGTACGCCGGCCGCAAAAAACAGTATAATGCATTCATAAACAGTCAACAATGAAAATAATAATCGTGGGTGCAACAGGCACCATGGGACAACACTTAGTAAGTGTCTTGGAAAAAGAACATCAGGTCATTCGCGTAGCTAGTCAAGGCGGCGATATACAAGCAGATATTACTTCAACTGCTTCCATTGAAAATATGTTCAAACAGGCCGGTGAATTTGACGCGCTGATTTCTACCGCAGGGCCGACCTTCGTTGGCCCCTGGAAAAAGCTGGACGATACTGCTTTTCGTAGCGGAGTGGAGGGCAAAATGATGGGCCAGATCAACCTTGTGCTGATTGGCCAGCATTATATTAATCCGAAAGGGTCGTTCACTTTGATTACAGGGGCCCTTACAGAAGAACCGCAAAGAAATTTTGCAAACGCTTCGGCAGCCAATGGCGCAGTCGAAGGCTTTGTACGTGGTGCGGCGATCGAATTAGAAAATGGTATCCGCATAAATGCAGTTAGCCCAACGGTAATCGAGAATTCGCCGCAATATTTCCCCTACTTTCCCGGCGAAATACCGACTACGATGGCAGAATTAGAATTTGCCTTTCGCAAAAGTATATTCGGAGCTCAGACCGGGCAGATCATAAAAACCTGGTAAGCAGCTGATCATGTGAAAATGAAAGGGGCTGTTCCACAATAAATGGAACAGCCCCTTTCATTTTCATACCTTTTATTTATTTCATGCCCGTTTTGGTACTTATTTTTCCGATGAGTAAGTCGATAAATGGAATAGCTACAAATATCATCCAGAGCACTAGCGTAACCGTTAGGATCAGGGTACGCTGGTAAGCTGGGAAATTGGCCAATCCTTCTCCAAAAAGGAAATTAAACAGGGTAATAGACGGATAGATCACAACCCATGTCTTCAAGGCGGCAATCAGTTTCATTTTTATTTTCATTTTTTTTATGCTTTGTTAATAGCAACAAAGCTAATCGACCTGCCATCTCGCTTATAGGACGGTGCCATAGTTATACAGGACAATTCTTAAAAAAACCACTCGTAATTGACTGTAATAAAGCAAATTATAACTTTAGCAATATCCGATTCAACTCCGTAATTGTCCTATCCCGGCATGTCGCCTGAAAATAATTTTGTGATACAATTTAAATCAATCAAAAAATTATCATGAAAAAATTATCGGTAACGCTTGTATTAGCAATGGTTTTCCTGAATATGAACACATTTGGCCAGTCAACAGACACCATCTCAATTCAACGTACCACCAAAATAAAAACGGCGAAAACTTACTTCGATATTATGATCAATATCGTTAGCAATAATTTCAATTACGGCGATCAAAACAGTACCGTTTCAAATTACAAGAAATCGGCTAACGGTCTTCAGGCAGGTGTATCTTTCCAGGGAGGTATTACCTCATCTTTCTCAATGGTCATGGAATTTTACTATATCCGCAAAGGCGGCAACTTAAGAAACGGCAACGCGCTCACCAACGACGAGTCAGGTATTCGCCTGAATGCGTTGGAACTACCTGTGCTAGCCCGCTATAACTTCGGAAAATTCCACATTAATGCAGGCCCGTCTATTGCCTATAATGTTAGTGGAAAAACTGAACAAAACGGCCAGTCATCAAGCATAGTGTTTGACAATTCGTCCAGGGCATTTGATCGTTTCGACGCTGGCATGCAATTTGGCGGCGGCGTGGAATTTCCATTTAAGCAGCGAAGGATTGAGTTGGATATCAGGTATGGCTACGGCTTAATCAATATAAGCGCAGTAAACCAACTTTATAACCGGGCCATTATGGTCAGTTTACATTTTTCTAAAGCATGGAAGAAAAACCCCTTAGCCAAAAGTTAACCGACTCTAATGAAAACTTTAAAAACCAATTGGAACACGCCACGTAAAACTGCGGTAACAGCAGGTGTGTTGTACCTGCTTACCTTTGTATCCATTCCTACGATTTCGCTTTACCACGCTTTGCATCAGCCCGATTATATCCTGACTCCAGGCAGTGATACCTCAGCTATTATAGGAGGTTTATTGGAGATTATTGTGGCGCTTAGCTGTGTGGCGTCGGCCATCGCCCTATATCCTGTATTAAAAAAGCAAAACGAAAGCCTTGCCTTGGCATTAGTCGCATCCCGAGTGTTGGAAGCTTCTACCATCTTCATAGCAGTGGCATTTATTTTAGCCGCAGTAAGTTTGCATCAGCAGGCTGCAAAGCAAGCAGATCCATCTAGCCACACATTGATCATCCTTTATGACCGCGCCTTTTTGCTTGGGCAAAGTTTTATGCCCGCGATAAATGACGCTCTATTAGGCTATCTTTTATATCGGTCCCGCCTGGTGCCGCGTACCTTATCAATGATCGGCATTATTGGGGTATTTCCCTTATTAGCCGGATATTTGGCGATCGTATTTGGCATCGTTAGCAGGGATTCCATCTGGGCCGGGCTTTCTGCTATACTGGTGGCCCTGTTTGAATTGGCTTTAGGTATTTACCTGATCGCTAAAGGTTTCATCAAATCGTCAATGAAATAGGTCTTAATATCTGGGGATAATGCGCCATCGGCCTGCGATTAAATTTTTATTAAATGAGTATAATCATCATGTCGCCGTATATGGCAATGGTTGGTAAATCCAAGCGATAGAAGTCTTCAAGAAAAAGAAGAAAACCGGACGAGCATTGAATGACAATTAAAATACGTTAGTAGATAAAATCCAGTCACGGCGGTGAAATAAGAGAAGGTATTACGTAATACTGAGATTATGCCGGAAAACATCAGGCGAAAGCCCGGTATGTTTTTTAAAGAAACGAATAAAGTAGGAAACATCGCCATAACCTAATACCTCGGCGATTTCTTTAACCTGGTTCGGAGTGGCAAGAAGATACCGTTTTGCTTCAAGAATAATATGTTCGTTGATGACTTCTGAAGCTGTCTTTCCTACGGAAGATTTCGTGATCTCATTCAACTGATAGGGCGAAAGGTTCATAAGGTCTACATATTCGGATACTTGTTTAAACTTTGTGAGGTGTTTGTCCAGCAGTTCGATAAAGTCTTCGAAACGTTCTTGCACATATGTGTTGGCTGCCGGCGCTTGTGCTGGTCCATCAGGGTTTGGACTCTGCCGGGTATACTCGATGCAGAAAATGTCAAGGTTGGATTGGATAATTTCCTGGAAACCTTCTTCTCTCGCAGTATATTCCTGAAACATAGATTCCAGGGCAGTTTGCAGCTTATCAAATCTGCCTGCGTCAAATTCACAGAAATTCTTATTACTCGCTTTCCTTAATCTTTGATTCGCAGCGGTTCCCTTTGGATTATAAAACTTATAATTAAATTCAAGTAAATATCCGGTGCTGCCAACTTTTAGAAACAATTGATGAACCTGTCCCGGTCGCAAAAAGAATATAGAGTGATCCTGCACCTTATAAGGTACAAAATCAACCTCATGATTACCCTGGCCATTCTTTAAAGAAAGTATAAAAAAGAAGTCGTGGCGATGAAGGTGATGAACCAGGTCTTTTTCTCCGATGATGTCTTCAATACGACGGATCTTAAACTTTTCTGCAATAGGGTGCAGTTGCTGTGTTTGAGAAAGTTGTCTGATCGGAATTTTCTGCATAGTTATTTCCAGGCTTGTATTATTTCAATCAATAGGTAATATAAATCTACAAAAAACATAAATTATTTGGTAGAGCCTAAAAGAAAGGTCATTACAGAATGATAAAAAAGCGCCTTCATTGAAAAAAGCCGTTTTTGTAGCGGGAGTAGGACTTCAACCGACGGCCTTGTGTTATGAGTCCAATGTTATACATTGAAAACCGATGCGTTTAGTTTTAGGACAATCAGTTACAAAACTATCGGCTTGCAAAAATAGAACAAGCTTTGTACCTTTAAATATGTAAGAGCAGCTAACAAAACTGTTAACAAAAATAAAAAGCCTGTCACGAAAATTCGTAACAGGCTGGTTTTCAAGTAGCGGGGAGCAGGATCGAACTGCCGACCTTAGGGTTATGAATCCTACGCTCTAACCATCTGAGCTACCCCGCCGTAATATTTTTTCTCCTTTTTTTGCTTCCATTTTTCACCTGGTTTTCGTAAAAAACGGCCTCATCTTTCTTTAAACATCATTCTGTATATCAGTATACAAGATCAGTTTCAAATAAAGGGCCTCGGCTGTAAAAAGAGTTTGCAAATATAGCAGAAATTCATTTCCTTTAGAAAAAATGTGAAGATTTGCCGCAAGCAGATAAGCGCTGACCGATTTCCCCTATGTCTGAGAAGAAAAAATTTAATATTGAGTACGAGATAAAATCATCCCCAAGGATATTATATGGTTTTTTAAGTGAACCAAACGGGCTGACCCAATGGTTTGCAGATGATGTAAGCGTTCGCGACCAGGTTTATACTTTTACCTGGGATGGCGAACAGCAAAAAGCGAAGCTGCTGGCTACCAAAGAAAATAAGCTGGTGCGTTTCAAATGGGTCGATGACGAGCCTCAATGCTATTTCGAAATGGAGATACTGCAGGACGAGCTTACCAACGATGTGGCTCTTAGTGTTACCGATTTTGCTACCGAGGAAGCTATTGCAGAAAGAAAATTGATCTGGGATAATCAGATTGAATACCTTATCAGCGTTTTAGGTGCATAGGGATTCTAATTTTCCCTAATTTTGCATCGTGAAGAAAGTTCATCTTTTAATTCTCAAATCCTTCGTCAGGCCGTTCGCTGTCACTTTTGGCATCGTGATGTTCGTATTGCTGATGTTGTTCCTGTTTAAATACATCGACGACCTTATCGGCAAGGGCTTTGAGTGGTACACTATTCTTCAGTTGATGATGTATGCCTCGGCTACCAACGTGGCTATGGCGCTGCCTTTATCGGTGCTGTTGTCTTCTATCATGACTTATGGCAGCCTTGGAGAAAACTATGAGTTGGTTGCCATTAAGGCCGCAGGGATATCGCTGCGCAGGGCCATGTATCCCATGATAATTGTGGTTGCCATACTCAGTATCGCGGCATTCATATTTTCGGATAATATGTTGCCGGTTGCTAACCTGAAATATTATTCATTGTTATATGATGTGCGCCAGCAAAAATCAGCAAGCCTTTTGCCCGAAGGCGTATTCAGCAACTCCTTCCCCGATTACTCCATACGGGTTAGCCGTAAGGACCGGGATGGGCAAACGCTGCATGGAGTAATGATATACACCAAAAATCAGGCAGATAACAACCTGAATGTTTTGTTGGCTAAAGAAGGGCTTATGTATCGTACGCCGGATAACAAGTATCTCATCTTGCAGCTAAAGGATGGTGTCAGGTATGACGAAACGACTGGCGATAAAGGGCTGGAGGACCGCCAGCGGTTCACGCGCTTTCGTTTTAAGGAAACAGAGCAGGTGTTCGATCTTTCGTTTATGAAAATGAACCGTACCGATCCGAATTTATTCCGGCAGGCAGTGCAAATGATGGACATTAAGCAGTTGAAGCATTTTGGCGATTCAACAAAACGGCAGGCCGATAGCGCCCTGGGTGTCAATTATAAACTCATCAGTCCTTACATAAAATACTGCACCATACCCAAAAAAAGTGCCGCCGGTATAAAATATGTAGCTTTTGACAAAAAGAATTCGCTCGACGGGCTTAGCATGAACCAAAAACTGGCCGCTCTGTCTAACGCTTCCAACGAGGTACGTTCCCTGCAGGATATCGTTAAGAACCGGGCTGATTTTTATAAAGAAACTTTCAAAAGCCTGCGTCGTTTTGACGTAGAATATCAAAAGAAATTCACTTTATCCGCTGCCTGTATAGCTTTGTTCCTTATCGGTGCTCCTTTAGGCGCTATTATTCGTAAAGGTGGGCTGGGTATGCCGGTAGTCGTTTCGGTTATATTTTTCCTCATCTACTACATCATCTCTACAATAGGTGAAAAATCGGTAAAGGACGGTGATATTTCGCCTTTTGTCGGCATGTGGATAGCGATACTTGTATTAACGCCGATAGGTTTATTCCTGTCGTATAAAGCAGCTAATGATTCTGTATTGTTTGATATGGAGGCATATAAGAAATTTTTTAACAGGTTGGTGAGAAGGAAAGAATAACACCGCTAACCCTCAGGTGACTATCAAAAACGCTTAAGCAACTTTTACAAATTATAGACCGTAAATGGATTGCAGATAGGTTAAATTTGCAAAAATACCGCTTATACCAGAGTAATGCTAAATACCATACAGGAAGCCATTGAGGCCATAAAAGCCGGCAAAACAATAATAGTAGTTGATGACGAGGACCGCGAGAACGAGGGTGATTTTCTGACTGCCGCACATAATGCAACTCCCGAGACCATAAACTTCATGATACGCCATGGCAGGGGGCTTGTTTGCGCGCCTATAACCGCGCAGCGGGCACAGGAATTAGAGATCGACTTAATGGTGAGCCATAATACAACTTCGCACGAGACCAATTTTACAGTTTCAGTCGATCTGCTGAAGGGTTGCACAACCGGTATATCGGCATCTGACCGTTCGAGGACGGTTCTATCGCTTATCGACCCGGGTACCGTACCGTCCGACCTTGGCCGGCCCGGGCATATTTTTCCGCTGATAGCTAAGGATGGCGGTGTATTGCGCAGGGCAGGGCATACCGAGGCAGCTATTGATCTGGCAGTATTGGCAGGTTTCGAGCCCGCCGGTGTTATTTGCGAAATAGTAAAGGAAGATGGCGAAATGGCACGCCTGGCCGATCTGTTGCAGATGGCCAAAGACTTCGACCTGAAAATTGTTTCTATAAAAGACCTGATCGAATATCGCCTTACTGCTGAAACACTTATCCATAAGGAAATTTCTGTTAAAATGCCTACCCAATGGGGGGATTTTGATATGATCGCCTATACCCAGCTTGATACGGGCGAACATCACCTGGCACTGGTCAAAGGATCGTGGGAGCCTGATGAGCCGGTGCTGGTACGTGTGCACAGTTCCTGTGTTACCGGCGATATTTTTGGATCATGCCGGTGCGATTGCGGACCGCAGTTGCACAAAGCTATGCAGATGATAAGCGAAGAGGGCAAGGGCGTAGTGGTATACATGAACCAGGAGGGCCGCGGCATTGGCCTTATCAACAAGTTGAAGGCGTATCACCTGCAGGAAAATGGGTTGGATACCGTTGAAGCTAATCTTAAACTCGGCTTTAAAATGGATCAGCGCGATTATGGCATCGGCGCGCAGATATTGCGCAGCCTCGGCGTGTCAAAAATGCGCCTCATGAGCAATAATCCTAAAAAAAGGGCGGGGCTGGTTGGTTATGGGCTGGAAGTTGTTGATAACGTTCCCATCGAGATCACTCCAAACCCGCATAACGAGGCGTACCTGAAAACCAAGCGCGATAAGATGGACCACACCATTTTACTCGATCATTAATTACCGTCCACTGCTTTTGAGCCGGCATTTTCGGCAGGGGTTGGCGGTGGCGGCGACGATGGCGTTACCTTAGGCTCGGGTAACGGATTTACCGGCCGCCTTCTGCCGGGGTGAAATATATTTCGCACAAATTCTCCGAAAGTGTCAAAATCACGCTGATAGATCAAACCGAGTGCATTCACATATTGTGCGTTGTAAAAGTCGAAGTTGGTTTGTGCAGTGTTTAGTATCCTGTAGGAATACCTGGCATTGAGGCTCCCGTTTTTCAGGATCAGGTACTGTGCGCTGAAATCTTTGGAAAGGTTGTTGAAATTCGAATTAAATAGGCTCCCTGCGTTATAAAACAACTGGCCGGTAGGGTCGGTATTGGAGTAAAGGCTTCCGCTTAGTACAACCCGGTCGTGCAAAAGGTGTATCGTCGCGCTGGCGTCGTTGAACGACCTTATGTTAAGGTCCAGGTTCCTGATTGCATTTGAATGCGCTATCAATGAGTTTAACTTCGTAAAAAACAACTCATTTACAGCACTTGTAAGCGCCTGGTTGGTGAACTGCGCATTTCCCGTTCCCGATGAAAAGTTACGGGTAACTATTACACTTAATGCCTGCTGGCTGCGGTTATTGTAATCGTTAAGATAGGTCCCCAGGTCATCCTTTATGCCCGGGTCGGTGGGGAAGGTAAAGTCAAAATCGATAACAGGCAGCAACAACGACTTGGTTAGTATAAGCTCAGCCTGCACCAATACAACTGTAGCATTTGCTTTTGCCGAATTTGAGGTCTGCCCGGCCGCGATATATAGGTTCTGAACATTTGTACGAACCTCATAAATGGCGTGCATGTTGATCTCTGCATTGGTTGGGTCGCCCGTCCACCGGATAGTGCCGCCCTGCGTTACCTGGAAATTTTTACTTACCACATCCTTCGCTACAAATTCAAATTTGCCATTTGTTATCAGGTAGTTGCCATACATGTTAAAATCGCCAAGGCTGCTGATGTTCAGTTTAAGATTATTGGCAGTCCCGGTTCCTTCAAGTTTCCCGTAGCTGGTCGTTATCTTAACTGTCGTTTTTTCATCGACACTAAGGTCGAAATTCAGCGTGATGCCATGAAATGCCCGCGGCCCTTTTACGGCCCTTGCAGTATCATTGGGAGTAACATAACGTATAAACTCATAATCCTCTGCTGTCGACGAGGTGTTCAACGGGATGTTAAACACGGTGCCCGCATTCGTCCTGGCTTTAATATCGATATTCATGTTATCGGTAGGGCCGCTAAAGCTAAAACTTCCGGTTGCATAGGCCGTTCCAAAGTAAAGGTGGTTATCTTTGAACGTTGTATTCAGTGCCATTAGGTTTTTGGCCTCCAGTTTCACTTCAATGTCAGGGTTCGAGAGGTCGTTCAGGTCAACCTTTCCATTCGCGATGCCTTCGCCGCCTTTTGTGTCTTTTAGCGTCATGTTGTCAACAGTGATAACGCTGTTCGCGACATTCAACTTATTGTTTACCGTATATGCCGTTTTTAAGTAATTAACGGTTACACCCGTATTTTCAAGAGTGATGTTTCCATTCAGCTGCGGATCAGCCGGCGATCCCGTCAGTTTCAGGTCCGAAGATATTGTCCCTTTCAGATTTGATACAAGGTCCTTTACAAACGGTTCAAATATGATCGATTCGGTTTGATTCATTTTCAAAGCAAAGTCCAGCGACTCGTCACTGCTTTTTCCCAGCAGGTAGGAGCCGCTTACATCCATCGTTTTAAGCCCCCGGTTAACAATATTCATGTTCACATTTGCCCTTGTCCGGTTACTGTCGAGTGTCGACATGAGCTTCACATCGCCTATCAATGTTTTGTTCATCGTAAAGGAATCGATAGCCAGGTGCGAATCGAATGTTGGCGCCTTGGTTAGCGAAGTTAGAACAACGTCGCCGTTTAACGTGCCCTTCATTTTTACGTTTGCTGCTTTGGTAAGCTGATCGAGCGTTGTCATGCTGAACTTATCAAACTCTACCTTTAACTTGTCAGCCGGGTCGTCCGATATAAAGCCATTGATCTTCACCTTTTGGCCTCCATTCGCCAGTTCAAAACCCGAAACCAATGTTTTGCCGTTCAGGAAACGTACCCTTACCTGGTTATCAATGCGCCAGTTCTGGTGCTCCAATATCACATCTGATGGAAGTATCTTTAAGCGGGCAGTCGTATCCCGTGCAAATTGCACCAGTCCGTAAAGGTCCAGTTGATTTGCTGCGTCTTTATCGGCCAGCTTTATGTTGAAGTTGAGACTGTCTTTTTTCAGGAAATTCGTCACATCAATATTTTTGATGATCAGGCTATCCGTAATATTGATACTGCTCAACGATAAGTTCAGCCCCAGGTAGTCGTTGTTGGTGCTTTCGTCAATAATAAGATCGTGAAAAACAGTACTGCCCAATTGTATGGTCTTCACATACCCGTTAAACACCGCTGTCTTTTTTTCCGAATCGAACTGCCCGATAAAAGTTCCCCTGTCAGGCACTTTTAGATTCGATACAAAAAATGCCAGGAAGGGATCAATATTTTTAACCTGCAGGTTGAACGCAAATTTTTGCGGATTAGGCGGTACGATATCCGTTTTTAACGAGGGGATGTATTTTTTGATAATGGTTTTAAAATAGGAAGGGAGTGTAGCCAGATCGTAATTTCCCTTCAGGCTGCCGTCAGCCATGTCCGATTTCAGCACGATCTCCCGGTTATCGCCAATGCCGCTGGCGGCCAGGTACACCGAATCAACGACATAATTATTACGCGGATCAACTATCCGTAGATTGGATAAAAGGAATTTTCCCTCAGTATTGTTCAGCGTATTACCTGCGAAGTCGGTTTTGATATTACCACTCATGGTGATCGTATCCTTAGCCAGTTTTAACACATACAGGTTGGCATTATTAACATTGGCAGCGAAGTTATAAGCGGGAAGCTTCGAACCAAGATCGGCGCTGCCATTGGCGTCCAGTTGAATATTCCTGTCGTTAATGGTAAGTTCGCCTTTGGCTACTTCCTTTATCAGCGATCCGTTAAAGGTAACATTATTGTAATCGTACGACTTAAAGCGGATGCGGCTTATCTGGGCATTTAGTTTTGTATTTAATGTCTTCAGGTCATCGCCGCTCCCTTTCACATTAGCCGTAAGGCTGGTTCGACCGACAATATCGGTCTCAAGCAGTTTGCCCAGGTCAAAGTTCGACGTAGCTATTTTTCCGCTGTATGATGGTGTGCCTTTTTTGCTTATTTTCAGGTTCAGGTCGGGGTCAAAACGGCCAAGTGCGGTTTTAAAGGTGCCGAAAGCTACAAAGTCGTTTTGTAAACCGGTAAACTTGCCTTTGAAGCTTATTTCGCCAAATTTCGAGATAATGTCGGGCACCCTGGCCCTGGGTTGCCCGCTGAAATTGCTGTAAAGAAAATCCAGATCTCTTTTGTTGGTGGCAACCTGCTCAAAATTAAGCTCCATGAAAGTGTTGTTCCAATCGGGCAATCCTTTGATGTTAAAATCGCCCTTCACATAAGTGGCTTGCCCTCCTGTTATTAACAGGTCTTCCGTCCGCAGGTCATTCACACGCCCCCGTATCCTGCCGTCTATCCCCAGGTCGAATTTGGTCTTGTCTAACCCATCGGCAAAGTACGCTATGTCACTCGAGGATATTTCCGATGTTTTAAAATCCGCATCCATGTAAACACGGTCCTCGATATGGTCGAAATCTTCAAACGACCTAAACTTCATCCGGAAGTAATTCTTCAGGTCGGAATGGTCCGTTTGAATGTGCATATCGCGCACGGCGATCTCGTTGGTATCAACTGTTGCTCGGCCAACAAAGTCCTTTAAATAGAAGCCGCTTTTTTCTTCTTTTAGTGTCAGTTTCCTGATATCACCTTTAAAAATATGATGGACTATATCCATGTCTCGGATCTCGGCGCTGAAATTTTTGACATCGATATCATCAAAATTAACCTGGCGCATCAGGGTATCCACCTTTTGATTCTTGTACCTGAAGTGTAAATTGTTCACCACGATCTTTTCAAAATCAATGGTCCAGGGTTTTCCCGGCTTTTTTACTTTGGTGGTATCAGGCGGCGAATTAAAATAGTCGATGATGAATTTCAGGTTACTGTTCCCGTCCTTTTGCTTTTTGAGGTACACCGAGGCATTGTCAAGCTCGATGAGACTAAGGTCGAGCCGCTTTTGTTTGAGGCTGCTGAAAAGTGTGAAACCGTTTATGGCAACTTCCAGCTTGGGGGTGTTGATGAGCGTATCCTTGTTTTTGTCAAGCACATAGAAACCCTCGAGTACAACGGACGTGAACGGCTTGAGGTACAAACTATTGATGTTGACTTTGGTATGAAGACTGTCAGACAGGGATTGAGCTACTTTTTTGGCGGCCCAGGTTTGCACAGGCTTGTACTGGAACACCAGCAACACAATGCTGAACAACAGCAGTATCACCAGCACAATACCCAGCAGTATTTTAAGTAGTTTTTTAATAACTTTGTCCCAAAAAATTAACGCCCAAAGGTAAAATTCAAAAACGGATAATCTGTTTTACTTTTTTAACATATTAACGATTTTTTCGACTTCAAACAGGAGCCGAAGTTTATTGGGCCACAGCTTTTTGTCTTAATAAATTTTAACGTGCCAGTAATACTCGGAATCGAATCATCCTGCGACGAAACATCAGCATCAATTTGTGTTGATGGCGCCATCCTAAGTAATGTCATCGCCAATCAGACCATTCACGAAGCTTATGGCGGCGTAGTGCCCGAACTGGCATCGCGTGTTCATCAGCAAAATATCGTTCCCGCGGTACAGCAGTCAATACTTAACGCCAAAATTAGCAAAAATGATATTGACGCTGTCGCTTTTACCCGCGGGCCGGGTTTGCTGGGCTCATTATTGGTGGGCGTTTCGTTTGCCAAAGCCTTTGCGCTGGCAAAGGGTTTGCCTCTTATCGAAGTAAATCACATGCAGGCGCATATACTGGCGCATTTTATTGATGACCCGAAGCCTTCGTTCCCTTTCCTGTGCCTTACAGTTTCGGGCGGCCATACGCAGATCGTTTTGGTGAAAGATCATTTTGATATGCAGATCGTCGGCCAGACGACGGATGACGCTGCCGGCGAAGCGTTGGATAAGACCAGTAAAATTCTCGGCCTGCCTTATCCCGGCGGCCCGCTGATAGATAAGAATGCGCGCCTGGGCAACCCTGATGCTTATCAATTTCCCGAGCCGCAGATACCCGGGCTCGATTTTAGTTTCAGCGGGCTAAAAACAGCGATCCTGTATTTTATCAGGGACAATGTTGCCGCCGATCCAAATTTCATTGCTGAAAACATCAACGATATTTGTGCCTCTGTCGAAAAGCGTGTTGTTACGATATTGCTCAATAAGTTAAAGAAGGCTGCCCTGCAATATGGCATTAAAGATGTTGCCCTGGCCGGAGGCGTATCGGCAAACACCGGACTGCGCCAGGGGCTAAAACAATTGGGCGAAGAGATGGGATGGAACACCTTTATTCCTCAATTTCAATATTGCACCGACAATGCAGCTATGATAGCCATTGCAGGGTACTATAAGTACCTGAAAGGTGACTTTACAGGGCAGGATGTGGCGCCGCTGGCGCGAATGCCGTTTTAATTACTGAATTGCCGAGTTATTGATTTATTGAGTTGGTTGCCTGGTAATTAGTAATTCAACAGATCAATAACTATTGAATTTTGCCGTCGGCCATTTCTATCACGCGGTCGGCACCGTTTGCAAAGTCGAGGTCGTGGGTAACCGTCAAAATAGTAATACCCTTATTGTGCGACAGGTCCTTGAAAATATCGAAAACCAACCCCGTGTTCACGCTGTCCAGGTTGCCGGTGGGTTCGTCGGCCATAATTATAGCAGGGTTATTGATAAGGGCGCGGGCTATCGCGACACGCTGTTGTTGTCCGCCTGATAGTTTGCTTGAGGGCTTATGGGCGAAATTATCCATCTGCAGCTGCTTTAACTTTTGCATTGCATTCTCCTCTATCTCTTCCCTGGTGTATCTGCCAAGTTTCATGGCCGGTAACATCACGTTTTCGAGCGCGGTAAATTCGGGTAGTAAAAAATGGAACTGGAATACAAAACCGATATGCTCATTTCTGAAACGGGCAAGTTCGTTCTGGCTTTTACCTGTTACCAGGGTGTCATTGATGCTGATGTTACCTGTATAGTCCGTGTCAAGCGTGCTCAATAAATACAGCAATGTTGATTTTCCGCAGCCTGATTTGCCAATTATAGGCACAAATTCGCCTTTGTTTACAATAAATGATATGTCCTGCAAAACGTGAAAATCTTCCGGTTCACGAAAGTGTTTATTCAAATTTTCAACTTGTAGCGCAGTATTCATACGTACTATCCTCTTAATATGGCGACAGGGTCTATTTTTGATGCCTTAAGCGATGGCATAAGACCCGCAACAAGTGGGGTTATAACGCCAAACATCAGCCCGAAAAAATAATGCTCCGGCCTGAACACAACCGGGAAATATTTAAGGGCAACAAAGTCGCTGGCCGGAAATGGTACTCTCGACAGCGCATACGAGAGCATAAAACCGAGTATTTCACCCATTATGGCCCCAAAAATCCCGATGAACAACGATTGGCTCAGGAATATCTGAACGATGTCCTTCCCGGCAAAACCTTGCGCCTTTAGTATTGCAATATCCTTCATCTTATTATTGATGGTCATGTTCATGATATTGTAAATGCCAAACCCTGCTACCACCAGCAAAGTGAAACTCACCACGTACGTCAGTGTATCCCGCACGATGTTAGAAGCCATTACCGATGAATTAGCAGTTTCCCAGTCGTCCGATTTATAATTGTATTTTTTCGCCAGTTCTTTTGCTTTGGCGCGGGCCAGTTTGTTGCTTCGCAGCTTAATGTTGATGTCGGTAATGTAGTTTCTGTCCTCGCCCATTAATTGCTGCACATTGGCAAGGTTAACGTAGCTGCGGGTATTATCAATGGTGCTTATGCCGATAGCGAACAAACCCACTACCCTGAAACTCATAGTATTGCCGGTGGGTGTTGTCAGCGTTACCATGTCACCCATGCTCAGATTTAACTTATCGGCAAGCCCCTTACCCATAATAATGCCTTTATCGGCACTCAACAGGTTTTCGGGCACACCGCTGGTCATTTTGCCGGCCAGGTCAAATATCCTGGCCTCGTCAGCTATGTTTACGCCTTCGATGGAGCCATTGATCTGCACCGGGCCGTAGTTGTAAAATACTTGCGTGCTCAGAAAAGGCGATACATAGGTAATATCGGGGTCCTTAATCAGGTTGCCGATAATACCGGCGGCATCTTTTATATTCAGCTTAACCTGTTTTGGTTTTGGGTGATGAACAACGACCAATGAGCTTTTATCCCCGAAGTATTCTCCCGCAATGGATACGGAATAGTCCGTTTTGATGTCGTTATAGATGTGAATGTCGGGGGTAGATGATAGCATCGTGTCCTCAAGGAACTGGTTTACCCCTACCATGAAGCTGATCATCAGGATAAACATTGCAATGCCGAAAGTAACACCGAGCATGGCTACAAGCGTTTGCTTTTTATTGGCCATCAGGTGCCTTTTTGCTATGAGGCTATCTACAAGCATGGCTATTTGGCCGTTGGTACAACAACTTCCGATGCTCCGTCAAGGCCACTCAAAACCTCTGCTTCATCAAGTGTGCGAATGCCTGTTTTGACCGCGATGGATTTTACGTGGCCGTCCTGCATCACTTTCACACTATCGCCGCTGAATAAAACCTTGCTGGGTATAACTAAAACCTGCTGTTTACGCTGGATGATAATGTTGGCCTCTACCGAAGTGTGTATATAGGGCTGGCTGTCATTCCCAGTAAAAACCGCATCGGCACGGAACGTCTGGTCAGCCTCATTCATAGTGGGATACAGGCGGATCACTTTGGCCCTGAAAATTTTATCGCCTGTGGCGTCGGTCTTAAGGAGCACTTCCTGTCCCTCTTTTACCCGGTCTATGTCCTGCTGGTCTATTGCCAGGCGTATCAACCTGTCTGATGACTTGCCCAGCAACGCCAGCGCCTCGTTAGCACGTACCGCCTCGCCCTTCTCCTTCAACATCTGGTAAATAGTACCAGCACTTTCGGCCCGTATAATGTAATTGTTAAGATCGTTTTGCGCAGCAGCCACCTGGCTTTGGGCATTTTTTAGTGCGATGTTAAGGTCGTTAATGGTCGAATAATATTTTTCGCCGGCTGATCTTTTTTCATTCAGAGATGTGCGGTATAGTACCAGCGCGTTGTCCAGCGCGCTTTTTGTGCCCACATTCTGCTCCCACAAATTTTTAAGCCGCGCGTATTGCACCGAGTCGTTACTGAATTTGATGGCGGCATTTTGCATGGTTAATTTCAGATCACGTAAAATTCTTGAGTCGGGTGAAAGATTTTGACGGGCCGTCTGGTACGAAAGGGTAGCTGCATCCAATTTTGCCGCCTGCGCGGTGCTGTTGATCAGGTAAAGCACCTCACCCTTTTTTACCATATCGCCCTCCTTAACCAGCTTTTTGATCACTGTGCCGGGGTTTAGCGCGTAAACGGTGTATTCACTGTCGGCCATTATCTTACCCGATGCATATACCGTTTCGATGATGTTCTTTTTCTGCGGATGGATGGTCCCGGTACTGCTACAGCCTGCTATTATCAATACCGCCGCAGCAAAAAGGAAGGCTCTGATCATATCAAATTAAGGGCATGGAAACCGCAGGGTAAGGGTAGACCAGCAAAGGGATATCAACCCGGCCGGCAATTTTTTTCGTTACGCTTGGTCTGAATAATAATTCGAACATCGTGCTTTTCCGGTGTACCATTACAAGCAGATCAAACTTAATATTTTCGATCAGCCATTCCAAGCCCTTTTTTACATTACTACCCGGGACGCTTTTAAATGTGATTTTCCGGTAATCAACGTCGTGCTCAATATCATCCATAAACAGGCGGACAGCTGCGTTATGCTCGCTGTCAAGCGGGTTGTCCGGATTTACGTTGGTTATGGTTATTTCTGCACCGAATTTTTCGGCCAGCTTGGACAGCGATTTTACATACTCAACGTCGGTATAGGTAATGTCGGTGGCGAAGGCTATCTTTTCTATATCGCTTAAAGGCGTTTTTTCCGGGACAATAAGCACCGGGGTATTAGCTGAACCGATTACCTGGCGGCAGTTATTGCCAAACATAAACGCTGATATTTCATCCGAACCGTGAGTAGCCAGTACGAGTAAGGAAATATCGCCATTTTCCTCCAGGCCGGTAATATTGTTCGCGATGGAACCTTCATCACACTGATAGGATACCGCCGGCAGGAAAGTGCCGGGGAAATGGTCCTCCTTCAACTCTGCTTCCAGTTTTTTTGCCAATGCCTTTAAGGTTTTTTCGGTATCGCTTTTTATCTCGTTATAATCAACCATCGGCCATGCTACCTGCGCAGCCATGGGCGTATCCGAAGGAACCAGAAAGGCATTATACAAAAGGATATTGGCTTTCACCTTTTTAGCCAGGTGTAAGGCATATCTTGCGGCATGCTCTGCCCGGGCAGAGAAATCGGTAAGTACGGCTATCGTCTTCATGCTATTCCTTATTATTTAACAGCGTAAAGTTGAACAAACCGCGACGGTCAAAAAATGAGGCTTATCATAAAGAAGCCTGACCGTGGTCAGGTAGTAATATTTGAAGGGCTGAATTATTGTACTATTGATTTACTGATTGTCGGGGTTATTTATACTTTTGCAGTTCAATATTTTAAATAAATAATTCATTTAATCCATAAGTAGTTGAGCGCCCCGTCAATCATTTTCTTTTCGGTATTCGTACTGCCCCTTGTAGCTTTTTTGATCTGGCTCATGCGCCAGGACAAGCGTAAAGGTATCACCGGTATTATTGTGGTGGTAATTTTAGTGGTGGCAGGAATAGTATATACTTATCTCACCAGGGAGCAGGCCAACAAGCAGCGCATCGAACAATCAGGCACAGCAGTGCCGCACAAGGACAGTTAAATCAAGTCGGTCGGCAGGTGATCGTTTTTTGAGAGAAGAGAAATAACAAAGGCTGCAGCAGGCAGCCTTTGTTATTAAAAAATATCAGGCGCAATACAGAAAAGTACCATGCCCTGTAGCCGAACAATACGCTGGCTGACAGCCAATCTGGCTGCTGCCAGCAACAGGGAATGGGCCGGCCCAGCCGCCACTACAATAAGTTTGTGTGTAGCCAACACCGCCTGCAATTTGTTTCATTTCTGCTTTTGACAATTCTTTTTTCAGGCTCAGTTTGCCTGTTTGGTTAACTTTCTTTTTCATAATAAATGGTTTTTAGTTGATTGTGAATTTATGCACAGTAAAGGAAATTTCCGTGATGGGCCGGATAGCAATACCCGGGCTGGCAACCTATTACCATGCTTCCGGCGACAGGGAATGGCCCTCCCGACCCAGCTCCGTCACAATAGGTTTGCTGTGTAAGGCCACCTGTAACTTGTTTCATTTCATTTTTGGTTAACTCTTTTTTCAGGCTGAGCTTGCCGATGGGTTTTGATAGGTTTTTCATTACTTTCAGGCTTAACTTTCGGTTTAATAAATGTAAGCAAATATTAACCAATAATGCAAATTAAATTAATTATTCATTAATTACTAAAAGCATATTTGAGTATAGCAAGTGCTTTAGGCTATCCAATAGAAGCTTTTTGTAGGTGTCATAATCATTTTCAATTTCCTCTTCCGGAAAATATTCTTTTACTTCCTCCAAAATGTCAGCAATTTTTTTCCTGGTTTTAGTCATTGAGAAAATTATATCGTCTATATCGTCCATGTAATATTCTTTAATGTTCAGAGTTAGTATGTCGGGTAGCATCATTACTGATATGGGCGAGTCCGGCTCAATGAAATTTCTTTCTATCATGCCAGGTATTTCATCCGGGTGGTTAAATTCCCACATCCGCCCCAATTTTAGGCGGGTGCAATTTTGGGTCCTGGTAACTTCGAGTTCCAGGATTTCACTTTCAGTTAACGAAAAACCGGCTTGGGTTCGCTTGTAAGCTTTAAGGTCATCATTGTATAGCATTTGAATGTTGGCGGTTTTACGGTAATGCTTTTTTAACAAGCTTTTATGCTTTAACTCCAGCCTGAATATTTCAGCCAGGCAAGTTTTTTCATGTTTCGTTATTTCATGTAGCGATTGAATAGCCAAAAGGCCGCTTTCGATCTGCTCATCTCCAATCTCACTTTTTTCCCGGCCGTGTTTTTTCTCCAGGTAATTAATGGCTGCTTTTGTGCGGATAAATACAGGCTGTGCAATCGCCGGTTTTCCGGGCCTTGATTGTAGCGCCGGCAGCTCCAGCCCAGGCGAATAATATACCGCCGATCTCATCGTGTTGGTTTTATCCCGCACCAATTCGATGATACGGTAATAATACTCCGGGTAATGACGCCGCAGCATTTTTGCCACATGGTCGCATACGTGGGGGTATTTTTTGAACCCGCCGACAGGGTGCGCCATCTCCGTCCTGGGGTAATCCTGAAATTTGATATAATCCTTAAAAACCGGGCTATCTACCGCGCCCTTAAAATAAGCTATAGGTATTTGTTCGATCTCGGCAAGCTTGCAAAAAAGAAATTGTTCGAATATAAAATTCAGATTGCCTGTTGGTAATTTATCCAGCGCATCGGTGTTTTTATCAATCAGGTCAAAAGCTTTTGTACAGTAGGTTTTGATGAAAGCCAGGTTATTCCCGCCAAGGAGGCCCGCATTACTGGCATAAACTGGTCTGTTTTCATAGTTCGTTCTTAAAAACTCATGGGGGATATAGCTAAAGCATTTATTGACTTCGTCCAGCGCAATACGGTAAAAGGCCAGGTCATCGTCCAGGTTCTGGGCAATTAACGGTGAGTTTAGCAGATCGTCGTGTGGTTTGTGCCACAGGAATACATCACCATCCAAGTGAAGGAATGGCTCGGTTTGAATGCTGTAAGTATAAATTTTTGCCAAAGCCCATAGATGCGGGTTATAATTATCCAGGCGATTTTCCAGTGCAGTCGAAACGGTAGTATACGGCAATTGCAGTCGGTCAACCAATAATTCCTTTCCTTTTAGGTCGGTTACCAGGTCAACCTCGCCGAATATTTTTTTTGCCAGCAGGCAGCTGAGTGCCCAACTCATCCAGTGATATTCCGGTGAACGCCAGCCGGCTTTCATTGTGATAATATTGTCTTTATCCGCGCCTGAGGGGCCGGTCCAAAAGGTTTGAAGGAATTTCATTCAGAAATTTTTAAGCAATATATTGTTTTATAGTTAATATTGGAATTGCTCAAAAATAAAAAAGCCTCTCAAATCGAGAGGCTTTTCATATAATCACGTATTAAGAATCAATGTACCGATTCCGGTAATCGGTGGAATCACAAATAATCGATGTAATCTTAAAAATAAAATTACGCAGTTTCTACGGGTAGCTTTTCGCCGGTCACAGTTTCTTTTATCTTCGCTTCCAGTTCTTCCATCAATTCGGGGTTATCCAGCAGCAATTGTTTAACCGCGTCGCGGCCCTGTCCTAATCTTGCATCGCCGTAGCTAAACCATGAGCCCGCTTTTTTGATGATGTTATAATCCACTCCCAGGTCGATGATCTCGCCGGCTTTTGAAATGCCTTCGCCAAACATAATATCGAATTCAGCAATACGGAAAGGCGGAGCAACTTTGTTTTTCACAATTTTCACCTTTACGCGGTTACCTGATACCTCGTCGGTATCCTTGATCTGCGAGATACGGCGTATATCCAAACGAACCGAAGCATAAAACTTTAAAGCATTACCACCGGTAGTAGTTTCGGGATTGCCAAACATCACACCTATCTTATCGCGCAACTGGTTGATGAAGATACAGCAGCACCCGGTTTTGCTGATGGTGCCGGTAAGCTTACGCAATGCCTGCGACATTAAACGCGCCTGCAAGCCCATTTTACTGTCGCCCATTTCTCCCTCGATCTCACCCTTAGGTACCAAAGCGGCGACAGAGTCGATCACAATAATATCAATAGCTCCGGAACGGATCAGGTTATCAGCAATTTCCAGAGCCTGTTCACCATTATCCGGCTGCGAGATCAAAAGATTCTCTACATCAACCCCAAGTTTTTTGGCATAAAAGCGGTCGAAAGCATGTTCCGCATCGATAAACGCAGCGATGCCGCCTTGTTTTTGCGATTCGGCAATGGCGTGTATGGCCAGCGTAGTTTTACCCGACGATTCAGGGCCATATATTTCAATTACCCTGCCTTTGGGCAAACCGCCCACACCTAATGCTATATCTAGGCCGATAGAGCCGGTGGATATCACGTCGATAGATTCGATTGCGGTATCGCCCAGTTTCATGATGGTGCCTTTACCGTACGATTTCTCCAGCTTATCTAGGGTAAGCTGCAATGCTTTTAATTTCTCTGAGCTGCTCATTCTTTTTATGTTTCGGATAGCAAACGTAAAAAATATATTTTACAAATGCTAATTTTTTTAGTAATTATTTTTTAGTCCGGAAGTCGGAAAGACCGAAAGTCCGGAAGATTGATTTAGGGGTAATTATAATCTGTTATAACCGATAAGTCAAACTTAATCAACTAAACTAAGGCGGTCAAATATCTTTATCCACACTGCGTTTCTTCAATTCTTTGGCAATGATGTCCAGTTGTTTCTTCTTCTTTTGCGCTTTTGCTTTTTGGATTTTGGCAGCGTCAGCGCGTTTTAACGCAGCTTCGGTGTTATTGCGTTCATAGTAACGGCAAAACCAGCTTATAGGGCATATGGCGCATTTGGGGTTGCGCGCCACACAAATATAGCGCCCATGCAATATCAGCCAGTGATGGGCAAACCGCAGGGTTTCCTTTGGCAGATATTCGGTCAGTTGCTTCTCAACAGCCAGCGGAGTTTTTGCGTTAGTTGTAAGCCCGATACGATCGGCCACCCTGAACACATGGGTATCAACGGCCATTGCCGGTGCTTCATATACTACCGAAGCGATCACGTTCGCTGTCTTGCGGCCCACGCCGGGCATTTTCTGCAATTCATTGATATCCGAAGGTACCTCGCCATTAAAAACATCAACCAGCATTTTAGCCATGCCGACCAAATGTTTCGATTTATTATTCGGATAGCTTACACTCCGGATATAGTCGAAAACCTCTTCCGGTGTTGATGCTGCCAATGATTCGGGCGTCGGGAAATGTTCGAACAGTGCAGGGGTAACCTGGTTAATACGCTTATCGGTACATTGTGCCGAAAGAATAACCGCGATCAGCAATTGGAAAGGATTTCCGTAATGCAATTCGGTTTCAGCATCGGGTTGATGGGTGGAAAAATAATCGACAAAATGGCGGTAACGTTCGGCGCGGAGCATGTGCAAAAGTACGAAGTCCTGAGTCTAAAGTCTTAAGTCAAATGAAAAAGTCCGGAGCGAAAAATCATTGACTTTCGGCTCCGGACTTAAGACTTTCGACTTTAAATATCTAACGCGAACTTTTGGAGTAATCCAAAATGTTGTGAATCGTTTGCAGACTCGGATTTCTCTTCAGCAAATCCAAATCCGTACGCAGCGAGTTGAAAAATATCAAATCATCCGCTTCCAAATTTTCTGTGGCATTCGTTCCCTTCATAGCCGCCGTGTTAGAAGTTTCATTTAAAGTAGTTGTTGTAGAGGTTTCATCCATACGCTTTCAAATTCCTTAATGTGGTTTATATTTTGGATTTTATAATATTGATAACGACTGCATAAAGATAATATTTTATTGAAGATGAAATTTAGATGAAATTTTTTTCATTTTCAAATAAGCACCATTTTATTTCGCTGTTAACAAGGGTATAAACGACAAAAAGGCCACAGATATTGTAAAATCAAACTTTTACAATATCTGCAACCTTACAAAGGCGACCAACAAATCCCCTTTTGAACGGAGATTTAGCGGAAGTTTATTAATTTTTCAGGCTCAATTCCTTGCTTTGCATCATTTTGCGCAGGTTATTCAGCGCGTAACGCATACGGCCCAGGGCGGTATTGATACTTACATCGGTAACGTCGGCTATTTCCTTAAAGCTCATATCGCCAAAGTGGCGCATGATCAGCACTTCCTTTTGCTCGGCGGGCAACAAGTGAATCAATGCCTTCAGGTCCCGGTGTGTTTGCTCGCGCACCATCCGATCCTCCGTGCTTTCATCATAATGACCCAATACCTCGAAAATATCAAAGTCATCACCGTTATTAATTACAGGCGTGCGCTTTTCGCGCCTGAAATGGTCTATTACCAAATTGTGTGCTATACGGGTTACCCAGGGCAGGAATTTACCTTCCTCATTGTATTTTCCGGCACGTAACGTGTTGATTACCTTGATGAAAGCATCCTGGAAAATATCTTCGGCAAGGTACTCGTCCTTAACCAATAAATATATGGAGGTGTAAATTTTTGCCTGGTACCGGCGGATCAGTTCGACAAGCCCTGCTTCTTCTCCTGCTACATACAGATGGATTAGATCCTGATCACTTTTCAATTGAAAATCCATAGACTTCTACTTTAAACTAAATTCTTGATCGTTAATTGATAAAGTAGAATTTTGCGCTATAGTGATCCTCTCTGTTAATAAATTGTTACTCAAATAAAACGATTTATAGGATGAAAAACAAATAATATTTTAGTTATACCCCAAAAATGAACGGAAACGAATGATATTTAACATTTTTTAACAATTGAAATTTATTTTCAAACTGTTACGGCAACCCGCTGGTTTATCTTATAAAAGTATTACAATCAGACCACTAAAGCATTTGGAAAGTGCTAATTTTTTTAGGATTTTTGCACTCGCAAAAAAGTAGGTAGATTGTTGACAAAGTATGAGCAAAGAAGCAGAGAAAGACCCCCAATACAATATTATTATCAAAGGCGCGCGGGTGCACAACCTGAAGAATATGGATGTGGCTATACCCAAAAACAAGCTTGTGGTTATTACCGGTATGTCGGGTTCGGGCAAATCGTCCCTCGCTTTTGATACTTTGTATGCCGAAGGGCAACGCAGGTACGTAGAGAGCCTTTCGAGCTATGCCCGCCAGTTTTTGGGGCGGATGAACAAACCCGATGTCGACTATATTAAAGGTATTGCACCGGCTATCGCCATCGAACAAAAGGTGATCACTTCCAATCCCCGCTCAACCGTAGGGACATCGACAGAGATATATGACTACCTGAAATTGCTTTTCTCGCGTATCGGCAAAACTATTTCGCCTGTGTCGGGACAGATCGTTAAAAAGGACTCGGTTACTGATGTGGTGAATTTTGTATTGTCCCTGCCGGATGAAACGCAGGTTACTATTCTATGCCCCCTGCACCCTCATAACAACCGCAGCCTGAAAGAGGAACTGGCCGTGTTGCTGCAAAAAGGCTTTGTAAGGGTAGAGTACAATGGAAGTATCTCCAGGATAGAGTCGATACTGGAAGACGAGTCGGTATTAAATGAATCGCTTGAGCCGAAAGCGGAAAGCAAAAAGCAAAAGGCAGCAGGGAAAGAGCCCGCCAACCACCTTGCGCCAGGCGCCACGCCGGTTTTTATCGTCATCGACCGCGTTACTAAAAACGAAACGGATGAAACCATAAGCCGCCTTGGCGACTCGATACAAACAGCTTTTTTTGAAGGTAAGGGCGATTGCTATGTAAGGTATAAAACACCTGAAGATGCCCCTCTTAAATCCTCCCCGGAAGGGAGGACTTTAGAAAGCGGAGAAACAGAAAACTTTTTCTGTGACCGGTTTGAGCTGGATTGTATAGCTTTTGAGGAGCCTACGCCAAACTTTTTCAGCTTTAATAATCCCTACGGCGCCTGCAAACGCTGCGAGGGCTACGGAAAGATCATCGGCATTGATGAGGACCTGGTGATCCCAGACAAAAGCAAGACAGTTTATGAAGGCGCCATTGCCCCATGGCGCGGCGAAAAGATGCGTGAATGGAATGATGCTTTAGTGAAAAGCGCTTTAAAATTCGATTTTCCTATCCATCGCCAGTATAATCACCTGACCGAAGAACAGCAACGCCTGCTTTGGACCGGTAACCAATATTTCCGCGGATTAGATGCCTTCTTTAAAGAACTGGAGGAACAGACCTATAAGATACAATACAGGGTCATGCTTTCCCGCTACCGCGGAAAAACTACCTGCCCTGAATGTAAGGGCAGTCGTTTGCGGCAGGATGCATCTTATGTGAAGATCAATGGTAAATCCATCACCGATATTGTATTGATGCCATTGGATAAGGCATACCAATTCTTTTTTAATATCGAGCTCGAACCGCGCGATCAGAAAATAGGCAAACGGCTTTTGGAGGAAATAACCAGTCGCCTTGGCTTTTTGAATAATGTAGGCTTGAGCTATTTGACGCTCAATCGTTTGTCGAACACTTTATCAGGTGGTGAGTCGCAGCGCATCAACCTGGCAACTTCCTTAGGAAGCAGTTTGGTTGGTTCTGTTTATGTATTGGACGAACCGAGCATTGGCTTACATCCACGCGATACGCAGCGATTGATAACCGTTTTGAAATCGCTGCGCGATGTCGGTAATACCGTTTTGGTAGTGGAGCACGAAGAAGAAATTATGCAGGCTGCCGACCATATTATAGACATTGGTCCGGCTGCCGGTACCCATGGCGGCGAACTGGTATTTTCCGGCACCTATGATGAGATCATCGATGACGACAACAGCCTTACGGGCCGTTACCTGGCCCGCAAGGAACAGATAGCCATCCCAACGCATCGCCGTAAATGGAATGATTTTGTAGAGATAAAAGGCGCCCGTGAGAACAACCTGAAACACGTGAGTGCTAAATTCCCGTTAGGTGTATTGACGGTGGTGACCGGGGTGTCCGGCTCTGGTAAAACCAGCCTGGTAAAACGCATACTGGCTCCGGCACTTCAAAAAGCGCTGGGCAATTACACCGGCGAGCAAACCGGGTCGTACGATGAACTGGCGGGCGATTATAATAAGGTAGAGCAGGTTGAACTGGTGGATCAAAACCCGATAGGACGGTCATCGCGATCAAACCCGGTCACTTACGTAAAAGCATGGGACGAGATACGTAACCTGTTCGCTGCGCAGCCTGCTGCGAAAGCAGCGGGGTTAAAGCCGTCGGCATTCTCCTTTAACGTAGAGGGCGGTCGCTGCGATGTTTGCCAGGGCGAGGGCGAGGTGAAGATAGAGATGCAGTTTATGGCGGATATATTCCTTACCTGCGAAACCTGCGGCGGCAAACGGTTTAAGCAGCATATCCTGGATATAACCTATAATGACAAAAATGTTTCCGATGTGCTGAGCATGACCATCGACGAAGCTTTAGAATTTTTCAGGAAAGAGCCGAAGATACTGAGCAAAATAAAACCTTTGGTTGATGTCGGTTTAGGTTATGTGCAATTGGGTCAATCGTCCAATACCCTATCGGGCGGCGAGGCGCAGCGTATCAAACTGGCGTCGTTTTTGGTGAAGGGCAATAACTCCAATAAAACACTTTTCATTTTCGACGAACCGACTACAGGCCTGCATTTCGACGATATCAAAAAGCTGCTGAAATCATTTGACGCCCTGCTGGAACATGGGAATACTATCATCGTTATCGAGCACAATATGGATGTGATCAAATGCGCCGACTGGGTGATCGACATCGGTCCCGAAGGGGGCGACAACGGCGGCCAGGTGGTTTTCGAAGGTGTGCCCGAGGATTTGATCAAAGAAAAAGATTCGTACACGGGTGAGTATTTAAAGGAACGATTTTTGCCGCCCGGCGTGCAGAGGGAAAAGCATTTGGTAGGGTAGTTTAAAATTAATCACTCAGGGATAAAATTTTAAATGAAAGGCAACCTTCATTAACAGGTAACTGTAATGCCTGCATGAAACATTTACTACGCACCCCCATTATTTTAGCCGCAGCCGTTTGCTTGATAGTATCCTGTAAAAAAGAGAAACACGCGCCCGCTCCTGTGCCGACAAGAACATTGAAATTCATTCTGTACACCGACAAGGACTTTTCTGATGACGATCACAACATCAGCTTCTCTTTGCATATCAGTAATGGCAAATCGGCCCCATTTGATTCGACTGTAGCCATGTTTAAAATAAAAGACATTCCGCATAAGGCAAACCAGTTGGTTTTTGAAAAAAGGGTGCCGGATGACGGTACTACCTTAACCGTCGGGTTTGTTTATACCATCGAAGGTATCGGCGTGGGGTGGCGCCTGGATACCCTTGGCGCAAATCAAAAATCCAAGACGGTTGAATACCCGTTTGAGTAGCAGCAGAAGCTGGATGCGGGATAGTTAATGATCGTTAATCAAAAGCGGGGCTTGATTTTCACATTCCCGGTTTTGTTTATGGTTAACACGCCTATTTTGTAACTAATTAATTATCAATATTTTAACAATAAAACACGGCAAAATGTGTTAACCATGTTAACCTTTACACGGTACGTAATGCATATCGCTTTACGTTATCGGTTGTCCATTTTGCTTCGGCAAATCCTCTTTCTCCCAGCCCAGGTACCGTTTCTGCGGCAGGTGTTCCGGTAAATTTTCGCTGATATATTTTAGCAAATTCTCACGCACGTAACAGCGCAGGTCGAAAGCATCCGACGAATTTCGCGCGCTCATCAGCGCCCTTACCTCAATGGTATCCGTTTTCGAATCCGTTACCTGCACAGCGTTCACGCGTTTATCCCAAAGCTTGCTGCCCTTTAAAAGGCGGGTCAGTTCCTCACGTAATTGGTCAACCGGAAAGGTATAGTCGACGTAAAGAAAGACCGTCCCAAGTAATTCTGCGGTTGAACGGGTCCAGTTTTGAAAAGGCTTTTCGATAAAATAGGTGATCGGCAGGATCAAACGGCGCTGGTCCCAAATAGCAAGCACTACGTAAGTTAGGGTTATCTCCTCAACGCGGCCCCATTCGCCCTCAACCACTAGCACATCATCTATACGGATAGGTTGCGTAAACGCGATCTGTAACCCCGCCAGGAAATTGCTCAATGATTTTTGCGCGGCAAAACCTATGATGATACCACTGATACCCACGCCGGTCAACAATCCTGCGCCTATCTTCCTTACACTGCTGAAACTAAGCAGGATAATAGCAACGCTAACAAGTATAATGATGATGACTATAGTTTTCCGGATGAAGATGAGTTGCGTTTTTATCTTGCGACCCTTCAGGTTATCCTCCGCTTTTAAGTCGTATTGGTGATAAACATAATCCTCCAGTATCCTTACTGCTTTGATAAGCAGGCTGGCAAATGCTGCTACGATCAGTATACTTGTCAGTTTATCGAGCGATGCAACAAATCTGTCGCTCAATAGCATCAGCGGGAGCATAAAATTCAGCGTAAGCAGCGGAACAAAGTAGTTTAGCGGCGGCCCCAGGTGCGTCAGGATAGATTTAAATAGGGAATAATCGTCTTTATTCTTATAAAAGTGCAGTATGCGCGTGATAACAAATTTTACGATGAAGCCCAGCAGCAGTGCGCATATTACAACGCCCAGGTTCCAGGCCCAGGGCTGAAATTGATGTGACCATGATTGCAGTTGATTGTCCATAGGCAGTTTAACCGGAGTGTTTAGTGTAACATTAAGATCGGGCCGCCCGGTGCAAAGCCATTCGGAAAATGGCGTGGGTCGTTACCCAGATCCTGTGAAGTTTATACCAGAAGTACAAATATACCGGTAAATTGTTTAGCGGTTTGTGCCAAGATCCCCCTAACCGGGTGAATTGGCGAAACGCGCCGGATAAATTTGTAACAACGTTTTATGCATACCGTCTATTTATAAAACCCGAAAATGAAGAAAGCACTACTCTGCATTTTTACCACAATTATCGGATTGGCTGCATCGGCCCAAAATCAAAAATTCGAACCCTTTGCTAAAAAATTTGTGGCCGGTTATAAGGAATTGCGTATCCCCGATCTCGAACTAAGTTATGTAAGCGGATTGCAGCACATTGGTACAGCAAAAGCAGTGCAAAAGCAAGTGGATTTTTTCAGGTCGGTACAAATGGGATTGGCAGCGTTCGATCCTAAAGCATTGTCGCTATCACAAAAAACAGATTACGAACTGATCAAATATGAGACCGGGCTGAATCTTGAACGACTGACGCTTGAAACGGAATGGGTTAAAGACCCGCCTGCAAAAATAGCAACCGGCGGCATCATCACAGTTCCAAATGGCAAGGCATGGTATGCTTATTTGTTAAAACGCTGGGTGAGTATGGATGTTACTCCCGACCAGATATACCAGTTTGGTTTGAACGAAGTTGAACGGGTGAAAGCACACATTGAGGCAGTGCGCAAGCAAACAGGTTTAAGCGAGGATGCTTTTTACAAACATTTGGATGGCCCTGAATTTTTCACATCCGATCCGCAGGAAGTGCAGCGTTCTTTCGAACATACTAAAAGCGCGGTGTACAGTAATCTCCATAAACTGTTCAGCGATACGGTTGTTCCTCCATTGAAGATAGAAAAAGGAGCGGCGCAGCAACTGGCCCAAACTCCGGGTTATTATGATAATAATACTTTTTATTATAACCTGTTCGATAAGCCATATAACAAACGCCAGTACGATTGGCTTTTTATTCATGAAGGTGTGCCTGGCCATCATTACCAGTCTTCCATCGCATCGGCGGCCAAAGTGTCCGACGTGCAGCAACTGTTCTTTTATATCGGTTTTGCAGAAGGGTGGGGAGCCTATGCCGAGGAGTTGGGAAAGGACCTTGGCGTATACAAAACGCCTTATGCCGAACTGGGTAAATGGCAGTGGGATATTGTGCGTTCGGTGCGCGTGCCGCTGGACGTGGGGCTAAACTATTACGGCTGGACCGATGAGCAGGCGCTCGATTTCTGGAAGAAGAACATACGTGGCCAGGACGACATTGCGATGCGCGAAATAGCCCGTATACGCCGTTGGCCCGCGCAGGTGGTCACTTACAAATACGGCGCTTTGCAACTATTGCATTGGAAGGGAGAGCTGATGAAAAAACAAGGCTCAAAATTCAGCATTAAAGATTTTCACGACCGGGTATTGAACCATGGCTCGCTGCCCTTGTTTATGGTGAAAGAGAATGTATTCAGAAAGTAAGATCCTTGTCTATCTCTTTCAATAAGTACTCCTTTTTGTCAGAAGCATATTCCCAGAACATTACGCCGGCAAGGCCGTTCTTTTTAACGTACCGGCATTTGTTCTTAACCGACCATTCATCATCGAAAGTAATGAACTGCCTTAGGTCGGCATTGTACAGGTACGGTGCACCGGCATCTTTGTCGCGGTAATATTTATAGCCTTTTTGGTTGATCAGGCTGTCTTTGATAAAAGTATATCCGCCGCCACCGCCTCTCACATGTATGGCGGCTGTCCTGGCGCCTAATATCATTTTTTGAGAATCGGCAGCCACCAGCGTATGGCCGTAGAAAGCCACGCCCACTACCAGTTTGTCCGCCGGGACACCCGCCGCCATAAAATCGTGCACGGCTATGTCAGCCGAGCAAAGCGTCTTATAGCCTTTTGACGAATATAGGTTGGTGTGGTGCAGCACAATATGTAAACTGTCCTGGGCAAAATCATAGGTCATCAGGCTTACATAGTCCAGGTATTTGGAGGCATCGCCCATTTCGGTTAGTGTCAGGAAACGGGTAAAACCGCCAACGGCTGTGGTAAGCAATTTTTTGCTCCCGGTTTGCTTTTCAAGCGTATCCAGGTCGAGCCGTAGCTTCCGGAACATCAGGGTATAATTGTGTTTATCCTCGGGCCTGTAAATATTGCCGGCGCCAATATCGTTAGGGTATTCCCAGTCAATATCAACGCCATCCAGTTTATATTTACGCACAATGGCAACCGCACTTGCCGCAAAGCCCTCGCGGGCGGTATCAGTTAGCACGGCATCCGAGAAATTCCTGCTGCCGCCCCAGCCGCCTATCGAGATCAGGAGCTTAATATCCGGGTTTATTTTTTTCAGTTTTAACAGGTTCCGGAAATTTACCGTATCCGTCTTTTCATGTTCCAGGTAGGCCCGGTTATTTTTGATAACGACGAATGCATAGTTAATATGGGTGAGTTTTTTTGCATCCACCATGGTAATATCGTACAAGCCGTGATAACCGCCTACATAGCCTATGATCACATGCTTTTTGTTTCTTGATGATTGTGCCGGTGCAGATATAGATACAAATAACAAAAGCACCAATGATAAAATGCTTAACAGTCGGGATTTAAATTTCATAGCGAACGAATATACAAATCACACTGGCTATCAGGCAACAAATATTGATTCATAATATTCGGCAAGCTTTAGTATATTCACACCTTATAGACCGTTCCTTAAACACTTGTTTGTTATGAAAAAACGCATCCTTTTTCTAATTGCTTTTTTATCGCTTATTACTTTCGGTACATCATTCGCATCCGGCACTAACCCGAAAGATACCCGTATGCTGACACAGCCCGCTGTGAGTGCCGATCATATCGCGTTTATTTATGCTGAAGACCTTTGGGTAGCCAATCCCGATGGTTCGGAACCGCGCAGGCTAACTGTAGATGAAGGCATTGAATCGAGCCCGGCGTTTTCGCCCGATGGCAAGCTTATCGCCTTCAGTGCGCAGTATGACGGCAATACCGACGTGTATATAATTCCTGTGGAAGGAGGCGTGCCAAAAAGATTGACCTGGCACCCAGGCGCCGACCTGGTGCGGGGATTTAGTCCTGACGGTAAATCGGTACTGTTCGCTTCGCAGCGCAATTCGTTCACTAATCGCTATGCGCAACTATTCAGCGTCGCTATTACAGGCGGACCGGCGAGCCAGCTCGAAATACCCAACGCGTTTTATGCCAACTATTCGCCCGATGGCAAATACATGGCGTATACACCTGTTCCGGATGCTTTCAAACAATGGAAGCATTACCGCGGTGGTACCATCACCCGGATTTGGTTATTCTCATTTGCCGACAAATCGGTGGTTGAAATACCCAAACCGGAAGGAGGCTGCAACGATACCCAGCCAGTTTGGATGGGGGATAAGGTATATTTCAGGAGCGACAGGAACGGCGAGTTCAATTTGTTTTCCTACGATGTTGCATCCAAACAGGTAAAGCAATTAACAGAATTTAAAGACTTCCCGGTATTGAATATTGCCGGCGGAAACGGAAAGATATTACTGGAGCAGGCAGGTTATCTGCATGTTTTCGAGCCCGCATCGGCATCGGCAAAAAAGCTGACCATCGGCATAGCTGCCGACCTGTTGGAGTTAAGGACGAGGTTTGCCAAAGGCGCAAAATATATCCGCAGTTCGCAGATATCGCCGTCGGGTGCAAGGGCTGTATTTGATTTCAGGGGCGATATTGTTACCGTACCGGCTGAAAAGGGCGACGTGCGCAATATCACCAATACCACTGCGGTACATGAGAAAACACCGTCATGGTCGCCGGATGGTAAATTCATCGCTTATTTTTCTGATGCTTCGGGTGAGTATCAATTGGATATTAAGCAGCAGGATGGTTTAGGGGATGTTAAGTCGTTCAAACTAACCGGCGCCGGGTTTTACGCCAGCCCCAAATGGTCGCCGGATAGCAAGAAGATCGCTTATGTTGATAATAGCCGCAGTCTGTATGTGCTGGACGTTGCCTCGGGTACCATCAAAAAGATCGATTCGGACAACCTTTATACACCAGGCTCGTTCCGCGATATTTTTGGCGATTGGTCGTCTGACTCAAAATGGATAGCATACACGAAGGTAACAGCTACCCAATTCAAAAAGGTGCTCCTTTATTCAATCGACGAACAAAAGTCATACCCGCTAACCGATGGGCTGAGCGATGCATCCGAACCCATTTTTTCGCGCAATGGTAAATACCTGTATTTCTTTGCGTCGACCGACGCCGGCCCGGTGATCAACTGGTTCGACCAGTCGAACGACGATATTCGTTCAACCAGTTCCATTTACCTCGTTACGCTGCAAAACCAAACAGTGTCGCCACTAGCCAAAGAAAGCGATGAGGAAAAGGCCGATGCAAAAAAGGAAGATAAAGCTGAAGCCAAATCTGACGTTAAATCGGATAAAAAAGTCGCCTTCACGTCGCCCGGGCTAAAAATAGATTGGGATGGCATACAAAACCGAATTGTGGACGTGCCGGTAAAACCCGGAAATTACGGGCAGCTAAGCGCCGGTAATGATGATGATATTTTTTACATCGAATATTCGGACGACGGCGGCAAGCTGCATAGTTACAGTTTCAAAAAACGTGAGGACGCCGAAATAATGCCGATGGACGGGTATGACCTGTCTGCTGACGGCAAAAAGATGCTGTACCGGCATCATGGAAGCTGGGGCATAGTTAACGCAGGCGACAAGAATGGGAAAGGGCTGAATGTTGACGCTATCCAGGTAAAGGTTGACCCGATTGCGGAATGGCCAGAAATATTTGACGAGGCATGGCGCATTAACCGTGATTATTTTTATGACCCGGGCATGCACGGCAACGACTGGCTGGCGGTAAAAAAGAAGTATGCCGTTTTCCTGCCCGATCTTTCCTGTCGCGACGACCTGAATGCGGTTATACAATGGATGTGCAGCGAACTGGTGGTAGGGCACCAGCGCCTGACCGACCTGGGCGATAAGCTCTACCATCCTGAAACGATCAAAGGCGGGCTGCTTGGCGCGGATTATGGCATCATCAATAACAGGTATCGCATCCAGAAAATATATGGTGGGCTTAACTGGAACCCCAACCTCCGTTCGCCTTTGACCGAACCGGGGGTAAATGTGAAAGCGGGCGACTACCTGCTGGCGGTAAATGGAAAAGACGTGCCCGGCACAGAGGACCTCTATCAATACTTTGAAAACACTGCCGGTAAGATAACCGAAATAACGGTTGGCCCTAACCCGGATTATAATGGCTCCCGCGTAGTGAAAGTGGTGCCGGTGGATAACGAATACGAACTTCGCAACCGCGACTGGGTCGAAGGCAACCTGCAAAAAGTGACCGAGGCAACCAAAGGGCAGGTTGCCTATGTATATGTACCCAACACTGCAAACGAAGGCCATGACTACTTTAAACGTTACTTTTACCCGCAGGCAAACCGCAAAGCAATTATTGTTGACGAACGTTTTAACGGTGGAGGGCAGCTCGCCGACTATTATATCAACCTATTGCAAAATCCTTACCAGGCCCACTGGCATATGCGTTACGGGCAGGACCTTAAATCGCCAAGTGCATCGATACAAGGGCCGAAGGTGATGCTCATAAACGAGTCGGCAGGCTCGGGCGGCGACATGTTGCCGTGGATGTTCCGCAAATTTAAGGTGGGTACTTTGGTTGGTACACGTACCTGGGGCGGCCTGGTCGGCATCCTCGGCTTCCCCGAATTTATTGATGGCGGCGGTGTAACTGCGCCCAATGTTGGTATCTGGACCAAGGATGGCTTCGTGGTTGAAAATGTAGGCGTGGCACCGGATGTCGAGGTAGTACAAACCCCTGCCGAGGTTATCAAAGGCAATGACCCGCAGTTGCAAAAAGCTATTGAGGTTGCGTTAAAAGAATTGGAGAAAAACCCGCAGGTCGAGCCTGTGAGGCCGCCGTTCCCGGCGAAGGTGCAGAAATAAACTAGCTTTTAGATTTACGAAGTTTTTAAAACTTCGTAAATCTTCAATTACTGCTCCTTAAACACTTTATATATTCTCCCGATAAGCGGGTTATTAATGATGGCCTGTTTCAGACTATCAGCATTCACCTTTCCCTCTTTGGCATATACGATCTTGCCACCGGGTTCAACCAAAATGGTATAAGGCAGTGCCCCCTGCCATTTTGGGTCGATGCTTTCTATCAGCTTGTATTTGTTATCCCCGGTGTAGATATAATTAAGGCTGGATGATTGCCTCTTTTCCAGGAAAGCCAGCGCTTTGCTGCGGTCCTTCATAGCATCCGAACTAATGGTGATCATTTTAAAATCACGGTCGCGGTACATGCGGTTAGCCGTCACCAGGTCGGGGAATTCCTCCACGCACGGTACACACCAGGTAGCCCACAGGTTGATCATCAAAAGTTTATCAGTTTTGTTTTTCATCAGTTCCGATACCCCTGCGGCGTCGATATCCTGCAGGCTTACCGGCTCTTTTGCCCATTGTATCTCGGCCTTTTTAATCCAGTCCTTTTTCTCTATCCATTTTACCGAGCAGCCGAACACCTTGGTTGTTGTTACCGGCACTTCTTTACCAGCCAATATGGCCTCTATGGCGTTGCGTGCATCATAACTGGTGGGTGTTTTGGCAGGGTCCTCCATATCATCTATCCGCCCCTGGTAGCGCAATTTACGGTCCTGGTCAAAAATGAATATATGGGGTGTGGTAACCGGGCCGTATTTTTTTGAAGTGATCTCGGTTTCCCCATCGTATAAATATGGAAAATTAAAGCCGGCGCTTTTGGCCCGTATTTTCATTTCAGGATATGAATCGCCCACATCGCTGTATCCCAATTCATCCAGGCGCAACGAGGATGGGTTATTTGGGTTGATGGCCACTACCCGCACACCTTTTGGCGCATAGTCGCGCGTTAGCTTGATCATCCTGGGTTCATAAGCCTGCGAGGTAGGGCAGTGGTTGCACATAAATACCACCACCAGCACCTTAGCATCTTTGAAAGAAGCGAGCGAATACATCTTACCATCGACGCCTTTCAGGTTGAAGTAGGGGGCCGCCGAACCAATGGCAAGGGTTTTATGCTCATCAAAATTAAAGCTTGCTGAAATAACGAATGCCATCAACAGGCAGGTGATTAGTGAAGCGCTTTTTTTCATTTTGAATGATTTCCGGAAGAAGGTGATCAAAAACGGGTTATATCAAAATTAAATATTTTATTAATGGATTTAAACAAGATGGCGGGTTCGATTTTGCAACAAAACCAAATTTTATTTGTTGATAATCAAGGATATTATTTGTAAATTTAATATACCAAATTATACCCTGTAGTATTTTTCCTTATGGAACCGGAAGCCCATTGTTTTATTGTGCTTCTGCCACGTGTTTTCCTCACTGACGGGTAGGCATCGCCTTGCATAAATCTTATCACTTAATTCCCGTTTCACCATTAAAACATTAGTATTATGAGAAAGATTTTAGTTTTTACAGCTTTACTTACCTGTGTTTTCTTTGCGTGTAAAAAAGCAAAGAAAGAGTCTTCGCAGCCAGGTGTATACAAAATGGATAAACTGACGGTTAGCAGCGGGGGTAAGGATTCAGTTTATGCCAGGACACAGGTCAAAATTTATACCGACCATCATTTTGCTTATGCCAGCATGGCGCCCGACTCATCTGTAGGATTTGGCATAGGATCATACAAGGCCGACACAGGCAACAACATTATAGAAACCAGTATTTACAGCAGCGCCTCCCTCGATTCGCCTCAGACTTTTCATATAGCGTTAACACAGCAGGATTCAGGTTATACGCAGGTTCTTCCGCTTACGTCACCCAAGGGTGTGAAATATACAGTGACCGAGGCATATACCCGTTTGGCCACCGATGGTGCCTCAAAGCTTGACGGTGTATGGAAACTGGACGAGGCTTACATTGTGAAAGGGAAGGACACCACTAAGCAACCCGAAAACCAGTATAAAGCATTTTGGGGCGGTCACTTTATGTTCGTACACCGCTATGCAGTGGATAATACCAACCTGCATTTTAAAAATGGCTTTGGTTATGGCGATTATACGCTAAGGAACGATACCTTGAGCGAATCGGAAAAAATAACCAATCACGCCACGCTGCTTGGCCGGTCATTCGCTATCAAGATCAATTTCAACGGCGACGACGAATATTCACAAGTCATAACGGATTCGACCGACGGAAGCAGGTCCGTCGAGATATACAGGCGTTTGAAATAAAACGCAACAGGGCCCATCAATTAAACAAAGCTTCTCTTTCAGGAGAAGCTTTTTGTTGTAAATTGGCCCCCTGCCGATGGAATCAATATTTATAAGAAAAGCCCGCCTGTCTGATATGGATACCCTGCTGCAATTTGAGCAGGGTGTTATCACCGCTGAACGCCCGTTTGATAAAACGCTTAGGGACGAGTCGATACACTATTACGACCTGCATCAATTATTAACTGCTCAGCATATTCGCCTGCTGGTAGCTCAGTGCGGCGACGAAATTATCGGTTCGGGTTATGCCCGCATTGAAACCGCTAAACCCTACCTGAAACACCAAAGGTATGCCTATCTGGGTTTTATGTATGTATTACCTGCTTATCGCGGCAGGGGCGTTAATAAAATGATCATTGATACGCTGACGGAATGGGCAACGGCGCAGAGAATAACCGAACTGCGATTAGAGGTTTACAGCGATAACGAACCGGCTCTTAAAGCCTATGAAAAAGCCGGTTTCAGCAGGCATATGATAGAGATGAGGATGGGACCGAAGGGCGAATAATTTGGCGTAGCTTTAACGCAAATGTTGTGTCTTGTATATCTCGCCGGCAAAAAAGCGAAGAATGTTTTGTTCAACAACTTTCCAATCGTAATGGTCACGGCAATAGCCGCGGTTAAACTTCCCCATTTCTTTACGTTTTTGCTGGTTACCGATCAGCAGTTCAAGACTTTCTTGCAGATCATTGATGATCCCTTCTTCTGATGTTACCGGGATTTTTATCGCGCCCTCATCCGGACAGATATATTTCGGGCCGCCGTTATCAATGGTAATTATCGGCAAGCCCGATGCCATGGCTTCAAAAAAAACGTTGCCACCTGCTTCTGTTAGGGTGGGCAAACAGAATATTGATGACATGTAATAAAACTGCCGGGTTTCTTCAATTGATTTGTAGCCTTGAAAAATGATCTTATCGGAAAGGCCATAACTTTTTACCAGTCCTTCGAGGGCTGCCTGTTCTTCTCCGCGCCCCAGGATATTCAACACAAAGTTTGACGACCTTACCCGGCTCAATGCTTTAATAAGGAGTTCGGCCCCTTTATACCTTGTCAACCTACCCACAAAAAGTATTGCCACAACTGCAGTATCACCAACGGCTTGTGGATATTGATCACAATTGATGCCGTTATTAAGTAATAATTCGCTCCGCTCAAGAAATTCTGGCGGCAGCGTATCTCTCACATATTCAAGGCACAACAATACTTTTTCGGCCTTTTTAAATTGATTCCTGTAAGCCGGCAGCTTTAGTAACAATTTATCCAAGACGCGTAGTTTCAACAAAAAATGCTCTTTTTTAAAATAATCTTTCATGCCTGCAGGTACTTTTAGCCCGCCGCCTAATGGCCCGATATAAACGGGTTTATCAAATTTTACCAATGAGGTAAAATGCCTGAAGCTCTCCGGTGATTTATGCAAAATAATATCACAGCGGTCTATGATCTCCGGTCTTTTTTTTAGGTAGGATGTTATTTTGTAGTTAAAATAAAAGTAGCCAAGCCTTACGGTGTTTTTAATCTTTCCATAGCTTTTGAAAGGATAATTATCGGGGAAGGATATGATCTCGAGATTATCCGGAAAATGCTTTTTATAATATAGGTCCACCGACTCTTTTTCCTCAGTAGTAGTAAGCAAAATGATATTGAACCGCTTTAATAGTATATTCAGCCATTCAAATGCCGAATATGCCTCCGAAACGGCGAATGGATTGCAGAGATAACTCGAAAATAGAATGGTTTTATGTGGGTACCCATTATCCTGTAGCATAAGTTACAATGAGTCTACGTAATTGATAAGGTAATTTATCATGTTCGACCTGCCTGGAATAAAGCTACGGGGTTCAAAATTGTCCAACTTAGTCAAAACTTCTTCGAGCGGTACATGGTCGTGCCATGGCAAAATATAGTTTAATGCAGCAAGTTCGTGTAATATCTCAAGTTGATGATCATCCACATGTTCACCGTATTTGGCAAGCCTTGGTATTGCGATCACTTTTTTCTCAGCCTTAATAGCATTGGTTACCGACCCGGCCCCGGCATGCGTAATCACTACCCTCGCCCTGCGGTGCAGCTCGGCCATTTCAACCGGACTGATAAACGCCCGCAACGTTAGATGCCGGGCCTCATTAAAAACTGTATAGCCAGATTGTACAATCACTTCTTCAGTGATAATACCCTCTTCACACAGCCTTTCTATCTCTACCAGGGGTCTTTTGAAATCCGTAACAAAGGTTCCTAATAAAACAAGTATCATTAATATAATCCTCCTACAAATACAGCTTTTTCATAGTTGTTTTTTCCCTCGGGCCATTGTAAAATAAACCTGTCGGCTATCGGATAAATAATATCTGCAGCTTTCGCCCGTGAATGTACGCGTGCGTAGGAGAGTATGAATACGATTTTAATGCCAAACAACCGGCCTAAAAGACACATTGGTATAGCAGTATGGCTACCGGTTGAAATGATTACTTTCGGATAATGGTTTATCAGCAGCTTTAATGATAAAAATGTATTTGCGATAAGCGTCATAAGGAAGCGAAAACGACGTTTTTTACCTCCGGAACGTGCCTTGATAAATCTCATATTATACTGCTCTTTAAAAAAGGATGTATATTCGGTGTTCTCGGTCACCATCAGGTAATCGTATCGGGTAAACATTTCTTCTAATTGAAGCATTTCAGCCAAATGTCCACCGCCGGAGCATACTAAAATAATTTTCGTTTTCTTTGGTCCCATCGAATGAAAAAATAATTATGATTAATGAAAAATTAACTTTTAATTGTGAGCGTGGCAACCTTTTCAGGAGATGAAAAAAGTTTTTATAATTTATAAGTTTCTTCCGAAATATAGAGTAGATTTTTATCAACTTTTAAAAAAAGAACTTTTCAACTATAATATTGATTTACAGCTGATTTATGGGCAGTCCAACAAAACCGATGCCTTAAAGGGAGACGAAACTGTAATTGAATGGGCGCAATTTGTTCCCAATAAGCGTTATTATTTAGGAAAAACTGAGTTGTTGTGGCAACCCTGTCTCAAATACCTTAAAGGCGCTGACCTAATTATCGTGCAAACGGAAAACAGGTTGTTGCTTAACTACTGGCTGATGATAGCCAGGCGTTTGTCTAAATTAAAGGTTGCTTTTTGGGGCCATGTGTACAATATGCAGGACGATGTCAACAGTCTCAGAAACAAGATAAAGCTAAAGACCCTTTATCAGACAGATTGGTGGTTTGCCTATACCAATGGAGTGAAGCAATTCCTGGCCGACCGCGGGTTTCCTGCGAATAAGATAACAGCTGTGCAAAATGCTATTGATACGATTGGGCTAAAAAAATATTATGCGGATATTACAGAGACGGAAACCGATGTGTTGAAAAGAAAGTTAGGTATAAGCGGCTCAAATGTAGGAATATACTGCGGGGGCATGTACCCGGATAAACATCTTGATTTTATTTTGGAATGTTGCCATCGTATAAAAGCCGCTGTTCCTGATTTTCACATGTTATTTATCGGCGCAGGCGTTGAAGCTGAAAAAGTGAAAGCGGCGGCAAATGAGGCGGAATGGATACATTATGCAGGCCCCAAGTTTGGCATGGACCGCGTGATCTATTTCAAAATAGCTTCGGTACAAATAATGCCTGGATTGGTCGGTCTTAGTATCCTTGATTCCATGGCCATGGAATCCCCTATAATAACTGCCGAACATCCCTACCACAGCCCGGAAATTGAATACCTGGAAAACGGGAAAACCGGACTAATAACCAAGTTTGATACCGCAGCATACTCTGAAGCGGTCATTGACCTGCTCAAGACCCAAAAATATCTCGGCTTTGCAGAAGCAGGTAAACTGGCATCAGAACGATATACGGTTGAGCACATGGTATCAAATTTCGCCGGGGGAATAAGGAAGTGCCTGGAGACGAAATAGCCGGCTTATACCATTACTTCGAATACGTTATCAATAGCCCATAAGTAGGCTGGCTTCAGTCGGCACATCATTAAAAATAATAATAGATGGCTTATCGGGAGAGGATGAGGTGACGATGTTTTACCAGGAATTTGGCGATAGCTAGATCAATTTTATTATCAGGCTTTGGGTAAATACGCCCGAACGGCTTATTTACCGGGCCGTTTGCAGCAAAACCATCATACGGATAAAAAAGGCGTACGACGAAAATAATATCATGATCCCATTCCCTATCCGTACACTTGATTTTGGTATAAAAGGAGGTGTTTCGCTTGACGAGGTCCAGATCAAAACCTGAGCGGAAAAACAATTGACAATCTTGTTAGTTGTTTAAATACCATTTAACTAAATATCATCGCCTGTCCCTCACACATTCATCCCGCAATGCGGAAGTGAAAAGCATAAGGCATAAAACAATAAAATATGAGCAGAACAATCGGAATTATTATGATCGTCATCGGCGTAGCTATGCTGATCTGGACGGGGTTCACCTATACTAAAAAGGAAAAAGTAATTGATGCCGGCCCGATCCAGGTTTCAGCTGATAAGCAAAAATCGGTAAACTGGCCGCCTTATGCAGGAGGTATCCTGGTAGTAGGAGGCATTATTGTTGTGCTTACCGCTAAAAAAACAAGCTAATTTTACAGAGCTGGTTTGATCTCGCCATATACCCATGACTCTTTTTTGGGTATGATAGACATAGATTCAAGCAACGAGTGTACCAGGTATGGCGAATGCAGGTTGTACTTGGCAAACGAAGCCTCATTGCCTACTTTAATGGTATAGGCCTCTGTCATACGGGCGAGTTTTACAAACATATCCTCGTCTGTTTTGTCATCGCCTATGCACAACACAAAATCGTACGAGGACATGGTGAGTTTTTCAATAGCAGCACCCTTGTTTACACCTTTATTTCTTACTTCAATTACTTTATTGCCATTCAGTACGTTTAGGGGCAGGTGTGTAGTGCCGTTAAATAATTCTTCATACAATTCTTTTGCTCTTATCATGCCTTCTGTCAGGTCGGCATTACGATAATGCCAGGCTATCGAAAAATCTTTTTTCTCGATGAATGAATGAGGACATTTGGACACAAATTTATCCATTTGTTTCTCTATCCTTCCCATCCAATCACCCTCGTTCCCGGCAGTCTCATTTTCCCACGATCCGTTTGGATGACGGATCTTAGCTCCATGTTCGGCAATAAGGCCTACCGGCAAATGACCAAGCCATTTTTCAAGCGTCACGCTGTCGCGACCGCTTACAATATACATCGTATTTTGCTCTTCGCGCGAGAGCAGGTCCAATAACTCAAGTACTTTATTGCCTGGTGTTGCAGACAATGGGTCCTTTGAAAAAGGGACCAGTGTGCCATCATAATCGAGTAATATCAATCGTTTTTGTGCCGATGAATAATTTTCGAGCAGCCGCGCTTTCGAAAAATTATCCAGGAATTTGATCTCGAACCCCAGCTGTACGTCTTTCACTTCTTTTAACTGGTTTAAATAATCGCCGGCCCATGCATTTACATCGTATCTGCTTATGCGTTCCTGCATAGCTGTCATTCGCTCTTCCTGTTCATTTTTTTTCATTTCAAATCCTTGTTTTATCATTTCGGCTATTTCGTCCGTATCATTTGGGTTTATCAATAATGCCTCGGTCAGTTCCCTTGCGGCGCCCGCCATCTCGCTTAATATCAAAACGCCCTGCTTGTCTTTCCTGCTGGCAACAAACTCTTTTGATACAAGGTTCATGCCATCGCGCAGCGGGGTTATCAGGGCCACATCGCAGGTAGTATATAAGGCTATCAACTGTTCAAAATCGAGGTGATTATACTGATAAATAATAGGTTGCCAGTTTATGGTTCCCAGGGTGCTGTTTAGGTTGCCGATAAATTCATCAATTATCTTTTTCCGCTCGGCATATTTCCTGATCGAATCGCGCGAGGGCACAACTACCAGCGCAAAAACAACTTTGCCGTGATATTCAGGATTGGCTAAAAGGAATTTTTTAAAGCCCTTCAGCCTGTTGTACAAACCCTTGGTATAGTCGAGCCGGTCTACCGAAAATAGTAGTTTTTTATCTTTCTTTAGTTTAAGGTAAGTCTTCCGGATAGCTTCTACTTTAACATTATCAAACGCATTGTTAAACAGGTAAAAATCTATGCTTATCGGGAAAGCATCGACCTTTATTTGCCTGTTCTCCCATGATATGTGCTGACCGTCGTGCCCGGTCTTAAGGGCCATTTCAACACACGATAGAAAGTGAGATGAATAGTCTACTGTATGGAAACCGATCAGGTCGGCGCCCAGCATCCCGGTTAATATCTCGCGTTGCCATTGTTTGGGGATGACCCTGAATATTTCATACGACGGGAAAGGGATATGCAGAAAGAAGCCAATGGTGAGCTTTGGGAATTTTGCGCGAAGCATGCCGGCCAACGGCAGCAGATGGTAATCGTGTATCCATACAAAGTCTTCGTTGCGTACCTGTTTGGACAGTATATCTGCAAATGACCGGTTAGCTTCCATATAGGCATCGAAGTAGGACGAATGGTATTCGGCAAACGAGGGGAAGTAGTGGAAAAGCGGCCAAAGTAATGAGTTGGAAAACCCATTATAGTAAAGCTCGTACATTTTACTCTTCATAAAAACCGGCAGGTAATTATAATCTGCGGGCGAATGCTCATTGTTGGCAATATCCCAGGTCTTTTCAGTGCAGCCGGGTACGCCAGCCCATATCTTCTCCGAAAAATATTCTTTACCGCTGCCCTTCAGATAAGTAGTTATTGCAGAGATCAGCCCGCCGGAAGATTGCCGCATGGTAACATTATTGTCGATGGTCTCGATTGTCAGGGGAAGCCGGTTGGAAATAATAAATAGTCTTTTTTTCATCATAGGAAATAAGCTAAAAAGAAATAATACCAAGAATGATTGAACCCGATGCTAAAAGAAAAAAAGCGATTGGAAATGCTTTAAGATGGCTTTGAAAAAGCCTGGCAGCACAGAATAAAAAACGACAATGTTTTTTAACAGGTTATTGCAAACATACGAATTTTAAATTTAATGCCACTTTTGGCCTGACAAGTGGGTAACTTTGTTCCTGGAGATCCGGGTAGAACATGCCCGGATCAATGCCATCTTCCAATAACCATTTTCATTTATCTAATCGAAAACAACTATGATCAGGTCAAAATTTTTAATTCGCGCACTTTACCTGTGCAGCATTGGCAGTATATTATTTTTTGCCTCGTGCGGAGGCAATGGCAGTAACGGCCAGAAGAGCGACAGCACCTCAACCGCCGGCAATGGCTCGTCTACAGGATTATTAGGTGCGGGCAGTACGTTTGTTTACCCGTTATTTTCAAAAATGTTTGCCGAGTATGAGAAATCGCACAACATCAAGGTAAACTACCAGTCCATCGGTTCAGGCGGGGGAATACTGCAACTAACAAATAAAACAGTCGATTTTGGCGGTTCCGATGCTCCGCTGAATGATGAACAAAGCCAGAAGATCGGCGTTCCCATACTGCATATTCCAATGGCTTCGGGCGCTGCAGTTATCACTTACAATATTCCCGGTTTAAGCAAATCGCTAAAAATAACGCCACAGGTAATTGCGTCGATATACCTGGGGAAAATTACAAACTGGAATGACAAGCAAATTGCCACTGCGAACCCGGATGCAAAATTGCCTGATCTCACAATCGTGGTCATCCACCGTTCTGATGGCAGCGGAACAAGTTTCATCTGGACCGATTACCTGTCGAAAGTTAGCGATGAATGGAATAAAAAAGTGGGAAGAGCAACGGCAGTTAGCTGGCCGGCAGGCTTAGGGGGTAAAGGGAACGAAGGTGTAACCGGTTTGATAAAACAAACACCGGGGGCAATTGGCTATGTCGAATTGGCTTACGCCATACAGAACAAGATGCCGGTGGCGCAGGTTCAAAACCAGTCGGGTAAATTTATTACACCCGATCTTTCCTCAATAACGGCCTCAAGTAATATCAACTTGCCCGCCGATGCTAAGGTTTCGCTGACCAATACAACCAATCCCGATGGCTACCCGATAAGCAGCTTTACATGGGCGCTTATCTATAAGGAGCAAAAATATGACAACCGTCCGGCGCAAAAAGCGAAGGAATTATTGGAACTGTTGTGGTGGAACATTCACGAAGGGCAAAAAGAGTGTGAACCTTTAAACTATGCAAGGCTTTCGGAAAGCGCTGTCAAAGTAGCCGAAAATATTTTAAAATCAGCCACTTACGATGGAAAACCAATATTGCAATAAAAACAGGAGGACATAGTAAAAAAGGCTTTTAGAACGATCTCTAAAAGCCTTTTTGTTTGTGGAGAATATCGGAGTCGAACCGATGACCTCTTGCATGCCATGCAAACGCTCTAGCCAGCTGAGCTAATCCCCCGTAATGGACGGCAAAGCTAATAAAAAGATTTTACCTTGAAAATATTATTGTATCAAATGGGAGTAAGTTAATTTTTTTAATTCCGTAAACAATCTGATGGGTGCGATTGTAACGTATATGTAAATAGCGTTCGTAATTAATTAAAACAGAAATTGTTGTTATTTCAACCCCGGAAAAACTATGATCCCTTCGGCAACTGGTCAAAAAACTTTAACGGCGCTTAAAAAGTATGGCCTGTTCCTGTGTTTGCCGGTTTTTCTTTTTATTGCTTACAGTTACACAAGCAATCACCACCCGCAATATAAAGCGACAGCAAAGATCGAACTGAACGGAATTTCAGCCGACGAGGCCATAGCTGATATTAAATCTAAGCCTTTGCTGCAAAAAGCGCTTGACCGGTTAGGTTACAGGATAAGCTATTACAATACCGGAAATCAGGATCAGGAAATAAACGGAGATTCGTTGCCGGTGAAAATTCAGTTCAGCCAGTTCAATACAATTGACGATGATATTACTTTAACTTTCAAGACCGCCAGTCCCAACACATTTACACTGACGCACGGCGACACCATAGCTTACGAGGAGTTTAACAAGCCGTCGAAGACATTTTATGGTACATTCAAAATAACGCATAGTGCCGGTACGGCATACCAGGATGCATTATTCCTTTTTCGACTGCATGATCCCGTCGAGTTGATCGACCGTTATTATAACAGCCTGCAGGTTAAGGAGGAAGACGACGGAAAGGTGCTTTCTGTGAGTGCTGCTTCCGGCACCCCGAAGAAAAGCGCTGCGCTGGTTAATAAATTATTAAAGTTATATAGCGGCACGAAACATAATATTCCGCCAGTTAAAAAGAAAGAACAGCAGGAAATCAAAACAAACGCGCCGGAGAGCCAAAGTGCAGATGCCGAAAGAATTGCCAAAAACATAACCATGCTGCGCGAAAAAGCAGCCCGTCTGCGTCACCAGGTGTCCTTATTGACGCCGAAGCAGCAAAAACCTGTCATTGATTCAGAGCAGATGCACGCCTACGATGCTATACAGATGGATGTGTTCAAAGCGATAATGCCTTATATGAGGAAGCCGGTTGACCAGTTTGTGCAGGTGCCTTACATAGATGAGATTTATGATATGGAATTAAAGAAAGAGCTCACCACGTATAACGCGATGCAATTGCGGAAACAGCGTGCTCTTGCAAATCCTGAACAGAATAAGATAAGGTTGGACACTTTCGATAATAAGATGATGTTCCTGCAAAGCGAAATAGTAGATAACATCACCTTTTTGCGTCAGCAACATTCACCTGAAGCTGTTGCCGAAAACCATGGCAACCCGACTCTTTTAAATGCAAAAAAAGATTCCCTGGATGATATTATAAAAGAGATAACCGTTGAGAAAAAACAATATGCGGCAATCCATGTAACACCTGCTGCCGCACAAAAACCTCAACAAAAGGCCTTTTCAGCAACATCCGCACAACGGATTGTGGTACTGGATAAACCTGAAACCAATATCGAATATGTCGCAGAGAACTCGTTTTGGATCTACGCCATAGCGGTATTTGCCGGACTATTAATACCGTTAACCGTTTTAGTAATTAGCAACAACCGATACAATGCCCGACTGACCCGCAGGGCAAATGCACAAACATTAGCCGAAAGATTAAACGACCTGTTTGCTGTCAAGCAGATCGATTAAGAATGTTTTTGTAAATAACTGGAATATAAAACTAATATTTAACGTCATGAGATCAAATCGTAACACCCTTGTTGCGCTCATCCTTGCGGGAGCGACCGGCTTGTTCGCATTTTCAGCCAATGCGAACAGGGCAATCAAAAAGATCAAAAACAAAACCTACTACCCGGCAAAATTGTCCTCAACGGAACTTGCTGCAATGAAGTTGAAAAATGTCGAATTTGGCTTCGATAAGGAAGGCGTACCAAAAGCCTGCACGTCAGAATTGGATAAGATTGCCAAATTAATGATCGACAATAATGCGTCGATCAAAATAAGCGGCTACGCCGACAACATCGGCGAATATGTATACAATTGGAAACTGTCAGAACGACGGGCCAAGGCCGTCAGGGACTACCTCGTTGGCAAAGGGTGTGATTCTACCCGTATTGCCACAACCGAATTTGGTGAAACACATCCAATTGCTTCCAACAAAACTTCGGAGGGCCGCCAGAAAAACAGGCGTGCTGAAATGAACTTTGCGCGCTAAAGACGTTGCTTTTCCGGCAATCCTTTTATTTACCCGCTTAAGCGGGTTTTTTTATTATAATGAATTGAGTCGCAGTGTTTTTTGGAGATTAATTATTGTTAATAAACCTCAACCAAATTGGGCACTATTTCGTTAAAACCTCTGGCTCTTATTTCATTTGCCGATTTTTTTTTAATTTTAAACGAAATTTGTGGCAACTCTATCCGCCTGGTTGCCTGTATTTCATAATAGCACGACTATTGACATCTATGAAGAACAGTTTACTCGTATTCCTGCTAATGTTTGCAGCTATTCGCGGGTATGGTCAGTGTACGCTTAAAGTGAGCATATCTTCATCAGGACCGGCAATCTGTTCTGGCAGTAGTGTGGTGCTTACAGCATCGGCTTCCGCAGGAACCGCTCCATATACATTTGTTTGGAGCACAGGCGAAACAACTACTTCGATAAGTGTTAATAAACCCGGCACATATACGGTAACTGTTAAAGATCAAACAGCAGGGTGCCAGGCCGTAAAGCAAAGCATCTCTATTGTATCCGCCACGGCGCCTAATGCGCCAACCGTAAAGGATGTAGTTGTATGCCCCAATAGTCCGGCAACGTTAACTGCAACTGCCCCGGGCGGCACGTACCAATGGTATGATGCGGCTGTAGGGGGTAATTTTTTAGCAACCGGCGCGACTTATGTGACGCCGCCCATCAGCACACCTACAACGTTTTATGTTGAAACTACTTTAAACGGTTGTACAAGTTCCCGGTCGGCCGTAAATGTCACTTTGCCCAGTACACCACCCACCCTTGGCGCGACAGTATGTTCAGGCGACCCGGCAACCTTAGTGGCCGGCGGCGGCGGTACCTATGCGTGGTATGCATCCGCAGCAGGGGGGACAGTACTTGGCACAGGCTCGAGCTTCACTACGCCACCACTGGTTAACACTACTACTTATTATGTCGTGGTAACAAGCCCAACCGGTTGTGTAAGCTCGCCGATTCCGGTGAGGGCCACCGTAACACCACCACCGCAGGCACCGACAGCATCGGGTGCAACAATTTGTGCAGGTAACGTAGTAAGCCTCCACGCCGGCGTTTCAGCAGGTATTATCGACTGGTTCGATGTGCCTACAGGTGGCACATCGCTGATATCAAGTCCCGATTTTACTACACCTGTCCTCAATACAACCACAACCTATTATGTACAAACAACTTTAAATACTTGTACAAGCCCGCGTACGCCTGTCACGGTTGTTGTAAACCCGGTACCATCCAACCCGACTATTGCCGATATTACTACCTGTTCGGGTACGAGCGCCGTACTAACGCCGACAGGCCCGGGCGGAACTTATAACTGGTATAGTGCGGCTGTAGGAGGTACCCTGCTTGCCACAGGTACTTCTTACACAACCCCGGTTTTAACCAATCCTGCAACTTATTACGTTGCGGCATCGAACGGAGGTTGTACCAGCGGGCGTGTCGCGGTAACCGTTAATATAACACCTGCTCCTCAGCCGCCGTCCGCATCGGGTATCGTAATATGCCCGGGCAATACAGCTACACTTACCGCAAGTGGGTCCACCGGCTCATACGCCTGGTACAGTATACCGGTAGGTGGCAGTTCATTGTCAAACAATGCTACTTTTACCACGCCTGTACTTAACGCAAATACCACCTATTATGTAGAAACAACGGTTAACGGCTGCACAAGTACACGTACGCCCGTTACCGTGACGATGTTGCCAACACCGGCAGCGCCAACAGCGCCCGGAGTAACAGTTTGTTCGGGCGATATGGCTTCGTTGACTGTGACGACTCCAAGTGGAAACTATGCCTGGTATGATGCCGCTACAGGTGGAAACCTGCTTGTAACGGGCTCTGCTTATGTTACACCGCCGCTCGTTTCTACTACCACATATTATGTTGAAAGCGTATCCGCTAATGGGTGTTCGAGCACACGCACTGCGGTTACAGCAACAGTAACCCCGCCGCCGGCGGCACCATCAGCCAGTGGCACATCAATTTGCCCGGGATCAAGTACAACGTTGACAGCCACTGCTACCGGTACTGTTTCCTGGTACGACGCCGCGGTCGGTGGTCATTTGCTGGCTACGGGCAGCAGTTTTACTACGCCCGCACTCAACAGGAACACCACTTATTATATAGAGCAGGCAGCTGGGACCTGTGTTAGCCCGAGAGCATCTGTTACGGTATCAATGATAGCAATCCCCAGCCCCCAATTTAAATACTCTTCGGGCACGTTTTGTAAAACCGGGGCTAACCCTTCGCCCACCATCAACAATCCGGCCGGGGGTGTTTTCAGTGCGTCGCCCGGCGGCCTGGTGTTTGTGAGCACCACAACTGGTCAGATCAATCTTGCCGCCAGTGCTTCAGGAACATATACGATCTCGTTTTTTGGCGGAGGCACCTGCCCAACAACCAGCACTGCGGATGTAACTATAACCAGCTCTCCGAATGCGCAGTTTTCTTATGGTGCGCTATGCCAGAATTCAGGTACTGCTTTCCCGGTCTTTCCTGCCGGAGCAAGCGCCGGGGTGTTTAGTTCGTCAGGCGGCATCGTATTTTTGAATACTACCACCGGCGAGATAAACATTGCCGCTTCAACCCCTGGTGCGCACAATATCACGAATACAATACCGGCAAGCGGGACATGCCCGGCAACCTCATTTACTTTCCCTGTTACCGTTGACCCAACCGCTGTCGTTTCGGCCGGCACGAACCAGGTGGTACCTTTCGGCACCCCGGTAACCCTGGCAGGAAGTGTGTCGGGAGGAGCATCCACGGGAATATGGTCAGGAGGCGCGGGCTCTTTTTCAAATCCCAACCAACTCAACGCTGTATATACCCCTGCGCCCGGTGAAACAACGGTTACGCTCACTCTTACGTCGGCAGATCCGCCGGGCTCCTGCGGCCCGAAAACAGACCAGATGGTCATCACCATAAAGCCACAGCCAGCCGCGCCAACCATAACGGGAACAAGTATCTGCTCGGGTGACGCAACAATTCTGACGCCAACAGCGCCGGGAGGTACTTACGCATGGTATGACGCCCCAACAGGCGGAAACCTGTTGTTTACGGGGTCTTCGTTCCAGACGCCTGCGCTTATTTCCAATACAACTTATTACGTGCAAACTACCTTGAACGGAGCGACCAGCACCAGGACGGCGGTTACGGTAACCATTAACGCGGCCCCTGCTGTTCCTACGGCAGCCGGCACAAATGTTTGTTCAGGAAGCCAGGCCACCCTTACCGCAAGCGGGTCGACCGGAACTTACCGCTGGTACGATGCTGCTACCGGTGGAAATCTTTTATCAGCCAGCGCCGCTTATACAACAACACCCCTTACGGTGCCGGCGAGCTTTTACGTTGAGGCGGTTGGCACATGCACAAGCGCCAGGTTAAAAGTAGATGTCGGTATAAACCCGGTGCCGGTGGTAAATAGCGCGTCAGCCGGCAACGTATGCAGCGGCTCGGCACTTAATTATACCATTACATCCAATGTGCCTGGGGCAACTTTTACGTGGAGCAGGGCTGCTGTGGCCAATATCAGCAATCCGGCCGTTTCCGGCCAGACAAGCACTGATATAACTGAAACGCTTATCAATACAAGTACCAGCCCAATAAATGTAACCTATGTGATAACACCCGATGCAAACGGTTGCCCCGGAACGCCATTCAATTACGTAGTTACCGTAAACCCGGCACCGGTTGTTACCAGTGCTTCCGCTGTAGCTGTGTGCGACGAGACTGCCATAAATTATGATATTACATTCAATTCGCCCGGTGTAAGCTTTAGCTGGAGCCGTGCAGTAGTGGCGGGAATAAGCAATGCCGCTATTTCGGGCCAAAGGGCAACAACCATACGCGAGAATTTATTTAATACAACGGACCAGCCGGTTGATGTGGTATATGTCATTACCTATTCATCGGGCGGGTGTACCGGATTGACGTTTAACCTTACTGTGACAGTCAATCCGTCTGTTGTGGTTAACAGTTCTGCAGCCGACGTAGCATGCAGCGGCGATCCGCAGTCGTATGATATCACATCGAATGTACCAACGGCTACCTATAGTTGGGGGCGTGCTGCAGTTGCAGGGATAAGTAATCCCGCGGTTTCGGGGCAAACCTCATCTTCTATCACCGAGGCTTTGATCAATACTACGAATGCGCCTGTAAAGGTTATTTATCTGATTGTACCTGTGGCAAATGGCTGCCCGGGTACGCAGTTTAAATATACGGTAACGGTAAATCCAGCCGTACCGACACCGGTGGCGAATGTCAATTCGCCAATTTGCATAGGTAGTACGATCAACCTGCAAAGCCCCATAGTTTCTAAAGCAACCTATAATTGGTCGGGGCCGAACGGGTTCAATTCGAACCTGCAAAATCCGACCATTCCGAACGCCACAGCCGCGAATGCAGGCGTATACAGCTTATTTATAACTATAAACGGCTGTAATAGCGTAACCGTTAACACTGTGCCGGTGGTAATCAATCCACCGCCTGTAGCTAATGCAGGGCCCGATCAAACCATCTGTACAACGGCAGCTTCGGTGCAGCTTGCGGGATCTGTTACAGGCGGTACTACCACTGGTATCTGGTCAACCGCCGGGACAGGTACCTTCTCGCCTGCGCCGAATGTGCTCAACGCTTTGTACCTGCCTTCGGCCGCTGACGTGGCAGCAGGCTCGGTAAAACTTACGCTGGCATCCACCAGTAAGGACGACTGTAATGTTTCGGTTTCTCCAATGACCATTACCTTTAAATCGCCGGTTATTACCAGCGCCGCAACGGGCGCGATATGTAATGGTACTGCGCAGAATTATACTATCACATCTGATTTTCCCACTGCAACTTTTAGCTGGAGCCGGGCTGCCGTAGCCGGCATAAGCAATCCGGCAGTTAACGGACAAACCTCATCGACAATTACTGAGACATTAATTAACCCGGGAAGCACGCCTGTAGATGTGATTTATGTTATCACGCCGATAAACAACGGCTGTGCCGGGTTGCCGTTCAATTATACGGTTACGGTAAACCCTACACCAGCGGCGCCGGTGGCAACGGCAAATTCCCCGCTTTGCATTAACGGGTCGCTCGGTTTGCGCACCGATCTGGTGGCCAATGCTACTTATTCCTGGACCGGCCCGAATGGATTTAGTTCGAACCGGCAAAATCCCACTATATCAAATGTAACTTTGGCAAATGCAGGCCTATATACATTGTATGTAACAGTTAATGGCTGTACAAGTCCATCAGGCACTGTAAATGTGGTTGTCGATCAACCTTCGACGGCGGATGCGGGGCCCGACCAAACACTTTGCCCAATAAATACAACTGTTCAATTGCACGGGGCAGTTACCGGGGGCACTGTAACAACGGGTGTGTGGTCAACCAGCGGAACGGGTACATTTCCGGCTGGGCCGAATGTGCTGGATGGCACTTACGTGGCTTCAGCACAGGATGTGCAGGCGGGCTCGGTAACGCTTACCTTAGCCACTAACAGTACGGATGGTTGTGCCATATCTACGTCGTCAATGACAGTCAGGTTCCAGTTGCTGTCTGCTGTAACCGCCGGACCCAATCAGGATATTTGCTCACAAGGCGGTGCCAGCCTGGACGGACAAATAACCATACCGGGCGGGGGCGTTTGGAGTAGTTCAGGAACGGGAACATTTATTCCTTCAGCTTCCCAGTTGAACGCGAGTTATATTCCAAGTGCGGCTGATATTGCCGCCGGATCAGTTGTGCTTACGCTTACTGCCAATGCTCCTGGCCAGTGTTATATTCCATCGGATAATATGACCATCAATATATTGCCGCCACCTACGGTCAATGCCGGCGGCACGGTGTATGTATTAAAAGGTCATACGGTCACCCTTAAACCAACGGTAAGCGATGAAAATGTCACCTATGTATGGTCGCCCAATATCGATATAAGCAGTACGACTGTTAAGAACCCCGAGGTAACCGGGAGTGTTGATCGTTTGTATTCTGTGATAGTCACCGATTCGCGCGGATGCGTTGCCCAGGATTTTGTAAACATCGTTGTATCGCCGGAGATCGTTATTCCGAATACTTTCACGCCGAATGGTGATGGGGTGAATGACCAATGGAACATACAGGGCCTGGTTGCTTATCAGCAAGCCAGTGTGGATGTATTTGACCGGTATGGCCAAAAGGTATTTCACTCGATAGGATATGGAACAGCCTGGGATGGTACTTTTAAAAATCAACAGGTGCCTTATGGTGTATATTACTACATCATCGATCCTAAATTCTCGGGTCTGCACACCATCTCAGGCTATGTAACGGTGGTACGTTGACCTTAATTAATCATTAGTTTTTTTGGAAATTTCAGGTTGGACGGACCTTATAAAAACAGTAAAGCCCCTGATGGGCAGGGGCCTTTACTAACCAATTATAAACCTAAATTATGAGAAGACTATCTAAAAATTTCTGGTGTAAAGGTAACACTATTTATTAAAATGTAGAATCTACATTTGTAATTTTATTGTCACCATTTCACAGAACATCATTTAACATTGAATTTACATTAAATAAACAACCAATACATTGTAAAACTTTCAATTTTTGATTGTTTGGTCGCCAATCGCTGGCGTTTATGATGTAAAGGTATAAAAAAAATCTAAAAAGCAATAGTTTTTTATAATTTTTTTTAAAAAATGAATAAAATTTATGCGATTTGCTTTATAAAACACTATTTTATTTATTAATAATTGATTTTAACCAAATAAAACTTCTTTTATTTATATAAACAAAGAAAATATTTACTTAATATTTACTAAAAACATTATTTATTAAGCTTTTTTATTTAAAATTTATAGTCTGAAACTTGATTTTTGGATCATTTCTTATAAAATAACCTGATTTTCGCACAATTATTTGAAAAATAGGTCGTTTGGCGGTTTTTCGAGGAAAATAACGCATAAAATATTACTTAAACCAAACATCCTTATCCATACTCTTTTTGCATTTTTGCGGCAGAAATTCCAATGTCGCCCATGTCGCATCCACCGAAACCCGTGCATCCCGAACTTACCAATTCACTTTTATGGGTAATGGCCATTGCGACCGGTCTTATAGTGGCAAATCTTTATTATAATCAGCCACTACTGGTATTGATGGCAAAGTCGTACAACGTTAGTATATCAAAGATCGAGGAGGTGGCAACTGTAACCCAACTGGGATATGCTGCAGGTATGTTGTTTCTGGCACCGTTGGCGGATATGATCAGGCGTAAACGTTTGATCATGCTTTGCCTCTCGCTGGCTATTGTAGCGTTGCTGGGTGCGGCGATAGCGCCAAACGTTAATATGCTTATCCTTGCGAGCTTCCTGGTGGGGGTATTTTCATTGGTTCCGCAATTACTGGTGCCAATGACAGCACACCTGGCAAAGCCGGCAGAGCGTGGCAGAAAGATAGGTTTTGTAATGAGCGGTTTACTGATAGGCATCCTTTTGTCGCGGACCCTGAGCGGAATAGTTGGAAAATATTTTGGATGGGAGGCTATGTTTTTTATCGCAGCCGGGGTAATGGTGGTGATCTGGATAATGCTGTTTTTTATGCTGCCCGAGGTTGAGCCTGAATATAAAGGTAAATACGGGTCGTTAATGCACTCATTGATCACTCTTATTAAGGAGGAGCCGGCATTGCGTATTGCTTCGCTACGGGGGGCGCTGTGTTTTGCGTGCTTTATGGCATTTTGGACGTCATTGGCTGCATTAATGCATGATAATTTTGGCAAAGGCAGCGATATAACAGGATTGTTCGGACTTTTTGGAGCAGCGGGAGCCCTTGCTGCGGGCGTTATGGGCCGACTTAGTGACAGGATGGATGCCTACAAACTATCTACTTTCACTTTATTACTGATCGTTATTTCCTTTGTGGTCTTTATGCTTTCAGGATATAGCATGATCGGGCTCATTATCGGTGTTATCGTTCTCGACATGGGAGTGCAGGCTACACACATTTCTAACCAGTCGCTTATTTTTTCCCTGAAGCCCGAGGCCCGCAATCGTATCAATACCGTATATATGGTAACTTATTTTATAGGTGGCAGCCTGGGCACGTACATTACCAGCTTTGCGTGGGACTATTACAAATGGACCGGTGTATGCATTGTGGGAATATTATTGTCGGCCCTTGCCGTTATCTTTCACCTGCTTAACCAGAAAACTATACACCGGGTACGACAAGGTGTATAGTTAAGTATCTACTTCCTGGAATTCGCAAGCAGGCTTTTTGATGCGATACCATTTTATAAAACGGTATAAAAATTAATCTTTCATTTTCGCTGTCAGGCATTTGCAGAAGTGCCTGCTTAAAAAGTGTCGTTGCAATGCCCCGAGGGCGAATTCTGGCACTGATTTGGGGGTACTGCAAACAGGTTTATCGAGAAGATGATCGTAAAAAAGGAAAATACCGGAGCCGGAGAGCAGGAGTGGAAAAATCCACAAAGCCCTGAAGATACTTCAGATGGCCGCGATAAAGAACAGATCGTAAGGCAGTATGAGGAAGCGAAGCGGCGGAAGGATAACCTGACAGAAAAAGATCATATAGATAAACCTAAACAGAACTGATTACGTATATAGGTAAAAACTGTAACAACCTAAAAACAACAATTTTATGAAAAGCCATACAAAATCTTCGACTAACAAACTGGTAGACCGCTTTGATAATGAGCTTAGAGCATTATTGCTGAACGATTTGAACAGCATAAGAGGTTTTAAGGAAAAGTTTATTCACAGCAATCCACGGGCGCGTGCACAAGTTCGCTTGTCAGTAGCCTGATCACTATATATCTACATATTAAATTCTTTTGAAAACTATGAGGGGTAAGGCCGCGTGTTACGTGGCCTTATTTTTTTGAACTGTATTTGATGATCAGTTCTGCCGTTCGCGCCGATGCCCCCGGTTTTCCCATTTTTTCGTGGAGATTTTGATAATCGACCAGCATTTGCTGCCGATTGGAGCCGCCTTCTATTATCAAACCTAATTCTGAATTTATTCGTTGCGGATTACAGTCCTGTTGTATTAGTTCCGTCACCACCAATTTGTTCATAATTAGATTAACCAGCGAAATGAATTTTATTTTCACCAGCATTCGCGCTATGGCGATAGAAATAGGCGCCCCTTTATATACAACCACCTGTGGCACATCAAATAGTGCTGTTTCGAGTGTAGCGGTGCCAGATGCAACAATGGCGGCATGAGCATTTGTCAGCAGGTCGTAAGTCGCATCAAATACTAGGGTAAGCTTCGTGTCTTTTAAATATTGATCATAATATTCAACGGTAAAAGACGGTGCGCCCGCTATCACAAATTCGTAGTCCGGCCATTTTTCAGCAACAGCAACCATGTCGGGTAGTAAGCGACTGATCTCCTGCCTGCGGCTGCCGGGCAGTAAAGCAATAATCTTTTTATCGCTAAGTTTATGCGTTTTCCGGAAAGCCGCATCGGCTTTAAATTCTGCAATTGCGTCCAGTAAGGGATTACCCACATAATCAACGTCCATCCCCCATCCTTTATAAAAATCCACCTCGAAAGGCAGGATGCAGAATAAGTGATCAACTATCCGTTTGATCTTCAGTACCCGTTTCTGGTTCCAGGCCCAAACCTTGGGCGATATATAATAGCATACCAGCAAACCTTTTGACTTCGCGAACTCGGCAATGCGCAAGTTAAACCCGGGGAAATCGATCAGTACCAAAACATCCGGCCGCCAGCTGTCAATATCATTTTTGCAGGCTGCCAGGTTTTTAGATATCGTCCGCAGGTTGAGGGCTACCTCAATAAAGCCCATAAAGGCCATTTCGGCATAATGTTTTACTAACTCGCCCCCCTCGGCCGCCATTTTATCACCGCCGTAAAAACGAAAGTCGGCTTTAGGGTCTTTTTCCTTTAAAGCCTTCATAAGGTTGGCTCCGTGCAGGTCGCCCGATGCTTCGCCGGCTACGAGGTAATATTTCATAGCCTTCAGGTATTGAATTTCCAATTATTCAGCAACGGGATGGCGTGATGTGCTGTCATGTCAAACTGCACCGGCACTACCGATGCATAATGGTTTTCCAGCGCCCAAACATCGGTGTCTTCGCCTTTATCGTTCACCTGGAATACGCCTGTCAGCCAGTAATAAGGCCGCTTATAGGGATCATGGCGTTCGTCAAACTCCTCGGCCCATTTGGCATTGGCCTGACGGCATATTTTAATTCCTTTGATATGATGCGTATTGGGGAAGTTTACGTTGAGCAGAGTAGCCGCCGGCAAGCCGTTTTGCAAAACCTGCTGTGCAATTTCTTTTACGAATTTGATACAATGGCTGAAATCGGCCTGCAGCGTATAGTCATCTAAAGAAAAGCCGATAGATGGAATGCTTTCAATAGCCCCCTCAACCGCTGCCGACATGGTGCCTGAATAAAGAATATTGATCGAATTATTCAATCCATGGTTGATCCCGGAAACACACAGGTCGGGCTTTTTACCTTTGAATATTTTGGTAACAGCCAGCTTTACGCAATCGACCGGGGTGCCCGAGCAGCTATAACTTTCAATGTCTTCATACAGTTCCATCTTATCCAGCCGAAGCGGGCTGCCGATGGTGATGGCATGGCCCATACCCGACTGCGGACTATCCGGAGCTACTACTACCACTTTGCCAAGCTCTTTCATTGCATGCATAAGGGCCTTGATGCCGGGTGCGGTAATGCCATCATCGTTTACGACAAGAATGGTGGGGCGGGTAGAACTCATGCGGCAAAATTAGTCTTTATGAGTTTAAGTAAGGAATAAAACTAAAAAGCCTCCGGATTTTCCGAAGGCCTTGTGTTTTTATAAACTATTGATCCATTTGACGAGTTCGTCGCGGCCTTTGCCGGTCTTTTTCTGGAGTTTACCCAGCAGTTCGTCGTCTTTTCCCTCTTCGCGCACTAAGTCGTCATCTGTAAGGTCCCCGTAGGCTTGTTTGATCTTGCCCTTCGTCTCATTCCAGGCGCCTTTTAATTGTAATTTATCCATGATGTTATTTGTTAGATGTATTTGGAGAACATCTGTAGTATCATTTGGTTTAAATTAAAAGGCAGAAATCATATTCTCTCACAACGCCCCGTCTTTGATCTCCTCGACAATTGTCGGGTCGAGCAGGGTAGACGTGTCACCTAAATTGCTGGTATCGCCCTCAGCTATTTTACGCAGGATACGACGCATGATCTTGCCCGAGCGCGTCTTGGGCAAACCGGTTACGAACTGTATCTTGTCCGGTTTGGCTATGGCGCCGATGATACGGGTAACGGTCATTAAAATATCCTTGCGGGTAAGCTCCTCGTCGCCGTGTTTGTTGGGGCTTACCACGAAAGCGTAAACACCTTGGCCTTTAATGTCGTGCGGGTAACCAACTACCGCCGATTCCACCACGCTGGCGTGCATGTTTATAGCGTTTTCTACCTCGGCGGTGCCAATACGGTGACCGGAAACATTCAGCACATCGTCAACACGGCCGGTAATACGGTAGTAGCCATCCTCATCGCGCAGGCAGCCGTCGCCGGTAAAGTATTTGCCTTTGTAAGCCGAGAAGTAGGTTTGGCGGCAGCGCTCATGGTCGCCATAAGTAGTGCGCAGCATGCCGGGCCATGGGAATTTGATGCATAAAAAGCCGCTTACCCCGTTACCATGTACTTCTTCTCCATGCTCATCAACCAAAACCGGCTGAACACCGGGAAGAGGCAACGTGGCGAAAGTGGGTTTGGTTTTAGTGACGCCGGCTATAGGCGATATCATAATACCACCAGTTTCAGTTTGCCACCAGGTATCCACTATCGGGCAATTTTTATGACCCACGTTCTCATCGAACCAATGCCAGGCCTCTTCATTTATAGGTTCGCCTACTGAGCCTAATTTTTTGAGTGAGCTCAGGTCTTTATCCTTTACCACATCGGTACCAAAACTCATCAGCGACCGGATGGCGGTAGGGGCAGTGTATAATATATTGACCTTGTATTCTTCCACAATTTCCCAGAAACGTCCCGGATTTGGCCAGGTAGGAATACCCTCGAACATGAATGTAGTCGCGCCCTGCGATAGCGGGCCATATACAATATAGGAGTGCCCGGTTATCCAGCCGATATCGGCGGTACAGAAAAAGATCTCGCCCGGGTTGTACTGGAACACATTAGCAAAGGTATACCCAGCGTAAACCATGTAGCCGCCGCAGGTATGTACCACGCCTTTGGGTTTACCTGTCGAGCCGGAAGTGTATAGGATGAACAGCATATCCTCGGCGTCCATCTCTTCTGCTATGCAACTGGTATTTCCCTGGGTCTCCACTTTTTTTATCTCGTCTTCCCACCACAGGTCGCGCCCTTTCAGCATGGAAATTGGGGTACGGCTGCGGGTAAGTACGATCACTTTCTTCACCGACGGGCATTGAACCAGCGCATCGTCGATCACATTTTTCAACGGTATCTCTTTTGTTCCGCGGAAACCGCCATCGGCCGTGATCACGATATTGCATTGTGCATCCTGTATCCTGTCGGCAATGGATTGCGCCGAAAAGCCACCGAACACTACAGAATGTATCGCACCTATACGGGCGCAGGCCAGAACGGCAATAGCCAGTTCGGGCACCATAGGCATATAAATGCAAATACGGTCGCCTTTTTTGGCACCATTGTTTTTCAATACATTGGCAAACTGGCAAACCTTTTCGTGCAGTTGTTTATAGGTTAGTACGCGGTGGTCCTCGGTTGGGTCGTTCGGTTCCCAAATAATTGCCGGTTTATCGCCCAGCTTTTCCAGGTGACGGTCGAGGCAGTTCTCGGTAATATTCAGTTTGCCGCCTATGAACCATTTTACGTTCGGTTCGGTAAAGTTCCATTCCAGCGTTTTTATCCAGGGCTTGCGCCATTGAAAATTGCCGGCAATATCGGCCCAGAACTCCTCGGGGTTGTCAACGCTTCTTTTGTAGGCTTTTTGGTACTCGTCGAACGAAGTAATTTTCATGATCGTGGTTATAAATTGGTAAAATGTTTGGGTTACTTAATGCCTGATCGCCTCATTAAGCCCTGCAGAATATTGTCAAGTAAAATTGGTGGGTGAAAAATAGTAAAAATCTACTTAAACGGTATATTAAATTTATATCTTATAGATATCGCTTGTCTCAGTTATGTCTTTTGCAGGCTGATATTTATCTTTCCTGTTTTCGTGGCTTTTGCATTGCCAAACTAAATACACTAAGTGTTCATGCTACCGCCGCTTGCCAGGCGCATTCGGGCGTAACTAACTGACAGTCAACATCTCCAACTTTTCAAAACACCAAAAAGTGCCCCATTTTGAGCATTTTCGTGAACACCCTTTTGGTATCGATCTGGTTGTCAATTGCTTAGGTGTTCACGAAACAGCCATTTTTATGCTGTTTTTTGTACCTTAAAATCAGGAAAATGCCAAAAAAAGCCAAAGGATGCTTAAACAGGCCTTTCGGCGCGGTTGAGTGACTATTCCTTCGCTTGCAAAATTGTTTTTTATCAGCAGGTTACGCGTAAATCTGTATAATAATGAAATGAAGAATATTCTTTTGGGTACACTAAGCCCTGTAGGATGGTATGCTCCATTTAAAAGAAAGATAATTAAAGGCCAAATAGTCACGCGCAAAATCACCTGCTATTAATGCCGGATAGCTGTATAAACTATGATTGCATTGATTTTTTGATGGACTATGATTTCAATTGGTCCCGGTGCCATAGTATTCACTCAATCATTTAAATCATAGTTCGGACAATGCGTTAGCGATTGAAATGGATACCGGCCTTTGCGCATAAGGCCTGCAGGCGTATGAATGGAAAGCGCGGGCCGCTTCTATCGGCGGCAACGCCCAAATTAAGTTGGCGGTGACCGGTTGACACACATCTCAACGACAGCTCGCTGATTCATGATCAGCATGTGCAGAGATCGCTTCGTTCCTCGCGATGACGGAGTTTTATAATTAATTGATTATTGTAAATATTTTTTTCAAATCCCTGTTGCCTATTTGAATCAAAATCCTGATATTTGCAAACTCTTTTAAGAAGAGGGATTATATTAATCATATTTGTCATGTCAAGAGTTTGTGATTTAACAGGAAAAGGCTCACTGGTTGGTAATAACGTTTCTAACTCAAATGTTAAAACTAAACGCAGGTTTCACCCAAATTTAAAGCTGAAGAAGTTTTATATTCCTGAAGAAGATAAGTGGATCACTTTGAAAGTATCTACTTCGGCCGTTAAAACCATCAGCAAGAATGGTATTACTGCCTGCATTAATAAATACGTTAAAAAAGGGTATATTTAATAGGTTGATTATTTGAATGATTGATTAAGTTCAATCAGTAATTCAATAATTCAATCACTCAATAATTAAAAAGATGGCAAAGAAAGGCAACAGGGTTCAGGTAATTTTAGAGTGCACCGAGCATAAAGAAAGCGGTATGCCGGGCATGTCCCGTTATATCACTACCAAGAACAAGAAGAATACAACTGAAAGACTGGAATTGAAGAAATTCAACCCGGTATTAAGGAAAGTGACCGTACATAAGGAAATTAAATAATAAATTGATTGAGTTGAATAGTTGATTGGGTTAATCAAATCAATAATTCAATAATTCATCAAATCAATAATTAAAAAGACATGGCAAAGAAAGTAGTTGCAACGCTGAAGACAGGCAAAGGCAAAGAATACTCAAAAGTGATCACCATGGCTAAATCGCCAAAAACAGGTGCTTACTCATTCAAAGAAGTAATTGTACATAACGATCACGTAAAAGACGCGATCACAGAAGGTACCAAAGGATAATCCTTTGATCCGAAAGATATGGAAGCCGTCTTGTATCAACGAGGTGGCTTTTTTTGTTAGGCCTCACCCCGGCCCTCTCCAAAGGAGAGGGAGTTGCAGAGGCAGTTCGAGATAAACCAATTAAAAAGTCCTCTCCCTTGGAGAGGATCAGGTGAGGCCAAAAAATGGGATTATTCGATTTTTTTAAGAAAAAGGAAGCTACGCCGCAGGAACAGGAGGCGCTGGATACCGGCCTGGAAAAAACCAAGGATAGCTTTTTCTCCAAGATCACTAAAGTAGTTGCCGGCAAATCCACCGTGGATGATGATGTGCTGGACGATTTAGAGGAAGTGCTGGTAACATCAGACGTTGGCGTTAGTACCACGCTCAAGATCATCAAGCGTATACAGGACCGCGTGGCGCGCGACAAATATGTTAACACTACGGAACTGAACTCGTTGCTCCGCGATGAGATACAGCATCTGCTGGCCGAAAACAACAGTAACGATTTTACCAGTTTTGAATATGGCAATCAAAAGCCTTACGTTATTATGGTGGTTGGCGTAAATGGCGTTGGTAAAACCACTACCATTGGCAAACTGGCGCACAAGCTAAAACAAGCGGGCAATAAAGTGGTGATAGGCGCGGCAGATACTTTCCGCGCAGCAGCGGTCGACCAGATACAGCTTTGGGGCGAAAAGGTAGGTGTGAAGGTTGTGGCCCAGGCTATGGGTTCCGACCCGGCATCGGTAGCTTACGATACGCTGCGTTCGGCAGTTGCCAATGGCGATGATGTGGCTATTATTGATACCGCGGGCCGTTTGCATAACAAAGTGGGCCTGATGAACGAGCTTACGAAGATCAAAAACGTAATGGAAAAGGTTGTTCCGGGTGCGCCGCATGAGATTTTGCTGGTGCTGGATGCCTCGACCGGGCAAAACGCCATTGAACAATGCAAACAATTTACCGAGGCTACCGCAGTTAACGCGCTGGCCTTAACCAAACTGGATGGTACTGCTAAAGGCGGCGTGGTAATCGGTATATCCGATCAGTTCAGGATACCGGTAAAGTATATAGGTGTAGGTGAAGGGATGGATCATTTGCAGTTGTTTGATAGGAAAGCGTTTGTTGATAGTTTATTTAAACAACAATAAAAAAGAACGGAACGGCGAGGAAGTAGGACGAAGCGGAATAGTCGCCTCACCTAAATCCTCTCCAAAGGAGAGGATTTAATTCTCCCTCTCCTTTGGAGAGGGGCGGGGTGAGGCAATAAACGCAATGATATAGTGTATATATGAAGACGAAGGGAATTATTAATCAGCCAACTATTTCAAAACCACGTGTCAACGTCGTAACGTTGGGCTGTTCCAAAAATATATATGACTCCGAAGTTCTAATGGGTCAGCTGAAAGGTAATAGCTTCGACGTGGTGCATGAAGCTGACAAGGTGAGCAAAAATGATATCGTTGTTATCAACACCTGCGGTTTTATCGATAACGCCAAGCAGGAATCTATCGATACCATCCTGCAATACAGCGAACTGAAGGAGCAGGGTAAAATAGGTAAGGTTATCGTTACCGGCTGCCTGTCCGAACGTTATAAGCCTGAACTGGAAGCTGAGATCACCAATGTCGATTCGTGGTTTGGTACCAATGATCTTCAAAACCTGCTGCAATCTGTTGGCGCGAATTACAAACATGAACTGATAGGCGAACGCCTGTTAACCACACCATCCCATTTTGCTTATTTTAAAATTGCCGAGGGCTGTAACCGCCCCTGCTCGTTTTGCGCCATTCCGCTGATGCGGGGTAAGCATGTGAGCAAACCGATGGAAGAGCTGGTAACCGAAGCAAAAAATCTTGCTAAAAACGGCACCAAAGAGCTGATATTAATTGCCCAGGACCTGACCTATTACGGCCTCGACCTGTATGGCAAACGCAATCTCGATGACCTTTTGCGCCGATTGTCGGATGTGAATGGCATCGAATGGATACGGCTTCAATACGCTTACCCGTCCGGTTTCCCAATGGAAATACTGGATGCCATGAATGAGCGCGAAAACATCTGCAAATACCTGGATATGCCTTTGCAGCACATCAGCGACGATATGCTCAAGTCGATGCGCCGCGGGACAACCAAGCAAAAAACCATTGACTTGGTGAACCAAATACGCGATAAAGTCCCGGGTATTGCTATGCGTACTACGCTGATAACCGGGTATCCCGGCGAAACTGAACGTGATTTTGAGGAAATGCAGCAATGGGTGGCCGATACCCGTTTTGACCGCCTTGGGTGTTTCACCTATTCGCACGAAGAAAAAACCCACGCACATAGCCTGGTTGATGATGTGCCGGATGAAGTAAAGCAGGAGCGTGCTGATGCCATTATGGAGATTCAGCAGGGTATATCTTTTGAAAAGAACCAGGAGAAAGTAGGCCAAACTTACAAAGTGCTGATAGATAAAAAGGACGGGGGATACTTTGTCGGACGTACAGAATATGACTCGCCCGAGGTTGACAACGAGGTTTTGATTGCTGCGGATAAGCATTACGCCACCGTCGGTAGCTTTGTTAATGTAAAGATAGACAGCGCCGAAGACTTCGATCTTTATGGACAAATTGTAAAATAACCTCTTTTTAAGCTGCCTTTATTCGTATTCAGATTATAAAATCTAAATTCGAAATTGAAAATTCGAAATCCGACATATGGAGGCTTCCTGTATAAACTATAAAGACACCGGCTTTTTCTCACAAACGGTTATTGATTATCTGGAAGATAAGCCTGAATTAAGGCCTTTTTATAGCTATAGGCCCGATATCGACGGCTTTCAGCAAATACTTAAAGACGAAAAGGTTACGGCTGACCGAAAGATCCTGGCAGAAGTGCTAACGATACAATATGAGCCAATTTCGACATTGAACATTCGAAATTCGAAATTAGTACACGATAATATTTCCCTGTTAAAAGAATCCAATACCTATACCATAACCACCGGGCACCAGTTGAATATCTTCGCCGGGCCGCTTTACTTTATCTATAAGATAGTTACCGCGATAAAACTGGCCAGGCAGTTAAAAGAAGCTTTTCCGGATAAAAATTTTGTGCCGGTTTACTGGATGGCATCGGAAGATCATGATTTTGCCGAGATAAATTATACTAATATCGGCGGTAAAAAGGTGCATTGGTGGTACGAAGCAACCGGTGCTACCGGCCGCATCAACCCGGATACCATGCGGCAGGCTTTGAACCAATATAAAGGCGTTTTGGGACTGGAGCATCATGCTGCAGAATTAGCTGAAATAGTTGAAAAGGCCTATTCAGGTTTTGATAAGCTGGCCGACGCAACCCGTTACCTGGTAAATGCACTTTTCGGACAATACGGACTTGTTATTATCGATGCGGACGATCATCGCCTTAAACAACAATTCGCACATATTATCGAGCAGGATATTATTGAGGAAAATAGCTTTAAAAATATATCGGCTACTAACGAAGAGTTGGTGAAACTTGGTGTCCATATACAGGTGAATCCCCGCGAGATCAACTTCTTTTACCTGGCGGACGGGCTGCGCGAAAGGATCGTTTTTGAAGACGATCAATATAAAGTGCTGAACACCGAGATCAGCTTTTCGAAAGAAGAATTGATACTGGAGATAAAAAATTACCCCGAACGCTTCAGCCCTAATGTCGTAATGCGCCCGCTTTACCAGGAATACATTTTGCCGAATATCGCTTACATAGGCGGTGGGGCCGAGGTGGTTTACTGGTTGGAACTCAAATCAAACTTTGATCATTATAAGGTTGACCTGCCGGTGCTCATACTGCGTAATTCGGGCCTCGTTATATCAAAAAGGGCCGCTGCAAAAATACAGCGTATGGAACTGGATTCCTGCGACCTGTTCAAAAGCACGGACGCAATAAAAAACGACTGGATCAAAAAACATAGCGAACACCAATTGTCGCTACAGGGCGAATTGAAAGATTTCCAACTGCTTTTTGAAAAGATAAAGAAAGTGTCATCCAAAGTTGATCAAACCTTAGTGCCCGCCACCGCAGCGGTGCAGGCTCGCCTGGAACACGCCATCAATAACCTGGAAAAGAAACTGATCAGGGCTGAAAAGCAGCATTACCAAACCCGGCTGGAACAGATAGACCATGTACGGGCAGAGCTTTTCCCAAAAGACAGCCTACAGGAGCGTACCGAAAATTTCGGACTGTTCTATGTAAAATGGGGGCAGGAGTTTATTGAGCAACTCATCAAACACTTTGAGCCGCTGGACTTTAAGTTTACGGTACTGACAGAGAAATGAATTTCCAATCTACCATCTTAACCATCCCCGGTATCGGCGGCTCAGGCCCGGCGCACTGGCAATCCCTATGGGAAAAAGAACACGGTTTTACCCGTGTGGAGCAACGGGATTGGGATACGCCGAATTGTGCGGAGTGGGTTGAGGCAATAAATAATCATGTTCAGAATTTCGTGCCGTCAAATCTGATCGTTGTTGCCCACAGCGCGGCTTGTGTGGCTTTCATGCACTGGGTACAAAAATATAATGTGATTATAAAAGGCGCTTTATTGGTAGCACCCGCCGACGCTGATGCTGCAAGCTTTCCTGGTGGAACAACAGGTTTTGCGCCTGTGCCAATGATTGAATTGCCTTTCCCATCCATAGTTGTAACAAGCTCCAATGATCATTTCGTTACCCTGGAAAGGGCGAAGCAATTTGCTGATGCCTGGGGCAGCGATTTTATCAATATTGGTGAAGCGGGGCATATCAATGTAGCCTCGGGTTTCGGGGAGTGGGAGCACGGGTTGACGATATTAAAACGATTAGATAGTTTGTAACATCAACCTTTCTCCTTTAAGCTTTCAACCTTTCGCCTCACTTCACCATCCCATGCTTTCTCAATGATCTCATTACCGCATCATGGGGCAGGGCATAGGCTTTATTACCGTTGATGCCTTCCATCGTATCGGCGGCAACCATGGCGTTGATGATGGCTTCTTCAACAGATTGCACGGTTGCTTCATATAGCGGGTTGCACAGGTCGTTTGGGATCATTTCGATCTGCGTGGATTTGTTCCGGTTAAAAGCATCCGGGTTGGCGGTTGAAAACGCAAGAAATATATCTCCCGAACTATTTTCGCCGCGGCCACCAACCTTACCCACGCCAAGGGCGACTCTTTCGGCCAATCTTTTGAGCTGATGCGGCAGCAGCGGCGCATCCGTAGCTAAAATGACGATAATGCTGCCATCGCCCTCCTGCCGTTTGGATTGCGGGGCCGCCTTTATTTCGTAGTTTAAAGTGTCTTTCAATTCCTGTCCCACCGGGACACCGGCTATGGTCAGGTTCTTTTTCCTGCCGAAATTTGACTGTACCAAAACACCCAGCGTATAATTTTTACCATTGATAGTGACCACACGCGAGGCCGTACCAGTTCCGCCTTTAAATCCCAGGCACATCATACCCGTTCCGCCGCCGATATTGCCCTCCTTTATTGGTCCGGATGCGGCGTTATTCATCGCCTCCCAGGCATTGCTTTCCTTTACCTGGAAACCGTAGATGTCATTAAGCGCGCCATCATAGGTTTCGGCAACTACCGGATAGGTGTACCAGTATTGCTCGTTGCCATACCAGTTTTTATCCACAAACCATTTCAATACGGCATCGCGCACCACTCCGACGCTATTGGTGTTGGTTATCATCACCGGTGTTTCCAAAAAGCCCGACTCGGTGAGCCAGGTGGTGCCGGTCATTTCCCCGTTGCCGTTCAGCGTGTACCAATTCGCAAATACCGGGTGATGATTTACCTTGCCATTCGGGAATATCGCAGTAACGCCCGTTCGCACAGGCCCTTTGCCAAGGATGTTCTTACCCGAGCCGCTGATGATAGTGCTATAGCCCACCTCGACACCTGGTACGTCGGTAATGGCGTTCCATTTACCGGGAGTGCCTTCAAAAGGGATGCCTATGTCACGCGCCCGCGGTTTTTGGCCAAATAATAAATTGACCGATACTGACAGCACGATAAAAATAAAAATGGTTTTGCGGTTGTGAAACATAAGGATGCGGGTTGAATTATTTAAATATAGGCAATTTTTAAATAGATTATATTTGCGGCGATGCTTGTAACCGAACCAGTTTTAAGAAACTTTACCGAAAATATTTTCCTGGCAATGGGATGCAGCGAGGAACATGCAAGCCTGGCTGCCGATGTTTTGCTCAGATCTGATCTGCGGGGAATTGACTCGCACGGTGTGGCGCGGTTGACGGGTTACGTAAGGCTTTGGGAAAAGAAGCGTATCAATACCAACCCCAATGTCAGGATCGTTCATCAAACACCTACTACGGCTACCGTTGACGGTGATGCCGGGCTTGGCCTGGTAGTGGCGCCTTTCGCCATGAAGGTAGCCATTGAAAAGGCGGAGCTATATGGTTCGGGGTGGGTTTCCGTGCGCAATTCAAATCACTTTGGCATTGCCGGTTATCACGCCCTGATGGCTGTTGAAAAGGATATGATCGGCTTTGCCATGACCAACGCAAGCCCGCTTGTTTCACCTACCTATTCAAGCGAACGCTTATTGGGTACCAACCCTATGTGTTATGCTTTTCCTGCCGGCAAATATCCGCCGGTAATTGTTGATATGGCAACATCTGCTGCGGCGAATGGCAAACTGGAAATAGCGCAGCGTTTAGGAAAACAAGTGCCGGAGGGATGGATACAGGATAAACAGGGAAACAGTACAACCGATCCACATGCTTTAAAATCAGGAGGTTCATTGCTTCCGCTTGGCGGCGACCCGGAGCATGGCAGCCATAAAGGGTTTGGCTTAAGCGCTACGGTCGATATTCTTTCGGCGGTGCTGTCGGGGGCAAATTATGGTCCGTGGGTTCCGCCGTTCGTGGCGTTTTTGGAGCCTCCAAATCACCCGGTAGGAGCAGGAATAGGGCACTTTGTAGGTGCCATGCGTGTGGATGGCTTTAGGCCGGTTGATGAGTTCAAATCGCACCTCGATAACTGGATAGAGCGGTTCAAATCGTCAGCAACTATCGACCCCGATCAGAAAGTCATCATTCCCGGCGAACCTGAAGTAGCAGCCGAAGCAGATAGAAAAGCAAACGGCATCCCTTTGGTGGACGCCGTCGTTAACGATTTGAATGGGTTAGCGGAACGTTTCGGAATTAATCGCATTCAATAAATCCGAAATCCAACATTGGTTTAATTCACTCCCCTGAACAACCTGCTCCACCTGATCTTGTGCAGGAAATCCGCTTTATCGTCCCAACTCATCCAGACAAACAGGGCGCGGCCTACAATATGGTCCTCGGGCACAAATCCCCAATAGCGGCTATCGGCCGAATCGTGGCGGTTATCGCCCATCATCCAGTAATAATTCATTTTGAAGGTGTAGCTGTCGGTCTTTTGGCCGTTTATATAAATATCGCTCCCCTTTATTTCTAATTTGTTGTTCTCGTAAACCTCTATTGCCCGGGCATACAAAGGAAAGGTGACGCTGTCAAGCTTTACGGTCCAACCTTTTTTGGGAATAATAATAGGGCCATAGTTATCCTGGTTCCATTTATAGTCGTGCAATTTACCCGGCAGGGCACGGAAAGCGGGGTAATATGGGTTTGAGGGGAACACCTGGTTATTCGGGTCCGGATCATCGCCTTTATGCGCTATGTTCGGGTATATCAATTTAACATTGGAATAAGTCCTCAGCGTATTTGCGGCGCTTTGCGGCATGGTCATATAGCCATTGCCGTAATCGGAAATCCCCAGGTCGTCCTTCACCTGCGGGTTAAGGTCGACCCCGCTTGTGTTAACCGTATAGTCTATCTGCTGCCCCGGGGCGTCAGGTGCTGCTTTACCATTTACGTATACCTGCGCGTTCACCACGCTTAAAGTATCGCCCGGCGTTCCCTGGCAGCGTTTGATATAGTTTTCCTGTTTGTCAACCGGGCGGTATAAAGGCGAATCGGCATCCATAGGGTAGTTGAATACCACCACATCGCCCCTTTTTATGTCACTTAAGCCGGGCAGCCGATAATAAGGTAATTTAATACCATCCCAATAGGATTTTGTATTTATTATCGGCATGGTATTGTGTGCAAATGGGAAGGACACCGGGGTTTCAGGCAGGCGCGGACCATAGTTTACTTTACTTACAAAAAGGAAATCGCCCACCAGCAACGACCGCTCCATGGATGGCGTGGGTATAGTATAAGCCTCGATAAAAAATGTCCTGATCAGGGTAGCCGCCACAACTGCGAATATGATAGCCTCCGTCCACTCGCGGGTGGTGGATTTTTTTAATGATTTCTGGTATTTTTCTTTGAATTCGGGTGTTGTTGCGGGGCCGAGGTATTTCGTTTCCTTGTCATTTCCCCATTTTACCAGGTAGATAAAAGGAAGTAAGATACCTGCTGCGTGGTCGCGAAAGCGGAATTTGCCAAATGATTTCATGAAATCCACCATAATGCCCATCGCCACCAGGATACCCAAACCGGGGATGAGGTAAAGCACCAGCCACCAGCCGGGCCTGCCGCTAAGTTTGATCCGCATGTACATGCTGAAAACAGGTATAACGGCTTTCCATCCGGCTTCGCCTGCTTTTTCAAATAGTTTATAAAGCCCAATGTAGGGTAGTATGATAAATAGTGCGAGGAAAAGGATTAGTTCAATGATATTCACTTGCGTTTTTTTTAATTGATCTATATTTTATATTCCAAAATCGAACATCTCCTCAACCGAAAAGAAGCCCTTTTTGCTGTGGACCCATTCGGCAGCCAATACTGCCCCTAAAGCAAAGCCATTGCGATTGTGGGCGGTATGTTTAAATTCGATAGAATCAACTTCCGAATCGTAAATAACGGTGTGGGTGCCGGGTACGCTGTCGATACGGAACGATTCGATCAATAACTGGTCGTTTTTGATGTTTTCATCATTGGTCTCATCGCCTTCTGATGTTAATATATTCACCCATTCCTTTTTGGAATCGGTATTTTCGATGATACCTTCAGCTATGGTGATGGCGGTTCCGCTGGGCGAATCCAGTTTTTGCATATGGTGGATCTCTTCCACCTGCACATCATAATACGGATAATTATTCATCAGCTTTGCCAGTACCTTGTTAACATGGAAAAAGATATTGACACCCACGCTGAAATTTGATGCATAAAGCATGGTGTGGCCGCCATCCAGGCATTTCTTTTTCAGTTCGGGCAAGTGCTCGTACCAGCCGGTTGTTCCTACCACTATAGGCACCCCTGCATCAAAGCACTTTTGGATGTTGTCTAACACAGAGCCCGGCGTACTGAATTCGATCACCACATCGGCTTTTTTAAGATTTTCTACGGTGAGGTCCTGCTGGTTATAAAAATCTATTTTTAGAACGATCTCATGCTTGCGGTCGGTCGCGATCTTTTCAATGATCTTACCCATTTTGCCGTAGCCCAGTAGTGCAATATTCATCAACTATAGTATTCTGTTATAAACCGCCTAAGGTAGCTATAAATTTTGCTTTGTTTGTTTCAGGGAGATAACAATTTTATGCCTGCATACTACCGGAGGGTAAAGGTAACGGTTACCGCCGGGTAATAATTGCCCAGCCCGTTAAATGCGTATGAGGGTTGATTGATGAAACCCGGTTTTATTTTAAATGATAAGTCATTATCCATCGTAAACCGCTGGATGAACTTGGCATCTACGTAGGCGTCTATCATCTGTATGCCCCAGGCCCCCAGCGTAGCAAGGATACAAAGGTCGCGGTTGCGCCGGTAGCCGTCCTGGGCGTTTATAATATCGGCAGTAGAAACTTGTGCATATTCCGGCAAAAGACCATCCGTAAGCCCCTTTTCGCGAAGCTGCGCTTCTTTTAAGAAAATTTTGTAATAATGCTGGTTGTAAACAATGGCATCGCCCAAAAGCCCGATACCTGCATAAATAAAGGGTACTTTCCACCAGCGGTGATTATATAGCTGCCCCCAGCCAGGTATGATAGCCGAGCGAATGAGCGCTTTATGCGGGCTATGAGTTGAATCGGGATGATAAACCTTGCCTTTGGTTATGGGAGGGACATATTTCCGCGCATTGTTAATGGAATCGCGCTTTGCGTTCAGGCTGTCGGCCTTTGTTTTTGAAACAACGGTGTCGGGTTTTTGGGCCTTTGCTACAAAAACCAGTGCGCTCATGCACCAAACAAGGAACAGAAATTTGTACATTCTTACCAATCCAGCATTTCGAGGATTCGGCTAAGATCATCTTCCGACAAGAAAGGGATCTCGATCGAACCTTTACCCTGGCTGTTTACTTTAAGTTTAACTTGCGTACTAAATTTCGAAGCCAGGTCAGCCTGTATTTTCTGTACCTGGAACGATAACGGTTCGGGTTGTTTGCCTTCCTTTTTTACCGGCCTTTGCAATTCGCGCGCCAGTTCCTCCACCTTTCTAACAGACAACCCATCTTTTGTGATCAGTTTATGGATGTATAACTGTTTATCCGGGTCATTTATTGTGATGAGTGCGCGGGCGTGCCCCATACTTACCTGTCCGTCGCGGATAGAAGCCTGGATAGTAGGGGGTAATTTTAACAACCGAAGGTAGTTTGTCACGGTCGAACGGTTCTTGCTCACCCGTTCGCCAAGTTCATCCTGCTTCAGGTTGCATTCTTCTATCATCCGCTGAAAACTAAGCGCAACTTCAATGGCGTTCAGGTTTTCGCGTTGTATATTTTCTATCAGCGCCATCTCCAGCATTTGCTGGTCGTTGGCGGTGCGTACATAGGCAGGTATTGCTGTTAATCCTGCCAGTTTTGATGCCCGCAGGCGGCGTTCGCCCGATATCAACTGGTAACGATGCGCACTAACACGCCTTACGGTGATGGGTTGAATTAATCCTTGTAATTTGATGGAATCGGCCAATTCGGTCAACGCATCAGCATCAAAATCGGTACGTGGCTGAAATGGGTTAACTTCTATTTCAGTAATTTTTATTTCATTAACAGAGCCCATCGGGTTTACCTCGGGCGTTCCTGTTCCAAAGTCATTTTTGTTCGGTAGTACGCTTACAGAATCATTCAGCAGGGCACTTAATCCCTTTCCCAAAGCATTTCTCTTCTCTGCACTCATTTTATATAGTTTCTGTTGTCGCTACAGTTTCGCCTTTCAGCATGCCGTTCTTGCGCACTATTTCGCGCGCCAGGTTCAAATAGTTAATAGCTCCTTTGCAATTGGCATCGTGCATAATTACCGACATGCCAAAGCTTGGCGCTTCGCTCAAACGCGTGTTGCGCTGTATGATGGTGTCAAAAACCATATCCTCGAAATGGTTACGCACCTCTTCAACTACCTGGTTAGACAGGCGCAGCCTTACATCGTACATAGTAAGCAGGATGCCTTCAATTTCAAGTGTGGTATTTAAACGTGTTTGAACGATCTTGATGGTGTTCAGTAATTTGCCCAACCCTTCCAAAGCGAAGTACTCGCACTGTACCGGTATGATCACCGAATCGGCCGCGGTTAAGGCGTTGATGGTGATGAGGCCCAAAGACGGTGAACAGTCGATGATGATAAAATCATACTCGCTGCGCAAGCCGTCAAGCACCGCTTTCATTTTGTACTCGCGGTCGGTCAGGTTTATCATTTCTATCTCGGCGCCCACGAGGTCGATATGTGCCGGCAGCAGGTCGAGATTTGGTGTTTCAGTTTTTTGAATGGCCTCGTGCGGGTCGACATTGTTGATCACGCATTCATAAATGCTGTTCTTGATCGTGCGCGGATCATACCCTATGCCCGATGTTGAATTAGCCTGCGGATCGGCGTCGACCAATAGTGTCTTATACTCCAACACCGCCAAACTTGCGGCCAGGTTTATGGATGATGTAGTTTTCCCTACGCCGCCTTTCTGGTTGGCTAAAGCAATTATTTTACTCATTCTGTATACTCCAATTTTATTACGGGCCGGGCAAAAATGAAACTAAATTTCTGTTTTCGAAATAGTATTTTTACCGCCGGTAAAGATACGTAATTATACCATTCAGAAATCCACAGCTTACGTTAACTTACAAACAAAACAATGACTGTTTTATTGAATTAATGAATTATTGAATGTTTAGCTGCGGCCAAATCAATAACTTAATAATTCAGTCATTCAATAATTGACTACATGATCACCATCCTATCATCCACAAACCGCCCGGGCAGTTCGACACTCAAAGTGGCGCAATATTACCAGGAAAAACTCCGCGAAAAAGGTGTTGAAGCCGGGTTGCTGTCGCTTGCGCAATTACCGGCTAACCTCATTCAAACCGACCTTTACGGCAACCGGAGTAAAGAATTTGAACCGATACAGGAGATAATAACGCAGACTGACAAGTTTATTTTTATTATACCCGAATACAACGGCAGTTACCCGGGCGTGTTAAAAACCTTTATTGATGCATGCGCATTCCCGGAGAGTTTTTACGATAAAAAGGCCGCGCTGGTGGGGATATCGTCGGGTAAGTACGGTAACATCAGGGGGGTCGACCATTTTACGGGAGTGTGCCACTACATTCACCTGAATGTTATGCCGTTGAAGATCCATATCGCTTCGATCCATAAAGAACTGGATGCTGATGGCAAATTCTTTAAAGAGGACACACTGCGCTTTACAAATGAGCAGATTGAAAAATTTATTAAATTTTGATACGTTAAAAGTGAATGAAAAAGTTTTTAGGTTTCCTGGTTCTCACTTGCGTCGCCTGCATAAATACCGATGCCCAAATACTTGAAAAAACTGCGCAAAGAATAAATTCTTATAAAAATATCAGCTATACCGATGTTTTAGAAAACAAATGGTCTTTCCAGGAAAACACTGATACCAATATCAATAACGTATATATTTCGCACGGGATCAGTGGATCAAAAAAGGGCGGTTTTTATAAGGTTGTTGAAAAGGACCTGACCTATTCATTTGATGGGAGCAAACTGGTCGTCCTTGATAAAACGGATAGAACTTATAAGATTTTTGACGATGCTGAAAATGGGCAGTCTACCCGTACGCTGCTTTATTGGAGCCGCCAGATAAATGACTGTCTGAAGCGCAATCTGGACATTAACAAACTGCGTGATACTACAATAGCCGATAAAACCTATTATCATTTCCGGGTACGTGTTAAAGACTCGGTCGAAAAGAATGAGCGGACGTTTACGACGGATGATATTGTTATAGATAAACAAACCTTTTTGCCATTTAGTATCAGGGAAACCAGCCGCGGACTGGATGATGCGGGCACCCTAATAGGATTGATGGAAGAACATCATTTTAAAAACTTGATCCTTAACGATAAGCATTTCCCAGATCTGTCATCGGCTGTTATACCACCCGACTACCATTTGTGGGAGAAAAAACATATCGAACCATTAGCAAATGGAGTAAAGGCCCCCGGGTTGAGGCTCTATGATTTAAAAGGCGAATTGTTACCGGCCCAAACGTTAAAAGATAAAACGGTATTATTAAGTTTCGACTTTGTAGGTTGCCCTCATTGTATAGATGCGGAGCAGGTTTTGAAGAAATTACAGGAAAAATATCGTAATAGCAGCGTTATCATTGCTATGGTTTACCCGGTGGATAATGCGGCTTCAGTTTTGAAACATAATAAGATCAACGGCATTGAAATTCCAAGCTTCACAACTGACAAAACGGTGCGTAACATATATCCTTTTGAGGGGTATCCGGCATTTTATATCATAAATAAACAGGGTTATATCGCCGGGAGCTATGTCGGGTATTCAAATGACTTGCAGACCCAATTAGCCGCTATGATAGATAGCGGTACCAAATAACCTTTTTCGTTACTTCCCGTTTATCAGTTTCGCCATTCCAAAAGCGGCTGCGGCTGCCAGTGCGCCTATGATAAGCACTTTTAAAGCGCCGGAAAATGGCGGCTGCCCGGTAACTTTGCTTTTGAAATAGCCGAAAACGAATAAGCATACCATTGTAATGGCACAGGAGTAGTACAACGCCCGCTGCGAGTCGTCGACAAAAAAGTATGGTGACAAGGGAATAATACCGCCAACAATGTATGAAATCCCAATGGTAATGGCACTTTGCCGGGCGCGGTTTTCTTCGGGCTTTTCAAGACCAAGCTCATACTTCATCATAAAGTCGACCCATTTATCCTTGTCCTTTGCCATTTCATCTGCCACCTCGTTTTGCAGCTTTTCGGACAGTCCGAAATTGGCAAAAACTTCCTTAACCTCCATTTTTTCCTGCTCGGGCACGCGTTCAACTTCCTCGTATTCGCGCTGCAATTCCGATGCATAATGGTCAGATTCCGTTTTTCCCGCGAGGAAACCCCCAAGCCCCATAGCAATTGAACCGGCAACGATTTCGGCAATGCCGGCCGTAACCACAATACCCGAATGAGCGCTCGCGCCGCTCAAACCCGCGGCAAGTGCAAATGGAACGGTTAACCCGTCGGACATCCCGATCACAATGTCGCGAATAGTATCCGAGCTTTTTAAATGATGTTCATGGTGCATGATCTAAAAGTACAATATTGTTGATGTCTTTGGTTATCAAAGCGTTATTTATGATTAGTCTGAATTAGTGGAATGTTGTATAAAAACTTATATTTGTGTCACCTAAACTTTTTGTATATGAGATATCTTAAACTTTTATTTCCCGCACTCTTACTTTCATTAAGTTCATTAGCGCAAGGTTACTTGCCCGGGTATGTTGTTACCAACAATGGCGATACGTTAAAAGGGTTTGTGAAATACATAAGGACCGAAAACTCACCCCGTGTTATCCGGTTTAAGACCGATGCCAATGCGAAAGTTAATAAGTATTCGGCTGCCGATGTGAAGTATTTTAGTATTGATATTGGTTATCCGCTTGATTTTCAAAGATACAGCGGGCCAATTTCAATGGATGATATTAAGATCGATAACATCACCACTTTACGCGATACAAGCTTTAAGACAGACACAGTATTTTTTAAGATATTAAGAAAGGGCAAAAATATTACGCTTTATTCTTATGGAGATGCTTTAAAAACAAGGTTTTTTGTTGCCGACGGTCATACAGAGCCTACTGAACTTATTTTTAGAATATATTTTAAAGACAATGAATTTAAATTAAATCATTCAAGTAATACCGTCAACGAAGCCACCTATAAAAAACAATTAACAGTGCTGGCCGAAAAATATGGAAAAGCAGATGATGGCCTTATGACTGATATTGCCAATGCAAGCTATAACGAAGACAACATCGAACACATAGCTGATAAGATCAACGGATATACCGGGCCAGACCCGGCAAAGGGAAATCAGCTGGCCAGGCCGCCAAAGACAAAGCTGATCATCATGGTGGCTGCCTTTGCGGTTGCGGCATATCTGACTTTCTCAGTTATGCATCACTAACATCTTATAAAATATTTCAAAAATTAATGAAACTAACCTTAACCTTATTGCCTGTTTTAATTTTAATGAGCCTGGCAGCAAGCGCACAAAGCAATTACAAACCGGGGTACATAGTTAACGCTAAAGGCGATACAATTATGGGTGCGATAGATTATCGCGAATGGCTTTCAAATCCCAATACAATTACCTTTAAGACGAGCGGCGGAAGCCAAAGTAAAAAATTTACACCTGCTGAAATTGCTTTTTTTAATGTTGATGGATTGGACGCTTATCAAAGCTACACTGGTCCGATAAGCATAGACCCGCCGGTTACCGACCACAGGGACAGCGCTTTTATAAATAATACTGTTTTTTTAAAGGTGTTACAAAAGGGAAGCAGGTTGTCCCTGTTCTCTTATGTTGACAATATCAAAATGAGGCTTTTTTTAGAAGAAAATTCACAGCCAGGCATCAGGGAAATGGTGCACAAGGTATACTATAAAATGGAGAATAATGGAGGTCAGTTTGCCCGGCAGGTAGAGGTAAATGATAATGCTTATTTGAAGCAGCTTACCGCACTGGCCGTAAAATACAATGTTTATGATGATGCTTTGCAATCAGATATGGCCAGAACCGGATATTATGAAGAGGATGTCTTGAAAATAGTCAGCAAGATCAATGGCTTGTCGTATGCGGACTATAAAGCAAAATATACCAGCAAATTCAAACTTAACCTGTTTGCAGGAGTGGGGTTAAATGCAACTGCCACCAAACCGTTCGGTGCCTATAAAAAAGCAGGCGGCGTCAATTACAACTCGTACATGCCGTGTATCACTTTTGGGGCCGATGTTTTTGCAAATCCCAAAACGAAGAGATTGGCATTCCGGATGGAGTTTATTTTAAGCGCAGATCAATATAAATCATCCACTATTTACACAGGGTCGCCCTATGTACCGGTCAGGTATTCTTACACGCAACTTTGGGGCGCGGTAGTTCCGCAGGTTATATATAATTTCTATAGCACCGAAAACCTTAAAATTTATGGCGGCGCAGGACTTGCGCTTACGTGGTATAAGTATTCGAATGCCACTTACGACCTTAACTACGCAAGTACACAAGTTAAAAACGCTCCTATAAATGCCCCGAATTTTTTATACAAAGCTGCTACGCCTATTATGTTGAAAGCAGGTACCGTATTTAGCGGACACTGGGGAGTCTTTATAAATTATGTTACGCCGGCTAAAGTTAGCAGGGATGATTATCTCCTTGTAAAAACAAACCCGCTGCTGGCCGGGCTTAATTATTATTTTTAACCAAAGGAAAATTTGAACCTTATTATAACATTATGAGAAAAGTATACTTTTTATTCCTGACCGGCTTATTGATCCCTTTCCTTTCCAACGCACAAAGTAATTACAAACCGGGTTATTTGGTGACATCCAAAGGCGATACCGTTAAAGGATTTATTGATTATCGCGAATGGGATAGAACCCCCACCGTCGTCAATTTCAAGCAGGATGCTACTGATAACGACCCAAAGAAATATGCCCCTTCGGATATTGCCGGATTTGGTATCACCGGTATAGAATCGTACAGGACTTATGCCGGACGCATAAGCATGGACCCGACTTCCCCTGACAAGGTGAAAACTGAGGCTGAGCGCGATACCAGTTTCGCGGTAGCAACAGTTTTTATGAAAGAGCTGGAAAAAGGTCCGAAAGTGGCGTTATATTCTTATAAAGACGATATAAAGGAACGTTTTTTTGCAGGCGATACTCCAGGGGGTGAGCCTAAGGAACTAATATTCAGGGTAACAAGGACCACAACCGAAAATACTTTTCAAAAACAATTGAGCGCTTTGGCGTTAATCCACAATGAATTGAATGATAATTTAATAGTTTATATCGGGCGTTCTGAATACACTGAGTCGGATATTCTTAAGATAGTGAGCATGATAAACCATGTGAGCAAAACCGATTACAACAAGTCGCACTACAGCGGTCCATCAATTAATTTCTTTATTGGTGCCGGCGTCAATGTCAATACAACCAGTCCCAGTAATAGCAGCCAGGCATACCTGGCAGGTGCAAGGTCATATACATCCTATTTGCCCCAGGGGTCATTGGGGATAAATTTGTTCGCTAACCCGGCTACAAAGAAACTGCAATTCAGGGTTGAAGTCGGGATCGGTGAGGCTAAATATAAATCCTTATATACTGGCAAAGTATCGCCATATGCTCCTACCGAAATTTCCTACGATAACCTGGCTCTTTCGGGATCGGTACAGGTGCTTTATAATTTTTACAACACGGATAATTTTAAAGTTTTTGCTGGAGGGGGTTTAATTTTTTATAAATTAAGTTATTCTAACGTCTATTTCGGTTCCCAAAATCATGACGGGTCCCAGGCGCTTATCGCTGCTAACAATCCATTTGTTTTTGAGAAAGGCGATAACGCGTTTATGTTCAGGGCAGGCGTTCAGTTTACCAGGAACCTTGTAATTACCGGTAGTTATCAAACCCCGGTTAACAATACAAACGGCGGATATTTCGAGTTGTCTTCAACTGTTGCGCAAGTTGGCCTTAACTATCTATTCGAATTTAAAAGAAAGTAATATTTCAAGTTAACTAACACAATCTAAATTATGAAATCTATTGTTGGAGCGATAATAATAGCTCTGATCTGTCCCCTTACGTTATTGGCACAAAGTAATTACAAACCCGGCTATGTGGTTAATACGCAAGGCGACACCTTAAAAGGTTTTATCAATTACAAGGAATGGTCTAAAAACCCGGAACAGTTTTCTTTTAAAAGCAGCCTTGACGATGCCGAAGCAAAGGAATTTGACATCACCAATGCGAAGGCATTTGCCGTGGACAGCTTTGAATATTACGAGCGCCACATAGTTAAGATAAGCATGGATTCGCTTGACATGAATGCGGCAAACAATCATCCTACCGATACCTTGCCAAAGAATGTATTTTTGCGCATTATTTCAAAGGGTCAGCACCTGGCACTTTATCGTTACACAGATCGCCTTAAGCGGCGTTTTTATATCTCCGAGACCAATAACTCTCAAGAACCGGAAGAACTGGGCTTTCATGCCCGCTTTGATCGGCAGGAACTTACCGCCATGGTGTACATCAGGCGGTACCGGACACAATTGCTGTACCTTTCTCAGAAATATCGGCCGGGTAACAGCCTTTTACGAAACACTATTTCCAAAGCCGACTATAATGAGGACGAACTGAATAATATTGTGTCAAAGATAAATGGTGGTTCGGATGCAAGGTACGTTAACCAGGGAGCTTCCGGCATCAGATGGTTTGCAGGAATTTCTGCTAATCATTATAGCCTGAAATATAAGGGAGCGATACCCCTGGCTGATGCTCCTTTGACCGGCCGCTTTACCCCGCGCTTTAATACGGGAATGGACTTTTTCCCGTTCAAGGGGGTGCAGCGATTTTATATCAGGACAGAGTTGGGCGCAGACTATCACCAATATGATTACGATTATCGCGAACCTTATTCTACACCCACGGGCGCCACTTTTATATTACATGTCAAACAGTTTAATACTTCGTTTACACCTCAGTTGATCTACAACTTCTACAATACAAAGCAATTAAAGCTATTTGTTGATGCCGGCGCAGCCATAACATTTTCAGTTTACAACAACTACAAACTAATAACAAAGTATGATTCTGATGCATTTCAGCCTAATATTCAGGATAAATACCCGGATTTCGACAAGTTGTGGATCACATTTCCTATAAAAGCTGGTGTTGCTATCGGCGGACGCTTTGAATTGTACGCATCCTACGTCGCTTCGAGTGCTATCTCGGATGGCAAGTATACCCGCTTTTCAGGCGATATTACTTCTTATTCTGCAGGCGTAAATTTCTATTTCGGCGGAAAATAATTTAACGTGCTATCAGCAGCCAGCCCGATAATTTAGGCTGACCGTTTTTGAGGTCGATAACATAATAATAGGTGCCCTGGGGCAATTGCGTTCCCTTACTGGTGCCGTCCCAGGGTTTTGCATAACCGATGCTGCTGTAAACCTGTTGCCCGCCGCGGGTATAAACTGTTGTCAGGCTTTCCGGGTAAGTTACCAGGGCCTCGATGTTCCACAAATCATTAACACCGTCCCCGTTTGGAGTAAACGTGTTTGGTACGATCACTTTCTTATAAACACGCACGAACACCGAACTTGCTGCCTCGCCGCAGTTACCTGAAACTACATTGAGGGTATAGGTAATATCGTGGTTTGGGGTGGCAATGGGTGTTAACGCGTATGGGTTGTCCAGGAAATCGGAGGGCGACCAGTAGAAGCCGGTAATATTATCGCCGGATATGGAACCGGTGAGCTTTACCGATTGGCCTTCAAATATCTCCTTATTTTTGCCCGCATCGGCGGTTGGGTTATTGCTGACGGTTACTGTTACCGTTTTGGTATCGTCGTAGCAGCCGTCGTTACTCACTTTCACAGTGTAGGTAGTGGTTTGTGACGGCGACGCCAGTGGCGAAGCAATATTATCATGGTCGAGACCCGTCGATGGCGTCCATTGATAATATAATCCTCCCGTCGCTGTCAGTGTAGTGGACGTGCCAGCACAAATGGTTATATCGCCGCTTACAGACGCCACTATTTTCGGCTGGACCCTGACAACTGTTTGCACGGGAGCGGAAACGCATCCTGTTGACGAAGTCGCTGTCACGGTGTATATTCCTGCGCTTGCTTCACTGACGGGGCTGATGATAAGGGGGTTTTGGGTACGGGCAGATAAGCCTGGCCCCGTCCAGGTATAACTTGCTCCGCCTGATGCCGTTATGGTTAATGCATCGCCGATACATACTGTTTGCAGCGGCGCGACCGATGCCACCGGTAAAGGATTGACGTGAACCGTGAGTGGCGACGAGCTAACAAAACATGAGGGTGCGTTGATATTTTGCCCTTCGCCGACAGACAAACGGTATTGATAGGTACCTGCCGTCGCGTTCGGTATAGCAACATTGTACGTTGCGTTGGTTTCGCCTGCAATATTCGTCCATCCGGTGTTGTTTTTATTGAATTGCCACTGCAAAAGCGGATTGGTATAACCCGGGCCTACACTTGATGTTAAAGTATAACTGGCATCACTTCCCTCGCAAACATCCTGGTCGCCGTTTGCTGCCAGGCTGCCAAAGCCCGTTTGTACGATAGGGCCGCAGGCCCTAAAGGCGATATCGTCGAGCAACAAGTCATTTCCCATCCCTCCAGGCGCATTATTGGTCATGGTGACGATGACATCAGTTACATTGGCCGGGGTTACGAAATAGGTGCCGTATTTAGTCCAGTCGGGGTTGGCTGTAGGCATTATCGTGCCGGTATTATAGGTGGCTAACACCGTGCCGTCGTTGGCCTGTACGGTAAATGTAATATCGGGATGGGTGTAGTTGGAACCGGCTGAGACCAAAGTGCCAATGTTCATGATATATGCCGAAAACTCATAGGTTGTGCTGGGACACAAGCCGTTGGCTTTTTGAGTGAAAAATATGCTGGGAGCATAACTGGCATTTATCAGCATCATATATCCATTCTTGTCGCCTGTGTGGTCATGCGGCACATTGTGCCAGTCGGAATGGCAACCGCTTGAGGCGCTCAACAGGGTATACTGCCCATCTTCGGCACAAACATTACTGGTATAGGTAAAAGTAGTAACGCCAGGCGCTAAGGGCGGCCCCACGATACTGGTGCCCGACCCAAAAGTTTGATTAATTACCGGGTCGCCCAAACTTCCGGTACAGGTTTGAGCGCGGGTATCAATTGTGACAGTTAAAAGCAATATTGCCAATAACAGGTTTAAAATGCGTTGTTTCATTTATAAATTGGCCGGCAAAGGGCTAAATTAAGGCTTTGCCTACAGTTATTGGCCCGCATTTGTAAATTCTTTGTGATGGGGTGAATTTTAGTAGATTGCAACTCATTTGCCATGATAAATTAGTATCATAATTGTACAAAATACACGAGCTTGTTATACATGGCGAAGATATACCCAACCCTGATCTGCGTGCTTCTTTCTTTTCCCTGCTTTGCACAGGGCAGCCACACCGATTCTTTAAAGCGTGACACAACAAGGCATTTATCGGGTGTTACTGTAAGGGGCTATCTGACAGAGCAGCCGGTGCTGGGCGTGCCCGCATCGGTAAGTGTTATTAGCGCCGCGCAGCTAAAGCTGCAGCCGGGAAATTCGCTTGTACCTGCCTTGAATACTGTCCCCGGGGTACGGATGGAGGAACGCTCGCCGGGGAGTTATCGTTTATCCATCCGGGGGAGCCTACTGCGCTCACCTTTCGGGGTTCGGGATGTGAAGATATATTACGATGAGCTGCCGCTGACCGATGCAGGCGGCAATACTTACCTGAATGCCATTGACCCAAACAGCGTACAGGGTATCGAAGTTTTGAAGGGACCCGATGGAAGCCTGTTCGGCGCCAACTCGGGCGGTGTTGTGTTGCTGAACCCGGTAAACCGGTACAACGACAGCAGCTACCTGGCGGCAGGACTGGGAGGCGGATCGTATGGCCTGGTACGGCAAAATGCCTCGCTGCAAAACCATTCGGCCAATAATCAGCTCAACATCAGCGAAGCTTATCAAACAGCGGCAGGTTACCGGCAAAACAGCAATATGGACCGTACCTACCTGCAGGTATTTGATAAGGTAAGCTTTTCGCAAAAGGATCAGCTAAAGTTGATAGGGCTATATTCGGCGCTCAATTATGAAACCCCCGGCGGCCTTACCCTTAGCCAGTTCCAGGCCGATCCGCAGCTGGCCCGGCTTGCTACCAAAACCATACCTGGCTCCATTCAGCAACATGCTGGTATAAAGCAAAAAATGCTTTTTGGCGGCGCGGTAAATGAGTGGCACCTGTCGGAAAGGATAAGAAACGTAACCTCGGTTTTTGGTACTTATGTCGATTTCGCTAATCCTTTTATCACAACATACAATCAACGCTACGAAGGCACTTACGGCCTGCGAAGTTATTTTGAATGGAGCGGTAAACCGGATACCGCGATTAATTGGAAAGTTAACCTTGGCGTGGAATGGCAGCAGACCAATTCGGACATTAATAGCTATGGCAACCGGGGCGGTGTGCGTGATACGGCCCAGGCGTTAGATAAAATTCATACCAACCAGCATTTTATTTTTGCCAGGTATCTTGCTGATTTTAGCAGGAAACTTCACCTTGAAGCGGCCCTCAGTTTGAATTTTTATGGCTACGAATTCAGAAACGTCTTCCCGAATAATGAGGCATCGTTTACCAATCGCACTTTTACGCCTCAATTGATGCCGCGTATAGCGTTATCGTACCAAGTGACCAATAACTTTATCTGGCGCGCTTCAGTAAGCAGGGGGTATTCCACCCCAACGACAACGGAAATACGCCCGACCGACCAGGTGGTCAACAACTCGTTAAAAGCTGAGGACGGGTGGAACTACGAGACGGGTTTCCGGCTAAGGAACGACGACGAAAGTATGTATTTGGATGCTTCTGTTTTCTATTATGACCTGCATAATGCCATTGTGCCGCAGCAGAACGCCGATGGCACGGCCTATTATGTCAACGCGGGTGATACGCATCAGCCAGGGTTCGAGGTGTATTTTAGCGATTGGCTGATACGCCGCAACAGCAGTAATTTTATCCGCGGACTGCAATTCAATATTTCGGTTACACTGGATAAATTCACCTTTGCTAACTATAACGAGAATGGCGTAAACTACTCTGGCAATAAATTGACCGGCGTGCCGGAGCAGGTAGTGGTAAGCAGTTTGCAGGCCCGGCTGCCTGCCGGTCTCTACCTGTTCGCGCAATATAATTATACTTCAAAATTGCCTTTGAATGATGCTAACAGCGCTTTTGCTGGCGCTTATCATTTAGTGCAGCTCAAAGGAGGGTGGGAAACCCGCTTAGGGAAAACGCGCGTCGATTTTTATGCCGGTGCCGATAATTTGCTGAACCAGAAATACAGCCTGGGGAACGACCTGAATGCCGTGGGAAACCGGTATTACAACGCCGCCGCGCCGCGCAATTATTATGCGGGGATGAACGTGATGTTTTAGAATAATATGATCGTGTAAAAGACGCCTGTCCTGGTTACGTTCATAAAAATATTTATCCTTGTTTGATTTGCATGTGCAGGGATGGCTTCGTTCCTCGCCATGACGATTTGTTATTGGTTTTTGGTTGAGCAATAAAGACGCCCGCAGATGTCCTGGCGCCTTTATTGCTGCTAGCTATTGATTAGCTGTTTCTGTAACGTTGCTGCCGCGGCCTTTGTTATCAAAAGCTCTGAATTTTATGCCCTGGCCGCCATTTGTCACAGCATCTTTATAAACCGGGCTTTTGGCATCAGGATCCTTGCCGTTTGTAGTGTAACGAATAGTTAGCCCTGGGAACTGCACATTAGCTAAATATTTGCCGTCCTGCAATACAACGCCCGGTTTCGGGATACGGAAATTAAAACCGCCGTCCAAATAATTCAGCCTTGGCATTTCGCGCTTACCCATAATGTTCAGGAAATTTACCCATGCAATTTGATAAAGCGAATCACTTTTCGCTTCATTTTTTTCCTCCGCCCAATCCGGGTCGCTGGCCCAGGCGCGTTCGGCGAAAGCCAGTAACCGTGGCAGCAGCATATATTCCAGCCGCTCGTTACTTTTGATGGTTTCACCCCACAGGGCGGATTGTAAGCCGATGATATTGGTTTTGCCATAATCCGTCAGCCGCTGTTTGCCGACAAATATCTTCCGGTCGATAGGCAAACCGTTCCGGTCGACCTTTGAATTTTTAAAGTAATCGTACGGGATAAAAGAGAATTGTTTATCGATGTCGCTGAAAGCGCCCCAATAATAGCCAGGCTCGTCGAACGATTTGTAATGCGCCATATCCAGGTAGAAATTAGTAACCGGGGAAAGTACTACTTTGTAGCCGCCATTAGCCAGCTTATACGCCAGGTCCTCGCTGCCATCGCCCAAAGTATTGTTCCATACTTCGGCCTGCCAATGTTGGTACGCAAAATCGGGGTTTGGCAGATAAACCGGGTTGCCGTCCAGTTTGGTGCGGCGCAGGGGCATTTCCTCCCAGCCGGCTATTTTCAGTCCTTTTGCCTTTAGTATCTCATTTACCCTGCCGTAGTAGTAGTGCCACAGGTCGTTGGTATTTTGTATTTCGGGATGGGCGGTTTTGAAAGCATCCACCGCGGGCGATCTTTCCCAAACACCGCGCGGCACCTCGTCCCCGCCAAAATGGATGGTGGTAAGCGGAACACCCGCCTCCTTGTATATGGCCTGTATGCCGTCCACTACCGTTTCAATAAAATTGTAGGTAGACGGTAGGGCCACGTTGATCACATTGTCGGTCCAGGCCTGCGCCGAGCTGTAAACAGATTTGTCATCCGGGTCGCTAAGCAGGTAACGCCCGGCCTCCTCTTTTTTGCCCTCGGCCATTAAACGGTTGTACCGGAACAGCATAGCCTTTACCGCAGCGCGGGCATGCCCGGGCGTTTCTATCTCGGGCAGCACGGTGATGTGCCTTGCCTGTGCGTATTTTAATATTTCGATATAATCGGCCTTAGTGTAATAGCCGCTCCCGCGAATGTTGCTTTCATCGCCGCCAGAGCCATGTGACGCCGGCAGCGAATTTTTGCTATCGACAGAATGACTGCGTTTTGCGCCGAAAGACGTTAGTTCGGGCAGGGCAGGTATTTCCAGGCGCCAGCCTTCGTCTTCTGTAAGGTGAAAATGGAATGTATTAAGCTTATATAGCGCCATTACATCCAATATGCGCAATACTTCTTCTTTGGGATGAAAATTGCGGCCCACATCCAGCATAAAGGCGCGGTAAGCGAAACGGGGCTCATCTTTGATCTCCACACAAGGGATTTGTATTTGTTTTTGGGGATGGGCATAAGCAGATGGTGGTACGAGCGTCAATAACGACTGGATACCGTAAAAGGCGCCGGCAGAGCCTGATGCCATAATGACAATAGTTTTTGGCGTCACAATTAGATTATACGCTTCCGGGCCAATATTCGGATTAAGCGCAAACGCAATAAAAGGTTTGGAATTTGTCTTGTCGCCACTGCTGACAACTGTTTTTATCCCAAATGTTTTATCCAATTCATTTTTTAGATAATCAGCTTCTTTATTAAATTCTGTTAAGGTGCTTATGACCGTATTGCTAAGTGCAAAATAGCCTCCCGTCTCCTTATAACTCACCGGAGTCGGGAACACTTTGGTCAGTTGTTCTTCCGGTACATCCGTGATATTCTTATTCTGATCATAAATGATGGCCGGGGTTACCAAACCCGCATAGCTGGGTTTGAACGGTTTTACGGTGAATTCGCCAAGGTTATGGCCTTTGGTTGGTTCGTTGTCCCAAACAAGGTAAAAGCCTTCCGGCCCATCCACAGTATTCACCACCACGTCGTCGTCCACAAATTCTATGCGTACCGACTTGCCTGGCTTCAATTCGCCAAAACTTGCTGTCGGTGTAAGGCTGAAAAGGTCGCCGTTGATGAAATCGATTTTAGCATTGCCCGTAGGGGTTTCCTGCACAACCATGCGCGCCGAGTTAAAATACAATTTCCATCCCGAGGCTGGCAGCGTACTTTTTCCGTTATTGGTAATAGTGATCGCATTCAGTGACTGCCCCGGTTTCGGCGCGTCATTTTTTATCACTTCCCAGGTTACACTCAGGTCGCGTGGATCAAAATTTTGCATAGCAAACGAATTTATACCGGCACAGGTGAGCAGTATAAGTAAAAAATGGCGCATAGATTTAATTATTAGGTTTATCGGAGATAAATATATACTTTTTTAAAAATTTTAAAAAGTATTTTTTATGAGAAAATGGATGTTAAACCGAGGCACTCCAGGTGGGCGCGTAAGAGCCTTTGCCCGCATGTTTCGAGAGCCTCAACATGACACCCTTTGGCTTTATAAAGAAAACTTAATCCACCCGTCACCTTCATACCCAAAAATGAATTGTTTGGGATTGATGATCTCGGCGAGTATTTCTATCGAATCAACAATACGCGGACCGGGGCGGTTGAAGTATTGGTTGCCGTCGGCAATGTAAAGGCGGTTGTTTTTTACGGCTTTCAGATCCGCAAAGCCGGGCTGACCAAGCAGAAGATGCATTTCCTTCATGGTCCGTTCGATGGAAAAACCGCAGGGCATTACCAGGATGATATCAGGATCCTGTTGCTGAATATCCGCCCATTGCACAAAAGGCGAATGTTTACCAGCTTCTGCCAATATCGGCCCGCCCCCGGCAATAGACACCAGTTCCGGCACCCAGTTTCCTGAAATCATTAAGGGTTCCAGCCACTCGATACAGGCTACGGTGGGCTTATTATCGATGAACTTAAGCTTATGACGGATAATGTCAACGCGTTCCTGCAAATCTTCGACGAGTTTTTCACCTCTTCCGGCAACGCCTGATGCCGATGCAATATTGAGAATGTCATTAAAAATGTCGTCCAGGCTGTTTGGCTGCAGGGAGATGATGCGCGACTGCTTATCTAAGTAACCCTTCAATGCATTTTCCACATCTTCCAGCGATACAGCACAAACCTCGCACTGTGCCTGGGTAATCACCATGTCCGGCGCTAATTCCTTTATTTTTTCCCGGTTGACCGTGTAGATGGACAGCGCATCAGATAGCAATTCCTTTACTTTTTTGTCAATGCCGATGCTGCTGAGGCCATCTGGTATATTAGCCTCCGAACAAACGGGCAGCCGCTTTACCGAAGCCGGGAAATCACACTCGTGCGACCTGCCCACTAAATTATCTTCAAGCCCTAAGGCACAAACAATTTCGGTGGCGGCGGGGAGCAGGGATATGATGCGATGGTACATTTTTAATATGCAGATGTTTGAATGTGCAAATGTGCGTTTTTTTATGTGCAGATTTCAAATGTGCGGATGTGCAAATTCATTTCATTATGAGTTACGCGTGTGCAATTGCTCGAATCATTTGCACATCTGTAATTTGCACATCCGCACATTAACGTTATTTTCGTCTCCGATGATCATCCTCACCTTTTTCATTGGCATTATAGCCAATTTTATAGGGTACGTGCCCCCGGGCAATATCAACCTTACCGTTGTCCAGTTAGCCATTAACAGGGGTATGAGGGAGGCTATGAAATTTATTATCGCCTTTTCCTGCGTCGAATTCTTTTTTACCTGGTTTATCATGAATGGCGTGCACTGGCTGGCGCAGCAGGTGCACCTGGATACGGTGGTGGATTGGGTGATGATCGTGCTGTTCGTTACTATGGGCATAATAGCGTGGCGGCACCGGAAGGTGCGCCCCCAAACCAAAAAGCGGTCGAAGCAGCACAGTATCAGGTTCGGCATCATTATGGGTATTGTAAACCCGGTACAAATACCTTTTTGGATAATAACTGGCAGTTATCTTATCACTAATGGATGGATAGCTACAGGGTTGCTTGCGTTAATTATTTTTAGCATTGGCTCGGCAGGGGGGGCGTTCCTTTGCCTTTTTATTTACGCGCGCTCGGCCAGGTACGTTCAGCGGAAATTGGACCTGAGTAATAAAGCCATCAATACCGGTGTGGCATTGTTGCTGTTCGGTTTCGCCGCTTATACTATTGCAAAGCAGGTTTACCTGGTGTTTTTTAAACATTAAGTTTCAACCAGGCAGAAACGTCTTCTTTATCTTTTCCTAATTGTTGCGTTAATTGCTCAAGCGATTCGAACTTGATATCGCTGCGTACATAGTGCAGCAATTCCATTTTGATGGGCTGAGTATAAATATCACGGTTAAAATCAAAAATATTAACCTCGATATTCCGTGTCATCCCATTGATAGTAGGCCTGTGGCCGATGTAACCCATGCCCGTATGTTCGGTGCTGTTAAGGTAAACTTTGACGGCGTATATGCCATCGGAAGGTATCAGCTTGTAATTTTCCTCCACTAAAATATTGGCCGTTGGGTAGCCAATGGTTCGGCCTATCTGGTCGCCGCGGTTAACTTTGCCGGTGATGAAAAACGGGTAACCTAAAAACTCATTTGCAAGATTAATGTTGCCCTCTAATAAAGCGTTCCTGATGCGGGTGGAGCTGATAGCGACATCATGTATATCTTGTTCTGGTATTTCTACAACATCATAATCATATACGGGACCCAACTGCTGCAACTCGGCCAGGCCACCCTGGCGGTCCTTGCCGAAACGGTGGTCGTAGCCGATGACGATCTTTTTGGTGCCGATCTTTTCAACCAGCACATGGTGGATATATTCTTCAGGTGTTTGATTGGAGAAGTCGCGGGAAAAGGGGGTGATGATCAAATGGTCGACGCCTAATTGTTCCAGCAGTTCCGCTTTCTCAGGTATGGTATTGATGAGCTTTAAATCCTGATCCTCTGGATGGATGATCATCCGCGGATGCGGGAAGAAAGTGAGGATCACCGTTTCGCCGCCTGTATCGGCAGCAAGTTCTTTCAGCCGCGATATGATCTTTCGGTGACCAAGATGAACGCCGTCAAAAGTGCCGATGGTAACAACGGCATTTTTTACCGGTTCGAATTCATTTATATCATGGTAGATTTTCATCTTTTGATTACACCAGTTTTTTTGAATGATTACACGGATCCATTACCTGATCGCACTGATTTTACAGAGTTTAATGCCCTTATGGCATTCACTAATTCCATTACTTCCCAGGCGTCTTCTATTTTGAAATTACCGCTTCGTGTGCGGCGCAGCCGCGAAAGATAGGCGGCATTACCAAGCGCTATGCCAAAATCATTTGCCAGCGACCGTATATACGTGCCTTTGCTGCATACAACCCTGAAATCAACTTCGGGCAATTCTATCCTGGTTATTTCGAATGCACTGATGGTGATATTTCTTGCCCGTAACTCTACTTCCTCGCCCCGGCGGGCCTTTTCGTAAAGGCGTTCACCGTCAATTTTTACAGCCGAATGAGCAGGCGGGAATTGCTGAATATCCCCAATGAACTGTTTGCAAGTGTCTCTTACCTGTCCTTCGGTGAGGTGACTGGTTGCAAATTTTTGTTCGGGTTCGCTTTCCAGGTCGTATGTTGGGGTATCAGCACCCAAAACGATAGTGCCGGTATATTCTTTTTCTTCGGCCTGGAAGGTGTCGATCTGTTTGGTCATTTTACCGGTACAGATGATAAGCAGTCCTGTGGCAAGCGGGTCGAGTGTGCCTGCATGGCCCACTTTTAGCTTTAACGGTTTAAAAGCATTACGTATTTTGCCAACTACATCAAAGCTTGTCCATTTATAAGGCTTGTTTACCAGTAATAACTGCCCCTCGGCAAATTCATTTATATCAGCGAATGTTCTCTTCAATTCCGGGTATTTTGCGCAAAGGTATATAAATGATTACACCGATTAGGTTGTGATTACACCGATTGTTTTTTGATTACACCGGTTAGCGTAAAGCGCTTCCGGTAAAATAAATAACGATGATAACGACACCGGCTATTATACGATATACACCAAATAATTTAAACCCACGTTTTTCCAGGAAAGTGATGAAGCTTTTAATAGCTATCATGGCAACGATAAATGCCACAACGCTGCCAATGATGAGGAACTTAATGTCCTGGTGAAAGTTGGGTGTATCAAAAAGGCCTTTCTTCTTGAAATCCCACAGATCCTTTACCGTGGCGCCAAACATGGTAGGCACGGCCAGGAAGAAGGAAAATTCAGCTGCAGCGGTACGGCTCAGCTTTTGCGACATGCCGCCTACGATAGAAGCTGCAGAACGCGATACGCCCGGGACCATTGCCAGGCACTGGAAAACGCCAATTTTAAAGGCGGTCATGTGACTGATGTTCTTTTCGTCTTTAACAACGGGCCGGTTAAACCAGTCATCAACAAAAAGCAGGATAACACCACCCACAACCAAAGCTATGGCTACTACCAAAGGGCTTTCCAATAAAACATCAATGTACTTTTTTAGCAGCAAGCCTGCTATTACAGCCGGTATTACCGCAATAACAAGTTTAATATAGAAATCGACCGAGCGCACGAAGCGTTTAAAGTAAAGCACGACAACGGCCAGTATTGCGCCAAGCTGTATCACTACCTCGAAAAGCTTTACAAACTCGTCGGTGCCAATGCCCATTAATGCGCTTGCAACAACCATGTGGCCCGTGGACGATACGGGCAAAAATTCTGTTATCCCTTCAATAATAGCCAGGATAATAACTTGGAAGAGGTTCATCTGTGATGAGTTGATTAAGTTTGATCAGGTTGGAGTAAGTTGACCGGGTTAATTTGATTAACACAATTAACAATTCACTCAATCAGCTTTTTGTTGATGGCTTTTTTAGTATGGCAAAGAAACCAATGGCGAAGCCTCCTAATACTACAACAGGGGCAATAACAATTTTTGTTGTGCTATAGATGTCGGTTGTGCCTGACATGAGGACGAATCCAAGTATAACTACGGCTATAGCGATTATAAGCATGCGATAGTTGCTTTTGTCGAACACAAAGGCCATTGGAGTGGTATTGGTTTCCCTGTTCTGCGGCCTTGCCGGCGCGGTTGTTTTTATGGGCGTTGTTGGTTTTGTTTGTGCCATTTTTTTTAATTATTGAATTATTGACGGACTGAATTACCGATTAACGGTACAAATTGTAAATTTTTAACCGTAAATATTTATTGACAGCCAGGTAGGTGCTGAAGGCTGAAATAAAAATACCCAAACCTATTACGAGCACAAATACGATACCGAACTCGGTGTAATCCTGCAACACCACCAGGTCGGGGATCTCTTTTTGCCCGACATATAGGGTTATCATCAAAATCATGATCGCTATTAAAGCGCCCAAAATGCCGTGCCAAATGCCATAAAGTATAAACGGCTTGCGTATAAACCCTTTTGTGGCCCCTACCAACTGCATCGACTTGATAAGAAAACGCTGCGAATAAATAGCCAGCCTGATGGTATTGTTGATAAGCGCTACCGACAATATCACAAATATTACTGCAAAGCCCAGGATGAACAAACTGATGGAAGTAAGGTTCTGGTTCATCTGGTCGACCAGGGATTGCTGGTATTTTACCTCCTTTACCATCGGGTTTTTAAGCAGGCCGGTCTTGAATTTTTCAATATCGGTATTGTTGGCATAGTCTGCCTTTAGATATACATCCAGCGACTGCGACAAGGGGTTATAGCCCAGGAACTTCACAAAATCTTCGCCCAGGTCCTTTTCCAGGTTACGCGCCGCCAATTCCTTGCTTACATACTGTGTGGTTTTAACCATCGGGTTAGCTTCCAGTTGTTTTTGGAGCTGAAGCACGTCGCTTTCGTGCGCACCCTCGTCTACATAAACATTGAGAACGATATTTTCCTTTACGTAACGCGAGAGTTTGTTAGCATGGACGAGTATTAAACCCAGCAGGCCAACCATCAGCAAAACCATGGCAATACCGAATACGGTAGATATGTAAATGCTTTTTGTTTTTTTTGATGACTCGCTTGCTTCAAATTCTTCCATGTGCCTTTCAGATATGGGATTTGAGATTAACGATTCGAGACTTCAAATCATCATCAATACAATATCCCTGATTTCTGCGAAAATAGTAAACGTTCGATAAAGGTAAAACTTTATCTGCTATTATTATTCTCACCGCTAAGGCTTCACGCCGATTTTAACAAAAATTAACATCCCCGTTTTTACGTAAATTAACCTGCTGATTTTGTATTAAAACTGTAATAGTTGCAGATGGATCTACCCGTAAACAAAAGGCATCAAGGTTCTGTTGTTATTGTAAAAAGATAACATGACAACGCCTGCAAATTCAAAAAATAAGCCATCGCCTTCGGATACACCTACACACCGCCCGAATGATAACGGCGGAAAAAGTGTAGTAGGATACGACAAGGACTACACTGCCCATAAGCTGCAGAAACTGGATATCGCCGAAAAGCACGAGAGAGAAGAACAGCCGGTAGAACCTATAAAAAATCCGCCTAAAGAGAAGGGGATGGACAAAGGCCAGGTACAGCCCTGAGGCATAACTTACTGCGTTTTTGGGAAATTAAAACCTAAGGCTTAACAATGCCCGCCGAATTGAATTGCAGATCGTACAGTTTGCGGTAATAACCGTGTTCTATCTTCAAAAGCTCCTGGTGGGTACCGATCTCTTTGATCTCGCCGTGGTCAAGCACGATGATCTTGTCGGCATTTTGTATGGTCGACAAGCGATGGGCGATAACGATGGCTGTGCGGCCCTCCATCAATCTGTAAATAGCGTTCTGGATCAATATCTCAGTTTCAGTATCGACGGAAGAAGTCGCTTCGTCCAAAACCAATATGGAGGGATCGTACACCAATGCCCTGATAAAAGAGATGAGCTGCGCCTGGCCCGACGACAAGGTGGAGCCCCGCTCCATAACATTGTAATCGTATCCGCCGGGAAGCCTTTCAATAAATTCATGCGCGCCAACGTCTTTTGCCGCCGCCACTATCTGCTCACGGCTTATACCAGGGTTGTTCAGGCTGATATTATTGGCGATGGTATCGCTGAACAGGAAAACGTCCTGAATAACGGTTGCAATACGCGAGCGTAAAAAACCTACTTCGTAGTTCTGTATGTTTACGCCATCTACCTTTACTTCGCCTTTGCCAATCTCGTAAAAGCGATTCAGGATATTGATGGTTGACGATTTGCCGGCCCCCGTAGCGCCCACCAGCGCCAGCGTTTCGCCGGGTTTTACATGGAAACTGATATTCTTCAACACCCAATTCTCCTCGTTATAGGCAAACCACACATTTTCGAAGGATATTTCACCGCGCAGGGTAGTTGGTCTTAACGTGCCTGTATTCACGGCTGCCTCATCAGTGTCCAGCACGCGGAAAATACGGTCGGCGCCAACCATCCCCATTTGCAGGGTATTGAATTTATCAGCCAGTTGCCGTATCGGCCTGAATAGTAAGTTGAGTAAAACGATGAATGCCAGTATCACTCCCGGCGTTACCGGGTGGCCGCTGGCCGAAATGCTTGCCATCTGCCCGTCGGATAGTATCCTTTTGCAGCCATACCATACCAACAAGGCGAGGCATACCGCAAATAGTATCTCTACCACCGGGAAAAATATAGAGTAATACCAGTTGGAACGGATATTGGCATCGCGGTACTTTACGTTCACATCTTTAAATTTCCGCATTTCCTGGTCCTCGCGGGCAAAATACTGGATGATGCTGATGCCCGTAATATGTTCGGCGAGGAAGGCATTGAGCTGCGCCACCTGCGTGCGCACCTCCTGGAAGGCTGATTTGATGGCCTCCTTAAATACATACGTCGATAGCATCAGGAAGGGCATGGGGATCAGGGTGATCAATGCCAGTTTCCAATCCTTAACCAGCATGGCAGCAATAATGCCGATAACCAGCAGCAGGTCGCCGACGATGGAGATCAATCCTTCCGAAAAGATATCCGCTATGGTTTCCAGGTCGGATACTGTGCGCGTAATGAGGATGCCGATAGGTGTGCGGTCGAAATATTTTAGCCGGAGGCTGATGACGTGATTGAAGACAGCTATACGCAGATCGCGGATGACTGATTGCCCCAGCGAGTTGGTAAGGTAAGTTTGATTATACTGTACGATAGTTTGTATGGCCAGCTGCGCTATCATCAATCCAACCATCAATAATAACCCATTGTAATCGTTGCCGAGGATGTATTTGTCCAGCGTAAGCTGCATCAGGATGGGCTGCACCAAAGCGTTCCCGGCGAGGAAGACGGTTAGGACGGCAGCAATGATGAATGTAGACCGGTACGGCCGCACGTAGTGCATTACCCTGCCAAGCAGTTTCCAATCAAGCGCCTTCCCGGTTACTTCAGACATTTTTAATTATTGATTTACTGAATTATTGATTTGACAATCGTAATTCATAACTCTTAAATCGTACTTCCCAACAAATACGGATATTTCACTTCCGTTAAATACAACCCGCAGGCCGGTACCGATGTTCCGGCGTTGCTGCGGTTTTTGCTTTCTATAATTTCCCTGATATTTTCAGGCGGCATTTCTTTTCGTCCAATTTCCATTAGGGTACCGACGATGGCCCTCACCATATTCCGCAGGAAACGGTCGGCAGAGATATGAAACACCATCCCGCTTTCATTTTCCACCCATTCGGCCCGAACTATTTTACAGTTATTGGTAAATGTTTGGGTGTTCGATTTGCTGAAACAACTGAAATCAGTGTATTCCATCATCGTCTTCGCCGCGGCATTCATCAGCGCAATATCCGGTTTATCGCGCAATTCCCACGAGCGGTTGAGCCTGAACGGATCCTTTTCGAAATGAATATGATACTCGTATGACCGCTGCGTGGCGTCGAAGCGCGCGTGCGCCCCGGCATGAATAGGGAACAAGCGTTTAATGCCAATATCGTCGGGTAAAACAGAGTTTAAACTGCGGACGGCCTTCTCCAATGCCGGGTGCCCATTGTCCAATTCCTCTGCATCAAAATGCGCGAAAAACTGTGTAGCATGCACTCCGGTGTCTGTCCGCCCGCAACCTATGGTCTCCGTAGGCTGGCGCAGTACGGTGGCCAGGGCCTTATCAAGCACCTCCTGCACTGTGATTGCATTAGGCTGAACCTGCCAGCCGTGATAGCCGGTGCCATTGTAAGCCAGTTCAATAAAATACCGTTGTTTTTCAGACACGGGGCAAAGGTAACAGATTTAAGAATTACGTTTTGGGTATCATGTTTTTAGCCTGAACAATTTTATCTTTGCGTGTTAGTTGGCTGCAGGTGTAACATCATCAGCAATACAGCTATCCAATAATAAAACGATAAATACCCATGCTCCAACGTATACAAAGCATTTACTTGTTATTCGCCAGTTTGGTGATCTTCGCGCTTTTCCTGTTCCCGCTGGCACATAATGTTTATATCAACGGTGTGCCATCAACTATTAAAGTGACGGGTATATTCCAGGATGTGAACGGGCAGCAGGCGCATATACAAACTTTTGTTGCCCTGATAGCGGCAACTGCGGCAGTGGGTATTTTACCGCTTGTGCTGGTATTCCTTTACAAAAACCGTAAGCAACAAATGATGTTGTGCTATGTGTATATTTTCGTTATTATCGGCTTCAGTTTCTGGATGGCCCAAACGGTAAAAGCGGCTACCGACGGGTTTGTAATGAATACGAATAATTTCGGTATCGGCGCGCTTTTAAGTTCGATAAGCATAGTACTGGTGCTGCTTGCTGCGAAGGCCATACAAAAGGACGAGAAACTGGTGCGATCGGCAGACCGGTTGCGGTAGGCCATGATGAAAGGATTGGAAAGATGAAAGATAGTATGAAAGTCTGGTTATTTTGCCTGTCGTCGGTGCTCTTTATCGGGTGCGACCAGGTAACCAAGCACCTGGCCAAACAACACCTGATGTTTCGCGAACCTATTACTTATCTCCATAAAACCATTATACTGGAATATGTCGAGAATACCGGGGCCGCCCTTAGCCTGGGCGATAACCTGTCCAAACCTGTCAGCTTTTGGCTGCTAAGCATCGGGCCGCTGGTTTGCCTGCTGGCGTTGTTCATTTATGTGATGAGGAAGATACACGAGTTCAACCGGCTGAAACTTTTTTCGTTTTCGCTGATCCTTGCAGGCGGGCTTGGCAATATAATAGATCGCCTGGCGCACGATCGCCATGTAACCGACTTTATGAACGTGGGTATCAATAACTTTCGTACCGGTATTTTTAATGTGGCAGATATGTGTGTGACGGCGGGTGTGATAGGATTGCTGATAGCGGCTTATACAGAGAAAAAACCTGAACCTGCATCTGAAACGGAGTCGCCTGTCCAGGCAGAATCATAAGTTACGTAATGGCCTTTGCCTGGCTCCCCTTATATTGATCAGCTCAATTTGTTTGGCTTTTGGCTTTACCCGATAAGTTAAAATCGTTAACTTATTTATGGGGCCACGATAAACATTTTTGTGCTTTAAAGTTTTCTGTAGTATCTCAGGATGTTGTGCAAGTACTTCAAAAAATCTGTCTGTTTCCGCAATGAAGTTTACAATTTCCCGGTCAGTCCAATTTTCCTGTAAATAATTTATGATCCGGTCATAACCCTCTGAAGCCTTTTTCGTCCAGATTATTTGGAACGCCATCTTTGATATTTGATCATTACTTCTTCGTGTGATAGAACATCACCGCGGTCGGCCTGCGCCAGGCCTTCTTCAATTTCTGCTTTTTCCTCTGTATCAATCTCGTCCCACCAATCCGCCTGTTGCTGTTGTCTTAAAGCAATAAACTGTTTGATTATTGATGGATCGCTCACGTTTGTGAGCCATCTGATCAGATTTAATTTTTCAGCCTGGATATCCATAATTAAATATAAATCAAAAATAACGAATTGCCGTTAATGAAAAGAACCATTGATTTAATATCTGATTGTCATTTTCTCCATTTGATGCGCCAGTATTTGAATTACCATAAATTAACCGTACCTTTGCGCCCGATTTGGCGATGGAGCCGGATTCGTTATTTAAATTCATGAACCCATTTATTCAACTGGGAATCCGTCATGATATTGTTAATGCCATTACTGAGTTAGGGTTCGAAAACCCTACGCCAATACAGGAACAGTCGATCCCGGTATTGTTGACAGGCAGCAACGATTTTGTCGGATTAGCCCAAACCGGGACCGGCAAGACTGCTGCTTTTGGACTTCCTTTACTGGAACTACTTGATTTCGAAGAAAATCATCCGCAGGCGCTTATATTGTGCCCAACCCGCGAACTTTGTTTACAGATCACGAACGATCTGAAAAATTATGCCAAAAATATGCGCAACGTACACGTTGTGGCAGTTTATGGCGGTGCAAGCATTTCTGACCAGCTGCACCAGATACGCCGCGGTGTGCAGATAGTAGTTGCTACACCAGGCCGTATGCTGGATATTATCAACCGCAAGGCGATAAATTTCAGCAATGTAAAATACGTCGTTTTAGACGAGGCTGATGAGATGCTCAATATGGGCTTCCAGGAAGATATTGACAGTATTTTGTCGACCACTCCGGACGAGAAAAAAACCTGGCTGTTTTCGGCCACTATGCCATCAGAAGTAAGAAGGATCGCCAAAAAATACATGGAGAATCCTTTCGAGCTGACCATGGGCACCAAAAATACAGGCAACGAAAATATCGAGCACGAATACTATGTAGTACGTGCCCGTGATAAATACGCTGCATTTAAACGCATTGTAGATTTCAATCCTGAAATATTCGGTATCGTATTTTGCCGTACAAAGATAGAGACCCAGGAAATTGCCGAGGCTTTGATCAAAGACGGTTATAACGCCGATTCGCTGCATGGCGACCTGTCGCAGCAGCAGCGCGACAAGGTAATGAAGCGCTACCGCGAACGCAGCCTGCAATTGTTAATTGCAACTGACGTTGCAGCGCGTGGTATCGACGTTAACGATGTTACCCACGTTATCAACTATTCGTTACCTGATGAAATTGAGAATTACACTCACCGTAGTGGTCGTACCGCACGTGCCGGTAAAACAGGTGTATCTATCTCCATCATCAATGGTAAAGAGTTAGGCAAAATCCGCCAGATAGAAAAAACCCTCGGCAAGCGTTTTGTTAAAGTGGAAATTCCGGGCGGTTTTGATGTGGTAGAAAAACAACTGTTTGCGCTGATACACAAGGTACACAATGTTGAAGTCAACGAGCAGCAAATAGAACAATACCTTCCGCGCATTATGGATGAGTTTAAGGAGCTGAGCAAAGAAGAGATCATCAAACGCTTTGCTTCGCTTGAATTCAACAGCTTCCTTGATTACTATAAAAACGCCCCTGATCTTAACGCGCCGGTCGATGAAAGTCGCCGCAACGATAGTGGTGGCGACCGCTTTAACCGTACCGGTATGCGCTCGGACTTTACACGTTTGTTTATCAATTTAGGTTCTGTCGACGGTTTTAGCCGCGGCGACCTGTTAGGTTATATCTGCAATACTACCAAGATCAGCGGAAAAACCGTAGGCAAAATAGATGTGAAGGGTGTTTATTCCTTCTTCGAAGTGCCGAATGACGACGTTGCAAAGGTTCAGAACGGTTTCAGGGGCGCTGACTTCCAGGGCCGCGATGTAAGAATAGAAATTTCCGGCGAAAGCAGTAACGAAAGTCGCGGTGGTGCGTCTAACTATAAAAGGCGCGAAGGCGGCGAAAAACGCGAAGGTGGTTTCCGCAGAGAAGGTGGTAATCGTGAAGGTGGAAACAGGGAACGTTCGGGCAGCTTTAACGGTGGTGGCGGTGGTTTCCGCGACTTCTCAGGCAAGCGCCGAGAAGACCGTGGCGAACGCCGCAGGAGGTTTTGAGTTGGTTAATTAGTGATTAGTTAACTTGTGATCAGGGACAGTGCCTAATCGCAAATAACAAGTTACCAATCATAAAGATAGTTTTAGGTTTAGTTTAGTTAAGCCCCGTTTACCAGTAGGTAACGGGGCTTTTTTCAACGGGTAAATTCCATCACGATCGAGTCGGGCGATAGCAATGTCAAGTTATGCTCGTCAAGTTGTTGTACGATAAATTTACTGTAAGGCTGGTTGCCCTCAAATGAGGTAAATATAGTATCGCCTTTAACAAAATAATCCTCAGCCATCGTAATGTCGCTGTCCATCGCGAATTGTTTGTCGGTTATATTCAGCGTAGTACTCTCGTTTTTCGCTTTCCATTCACCTTTTAGCTTTTTACCGATCGGTTTTGAGCACGATTCCAAAACGAGGGCTAGGGCACACGCAACATGTATCAGTATTAAAAAGTATTTACCCATGATCGTTTCCTCCTTCCGGCAGGTTACATCTTTTTATCCATCAGTTCGGATTTTTTAAGATAAACCCTGTGGCCTTTTTTGTTGATGTAGTAATAGTGCGAATGTTCGTTAATATAAACCGTTTCGCCATTGGGGCCGCATTTGCCTTCATATTTTTTATCGACGACATGGGAGGCAGTGTTGGCGGCTATATTGGACGTTTTATGCCCTACCTTTTTGGCAGTATTGCCGATCTTTTTGCCTAAAGTAGTGTCTCTTTTAACTGTTTCGGCTGAACTGTGCAGCGAAAATGATACCGCGGCAGCAATTAATGCTGCGCTTACTAATGTTTTCATAGCTATAATTGAATTAATGTATTGCTATTAACTCAATTGCCCTGCCAAATGTTTCATTTCTAAAACGGGACTTCTTTTCTCGTATAATATGGCATATACGGCTGTGCATATCGGCATGTGTACTTTATAGTGTTTGTTCACCTCGTGCAGGCAATTTACTGCGTAATAGCCCTCGGCAATCATGTTCATTTCCAACTGCGCCGCTTTTACGGTATAGCCTTTCCCTATCATATTGCCAAAAGTGCGGTTACGGCTGAAGTTGGAATAAGCGGTAACCAGCAGGTCGCCCAGGTAAGCTGATTCTTTGATATCGCGGTCGATAGGGTGCACCGCGGCAACAAAACGTTCCAGTTCGCGGATAGCATTTGATATTAATACCGATTGAAAATTATCCCCATAGCCCACACCGTGGCAAATACCGCTGGCCATAGCGTAAACGTTTTTTAATACCGCAGCATATTCGGTGCCCCATATATCGTCTGATACAATGGTATTGATATAACGCGTGGCCAGCATGCCTGCAAATTCAGCGGCCAGTTCGGTGTCGCCGGAAGCTATGGTGAGGTAGGAGAGCTTCTCGAGCGCCACCTCTTCGGCGTGGCAAGGCCCGCTTATCACCATAAAATCATCAAAGGAAACGCCATACCGCTGATTGATAAATTCGCCGATGATCATGTTCTCGTCGGGTACGATACCTTTGATGGCTGACACTACTTTTTTCCCCTTAAAATCTTCGGGTGTTATATCGGCCAGGGCTTCTTTCAAAAATGCCGCAGGCACGTTCAGTAATACAATATCGGCTTTGGCGATAAGACCTTTCAGGTTGGTCGAAATGTTTTTTGCAGGGACTTTGATCTCAACCGAACTCAGGTAATTTGGATTATGGCCGAATTGCCTGATATGTTCTGCCGCCTGCTCGCTGCGCATCCACCACGAGATCTCTTTTTCGACTGGGTTATCCGTAAGCATTTTGATGTTTGCCGTTGCCCAGCTGCCGCCGCCTGCTACCAGTATCCTGTTCTTTTCACCTATCATATTACTATTGAGATGTGCAAATATGCGGATGGATGTGCAGATGTGCAAATAGATGTGCGGATGTGCAGGTATGCCAATGTGCAAATGATTTAATTTTTGGAAATAGCGGTACCACGGTCATCTTCGAAATGACGTTTTTTGTACATGGGAAATGATTTTAAAATAGCGGGTTTGGCAGCTATTCCAGCACCAGGTCTCCCAGCGAAATATGCAACGACTGGCAAAATTCGCTAAGGCTTTCAACCCTCAAGTCGCGTGTGCCCGACAGCCATGTGCGCAGGGCATACATTTCTTTACGGATACGAAGGCCCAGTTCTGAAGCTGTTAGGCCTGTTTCGGCCAATATGTTTTCTACGCGGCTTTTGATGGCCAGCCTGTGTTCCAGGCTTTGCAGGTCGGATGGGCGTAGTTTGTCGAGAATGCGATCTAAAAAAGCGGATTGGTTTTCTGTTTTCATAGGGCTATCGCGCATGTGAGCCGCGGGATGTCAATATAGTAAAAATTGGAGATAGTGAGCCCCCGTTGTTAAAAAAAGATTTATTGGTTAAGCTTGAAAATAACAAGGCTCCTAAAAAGGAAAAGGCCCATGCAATGCACAGGCCTTTATCCACTATACTCCGACTTTAACTTAATTTCTATTTATTTTCGGTATTAAACAGCTTGCTCTTATCGACCTTCTCCACTTCCATTTTGTCGTTCAGGGTCTTCGAGATAGCGGTATATGGCGCCGATACTACTTCTTCACCCTCTTTCAACCCGGATAATACTTGTATGTAGCTGTCATCCTGTATGCCGGTAGTTACCTGTACCTGCTTTACTTTGCCCGCGCTGTAAACAAATACGTATTCTTTTGACAGCGGGGTGGCTTTTGGCTTGCTGTCATCTGTCGATGAATTATCTGTTTTTGGCGGCGCGCCTGCATTGGCCTTTTTCTCTTCGCGGGTGGTTACCGATTGAATAGGCACTGCTAGCGATGAGGCATGGTTGGTATTGATATCGACTGTCGCAGTCAGGCCCGGGCGGAACGGCGATTCGTTGGCGGCGTTCTTTCTTAGTAATGAAGCATACGATTTTGGATCGATCCTCACCTTCACGGTAAAGTTGGTTACCTGGTCGGCGGTATTGCCCACTACGTTGGCCGCGCTGCCGATCTCGATCACATTCCCTGAAAAGCTTTTTCCTAAAAATGCATCTACTTCTATCTTTGACGAGTCGCCAAGTTTGATACGATTGATGTCGTTCTCGTTTACATCAACATTCACATCGAGCTGGCCCAGGTCGGATATGGTCATGATCTCGGTACCGGCAAATTGCTGGGTACCCAATACACGTTCGCCTCTCTCGATGGATAATTTTGATATTACCCCGTCAACCGGCGAATAAATAGTGGTCTTATTCAGGTTAGCCTGCGATTCCTTTACGGATGCCGCGGTTTGGGCAAGGCCAAAATTTGCACCAACCACATTTTGTTTTGCTGCTTCGAGCGATGCTTTGGCACCCAGGTAATTCGATTTTGCGGCCTCAAACTCGGCCGTGGTCAGCACCTTTTTGTCGTAAAGTACTTTATCGCGTTTGTATATCGATTCGATATTGGCGAAACTTGCTTCGCTTTGTTTCAGCATCTGCTCTGCATTTGCTACACTGGCTCTCTGCGAGTTGTAAGCAGCTTCAGTACGCTCATAGTCAGATTTCAATATATCCGGCCTGATGCGGCAAAGCAGTTGCCCTTTTTTCACTACATCGCCTTCCTTTACGGGCAGTTCAACTACCTCACCCGATACTTCAGGGCTGATCTTTACTTCGACGTGTGCCTTGATCTTTCCGCTGGCGGATACGCTCTCGTTTATCGTGCGTACGGCAGCTTTTTCAGTAGCGACCTGCGTTTTTTTAGGCTTGCCGATAATACCTGTCGCTTTGCCCACTATCAGCAACACCACAAGCACACCAAGCGAGATCAAAATATATTTAGTAGTCTTTCCCATTTTATTGTTGTTAAATTCTGATTCTAAATTTTATAATGTTATTTGATTACCCAGGTAATAGTCGATCACCTTACTCCTGAAGATCACTTCGTACTTAGCCTCTATCATATCGTTTTGGGCCTTGTTGTAATTGGTAAGCGAAGTATTGTAATCGAGAGAATTCACCAGCCCTACATTGTATCTTTCCTGCATTACATTAAAGGCATCTTTATCGGCCTCGTAAGTTTGCTGCGCCGATGCATAACGCCTTACTGCAGCATTCAGGTCGAGCACGGCCTGGGTAATGGTTTTGCTCAGGGTGTTTTTAGCCAGTTGCGTGGTAACCTGTGCATTCTCGTAGCTCAATTTAGCCTTGTTGACCGAAGTGCGCGCGCTAAAATGATTAAATATGGGTATTTGCAAGCTGACACCTACAAACTGGTTGAAATTATCTTTGAACTGGTTGCCAAAGGAGTAGTATCCGTAAATAGGACTGGAAACCGGGAACTGGGTTTTGACCAATTGCCCCGTTCCGTCAACAACGCCAATGGTTTGCGTTTCGGGGGTAGTACCGCCCAACAGGCGGAACGATTGCTGGGCGCTTGAATAGTACGAATTTAAATTGCCGATAAGAGACAGGGTAGGATAGTAGTTCCCTCTAGCCACTTTTATTGCCTGGGCTGAAGTCTGCTGCTGCAGTTCGGCAAGTTTCACATCGGGGTTTACTGAAAGGGCTGTTTTTAATACCTCGTTGGCGTCGTAAGCCGTTTTTATGTCATTCAATTTGCTGATGTCCGGCCTTTCCACCTTTATATCAGTGTTCGGGTCCATCTCCATGTATTGTTTTAAAACCAGGATAGAAAGATCGAACTGGTTTTGTGCGGTTGTCAGATTATATTCGGCTGTGGATAAGCCTGCTTTCGCCTGCGACAGATCGGCAAGCGACAGGTTGCCTGCGTCAAAACTCTGCTGCGTCCTGTTCAATGTTATCTTGGCAATATCTATTTGCTGCTGCGCGGCAGTTACCAGGTCCTGGTTGGTCAGTATCTGCAGGTAATCCGTTACCACGTTTAATATAAGGTCGTTCTTTATTTTGGCTGTGCTTGTTTTATCTACATCCAGTTGAAGTTTGTTCTGGAGTATCTGGTTACGCAATTGACCGCCCTGGAAAAGCGTAAATTGCACCGTAGCCGAGCCGTTAACGTTAAAAACAGTTTGATTAACGTAAGCATAATTACCCGATACCGGGCTGCGGCCAAAGCCCCAGCCTGCGGTCGGGCTTGCGCTTGCACTGGGTAACTGGTTGTATTTGCTCTGTTTCAGGTCTTCATTAGCCAGCGCCTCGGTAAACTTTGCCTGCTTGATGGTAAGGTTACGATCAAGTGTCATATCCACAGCCTTTTGAAGCGAGATAACTTCCTGCGCGCGGGCCTTTGACGCAAATACCATTGCCGTTAACCCGATAATTACGCCCAGCCTTTGAATTTTTAATATACTTTGAATCATAAATGTATCTGTTGATGGTTCATAGTTGATAGTTCATGGCCGGATTTTCCTAATTTTAGGGCGGTTGGCTGTGAATTACTAACCATTAACTATCTGCTAAAAATGTACCTGGTAAAAACGCCGTGGCTTTTAAAACGATTGTATCCCAGTCTTTTGTGGAATAACAGCCGCAGCAGCACCTGTATTTACGTCACTTTTGACGACGGGCCTATACCCATTGTTACACCGTTTGTTTTAAATATTTTGAAACAGTACCAGGCAAAGGCTACTTTTTTCTGTATCGGCGATAACGTAAAGAAGCACCCCGATATTTTTGAACAGGTAAAAAATGCGGGCCACGCTATCGGAAATCACACTTTTAATCATTTAAAAGGGTGGAAGACAGACGATAGAACCTACCTGGATAATTTTTTAAAAGCTGATGAACTTGCCGGTTCCAACTTGTTCCGCCCGCCGTACGGACGCATCAAAAGATCGCAGATCAAATTACTACGGGAGGCAAAACCCGGCCTGAAGATAGTAATGTGGGATGTGCTGAGCGGCGATTTTGATATCAATTTAAGTCCTGAAGACTGCCTCAGGAATGTGCTGAAATACACCCAACCCGGTTCCATCATCGTATTTCACGATAGCCTGAAAGCCTTTGACCGGCTGCAATATGTTTTGCCAAAGTCGATGGAAGAGTGGAGCAGGAGAGGGTGGGAGTTTGGCTCGTTAGTGTAGTTGGCAGTGATGAGTTTGCAGAATAACTGCATTTGCAAACTCAATACTATCAATTGTGCCCGCGTTAGCGATTGAAGTGTATACCGGCCCTGCGGCTAATGCCTGTGCAGTATGAACGGAAAGCGCGGCCGCAGGCAACGCCCTTATTTCAGTTGGCAGTTTTTAGTTTGCAGTTAGCATAGGTAATCCAAATGATCCATTTCAACTGCAAACTGCCCACTGCAAACTAATTTAGAACCCCTCCAAATTATATTTGTACAAATCACTGACGGCATTTTACCTGTAATTTTCCTAAATTCGCCGCGTTAGGCTTTTGTGTGGCCTGGCCCTGTTTTTTTACTTCACCTAAAGATCAAATACAATGGCTTTTGATTTAGATATGATCAAAAAGGTTTACGATCGCTACAGCACCCGCGTGGCTGCTGCCCGTACCGCGACCGGCAAACCCCTTACCTTAACCGAGAAAATTTTATACGCCCACCTTTCTGAAGGCGACGCCCATAAAGCTTATGGCCGTGGTACCGACTACGTTGATTTTGCACCCGACCGTGTGGCCATGCAGGATGCTACCGCGCAGATGGCTTTATTGCAGTTTATGCAGGCGGGTCGACCGCAGGTTGCTGTGCCGAGTACCGTGCATTGCGACCACCTGATACAGGCCAAAGTTGGCGCTGATACCGATTTGCAGACCGCCAAAGATGTGAACAAGGAAGTTTACGATTTCCTGGCATCGGTATCGGATAAATACGGTATCGGTTTCTGGAAACCGGGTGCGGGTATCATTCACCAGGTAGTGCTGGAGAATTATGCTTTCCCGGGTGGTATGATGATCGGTACCGACTCGCATACACCTAATGCGGGCGGTTTGGGTATGATAGCCATTGGTGTTGGTGGCGCAGATGCCTGCGATGTGATGGCAGGGCTGCCGTGGGAGCTTAAATTCCCTAAGCTGATAGGCGTGCACCTGACCGGTAAACTATCAGGCTGGACGTCGGCCAAAGACGTTATCCTGCGTGTGGCCGGTATCCTGACGGTGAAAGGCGGAACAGGGGCCATTGTTGAATATTTTGGTGAAGGCGCACGTTCGCTTTCCGCAACAGGTAAAGGAACCATTTGTAACATGGGTGCCGAGATAGGTGCTACTACTTCCATATTCGGATACGATGAAAAAGCAGCCGAGTACCTGAAAGGTACCAAGCGCGCCGACATTGCCGCTTTAGCCGATACCATTAAAGAACACCTGACAGGCGACGCCGAAGTATACGCTAATCCTTCTGCCTACTTCGACCAGGTGATAGAGATCAACCTGGATGAACTGGAGCCGCATGTGAACGGTCCGTTTACGCCTGACCTGGCATGGCCCATCTCCAAATTCGCGACGGCGGTTAAGGAAAACGGCTGGCCGGCTACTTTGGAAGTAGGTTTGATAGGATCGTGCACCAACTCATCATACGAAGATATTACCCGCGCGGCATCTATCGCGCAGCAGGCTATCGATAAACATTTGAAGGCTAAGGCCGAATACACTATAACCCCTGGCTCGGAACAGGTGCGCTACACCGTTGAACGCGACGGCTACCTGGATACTTTTGAGCAGATAGGCGGCGTGGTGCTGGCTAACGCCTGCGGCCCTTGTATAGGCCAATGGGCGCGCCATACCGACGACCCGACACGCAAAAACTCGATCATCACTTCGTTCAACCGTAACTTTGCCAAACGCCAGGACGGTAACCCCAATACCCACGCTTTTGTGGCTTCGCCCGAGATAGTGACGGCGTTTGCCATTGCCGGCGATCTGACCTTTAACCCGCTTACCGATACCCTTACCAACGCCGACGGCCAGCAGGTGAAGCTGGACGAGCCGGTAGGTATCGAAATGCCAATAAAGGGTTATGCGGTAGAGGATGCCGGTTACCAGGCGCCTGCCGAAGACGGCAGCAGCGTTGAGGTAAAGGTTGACCCGAAATCATCGCGCTTGCAATTGCTTGATCCGTTTGCGCCGTGGGAAGGCACTGATCTGTCGGGTTTGCGCCTGCTTATTAAAGCTAAGGGCAAATGTACTACCGACCATATTTCCATGGCTGGTCCGTGGTTGAAGTTCCGCGGGCATTTGGATAATATCTCCAACAACATGCTTATTGGCGCCATCAATTACTTTAATGGCAATGCCGACAGCGTTAAGAACGAACTTACCGGCGAATACGGCCCGGTACCTGCCACCCAGCGCGATTACAAAGCGCATGGCATAGGCACCGTGGTAGTAGGCGACGAAAACTACGGTGAAGGCTCGAGCCGCGAGCATGCCGCTATGGAACCCCGCCACCTGGGTGTGCGCGCCATACTGGTAAAATCGTTCGCCCGTATACACGAGACCAACCTGAAAAAGCAGGGTATGCTGGGCATCACCTTTGCCGATCCGGCTGATTATGAAAAGGTGCAGGAGGATGATACCATCTCCATCAAGGGCCTTACCGAATTTGCCCCGGGCAAACAGCTAACCGTAGTGCTGCACCACAAGGACGGCACAACCGACGCCTTCCCGGTAAACCATACTTACAATGCACAGCAGATAGAATGGTTTAAGGCGGGCGGGGCGTTGAATATAATACGACGCCAAATGGCATAGTGAAGGAGGTTAAAGGCGAAGGGTGGAAAGGTTTAAACTTCTACCCTTCGCCTTTTAATTACCTTTCTCCTTTCACCTTTCACCTTTCTCCTTTCACCTTTCACCTTTCACCCAATTCCTCAACATAGTGTACGTGTAATACTCAAACACGTTCACGCAAACGCCGCTTGCCAAACATAGGTTGGCTTTAATAAGCTGATAAACAGGCTTAATTTCGTTACACTAAGCACTAAAAGTGGCCCATTTTTATACATTCCGTGAACACCGGTAAAATTACTCCCTCATTGCCAGTTAGTTAAATATGGACCACTTTTGATAGGAAATATCCGCTAAAATTGTATAAATGCCATAGCAGGCCTGATAAGCCAATTTCAAACCAATATCGGCCCAAAATGTGCACGGTTTAAACACTTGGTGTATTGTGGTTTGTGAGTTTTTTGTGATTTGATTTTTGGGGTTAGTGTATGCCAAATCAGCCAATCGCCAACCACTAATCACTAATTAACAAATCACAAGTTAACCAATCACCAATTAACAAATCACACCTAAATAGGGTTTATGTTTTGTAATGTTTGCTTCATTCAGGTAGGTAGTGAAAAATGGGCGAATTAACTACAAATTAACCAATATGCCCTCTGTTACTCAGAAACGCATATTGGCTGTTGTAACTTATTGAAAAATAGGGTGTTTTCACGGGTTGATAAAGTATACGATTTGTAATAGATTTCACTTTTAAAAAAACCTAACACAAATTCGGAAACGTTTGTCGCATCTGAACGGAGGGCGTTAACGCACAATTGATTACTTTTGAAAATGGAACCTTTCTTAAAATGGGCAGGTGGCAAACGATGGCTTGTAAATAGAGACACAGGGTTGCTTCCTCAAAATAATGGATTTAATAGATATATAGAACCATTTTTAGGAAGTGGCGCAGTTTTTTTTCACGTTCAACCCCGAAACGGAATTTTAAGCGATTTAAATTCTGACTTAATAAACTCATACACAATTATAAGGGACTGTTGGGAAGATTTGCTAGAAATATTAATTAAGTATGATAAGCGCCATTCTAAAGAATTTTATTATAAAATAAGGGCGAGCCGACCGAAGAGCCAAATTAATAAAGCGGCAAGATTTATTTATCTAAATAGAACGTGCTGGAATGGATTATATAGAGTAAATAAAAAAGGCGAGTTTAATGTCCCGATAGGCACAAAGACTAAAGTTCTTCTCTCGGAAGATAATTTCGCAGAAGTATCTCATATTTTGCAAAATGTCGAGATTGAAGTCTGCGATTTTGAACGTAGTATCGACAAAGCCAACGAAGGTGATTTTGTTTTTGTTGATCCACCATATACAGTTAAACATAATTTAAACGGATTCGTAAAATATAACGAAACAATTTTCACATGGGGCGATCAAGAAAGATTAAAAAATGCAATCCTTAGAGCCCAAAAAAGAGGCGCGGAAATATTGCTTCTCAATGCTAATCACCAATCCATAAAGACTCTTTATAATGGCATAGGCAATACGACCACGCTCGATAGAGCGAGTGTTATAGCGGGCAACCCCTTATCCAGAGGTACTTACAGTGAGCTTGCAATTAAATGTTAACCACATGGAAAGAATTTGGATTCTGGTAAAGCGTTTTTTCACGTCAATTAATTATAGGATTTTAGGAGGCAGTCTTGCAGAGGTTGGATGGCTTACTCTATTTGCGCTACTGCCCTTAATTATCAATATTATCATTGCTGGCATTCCAGCTAATAGTTTAACACAACCAATTGCAAATAAAATAGTTCCTGGAGAAATATTATCGTATTGCCTAAGCTTCTTAGCACCATCGTTATATCTGCTTACCAGGTTGCAGGGATCTGGTTACCGACTCCCATGGTTACATAGTTTTTCGATCATAACATTATTGGTATATATTGCATCGGTCGTTTTATATTTAATCGCAAAAAATAGATGGGTAAGTCAAATTGATCTTCAACCTCATGGAATTAATCTTTATTTTAAGCTTACCGTGATCTTCTTTTTGATAGCGCTTATTTTTCGGGTATATGCTGTTTATCATGGCAGAAATTTTACATCGTTTTCTATAATGAGAGCTCAGCAGCAAGATGATTTTAACGCCGGGTTTGTTAATAGTTTAAATAGGCCGCAGCAATGACAACAAATCAAATAACGCTTCCAGTAATTAAAGTTTCCCAACCTCTTGGTGATTTTTTTATCGGGAACATCAGCGCGAAGGATCTGATCAAAATATCATATGCCGATGTGCGCAGAATCGAGGACAGGGATATTGAAAGATATTTAGGCATCCAACGGCCTTTGGATAAAGGTAGAGTTGCAGAAATCAGAAGATATCTTGATGCTCCTGATGCTGCATTTCCAACAGGGGTGGTATTAGCCATAGATCAAAATTGTGCTGAATTTGGAAACGACGGAGCTCTTACCTTGAAGCCTTTTACTTCTGAATTTGAAGGTGAGTCGATCAGTGTGGATAAAATAGCTAAAATACTCGACGGACAACATAGAATTGCCGCATTTATTAATGATGCTGGTTCGTACGATAGAACACTAGATAATGTTTTTTTGGATTTTCAGTTAAATGTCGTCATTTTTATTGGATTGGATATTGATGAACAGGCCAATATATTTGCCACCGTTAATTTAGCACAGACGAAAGTTAGCAGAAGTTTGGTTTATGATCTCGAAGGTTTAGCTAAAGTGAGAAGCCCTTTCAAGACTTGTCATCAAATAGCAGTTGCTCTAGATTCTGCTGATAAGAGAAGTCCACTTTATCACAGAATTAAAAGACTTGGAGTCAAAACAAAAGGTAGAGAAGCATCGGAGCCGCTAACGCAAGCTGCGTTTGTGGAATCTTTAATTAAATTGATTTCGCCAGACCCCTTTTCAGACAGGACGACATATTTAAAAGGCAAAAAGCCGGAATTTGCCAGCAACGCCGAACTTTTTAAAAATCCTTTCAGGAATCTATTTATATCTGAACGGGACAATGATATAGCTTTAATCCTTTTTAACTATTTTACCAGTATTCAGAATAAGTGGCCAGTCGCTTGGACGAATATTCAGCAAGAAGGAAATATACTTCCGCGCTCAAACGCTTTTAAAGCATTTATGCGATACCTAAAACTTGCCTACATAAGAATCGTACAAACAGAGATTGGGAGAATTGCTTCAATTGAAGAGTTTGCCTCTATATTCGAAAACTTGAATGTTTCTGACGCAGATTTTACATCCGGAAATTTTAAGCCAGGAAGTGGCGGCGAATCTGCATTCTATAAACTTTTGACCGGGGAAAAGACTATTCACGACTTGAAAGACGAATAGATACACGTTGGTCCGGATTTGCAATCCGGCCCCAAATAGTTTAGGGATTTGCAATCCCGGTATCCAGGTCCTCAATTAAAATAACCGCAAGCAACACCACCGGGCCATATACGCTCCGATCATGGTTAACACTCTTTTTGCCTTGTTTTATATAAAATGTTGATAATCAAATATTTATGTATTGTACGCTATTGGAAGTGTTAACCATGTTAACCCAACCTAACGCAAGAATTGCGGGCAGGGTTGCGGATGATGTATCCCTGTCTTTACGGTTTTTGTTGCCGTAATGGCAGCCATTGGCTAACTTGGCGGCATGAAAGGTTTTATCCTGCTTGTCGCCTTTGCCGCTTTGGCGACTTACCATGCGTATGCCCAAAAGGTTTATATCGGCTGCCCTGAAAAAGTGAATGCCATCCCGAATGCCGGTTTTCTCGCTCAGCAGCCTGTAGACGTGGTGATATTCGACAGCCGCACCATACCGGCCGGGGCCAAAATAGAATGCCAGGGGACTGAAGTAAGGCAGGCTCTGCAAAACTTCCTGCAATCGGAGTTCCCCTCGTGCAAAATGACGCTGCTGCCCGATACGCTGAGCGCCCCCAAGCCGGGCAAGATAACCATTAAAATAGGCATATCCGCGTACCAGGCCAGCCTTGCCCGGTCCGAATGGACCGGGACGGTTAATTACCGCGTAACCGTTACCGATAACCGGCATCAGCCGGGCAGGAAACAATCCGAAGAAATAAGCAACGAGATCAGCCGGCCGAATATCCTGGGCTACCGGGCAGCAAAAAAATGCCTGTTCATGGGTTTCGACAAATCCAACCAGGACCTCGTATCCTTCATCGAAAACACGTTAAAGGACTGATGCTGCGTTGTGCCGTGCACAAGGCAAGTCAAGCGGCGATAATACCGATCTGAACCTGGTGAGCAACGGCCTGTCTTTTTCGGTGTTTTATGTTCTTGGAAGTAAGTAAAAGCTAAAAAGCGTCGGGCCGTGCGGTTCCTTCCCCCGGGAAGGGCAGGAAGGCGTTAGCAAAGCGGCGAAACCCCGCCCTGCACCCGCCCCAGGGCGGGAATCGCACAGCCCTTTGCCTCTTTAAATAAGATTTTAACTAATCACGAGTCACTGACCACCAGTCAACTATTCTCAGAGCCTCTCCGCAAACTCCTTCGCAAAGTCCTCGAGCTTAATTTTACCGGTAGGTTTGCTGCCCTGGGCGTCGTAATCCTTCCACAGAATGCCGCTGCCTACGGCGTTGTTCATTTCGATAAAATTGCGTGAGATAGGTTCGGGTAAGCCGGCCTGCAGCATACCGTCGAGTGCCTGCTCGTCGGTAAATTTAACCCATTTCAGGTCGGGTTTGCCAATGGCGGCGCCTAATACGGATGCCACTTCGCCGGCGCTGCGTTCGTCGCTGGTAATGTAGCGCACGCTTTTACCGGTAAACGGTGTTTGCAGTTCTTCTGCCACGGCGGCTGCAATATCCTCAGGGTGTACCATGATCATGCGCGTATCCGCACCGTAGTTGGCGCCAATAAAGCCCAGGTGTTTTATCATATCGATATTGGCGTAAAAGTTGACGTAAAAGAACCCGGCGCGCAGGTGTTTAATGGCCACACCTTCCAGGGCGTTCAGCACCTTTTCGCCGTCGTGTACGCCCGATATCTGGCCCGTGCCGCCGTCAATATCCGCGCCGATGCTGCTCAGGTTCACCACGCGGGTAATGTTGTTGTTGCGGATGGCTTCAGCATAATTGCGGGCGCTGTCGCTTACGTATTTGCGGTAGTCGGTAACGCCAAAGTTTGGCGGAACCATGGTGTACACCACGTCGGCCCCGGCAAAGGCGCGGGTTAAAAATGCGGCGTCGGCAATGGAACCTATGGCGGCTTTGGCACCTAATGCTTCAATGTCCTTTACTTTATCTGCGCTGCTGCTTACGATGGTCACTTCATGACCGGCGGCTATCAATTGTTTGGCTAAGGGTTTGCTGATGTTTCCCAACGAGCCTGTTAGTGTAATTTTCATGATGATTATTTTTTTGTTTTTGTTGAGAACAAAGGTATATTTGTACTTACTTTTATACAAGTACTTACCCTAAAGTATGTATCAATGACACAGGTAAAAGAAAGTTCGACCATACAGGAAAACAAAAAATTCGCCCTTAACGAATGTCCCGTAACTTACGTGATGAATAAGATAGGCGGGTTCTGGAAACCCATTATCCTGTATCATTTGCTGTCGGGCAGCAAGCGCTACAGCGAATTGCGCCGGGCCATACCCACCATAACCGAAAAAATGCTGATACAGCACCTGAAACAATTAGAGAACGACAATATTGTAGTGCGCGAATCGAAGCCCGTGGTGCCGCCTTATGTTACCTACCGCCTTACACCCGGTGGCCAGGAGCTGGGGCCAGTATTAGCCGCCATGGCTGTTTGGGGTATCGAAGACAGCAAGCGCAACGCCGGCAATATTTATGTTTCTAAAAGTATCGACGATTTTCCGGGACATAGTTAAATTGCATTATGAAAAACCTTTATCTGCTGGTAACCGCATTTTGCTTGCTGCTCACCGCCTGCGTACAGCCAGGCAAATACGTCGGCGCAAAATATCCCAAAACTAAAACGGCGGACGTTTATCATTCCGCTGCCGAAGTAAAGCGGCATTACAAAGTGATAGGTAAACTGACGAATCGAAAATACCTGGATAAAGAAAACGACCATGTAATGATGATGGATGCCAAACGCGCCGGCGGCGATGCCGTGATCATCCTTGGGGTTGACTCGACCATCACCGGTAAACCCAACCGCATGGTGGCCGAGGTGGTTAAGTATGAGGATTAAGTCGAATGATGTCATCCTGAACTTGTTTCAGGAACCCACGGGACAGGAAACCTTTCAGGAGACTTACTTAGTAAGTGGGGTGCCGAAACAAGTTCGGCATGACCTATTTATTCTTCCGGACTTTCCGACTTATGCGGACTTCCTGACTCCCTACCGCTTCACAATCCTCTTCAGCACCAATAAATTCAACGCATTTTTGCTGATGCCGGTCATGTTGTTCTGGTACATGTTCACCAGCTTATCATAGTAAAGCACCACTACTGGGGCGTTTTGCATAATGATGTTATCCATCTCGCGGTACAGGGCGTAGCGCTTCTGGTCGTCGGCTTCGTGGTAGGCCTGTTCAAAAAGGCAGTCGAATTGTTTATTGTTAAAGCCGGTATAATTCGGCCCCCAGGGTATCTTGTTTTTGGAGTAGAATAGTAACAAGTAATTCTCCCCATCCGGATAATCCGCTATCCACGACCCATAGAAAAAGTTTACGCCGTTCTTCGATACCAGCTCGCGCAGGCTGGCGCTTTGCACTATCTCCACCCTGGTCCGTATACCAACCTGGTCAAGCTGGCCCTGCACGTATTCTATCAGGTCGCGGTAGCCGATGGTGGTAGTCAGCGTTATTTCAGGGCATTCCTTGCCGTTGGGGTAACCGCATTCGGCTAAAAGCTGCCGTGCTTTTTCGGGGTTGTAGGTGTAGCCTTTAACTTTTTCGGCGTCAAAACCCGGCATGCCTGCGGGCACAAATCCGCCGTTGCCCGGCGTGGCCATACTGTTGCGCAGGTATTTGATCATCTTTTGCTTGTCGATGGCATAATTGATAGCCTGGCGGATCTTTAGCAGTTTCAGCGGCGAATGCCTGACGATGGGTAAATTAGTGTCAACCAGCATACCCAGGTACATGGTATTAAGGTAGGGCGCCGAATTAAGGATGAACTTGCCCTTATATTTCTGCGTTACCTGGCCCGATTTGGTCAGGATATCATCGCGGTAGCTGCCATCAATGTCGTTCAGAAAATCGATCTTCCCGGTCACAAACTCCATAAAAGCGGTTTGCTTGTCGCCGATGAAGGTTGCCCGCACCGCATCTAAATGGGGCAGGGGGCTGCCGTCCTTATCTTTTTCCCAGTACCTGTCATTCTTCAGGAACACCAGCACTTCGCCCTCTTTCCAGTATTTGAATTTGAACGGCCCGGTGCCGATAGGGTGATTGCGAAAATCCTTGCCGTAATGCTCGGCCACCTCGCGCGGTATCACCGAGGCTATCTGCGAGGTAAGCAGCGTAAGCAGGGGCGGGAAGGGGGCCTTCAGTACAATGCGGAACGTAGTATCATTAAGGGCGATAAAGGCTTTATTGTCTTTCACCTTGTCGCTGAATATCCACGAACCCGAGGCTGCAATTTTCGGGTTGATGAGCCGGCTGAAGCTGTACACAAAATCAGCTGCGACAGCTTTGCGGCCCTTGCCATCTTTAAATAGGGGATCATCATGAAAATAGACATCGTTTCGCAGGTGAAAAGTATATTGCAGCCCGTCGGCCGACACTTCCCAGCTTTTGGCAATGGAAGGCTGAACGTGCATGCTGTCGTCTATCTGCACCAGCCCGTTATAAAGCTGGTTATCCATCCAGATGGTGTTCTGGTTACGGCAAAAGGCCGGGTCGAGCGAGGTAAGGCCCTCATCCAGGTTGATGTTGAACACTGATTTGCCCGGTGTGGCGTTATCGGTATGGCATGAATTAAGAAGAAGGAGTATAAAGGCGAAAGGTAAAAGGTGAAAGGTAATTAGTCTCGGCACAACTCTGTTTATTCCCTTCAGCTCAAGTTTGATCATCAAGGCTAAAGATATTATTTTGAGAACAAATGTAAAAGGGCAAAGGCGAAAGGTGATTTTCACCTAACAAAACTACCTTTGCCCTTTCGCCTTTATCCTTTTACCTTTGAAGAATGAGGAAATATATCACAGCATTATTCGCGTTGGCATCGTTAGGGTATTTCCTGTCCACTTTTACTGGCTGCGGTAAGGAGCTGATATCGCCCAATCCTTTTACCGATTCAACTATTGTCGCCGGCAGCGATTCAGCTGGATATAGAGATGGCTTAGGTACCGATGCAAGGTTTGATCATCCATTTGGTTTAGCGTTTGATAATGCGGGAAATCTTTATGTGGCCGACCAGGGCAATTCGCTTATAAGGAAGATCGACCCTGCTGCCAATGTCACCACGCTTGCTGGCATGGTAGGTGTGCTGGGTTTAACCAACGGTGTGGATTCGCTTTCAAGCTTTAATAAGCCCTTTTCGGTTGCTGCGGATGCATCGGGCAATGTATTTGTTGCCGATGCGGGCAATAATGTGATCCGCAAAATAGCTGCTGACGGTACCGTAAGCACCTTTGCCGGAACGGGTGTTGCAGGGGCCGATGACGGCACAACCCAGGCTACTTTTAATTCGCCCCTGGGAGTAGCTGCCGACCAGGCCGGAAATGTTTATGTGGCCGATTATGGCAACGACCTTATCCGCAAGATAACGGCCGACGGCACGGTAAGTACCATAGCCGGAAAACAAGGGGTTTCCGGCATGGCAGACGGCCAGGATACCACAGCCAGGTTCAACCTGCCTGAAAGTGTGGCTGTTGACGCCACAGGTAATATCTACGTGGCTGATAACGGTAATAATGCTATCCGTAAAATAACGCCCACGGGCCTGGTAAGTACTCTTGCCGGAAACGGAACAGCCGGAAAGAGCGAGGGAATCGGAAAAACTGCGAGTTTTAATTCGCCTTTCGGTATAGCTGTTGACGGGGCCGGCAATGTTTACGTAGCTGATGCCGGAAATAATAAGATACGTAAAATAATACCTGACGGTACAGTAAGTACTTTTGCCGGCAGCGGAATAAAAGGGGCAGCAAACGGAACTGGCGCTAATGCAAGCTTTAACACACCAGTCGGGTTGGCCGTGGATGCATTGGGAAACATATATGTTTCGGATGAAAATAATAATTTAATACGGAAAATTACACCGGACGGTATAGTTACAGTAATTGCGGTAATCCACAGAAAATCAGCTTTTAACTAAAAGTAATTAAAGATTAATTTGCTGTAACTATTATATAAAATAATTATTCCGTTTTATTAGGATAAAATAAAACTTACAGCTAACTTTGATATTATCTGTCAGATAAACACCAATTATTGACCCTTTTTTTGGATGGTTTCTAAACAAGAGCTACAGCTAACGTATTCCAGTCTGCCTACAGAAAAGCTGATGGAAATCATAGACAATAAATTTGGCTATACTGAAATGGCCGTGTCTGTAGCTTTTGAAGAACTGGCCAGCCGGAAGATATCAGAAGAGGAAGTCAAGAATTACAAGTCGAAACAAATAGAGAAACTGAACAATTACATCCGGAAAAATATTTCGCACGATCTGTCCCTGTCGCAAAAAAACTTGTTTTATTTCCTGTTTATACCGCTTTTGACCGCGCCTTTCAGGCTGGGTTTTAAGGAAAAAGGCTTCAAACTGAAAATAAAACAGGCTAATTATTACTCGCTTTTCGGTTTTATTTTCTGCGTGCTTTCTACCTTGTTTTTGGTGCAGGGTATGTCTAACCTGTTTGTGGCGGCTTTTTGGATGGGTGGTTTTATACCGGCCTACCTGATGGACGAGTTTTTTAACCGTCAGCGCCAGATCAAAAAACTACAGAAACTTTTTGGCCAGGCCGAAACCGAAGAATCGGCACAGGAACAGGACGCCTGAATGTCCCGGTAACCCGCAAACCTTCGTAAATATTTGATTTTGAACAGGTAAATCCCTGCAATGCTTTTCTGTACAGTTAAATTCCCCCTTTAGGGGTGATAAAGGGCATCGGCGTTGCTTTTATATTTGGTTAAGACCAAAATACCACGCAATCACATGACCAAAACTGCCCGGCCCATCATCCTGCTATTGCTTTTCCTGCTTGTTTTAGGCACCGGGCGTATCAGCGCGCAAGATATGTACCGTGGCACCGCGGCACACAACAGCAATTATAATTCGGGCATCAAAGATTTCTTTAACGAATGCGCCTGGAAGTTTGATGCGGATGCGCCCATCAGGTCCACCGCGGTAGTTGCGGGCAACTCACTCTATTTCGGCAGCAGCCGGGGCGTGTTTTATAGCCTGGACAAAAACACAGGAAAGATCAACTGGACATTCAAACCAGGCTATGCCATCAATTCGTCGGCAGCGGCGCACCATGGGAATGTTTTCTTCAGCGATAATCAGCAAAGCCTTTATTCACTTAACGCGGTCACAGGAAAATTAAACTGGAAAACAGGCCTCGGCCCCGCCAAAAACTACGACTGGGCATTTGACTATACCTATTCCTCGCCGGCCATCGTCAAAGGGCAAATTTTGATAGGCAGCAAGGACGGCTGTATTTATAATATTAACGAGGCGACCGGGAGAGTCAAATGGAAATTTAAAACCGGGGGCATCGTCCGGAGCTCACCCGCCGTTGCTGATAATATCGTTTATGCCGGGGATACCGAAGGTAATTTTTACGCGGTCGGCCTTAATAATGGTAAACAAAAATGGTGTTTTGAGATAGAAGGCCATACCATGCAGAATGAGAAATTTTCATTCGACCGCAGGGCAATCATTGCTTCGCCTTTGGTAACCGGCAATAAGGTGATCATTGGCGGCCGCGATGGCTTTTTGTATTGCCTTGATAAAAATACAGGAAAGCAATTGTGGCGCGTCGATCATGAAGTTTCATGGATCATATCGGCAGTTGCGGTAAAAGATAATATCGTAGTAACCGGAACCTCGGACGGCCATTTTGTACAGGCGGTCGACCTGAATACCGGTAAACAATTGTGGAAATACCATACAGTGAATGTGGTATGGTCGTCGCCCATTATCGATGGCGATAAGGTTTATATCGGCAGTCACGAAGGCGTTATCTATTGCCTCGACTTAAAAACCGGCCGTAAACTCACCAGTTTTCAAACGGGCGGTATCGTGTTCTCTTCGCCCGTTATCGGCGGGCACTTGCTTTATGTTGGTTCGGACGATGGCTTTCTTTATGCCCTTAAACCGGGTATTGGTCATGCCTCACCAGTTACGGCCCGTAAATACGTGTTTTGGGATGAAGGCATACCGGCCCCAAACGGGAACGACATCCGCATCAGGAAATACCTTACCGATAACGGTTATAAGCGTTTGGATAAGGAAAAATTGATTAAGCTGATCGGCGAAACGGATTCGGCCGAAAACTCCGTCATCGTATTTGCCACCAACTTTTTACCGGAGGAAATAACCAAAGGAGAGAAAAGTTCAACCCTGCGCGGTTACCTTGAAGGCGGGGGGAAAGTGGTAGTAACAGCTACCGACCCGCTGGTGCTGAAATACGATGCGCAATATAAGGCAGTCGTTTTGCGCAGCTTCCTGTATGCCGATAGTGTGATAGGTATTAAATACGGCCCCGACGATCTGCGGTCGTACAAAGGCAACCAGCCGGCCTTCCGCACCAGAGCGGGGGAAGATTGGGGTGTGCAGTCTTTCTGGGCATCCCCGCTTAGTATCGACCCGAAGCAGGTGGATATTATATTGGGGATGGACGAGAACGGGCTGGCATCGGCCTGGGTAAAGAAATTTCATAAAAGCTCAGGCTCGGGTTTTGTGCAGATATGGGCAGGTGAGGGCGACCGGGACCTGAGCTTTATAACCCGCGTAGCGGAATACGGACTTAAGTAACGTCATGAAGCATCTCCGGTTATATATCGCCATCGCCCTGCTGCCCGCCGCCGGCAGTTTGTATGCCCAGGGCAGTTATCCCGGTAATGGCGCAGCAGCCGATACGCCTCAAATATTTGCCGAAGGCATCCTTTCAGATGGTTTGAATAACCGCGATTTTGCTATTTCGCCCGAAGGTGACGAGATATATTTTACGGTGCAGGGTCCGCGATTTGCGCTGAGCACCATCCTGCGCATGACCAAAAAGAACGGGCAGTGGGGCGATCCGGAAGTGGCGCCCTTCTCGGGCAAATGGCGCGACCTGGAGGCGGCATTTTCACCGGACGGGCAGTTTATCTATTTCTCGTCGGACAGGCCGGTCAATGGCGAGCCTAAAAAGGACTTCGACCTATGGCGCGTCAAACGCTTGCCGGGGGGAAGGTTTGGCGAACCCGAAAACCTCGGCACGGTTGTCAATTCAGGTAAAAATGAATTTTACCCGTCGGTCGCGCGCAGCGGCAACCTGTACTTTACCGTTGAAGCGGATTATGGGAAGGGGAGCGAGGATATTGTGATATGCAAATGGAACGGTACAGGCTTTGCCAAACCCGAAAGCCTGCCCGAAGATATTAATACCAAATACGACGAATTTAACGCCTTTGCCGACCCGGATGAGCAGTTTATTATCTTCTCATCCTACGGCCGGCCTGACGATATGGGCGGCGGAGATCTTTATATAAGCAGGAAAAACCAGAACGGAGACTGGTTACCTGTGAAGCATCTCCCCGCCCCATTTAATTCGGCCTACCTGGATTATTGCCCTTATGTAACCCCGGATAAAAAATACCTGGTGTTTACAAGCAACCGCATGAACCCCGCTTTTAAAAACGGGAGGGCAAAAAATTACCGGGAAACTAAGAGCATGTTATCGGGCCCGGGCAATGGCAACGATGATATTTATTGGGTGAAATTTAATAGGAACTGGCTAAAGTAAAACCGCATCATGAAAAAAATTACCGTGTTGTTATTGATCGTAATGAATGTAAGCGCCTTTGCACAACAGCAGGCGACCCTGAAAAAAGCTGATTCGCTATTTGCGAAGCAGGAGTGGAAAGCTGCAAAGCAAAACTATTTAAGTGTGCTGAAAGACACTTCGTCCAACCCCATATCATGGACGCGATTGGGCTACTGCGATCAAAACCTCGGCCTTTATGCCGAGGCATTGACGAATTATGAAAAATGCCTTGCAAATAGCCCGAGACCGCAGGTAAGGTCGGTAACGCTGTCGCGAATGGCGCGGGTGTATGCGCTTACGGGTAAAATTGACGAGGCAGCCGACAGGCTGATAAAAGCCACCGCTTTGGGTTATAACAGCCTGCCCGACCTGGATACACTGGCCGACTATAAAAATATGCGCGCCGCCCCCAATTTTGCCGATATACGCAAAAAAGTATATGAAACGGTATTTCCATGTGCTGCCGAACCACATGCCCACGATTTCGACTTTTGGATAGGAGAATGGGATGTTTATCAAACAGGCACGAAATTTTTGGTAGGGCACAGCCTGGTTCAAAGTATATCCGGCGAATGTGCGTTGCTGGAAAACTGGACTTCCACGCAGGCCAGTACCGGCAAAAGCATAAACTATTACAATGCAGCAACCGGTAAATGGGAGCAGGACTGGATAGGGTCGGCAGGCGGGCCGCAGCGCTACCTAAACGGCGAATACAAAGACGGCGCTATGCAATTTGCCTACGAGTTTACCAACGCGCAGGGCAAAAAACAGACAGGAAATTTCAAATTTTACAACATCGATAAAGACACCGTGCGCCAGTACCAGGACATTAATAACGACGATGGCAAAACGGTTACCGTATCTTACGATTTTACGTATATCAGGAAAAAGCAGTAAATTTTGTTTTTAAAAAACTAAGCATGGGAAAGTTCTTTTTGCTTGCCGCAGGGCTGCTATTATTTAACCAGGGTATAGGCCAGGTCAAAAACACATCCTATACAACGCCAACAGGCGAAAAAGTTTTACGGCTCGAATCGGTTTTGCCTGTAGATATCAACACGGCCTGGAAACTTTTTACTACCGACGAAGGCCTGAAAACATGGATAGCGCCGCTGGCGCATATCGAATTGGCGATAGGTGGTTCTATCGTGACCAATTATGATAAGAATAAGCCGTTAAGTGACCCGTCTTCGATCAAATTGAAGATTATCAATTACATAGATGGCGAAATGCTAACGCTTAAAGTTAATCTGAACGATAATTTTGACCAGGAGGCAAGGGCTGGGGACAAGAATTTGCAGGAGGTGATCCTGCTAAAGGCCATCGGCCCGCAGCAAACACAGGTTGTATCTTTGATGATGGGTTGGGGCAAGGGCCCGGCCTGGGATAAAACCTATAATTTTTTTGCCAGGGGCAACGAATGGACCTACAATGAGTTGCTGAAGAATTATAAATGAGCTACGGTTTTTTATAGGTAAAAGCCATTGCTGCCGGATAAACAGCAATGGCTTTTTGGTTTTATTTTGAGTTGATGACAAGCGAGGCGCCTTTCAGACCGCTGGACGATGCATTCAGCGTAATACTGCCTGCCTTTCCGTTCGATTGCAAAATTGCCAGCGCCAGCCCGTTGAAAGCATGGCGGTAATTGGCCTTGAACGGGTCGTGATCGGTTTCGCTGCCGTTATCCACGCCTGCTATAAAAGCGTTGCCGTTCAGTTTAAAGTTCACCAGGTTGTCGGCAGTCGGTACCACATTGCCATCTTTATCCAATATCCTGACGGTTACAAATGAAAGATCCTTGCCGTTGGCTTTGATGTTTTTGCGGTCGGCTACCAATTCTATCCTGGCTGCTTTGCCGGCAGTATGTATCACTTCGGTCTTCACTATTTTGCCGTCTTTGCGCGACACGGCCTTCAATGTCCCCGGCTCATATTTCACCCGCCACATCACGTGCAGGTCGTCGCCTTCCTTCTTTTTGGTGCCTAACGATTTTCCGTTCAAAAACAGTTCTACCTCATCGGCGTGGTTGTAAAATGCCCAAACGTCAACCGTTTTGCCCGGCTCCCAGTTCCAATGCGGGAGAATATGCAGCACGGTTTTGCTGGTCCATTCGCTCTGGTACATGTAATAGATATCCTTCGGGAAACCTGCCAGGTCGATAATCCCGAAATACGAACTGCGCGACGGCCATTTGTATGGTGTCGGTTCGCCTAAATAATCCCAGCCTGTCCAGATGAACATACCCGACAAGAAGTCATACTTCTTCATCACCTTCCAGGTGGCCTCGTGGGTCGATCCCCACGCCGGGCGAACGTTGTCGTAAGCCGAAACGGTATTATCGGGGTTGCCATCGGTAAAGGGTTTGTCCCAGCGGCTTGGCCAAACCCGGATACTGTCCGATGGCATATCGTAATGCCCGCGTGTTTCCAGTCCGGAAGTCGTTTCCGTTGCGATGAATTTCTTACCGGGGTAACGGTCGTGGAAACCGGCGTAGTTATATTCATGGTAGTTATACCCGATCAGGTCGAGCGCACCTGACTGAATGATCTTGTTGCTGGTATCGGGCCTGTCATTTGCCGTTGTAATAGGACGTGTTTTATCCAAACTGTGAACGATGCCTGCCAGCTCGGGAGCCAGCGTCAGCGAACGCGGATCGCCCTGCTGCGGTATCTCGTTGCCAATGCTCCAGATCATCACACTCGGGTGGTTGCGGTCGCGCAGCACCTGGTCCTCCAGGTCGCGTTTGTGCCATTCCTTAAAGAAAAGATGATAGTCATATTTTACTTTACCCACTTCCCAGCAATCGAATGCCTCATCCATCACAATAAAGCCCATTTTGTCGGCCAGGTCCAGCAGTTCGGGCGCTGGCGGGTTGTGCGAGGTGCGGATGCCATTACAGCCCATCGCCTTCAGCATTTCAAGCTGGCGCTGCAAAGCGCGGTTGTTTAAGGCGGCGCCCAGGCTGCCCAGGTCGTGGTGGTCGCAAACCCCCAATATCTTCAACGGCTTGCCGTTCAGGCTGAAACCTTTATCAGCGTCGAAGTTGAAATAGCGGATACCAAGCGGGGTGGTGTATTCATCCGTCACTTTACCGCCGGTGATTACTTTGGTAACAATCCTGTACAGATAGGGGTTGTCTACCGACCATAAAGCCGGGTTAATGATCGAAATTTTTTGATTGAACAACGTAGCTGCCCCGGCATAATTGATGGTTAAATTTTTTGACACGGCACTGCCAATACTCTTTCCTTTTGCGTCATATAAAGTCGATTGCAGCTCGATCGGCAGCGATTTGGAATCATCACCCGGTATGTTATTTTTTACGACGATGTTTAAATCGACTGTTGCTGAATGATCTGTCACTTCAGGCGTGGTAACGTAAGTCCCCCAATGATCTATCGCCAGTTTATCGGTCGTTTCCAGCCACACATGCCTGTAAATACCCGAGCCTGAATACCAGCGTGAGTTTGGCTGCACCGAATTATCCACCTTAACAGCGATCACATTTTTACCGCCGAATTTCAGGTACGGCGTCATATCATACCGGAATGAAATATAGCCGTTCGGCCTGAATCCAAGCTTGTGACCGTTTATCCACACCGTGCTGTTCCAGTACACGCCATCGAAATCGATATAAACCATTTTGCCTTTGGATGTGGCCGGCACGGTAAACGTTTTACGGTACCAGCCCAGGCCGCCGGTCAGGGCGCCGCCTTCAACGGTAGCCGGGCTGTTTTTGTCGAACTTTCCTTCTATGCTCCAGTCGTGCGGCAGGTTAAGCGCGCGCCATTTGGTATCGTTCAGGCCCGGTTCTTCACCTCCTTTTACATCACCCAGGTTAAAGCGCCAGCCCATGTCAAAATCCGCTTTGCTGCGCGGCGATTGGGCAAAGCTTTTCAAGGCAAAAAATAATAATGGCACAAGTACAAGTATCCTTGCGGCCTGTAAGGGAGTTTTAAATGACGGCATGATGGTCTGTTTTGGTAATAAATGTATAATCGACACTAATCTATGAATGTTTGTTTAATTATCATCAATTATAAAATTAAAATTGCCGTTTAGACGATCGGTTTGGTTTTTAGTAAGCCTGTATAATTCTTCCGGTAAGCATAAAGCAGGAAGATGTTCAGCACCAGCATCCCCGTCCCCAATGGTATATAAGGATGCGCCAGGCAGGCATGCAGCATAAATATATTGAACGTAACGGGGAAAATAACAACCGCAAAAAAGGCCGTGTAGCGATTGATGAGCAGGAACACAGCACAAATGATTTCTATCGTCTTGAGCAAAGGAAAGAAATACCCGGTAGCGCCGATGGCGCCAAAAAAGGCGTCGGCTTTTTCGCCTGCGGGCGGAAAATTGATGATATGCGACATGAAATGCAGGAAATAATCCAGCCCGAACAAAAGGAAAATGAGGCCGAGGATGAGCCGGGCAATTAATATTGCAGTCTTCATATTTTATAGATTTATGAATTGAATTTAGGTAATATTATGAGGCTTTCCTACAATAAAAAAGCATTCATGTTGCCTCACCTAATCCTCTCCAAAGGAGAGGGCTTTTAATGCCGGGCGTAAATAACTATTTTTAAGCCCCTCTCCAATTGGAGAGGGGTTGGGGTAAGGCTATAACCCGCCAAAATGGCGTAATTGACCGAACGGCATTATATTGGCTATAAGGGTAATATGAACATACAGAAAATAACATTCGGAAATGGCTGCTTCTGGTGTACAGAGGCTATTTTCCAAACTTTAAAAGGCGTCAGATCGGTAACCTCGGGCTATATGGGCGGACACAAGCCTAACCCAACCTATATGGAAGTTTGTAACGGCGATACCGGCTACGCCGAAGTGATCCACCTGGAATATGATGCGGACGAAATATCGTTTGACGAATTGCTGCTGGTATTTTTCAGGACACATAACCCAACCACGCTTAACCGCCAGGGCAACGATGTGGGCACGCAGTACCGCTCGGCTATATTTTATTATACGGAAGAACAGAAGCAACAATCGGACGCGATGATCAAAAGGCTGACGGACGAAAAGGTTTTCGACAGCCCGATAGTGACCGAAATAACCCCGGCGTCCGATTTTTACAAAGCCGAGGATTATCACCAGAACTACTACCAGGATAACCCCAATAAATCGTACTGCGCCTTTGTTATCCAGCCAAAGCTGAATAAGTTCGCGAAGGAGTTTGGTGAAAAAATACGGCCGGAAATGTTGCGGTAACAGGAAATTATGAAAAAATACCTTTGCTTATTACTATTCGGCAGCTTTCTGTTTTCAGGAGCAGTATCGGCGCAAGATAAAAATGATAATTCCAGCCTTGTCAACTCCGGCAAGGCCTGGGCATCATTATACCAGCAGCGGGCCGCGGAGTATAAGGCGCTTTGTTTCCAGGCTTATAATATGGCCAAACTGCGTATTGACGAAGCTGTAAAAAAGCATCATACCAAACCATTAGCCGTAGTGACGGATATTGATGAAACTGTATTGGACAACAGCCCTTATGATGCGGCCCGTGCACTGCAAAATCTCGACTATACAACCGACACCTGGAAACAATGGACCGCAAAAGCACAATGTGACACCGTGCCCGGCGCGCCGTCGTTTTTTAAGTATGCAGCATCGAAAGGGGTAAAGGTATTTTATATTACCAACCGCGATGAGGACGAACGCGCGGCAACACTTAAAAATTTGCAGATTTATCGTTTGCCCAATGCAGATGATGCTCACCTGCTGCTAAAAAATGGTTCATCAAGTAAGGAGAGCCGCCGGCAGCAGGTTTTGAAAAAATACAATATTGTTTTGCTGTGCGGCGATAACCTGCCCGATTTTGATGCCCTGTACGACAACAAGCCATCTGAAGAAAACCGCAGTGTTACAACGGAAAAACTGCGCCGGGATTTTGGGAAGAAATATATCGTTATCCCCAACCCATCCTACGGCGATTTTGAGAACGCTTTGTTCAAATTCAATTACAATTTAACAACGGCGCAGAAGGATTCCATCATCAAGTCTCTCATCAAAACCGATAAAAACTAATCACTAATCACCGGTCACCAGTCACTGATCATTAAGTTTCTGTTAACAGTAGTTTTTTAAAGTCATCATCCGTATTTTTGGTTTCCCTTTCAATAATTACCTATGAGATCAAAAATATCCCTCGTTATTGCTGCCTTATTTATTGCCGCTAATGTTTCTGCACAGTTGCCGGGTAAAATACAGCAAACTGGCCAGGTGCTGTTGCCAAACGGCTGGAAACTAAGTCCGGCCGGTACGTCGCTGCCTTTGGGCGATTTGCCGCTGAACATTCAATTGTCAGCCTCGGGGCGCTTGCTGGCCGTTACCAACAACGGGCAAAGCACACAGTCGATACAACTGATCGACCCGAAAACAGAAAAGCAGCTGGACGAACGCATCATCAAAAAATCGTGGTACGGACTGGCGTTCAGTCGTGATGAAAAAACCCTGTATGTTTCGGGCGGTAACGACAACCGGATCCTGGCTTTTCCTATAGCAAATAACAAATTCGGCGCTGCCGATACTATCAAACTGGCCCCCGAGGCCTGGCCGAAAAATAAAGTATCGCCCACCGGTATCGCCGTCAATAAAAGTAATACCAGGTTGTACACAGTGACGAAAGAAGACAGCGCGCTGTATGTGGTCGACCCGCAAAAAAGAGAAGTCATCAAACGTGTGCCCCTGCCCGCCGAGGCCTACAGCTGCGTTTTGTCGCGCGATGAAAAACTGCTGTACATTTCCATTTGGGGCGATGAGAAAGTAACGGTTTTTAACACTTCAACCCAAAAGATAGTTAAAAATATTAAAACCGGCAGCCACCCCAACGAGCTGTTGCTGAACAAAAAGGGCACCTATTTATATGTTGCCAACGCCAACGATAATTCAGTGTCGGTGATCAATACCGCCACCGGTAAAATAGCCGAAACGTTATCCACTTCGCTTTACCCCACGCATCTGACCGGATCCACATCGAATGGCCTTGCTTTATCGCCCGACGAAAAAACACTCTATATTGCCAATGCCGATAACAACTGCCTGGCCGTGTTTGATGTAAGTGCGCCCGGCGCCAGCAAAAGCATGGGCTTCATCCCTGTGGGCTGGTATCCCACCAATGTGAAGACTTTGGGCGATAAGATCATCGTATCTAATGGCAAAGGATTTACTTCGATGCCTAACCCCGACGGCCCGCAACCGTTGAAGAAAACCGACAACAGCGGCTACCAGATAGGCTCGAAAAACGCAAAGGAACAATACATCGGCGGCTTGTTTAAAGGCACCATGTCCTTTATTAAAGTACCGCAGGCGGCACAGTTAAAAACTTATACCAAACAGGTGTATGCCAATACGCCTTTTAATGAGGAAAAAACTGAAATGGCCGATGGCGAAGCAGGTAACCCTATACCACGTAAAATGGGGCAGAAATCGCCTATTAAACATGTTTTCTATATCATTAAAGAAAACCGCACTTACGACCAGGTTTTAGGCGATATGCGGCAGGGCGCAGGCGATACGGCGCTTTGTATTTTTGGGAAGCGCGTAACGCCGAACGAACATGCTATTGCGAATGAATTTGTATTGCTGGATAATTTTTATGTAGATGCTGAAGTAAGCGCCGACGGCCATAACTGGAGCACAGCGGCCTACGCTACCGATTTTATCGAAAAGACCTGGCCCACCAGCTACGGCGGCAGGGGAGGTAATTACGACTCGGAAGGCACCCGCCGCGCCGGCGACCCGCGCGATGGGTATATCTGGGACTATTGCAAACGCGCCGGAGTAAGCTACCGCACCTACGGCGAATTTGCCGACGATTATAAGCCGAATATCAAAGTACTCGAAGGCCACTATTGTCAACAGGCGCCAAGTTTCGACCTGGACATTAAAGATGTGAAGCGCGAAGCTATATGGGAACACGATTTTGATTCCCTTTTAAATATAAACGCAGTGCCGCAGTTCAATACGGTGCGCTTCAGTAACGACCATACCAGCGGGCAGCACAAGGGCGCTATTTCGCCAACGGCCGCTGTAGCAGATAACGACCTTTCGGTAGGGAAATTTATCGAACATTTGTCGCACAGCCCGATATGGAAAGAATCGGTTGTATTTATTCTGGAGGACGACGCCCAAAACGGGCCTGATCATATCGATGCACACAGGTCGCCGGTGTTTGTGGTTGGCCCTTACGTGAAACGGAATACGGTTATACATGAAATGTATTCCACCTCGGGCGTACTGCGCACCATCGAGCTGATACTCGGCCTGCCGCCAATGAGCCAGTACGATGCTGCTGCCAAACCGATGTATGAATGTTTTACATCAACACCTGATCTGACGCCATACATTGTTAAGCCAGCCCAGGTAGACTTGGAGCAGCGTAATGTGGCTGATAATGAAAGCAGCCGCCGCTCGCAATTTTTCAACCTGGCCAAAGAAGATAAAGTGCCCGACCTTGAGCTGAACGAAGTGATTTGGAAATATGTGAAAGGCGAAAATTCGGTAATGCCAGCGCCAAAACGCAGCGCCTTTGTGATACTGGAGAAGAAAAAGAAGGATGATGATGATTAAGACACGATTTCGGGATTTTAGGGATTAAATAGAATTATTAGCTAAACGATCTAACGGGTCAAATGTTGGTAGAAAATAGCAAACAGCGCTTCACCAACTGACTAACCCCATCGGGGTTAAACGTTTGTAGCCTCCGATAATAAATCAATTCCCGTGCCATAGGTACGGAACATTAACGAGCATTTATTACGCGCCAGACTTTCCGGGATTGACATTATAACCACACGCAAAACAAGGTTGCAATTTGATGGTTAGTATTTAACTTTACATTCAAATTTACCTGGCAAGCCCATCCCTATGACCGTAATTGAAAACGACTTCCTGAAAGTATCCATCCGCAATAAAGGCGGCGAACTGACCTCTGTTTATAACAAAATCTCCGGCGTTGAACACCTTTGGCAGGGCGACCCGAATATATGGCCCTGGCACGCGCCCAACCTGTTCCCGGTAGTGGGTGGATTGATCGGTAACGAACTTTTGGTGGATGGTAAAACCTACCCGATGAAGCGCCACGGCTTTAACCGTGAAAGCGAATTGCCGCTGCTGGCATCCAACGAGGTTTCTGCACGATTTTCGCTCCCGTATTCCGATCATACGCTGGATGTTTATCCCTATAAGTTCGATTTCCAGATCCATTACGACCTGATAGAAAATGCACTGCGGGTTACCTATAAGGTCATCAACCATCAAAGGGATGCTATATATTTTTCAGTTGGCGGGCACCCGGCATTTAATGTGCCGTTTAAAACAGGCGAGAGCTACGAGGACTATTATTTGGAATTTGAATCGGAGGAAAAGCTGGAAAGGCACCTGCTGTCGGCTGAAGGGTTTTTCACCGGCGAAACCCAACCCGTAAAACTGGAGGGGAAAAAACTGCGATTGACCCGTGATATGTTTAAGGACGATGCATGGGTTTTCAAGAAACTAAACTCGCGCGAGGTAACCATCAAAAGCGATAAGCATGATCGGACACTGGCTGTCGAATTTCCGCATTTTAATTACCTGGGTATCTGGGCCAAACCCGGCGCCGATTTCCTTTGTATCGAACCCTGGCTGGGCTGCGCCGATACCGAAGGCAAACACGTTGATATCAGCAAAAAAGAGGCGATACAGCACCTGAAACACGGGCATGTGTTCGAGGCGGCTTTCTTTATAAGTATATAATGCGTGATGTTGGGCGGAGTGGCGCAAAATGGCAATTTGAATTAAATATTTTGAATGACAAACAATTCTACCTCACGATTTAACGACCGGGTAAATAACTATGTAAAATACAGGCCTGGCTACCCTCCGGAAGTTATCAGCCACCTGGAAAAGGAATGCAAGCTGTCGGCCGGTTCAGTGGTGGCAGATGTTGGTGCGGGCACGGGAATATTTACCAAACTTTTACTGGAGCAAGGTTACACCGTTTACGCGGTAGAGCCTAACGAACCGATGCGCCAGGCGGCCGATGAGCAGCTTGGAAATTATCCTGGCTATCATTCGGTTAACGGTACCGCTGAAGTTACCGGTTTGCCAGCAAAAACTGTCGACCTTATAGTTTGCGCACAAGCGTTTCATTGGTTTAATACTCCTGAAACCAAAGCTGAGTTTAAAAGAATATTAAAACCACGCGGACACGTTGCGCTGATATGGAACAACCGGGATGTGGAAGCGGATGCTTTTGCGACTGCTTACGAATTGCTTTTGCAACAACAAAGCGGCGATTACGAGCGGGTAAATCATCAGAACCTGGCCGAGACCGACTTTGTAAATTTTTTCCGTGACGGCAAATACAGCCTCGTGAAGTTCCATAACCAGCAGGTTTTTGATTTTGAGGAACTGGCGGGGCGAGCTTTTAGTTCATCCTATGTGCCTGCCGAAGAAACAGAAGCGGGTCGGCATTTTAAAGCCAGCCTCCAGGAATTGTTTGATAGTTATAACAGGCATGGCAAGGTGGTATTTCGGTACCAGACGGAGGTGTATTTGGGGAAGGTGTAGAGACGCATAATCATGCGTCTCTCATTCGAAATGGCATGGTTCGTTTAAATTGTGGAGACGCATAATCATGCGTCTCTACGTGATTATTGTTGCTCCTTCACCACCGTATTCAATACCGGCTTATCCAATGCGCTAATGCTCATATTGTAAGACTTCAACTGATCAAATATCACGATCTCATTCTGTCCCACCTTCAACCATGATTTCGGCACATACAGCGTTTGTTGCGGCCCGACATACCAGTACTTGCCTATGTTACGCCCGTTCAGGAATACAAAACCCTTGCCGAATTTACTCATATCCAAATAAGTATCACCGGTTTTGGTCAGGTTGAATGTGCCCGTTTCAATTACAGGCGCATTTTCAAGCACCTTGCCCTGCTTAACAGTATACTTCGGCTCGCTGTTAAATGGTAATTTGTACATTTTCCAGCCGGTCAGTTCCGTTCCGCCTAAAGTAACTTTTTCGGTAATGCCCTGGCGGTTATCGGTAAGATACGGACCGTAATTGATGCGCCCGTTATTTTCAACCAGGATATCAAGCGTAGCATCGGCAGGAACATTTTCCAGTTGCACCGAATCCTGTCTCAAATGCCTGTCAAGAACGGCCACACGGTCCGAATTGATATAGATGGTCGCAAAATCGCGCAGCTCCTTTATCTTTAACAAGCCGCTTTTCACGCCCTTTAGCTTCGTTCTGTACAATACAAATCCATAGCCCTGGTTCAGATCTTCAAAACATAACGGCTTTTCTGAAACTACAGGTTTCGGCAGGTTCCAGAACAATGGGTACCGGCCGGTTAGTTTGATGTTTGGTATCGCTATTGTTTTATTGCTGGCAGGCACCGGTGGCAACTTTTCGCCCGGCGGCAAATGCTTTTGAATGATCTCGCGGAACTTATAATACTTCGGTGCAGGATTGCCGGCCTCATCCAGCGGGGCATCATAATCATAGCTTGATGTTTGCGGCGAGTAGGGGTCGCGTTTGCTCATATTGGCGCCGTTCATAAAGCCGCGCGTGGTGCCTCCGTGGAACATATACAGGTTAATGGAGATGCCGTTCGCCAAAACTGTGTCCAGCTTTTTGGCGTCCTCATCCATATTGCTCTTGTTGTGCGGGCTGCCCCAGCTATCAAACCAGCCGGGGTACCATTCGGCGATATAATAAGGACCTTTGCCCTCGTGGTATTTGTTGATGAGCACTTTTACTTCTTTCGGGTTATCCAGGCCGTTCACCGCGGGCAGATAGCCTGGTAAATAGCCCGCCGGCATTTGTGATGGCCCGTCGCAGGTAAACAGCGTACAGTCAAATCCCGCTTCGCGGAACAATTTGCGGTTGATATCCAAATACTCCTTATCATTGCTGTACGAACCATATTCATTCTCTATCTGCACCATCAGGATATTGCCGCCGTGGGTTACCAGCAGCGGATCAAGCTGTTTGCCCAACTGTATCACATAATCATGATAAGCCTTTAAAAATTTCGGATCCTTGCTGCGCACTTTTAAGGTTTTATCCTTTAGCAGCCACCAGGGATAGCCGCCAAACTCCCACTCGGCGCAGGCATAGGGGCTTGGCCGCATGATCACCCACATACCTTCCTCTTTGGCTATCTTCACAAACTCAGCAATATCACTATTACCTGCAAAATCATATTTGCCTTCAACGGGCTCGTGCATGTTCCAGAAAATATAGGTGCCGATAGTGTTCAGCCCCATCGCTTTGGCTTTGCGTATCCTGTCGCGCCAGTAAGCACGGGGGATGCGGTAGCAATGCATTTCGCCGGAAATGATCTGCAAGGGTTTGCCATCCAGCATAAAGGTTGAATCGCCGAGGGCGAAGGTGTGCAGGGCCTTTTGGGCCTGGGTGAAGCTGGCAAGAGTAATTAAAGCAAAAAGAATAATGACTGACTTTTTCATGGTAGAATAGCTGTGAAAACGCTGCAAAATAAGGATTTTTCGGCAATGTTACCGCGCACACGCCGGTCATCAGGCTAAATACCACGCCTTATTCAATGGTGAACCATGTGTACCCGTTTGCCGGGATCACACAATCTAAGCTGATGTTGTAGCGCCGGTCCAAATGATAAACTTTTAGAGATCGGCCCTGTTCGCTTACCGAAGCGATTGTTGTTAAACCCGTATAATAAAGCGGTAGTTCGATGTGCCTTTTGATGGCCTTTCCTGTCGGGTTGTAAAGCATCACCATGCCTTTGATCTTCAGCTGCGGATTGACATGCAAAATACCATCCCAGTCGCGCCCATCGGGCCTGCGCAGGTGGATGATGTCGGCATTCAGGATATCACGGTATTTTTTATACCACTTAATAACATCAATGACAGTTTGCTTTGTTTTTTCGGTATCGAACAGCCGCGGCCCGCGGTAACAGGCCTGCACACCCGCCCCATAATATTCCATCATCAAAGCCTTGTAATCGTCCAGGTGTTCGCTTAACGGTTCCAGCACTGCTTCGGGGCCGCCTCCCTGGTAGCGGGTTAATGGAACGAATCCCCATCCCATCGATGGGCTTTTCTCCCAGGTGCCGTCATAGATATTCTGCCGGTTTAATATCTTTTGATCGGCGCGCGGCAGCGAAAAATTTACTTCGCGGTAGCCAATCGCAATCTTGTTTGTTCCGTCTAAAAAATACCAGTCGGGTGCGTTGATATAAATTCCCCGTTCGTTCAGCCAGTGATACAGGTCTTTTTGTATTTCCATTTGCCGCCATTGGGAATCGTCCAGCCCTGTGTGGCTCGGGTGGGTGGTGGACGCGCATACATCGCCCGGGTAAGGGCCATCGTTCTCCCAGATATCGAAACCCGTTTGCGTGAAAAAGTTTTTGATCTTATCCCGAAAAGCCAACCCCCATTTACTTCCAAAACAAGGAGCGTGCCCAAAAAACGCCCCGCCCGGTTTGCCGGTTTTAGGGTCGATCACATCATCCGAATCGCTGATGCGCCGCGAACTGAACAGGGTATAGCCGCCAATAAAAACATGTTTGTTATGCGCGTAATCAGCCATTTTTTTCCACCGCATCAGATTGACCGAACTGGTATCCTCCATGTCCAGATGGCTCCCAAAGCTTAATATTACTGCTTCGTAACCCGTTGCCGCGCATTGGTCGACCGCCCGGCGCACATCCTCATCATTCCGGCTTACCAGGTGCATAAAAATTGGGTTGGCGGTGGTCCAGGGAGCTATTACACTGTACATCTTCCTTACCTCTAATCCCCTTCTTTCCCTGTCATAGCTATCCATTAGCAATTCGCTTGTCCGCACCGAATTGAAAACTTCACCGGGCTTTAACCCAATACCGGGCCCCTGTTCAGGGTATATCTCTAGCAAGCAAGGGGTTTGCAGGTCGTAATTGACCTGCGAGGTATAATTACTGTCAGTTTTCCAATGCGTCACCTGGTCGCTCAAAGCGTAGCGCATGGCATTGTTAAAGGCGTAGTTGGTTTCCAGGTAAATGCCCTGGTTCTTCTTCATATCATCAGGCTTACCCACCACCGCGCTTTCTTCTTCAACCATACCCAGTATCTCGTTCACCACACGATTTATTTTAAAGGTATTGGCGCTTTTATTTTCTATTGAAAGCGATTTTATAATCAAAGGAATACCGTCAAAAAGTTCGTAGTCGATTCGTACTTCGAGGCCCTGTAGTTCGGCTGCGCCGGCACGATAGAGGAATGATATTTTTTTCCCTGAGGCCGCTTTTACCGGCGGCATCCAAAACCGCGTTTTCCAGTTGAGATACGGAGTTATAGGCGTTATAGCGTAACCGACGAATTGAAAGTCATTCGCATGGGCAGACATCTGGTCAACCTGTTTCGGCAGCAGGTAAGCATTTTCTTTTTGCCCATAAAGCCCGCCCACATTATAATCGTGGCCGTTGATAATTAACCTTGCTTCGGCTTTCACCGCTCTCAATAATTGGCGGCCATTAGTTACGTTCTGGTAGTCTGTACAAACAACATTGGGGCTAATGCGAAATGCGCGCTTTAGCAAACCATTATATAGCACAATATCTTTCCCGTCCTTGCTTTGGTAGATATTGGCTTTATAACCCGCTGACGAGATCAGCCAATCTGTTCCGGTTGATTTTTGTGCCGCATTGTCCCATACCGGTAGCTGCTGCCCCGTAACACGAATGGACAAAAGCAGGGTAAACGTAAAAGCGAACAGGCATGTCCGGCGTTTCATTTTTCCGCGTTATGCTTTACATTTAAGATTCTTCACAGCGTTCAGCGTAGCAGCGTATTTATTAGAAACCAAATCCTATTTGACCCTTGTCATCAATCTTGATATCGTCAGGATTGGTTATCTCAAAATCGACCTTTTTATGAGGTGAATCTGCGGGCTTCTCTTCCCGTTGAACCGGCTCATCTTTCGACTCGACTTGTGGTTCATCCTGTTGTTCGGGTTCGGCCTTTGCTAACCCGTTGGGCGATTCGATCACCTCCGCTGCTTTTGCAGGTGGGGTTACCGACTCTGGCTCTCCCGTCGCCTCCTCCTCGTCAATTATGGGCTCTTCATCAACTTGTTCGGGTTCGGCTTCGGCCAATAAGGCTACCGACTTTACCGTATGCTGCGACAGGCGGTTACCCATCGCTTTCATACCCTTTACATCGATCAGTTCAGCCAGGTTTATCTCTATCGTTTCCGGTATTTCGGCTTTGCCTTTCAACTGGCCGACTGTTACCATAGGCTGCAATGCGCCCGATATCAGGACCAGTTTTGAACCGCTTTCTTCGCTGATGATACTGGTTTGCCTGCCGATAGCCGTATTCTCGAACTTGAAGCGTTTTACCATGTAGTTCTTTGATTTACCTTCCAGGTGAATAACCGAATAAACCTTCTCGGGGTTATACTTTTCGATCAGGATCATCTTATCATCAAAGTGATTGTTCAGGTCGAAGCTTGTAAGCTCATACGTGCCGTCGCTTAACACCGTCAGCACCCGGTCGTCGCCGTCAAATTCGCCCAGGTATTTGCCGCGGCCGTCCGCATTCAGGCGTTTCAGGATATCATCATACCATATCTTACGACCGGCAAGGGTAGATACTCCCTTGCTTTTCAGCACGATCTTTTTAACCGGGTACTTGGTGACGATATTGCCCATCGAGCCACGACCCTTGATGGCTATAGTTGCAAAGTCCTCGTCGAACTGCAGCTTTTTTAGCTTCGAGTGCGGTTTCAACTGGATGTTCACCACCTCCGCCTCGCCGTTAGGGTTGGCAGAAAAGTATTGCATTTTTGAACCCTTGCTGCCTTTGGTCAGGTCGTATTCCTTATCGCGGGTTACGCCCACTACGCTAAAGCGTTTGATATAGCTTACGCCGCTTTGCCCGTCCTTGTATATCATATTGTAAACGGTGCGCTCGTCGTTCTTTTTGAACACGGCCACATGCTCTATGTCCTTGCCCACAAAAACCTTTTCCTGTACCTTGGTAATCATGCATTTGCCGTCATTACGGAAAACGATGATCTCGTCAATATCGGAGCAATCACCCACAAACTCATCTTTCTTAAGCCCTGTTCCGATGAAGCCATCTTCGCGGTTCACATATAGTTTCACATTAGCTAAAGCCACTTGTGCGGCCTCCACCTTATCAAAGGTGCGCAGCTCGGTTTTGCGCTCGCGGTCCTTACCGTACTTGTCTTTCAGCGTCTGGAACCAGGCAATGGCGTAGTCGTTCAGATGTTTCAGGTGATGTTTGACTTCCTTGATCTCGTTCTCCAGCGTCTTCATCTGCTCATCCGCTTTCTTTACGTCGAAACGGGTGATGCTGCTCATCGGTTTGTCGATCAGCTTCTTATAATCCTCAGCTAATATCTCGCGGTAAAACTGCGGGAAGAAAGGTGTAAACAGTTTATTCAATACCTCAACCACCACGTCGAAACTGCCGGAGCTTTCATACTCCGGGTTTTTGTACATCCCCTCCTGTATGAATATCTTAAGCAGGTTGCTGAAGAATATCTTCTCCATCAGTTCCTTCAGCCGTATTTGCAGCTCTTGTTTCAGCAATTCCTTGGTGTAATGCGTGCTTTCGGTCAGCATGTCATTCACACTCATAAAGCGCGGCTTGTCGTCCTGAATCACGCAGGTATTGGGCGATATGGACACCTCGCAATCGGTAAAGGCATAAAGCGCATCGATGGTCACATCGGGCGAAATACCGGGCGCCAGGTGGATCATAATTTCCACATCCTTCGCCGTATTATCTTCGATCTTTTTGATCTTGATCTTGCCCTTGTCATTGGCGGCTATCACGCTGTCTATCAAACTGCCCGTAGTGGTCGAAAATGGTATTTCGGTTATGGCCAGCGTTTTTTTATCGCGCTCCACTATTTTGGCGCGCACGCGCACCTTGCCGCCACGCTGACCCTCGTTATATAACGAACAATCTGCCAAACCACCGGTCGGGAAGTCAGGCACCAGGTTCGGCCTTACGCCCTGCAATACGCCGATGGATGCATCCAGCAGCTCAATAAAATTGTGCGGTAATATCTTGGTAGCCAAACCTACGGCAATACCTTCGGCACCCTGCGCCAATAGCAAGGGGAACTTAACCGGCAGGGTAATGGGCTCTTTATTTCGGCCGTCATAACTAGCCTGCCATTCGGTTGTGTCGGGGTTAAAAACAACTTCGTTGGCAAACTTGGATAAGCGGGCCTCGATATAACGCGGAGCCGCGGCCGAGTCGCCGGTGATCGGGTCGCCCCAGTTGCCCTGGCAATCTATCAGCAGGTTTTTCTGCCCTATCTGCACCATGGCATCGCCAATGGAAGCATCACCGTGCGGGTGATACTTCATGGTGTTGCCGATAACGTTGGCGGCTTTGTTAAAGCGCCCGTCGTCCATCTCTTTCAGCGAATGCAAAATGCGCCGCTGAACAGGCTTTAAACCATCGTTGATATGCGGCACGGCACGATCCAGGATCACATAAGAGGCATAATCCAGGAACCAGTTCTCGTACAACCCGCCGAGGGTGGTTACATTATGTAATTTATTGTCTTCGTTATTACCAGGCTGCTGATTGCTCAGATCTTCACTCATTCGTAGCTAAAAATAGGATGGGTAAATATAGAGATTATGTGCAGATGTGCGGATGAGGAGACGTGCGGATTTATTCACATTTGAACAATGGGTGAGTCCGAAAGTCCGTGTAAGTCCGCATAAGTCCGAAAGATTGAGTTCTTGTTGGACTGTTTTATTGTTGAATGAAATGAAGGCAGATTAAAACTGCTAACTGCTACCAAAAATAAGAGCGCCCGGGTGTAGTGTTTATTTTGGTATCGTTACTTCGTTTGACCAAATAAGGATGTTTTCAGGCAGATGTGGGTGTTTGAATAAATAATAGGCAAAAGTCTCATTATCCTTTGTTTTCGAATATTTACAAAGGTATATGCCAATCTTGATTTTATCATTGTCATGAGGTTTTCCCGATAAGAAAAGTGGGAATTTGAAAATGTATGATTTATGAGGCGCTATCTTATAAACAACAGGAAAGTTTGATTCACATGGCCACTGTCCGATAAATATAGTTTTGTTACTGCTTGTAAAAATGTCATAAGTTGAACAGGTCATGTTGAGATACTTTAAAGTATCCCCGGAGAGATTAGAGAGTTTTACTTGTGCAACCACATAGCTACATTTTTTGTCACCCCAAAATACTGTAGTGTCTCTTGATTTTGTGACCTTATTCTGATCCACACGCAGGACAAAATTCTTTTTGTCCTGATCGGTTAGCGTAAACTTCGTTTTTTGAGCCGGTAACTGACAAAATGCAAATGGGTTAACTAACAGAAGTGCTATTACAAAGAAACTTTTCATTATGGATAAGGTGTTTAATGCTTAAAAGTAAGCAATTTTCTCGTCTGCACATCTGAAATCCGCACATCTGCACATCAACCTTTCCTCATCTCTCTCAACATCACATTAAAAGCCCATTTGCGCAGCATGGCGTTCACGGTGTTTACTATACGTTTGGCGCGGGTCTCGCTGGTTTTAGCGTCGTTTATCCATTTGATAAAATATTCGCGGTGCGATTTGGCCAGGCTGTTGAAAAAATCCGCGGCTTCGGGTTCAAAATCAAAACATTCCTGCAGGTCGGCGGGTATTTCTACTTTATAGTCAATGTCTTCTTCCAAACGTGCATGCAGCACGGCGCCGGCGTTCTTATGAAGTTTTTTCCTGACATCGGCTTTTAGCGCCATAATAAAGTTGCCGTCGCCCATAGGCATCAGTGCCATGCCGCGTACCGGCAAAGCATCCAGTATGCCCCGCACGCGGAACGATTTCTTATTGCCGGGCTTCATTTGCAGGGCTATACCGGCGGGTATTTCGATATAGGTCCAGCCGGTTTTTTCGCCCTGTTCGGCAAATTGCAGCATCATGGCGGTAAAGTCAACCATGACGCCAAATTACGGCATTGTCACAAATGTTAAATGCGAAATGTTAAAGATTGTTAAATGAATGTCAAACGGGGTTTTTGCCTGTAACGAATGGAAATATGACGCTGTCTTATGGGTGTAGATTCACAAAATTTTAACCTTCAATACCAATATTATGAAAACACTAAAAGCAATGATGATTGGCCTGGCCCTGGTAGCAGTTTGCGGCTTTGCCAACGCTTCTCCAAAGACGTCGACTGATGTTAACACTACGAAACAGGAAGTACTGGATACTTATATGAACGCGCTTGTCCACGGTAACCTGGAGGGCATATCCAACGCAATAGCCGACAATGCCCGTTTTTACGTGGTGCAGGGTGTGCGCGTGCGTACTACCGACAAAAAAGATGTATTGGCGTACCTGAAAAGCAATGCCCACATCGACCAAAATTGTGCTTTCACCGGCACTGTTTTGAGCCAGGACGATAACACGCTGGTGGAAAAAGTAGAGATGAAGTTTAAGGAGATCACCCGCACGGATGTAGTAACCGCGCAGCGTACCGACGACGGCTGGAAAATTACGAAGGTGGAAACCTCATTTAAATAAATAAGTGGTTTATTGTTTGTTTTGCAAGGAAGGCCCCGCTAGGGGCCTTTCGCTTTTTGTCTCAACTAAGAGTCGTTGGATTTGAGGATTGCAGGATGCTTTTCAATTCATTAAAATAGAGTCTTATCATCTTTAAATCCTGCAAATCTTAGTCCAGACAGGCTGGGGTTAATCCACGTATTGCTGCAACACCGCCTGCCATTTATCATAGCCGGTAGGGTTCAAATGCAGCATATCCTGCTGAAAGAGTGAGGCATCCGGTTCGGTGGTCCCCGGTTTATATATGGGTGTGCTGACGTCGATATAAAGCGTGTTGGGTTTATCCTGCAGGTAGGCTTTGATCATTTCATTGGCCTTCAGCATTTCGGGTAGCAGGGCAATGCGGCTCGGGCTCGGTTTTATGGACAGGAAATATATCTTAGCATCCGGCAATTGACTATTGAGCATGGTCCACAGCGCTTTCATGTTGGTGAGCACGGAATCGGCCTTTTCGCCGGCGGCGATGTCATTCTCGCCTGCATAAATAAATATTTTGGCAGGATGGTACGGGAACAGGATATACGGCGTGTAATACTTTACCAGTTGCGAAAGCTCGCAGCCACCAACGCCACGCTTGATGATATTTTTATCAGCGAAGCGCTTCTCCAGGTCGTCCCATTTGCGGATGGATGAACTGCCGATAAACAATATACCGTCGGATTTGGGAAAACTCAGGCTGTCCCTGTGTTTAAAGTCGCGTATCTCGTTATCAAAAGGAAAACCTGTTTGAGCATAAGTTTTTACGCTAAAGCCTGCCAGTACGAACAGCAGTATCAATTTAATTTTCATGGGTTGATGGTTATTTTAAACGATCCTCGAAAAACAAAAATGGTAAAAAACTTTCAATACCGGTAGCTACCCAAACCGGACCGCCTTTGCAATAGAGTAACATTTTTATTGCACGGCCCTGTTTCTTCTCATATTCGGCCAAAACCTGTAAACATGCCCCGCACGAAGTGACGGGTTTTGAAAGTTGAAATTCATCGGTATAGGCGGTTACCGCCATGCTTTGGATAGGATCGTCAGCATAGTTGGCGCCCCAATAGAACAATGCAACACGTTCGGCACATAAGCCCGAGGGATAGGCAACGTTTTCCTGGTTGCTGGCATGCAGTATTTTGCCGCTTTGCAGGCGCATGGCCACGCCCACGCGGAATTTGGAATAGGGCGAATGAGAGGTATCCAAAGCTTTTACCGCTTCCTCGCAAAGTTCTTTATCGGCGGTATCCAGTTCGGCTAATGAACCGTATTCTGTAAAGTTTATTTTTATCTCGTGCTCCTTCATGGCCTCACCCTGCCCTCTCCAAAGGAGAGGGTTCTTTTTAAACAGGGGGCAACAAGATAACGAATTTTATAAAAATAATCTGCATGCTGATCTATATGGAACACTAAGTTACTTTCGTGAACTTATCAAAAAGAACCCCGCCGCAACACCGGCAATCAGTGCCCCGGCTACATATTTACGGTAGGGTTTGGGCGAACTATTACTTCCGAACATACCGTTGGTGCTCATGCCGTAATCAACGGTATTGAACAGGTTGCCGCTGGTTGGGGTCATCCTATCGGCCGACCTGAAATACCGGCGCATCATCAGTCCGGTCAATTTGTTGGTCAGCTCGGGAAACAGCGCATGGGATAATTTAAGCCCAAGGGACATGCCGCCGATATACCGGTTCGATTTTGGGTTCGCCGCTACTTTTACCATGGCTTGCGCCACTAACACCGGGTCGTAAACAGGTGGTGCGGGTCTCAGCGTTTTACCCGTATAGTTACCCGCATGGTGTATGCCCGGTGTATCCAGGAAACCGGGAAACAGGTCGCAGATGTGGATGCCGGGCCAGACGGACAATTCCGCTTTCAGCGCTTCCGAAAATCCACGAAGGCCGAATTTGCTTGCTGTGTATCCTGTGCCGTATGGCATAGGCAAATAGCCGCCGATAGAGATATTATTAATGAGTATGCCTTTTTGCTGCGCCTTAAAAAACGGCATTACGGCATGTGCGCCATAGATGTAGCCCAGCAGGTTGGTTTGTATCACCTGTTCGTGAACCTCCATAGGGGTATGGTCGAATTCGCCTGCGGCAAGTACACCTGCGTTATTTATCCATACATCAATTTTCCCTGCCCAGTCGTTCGCAGCATTGGCCAGGTTGATCATAGCTTTAGGGTCGGTAACATCAGTCACTACCACCAATACCATCGCTCCCAGGTCGGTGCACTCTGCGGCAACCTCGTGCAATGCCTCCTCGTTCCTGGCTGCGAGTACTATGGCCGGCCTGTATTTTGCAAATTCGAGGGCAGCCGCCCTGCCGGCGCCGCTTGATGCGCCCGTTATCACTATCGCTTTATTCTTCAGTTCATGCAACTCCATGAAGAGATAACTGATAAAAGCTGTTTCTGTTTCCGGGGAAGTTAAATTTGAAAAGGAAACATGGTTTAACTTCGTAAGTCTTTCGGTTACCCTACACCGCCACCGGCAGTTCCTCCTCTTCCACAGCAATGGTTGGATTAATGCTTTCGTCGTCCTTCTCCACCCTTAGTTTTCCTACGATATGTTTCTGACGGTCGGGTGTGTTTTTGCCCATATAGTATTCCAGCAGGCTTTTAATGTTGGCATCCTTCAGGATCACCGGATCGAGGCGGATATCCTTGCCGATAAACAGCCCGAACTCCTCCGGCGATATTTCGCCCAAACCTTTAAATCGGGTTATTTCGGGTTTGTTGCCTAATTTGGCAATGGCGTTGCGGCGTTCCTCGTCGCTGTAGCAATAGATGGTTTCCTTTTTGTTGCGTACTCTGAAAAGCGGTGTTTGCAGGATGGACACGTGCCCGGCCTTCACCAGGTCGGGGAAGAACTGCAAAAAGAAGGTCATCATCAGCAGGCGGATGTGCATGCCGTCCACATCGGCATCGGTAGCTATCACAATGTTATTATAGCGCAGGCCATCCAGCCCGTCTTCAATATTCAAAGCGTGCTGCAGCAGGTTGAATTCTTCGTTCTCATAAACCACCTTTTTGGTCAGCCCAAAACAGTTCAGCGGTTTACCCTTCAGGCTGAAAACGGCCTGGGTTTGCACATCCCGCGATTTGGTTATCGACCCGCTGGCCGAGTCGCCTTCGGTGATGAATAGGGTAGTATCCTGTTTGCGCTCGTGGTTATCGTCAAAATGCAGCTTACAGTCGCGCAGTTTGCGGTTGTGCAGCGATGCTTTTTTAGCACGCTCGTTCGCCAGTTTTTTAATGCCGGCAATGTCCTTGCGTTCACGTTCCGATTGTAATATCCTGGCTTTTAAAGCATCGGCCGTCGCCGGGTTTTTATGCAGGTAGTTATCAAGCTCCTTTTTTACGAAATCGTTGATGAAGGTACGCACCGACGGCCCCTCCGGGCCAATATTCTGCGACCCCAGCTTGGTTTTTGTTTGCGATTCGAATACCGGCTCCTGTACCTTAATGGCGATGGCCGATATGATAGACGCGCGGACATCCGATGCGTCAAACTCGTTTTTGTAAAACTCGCGGAGTGTTTTTACCACGGCTTCCCTGAAAGCCGCCTGGTGCGTGCCGCCCTGCGTGGTATGCTGCCCGTTAACAAAGGAATAATATTCCTCGCCATATTGCTGCCCGTGGGTCATGGCAATTTCTATATCCTCGCCTTTCAGGTGAATGATTGGGTAGCGTATGGTTTCCGCATCAGTATTGCGGGTTAGCAGGTCGTACAGACCGCGTTCGGATAAATATTTTTTATTGTTGAAATTGATGGTGAGCCCCGAGTTAAGGAACACATAGTTCCAGATCATATTCTCGACAAACTCCGGGATAAAATGGTAATGCCTGAAAATGGTATCATCCGGCACAAAGTTAATGGCCGTGCCGTTGCGCTGCGTTGTTTCCTTTTCCGGCTCGTCGCGCAGCAGTTCGCCTTTGGCAAATTCGGCTATCTTGGTTTTACCATCCCGGTATGACTGTACAACAAAATTATTGGAGAGCGCGTTAACCGCCTTGGTACCAACACCATTTAAACCTACTGATTTCTGGAAGGCTTTGCTATCGTACTTGCCACCTGTATTGATCTTGGATACGCAATCGATCACCTTGCCCAGCGGGATACCGCGGCCATAATCGCGCACAGCAACCTTATGATCGCTCATACTGATGTCGATGGTTTTGCCGGCGCCCATCACAAACTCGTCTATCGAGTTGTCGACGATCTCCTTCAGCAAAACATAAATGCCATCGTCATAAGCCGAACCGTCGCCCAGTTTGCCGATGTACATACCCGGGCGGAGCCGTATATGTTCCTTCCAGTCGAGCGACCGTATACTATCTTCACTGTAATCTATTGCTCCTGCCATTTATGTAGAATTGTAAGGTTGGAATGTTGTAATGTTTGAAAGTTTGTCTTTGTATATGGGCAAAAATATAATTTCTGCTGAAACGAGCCAGTCTAAATGTGCCAACTTATCAACATTGGTTAAGTTGTATTGTAACTCCCGATAGCTATCGGAACCAACCTTTCAACTTTACAGCCTTCCAATAAAATCCGTTAGGATTTGAACTTCAAATAGTGGCTTATCCGGTTAACGTTCCTGAAGAACTCGGGACTTTTTTCGTCGGTAAAACAAACCATCAGCACAGTGCCAATATGGTCCTTTTCGATAGCCAGCACCAGGGCGTACTTGTAATGTTTGGTTGCCGCCCGGTAGGGCATATCTACCAGGTACGATTTGCCGGCGCTGGCATTGTAACGTTTTAGAACTTCCTGGTCTATTGTACGCGTTACCGATACGGTGTCGTCGGCAAGTGTTTTTGCAATGGCCCTTCCTTTGGCCAGGTAACCGGTATCGGGGTTAGGCAGTTGTCTCCCCGGGTCGTTGCGCATGGTAAGGTAATTCTTCCAGTCGTTCTTCTGCGAACTTACTTTGAACCATATCTCGAATTGATGCCCGGAAGTCTCCATGGCGTAGTCAAACGAAAAATAATCATCATTCGGCGGCAGTATCTCCCTGAACCCGGAGGGGAAATTAAATACGACATTCGCGTCAGTTGCTAAACGGAGAAACTCGCGGCGGTAGGGACTAATGAGTTTTGGTGCTTCCTGGTGCAGTGCGGCCACTTTTGGCTTTACTTGCGACAAGGCTGTTATACCAACAAGTAAAACCAATGTTGTAAATAATATTTGTTTAAATTGCCTTAAAAAACAGAGCACACCCATACGCGGTAGTCAATAGTTTTGCTAAAATTAGGGTCAAAAGCAAAAATAATACATAAATAGTTAAAAACGAACTAATAAAATAATGAGTATTAAACCAAGGCTTAACCGCTTCGACCTGACCATGATCGTGATAAGCCTGGTAATAGGCATGGGTATATTTGCAACCCCGGCCGATGTGGCCAATGAAGCGGGCGGCCCATGGATATTTTTTGGGGCATGGATATTTGGGGGGCTGGTGACTTTATGCGGCGCGCTTACATTTGCCGAGATCGGCTCGCGCTACCCCAACACCGGGGGATTTTACAAGGTTTATTCGTACTGTTACCACCCGGCTTTTGCCTTTATGATCAATTGGGTGCTGGTGATCAGCAACGCGGCGTCGGTGGCTGCCGTGGCGCTTATCGGTTCCGATTACATCAGGCCCTTCCTGCTGCCGCCATCCCTCCAAAATGCAACCGGTACGCGCATTATTACCATCGCTTCGGTGCTGCTGCTGTATGTCATCAATTTTTTGGGAATCAAAATGAGCGCCCGTGTGCAAAACCTGCTTATCACGTTTAAGATCGGGCTCATCCTTTTGATCTGCCTGGCTGTATTTAAGAGTGACGCCTATCCCGCGGCGGTCACCGTTACGCATTCTTTAAGCACCAATAAAATAACAGCCTTCGGGCTTAGTTTGGTGGCGGTTTTCTTCACCTATGGCGGGTACCAGCAAACCATCAACTTCGGCGGTGATATTATCGATGCGAAGTCGAATATCCCAAAGGCAATTGCGCTGGGAATATCGGTTGTCATTTTCCTGTACCTGGCCGTTAATTTCGCCTATTTCAAAGTATTGGGGATAGGCGGCCTGCAGCATACCCCGGCGCTGGCGGCTAAAATGATGGGCGTGCTTTTCGGCCCAACCGGTTATAAGATAACCTCGCTGCTATTGTTCGGCGGGGTACTGGCCTATGTCAATGTAAATGTGCTGGCCAATCCGCGCGTTTACTATGCCATGGCCGAGGATGGCATTTTGCCGCCGATATTTAAAAAGGTGAATGAAAAAACACAGGTGCAGGAATTTGGCATGAGCTTTTTTGTAGCGGCAACGCTGGTTATCCTGTTCTTTGTGGATACCTTCAGCAATATGCTAAAATACGTGATGTTTTTTGATACGATAGGGCTTTCGGTAGCGGCATTAACCATTTTCAGCCTGCGCAAAAAGACAAAGCATTTGGATAAAAAGGAGATATACACCATTGGGTGGTTCCCGCTGGTGCCATTGATATTTATCCTGGCCTACTGGTTCGTGACGATCAATATCTTTATCACGTTTAAAGAAAACCCCTATGCTGCGCTGATATGCCTGGCTTGTTATGCTTTGGGGTTGGGAATATATTACCTGGGTGCTCGCAAGCACAGACCTGATAAAACAGAGTAAATATGACTGAAACGATTGCCCAGGAAATTTACGTGCTTAAAGGCATCCGGCTTAGGGCCAAAGTATTCCTAGTATTGCAGGCGCTGGGGTTTTTATGTACGGCGTACCTGGTAAATGATCCTTTTGATTTTATTTTTGACGAAACCAAATGGCTGCTGATATTTGCCGGTGTTGTTGTGTATTTGCTTTTTTTCGCGGTATTAACCCTGCGCATTGCATTTAAAAAAACGTTGCGGACGGCGCCCGCGAAAACACTGCTGACCCTGATTTTTATACTTGATATTATACCGGTGTTTATTTTGATGCTGGTGACGTTAACTGATATATTTTAATAATGGATATCTCCTACATACTGAATGAGCTTGGCGAAGAACGGGAAAACTATTTTAACGCCGTTGCACCGCCCATAATACAAACCAGCAATTTTGCCTTTAAAACGGTTAAGGATTTTCGCAATGCGCTGGCGGACGAATTTGATGCCGACCTGTACTCGCGAGGTAATAACCCTACGCTGAATATACTGCGCAAAAAGCTGGCGGCTTTGGATGGGGCGGAGGATGCGCTGGTTTTCAGCAGCGGGATAGGGGCCATTACGGTGCCCATACTGGCCCTGCTGAAACAGGGCGACCATGTGGTGTCGGTGGAGAACCCGTATAGCTGGACAATAAAGTTGTTCAAAAACTTCCTGCCGAAGTTTGGGATAACGACCACTTTTATTGATGGAACGGACATCCAGCATTTTAAGGATGCGATAAAGCCAGAAACCAGGCTGATCTACCTGGAAAGCCCTAACACCTTCAGCTACGAGTTGCAGGACCTGAAAGCGGTAGCCGACCTGGCAAAATCCAAAGGTATTTTGACGATGATAGATAACAGCTACTGCACGCCGCTTTACCAAAGGCCCATTGAATTGGGTATCGACCTGTCGGCGCAAACGGCTACCAAGTACATCGGGGGGCATTCGGATGTGGTAGCAGGCGTGGTAACCGGTAAGCGGGAACTGATCAAACAAATATTCGATCATGAATATATGACGATCGGGCCGTCGCTGTCGCCGCACTCGGCCTGGCTGCTGATACGGGGGCTTCGGACCTTGCCGCTGCGGTTGGAGCGCAGTTTTGAAAGCGCTAAAGTGGTTAGCGACTGGCTGTCAAACCACCCTTTAGTATCCCATGTGATATGGCCGTTCCGCGGGGATTTTAAACAGCACGACCTGGCCCGGCAGCAAATGCAGGGCTGCGGCGGGCTGTTCAGCTTTGTGCTGAAGGACCCGGCGTTTGATAAGATAGAGACCTTTTGTAACTCATTGCAGCATATCCTGATGGCGGTATCCTGGGGCGGGCACGAGAGTTTGATCATTCCATCCATAGCCGCGCTGCCCGAAAACGAGTATGATGCCGTGAACCCTAACCGCTACCAGTTGATTCGCATGTATGTTGGTTTGGAGGAGCCGGAATATTTGATCAGAGATTTGGAGCAGGCGCTGGGGCGGATATCGTAATTGAGAAGCAGCAGCTGTGATCTTTTGCGTTAAGGACAGCAATGGATACCGGCCTGTGAATAATGCCGTGCGCAGTATGAATGGATGGCCTGACCCGACGAAGGAGGGGAACGCCCTTATTAAAGTCAAAAGTATTAAGTCAAAAGTTTAACATCGCCTGCATAGTCTTTTCACTTATTAAAAAAATTTAAAAAGTATTTGCACTTATCAATTCTGGTAATTACATTTGTATTATCTTAATAAAAAGGATTAATTTCCTGTTAAGGATCGTCCCTACGCATACAATGTTAAAACATAGCATAAAAAGAATAAAAGATCTCCTTATTGTTTCACCTGTCATGTGGAATAATTTGATAGTTAAATTGGTTTGATTGAAATCCCCGCATTGCGGGGATTTTTTTTATAAATTGCTTTACTAATTAAAAACCCGAACAAAGACCTACAAATGGCAAGATTAAATTTATTGGAAGAGACCCGGTACGAAAAACTGCCGGTAACGGTGTACCCCAATCAAAAAGTGGCTTCGGCGGCGGTGGCAAAACGCATAGCCGACCTTATCCGCAGCAAGCAGGACCGCGGCGAACAGGCCGTGCTTGGCCTGGCAACCGGCGTTACCCCCATAGGCGTTTATGCCGAACTGGTGCGCATGCACAAGCAGGAGGGCCTGAGCTTTAAGAACGTGATCACCTTTAACCTTGACGAATATTACCCCATGAAGGCGAAGGCGGCGCAAAGCTATGTCACTTTCATGAACGAGAACCTGTTTAGCCATGTAGATATTGACAAAGCCAATGTTCACATTCCGGATGGTACATTGAAGCAGGACGATATCCCGGCCTTTTGTTTGGAATATGAACGCCAGATAAACGCCCTGGGCGGGCTCGACCTGCAGATACTCGGTATCGGTCGTACCGGTCACATTGGGTTTAACGAGCCGGGCTCGGCGCCAAACTCGGGCACGCGCCTGGTTACTTTGGACGACCTTACCCGTAACGACGCCTCGCGCGACTTCGGCGGCAAGGCCAACGTGCCAACCAAGGCCGTTACGATGGGCATAGGTACCATATTTAAGGCCCGCGAAATTGTGCTGATGGCCTGGAGCGGCAAGAAAGCGCCGATCATCAAAAAGGCCGTCGAGGGTGAAATTTCGGGCGATGTGCCGGCTACTTACCTGCAACTGTCCGATCATGTCGAGTTTGTCCTGGACGAGGACGCCGCATCTGAACTGACCCGCTTTGGCACCCCATGGCTGGTGAAGGATTGCGTATGGAACCAGCAGCTGAAAAAGAAAGCCGTGATATGGCTGGCCGAAACGCTGAACAAACCCATACTGAAACTGACCGAGGAGGATTACAACAACCACGGCATGGCGCAGCTGGCGGTGGAGCAGGGGCCGGTTTACAACATCAATATCGACATATTTAACCAGATACAGCATACCATTACCGGCTGGCCGGGCGGTAAACCGAACGCCGACGACAGCCAGCGGCCGGAGCGGGCCATGCCGGCACAAAAACGCTCTATCGTATTTTCGCCGCACCCCGATGATGACGTAATATCCATGGGCGGTACGTTCATCCGTTTGGTTGACCAGGGGCACGATGTGCATGTGGCTTACCAAACATCGGGCAATACCGCCGTTTGGGACGATGACGTGCTGCGCTATATGGAGTTCGCCATCGATTTTAACCAGAGCATAGGCGATGATAACAGTCACCTGAAGGGCCTGTACGAAGATATGCGGAGCTTTATTGCCTCCAAACAGCCGAACGAAATAGACACCAAGGAAATACGCGATGTAAAAGGCTTTATCCGCAAAACGGAGGCCATATCGGGCGCGCGCTACGCCGGGCTGGACGATGACCATATCCATTTCCAGGCGCTGCCTTTTTACGAGACGGGCAAAACGCAGAAAAACCCCATTACCGACGCCGACGTGGAACTGACCATGGTGCTGCTGCAAAAGATAAAACCGCAGCAGGTATTTGTGGCCGGCGACTTTGCAGATCCGCATGGTACCCACCTGGTTTGCTTTAACATTGTGATAGCCGCGCTGCGCAAACTGCGCGAAACCGAAGACTGGGTGAAGGATTGCTGGGTATGGATGTACCGCGGCGCCTGGAAGGAGTTTGAAACCTACGAAATTGAAATGGCCGTGCCGCTATCGCCGCAGGAGGTTTTGCGCAAGCGCAACGCCATATTTAAGCACCAGAGCCAAAAGGACAGGGCGGTGTTCCCGGGTGATGATGCCCGCGAGTTTTGGGTACGCGCCGAAGACCGCAACCGCGAAACCGCACAAGCCTACGACCGCCTCGGTCTGGCCGAATACCAGGCCATGGAAGCGTTTGTGAGGTACCATTTTTAGCCTCACCCCCGGCCCCTCTCCAAAGGAGAGGGGGGAATAATACCTATTTGCAGAGACGCATAATTATGCGTCTCTGCGTGTTTTATGCCCTTTTGTCATCCCGAGCGTAACGAAGAATCTATTGATGATTTTAGTCCGGGATTTGGAAATCCGGACCAACGGAGGTGTCATTTTTAGCCTCACCCCCGGCCCCTCTCCAAAGGAGAGGGTAGAATAATACCTATTTGCAGAGACGCACAATCATGCGTCTCTGCGTGTTTTATACCCTTTTGTCATCCTGAGCGTAGCGAAGGATCTATTGATGATTATTGCCGGAACTTATTGTTTGTTTTTAAAAGGTATTCAAGAAGGCTGCGCCGTTTTCAGGATTAAAGAATTAACAGGATCAAACCGCCAACTGCCCACTGCCCACTGCCCACTGCCAACTGCGCAATAGGGCGCTCCCCTCGTTCCTCGGGTCAGGCTTTTCGTTTATACGCCTGCCAGGCATTAGGCGCAGGGCCGGTATCACTGCAATCCTTAGCGCGGACTATTAGAGGGTTAACATGGTTAACACAATTTTAGTTATATAATATATAAATATTTGATTATCAAAACATTGTGATAAAGTTGATTAAAGGGGTGTTAACCATGAATAGTGCGGCATTTGCGTTACCTGTCTGCGGGGCACAGGCGGGGAGGCTTGAGGCAGGTGGGAATGGAACTCAATGGTCACGAGTAGCTATTACACGCAGGGCCAGTGCGTCATACTCATGCCAGTTTGGGGCAGTAATCTGAGGTCTTGCCAACCGTCAACTTAAAAACGCGCCCCCGGGGCGCTTTTTTAAGACTTGTCCCGATGCATATCGGATCATACCGGACGAGCCTTAACCACGTGGCTGATATGCGCTACTATCGCTGGTTCACATTAAGCGCACGCATGCCGCGTGCGCGGGCGGTGGATTTGGAAATCGCTGTTTAACAAATAGTTAAATAAAAAATGGGTGTTTTCACGGGTTGATTTTAAAGTTATTAACGTCTATTTTTAACCAGTGTTAGTATTTTAGCTAAAAATTTTAGTATTTTTGATTATGCCCGGAAAGAACCTTTTTAGAAAACCATTTGATGAAGGGACAAAAACCAAGTTAGCTTTATTTGAAGGCTATTTACTTGAGTGGTTGCCCGTTTTTTTGTCTAAAAAAGAAATAATATGGCCAGTAATCAATGTTTTCGATTTCTTTGCCGGCGAGGGATATGACTGTGCGGGAACAAAAGGCAGTCCAATAATTATTCTCGATAATATAAAAAAATACGAGGATTATATCCTGAGGAATAACCTTAAAGTAAATGTTTATTTAAATGAATTTGATAAAGCGAAATATAGTACACTGGTTCAAAACTTGAATGAATATGGTAAAGTAGATTATATTAATGTTCAACATTATAATGAAGATTTTCAAGTTATTTTTAAGGAATTCTATCCTAAAATAGCTGCCCGTGATAGCGCGAATCTTGTATTTTTAGATCAAAACGGGATAAAACAAATCAACCGAGATGTATTTTCGAGTTTAATTTCAGCCTCAACAACCGATATTTTGTTCTTTATATCATCTTCATATTTTGCACGATTTGCTGACCACGAGTCGTTTGAAAAGCACATGGTTATTAATCAATCCGATCTAATAAATAATAACTATTACAATATCCATCGTACTATTTTTAGTTATTATAAGTCACTCATTCCGTTGACGGTATTATATTACCTAGCTCCTTTCTCAATTAAAAAGTCTTCAAATATTTATGGTTTAATTTTCGGATCTGGTCATACGTTGGGCATAGAAAAGTTTTTAAATCAATCGTGGAAGTTGGATAGAATAAGAGGCGAAGCTAATTTTGACATAGACAACGACAATCATACTATTAATCAGATGGATCTATTCAGTGGTAGAGTCGTTGGTCCAAAAAAAATTGAAGCTTTTGAAAGCGAATTAAAAGAGCTTATTTTAAATAAAACATTGAAAACTAACTACCAAGTTTATGAATATTCTTTAATGTCTGGGTTTTTACCTAAACATGCGAACATTGTATTAAGGAAATTGCGATCTGAAAACAACATAAAGAATGAGTATATTTCAGTTTCCGCTGATATTCATAAAATAAAAAGCTCGCAAACAAAATTAATTATCTAATTATGGCACAATCAAATATTGAATGGACAGAATTAACCTGGAATCCGGTTACTGGCTGTAATAAAATTAGTCCAGGCTGCAAATTTTGTTATGCCGAAGTTATGTCTAAGCGGCTAAAGGCAATGGGCGTTGAAAAATACAAAGATGGATTCAATATTAGATTGCATCCTGGAGAATTGAATACACCTTTTACCTGGAAAAAATCAAAGATCGTTTTTGTGAACTCAATGAGCGATTTGTTTCATCCAGAAATACCTGCTGATTTCATAAAAGCCGTATTCGCAGTAATGAACAACACACCGCAACATATTTATCAGGTGCTTACCAAGCGCTCTGATAGACTTTTAGAATTGTCATCTCAATTGAATTGGACAGAAAATATTTGGATGGGTGTTTCAGTAGAGAATGAAAAATACACAAGCCGCATATCAGAACTTTCTCAAACAGCTGCAAAAACTAAATTTTTGTCGATAGAGCCACTTATTGGACCGGTCAAAACCTTAAATCTTGCTAAGATTGATTGGGTAATCGTTGGCGGTGAGTCAGGTCACAAGGCGCGTCCAGTAAGAAAGGCGTGGATCGACCATGTCAAAGATGAATGTGAGAAGAACAAGGTAGCCTTCTTTTTCAAGCAATGGGGCAAACCTAAGTTCAATGTCAACCCTGAAGATCCAACTATAATGGCGGATCATCCGCAACATGCAAAAGGTGGATGTGAACTTGACGGGAAAATTTATAGGGAAATGCCTGGTAAAGCAGCTTAATTTATCAATATTTTATTGACCTAAAATGGAAGATTGGAGAGAACCTCAACCGAATGAATGGGAAATAAAAATGCTGTATGATCATTTTCCAAATGGTTGTAATCAAGGGTGTCATTGCGTTCATCCGGCTGACAATTGTGGATGTAACGATTGTGAATTTAGACATGCTTATAAGCGCATGCATAGTAAAGTGCTCTCTATTGAAATAGCCATCAGATTAAATTAAAATATATTGTTTCATCATGAACATCGTTCGTTGGATAAGATGGGTTTTTAGAAGGAAGAGCATGTTAAATTGGATTAATCAAACATTTCATCGCAACTTTAGTCAGGAGGACATTGATGCAGCGCGAGACTTCACCTTGCTTTGGAATGTTCTGGAAGGCGTCGTATTTCACACAAGTTTTTCCATTGCCAGCGCTGAACAGAGATTCCAGCAACGGCAGTTTAATGAACAACCTTTTCTGCCTTTCTATAATTACTTTAAAAATAGGTATATAGATGGAAACGGCTTACCAAACCAACGTTTTGCAGCTTTGCATTTTAGGCAAGCCGATAGACAGGCATTCGTGCAACAAACGCTAATCAATCCGGCAAGCCAGACTGGCGAAAAAATACTGGCACTGACGATCATCGTCTACCGGCTCCGCAATAATCTTTTCCATGGAATCAAAGATATACCATCACTCGACCAACAAAGGGCTAACTTTGAAAACGCAAATGGATTTTTGATGGTATTGTTGTCGTACTTCGTTTAATCTTTTTGGCGAACCTGGCCTCAACCTTGGGGTACGCTTTGTCATCGACCTGAAAACCCTAACTTTGCTAAAAAACCATCATGGACAACACCCATGTTTACCGCATGTCTTTCGCCAGCGTTTACCCGCTCTATATTAACAAGGCGGAAAGGAAGGGCCGCACCAAAGCCGAAGTGGATGAGATCATCTAATCAATTACTAAAGTGCTAAATTAGCGCTAACAAATTCAGGCTTATGCTTAAACTTTACAAAAACATTGACGGTATTCTGCACTACTGGGAAACGTGGGACAAGAATAAAAAAACAGGAATAGTCCATTGGGGTATTGCAGGCCAAACTGGTGAAAGCAAAGAAGTCAGTTCGACTTTATTGCAAAGCTTTACCAAAAAAATTCAAAAGGAAGTTTCAGCTAAAATAAATGAACGGTACACCGAGATAGATATCGACGACCATTTTACTTTGCTGATCGAATTTGAAGTGGATGGGATGGGTTCCAACATGGATTTAGATAAAAGAGCCAGGCTACAGGATAAAATGGATAGTGTGCTAGGTTGGGCCGGGCTAGGCCATTGCGATGGGGGCAGTATAGGCAGCGGAACCATGGAAGTATGTTGTTACGTTGTAGATTTTGACATAGCAAAAAAAGTGATCACCGAAAGTTTGAACGGGACCGAATTTGCCGACTACACAAGAATATACGACGGGGACGCAGAATAAATTTATTCCGATTTGAACTTTTTCATTTTGCTAAAAACCTACTTTTAAAAAACCATCATGGATAACACCCGTGTTTACCGCATGTCTTTCGCCGGCGTTTACCCGCTTTATATTAACAAGGCGGAAAGGAAGGGCCGCACCAAAGCCGAAGTGGATGAGATCATTACCTGGCTTACCGGGTATGATGCACAGGGGCTGAAGCAGGTGATAGCCAATAAAACCGACTTTGAAACCTTTTTTGCCGAAGCGCCGGCCTTAAACCCGAACGTTTCTAAAATTACCGGCGTTATCTGCGGCTACCGGGTAGAGGAGATAGAGGACCCGGTGATGCAGAAGGTGCGCTACCTGGATAAGCTGATAGATGAGCTGGCAAAGGGGAGGGCGATGGAGAAGATTTTGAGGAGGTAGAGACGCATAATTATGCGTCTTTACACTTTACACGGTGGTTGATGAAGCACCCCGTTGCTTTGCAGTGGCCATGCATTGGCGACGCGGTTGCCGCGCTTCCTGCGGTCGCTCGCAATGACATATGGGGGGCGCTTTCATTGGTGCCCACACCAACAGGGGCTGTCATGCTGAGGCTCTCGAAGCATGGCGGGCAGGGCCCCACGCACACACTTCGAGCGCCTCAGTGTGACAACGCACTTTTTATCTTATAATCTTTTAATCATACAAATCATAGTTCAGACAAATTCCCATGCATGGGCGATGAGGTTGCCGCGCTTCCTGCGGTCGCTCGCAATGACAAGGGGGCGGGTTTCGCTTTCATTGGTGACCACACCACCAGCAAGAGCTAAGTGTATCCGTTTTAATTTATGCTATCGCCCGGTATTTGAACATTTTTGTTACACTAAGCCAAAATCGGCGTTGCAAAATTGGCTAAAATTGGCTCGAAGCGGCCTGGTGTTGCCTAAAGTGGCCGGGTGTTGCTTTTTGGTGGATATTGGTGAAAATAGCCGTATTTTATCGCGGTGAAATTCGGGCATAACCTACTGACTTTCAGCGTCTCCAAACAGGTGTTCACGCCAATTGCAATAAAGGGCTATTTTTGATACTTCGTGTAAAATATAAGAAGCTGATAATTGGGCTATTACTGCGAATAAATGCCTGGAAGAGGGTGCGCGCGTGAACACTTTGTGTACCGGTAGTTCGCCCAGCATGAAATCATCTTCCGGACTTATGCGGACTTTCGGACTTCCCGACTCAAAACTCAGCCTATCTTCCCGTTCACTATCTCCAAAATCTCCGCCTCCCGGTCCATCGCCATTTGCTGCAGGGCGTTACCCTCGGCCAATACTTTATCGGTGTAGGCTTTGTCCTTATACCCCGATGCGTTGATGCGTACGTTCATGAAGGCGCCCAAAACGGCGGTGCGGGCGCAAAGGGCAGCCACGCCGGCATCGGTTACCGAGTTGGGGTTGCCGGTTTCGGCCATGGCTTTTATCACTTCCATGCTTTGGTAGGCCAGCTTCATCACATTAAACGGTACCTCGATGGCGTACCGGGTGGCGGTTTGTATAGCTTCTGTTCGGGCGGCTTTTTCTTCGTCGCTGCCCTTTGGCAGGTTGAAGGCTTCCATTATGCGGTTAAAGGCGATGGTATCCTTATCCACCAGTTTGGTGAGCTCGTTTTTGTAATGCTGGCCCTGCTCGGCCCACTCGCTGAACTCCTCCCAGCGGTTGTCCCAACCCTTTTTATGTGATGACAGGTTAGCAACCATGGTCGCCAGCGAGGCACCCAGCACACCCACATAAGCCGAGATGGAACCCCCGCCCGGGGCAGGGCTTTCGCTGGCCGTTTCGTCGGCAAAACCGGTAAGGCTCATGTCGACTAACGTGCTATCAGCCTTATCTCTCAGTAAGTATTCGATGATACGTTCTTCCGGTTTGAAAGGCCCCAGTTCATCCAGCCCCATCGATTTGATGGCTATACGCACCAATTCCTTTTCGCTAACGCCGGTCGACCGCTGCTGTTTGGCCAGGAAGTACTTACCCGCATCCAGCATCGATTTGAGGGGGATAAGCCCCACCAGTTCGCTGCCGGTTACGCGTATGCCACGCGCGTTGGCCTTATTGCACACCTCATCGAACGCTTTATGAACCGGCGTTACTTCGATATTGGTCAGGTTCATGGATATCTGCGCAATGCCGTATTCTTCAATATACCAGCCGATGGCCTTGACGGCTTTCAGCGAGCCGGGGATAGTGCGGGGCTTGCCGTTCTCGTCATTGATGATCTTTCCGTTTACCGGGTCGCCCTCGCGCATCACGCGACCAGCCTCGCGAACATCAAAGGCAATGGAATTAGCCCGACGAACGGAAGTGGTATTCAGGTTGACATTATACGCGATGAGGAAATCCCTTGCCCCAATAACCGTAGCGCCGCGCCTGGCGTCAAATTCTGCCGGACCAAAATCGGGCTTCCATTCGGGTTGCTTTATCTTTTTGAAAAAGCCTTCGTACTCACCTGCGCGGATGATCGACAGATTGCTCCGGCTTTTATCGGGTTGCGCGTATTCGTATAGATAAGCAGGTATTTTCAGCTCTTTCCCGACACGTTCCGCCAGGCGAGTTGCGTATTCCGCCGTTTCCTCCATGCTGATATTGCTGATGGGGATCAGCGGGCAAACATCCGTTGCGCCCATGCGGGGATGCTCGCCGGTATGCTTGCTCATGTCGATCAGCTCGCCTGCTTTTTTAATAGCCAGGAACGCCGCTTCGATCACTTTTTCCGGTTCACCGACGAAAGTTACCACGGTACGGTTGGTAGCCTTCCCCGGGTCGACATTCAGCAAACGCACACCTTCGACAGATTCCACCTCGTCGGTTATCTGTTTGATGATGCCGGGGTCGCGGCCTTCGCTAAAGTTGGGTACGCATTCTATGAGTTTAGTCATTGGTCATTGGGTATTAGTCATTGATTATCACGCAATAGTATTCCCGTCTTTCCAAACTATCGCCGGTTTCATCTTCCCCTGGTGGTATAGTATCTCGCGGTAATCCTTGCAGGGGTAAGCCTGCATGTCGGCTAAAGTGCCTTTTTGCAGGGTGCCGCGGTCTGTCAAATTTAGTGCTTTTGCTGCGCGATAGGTTAGTGCCGCAAATGTTTCTGCGGTAGTTAGCTTTTCGTAGGCACTCAGGATCGATGCCTGCATCAGGAGGTCGCCCATGGGCGCCGAGCCGGGGTTCCAGTCGCTGGCAACAGCCAGGCAGGCCCCCGCATCCAGTAACTGGCGTGCGGGGGCAAAACCTATACCCAAACCTAAGGATGCGCCTGGCAAAGCAACTGCAACGGTATCCGAAGCAGCTAATCCTTTAATTTCTTTTTCTGTACTGGCCTCCAGGTGGTCGGCAGATAATGCGCCGACCTCTACCGCAACCTCACTGCCACCAGTGGTAAATTGGTCGGCATGCACGGTCACGTCAAAACCTTGCTGCCGCGCGGCGCGCAGGTAATGCGTGGCGTCGGAGGCGCCGAAGGCACTCACTTCAATAAATATATCCACCCGGTTGCCCAGGTTTTCATTTTTAACTTTCGGAAGTAAATAGTTCAAAATATATTCGAGGTATCCGCTCGGCGGCCCCGAAAAATCCCTCGGCATAATATGGGCGGCGAGACAAGTTGGAATCAAATCAACCAGGCAGCTTTGTGCAGCTAAACTGATGGCCCGCAGTTGTTTTAATTCCTGTTCGACACTAAGCCCGTAACCTGTTTTTACTTCGATGGTCGTTACGCCGTCGGCTAAATGCCTGTTGGCTCTGTCAGTCAGCAGCCCGGCTAATTCATCCTTGCCGGCCTGGCGTGTTTGCGCAACCGAGTCCCAGATACCGCCGCCTGATTTGGCTATCTCCAGGTAGCTTTTACCCGCGATACGGAGTGCATAGTCTTTCGACCTGTTGCCGGCAAAGCATAAATGGGTATGACAATCTATAAAGCCGGGGAGAAGCACATGGTCGCCGGTTATCTCTTCAATTTCAGCTTTGGGGTGATCTTTTCTTAGTTGCTCGAATTCTCCGATTTCAACGATCAGGCCATTTTCGGTTAATACCCCACCATTCGGGATGATCTGCAATTGATCATCCGCGATAGCGCCCTTCAGCGGTAAGCCCGCTAAGGTTAGGATCTGGGTAAATGGACCGGTTAGTTTCATTGTTTTCTTAATAAACTATGTCATTTCGATGCGTAGCGAGAAATCTTAAGCGCATGACCCGGAGCAACATGCATGTTGTATAAGATTTCTCTCTCGTTCCTCGTTCGAAATGACATTACTTATAGAGATAAGTTAAATTTTCTTGCCGTCTCCTCCGCCTGTTCATAACCCGCATCCGTATGCCGGAAAATGCCCATAGCGGGGTCATTGTATAAAACTCTTTTCAGGCATTCTGCTGCGCGACCGGTACCATCGGCTACTACAACCATACCCGCATGCTGCGAATAGCCCATGCCCACACCGCCGCCATGATGGAAAGATACCCAGGTTGCCCCGCCAGATGTGTTCGACATCAGGTTCAACAGCGGCCAGTCGGATACCGCATCAGAGCCGTCTTTCATCGCCTCTGTTTCCCGGTTTGGGGATGCTACCGAGCCGCAATCCAAATGGTCGCGACCGATAACTATCGGCGCTTTTACCTTGCCGGTTCGCACCAGGTCGTTAAATATCAGCCCTGCTTTTTCCCGGTCGCCCATGCCCAGCCAGCAGATACGTGCCGGCAAGCCCTGGAAGGCGATCCGTTCCCTTGCTTTTTCGAGCCAGTTGATCAAATGTTTATTTTCGGGGAATGCTTCGGCTAATGCCTTGTCAGTAGTATAAATATCTTCCGGATCGCCGGATAATGCCACCCAGCGGAAAGGGCCTTTGCCCTCGCAAAACAGCGGGCGTATATATTCTGGTGTAAAGCCGGGGAAATTGAATGCGTTTGGCTCGCCGCCCTGTTTGGCAAACTCGCGGATATTGTTGCCGTAGTCAAAAGTAATGGCTCCGCGCTTTTGGAGGTCTAACATAAGGCCCACATGCCGCGCCATGCTTTTTAACGAAAGGTCTTTGTATTTTGCCGGATCGCTTTTCCGCAGATCGGCGGCTTCTTCTAAAGTTAGTCCATTGGGTACGTAACCGTTGATGGGGTCATGGGCCGAGGTTTGATCCGTTAACACATGCGGGATAAAATTGTCTTTCAGCAAGTGCTCCAGCATATCGCCGGCATCGCTTACTAAACCAACGGACAATTCGTCGCCATTTTCCATGGCTTCCTTTACCCAGGCAATAGCTTCGTCGTAGGAATATGTCATGCGATCGATATATTTCGTGTCGACGCGTTTTTGTATCCTGGATGCATCTACATCGGCACCCAAAAACACAGCACCTGCCATGGTAGCAGCCAATGGCTGAGCGCCACCCATGCCGCCAAGACCAGCGCTTACGATGAGTTTGCCTTTCAGGTCACTATTAAAATGCTGGCGACCGCACTCCATAAAGGTTTCATAGGTGCCCTGTAAAATACCTTGTGTGCCTATATAGATCCAGCTGCCGGCGGTCATCTGCCCGAACATCATCAGGCCCTTCGAGCGCAGCTCATTAAAATGTTCCCAGGTTGCCCAGGCAGGTACCAGGTTGCTGTTGGCCAGCAATACCCTCGGCGCCTGCGGGTGGCTGCGGATGATACCCACCGGCTTACCCGATTGTACCAGCAGAGAATGGTCCTCGTCCAGCTCCAGTAAAAGCTCGATTATTTTGCGTAACGATTCCTGGTTGCGTGCTGCCTGGCCAATGCCACCATACACTACCAGTTCATCCGGGTTTTCGGCCACCTGCGCATCCAAATTATTGAGCAGCATACGCAAAGGAGCCTCCGTGGTCCAGCTTTTGGCGTGCAGCTGTATACCCCGCGGAGCATGGTACACCGGGTGGGCGGCGTAGGTTTTAATAAATTCCGAACTCGTCATCGTTATCCAGTTTAATATTGTTTTTGGCGGCTGCCTCGTCGGCCAAAGCCAGCAGCGAACCATCCTTTACTATGCCATGCAGCGCCTTGATATCATCGGCGAATATCCTGTCCTCCTTAATAAAAGGCACATATTGCCGCACATAATCGTGGCAGGCTTCCATCACTGGTGTCGACTTTAGCGGCCTGCGGAAATCCATTGCCTGTGCGGCATACAGTAGTTCGATAGCTTGTATATATTCCAAATTATCCAGCACCTGGTGCAGTTTGCGCCCGCTTACGGAACCCATCGAAACATGGTCCTCCTGTCCAAGCGAAGTAGGCACGCTGTCCGCACTGGCGGGGAAGCAAAGCGTTTTATTCTCCGTCACCAAAGCGGCGGTGGTATATTGCGGTATCATCAGGCCCGAATTCAGCCCGGCGTGTTCTGTCAGTAATTTTGGTAACCCATAACGCCCTTCGCTCATCAGGTAGCAGCGGCGGTCGGCAATGTTGCCCAGTTCTGCTGTCGCGATGGTAGCGTAATCCAGTGGTATGGCCAATGGTTGTCCATGGAAATTGCCCCCGCTGATGGTATCGTCGGCATTAAATATAATAGGGTTGTCTGTTACCGAATTCAGTTCGATCTCTGTCAATTCCTTCAAATGCAGCCATGCATTGCGCGAAGCGCCATGTACCTGCGGCATACAGCGAAGCGAGTAGGGGTCCTGCACGCGGTCGCAGTTAGCATGTGAGTTTAGTATTTCGGAATGATCGAGCAGGTTGAACAGCCTGTTGGCAACCAGCTTGCTGCCTTTGTAGGGACGAATAGCATGCAGCCTTGGATCGAACGGCCTCGCCGAACCCATCAATCCTTCCAGTGACATCGCCCCGGCCAAATCCGCCAGTTGTAAGGCATTATGCATGCGCTGCACCGCTTTTACGGCGAAGGAAAGGATGAATTGTGTGCCGTTGATCAAAGCCAAACCTTCTTTCGGGCCCAGTTTGATCGGCTCCAAACCGTAAGATTTTAACATTTGAGCTGCAGGTACGTTTTTTCCCCTGTCGCTCACTTCGCCAAAACCGATCAGCGGCAGAAACAAATGTGCCAGCGGCGCCAGGTCGCCCGAGGCGCCGACCGAGCCTTTTTCAGGAACGATAGGAATAATATCCTTATCGATGTGCCAGATAATGCGATCGAGTGTTTCCATCGAAATGCCCGAATAGCCCTGCGCCAAGGCATGCACCTTGGTTATCAGCATTAGCTTGGCTATTTCAGCAGGTATGGGTTTGCCCACACCCACACTATGGCTTTTTAGCAGATTATATTGCAGCGCACAGGTATCCTCTTCGGGGATATGGGTATTGCAAAGCGGACCGAAACCCGTATTAATACCATAAACCGGTATCTCGCGGGCAACAATCTTTTTCACTTCTTCCCATGATGCTACTATCTTCGATCTGGCATCAGTGCCTAGCACACCTTTAACTTTGCCTGATGCAATATCCAGGCAAATGCCTATCGATAAATGGCTTACGCCGTAATTGAAAATCTTATTCATTCCCAACCTCCTTCACCGATAACTTTTCCGTTATTTTTTCAGACAGGCTAACCGCGCGAAATGATCTTTCAACCCCCGAAATAGCGGCCAGCAAATGTTCGCTTTCCGGGTCGGTATGCACCAGTTCCTCCATGGTTTGCTTCACCGCTTCCCATACCGGCAATATCTGCTCCAGCAAAGCACGACCGGCTTTGGTCAGTTGCACCAGTTGCCGTCTGCCATCATCGCTGCTTGTCGTTGTTTTGAGGAGTTTCTTATTTTTAAGGTTTGTTACCAACTGGCTTGCCGCCGGGTGCGAAACGCCTGTAGCATCGCTCAATTCCTTGATGGAAAGCGATTCGTTCTGCGACAGCAAATAAAAAACCGGGAACCAGCTGGCGTCAAAAGGAATGCCCGCCGCCTGGTAGGTCTTGTTTATTTCAGACAAGAAAGCCTCACTTAGCCGCCTCAAACGGCTGCCTAAAACAAGATACCCCAACTCCTCATAGAAATTCATTGTGCAATTTATATAAGTGCTTATATAATTGCAAGGTTTTGGATGTTTTTTGTTTGAAGTAAGACTCATAAGAGAGGATAGGAACAATCTATAGATTCCCGGGATATAGATCCTTTGATCCTTTCGCCCTATCATTTTTAAAGCTTAGTTCAAACAAATGGCGTTCCCCGGCGGGTCAGCCATTTAATCATACTGCGCAGTTAGCCACAGGCCGATATCTGTTATTGTTCTTACCGCAACACCCTGCCACCGATACTTCTGCTTAATGCCGAACTAATTTGGATTTTACATTTAAATACCTATTTTAGTGGAGCTTAATTTATTACAATTTCTACTTCCGTCCCTAAATAGTGCGCAAGCTATTACTACAGTTGGCTTTTGGGGAATTGTTGTTACGAATATTTTCTGGTCTTAAAACTTAGTATATGCAAACACACGTATCCGGCAAGTCAGCTGTTTTGGCTGTAGTTCTTGTTGCAGCCTTTTTAGTTTCGTGGGAACTTTTCCTGCGGCACAAGGGGGTAAAAAAAGATTATGACGATGGCCCTGAACTTTGGGCACATGTACGCGACCAGGTTTACGAACCATCAGACAAAGCTGTTGTTTTTATCGGCTCATCGCGTATTAAATACGACCTGGATATTGCAACCTGGGAGTCGTTAACCAATACACATGCGGTGCAACTGGCCATGGTTGCCTCATCGCCGCGGCATATACTAACTAACCTGGCCGATGACCCTAAATTTAAAGGGCGGCTTATTGTTGATGTTACCGAAGTCTTGTTTTTTAACAGGATGCGCGGGAACACCTACCCCGACGCGGGTATAGCCTATTACAAAGACCTGACCCCTTCGCAAAGGGCGAGTTTCTATTTGGATAAACCCGTCGAAGGCCACTTTGCATTTTTGAATGAAGGGCATTATGCTATTAATGCTTTGATAGGGGGTTTGCATATACCCGACAGGCCGATGGTATATCCTTTTCTCGATTTCCCTACGGGCTTTGATGTTACCCTGTATAACCGGCAAAACGTAATGACCGCCGATTTTATAGCTGATACCAATCAGCACAACCAGGTAAAAGCGATATGGGGCCTTTTACGAATGGACCCTACGCCGCCCACCACCGGCAAACCATTGGATACCATTATGAATTCGGTAGTGCGCGATGTGGCGAAGATAAAGGCGCGCGGCGGCGATGTGATATTTACGCGCACCCCCTCCAACGGTTTCTTTTTAATGGCCGAGCAGCACATGTACCCCCGCGAAGCCTACTGGGACCGGCTGTTAAAAGAAACCGGTTGTAAAGGATTTTTCTACAGCGATAACCCCACTACAGCCAAACTGGTGTGCCCCGAATTTTCGCACTTAACACCTAAGGATGCGATAACCTATACCACAGCGCTGGTTAGCCTTCTGAAGCAAGATAAAGCGCTGGGTTTTCAATAAGATAAGTCATGTTCAATCCTATAAACTCTAATCACTTTTAAACGATCAAACCATGGTTTTCAATTCATACACCTTTGTAGCATTCTTTGTCGTTATGCTCATTCTGCATAACCTTCCTATATCCTGGAAAGCAAAGAAGGTAAACCTGTTATTGGCCAGCTACGTTTTTTACGCCGCCTGGAACCCGCCTTTTATCCTCCTGCTCTGGCTGTCTACGGTAGTCGATTTCTTCGTGGGCCGCGCCTTATATACTCAGCCTAATAAAGCCAAACGCCGGATGTTGCTGGTGGTAAGTCTCATCGGCAATTTGGGCATGCTATGCTTTTTCAAATACGGTGGCTTTATATTGGAAAACTTTGTGCACCTGGCCAACGCAGTAGGAGTAGATTATCACCCGGCCAAACCGAATATTATCCTGCCTGCCGGTATTTCCTTCTACACGTTCACTACTTTGTGCTATACCGTAGATATGTACAAAAAGAAGAGCGAACCGGTAAAATCAATGCTCGATTTTTCGCTGTTCGTTACTTTCTTCCCGCACTTGGTTGCCGGGCCTATCGTTCGCCCGCCACAACTGGTGCCCCAGTTTGAAACGGAACACAAGGCTACCAAAGATCAACTGCTGAATGGCCTGCTGCTGCTTACGCTTGGTTTGTTTATGAAGGTGGTTTGCGCCGATACGCTGCTTGCCGCAACGTCGGATATGATATTCAGTTCGCCGGGCAATATGGGTCCGCTGGATGCCTGGGCAGGAGTGCTTGCTTTTTCGGGGCAGATATTTTTTGACTTTGCCGGCTATTCCACCTCGGCCATCGGCGTGGCCATGTGCCTGGGCTTTATCCTGCCGCAGAACTTTCTGTACCCTTATGCCGCTATCGGTTTTTCCGATTTCTGGCGCAGGTGGCATATCACCCTGTCATCCTGGCTGCGCGATTACCTGTATATTCCTTTGGGTGGTAACCGTGAGGGGAAATTCAGGACCTATATCAATGTAATGATCACTATGCTTATCGGTGGTCTGTGGCATGGAGCTAACTGGACCTTTGTAGCCTGGGGTGGGTTGCATGGGGTATATTTATGGATAGAAAAGGCCGTTAAAGACAGTCGCGCCAGGATGTCCGACAAACCCGAAGGAGACATCCCTGCTCCTGTAGTTATACAGGCATCGTTTGCGCCCGCCCGGTCGAAAGATTCCGGTGGATTTATTTATGCATTATTCACTTTCCTGCTTATTTGCGTTACCTGGGTTTTCTTCCGTTCGGCTACGTTTACCGGGGCATGGCGCATATTGCATTCCATGGCAGGCCAGGCGCCGCCATCCGGTCCGCCGATACTAACTACCGCCGATATTGCTAAAGTAGGCGTCGTCATCACCCTGATGCTCGCTTTCCACTGGTTCATGCGTAACACCACCGTTTTAAAAACTGCGTCAAAAATGCCCTGGTGGCTGACAGGTATCGTATGGTCGGTATTGATCATACTCATCGTCCTCAGCCAGCAAACCGGTAAGGCGTTTATTTATTTCCAGTTTTGAGACACGAATAGCCTTTATTGTCATTCTGAACGTAGTGAAGAATCTTGTACAATATGCCTGGTTCGCTTGCTGCTTATATAAGATCCTTCACTACGTTCAGGATGACAAATCGTCTTCTGCGGCGTTATAGCCTTTAATGAAATCTTTTCTGCTATTCTTCACCTAAAATTCGAAATTGAACATTCGATATTTGAAATCAAATTCACTCCCCCTCAAACCTCAACCCCACCTGCTCTCTTGCTTTATTCAACAGCGCCATCATGCCGCGCGATAGCTCATGGGTAATGATCGGGCTTTCGGTTTGCCCCGTGCGGATAAGGTCGCAAAAGTGGGCAATTTCATAATTGAGCCCGCCTGCGGTAAAAGGCTCGTCGATCTCGACCTTGCGGCCATCAAGGTAATCTATCGTGGCTTTGGTCGGGTTCCACCAGTTTTTGTGAATGGTGATATGGCCCAGGGTGCCCGCAATTAACGCATCGCCTTTGCCATGCAGGTCGAAACCACAATAAAGCTGTGAATAGCCACCCTCGTGCTCAGTTTGAATAACGGCGAACATGTCAACTTCCTTCCCGCTGAAGCGGCCCATGGTTTGGATATCGGTCAGCGGTCCCAGCCAATCCAGCGCCAGGAAAGCTTCATAAGGCAATATCTGCATTATACCTCCGCCGATAAGATTGTAGCTGAAATTGGGATGATCGTGCGAAAGATCAGCCACGGACGAACCCGCCCGCACATAGCCCACCGGTCCTATCGGATCAGTTTCTAAATATTCTTTAAGTTTTCGGTAAAGTGGGAAAAAGGGCGGTTTCATGCCTTCCATAAAAAGCAGCTTACTGGCGCGGGCAACTTTTAATACCTCTTCCAGTTGGGCAAGATTTACCGTCGCCGGTTTTTCGCAAAGCACGTGCTTGCCGGCATTCAGCGCAGCTATACTGTAAAAAGCATGGCTATCGGGTAAAGTAGCAATGTAAGCAACATCAATATCGCTTGCCAGTAATTCATCAAGGGTTGCACACGCCCTGCCACCATATTGCTTGGTAAACTGCTCCACGCTCTCCGCCCGCCGCGACCAGGCCACAGCCAGTTCAGTACCCTCCACCGCCGCAAGCCCCTGCATAAAACGGTGACTTATGCGCCCGCAGCCGATGATGCCGAATTTTATCATGAGTCCGAAGTCTTAAGTCGGTAGTCCGAAGTCGTAAATCCGGCTCAAGACTCAGAACTTACGGCTTCAGACTTAAATTACTGGTACTGGATATAAATAGGGTACGGCTTATATTTTAGCACCTCGGCCGGTGTAAGCATGTGGTGCGGCGCCTTTTTGATATCGTTTTTGTAGAATAATTTGTACCCGGTAAACTGAACAGGTTCGTTGTGGATAAAATAGCGGTAAGTGCCTGTTTTCAGGTCGGGTTCGCCCCATCCGTCCATATCCATTACTATCTGTACCTCTTTACGCAGTTTAATGTTTTTGTAGTTGGTCAGCATCTTTTTAGTGAAACGGTGCACCACCAATATTTTGGGTGGCAAATGATATTTATTAACCAGTTTCGCCAAGTATTCTGAAACATAATTCACATCGGCAGCATCATAAGTGCCTATCTTTTTACCGGGATGGGTACCGTCTTTCATCGAAAATTCAGGGTCCATGCCAAAATGCACCTGTGGCATCGCCAGGTATTTTTCCAGCAAAGGCAATTCCGTATGGATATTACTCAAAGCTACCTGCACATCAAGGAATACGATGGCATGTGCTTTTTTAGCCAGGCTCAACACCGAGTCGATACCCTTATTAGGCATGCGGTAACGGAATTTGCCGTCCTTGCCGCCATCGCCCTGCGCAACTACAGCAATGTAATGCAACGCAGGCTGTACCGGTGTGGTTGGGTCGGCTTTTTCCCAGTTCTTTACTTCGCCTTTTAGCTTGGCCAGCATTTCATTAGGAGGGAGTTCGCCCAAAATACCCATCTTTTTTGCGTAAAGGTTGCCGTAAAATGCTACCACCCTTTTGTATGGCAGTATAGCGCCGGGCAGCGGGTATGGCGTATTTTTAACCGGCCACAAGCCCGAAGTATCGCCGTGGGCAAGTTTTTTCATCAAGGTATCGTACTTCGCATGATCTATCGGCGGGTAAACGATGGTAGCCGGTGTAACTTCAGCGCTTTCGGCTTCTGCTTTTTTGGCGGTATCTTTTTTGGTGGTTGCCGATGCTTTGCTTCCGCCAGCGGGCACGCTGCTGCTATGGCTGCAGCCCGTTAAATAAACCATTGATGCTGCAATACAGATAGCAGGTAATACGATACTTTTTAATCTCATTTCTATTTTTTTTGCTCAAATCCAGGGCCGCGCAAAATAGCACCATTTCGGGTACCGGTATGCTTAAAGTTATCAACAGTTAGTTGGCCGTTTACCAAAACATATTTAAAGCCAACGGAATACGCGTGCGGGTGCCCGAACGTCGATTCGTCCTTTACTGTGTTTGCGTCAAAAATAACAATATCGGCGAACATCCCCGGCTGTAAAAGCCCTCGTCCGGTTAAATGAAACTTTTGTGCGGGCAGCGACGTCATCTTACGGACGGCGTCCTCCAGTCTTATCAAATGCTTTTCGCGCACGTAGTAGCCCAGCACACGCGCATTGCTGCCGTACCCGCGCGGGTGCGGCACGCCCGACCCGAATAACCGGATACCCGAATCAGAAGCTACCATGGTAAGCGGGAATTTCAGGATATTCTCCACATCGTCCTCGTTCATGCCGTGGAATACCATCGAAGCGCTGCCGATCTTCGTAATATCCAGCATGGTTTCTATCTCGTTGGGAATGGTGGAAGTCCGGCTTTTTTCGATATTGATCTGCATGATGTTTTTGCCATTCAGCGTGGTATCGCTGTCGCAATGCGCCACTACCGCGTAGTCAAAATGCTGGCGACCGCGGCGCGCCATATCTTTGATCATCTCATCAACTACTTTCTGATGAATAGCGGGATCGTTCAGCCGCTTCATCACCGAATCGCGCCCGCCATCCAGCAGCCAGTCGGGCAGCAAAACATTCAGTGTGGTACTGCTGGCAGTATAGGGATATTGGTCGACCGTTACATCCAAACCTTCGGCCCGGGCTTTTTCTACCATGGCTATCATTTGGTCTGATTTGTTCCAGTTGGGCAGCCCCACTTTGAAGTGCGATATCTCTACGGGCATGCCCGCTTCCCTGCCTACGTCAATTGCTTCGTTAATGGCATCAAATATCTTGTCCGACTCGTTGCGCATGTGCGAGGTGTAAACCCCGTGGTATTTTGCGGCAGCCTTTGCTAACGCGATGACCTCGGGCGTTTTGGAGTACAGCCCCGGTGTATAAATAAGCCCGGTTGAAAAGCCCACAGCGCCGTCGCGCATGGCCTGTTCCACCAGGTTTTCCATTTGCTTTAATTGGGCCTCATCGGGCGTTACTGCTTTTTCTCCAAGCACGGCACGCCGCACATCATTGTGCCCTATCAAAGTGGCCACATTAATGGAAAGCCTGATGCTATCCAGCTGCTTAAAGTATTTTGCAATATCAATGTTGGAACTGCCGCAATTGCCGGTGATCACCGTGGTTACGCCGTCATAAATAAAGTTATCGGCAGTAGGCGTTTTCTTTTCGTCGCCTTCGATATGGGTATGAACATCGATAAATCCCGGCGCTATTATAAGCCCCGAAGCATCGATGGTTTTTTTGGCTTTGTTTTTGGATAGGTCGCCGATACTGACGATCTTATTTTTTACAATACCCACATCACCGTAAAACCAGGGGTTGCCGGCGCCATCGATGATCTTCCCGTTTTTAAGAATGATATCAAAATGCTTTTGTGCAAAAAGCAGGGAAGGGAGCAAGAAGAATAGGAAGACTAATTTCAGCTTCGGCATGTAGCAAATTTATCTAATAGTTTGTCATTTCGAACGATAGTGAGAATTCTTAAACGAGATGCGTCGCTCGCAGATATAATGTATAAGATTTCTCTTCGCTGCGCTCATTCGAAATGACATAATAGGCAAAAGCTCACATCTTATAAAACTTTCCAAATACCCCTAAAGGCAATTTAATGCCAGACGTTGCCTGCAGGTAAAGCTCGCCGGTTTCTAAATTCTGTGCTTTGGGATAGGCGCTTTTGATAAGGTTTTCGATAATGACGGAAGAAAAGCCCAATGAGTACGCGTTTAAGATCAGGAAATGCTCGTCAGGATCAAGTAGTTGCGTCACGTCCTGCATCATTTCGTTGATGTGATCCTCCAGTTTCCATTTCTCGCCGCTTGGGCCGTGCCCGTATGCCGGCGGATCAAGGATAATGCCGTTGTATTTTTTGCCACGTTTTACCTCGCGTTTTACAAATTTCAGCGCGTCTTCCACCACCCAGCGAATATTGTTTAGGCCCGAAAGTTCCTGGTTTTCGTTTCCCCATGTAACTACTTGTTTTATAGAATCCACGTGTGTGGTATCGGCGCCAGCCGCCCGGGCAGCGAGCGATGCCCCGCCTGTATAAGCAAACAGGTTAAGTACTTTGGGCTGCGGTGTTTTAAATTTTTTGATGATCTGTGACGAATAATCCCAGTTTACAGCCTGTTCCGGGAAAATACCGACGTGTTTAAATGAAGTAAGCGCCAGCCTGAATTTAATGGCTATCTCCGGGTTCTTATATTCGATATGCCAGCGGTCAGGTGTTGATGGATTCTTTTTTAGCCATTCGCCCGAAGTAGCCGAGCGGCCCTTGAATTTAATATGATGCAACTTTTGCCATTCCGACTGCGGCAAAACCTTACCCCAAACGGCCTGCGGTTCGGGCCGTATCAGTATAACATTGCCAAAGCGTTCCAGCTTTTCAAAATCGCCGCAATCTATCAGCTCGTAATCTTTCCAGTGGGTGGGTGTGAGGAGTTGGATCATTTTTGAGTCCGGAAGTCCGCATAAGTCGGAAAGTCCGAAAAATTTTTTTACAAATATAAGTTGTCTTGCCGACTTTCGGACTTCCGGACTTTCCCACTCACAATTTTTCCCTCGCCGCTTTCATAAACGGGCTGGCGAATACGAAGTTGTTCAGCTCCTTATTGTTGGTATGGGCTATCTCCTTGTTAGTGCCTTCCCACCATTTTTCTCCGCTGAATAAAAAGATGATATGGTCACCGATACCCATTACAGAGTTCATATCGTGCGTAACGACAACGGTGGTGGTGTTGTATTCTTCGGTCAGTTCACTGATCAGCTCGTCGATCAGGATGGATGTTAATGGATCGAGGCCCGAATTGGGTTCATCCACGAACAGGTATTTTGGCTGCATAGATATGGCGCGCGCTATACCTACGCGCTTTTTCATCCCACCCGAAAGTTCGGAAGGGAAAAGCTTACCCTTGCCTTTCAGGTTTACTCTCTCCAGGCAAAAATTAGCACGGTCGAGCTTTTCGCTTTTGCTCATATCGGTAAAAAGATTGAGCGGGAACGTGATATTTTGCTCGACGCTCATGGAATCGAACAGGGCCGAGTTTTGAAAAAGCATGCCGATCTCCTTGCGGATAGGCACACGTTCGTGGAAGTGCATTTCGGTAAAGTTCTCTCCGTTGTAAAAAACCTCGCCGCTGGTTGGTTCGTGCAGCCCGACGATACATTTGAGCAGGGTTGTTTTTCCCGACCCTGAGCCACCAATGATAAGATTCTTTTTACCCGCTTTAAACTGGGAGTTTATTCCGCGCAGCACGGCGTTATCGCCAAACTTTTTGTGTATGTCTTTGACCTCTATCATAGCATAACACTTGTGATAAGCAGATCGGCAAATAATATCCAGATACAGCTGAAAACAACACCCTTGGTGGCCGATTGCCCCACTTCCAGCGCCCCCCCTGAGGTATAAAAACCAAAATATGAACAAACCGAAGTGATGATAAATCCAAAGCTGATGGATTTTACAGCGCATACACCAACGATGATTGGGTTGAAACTATCGCGTAAACCGACCACATAATCTGTAGGGGCTATATCGCGCGAAACGATGCATGCCAAGTAACCGCCGCTAAGGCCCAGCGCTACGGATACAACGGTAAGCAGCGGCACCATAGACAGGCCGGAGAGTATCTTTGGCGATATCAGGAACCCGGGGGCATTTACGCCCATGATCTCCAGCGCGTCTATCTGTTCAGTCACCCGCATGGTACCTATTTGCGACGCAATGCTAGAGCCGATGCGGCCCGCAAGCACCAGGGCCGATATGGTAGGGCTGAATTCGAGGATGGTAGAATCGCGTGAGATACTGCCGGCAATACTTTGCGGCACCAGGGGACTGGAAAGCTGGAAAGCCACCTGTACGGTAGCTACAGCACCGATAAATACCGAGATGATCCCGATAATACCAAGTGACCCTACACCCTGAGAAACCATTTCGCGCATCACCTCAGACCAGTAAACACTGAACTTTTCGGGTTTTTTGAAGCTTAAACGCAGTAAAAGTAAATATCTTCCTAAGCTGTGAAACATTTAAAACAGGTAAAACGCCTAAAAATACGGTTTAATATAACACATACCGGCCCTAAGCGGTAAATATGTGAAAAACACTTCACTCACCCTAACAAAACATAAATTGTGAAATTGTTTTGACCACATCGCCGTGACAGGATATTTTCTGCCGGGATTTATTAAATGGCTATTCTTAAAATAATTAGTTTTGAAGCGCTATGAGTGAAAACAGCCAAGGAAATAATGATAAAGTGAAAGGGCAAAGAATAAAACCGAAAGGTGTTGTTAAGCCGAAAGCTGAAAAACCAAAGCCAAAAGCTGCATCTGCCGCCAGCCGCAACAAAATCGTTACAGAAAATACACCGATCCCCACGCGCACCACACCAACTGAAAACATGGAAGTACATCATCACCCTCAACTGGAACATAAGCCCAAAGTCTGGAAAGAATACCTACTGGAGGGCCTTATGATATTTATTGCCGTTATGATGGGTTTTATTGCCGAAAATATCCGTGAATATATCAGCGACAATGAGCATGTTAACCAACTGACATCGCAACTGGTACGCGATCTGAAGACCGATACTGCCCACCTCCATGAAATATACCTGGGCGAAACCGCGATAAGGAAGGAGACTGATACATTGTTCAGCCTTTTACAGCAACCCACGGAAAAAGCTGATCTGAAAAAAATTCAAAAGCTGATAGCAGACTCGCATAGCCTATGGCTGTTCCATCCGTCAAACGGCGCTATAGCGGCAATAAAAAATGAACTTCGCCTGAAGCAGTTTTCCAATTCGAAGATAATTGGCTACATCGCAAACTACGAGGGGCATATATCGCTCACAAGCACAGTAGAAGGCATTGCGCTGCAATATCAGCGAAATTATATTGACCCGTTTATGCGGCTGCACTTTTTACCGGCTAACCTGGAGGCGGTGTTTAATCGTTTGCCCGCACCCAACGCACAAATGCGCGACCTGAAGCAACAGGATTTAACTCAATTAGCTACCGACCTGGTGCTGGTACGGATAAACCTGGATGAGATGATACGCGACAATAAACTATTGAAGAATGATGCAGACGAACTGTTAAAGTATGTGACAGAGGAATATCACCCTAAAGCCGAGTGACAAAAAAAGCCGGATATGCCCGGCCAGAATAGAATATCTTCAGGATATTGTAATTGAAGGTTCAGCTATAGACGAATGTAAAAGCTTAATCAAATAATTTTTTGCCCCTGACAATAACTACGGAAATAATAAGTGTTATTGGGATCAAAGTGATTACGAGGCCTACGATAGTTGATGGTTCCATAATAGTTAAGATTAATACATTGTGAATAAAACAATAAATATGCCTTTAATTGAAATGCCCTAAACGGCAGGTAAACAGGCGTTTCCGCAATAAAAAATTATTACCTGAAATGGGGAATGTGGATAATGCTCCCCAAACAATATGCTCATTTCGGGGTATTGCGTTGGTTGATCAGGGGAAATAATGAATGTAAACGCCGCTATTGTTGTTATCTCAAACAGGGACAACTGATCTGTTTTCCTCGGTCATGCCTCCTAAAGCAGGCATTGCACATTTCGCGTTCACCGTTTTTTTTCCGCCATTCACCGAGAAATAAAGTGCACTTCCCAAAAAGCATATTTGTTGTATATAAATCAACAGTAGATTTGTTTTCGATTTAAATCACCAATTATATATCAAACTAAAATGACAAACGCTCTCATCACCGCAGCAACCAAAGGCATGGGCCGGGCCACAGCAATTGCGCTGGCCAGGGATGGCATCAGCCTGGCGATATGCGCCCGTAACGAGCAGGAGCTGGAAGCTTTTAAGCTGGAACTGCTAGAGATGAACCCAGGCATACAGGTAATGACGCAAACGGTTGACGGCAGTGTAAAAGATCAATTGCTCGGTTTTGCCGCCAGTGCCGAAAAGGAATTAGGTTTTATCAGCATTATTGTCAATAACCTGGGCATGTTCGACCCGGTGAGTATACTGGACGAAAGCGACGAGGCTTTTGACAAACAACTCAATACTAACCTGATGCCCGCCTATCACCTGTATAAACATTTCGGTAAAAAGATGATCGCAAAACGTGAAGGTCATATTTTTACCATCTGTTCAGTCGCGGCGCTTGACCCCATCGCAGCAGCAGGCAGTTACAGTGTAACCAAGGTAGCGCTGTTAGGGCTTACGAAAGTAATGCGGGCCGAACTGCAGCCGCATGGGGTAAAGGTTACCGCCGTTATACCGGGTTCAACGCTCACCAACTCATGGGCCGGAACGACCATCAGCGAAGATAAATTTATACTACCCGAAGATATTGCTTCGGCTATTGTGAATACTTATAAAATGAGCGCCGGCGCCAACGTCGACGAAATAATAATAAGGCCCGTAACAGGGCAGGTTTAGTGACGGGTTAACCGGTGATTAGTTAACTGGTGATTGGTTAATCAGTCCGACAAGACACTAAATACAAATTAACTAATCACAAGTAACAAGTTAACCAATCACAAAATTTAAAACTTAACAAAATGGAAAAGAAATTATATAGAGACGAATTCCGCAAAAAGATAGGCGGTGTTTGTGCCGGCTTAGCCGATTATTTTACAATAGACGTGACCCTTGTACGGCTGTTTTTTGTGCTCGCCTGTATATTTCATGGCAGCGGTTTGCCTGTGTATATTGTTCTGTGGATAGTGCTTCCAAAAAAGCCCTTCCCTTATATGGACCCTACGGTTGATTACACCGTACCGCCGCAGGGCCCCGAAGGTACCGTGCCCCCAACTGGTAACCCATTTGGCGGCAACCCTTTCCAGGGCAACCCGTTCACCAATATCCCGCCGCAGCCCAATCCGCCATTTCAACCGGCACCCCGCACAACTTCGCTGGCGGCCATCATTTTTGGTGTGATACTCATTGTTGTCGGCGGATCGATATTGCTGGATAACCTCGATATTTTACCCGACTGGGATTTTGAGCACCTGTGGCCAATAGCTTTAATAACCGTAGGCTGTGTGCTGATGTTATCGGGCGAAAAAAAGAAAAGGGACCTGAATGCTCAGTGGCAATCATTTAAAGAAGAAAAAACCGACGGCGATACTGCCGAAACCAACACCCCCGAATAACCAGGGCAATAGTTAAATACACAATTTAAAATTAAGATCATGAAAAACGATAAACTGGTACCGGGCATGATCCTGGTATTGATCGGGGCGGCTTTCCTGCTGCATAATTTTGGGTACATCCATTTTCAATGGAACAATATATGGCACTTGTGGCCCGTATTCCTGGTGATAGGCGGCGTTAACCTGCTGTTCGCAAACAACAGGTCGCCATGGGCAACAATATTAAAGATCACCGTTATTGTAGGTGGTTTCGCGCTTATCCTGTTCGGTAATTTTAATTATCGCAACCACTGGTGGCCAGGTTTCCGTTATCACTACAACAAGGATAACGATGACAATGATATCAATTTTGACGATGGCGACGACAACGACTCTGATGATAGCGATAGCGGGAAAATGGTAAAAGTATCGGGCGACAGCCAATTTAGAGAGCCTTTTAACGCAGCAGTAAAAGTAGCGCAGCTAAATATCAAAGGCGGCGCAACAACCTACAGGCTGAATGATACTACCGCAGATTTGTTCAGCGCCAATACGCACGAATTCCATGGCAGGTACCAGTTTACTACTCACCAGGAAGATTCGGTGTATGTGATGGATTTCATCATGAAAAATCATAAAGGCGTATGGGGCTGGGGCGATAATAATAACGATGCTAATGTGGCCACTATTAAGTTGAATACCAACCCGGAATGGGAAGTAAATATCGACGCAGGTGCTACTGACCTGGACTTCGACCTTTCTAAATATAAGGTTAGGTCGGTTAAAATAAACGGCGGGGCCGGGGCCTTTAAAGTAAAAGTAGGGCAACCGTTAGCCGAAACAAACATCAACGTTTCCACCGGCGCGTCGGACGTGACCATCGATGTGCCTTCCAACGCTGCCTGTCACATCAAATCCGATTCGGGACTGTCATCAAATACTTTTGACGGTTTTAACAAGATGAGCAATGGCGAATACGAAACGAGCGGTTTCGAATCAGCAAAAAACAAAATATACATCCATATAAGCGGCGGTATATCCGACTTTAAAGTACATAAATACTAAAGATCTCTGTTAAGTTTGAAAGCTGCAATGCCTGAAGGTTATACCGGATGGCATTGCATTTTTTGTTTAATGCAATTGTATGTAACGGACTGCGTTTATCTTTGTCATAGCTATGGCAACTTTCCAACATTTCAACTTTGCAACATTCCAACAATAAATATATCCTCGTTATCAACGGTAAACCCGAAGGGCCTTTTTCTGTGGATGAACTGAAAGAGCGCACGCTTAGGCCCGGCGACTTTGTAAAGACACCTGAAATGCCCGATTACAAAGAGGCGCACGAAATTGCCGAGCTACGGCAGGTGTTCCATTTTAAACAGCAGAGTGTAATACCACAATACTTCGCAGGTCTCGACCAGCGCATGCTTGCCGGTGCTCTCGATCTGCTGGCCGTGTCGGGTATATATATTGTCCTGGGGTTTACCGCGGTGTTAGTTATGACAGACAGGGAATCAAGAATAGTGATAGCACTGAGCCTTTTAGTACTGATACCCGTTACCAATTTTATTTATCACGTGGTGATGGAAAGCTCGGACAAACAAGCCACATGGGGCAAGCAGGTATTGAAAATAAAGGTTTGCGATATGGAGGGAAAACGGATAAGCGCGGGCACCGCATTTATCCGTAATTTTTGTAAGCTATTCTCCTTTTTGCCATTATTCATAGGATACCTGCTCATCTTTTTTAATAAACAGCAGCAATGCCTGCATGATATGATAGCAGGCACTTTGGTGATGAAGGATAGGTTGATCTGACAGATAAACTTAACTTCTAATTCGTTTTCCTGACTATATACGTTTTGGCTATTTGGTCGTGCAACGCCTGGTGGCGGTCGTTCCAAAAAATAAGAAGATAGCCTATACCGCACATAATACTTGAGAGTATTTTAGCCAGGTTACGGCCAAGCGCCCTGCGTAAGCGTATTCTTCTGCCTTCCGCATCAACTACTTTTAACTGGCAAATAATCTTGCCTACGCTTCCCTGCGCACGTGTCGATTCGAAAATGGAATGATACAGAAAGAAACAGACTACAAGCAATAACTTTAGTGTCAAATCACTACTATCATCAAAAAGGCTTTCGGTTTGTATACCGGTATAGGCCTCGATAAAACCAAGAAAGGTACCCGCTACCCCGAAGACAATTATAAGCATGACATAATCGATGATATACGCCAGCAACCGCCACCAAAAATTTGCGGCATTGACTTTTGTAGGGAAATAAATTCCCTGCGATGTGAAATAATTATTTAACTCGGGCAGATTGGAAGCGGCACTCCACTCGTTTGTCAATGGCGATAACACCATTTCATCGGGCGACAGGCCCCGCTCCATTAATTCGGTGTGTGAAAAAGGCCCGATCTGCTCGTTGCCTTCGATAAGGTAATAGGTATTGATCATCCAGTTTAATTGCTGATGAAAGATAAAAAAATTATCAATAGTATTAAACGAAATGTATACTATTTGAGGCCCAAGCGTGCTCTCAAAGGCTCGCGATAGGTACTCCCAATGGGGATCTTGGTGCCGTTAATAATAAGCTGGTGCACCTCTATCATGGTGATATGTTTGATAGCCACCACGTACGATTTATGCACCCGCACAAACTCCGATGCAGGCACAAGATCAAAAATATCGCCCATGTTCTCCCTGATAAGTATTTGCTTGTCTTTCAGAAAAACAGTGATATAATTTCCGTCCTTTTCCAGGTAAAGTATATCGGCTATGCGCACCTGGTAGGTTTGCGAGCCGCTTTTGATGAATACCGCTGCGGATTCATCGTCTTTGGCGCTGTTGCTGTTTTTAGTTTGAAGTAAGTTGGCAGCTTTATTTACCCCGGCTAAAAAACGATCGAAAGTGATGGGCTTTAGTAAGTAGTCTATGGCATTCAGGCTATAGCTTTCAACTGCGTAGGTGCTGTAAGCCGTGGTGAAAATTACCATCGGTTTATCTGCCAGAGTCTGAATTAATTGTAAGCCGCTGATATCGGGCATGTTAATGTCGAGGAATACCAGGTCCACCTTTTCCCTATTCAGGAATTCAATGGCTTTTACCGGCTCTCGGAAGGTGGCCTTAAGATCGGTCAAATTACTTTTCTGGCAATACCGTTCTATCACCTCCAGGGCCCTGGGCTCATCATCAATTGCTATACAGGTTATCATTCCAGGTCAATTTTAAGGGTCGCCTCACCTAAATCCTCTCCAAAGGAGAGGACTTTGGATGTCCGGTTGAAAAATGGCGGCTGTTTAATGCACCCCTCTCCTTTGGAGAGGGGCAGGGGTGAGGCAAAGTACATCATTCCAGGTCAATTTTAAGATCAACCAAAAACTTACCATCAGCATTTCTTATCTCAAGGCTGTGCTTGCCGGGATAAACCAGTTCGAGCCTCCGCTTTACATTTTCCAGCCCGATACCGCTTTTCTCGTCCATTTTTTTAACCTCATAGGCTGCGTTTTCGCAACGGAACAGCAACTGCTGTCCGGTAACTGCAATAGCAATATAGATTTCAGAAGTATGGCCTATCAGCACCCCGTGCTTAAAGGCATTTTCGACAAAAGGGATAAAGAGCATAGGGGCTATCAAAATGCCTTCTGTTTGCGCAGGATAATTGAATACTACCTTTACCTCATCATCCGCATAACGCAATTTATTAAGCAGGATGCAATTCTCCAGGTATTCGATCTCTTTTTTCAATGGCACGTTTTCCTCATTGCTCTCATAGATCATGTAGCGCATCATCCCCGAAAGTTTCGAAATGCCGTCTGCCAGGTCTTCATTGCCCTTACTTTGCGCCATCGAAAAAAGGTTGTTCAACGTATTAAAAAGGAAATGCGGGTTTACCTGCGATTTCAGGAATTTCACCTCGGTATCCAGCTGAACTGCTGCCAGCTGTGATCGCATTTGTTCGGTTCTTGACCATTCCTTTAGGAAAAAATAAGCTATAGAAAGCCCGAATACGATAATGAAAATGAACAATACGGTATTGGACAACCCATCCCTGGTAAATACCATAGCATCAGATCGTAACACAAGGTTGTTTTTTATAACAGGCAACATGGGAGGAGCTTCGGTTTGCTGGTCGAATTTAAAAGTACGCCTGAATGGCTGATCGCTTACCGGCGCATATAGTAAATGATCCATGTAATAATTCGCCGCGAACACGCCGGCAAAAAAAGCCACAGGGATAGCCACCCTGATCAATATATTTTTGAATTGCAAAGCCTTTTTAAATAACAAGAAGATGTTGCCATAGAATAACAGGACAAGAAATCCCAGTGTGATAAATAAGTGAGCCGACAACGCATGCCTGACGTCCTTTATCATAACAGGATCTTTTTTGACACCAACGGCATGGTCAACGCGTATGGTTACGTGCGTCTCGGTAAGCGACAAAAGCGTATAGAAAACGCCAACCCAAAAGGCAACATGCAACACGATTTCTATCCAGTCTTTCTTCCTTATTTTAAACATATCAACAAAAATAAAACAGCGGGACTGCCTAAAAAATTAATGTTGTTAACCCATGCAATAACGGTATAAACTGCCGGTTTTTGAAATCCCAAATAACAAATATCTTTATTTCATCGGCTTACAAATGCTGTTCGTACCAAAGTTTTTATTGGTTGACGCGCAAAAAATAGTATTGCTTAAAATTACTACAATTATGAATAGGCAATTACTAATGGTCGTCACTTTACTAACGACGTGTATTGCAGCTGAAGCCCAAAAATCGGATACAGCGCGGTTACTGGTACACTACAAGTTCTCGTGGGTGAGGGACACGGCAAACAGGGCGCACCCTTACACCGAAAATATGGTATTGTATGTAGGTAAAAACGCGGGCGCTTACAGGAGCTACGATGGTGTAGTTTATAAGGCGCAATTTAAAAAAGCCTTTGCTGAAGCGGTTGCCGCCAGCCCCGATGGACACCCCATGATAAACCGAAGAGGCGTAGGTTCGAACATTGAATATTATCAGTATCCCAATCAGCAAAAATTACTGACCAAGGATCAGCTAATGGCCAACAATTATGCCATCGAGGGCCCGCTTCCCATGATCGGCTGGAAAACCAACGGCGATACCGCAATTTTTGGGGGCCTGCATTGCCAGAAAGCCACAGGTCATTTTAAAGGCAGGGATTACACCGCATGGTTCTGCCCCGATCTGCCGGTACGCACCGGGCCCTGGAAACTGACTGGCTTGCCCGGCGTGATCGTAGATGCGCGCGATGCAAAAAACGAAGTAATATTTCAGTTTGACGGGGTAGAAAAAGCGGTGCCTACATCACAGGGAAATGGGCCGGCAGTTGATAAAAAAGACCTGCCCCCTATACTACGCGACCTGGATGACGACATGAATTTGATAGCGCCACCCGCCGGTTCGATAAAAACCACGCAAAAGGATTTTGACAAATTGAAGGAAGCCATGAGAAAAAATCCTAACGGCGTTGTACAGGCGGTAAACGCGGGCAACGGCCCTAAAATGGATCAGGTTAAAATGGGTCCTCCGCTAATGGGCCCAGTGATCAATAACCCCATTGAATTACCTGAAAACCAATAATCATGAAAATATATTTAGCAATATGCGCAGCGCTGGCAGGAACATGCCAGGCCGCCGAAGCCCAAAAACCCGACACCGCCCAGGTACTGGTGCATTACAAATTTACCCATGTACGCGATACCACGAACCGCGACCATCCTTATACCGAAAACATGGGGCTGTATATAGGCAGAAACTCAAGCGCTTACAGAAGCTATGACAACATACTTGAGCAGGCCGAAGCTAAAAAGCAAATGGAAGCGGCGCTGGCCAGTTCGCCGGACGGTCATTTTAACATTCAAAGGCACAGGCGGGGTTCATCCAGCGAGTATTACCAGTTCCCCAATGATAAAAAGCTGGCGAGGAAAGAACCGCTGGTTATGGATACCTACCTGATAGACGATGCCATGCCGGCTATTGACTGGAAAATAAGTAATGATACCGCGACGTTCGGGGGCTTGCATTGCCAGAAGGCTGCCGCTCATTTCAAAGGACGCGATTATACCGCCTGGTTCTGCCCCGATATGCCGCTGCACGTTGGCCCATGGAAGCTGAACGGTCTGCCCGGTGTTATCGTGCAAGCTTATGATGCGAAGAAAGATGTGCAGTTTATGTTTGATGGTGTAGAAAAAGTGTTTGTTACCAAACCCGATAAACAAGAAAAGCTGGCTGAAACAAAAAGTGACGGCCCGGGGCCACGGATGATAGTGATAGGCGGAGACAATGGCGGCGATCCCAATATCATACAACTGCCCAAAAACGCTATCAAAACAACCGACAAAGAGTTTAGCAAGTTACAGGAGGCCATGCGTAAAGACCCTGATGCCTTTGTACAATCCATGATGGCTGCACACAATGCCAACAGGCCGGCAGGTTCAGACCAGATGAAGATAAACATCAAGATGGGTCCGCAGCCGGTTAACAATAACCCGATCGAATTACCGGAGAAATAACAGGCGTTTTATGCGAGCTTTTATACTGCTGCTATGCGGCATGGCACTTTCTACGCTCTGTTTTGCCCAGGGAAACGTTCACGGAACGGTTAAAGATAGTACGGATAAGGCTGTGCCTTTCGCCACTGTCAACCTGAAAAACAAGGCAAGCAATGCCATTGTGGCCTATAGCACAACGACAGATAACGGAACATATAACCTTGTGCTTCCACAGGGACAAAAGACGGATAGTCTTATGGTTGAAGTGCGGAGCATGGGTTATAAGAGTCAGGCAAAAAGTATTACAGGCACCGGGCCTGTTGATTTTGTGCTGCAGGCTTCCGTTAACCAGTTGCAGGCTGTTGTGATCAAAAGCAGCCGGCCGGTACTGCGTGTAAATGGCGACACGATTAGCTACAAAGTTTCGGAATTCGCTAATCCGCAGGACAGGACCATAGGCGAAGTGATCAAAAAGCTTCCCGGAATAACTGTAGCTGCCGACGGGAAGATCAGCTACAACAACAAGCCAATAAGTACGGTGTATATCGGCGGTGATAACCTGCTGGATGATAAATACAACATTGCCACCAACACCATCCCGCAGGGCGTGGTTGATAAGGTGCAGGTGATCCAGAATGATCAGCCTATTAAAGCACTTCAAAACAAAGTAATGAGCGATGATGTGGCTTTAAATCTGAGCATTAAAAAGGGTGCCAAGCTACAGATGGTAGGGCAGGAAAGCATTGGAGCGGGCTTGCCCGGGAATTACGATGCTGAGCTGAACGCGATGATGTTCAAGGATAAATATAAGGCCATCAATTACCTGAACGGTAATAACACCGGTCATGACTTGCAGCAGGACCTGGTATCGCACAACTATAACGACTACATGCAGCGTATCGATAACAATATCCCGGCAACGGTGCTTTCTCTCGGCTCGGTCAATACACCTGCTTTGGCCGAGAACCGGTACCTGTTTAACCAGGCCGGAATATTAAATTTGAACAACCTGGTGAACCTGAAAAAAGGAGTTCAGCTGAAAGTGAATGCTTACTACCTGCACGATAACCAAAAACAGGATTATAATCAGCGAACTAATATTTTTCTGCCGGGCGATACGGTGCGTTACACCGAAACGCAGCACACCCGGTACAGGCCGGATATATTTCATGCCGGATTTACCCTGAATATAAACCAGGACAAGTATTACCTGAATAACGTGCTGTTGATGGACGGTAGCCGTTCGGCCTGGAATTCGGCGCTCAATACCAACGGAAGCGTGGTAGGACAGAATTTCCGCGATAATGCATTCAGTTTCTCTAACGAGTTCAACCTGATCAGGACGCTGAAATCCAATTATGTCATCCAGGCATATTCTTATTTCAGTCATACAACCGAGCCGGAGAATCGTTCCATACAACCCAGTTACAACGACTCCCTATTTAACCACGGTGTGCCTTATTCGCAACTGATCCAGCATGTGAATGTTCCTACATGGTATACCAACAACTACCTCTCGTTCAAAATACCGGGCAATGTTGTTACGCAAAGTTTCAGGGCTGGTTTTAGCGTACAGTCGCAAACGCTGACATCGAACCTGGGCGTTATTCAGAACAATAGCAGCGTCAGCCTGCAATCAGACAGTGCGATTAATCACCTTAATTGGATGAAGAAGAAGGCTTATACCGAGTTGGCTTACGATATACCGGGCGATAAGCTTAAAGCCAATCTTACGCTGCCGCTCACATTGCAGCAGATCGATTATTCGGATACTACCTACGCGCTGAACAGGAGTTTGACACGTCTTTATTTCAACCCGCAATTCAGGATGAAATACCAGGTTAGCGCGGAAAATTATCTGAACCTGATGTACAACTACCGGAACCAGGTAGGCACCATTGAAGATATTTACCAGGGAAATATACTGAGGGATTACCGCACACTCTACGCTAATAGTGCTGATCTGACGTTGCAGCAAAACCAGCAGGCCGGTATCGGTTTCAACTATCGTAAGGCGCTAATTTTATTTTTCGTTAGTGTTAATGCGCTTTATAGCCATACCAGTGCCAACAATATTTCGTCGAGCATTATCACCAACAATGTGCAGAAACGTGTCATGCTTCCTTATCCCAACAGCACCGATTCGTGGATGCTGAACGGATCGGTGAGCAAATATTCGTTTGCCTTACGCACTACTTTCAGCAGTGGCGTTCAATGGCAAAGCAGCCGCTCGGTACAGATACAGAACAATACGCTGCTGCCTTTTAATACCGAAACCGAATCGCTGAGTTTTGGCGCCGAGACCAAAGTGAGCAGCCAGGTGAATTTCAGCTACAAGGCTACAGGCATCCAAACCGCCAGTCACTCAACAGTGGAAGCATCGGCTTTTCATATTGATCAATTGCAGCAACAAGCATCCGTGAATTATAACCCGATGGACGAACTGCAGTTCAAGCTTTCAGGTGAGCATTACTTTACCCGCCAGCAGGGAAACCCGGATCTGAAATACTTTTTTGCGGATGCTTCAGTAAAATACCGCTTAACTAAACTCAAAGCCGACTTTGAACTAAGCGCCGCCAATTTTTTGAATGTCAAAACCTACAATGCGCTTTACCTGTCGGCCAATGCCCTGACGGCAAGTTCCTATACCTTGCCGGGAAGGATCGTGCTTTTGAAGGTAATGTTTAATTTGTGAATATGTTGAAATGTTGTAAGGGTTGAAGGTTGTAACGCTCCCCGGAATAATATTACAATTTTGCAGTATTTCGATTTATAACATCCGGGAATTCTTTCTATTTTTAAGCTGTAAATCAGCGCTATGAAAGACAAGCCAGCCACGCCTGCCGAAGAACCAAAAACACACCATAAAAAAGATAAACCCGAAGTTTATGTGCTCCGCGATATAAAAGAGTACCTGGGCGAGTCGGTTTTGATCATATTCAGCGTGCTGCTGGCGTTAGTGCTTACCGAATATTTTAATGGGCTGCACGAAAAAAATGAAACGAAGGAGTTGCTGAAAAATATTAAGGAAGAGCTGGTAAAAAACAAAAAAGCTGAAGCAGAGCAATATACCTACCAGAAAATGGTGTTAAGGAACATTGATTCGGCCCTGCAGTCAAAAGAATTTCAGCAAAAGATCATTGTGAACGACGAGTTTCATCTAAAGCTGCTGGCGCCTGACGGTATCCAATACCGCGACCTAAGCACGGTAGCCTGGGAGGTAGCTAAAAGTAAAGACATTATCACCAAGGCCGACTTCGCCCTGATAGCAAAACTAACCGATATATACGCACAGCAGGCAAGAATAGATAAGCTGGAGGATAAAGTGGCCGACATATTTTTAACCTACGATTCTCGCAGGCAGGAGAATATCCACACCAGCCTGGTGCTGATGCGCGATAATTACAAAGGCTGGGCATTTGACAGGGCACCATCGCTGATTGCCAAATATGACGAGGCCATAAAAATGATGGAGGAAAAGTGAGTTGGCAGTTTTAAGTTGGCGGTTGGCAGACTTACGAAGTTTCTGAAACTTCATAAGTCTGAAATAACAAATCCGTATTTTTGCAGCATGAATGCTGATGCCATTAAATCACTTCCCGGCCGTTACTGTAATTCGTTAACCGAATACTCTCGTTTTGTGACCCGCGAGGTGCATATCGGCGATGTACCTATGGGCGGCAACAACCCTATCCGCATCCAGAGCATGACCACTACCGATACCATGGATACCATTGGTACGGTAGAGCAATCGATAAGGATGATCAACGCCGGTTGTGAGTATGTGCGGATCACCGCGCCAAGCATTAAGGAGGCGCAGAACCTGGCGGAGATCAAAAAGCAATTACGGGCACGCGGCTATACAGCGCCTTTGGTGGCCGATATTCATTTTACCCCCAATGCTGCTGAAGTTGCCGCGCGTATTGTAGAAAAGGTGAGGGTGAACCCCGGTAACTACGCCGACAAAAAGAAATTCGACCAGATAGACTATACCGATGCCGAATACCAGGCTGAACTGGAACGCATTTACCAGAAATTTTCACCACTGGTAAAGGTGTGCAAGGAATATGGCACCGCTATGCGCATCGGCACCAATCATGGGTCGTTAAGCGACCGCATCATGAGCCGTTATGGTGACACCCCGCAGGGTATGGTGGAGAGCGCGATGGAGTTTATGCGGATATGCGAGATGCTGAATTATTACGAGCTGGTGATATCGATGAAATCGAGCAATCCGCAAGTGATGGTTCAGGCATACCGGTTGCTGGTGGAAACCATGGTAGCTGAAGGCATGAATTACCCGCTGCACCTGGGCGTTACCGAAGCCGGCGACGGCGAAGACGGGCGTATCAAATCGGCAGTAGGCATAGGCACTTTGCTGGAAGACGGCCTGGGCGATACCGTACGTGTATCCTTAACCGAAGAACCTGAAGCGGAAGCACCCGTGGCTATTGCCTTGGTACAGCGCTATGCGCTTAGGGCAAAAGGCGAAAGGCCAAAGGTGAAAGGGAATGATGGAGAGGAGAAAAACCTTTCTCCTTTAACCTTTAACCTTTCACCTGCACATGATCCTTATTCCTATAAGAAAAGAGAGACCTACGAAGCCAACGCGTTCATCGGCGGGCATATGGTACCGCGTGTAGTGGTCGACTTGTCGCATTCCAATCTGAAAGATCCTGCTGTACTGAATGATGCCGGGTATATCTATTCGCCATTGCTGGACAAATACCAGATGGGTGAACAGTCTGTAGATTTTGTGTACCTGGCGGATGCCTTACCGTCATTTACTTTCCCGGGGAATTTAAAGCAACTTTATAACTATCCAACGTGGCAAAAACTGGCCGACAAAACATTGTGCCACCCGGTGTTTACTTTGCCGGAATATATTGCGGCAGAAGATAGAACATCGGCCCTTAACCTGGTCCGTATCAAATCTTCGGATGTGGAGTCGGATGAGTTCGGGTCGATCACTTTAGATAAAAGTTTGGTTTTCGTGCTGGAAACAGATGAACTACACGGCATGGCCGACCAGCGGACTTTCTTTTTTAAAATGGAAGAATTGGGACTGGATGTTCCGGTGATAATTAAGCGTTCGTATAGTCTGAAGTCTGAAGTCGGAAGTCTGAAGTCAGCTCCGGATGAAACGACTGAAGACTTAAGACTCAGGACTCAGAACTTACAACTCTACGCCTCTACCGACCTCGGCGCGTTGCTGGTTGACGGCTTCGGCGATGGGATATGGATAGACGCACCTGGAATCGAAACAAAAGTAATTACATCGACAGCCTTTGGTATTTTACAGGCGACACGCTCCAGGATATCAAAAACGGAATATATATCGTGCCCTAGCTGCGGGCGTACCCTGTTCGACCTGATGATAACTACGCAAATGATACGCAGCCGGACAAGCCATCTGAAAGGCCTCAAGATCGGCATTATGGGTTGTATCGTTAATGGTCCGGGTGAAATGGCGGATGCGGATTACGGTTATGTTGGTTCGGGAACGGATAAGGTGACCCTTTACAGAGGTAAGGAAGCGGTGAAGAAAAACATCAATTCAGCCAATGCTTTGGATGAACTGATCGGTATCATCAAGGAAGACGGCAACTGGATTGAGCAGGTCTAAGTAATTCGCGCTTATGTAAAAATCTTACTGCTTAAATTTTTTGCAGTTTCTTATTTCGGTTTTGATGCTCTTGTCTTTTAGCCAATCTAAATCAGTCAAATGTACCTGTGTGTCAAAAGATAGCTCTTTTAAATGCCTCATTTCATTGATAGGTAAAAGATTTTCAATCATAAGTTGTCGCACCCACATAAACGATAGCTTTTCAATTTTGCCAATGTTTGGTAGGTTGGATAAATTCTTTGTCCCGCCAAGCATGAAATGTAGTTCTTTCAGTTCGCTTAATGGACTTAAAAAATCGAGACTCTTTAAAGTTTGCATTGAAAAGGTGAGATTTTCAAGCCAGGGCATTTGTCCTACTATTTCGATGTCTTTGGGTTGGTTAAAAATAAATAGATTTTTTAGGGCGGCCTGTTGAATAATAGGCTTTAAAGAAACTTTGTGTGTTCCGATAGCCAAAACGTTCAATTTTAAATATTTGTTGATTTTCTCAATCTCATTGGTCTTGAATAAGTCTGTAGTAAGATTTTTCAAGTTTGGAAGATTTGATAGAAAGTCCAGGCTGTCGAAAGCCCCTTGCCCATTTAATGCAATCCTCAAACAAATATTTGGTTTAGAGGGCAAAAGCATTTCGTTGATGTAACGGAGGGTCTTGTCATTTAATTTATTGCCTGCAAATTGAATTTGACTAAGTCTTTCCGCGCCAATTATCAAGTCATGGTCTTCTTTTGTTAAGTCGTCATAGATATTCAGAACGCCCCCAATTGTTAAAGCGAAAGTGTCTGTATAAATGGGTGTAGTCGAGCTTAGCGCCGGACTACTTTCAATCATTTGTCTAACAGAGTAAGTCATAATTTAGCGCCTAGACAATCGTATTCGGCGCCGGGTTAAAGCAAACTTCCCAGCGGTTTCCCTCCGGGTCGGCGAAGAAGCCGCTGTATCCACCCCAAAAAGCTTTTTTTGGCATTTTTACAATATCCACATTCAGGGCAGCTAACTTTTGTAAAGTTTGATCAACACGCTTGGGCGAATCGAGGTTGACAGTTAAGTAAAAGCTCTTTTCCTCTGAACTCACGGGTTGCATGCCGGAATATTCTGTAAAAACATCCGTTGCGCAAATGGTCAGGATAGTGTTGTTCAGCCTGAACATCACCACTTTGTCATTTTGCGTCAGTATTTTCCATTCAAGCACCTGGTTGTAAAATCTTTTTAACGACTGGATGTCCTGTGCAGCAATGGTTATCGCATTTATCTGTGGTTCCATTAATTGTTGTTTAGTTAAGCGGCTTAAAGCCGGGGAACGTAAGCGAAGCCTCGGCTAAATTGCCATACGGAATGCAATCGCACACAGCAAAATATTCACTCCACATTTGCCGCACGTTCGCGTTTTCATGTGCCTGCCGGATAGCCTCGTCCGACAGCCATTCAAAAACTTCGACGATGGTGCCATCGGCCGCCTCTGCGATAATTGATTCACGGTCGGTTACCAGCATTTCCGCACGTAACCGGGGCATATGGGTTTTCATTAGCGCCTTAAGCTCTTCGGCCATACCTTCTTTAGGTTTATAGGCGACTATTACGATACGTCCCATAATAATAGTTTAATAAAGCAAGGTACAAACTTTAAAATATTGCAGATGTTGATTAGATAAATAAAATCAAAACCATGGCGAAGAATGTAGCGGACCAACTGGTGGAAATGCTGGTAAATGCCGGTATTAAAAGAATATATGCGGTAACTGGCGACAGCCTGAACGAAGTGAATGACGCAGTACGGCGGAACGGTCAGATACAATGGATACATGTGCGGCACGAGGAAGTAGGTGCTTATGCTGCCAGTGCCGAGGCGCAATTAAGTGGCTTGGCCTGCTGCGCAGGCAGCAGCGGGCCGGGGCATGTGCACCTGATCAACGGATTGTATGATGCGCACAAATCCGGCGCGCCGGTTATAGCCATTGCCTCTACGGTAATGAGTACCGAATTCGGATCGGAATATTTCCAGGAAACCAATACCATGAAGCTTTTTGACGATTGCAGTTGCTATAACCAGGTAGCTACCACACCGGCGCAGCTTCCCCGGATGTTACAGGCAGGTATCCAGCATGCTTTGCACAAAAAAGGTGTGGCCGTTGTTGGGTTGCCCGGCGACCTCGCTAAAATGGATGCGGAGGACATCATCACTTCTGTGCAAAATTACAACCCGGTGGCCGAGGTAAAGCCGTCTGACGATGACTTGAAGCAATTTGCTGAATTAATACAGCAGCACAGTAAGATCACGATATTTTGCGGCATCGGCGCCTCGGATGCCCACGACGAAGTGGTCGAACTTTCCGGGCGGCTGAACGCTCCCGTGGGATATTCCTTCCGCGGGAAAATGAGTATTCAGTATGATAATCCGAACGAGGTGGGAATGACCGGCCTGCTCGGCTTGCCGTCGGCATTTCATAGCATGAATGAGTCGGATCTGCTGATCCTTTTGGGTACAGATTTCCCATACACCCAATTTATGCCGGTCGATTGCAAGATAGTGCAGGTGGATATCAAGCCTGAGCGCATTGGTCGCCGCGCAAAGGTGGATATAGGTTTATCCGGTTCCATAAAAGATACCTTACGGGCTTTGTTGCCGTTATTGCCGCAGAAAGCCGATAATAGTTTTTTGCAGGCTCAGCTGAAACTTTATGCCGAGGTAAAAAAGAACATGCAGACTTATGTAGATGACGGAGGGGTAAAGGAACTGATACACCCTGAATTCGTGGCTAAAATGATAGATGGTATCGCTGCTAAGGATGCCATCTTTACGGTAGACACAGGTATGTCCTGCGTATGGGGTGCACGTTACATCAACGCCACAGGCAAACGCGAAATGCTGGGCTCGTTCAATCATGGCTCTATGGCGAATGCTATGCCGCAGGCTATCGGTGCAGCCTTAACCTGCCCGGACAGGCAGGTGGTTGCCCTTTGTGGCGATGGCGGTATTTCCATGTTACTGGGCGATTTGGCCACCATCACCCAATACAAGTTGCCCATTAAGGTGATCGTGTTCAACAACCGGTCGCTGGGAATGGTAAAACTGGAAATGGAAGTTGCCGGTATACCCGACTGGCAAACCGATATGTACGACCCTGATTTTGCTATGGTGGCGCAGGCAATGGGTATGAAAGGCATGACAGTGAAAGACCCGGATGAAGTAAAACAAGCGCTGAAAGAAGCATTTTTATATAAGGGCCCGGTGTTGATCAATATCTTTACTGATCCTAACGCCCTGGCCATGCCGCCGAAAGTGGAGTTTGAACAGGTAAAAGGTATGGCGCTTTCTATGTCGAAATTAGTTTTGAACGGCCGGATGGATGAGGTAGTGGACACAATCAAAGCTAATTACAAACATTTGAAAGAGGTTTTTTAAATCGAGGATCTTAACTCCGAAATTTACAGTCGGCTCCTGACTTAAGACTTTCGACTCAGGACTTGGAAGAAACCCACCATTCCGAATTCAGCGGACCTATAGCTTCAGTTGGCTTGCCCGGCTCAGGTATAAACAGGTCGATATGTTTTTCCTCGCCGTATTGCAAAAGCCTTTCAATAGGCTCGTACCATGCATGGGTAGACAGGTTAAAAGTACCCCAGTGAATGGGCATCATCAGTTTACCTTTCAACGCCAGGTGCGCGTTCGATGCATTGTCTGGCCCCATGTGTATGTCGGGCCAGTATTTGCCGTAGGCGCCTATCTCGAGCATCGTCAGGTCGAACGGGCCATAAACTTTTCCAACATCTGCAAAACCGTCGAACCAGCCCGAATCGGCCCCGAAAAAGATATTATGCTCGGGGCCCTTGATGACGAAGGCGGCCCACAAAGTTTCATTACGGTTGACAATGCCGCGGCCGGAAAAGTGCCTTGCAGGCACTGAGGTCAATATCATATCCGGGGCTATCATAGCACTATCGCCCCAATCCAATTCGGTGATAAGATTAGGATCGATGCCCCATTTTTCCAGGTAGTTCCCCACGGCCAGCGAGGTAAAAAAAGGTATATTTTTACCCGCAAAAAATTTGATGGTCGCTTTGTCTAGGTGATCATAATGATCGTGCGACAATAAAACAGCATCCAATTTTGGCAACATGTTTAACGGTAATGGCGGCTCAAAAAAACGCTTCGGGCCCATAAAAGACAGGAACGATGCGCGTTCGCTCCATACCGGGTCGGTCAATATCCGTTTGCCGTCAATTTCTATCAATAAACTCGAGTGCCCTATCAGGGTGATGCGCAAACCGCTTGCAGGTTTCTTTTTATAAACGGACGGATCTGTTGTAAACGGGCCAAGGGGTATTTTGGGGATAGTCTCTGCCTTATTGCTTATATATTCGTTTAAAATAGGAAAGAACTTGTTAAACCCGACCTCGTTTGTCGGAACAGGATTTAGAAATTTGCGGCCCTTTTTGCGGGCACTATTTAAATTCATGCGCAAGTATCGTTATTATAACTAAGTTACGCTTTAAATGCGGCGTAAGTTTGCCGTAAAACTGACTTTTGCGTCATCGCGATGTGTGCGGCCAATGCTCTGCATAATCGCTTTGCCCTGTAAACCAAAACGCCCATAATATTAATAACGGCTGCAATACAACCAGCCTTAACCAGGCCAAAAAGGGTGTAACAACCAGGTTGCCCAGTTTTAAAGGAGCGTTGCCGATCATGCTGATGTGCACCGGCAAAAATGCGATCAGCATTAAAATAATGCCCCATGCTGCAAATTTTCTTACTTTAGGAGCAGCCATCATTATCGCAAACAATATCTCGAAGCAACCGGCAAGAACATTAGCAACTGCCGGATAAGGAATATAAGCAGGAATGATGCGCAGGTACGAGGCAGGGTTACGGAAGTGATTGATGCCGGCAAACAGGTAAAATATTATAAATACGATCAGGCTGATCTTTTTAAAGGTTTGCATTGATCGGTATATCATCAGAACAGGATAACTGTATTGCGTTAAAATGGTTTGGAATACACAGAATTTGTTATTTAGAAACCTTCTAAATTGCTTTGAATGACAAAGTGTTGACACTACGCTAAGCTAATCCTGTTACTTTTGTTGGGCTAAAATTAAAACCGAGTTGAAGTATTTAAAAATAATTGCTTTTACGCACAAGCAGATCGAGCTGAAGGAATTGGGGAAATTGGTGATCTGCCAGGAGAACCTGACGGAGAAGCTGCAAAAGATAAAAGTACTGTTCGACATTCCGGAGATATTTTATGTTGCCACCTGCAACCGCGTCGAATTTGTGATGGCCACAGCTAACCCCATCGACAACGACTTCATTACAAAATTTATTCATGCGTTGGATATGGGCATCTGTTCCAACCATATCGATACTTTTATTAAGGGTGGGACAGTATATGAAGATAACGAGGCGCTGAACCATTTACTGCGTACCTCGTGCTCGCTGGAAAGCATGGTGGTGGGCGAAAAGGAGATACTGCCCCAGATGCGAAAGGCATATGAATGCTGCAAAGACGCGGGCCTGACGGGCGATTACCTGCGCATGGTGATGAGCACCGCGGTCAAAACTGCCAAGGAAGTTTATACCCACACCAGCATCGCCAAAAACCCTATCTCCGTCGTCTCTCTCGCTTACCGAAAACTTAAAGATCTTAAACAATGCTCCAATGCCCGTATACTGATCATCGGCGCTGGCGAAACTAACCGGAACATCTCCAAATACCTTCAAAAACATAAATTTTCCAATTTCGCAGTTTTTAACCGCACCTTATCCAAAGCCGAAGACCTGGCAGCCGACCTGAGCGGAGAAGCTTTCACCCTTGATGAATTACCGGAATACAAAAAAGGTTTTGATGTGATCATTACCTGTACATCCTGTAAAGAGCCCATCATTACCAGGGAATTGTACCGTAGTTTGCTGAATGGTGAAACGGATAAGAAAACCATCGTTGACCTGGCAGTGCCGAATGATACAGCGCCCGAAGTTCTGGCTGAGTTCCCGGTTAATTTTATCGAGGTGCAATCGCTTAACGATATTGCAAAAAAGAATATGCAGGAGCGTTACGAGGAATTGGTGCATGCCGAAAAGATAATTGAGCAAAATATCATCGAATTTGTTCCTATGCTAAAGCAGCGCCGCGTTGAAGTAGCTATGCGCGAAGTGCCTGAAAAGATAAAAGAAATACGAAAAACCGCGCTTAATACAGTTTTTGCCGATGAAGTTCAGAGCATGGACAAAGAGTCGCGCGAGGTGCTGGAAAAAGTGATCGCCTATATGGAAAAAAAGTACATCAGCGTACCGATGATCATGGCGAAAGAGATACTGATCAATTCCTGAGCTTAAAGCGGGAACTAAAACCTGCGATCAATTTAAAACTCCGAAGATAGCCCTTAACAAAGCCATTGCCAGCAGCAGTAAACATGTCCCTGCCGGTATACCTATTAATACGGCCACCAAGCTCATTACCCCGTCATTTGCCCGGGCTTGACTTTTTATCAGCTTAAGCATTTTATCGTTTTTAATTTCCTAAATAAACGATATTAATTGCTGGAAGTTAATCCCTAAAATAAGGTATGTCGATAGTAAAGAATAACTGATATTACCCCCGCAGTAAAGCAGAAAAGCCGCTTTTGACAGCGGCTTTCTGTAATAAGGAAACAGGATTAAATAATAGTAAGATCAGTTAGGGGGATTAATATCGCGATCAATTAAAAAACCAAATCACATGCTTGCCCAGTTCAAAGGCTGCGAAAAGCATGAGTGCCATAGCCAACAGGTAAATAAAAACAACTAATGCTTTGGTAGCTAAATCGTTAGAACGGTTCTGTTTTCTTGCTATAATATTCATGATCTTCATCGTCTTGCAGGTACATAACAAAGTAAATAAATTGCCCATTACGAAAATATACCTAAAATGAGTTATATATCTTACTGCAGGTTCGCACCGTGCTCATATTATAAATTAATCATCTAATCATCCCCGCAAAAAGCTAAATTTGCGGGCAAATAATCAAACCCTCTCTTGGACAGAAAACTTATCATCGGTACACGTGGCAGCGACCTGGCGTTGTGGCAGGCAAATTTTGTGAAGGACCGCCTTGCCGAAAACAATATTATTGCTGAATTAAAGATCATCAAAACACAGGGCGACCGTATACTGAACCTGAGTTTTGACAAATTGGAAGGCAAGGGCTTTTTCACCAAGGAACTGGAGGAAGAACTATTGGCAGGCACGATAGACCTGGCCGTACATTCGCATAAAGATTTGCCGACTGAAAATCCGCCGGGACTCATCATCGCTGCCGTATCCGAGCGCGAGGATCCATCTGAACTTTTGCTGATACTGAAGGACTGCGTGGATGTCCGCCAGAAAATGTCCCTTAAATACGGTGCCATAGTAGGTACATCATCCAACAGGCGTAAGGCCCAATTACTGGCTTACCGGCCCGACCTGGAAATAGAGGAACTTCGGGGGAATGTACCGACACGCATAGGAAAGCTGCGCGACGAAAAATACGACGCCATTATGATCGCCAAAGCAGGCGTAACCAGGCTGGGTATCGATCTCAGTGAATTTCATGTGGAGGAATTGACGCCGGTGGAGCTTGTACCCGCGCCGGCACAAGGTGTTTTGGCTATCCAGATACGCGAGACCGACCAGGAGCTGCTTAATGTCCTCCAAATATTGCACCACCCTGATGTGGCCGAGGCACTTGCCGTTGAACGCACGGTGTTGAAACTATTTGGCGGCGGCTGCCACTTACCACTGGGCTGTTATTGCCGCAGGGACGATGGAGTGTTCCAGGTATTCACCTCAAAGGCTAACACAGGCGAGGAGTTTCCTGACAGGTTGTTCTTGGAGTCGGAGACCTCTGATGGCCTGGCGGAAAAGGTGGTTGCCCGGTTTGATCCGCAGCGGAAATTTCCGATGAGCGTGTTTATATCTCGCGAGTTATCCGAGCACAGCTATTTCCGCAAAGCGCTGGAGAAGCATGATATAAAAGTTGAAGCACGGTCGCTCATCCGTACGGTACGCGTCATTAATAAACTTGATCCTTATATATTACGGGATATCGACTGGATATTCTTTTCGAGCAAAAACGCGATAGAATATTTCTTCCAGTTAGATCCGCAATTACCGCCCGATGTTAAATTCGGCGTGATGGGTGCCGGATCTGAAGAAGCACTGCGGCTGAAGGGTCACTTTACACAATATACCGGTGTAGGTATAGACACGGTTGACGTCGCTCGCGAATTCGCCAAAATAGCTAATGGTAAAAAAATACTGTTTCCCGGTTCCGAGAATTCGATGCGCAGCATCCAACAGGGCTTGTCGGCCGATACAAAGATCATAGATCTGCCAGTATACGAAACTGTACTGGAAGAAAACGTGGAAGGGACAGGGGCCGATGTGCTCGTGTTCACCAGTCCGTCGAATGTAGAAGCGTACTTTAGCGACAACTTGCTGGAGCCTAATCAGAAAGTGATCGCCATAGGCAAATCTACCGGGCGAAAATTCGATGACATGGGCACGAAATATATGCTGCCGTTCTCGCCCGACGAAGTTGGCCTTGCGGAAGCGGTATTTGGGTTATAACCCCGGCGTTAATTTTTACGGTATTTCACAATAAGCCTTGGATGCCGCGTCGCGTCACTATAATAACTTGAACAGAATATCCTGCTGGTGTATATATCCTCATGCTGAAGTTGCAGCTTAAACCCATAATTGGTATTATTTTTCACCATCGAGCTTACGATATCTTTCACATTCACATTGATGTTAAGATATGGCTGTGTGGTAGAGGGTACCACCACCTGGTTGTCCGGTAACCCTGCCGGCTGGTTGAACCACGTTAAAGTTGACGAATCCCAGGAAGTTGCAGCCTGTTGAATAAGCACCGAGTTATCGACACCGTAGTTGGCGTGTATCAGGTCACCGTTCATAGGGATGGTATCGGAATACATAACAAGTTGGGCTGACTGGATAGTTGCATTAGCCGGGATACTGCTGAGGTCGAATTTCAGAAGGTTCCTCACCGTAAACGGCACGCCATTAATGGTCCAGGCTGAAAGGGGCTCCTCAATAGACACGTGATTACTTGCGTCGACACTACCCAGTATCGCTATATTCGACTCGCCTGGATTATTTGCCGGCGACAGGTCGAGGGTTGTTATATCCGAAGGTTTAACGGTTACCGTTAACGTATCGATGCCCGTCGAACCTCCTTTGTCAATTACCATAAACTGGAACAGGTAGGTGCCTTCGGCCAGCTTTTTTGCCCATGCCGACTGTGAACTTTCGTTGATGATCGTAGCTTCGTTGGGCCCGGATATCTGGCTCCACAAATAGCCAACCACCGTATCGCCGGGTGTGCCGCTTTGCCCTGTTAATTGAACCGAATCCTGTGGTAAAGTTATTGTAACATCAGCCTCGGCCACAGCTACTGAATGCAGCTTTGTTTTTGTCTGATCTGAAGTTTTATCGGGAGTAGGAGCGATCTTTGTTTTTTGGCATGCGCTTATTACCAGCAGGCAACCTACTGCTAACGCGAGAAACGAAATAGGGGTTTTCATATGATCTAAGTATCCAGGTGGGATAAAGTTATAACAAAATTTTTAGTTATGCAAGTCAGTTCCCTGTCTGTCCGGAAGTTATTATGACAAAAATCATTTACAAGCCATAATGCATCTTTAGGCGGTTAATCCTTACATAATTGTCATGGTTTGTATAACTTTGTCATTCCGGGCGGGTACAGTATAATCCCGCGCCGTATATAAAAATGCTGCAACGACCAAGAAGAAACCGGAAAAGCGATGCTATCCGCCAAATGGTACAGGAAACGCATGTAAGCGCGGCCAACCTGATATTCCCCTTATTTATTATCGATGGTAACAACCAGAAAACCGAAGTGGCCTCAATGCCAGGGATTTACCGCCATTCGGTGGATAATTTGCTGCGCGAGGTAGAGAGCTGCCTGAAACTGGGGCTGAACGCTTTCGACCTGTTCCCGAATATCGAAGAATCGTTGAAGGATCAATTTGCTACTGAAAGCTACCGTGACGGAAGCCTTTACCTGCGCGCTATAGGCGAAGTAAAAAAGAATTTCCCCGAGGCTTGCGTGATAACCGATGTTGCCATGGACCCCTACAGCAGCGACGGGCACGACGGCATTGTTGAGAACGGCCAGATATTGAATGACGAAACGCTGGAGGTTTTGGGCAAAATGGCTTTGGCCCATGCACACGCGGGTGCCGATATTATTGCGCCGTCGGATATGATGGACGGACGTGTGGAATATATCCGGAACGTATTGGATGATAACGGTTTTACCGGGGTTTCTATTATGTCGTACACGGCCAAATACGCCAGCGCATTTTATGGACCGTTCAGGGATGCATTAAATTCGGCGCCAAAATTTGGGGATAAGAAAAGCTACCAGATGAACCCGGCTAACCAGCGCGAGGCGCTTATTGAGGCCGACCTGGATGAAGCGGAAGGCGCCGACTTTTTAATGGTAAAACCAGCTTTGCCGTATTTGGACGTTATTAAATTACTAAAAGATAATACCGAATTACCGATTGCAGCCTATAACGTAAGCGGCGAGTACGCTATGATAAAGGCCGCCATACAAAAAGGCTGGCTGAACGAACAGCGCGCCATTACCGAAGTACTCACCAGCATCCGCAGGGCAGGAGCGACGGCAATACTAACCTATCACGCGAAGGAAGTGCTGGAGAATAAATGGTTATAGAGCGAAAAGCAGAAAGACCAAAGCAGAAAGCTTTTTTGAGCTAAAAGCAAACTATTAGGAGCAGAAAATTAATATAATAACTAATATAAAATACAAGCTTTAAGCTTTATGCTTTTAGCTTTCAGCTAAAAAGAAATGCTTGATTCAATAAAAAAAATATTTTCGAATGAGGGTGACGAACCTGTTAACACAACAGGTAAGCCGGATATAAGCCGGGAGAAGTCGGCTGAACTGTATGAAAAATCGAAGACGTTTTTTCCAGGCGGGGTTAACTCGCCGGTAAGGGCTTTTAAATCGGTTTATGGCACACCGCTTTTCATATCCAAAGGTGATGGCTGCCATATATGGGATGCGGACGGCAATCAGTTTATCGATTTTTGCTGCTCGTGGGGGCCGCTTATACTGGGGCATAATCACCCAAAAGTTCGCGAGAAGGTAATCGAAGTAATGCAGAATGGGATGTCATTCGGCGCACCTACAGCTTTGGAGAGCGAGTTGGCTGAGCTGCTGCTGAAAAACAACAAGTTTATCAAAAAACTGCGTTTTGTAAGTTCGGGCACCGAAGCGGTAATGTCGGCTATCCGGTTGGCGAGGGGCTACACCAAACGCGATAAAATACTAAAGTTTGAAGGATGTTATCACGGTCATAGCGATTCGCTGCTGGTTAAAGCAGGGTCGGGCCTGGTTACTTTTGGCGAAACGTCATCCGCAGGGGTACCCAAATCCTTTGCCGATGAGACTATTGTTGTCGGACTGAACGATACGGCGGCATTGGACAAGGCCTTTGAAGAGTTTAAAGATCAGATAGCGGCGATCATCATCGAACCGGTACCAGCCAACAATGGTTTGTTGCTTCAAACCAAAGAATACCTGCAGTACCTGCGCGATATATGCACCAAAAACGGAACGCTGCTTATCTTTGATGAAGTGATCTCGGGTTTTCGCGTAGGGTTTGAAGGCGCTGCGGGGCACTATGGTATCCAGCCTGATATTATCACTTATGGCAAGATCATAGGTGGTGGTTTGCCTGTAGGTTGCTACGGGGCGTCGGCGGAGATCATGGGCAGTATATCGCCCGATGGGCCGGTTTACCAGGCGGGTACACTCTCCGGCAACCCCGTGGCCATGGCAGCGGGTATTGCCCAACTGACAGAATTGTTGCGTATGGGCTTTTACCGCGACCTGAACAACAAGACCGAAGAATTTACCGAGTCGATACAGCGTTTTGCTACCGCGAGAAATTATAAATTTAAGGTTTTCAGTATCGGGTCGATATTCTGGTTCGCGTTTACGGATAAAGAAACTATCGGCAGCGCCGAAGAGATCGACCCGGCCAGCATGGAGAAGTTTAAGATCATGCACCGCGAATTGCTGAACAGGGGTATTTACCTGGGTCCTTCGGGATATGAAGTCGGTTTTATATCATCGGCGCATACCAAGGTGGACCTGGAAAAAGCTAAACGTGCTATTTTTGAAAGTTTGGATTTAGTCTTCAGAAAGTAATAGCCTCACCCTAAATCCCTCTCCAAAAGAGAGAGACTTGATCAAGGGTGAAAAGATAAAATGAAATGAAAAGACCATTTGTCATTTTTTACGCACTCATTATTTATGCGTTAGCCGAGCTGACGTGGTGGGGTTATATGCTGGTACACCTGCAGCCCGAGCGGCGTGCTATGATCATGGGCGAGGGCAGTACCTTTATACTGGTGTTCCTGGTTGGGGCGATCAGCCTGCATAAGTCCATTAAAAAGGAGCGTCGGCTACAGGACCAGAAAAGAAATTTCCTGCTTTCGGTAACACACGAGTTAAAATCGCCGCTGGCATCTATTAAACTGTTATTGCAGACTATTCAAAAACGCGACCTGAGCAAACAACAGATACAAGACTTCATAGGTAAATCGCTATTGGACATCGAGCGCCTTGATGATATGGTAGAAAATATGCTGCTGGCATCGAAGATCGATAACCGGTCGTATACATTTCCGAAGGCTGAATTTAACCTGTCGGCATTGGTTGATAATGTTGTCAACCGGCTGCAACTGAACAAGTGCGACCTGACCCAGCAATTGATCAACGCTGAAATAGAGCCAAAGATCGCGATAACTGGGGACAAGTTTGCATTAACATCCGTAGTTACCAACCTGATAGAAAATGCTATCAAATATTCGGGGCCCTGCGAGGTGGTTGATGTAAGGCTCTACTCACGGGATAACAAGATATTTTTGGAAGTTGCCGACCATGGCATTGGCATATCGGATACTGAAAAACCACGTATTTTTGATAAATTTTACCGTGTGGGCAGCGAAGATACCAGGAACACCAAAGGCACCGGACTTGGCCTTTATATCGTGAAAGAGGTGCTGGATAAGCACGAGGCCAGCATAAAGGTAAGGGACAATGATCCTTCGGGAAGTATATTTGAAGTGGTATTTGCATAACCACAAATTGAAGCCAATTATTATAGGCCTACTCGTTTACGGTAATATGACAGTTAGGTCAAATAAATTCGTGTAATTCGCGATAAATTCGTGAAAATTAGTGTATTAAATAAATCTTAAAATCACATGCTGAGCAAAAAGAGAATTTTACTGGCAGAGGACGAAGAACACCTGCTGGAAGCTATAAAACTTAACCTCGAACTGGAGGGATATAAAGTATCCACCGCCAATAATGGCAAAAAGGCGCTTCAGCGTTTTAAGGAAGAACGTTTTAACCTGGTGATACTGGACGTGATGATGCCCGAAGTAGACGGTTTCGTGGTTGCTGAAACTATCAGGCTGGAAAACTCGGAAGTGCCGATTATGTTCCTGACCGCAAAGAACACCAACGAGGACAAGATAGCCGGCCTGAAGAAAGGCGCTGATGACTACCTGACCAAACCCTTTAATCTGGAAGAACTGATCCTTCGCGTTAATAACCTGGTAAAAAGAAGCCTGAAAGGGGAAGATCTGAAGGAATTCAACAGCTATAAAATTGGCGACAAAACTATCCATTTCAACTCATTTGAATTGGTTAACGGCGATGGCTCCATTACCCCGCTGACCAAAAAAGAAACCATGCTGCTAAAGCTGCTGATAGAACGCCGTAACGAAGCGGTATCGCGCGAGCAGATACTTGAAACGGTATGGAATTACGACGTTTACCCATCCACCCGTACTATCGACAACTTTATCCTTACTTTCCGTAAATATTTCGAACCAGATCCCAAAAATCCGGTTTATTTCCATTCTATCCGGGGCGTGGGGTATAAGTTTACCGATAGCCACTAAGCATGTTCAGTAACAAGGCGCGTATATTTGTGTTGACGGTTTTTGCCGGGATGATGGTATTTTTCGTCTACAAACAGGTTGTCGAACTGGCTGCGGCCTGCCTGCTGCTGGTTGTATTGGTTATTGTTGAGTACTTTAAACAGGGCACGCTGGTGCTGGCCGCAAAACATTATCATGATAAGGATTATGATGGCGCCGAAGCTTTGTTAAAGCAGATAAAAAAGCCCGAATGGCTTATGGATAAACGCCGCGGTATTTACGAATACATGCTGGGAAATATTAACCTGTACAAGCAGGATTATGAGGAAGCAGCGTTGCATTACGACCTGGCATCGAAATTTCCCCTGCGGTCGGTGAATGACCATGTGGCCGCGTTGGTGCATGCAGCCAATATCAATATCAGGCTAGGACGTTACGAAAAGGCAGAAGTTTACCTGGCCGATGCCGAAAAGCACGAAGAGAAGACGACAGCCAAAATGAAGGCGGTAATAGAGAAAGTAAAACAGGAATTAAAAAAACATTAACATTGTAGAGACGCATGATTATGCGTCTCTTAATAAAATACATCACAGACACGCATGATTATGCGTCTCTGAATAAAATACATCATAGACACGCGAAGTATCGCGTTTCTGCATATTATGAGAGATTCATTACTGATAAAAGCCGCATTTTCGGAGCCAACAGAGCGCCCGCCGGTATGGATGATGCGCCAGGCAGGCCGTTTTATGAAGGAGTACTGGGATATAAAGAATAGATATTCCTTCCTGGAAATGTGCAAAACTCCCGAACTTGCAGCGGATGTTACCATGCTGCCGGTCGATCTTTTAGGAATTGACGCTGCTATTTTGTTTTCGGATATCCTGGTGACAGGCGAAGCGATGGGCGGCGAGCTTAGCTTCGCGAACGGTATCGGGCCAAAATTTGCAAACCCGGTGCGTACGAGCGCAGATGTAGACAAACTGGATACGAAAGTTGTACATAAACTGCAATACGTTGCCGATGCCATAAAAGTGATACAACAGCGCCTGAACGGCAGCATTCCGCTCATTGGTTTTGCAGGAGCGCCATTTACGGTAATGAGCTACCTGGTTGAGGGCGGGTCGTCAAAAGACTTCAAGCTGACCAAACTGCTGATGCACAACAAGCCGGAACTGGCGCATCGGCTATTGTCAAAAATTGCTAAAGTAACCGCCGACTACCTGAACATGCAGATAGCTGCCGGTGTAAATGCCGTACAGCTATTTGATAGTTGGGCGCAAGCGCTGGCGTGGGACGACTACAGGGAATTTTCGCACAAATACATTGCGGAGATCATCAGCAAGCTGAACCGGAAAGACGTGCCGGTAATTTCATTTTGCAAAGGCAGTTCGGTATTTGCGCCGCTGATGGCAGAAGCCCAGCCAGATGTGGTCTCTATCGACTGGAATGTTGATTTATTGGACATAAAGCATCGGTTACCGAAAGGCATAGCCGTACAGGGTAACCTTGATCCGCATATTTTGTATGCTGATAAGAAGGTGATAAAAGACCGGATCTATCGACTTTTCGACCGTATGAAGGGCGAAAACGGCTTTGTATTTAACCTGGGTCATGGCATTATGCCGGATATCCCGTTTGACCATGTGAAATATGCGGTTGATATGATAAAAGAGTACCGGAATTAATGGGAGCTGCGTATCCATATATTTTAGCCATACACATCATATTTGTGGTCTGCTGGTTTGCGGGGCTGTTTTATATTGTGCGGCTGTTCATCTATCATACCGAGGCGCAGGAAAAGCCTGAACCGGAGAAAACTATTCTTTCCAAACAATTTGAGGTGATGGAGCGCAGGTTGTGGAATGCTATTACGGTGCCTTCCATGATACTTACCGTCGCTGCTGGCATTACCATGCTTTGGCTGGTGCCGGCCTGGCTGCAACAACCCTGGATGCACCTTAAACTTGGCTTTGTGGTTGGCTTGCTGATTTACCATTTTATCTGCCAGAATATCGTTAAACAAATGCGTAATGGGGTGTACAAATGGAGCTCGACCCAATTGCGGCTTTGGAACGAGGTTGCTACCATATTGTTATTCGCTATCGTTTTCCTGGCGGTGGTTAAGGATGGCATCAGCTGGATCTATGGCACGGTGGGCATCGTGCTGTTCTCGATGATCATTATGCTCTGTGTGAAGGTTTATAAGTATTACAGACTGAAGAAATGATTCGGTTATAAGGGGGCCATTTCGGTGAGCCTCTAAAAGAAGTGATGAGGTAGCGGGGAGAAACCTAATATATCCCCATTATATAACGTATAAGATTTCTCCTCGTATCTCGTCGAAATGACATGGCGTGGAAAGGTTATTTTATTTCCGCAATCGCCAGTACCACACTCGTCCTTCCTTCGCGCACCTCCGGGTTGATACCCACCGTCATCAGGAAATCGCCGCTATAAACGCCTTCCTTTATGCCCGACCTTGTTCCAGGGTATAGATTGATCTCTTTAACGCTATATTTTTTACCGGCATCGAGGCCTTTTAATTTGATAGGTGCGAAGGTTCCTTTATGGTAGCGGTTATTGACGAGGTAGTTGAACATAATGCCTTTGGATTTCGCTGCATCCATGTACATAACGGACGCTGCGTCGTTATCCCACGGACTTTGCAGGCGGTACTGGTCGCCGTGCCATATCGCTTCGGAGAAATCTCTGTAATTTTTAATGGCCTGCTGGCAAAAAGCCAGTTGGTCGGGCGAAAGCTTGCTCACAACTATGTCGAAGCCCAATTTGCCCATCATCGCCACATCGACCCGGAATTTAATGGGTTCCTTGCCCCAGTCGGTCACGTGGTTTGAACTGGCAAGAGCGGGGTATAAATACGAATATTCCCATTGGATAAACACCCGTTCAATAGGTTCGGTATCGTCGCTTGGCCAGTATTCGGTAAAGTATTTCAATGCGCCATAATCGACCCTGCCTCCACCGCCCGAGCAAAGCATCATGGGCACTTTGGGATATTTGGCCCGCAGCTTCTCCAAAACGCTGTATAAGCCTTTCACATAATCGACATAAAAGTTGGATTGGTCTTTTTCATAAGCCGAATAGGCATTGTACATCACTGCGTTACAGTCCCATTTGATATAGGCAAGGTCGGGGTTTTTGGTGAATAAGCCATCAACGATGCCGAATACAAATTCCTGCACTTTGGGATTGCTCAGGTCGAGTACAAACTGGTTGCGCATGGTATATTCATCACGTTTGGGCTGCCTAACTACCCAGTCGGGATGCTTTTCATATAGTTCGCTTTTAGGATTCACCATTTCAGGCTCGACCCAGATACCAAATTTAACGCCGTCATCCTTCGCCTCCTTTACCAGGTGGGCAATGCCATTGGGTAATTTGGCTTTGTTCACCTGCCAGTCGCCAAGGCCGGCATGATCGTCGTTACGCGGGTATTTATTGCCGAACCAGCCATCGTCAAGTAAAAACAGGTCGACGCCAAGTTTCTTCGTGTCTTTTAATAAGCCGGAAAGCTTGGGTTCGTTAAAATCAAAATAAGTTGACTCCCAATTATTCAGCAAGGTAAGCCGTGGCCCCATCCCGTCGACGATCTGGTATTTCCTGGCCCAGGTATGCAGGTTCCGGCTGGCCTCGCCTGCGCCATGATGCGAGAGGGTATAGACCAGTTTTGGTGTCTCAAAAGGTGTATTTGGTTTAAGGCTGTAATCGGACGCATAGTTGTTGATACCCGCCAGTAATTTTAAATTATTGGTTGGGTCCATCTCAAAATCTATCCGGTAATTGCCGCTCCATTCCAGGTTGGCTACAAGGACATCGCCGTCATCTTCCGATGAGGGCTTATCCAGCGAGATCATAAATGACGGCGGCTGAAAATAATCAGCTCGTGCGCCAAGCTTACTGTCCAGGGTTTTAATTCCATGGGTCAACTGCGATTCTTCAGGCTTCATCTCTTCGGCCCAGCCACCGAAATATTGTTTAAGCCAATAACTTTTTGCCCGGATGAGCAAATTGGCCGAAGCATATTTATTGAGTATGATATTGCCCTTTTCGTGGTTTTCGATAACGCTCCATTGTTCTATCACATTTTCAGTATTGTACAATTTATAAAAAAGCGTTACGTCAATATCATAAACAGGATCCTTTAACTTTACCTGTACTAAAGATACATCATCGCTGATCTTATCGAGCGTATGGCTGACATACACCAGGTCGATGGTTTTGTTACCGTCAGCATTGGTAACGGCAATAGCTGGCTCGAAAAGATTGCGGGTGGTAGTGGTGTAGGCAGAATTGAAAACTCCATTGCCATCGAGTGGAAAAAAATGGGTGGTATTTTGGTATTCGTTCTTATCGGACAGTTTTTTTCCGAAGTAAATAATATCAAGATGCTTGTCGCTGGTCACCTGTAAAACGATGGCATTGTCCTTAGTTTCTATAGGGATAAATGTTTCCTGCGCCTTTGTTTTTAATGTACAGGTGACAATTATAAATGTGGCAACAGCGGTGCCAATGCGGTATAAATGGTTTTTCATTTGGTTTATTTGGGAGATGCTAATCTAATAAAATATGTCTTATTACCGCCTATAAATAACACCGTCCTTCATCACAAACTTTACCTGTTTAACGGTACTGATATCTTCATCCGGCTTACCTTGTACGGCTACCAGGTCGCCAAGAAAACCGGGTTTGATATTTCCAAGTTGTTTTAAATTAAAGACGCCAGCATTTACCGAGGTGGCCGATCGCAGCACATCTATCGGCTTCATCCCATATTCAGCCATCAGGATCATTTCGCGGGCATTATCGCCATGCGGAAAAACACCAACGTCGCCCCCCATGCATATCGTAACGCCTGCTTTTAAAGCCATGCTGAATATGTCATGTTTGCGCTTTACAGCTTCATTGTCCGCACCGCTGTCTTTCTTCCATCCGTGGTAATAGCTTTCTATGGCTTCGGTGGCAGCAAGCGTAGGGCAAAGCGCTATCCCTTTATCCTTCATCATTTTGAAAAGTTCGGGCGTACCGCCATCGCCATGCTCGATAGTGGTTACTCCGGCTACAATGGCGCGCCGCATACCTTCTTCGGTACTGGAATGCACCGCCACCATCCTGCCTGTACTTTTAGCCACCTCAACAGCTTTCTTCAATTCATCTTCGGTGAAAGTGGGCGCCGCTGTGCCGCCGAGCCCCCAGCGGTAATCGGCATAAATTTTAACCACATCGGCGCCATGCCCTATCTGCGAGCGGATGACGCGCGTTATGCCCTCTGTGCCGTCGGCTTCTTCGGCTCCCTGGATAAAGGTATTGTCGTTTAAGCTTTTTGGGCCGTAGCTTCCTGTCGCCACGATAGCGCGGGTTGCCACCAGCATCCGCGGCCCCGGTACTATGCCTTTCATAATGGCTGTTTTCAAACCAACATCATCATAACCTGCACCCTCGGTGCCCAGGTCGCGCACCGTCGTTAAGCCGGCCATCAGGGTTTCTTTGGCGTGTACAATCGCTCTGGCAGTGCGTTCGGCACGACTTTCGGTCAGCACCTGGTCGTTCCAGCTTGTTTCGTTGTAGGGATGAAGGAACAGGTGCGAATGCCCTTCGATCATTCCGGGCATCAGCGTCATTCCTTTCAGTTCGATAATTTTGGCATCAGATGGCGCATGAATAGTTGCGGGTTCGCCCACGGCTTCGATATGTTTTCCTCTCACTAATACCCACCAGCCTGCATGCATTTGCTGCCCGTCGAAAACACGGTCGGGTTTCAACAGAATAGAAGTGTCGATGGCTTTAAAATTGGCCGAGGCGAAAAAAGCGCAAAATGTTAAAATGACAAGCAGATATAGTTTTTTCATTGGTTGGTAACAGAGGAAAGGCAAATTAAAAAAATAATCTGAAAGTGACCACGGGTACATTTGCGCCAGGGACAATAATGGATACCGGCCTCGTGCCTAATGCCTTGCAGGCGTATGAATGAATGGCCCGCCCGGGCGCCCGGATATTTAAGATGAAAGGATAAAGGCGAAAGGTAAAAGGTTTGTAGCTCTGCCTTGCACCCTGTAATCTTCAAATCCCGCCTATCTTAAGCCAGACACAAATGCTTTGTGACAATCTTCATCCACTAAATTCAAAAATATTTTATAACCCGTGCAACCATTCACTATCCATTTTCATCTTACCTTTAAATGATGTTTTTGGAACATAAATACACAATTGAAGAACTGTTAATAAAATGCAAAGCCGGCGAACGAAAAGCCCAGGAGTTGCTTTACAAACAGTTCGCCTCCAAAATGATGGGGGTGTGCTTAAGATATGCTATCGACAGGATGGAGGCCGAAGATATGCTGCAGAACGGTTTTATCCGCGTGTTTCAAAAGATCAACGATTACCGGGGCGACGGTTCGTTTGAAGGCTGGGTACGCAGGATTATGGTGCACAGCTCGATAGAATACTACCGCAAACACCACAAAATGATGCAGGTGGTGGACGTGGATGACGTAGGCGAAGAGCAATCAGTTAACCCTGTAGCAGTAGCAAACCTGGATGCGAAGGACCTGATGCTGCTGATACAAAAGCTTTCGCCGGGATACAGGATGGTTTTTAACCTGTATGCTATTGAAGGGTATTCGCATAAAGAAATTGCCGGGATAATGGGCATTACAGAGGGTGCCTCGAAATCGCAATTATCACGGGCGAGAACAATATTAAAGGAACAAATTGTTAACAGGGAAGGAAATAAATATGGCTATGCAGGATAACGAATTTGATGATATATTCCGGTCGAAACTGGAAGGCTTTGAGGCCGAACCATCCGAAAGGGTATGGATGGGTGTTGACGAAGAGCTGCACCCGGTAACCCGCAAAAAGATCTGGCTGCCTGTACTTCGCATTGCGGCAAGTGTGATCATCCTCATCACCGCAGGGTTGCTGTTTATCCCGCGGCACGTTAAGGTCGATCGGCCTAAAAATAATAAAAATGGTATTGCAAAGGTACCGGTGAAACAAACCCCCGCAACCGGAACAACAACTGAGCCTGCTGCTAAGCAACCGGAAATTGTAAAGCAGCCGGAACCGGTAAGACAACCTGCGCAGCAACCGGAGGTTAACCGCATGGCCCATGTGAATACTAAAAAGGAAAAAGTAGCACCGGTTATTGCAAATCAACCCCAACCGGTTGAAGTGAAGCAAACACCGGAAGTAGTAAAAGAGCAGGACAAGGAATTGCTGGCTATAGTGAACACAACGGATATTAAAAATGCAGTTGTGCCGGATAAATCAACCGAGTTGACCATAAAAACACTGCCGGCAGATAATACCCCGCAGGTAACCAAACCGCAGCAGGCCATAGCGCAGGCGCCGGTTGGTAAACAGCCCGCAAAACAGGTGAAAAGACATGGCATACACAGCTTTGGCGACCTGGTGAACCTTGTGGTGGCCAAGGTGGACAAACGCAAAGATAAGGCTATAGAGTTTAGCGATTCGGATGATGACGAGTCGATGATAACGGCGGTAAATATAGGCCCGGTAAAGGTGAAGGCAGAGGAGAGGGCGGAGAAATAAGTAATGTGCAGATGTGCGGATATCCGGATGTGCAGATGCTAAAATGGGACTTAAGGTGAGGCGTAAATGCCCAATGACTAATGACCAATAAAATCACAAATAATACTAATACACGATTGATATGAAACGTTTACTAATTACCGCGATGATATGCGCGGCTGCAACAACTTTGTTTGCACAGGATACCAAAACCGACTCGGTGAAGTCGTCAGCAGATACGTCAAATAACGGGGATATACATATCGGTTATCACGATGATGACGATAATAGCATGCCCTGGAGACATCACAGGCATCATGATGAACACAGCTATCCCAAAGCTTCTATCGGCCTCACTTTCTCCCGGTTCGACCTGGGGCTGACCACCCTGATCGATAACGGCAGCTTTACACTGTCGCCGCAGAACCAGTTTTTGAACTACCGGTCGTGGAAGAGCAGCAATGTAGGTTTCGATGTGTTCCAGATGGGGGTGAGGATGAGCGACGGCTTTAAGATATACCTGTCCGGCGGATTCGACTGGACACTGATACGCCTGCGCCAGGATATTACCATCCTGCCCAATCAGCCCGTGCTTACCTACCGGACAGACAGTATCCACTACAGCAAGAACCGCTTTTCGTCCAGCTACCTGCGTATACCGCTGTCGTTTGATTTCCGCACCAGAGAGGACGACCGTGGTAACCGCTTCCACTTCGTCATCGGGCCCGAAGCAGGAATATTGCTAAACGGCCGCGTAAAACAGATCAGTGCGGAACATGGCAAGCAGAAAATTGACGACGACTACCACTTTGCCAAGGTTCGGTACGGCGGTTTTGTGCGCATGGGCTACGCAGGCTGGGGCGTGTTTGCCAAATACTATGCGAACGATATGTTTGAGAACAGCCCCGACCAAAAAGGATTGAAGAACTTCTCATTCGGTCTGACGTTTGGGTTCTGATTTTGAGTCCGAAAGACCGCACAAGTCCGGAAGTCCGCAAGATGGGTTTCCGGACTTTTTTGTTTCAACCAAAATTGGCTTTCGGACTTACACGGACTTCCGGACTTCCCGACTTTCAGCTATATTTGAAGAATGTCCACACCTTTCTTGCAGGCAAAATCCATCACCAAAACATACCCCGGCGGCGGGGGCGTTAAAAATACTGATCTCGATATTCAGCCGGGGCAGGTTACGGCCATTATCGGCGCAAGCGGCAGCGGCAAAAGTACCCTGCTCCGTTTGCTTTACGGGCTGCTGTCGCCCGACGAAGGCGAAGTACAATTCAGGGGCGAACGCATCTGGGGACCGGAGGAAAAACTAATACCCGGTCATGATGCCATGAAGATGGTGACCCAGGAAGAAGGCGAACTGAACCTGTTTGCCAAAGTGCGCGACAATATATCCGTACTGCTGCCCAACACCAATGTAAAAGCCAAGCAGGAGAAAACCGAAAAGGTGCTAAAACAGCTGAACATGCTGGCCCTGGCCGACAAGCGCATTGCCGACCTGAGCGGCGGCGAAAAGCAGCGTGTTGCCATAGCCCGCGCCCTGGTTACCGAACCCGAAGTGCTGCTGCTCGACGAACCCTTTAACCAGGTGGATACCTCGTTCCGCGACGGGCTGCAGGAGGATATACGGCAGGTGGTGAAGGATACGGGCCTCACGGTCGTCATGGTATCGCACGACCCGGCCGAAGTGCTTTCCATGGCCGATACGCTGGTGGTTTTTAAGGACGGCGAAATACTGGAGGCCGGTAACCCGCAAAAGATATATAACGATCCCGGGTACCTGTACACCGCGCGCCTGCTGGCCCGCTGCAATGTGCTTACAGCTGCCGAAGCCGCTATTTGCGGCATTAAAGCCAAAAAGACACATGTGATGCTTTACCCCGAATGGGTGGAGGCCACCACCAGTTGGCGCAACCGCCGCTGGGTGGTTAAACAGGTGCTTTTCAAAGGTTTTTACGAGGAACTGCTGCTCGAAAACAAGGGCGTAACCCTGCGCATCCTGAACGGCCAGGCCGGCAAGTACGGCGAAGGCAGCAAAATAGCGCTGAAGGTGGTGCGGTATCTGGAGTATTGAGGGAGGTCGGATGTCAGAGATCGGAGTAGCGTGCCGATAGCTATCGGGAGCGTATAAGTCCCAAAGTTGGAGCGGCCCGCCCACACCGTCATGGCGAGGAACGCAGCCATCTCTGCACATGCTAATCAACGAACCCTGATTTCCTTAAATGGGCGTTGCCGCCGATAGCTATCAGTATGCCACGGCATTCAAAAAATGAGGGTTAACATGGTTAACACAATTTTATCTGCTTATGTAGTTAAATAATTGACTATCAATAGTTTAGTAAATTTTAACCGCAAAACGTGTAAACCATGATATCCGGGACCATCTGCCGAAACACGAAGTGTTACCGGTAACGCCGTCCCGCTGCGTTTTGCAATGGTAAACACCAGGTTATCAGCGCTGTAAGCTATACACTAATGCCTGTCTTAGTGTAACACTTGCTACGCCAGTGTATAACTGCGCTGCCAGGGTATTGATATACAGCGTTTTAGCGAAAGCCCATAACAGGACTTTTAAGGCAACATAAAGCCGGTAATTGCAGCTTAAAAACACCGGAAAATGAGTTAAAACAAATTGCTGCCGTTTTTGCGCGTTAAACAGGCTTCGTGTTTTGGAGTTTGTGCAGTTTAAAAAGCGCCAACGTCCGCGCGTGGTACACAATTCCGCAGATCACGTTTATTCGTTCGCTGCGCGGAAGCGCCAGGTACCATTGCGTACGTAGGTAGTTGGAAACAACCGTAACGCCTTATAAATCTGTAAGATCTGGCCTAAAGGGAACTTCTTCTAGGCGACTCGATGTATGATGCGTAAAGATATTCCTTGTACTCTTTCATCTCGTTGTCATTGGGATTAACATATAGTGCGTAGTTAATTTTACCAATCAGATGCCCTATATAATTTGATCTAAAGTTTTTAGTTTTTATTAAATGATCGGTTAGCCCGTATTTTTTTAAATAATAGATTTCTTGTCTGATTTGCTTACGTTGATCTTTTGGAATTTGAATTATTTTATTTACAACAATTCCAGTTACGATTTGCCTTTGATCAGGCTTCAAAATTTTTGTCTTTTCTTTATTAAGATTCAACTTTATCAGTATGAGTTCATTTTTTACGAAATTAATAAGTTCATTTTCGTCGAAAGTTCCTGAAAAGGTCAAATCGTCAGCGTATCTGGTATATCGAATTTTTTTCTGCAAGCAGTAACCTGCAATATTATCATCGAATTCTCGTAAATATAAATTTGAAAGGTATGGACTTGTAGGAGCACCCTGAGGTAGTATTTCGTCACAACAACAAAGTTTACTTAGTAAGTTTGAAACGTTTGAGGAATAGCCGAGAGCTTTAAATATATTTTCAACATACGTTCTTCGTATAGAAGGGAAAAAATTCTCAATATCTAAGCTTACGATTTTATCTTTATTCTTATGAAATCTCACATTTTCTAAAATATTTCTTTTCGGAACGTACGCTTTCGCGAATTTACTGACGGGAATTAAATAAAGAATATTTTCTAATATCCAAATCTGGATTTCTTTCAAGCTAGGCAGAGGTTCTTTTAAATACCTTAATTTATTGGAATTTTTCTTTCTTACCGAAAATGACCGATAGAATGAATTCGTAAATAATGCGGATTTTTTTAAATAACTTTTGTTATAGCCAACTAAGGCGGATAGGTTAGCGGTATTGTAAATTACAGGAAGATTTTTGTCAAGTAAGGGTTTTGCGTATATCAAGCATTTTTGAATGTCATCTTCCGAATATCCCGCTTCATATGCCTTTATCCTAAACCTTTTTTCATAATAGTCATATGTCATACCCTATAAATCATTTATGGGCCTAAGAAAATATCTTAGACCCATCTGAACAAAGCGTGGAACATGAGACAAATAGTCGGAAGGCAGCCCGTAGGGGGGAGACTTTTGGATTATGTTCCACGCAACAGCTTGAAAACTTATTCATATACAGCGGGGTGACTCACCCGACCAAGTCCTAGCAAACTAGGAATGTTTTCTAGAATGATAATTCATTCTTATTTGGTAAAAATATAAAATCCTTATCTATTTTAACAATTTTATTTTTTATGTCTGGTCTTATCCAATCGTCTTTTTTTTGGATGTTTTTATTTGAAACAATGAATTCATTTTTAACGACTATATCGTCAGATGGAAAATACAGATTAGACAATTTCATTATCAAAGTATTCAAATCCTCAGTGTACAATATAGCCTTATGATAATTGCTAAATTGCAAAATAGAAGAATCTGCAGAAAGAAATTCATTTTCTATGAGGGTTCTTAAACTATTGTTTATTTCATATTTATAAAACACTTCTGGTTTTTTATTCAACTCGTCAACACGTTGATTAAAATATTCAAAATATGAAATAATTGTTCTTTCCGGGAAATTATTGTATAGGGTCTTGATCCTTTTAAAATTTTCAGGATAAATGAATCGAATCCGACTTTCGATTGGAAAATAAACAAGTAATCCAATGTTAAGTACTTCACCTAATACAATGGAGTGCCGATATTGCAATAAACTATATGTATATGTCTTCTTCATAAAATAGTGTTCAACAGTGTATTAGAAAAATGTTTTGAATTTCCCTTTAATTCTCTAATATATTCAAATAATAACTCTGTTGCTCCAACATCAATATCATTTGCCTGTAATTTATCAATTAAGCGTTTTAGTTCCCCAAGATTAATCGACCTTAGATATTCCTGAAAGGTATCAAAAAGAATTTCTTTGTTGCCTTTATAGGCACGCAATAAGTTAAAAAAAAGGTGATTTGTAAAAGGGTAGATTAGTCTTTTTTCATTTATTGCTTTTAGAATCTGATCAAGCGTTTTTCTACTTTCTGAATCAATAAAAGAAAAGGTAAGCTCATGATCAATCAACATAGCATCGCCATTGTAAATCATCAAATTTGGCTTTTTTCGAAATCCCCAGCGGTCAATATTGAGTATAAAGCAATCAAAGGCGTAAATCATTGCTGTTTCTTCTATTGAAATAAGACCTCGCATTTGTTCATTAACCAATGAAGCATTTAGCAGCTCACTAGCAAATGTATTACCATCAAATTTCTGTTTTAGTATATATTGTTCTCTTCGGCTTAATGTTCGTAAGAATGTCGTCTCATTTAAATTTATAATTCCAGCAGTTGGTACAAATAAATCAAAATCATTTGCAAGGGCATTGCAAATAAACTCTTTAGCTATACCGGGGTGCTGTTTAGCCTGAGACGGGGAAAACAATTTAACGACATAAGGTTTTTCAATAGGCACATTTTCATCGTCGATAATTGCAAAGACTTTCCAGGGCTTGGTCGATCCGCCAAGGTCTATTAAACTATCGTATCTAGTTGGTATAAGATTCTTCAATTTGGTGCGATGACAATTATTTATTCAAAGATAAATGTTTGGAAGGTTGTGAGACGACATAGTAACATTTCTCCCGCTACCGCAACAGTGTCTGAATAGAAAGCCCGCCGATAGCATTTGGGAGGGAAGAATTTTTGATTCCCCCCGCCACCGCAAGCCTCGCGGCTTGTGGTCACCATGCTCAGTAGCTGAATTACTTTGTTTAGGTTATCAAACCAGCATCCTGCCAATCTTTTGATCCTACGAATCCTGGTTCAGACAAAAGCGCACGCACCCGGCGCACACCCACCCCTGCCGCCGCAAAGCCAGCCGCACCCCATCCGGGGAGGGGAATTTTTGATTCTGTACGCTTGCCGTAGTTCCCCCCCCTCCTGGCGCGAGTATGCAGCGTTAGCCCGAGCGTGGCGTACTCGTGACCAATATTTATGCACGATCTCTTATTGTACCATAGGCTCAAATAACGCAGGGCTCCGGTTAGGGAACCCTGCGCTTATTAAATCACACTTATTAAACCGGTTTTTTTATTATCCTTTCTGATAGCGCTCCATTTCGGTTATTTCGCCGTCTTCCTCGCGTATCAGGATCAGCAATTTTGGAGTTTCAACGTTGATCACCCAAATATTCCGGTCGTCCTGGTGCACGTTAATAGCGGTGGTTATTTTGCCGTCCGAATAGCTTGAGGTTACCTTGTCGCTGATAGCTTTGGGCAAGCCTGTTTTATCGCCGTAGCTGATATGGTAAACCAATTGCCCCTTATTGTGGTACAGGGCATGGTTTTTTTGATCTTTCGATACAAATTTCACCAGATATTCCCTGTTTATCCTGAACCAGCGCGGGCCCACGGCTTCCTTAAACTGCTGCTTAAAGGCATCGCTCACTTTTTTTGCCACTACCGATTTGGCCGTAATATAAACGGTTGGCAAGGTATCGGTACGGGTAACCTGCGCAAACGCGCCTGCCGAAACGCTCAGCAGCACTATTGCCATGCTTAGCATCATTGACTTTCTTTTCATGATCTGATTTTTTAAGTAACTGGCTATGAACAGTAAAGCTCCGCCGATTTGGCCCGGATACCTATGACCTGCGGCACGCCAAATAATGATAGTCGTCACATGAGCGGAGCCGCGGAAGTATGTGTCGGTATGGAAGTCGGATCGGGAGACTTAGTTTTAAAATAATTACCTACCTTACAGCCTGTAAACTAAATCGCAATGGATTCTTCGATAGAGAAAGGCTATAAAAATGTCAGCTGGCTGTTTGTCGCTATTTTCGGCATTGTAGTGCTGGGCTTTTTCAAAACCTATTTCGGGCTCTTCCCGAGTTTTAATAACGTTACCGCTATCCAGCATATACACGGCCTGCTGTTCAGCACCTGGTTTGTGCTGCTGTTTGTGCAGCCCCTGCTCATCCGGTACGGCAAATACAGGGCGCATCGCATCATCGGCAGGTTTACCTATGTGTTGGTTCCCTGTATCATCGTTTCTATCCATTTCATCGCCCGCGAGGCGTACCTGAACGCGGTGGCTGCGCATAAACCCCGTCCGGACATCCTCGCCGGAACGTATTTTCAGGTTTACCAGATATTCGATTTCGCGGTGCTGTACCTGCTGGCCATCATCAACAAGCACCGCACCCCGTACCACATGCGGTACATGATAGCCACCTCGCTGGCCATCGTGGGCGCGGGGATGCGCAGGGTTTTCGTACACGTATTGCACATGGAGTCAGAAGCATTGCTGCTTGGCTTTTTAATACCCGACCTGGCCCTCGTCGGCCTCATCGTTTACGACTGGGTGAAAGGGAACAACGCCCGCGCCTATATCATCGCGTTCATCATCCTGGCAGTATCGCACTACAGCATTTATTTTCTGCCCCATACCGCCCTGTGGCAATCGGTAGCCGGGTATTTTGTGCGGTTTTTTTAGGGGGGAAGTCCGCGCAAGTCCGGAAGTTTTTGATACTCGGTTTAATAATCTATGTCATTTCGAACGAGCGCAGCGAGGAGAAATCTTATACAAGCGGACGGCGGACTTGTATAGCATACGCCTGTTTAGGGTAATTCGCAAAAGATCTGAAATGCCCTCTTTATGCGCAGCAAAGAGAGGGCCGACCAGCGTAGCGTCGTCGGGGTGAGTCAATGGAGCGCGTTCATTATCGCCATTTTTCTTTAACGTAATGACACTGGCTTAAGGCCATGAAGGCGTTCCTGATAGTTATCAGAATAGTTGGCGGTAAATACGCACCCCACACCATGCTTCCCCTTAAATCAACTCAGCGCAAACTCCACTTTAGTATACCCCCAACTTTTTTATTCAGTATTTACTACTATTCACTATTCACCATTCACTACTCACTACTCACCACTCACCATTCACTCCCCTCATCATCCCCCTGTCACAAATAACCGCAGGGGGTAATAAAACAAACTTTCCGTGGTTTTATACGTATGTATGTATCAGTACATTACCAATGGAAACAATATTTACAACTGCAGGCGCTGGGGTGCCTTACAGGATAATACCCGAGATACAGGTAAACCCGGATAGCCGGGGCCTGCTTAGCTACATATACAATATTTACAATGGCGCCGGCGTTGGTGCGAATGACGATGACAACGGTGGCGGCAAACCTTACCGGGGCCAGCCGAACGACATGAATTATATGGGATACGTAACGATTGAGGAGCCGGGGAATATTTTTGTATATACCACCAACGGCCGCACCAAGGTGCCTGCCGCACAAATTAACGAGCTGATAGAGGTGATATGCCACTACCGGCAAAACCATTACTTAGAATCTTTTTAATGAAACGCTTACCAAACCTCAAAAAGAAGGCAGCAGGCCTTAGAGAGGATATCAGGAAAATATTATTGGATAACTATCGTTTTGACGAGTCGCTGAGCAACCGGCTGAACCAGGTGGCGCGTGTGGCCAAACTGCGGGAAGAACTTTCGCTGATTGAACGCGAGATACGCGAGCTGGAAGTGGGCGGCTATACCGCAACCGACAGGCAGGCTACTACGGGTGTGCGTCTTTCGGCCGACAAGGCCTGGCAACCCTTCGGCGGAGATTCGACCCGGCTGAGCAACCAGTTTAAGCCGACGGGGAAGTAAGTTGGCAGGGCGGCGAAACCCACCCCTGACAACCACAAAGGCTAACGCGCCCCCTCCCGAGAGGGGAATTAATTGTGGCATCCCGTCAGCGCTCTGTGTTTCGGCCAAAAATAAAACAGAACATGAGGGATAGTGCGGCTGTAAAGGCATTAAATCAGAGCCATGCAGGGTAATGAAGCCGCAAGGTAGCCCGGGCGAAGATTTCCGGCCTTAGGTTCTGTTTTATCGTGCGGATCAGGCCCGTGCGGCAAAGAAACCATTAGCGCTGACTTGATCTTTGGTTACTTTCCATCTAAGGGAAAGTAACTAGCCCCCGCGGCAATGAGCGGGGGTGAATTCATCATTTAAACGAAACTCTGTTTTGACTGATGGTGTGCGTTGGAAATCGGGGGATAAGCATGGCGGCGAAACCCGCCCCTGGCAACCACACAGGCTAACGCGCCCGTCCCGAGAGGGGAATTAATTGTGGCATCCCGTCAGCGCTCTGTGTTTCGGCCAAAAATAAAACAGAACATGAGGGTTAGTGCGGCTGTAAAGGCATTAAATCAGAGCCATGCAGGGTAATAAAGCTGCAAGGTAGCCCGGGCGAAGATTTCCGGCCTTAGGTTCTGTTTTATTGTGCGGATAAGGCCCGTGCGGCAAAGAAACCATTAGCGCTGACA
>NZ_DATJJC010000031.1:0-85588 GCF_035492695.1 Mucilaginibacter sp. | reverse complement strand
ACAGGAAACGATAGCCCGCTACTGGGACGACAACCCCTTTGTGGTGATGCACAACGGGCACATGATGTTTGCCGACAAGAAGATCACCCCCGGGGGGCACTGGATCGGCATTACCACGATAGCCTGCCGGCAAAGCAAGGCCAGCGCCACCAAAACGGCGCAGGCCTATGCCCTGACCTCGATCGCCCTGTTCGAATCATTCATCACCTGCTGGGAAGTAAAGTACACCTATGCGTATGTAAGGCCGGTAACGGTGATCAACGAAAAGGTAGACCACAACTGGCTGCCGCTGTTGCAAACACCCCCGTTCCCGGAATACACGGCAGGACACAGCACCATAAGTGCCGCATCAGCTGTAGTACTAACCCATGAATTTGGCGACAACTATGCCTTTCACGACACCAGCGACCTGAAATACATCGGTTTGCAGCGGGACTTCAAATCGTTCATCAAGGCATCGGACGAAACAGCGATGAGCAGGTTCTATGGCGGCATCCACTACCTGAACAGTTCGGTTGAAGGCGCCAAACAGGGCAAACTGGTAGGCGAACTCATCTGGAATAAATTGAAACTGAATAACTGATAATATTTCTGATACTGATCATGAAACTCAATAAAACCGGGCTATACACAATTTATTTACTGCTATTTGTCTTCCTGCTGGCTGGCGGCATGTTATTCAACGGGTGTACAAACAATAATGCGAGGATATATAAACCAACGGGCGATACTATAGCCGATGGCAAGATGCTGGCTCAAAAATATTGCACTAAATGCCACCAGGCGGTTCAGCCGGAGGCCTTAACAAAAGATGTATGGAAATTCCATACGCTGCCAGCCATGTCGCACTATCTTGGGTTATCAACTTACGGCGTAGATTATTATAAAAAAGCACCTGACACCAGCGGCATTTCATTACCCGAGTGGCAGATGATAGTAGCGTATTACATCAAAGCGGCGCCGAAAGAATTACATGCTGCTAACAAACCCGCTCCATTGGTTAGCGATTGGGCGGGTTTTAGCCTGAGAAAGCCGGAGCCAGCAAAAAATATTGCCTATACAACAATGACTGCTGTTGATCCGTCTACAAATAAATTATACACCAGCGATGTTATCACATCAAAATTATACGAATGGGATGCAAACCTTAAAAGCCGCACGGCTGCCGAGCTTCCGTCAGCAGCCGTAGATGCTGCCTTTACTACAGAAAATGGTGCTCACCAGGGTGTGTTCTCATGCATAGGTCAGATAATGCCGATGGATTTTCCGGACGGAAGGGTAATGAAAGTCGACCTGGATTCTAAAAAAACTAATATCGAGCCCTCATTGGTTCAGTCAGACCTGGCAAGGCCGGTGCAAACTATTAGCGGAGACTTTAATAAAGATGGTTTGTCTGATTGGGTAATACTTGGCCAGGGCAACGCTATCGGCGGGGTTTATTTATTGAAGCAGAACGCCGATCACACTTTTACACAAAACACCATCTCGGACAAAGCAGGCGCAGCACAAGGAATTGTCGGAGACTTTAACAATGATGGCTGGCCTGACCTGATGATATTATTTGGAAGAGGGGACGAAGGTGTGTGGATGTTTTTAAATGATCAAAAGGGAGGGTTTACAACCAAAGTTATACTTGAGCTTCCACCGGCTTATGATTGTAACAGTTTTCAACTGGCCGACATGAACCATGATGGAAAGCCTGACCTGGTACTTGCATGCGGTTATAACTATCACAATTCACGGATTTTTAAGCCTTACCACGGTTTATATATCTATACCAACGGCGGCGACTGGAAATTTAAACAGTCGTATTTTTACCCGATCAACGGTTGTACAAAAGTAGTTGTTGGCGACTTTGATAGCGATGGCGATACAGATATAGCCACCATAGCTTTTTTTGCAGATTTTAAGAATAATCCTGCAGAGAATTTTATCTATTTCGAACAGAATAAACCGATGGATTTTAAGCCGCACGCCATACCTGTAAACAAATACGGACGCTGGATGACCCTAACGGCAGCAGACATGAATCATGACGGCAAAATGGATATTATCCTGGGTAATTATTCAAATGGATTTATGTTAGAAGATGTAAAGCCATTTTGGGACCAGCATCTGCCTTTTATAGTATTGGAGAATCACAATGGGAAATGAGTGTGGTGGAAAATTGATTTGAGGCGCTTTCAAAATTGCAAATAAATTCGTCTGATTGTAACAAAAATATTACTACATTCGTGTAGAAGACCTAATTACAATGAGAAGGACTATTGTATATGTGGTGGCAATCCCCTTGCTGCTACTGGTAGTGACTAATCCCGGTTTGCGTGAATTCAAATCATATTTGCACGAAAGCCGGGGCAATGAGATTGCCGGCCGGGATGCCAATTTTTTTGTATTCTCGCTATACTCAAATATTGGCGACCATATCGACGCGCCGCGTAATACCCACATGATAAAATTCAGGTATCTGGGTATATTGGGAAACTTTTTTCCGATAGGTTCAGAGAACGTATTTTAGCGGGTGTTGCCTGCGGGCAGCTTAAGATATTTCAATATCTTTTTTGTCTCTTCCGGGTAAACTGCTATGTGATGTGTGTGTACCATGGCGCCGGATTTCCCGGCCACGATGAGCTTTGAAGCGAATGCAGGCATGTGACAGTCAATGCAATTGCTGGTTAGTAGTGCAGGTGGGAGTTTACCACTCAGCTTACATTCGTGATCACTACTTTTAGTATGGCAACTCATGCAACGGGCGGCAAATAATACTTGTTTATCACGTTCGTTTTGGTGCGTATTGTGACACGTGGCACAGCTCATATTTGTGCTGATAAAACATTTGCTTGTTGCCAGCATCCCGGTCTGGTCGCCATGGACATCGATGTCTTTATAATCAGCAGATAAATTTGCCGGAACTATTTTCATATACTTACTCAGCGTATCGCCAGGTTTGAAGCCGAATGTTGGCTTTAACATCACATTATTTGCCCCCGAATGGCATACCGCACACATGCTGATCTTTTGCTCCCTGGTAAGCGATCTATAAGTGGCAATATACTTTGCTTCTTTTACGGTCGGATTAGCTGTTTGGAACTCAACATGCTCTTCTGCCGGGCCATGACATCTTTCGCAATCGATATTGTAAATCATTGTTGCCCTGTCAAAACCTTCGGGATTTTGTACAAACAAAGGAAGTTTTCCGGGTACCACTTTCGCATACGACATGTGGCAGCCGAGGCATTGCGAGGTGATCATCCGTTCAAAGTCGGGGTCAGAGTTTTGATAGCCTGGGCTATTGATCCATTTTTGCGCGTTGCTAACGTGTGATACCGGCAATTGAAACAGTTCATTGGCCAGCCAATAAGCGTATGTTTGCCCTTTTACGCCACCAAAAACAATATCAAACTTACCCGATTCGCCTTTTTTCCCATCATGATAGGCTATCTGGTAAAAACCGCTTTTGCGTTTGTCCATAACCACTGTGGCATGCGGATTATATGTAATCTCGTTATGGCCCTTACCGAAATCGCCTTGTATCGTTGCCGAATCGGCTGGTTGGGACGATATAAAATGAGCGGTATGCAGGTACGATTCGGAGATGCTCTTATGACAACTTACACAGGATGCTGAACCGGCATAATCCTTGCCGCGCGGGTCCGGAGCCTTTTTCGTATTCAGACATTCGGACAGCGCAATAACCATAGGAATAAGGACGGCTCCAAACAATATAAGTTTAGTTTTTGACATAGGTGGCAGACGAGGTGGTAATGGCTACTATAATATCATTTACATGGATAGCGCTTGTTTAGTTGCTTTTGCTGTAAGATAACTGCTTTTTTAGTTTTAAACAGGATTGATAGATGTACCCCGGTAAAGTGTAGATAAACGGTGATTTTTAGCAGATAAATAATTTACAGGCACTGATATACAAAGAACAATTACTTCAATGTGTACCGTGAGCTTAATTAGGGTTGCCCAATATAACCTACTTAAAATTTAGTTTGTAAAATAACGCATTAAACGAACGTAAAAAGTTTATTACCCTGGATGAATTGAGCTTTAACCGTTGCAGGAACGCTTTTGAGCTACTGATCTATCCGTAAAATTTATGTTGCAATACAACCCTGGCCGGCGATTTAAAATAGTACAACAAAAGGGTAAATTAGTACAAGTTGCCGGGGCTGATTGTTAAGTAGTTTTACAAACAATATTGTACTGATGAAAAGACTTGTACTTATCCCGGCTGTACTGTTCACAATTAGTTTGATCTTTACCGGTCACGCGCTCGCTCAGAATGGAATAGTGAAACAGGTGAAATTGACAAACTTCGATTTGCAATCATCTGCCCTGATAACAGGATCGGGTAGCGAAATATCTGATCCGGCATACAAACCCAATGTTTATTGGTTCCCGGTAAAGGTGCCGTCCACAGTGCTGACCGGCCTGGTTGCCAATCATATTTACCCCGACCCTTACCAGGGACTTAATAATATGCTGATACCCGATGCGTCGGATCAGTTTAATAAAGAATATAACCTCGAACAATACAGTCATTTACCCAATAACCCCAACCCATGGAAGAAGCCCTATTGGTACCGTACCACTTTTAAAGTTCCGGCGGCCGATAAAGGGCGTTATTTTCAGCTGATATTTAAAGGGATCAATTACCGGGCCGCCGTTTGGCTCAACGGTAAGCTAATTGCTGATTCAGCTCAAATGGCGGGCATGTTTGCCGAGCATAACCTGGATGTTAGCAACGAAATAAAAGCTGGTGACGAGAATGCTCTTGCTGTAAAAATATATCCATTAGATTATCCCGGTTACCCATCCAAAGAGCAATTACAGGCACTCGGCCCGTTTTATGAGAACGGTGGCCCAACAGGGGATATAGGAAAAAATGTGACCATGCTTTGCTCTGTCGGTTGGGACTGGATACCGCCTGTACGTGACCGGAATATGGGGATCTGGCAGCCTGTGTTTTTGCGTACAAGCAGCGCCGTTACCATCAGTCGCCCGCAACTTATCACCGAATTACCACGGTTGCCCGATACCTCTATGGCCAGCCTTAAACTTAACCTTACATTAGCTAATCATGGCAAACAGGAACGGTCGGGTAAGCTAAAGATAAATATTTCACCCGAAAATTTTGCAGGAGTTGTGCCCCTGCAATACGTTGAAAATGTGATTGTTGATGGAAATGGGTCCAAAGAGATAAGATTAAACAAAGTCATCAGTAAACCACATTTGTGGTGGCCGAACAATTACGGCAGGGCTAACCTGTACAGGATCCGCCTGCAATATTTTGACCGCGATGGCTCGCTGGGTGATGACACTTCTTTTGTCTTCGGTGTGCGTACTGTGGGCTCAAGAACCACTACCGTTAAAGGATTTGTCCGGCGTGACTTTTACGTGAATGGCAAGCGCGTACATCTTGACGGCGGCGCGTGGGTGCCTGATATGATGGTGCACCGCGATTCGGCCAGGTACGACTATGAGATGCATTTGTGCCGGAATGCTAATGTTAATCTGGTACGCATCTGGGGCGGGGGCGTTACACCTCCCGACGCCTTCTGGAATGCCGCTGATAAATATGGCCTGATGGTGTGGTCGGATTTTTGGGTAACGGGCGATACCCAGGGCGAATTTAAAGGCTCACCCGACTGGCCGCTGGAAGGAAATGTGTTCATCAGGAACGTGGTGAGTACTATATACCGCATCCGCAACCATCCAAGCCTATTGGTTTGGACAGGCGGTAACGAGGGCCACGCACGACGGGAGTTGTACGATGCCATGCGTAACAATATCATAGCTCTTGATGGTACGCGGCCGTTTATCCCGAGTTCGTCAGGTTTTGCTAAACTGCCGCAGGGATGGGAGGGTTCCTATCCCGATAATATGCCTTCGGGTGTTTACAGCGGCGGCCCATACGCCTGGCGCGATCCGAAAATATATTACCGTTTAGCCGATGCAGGGCGCGATTGGGTGTTTAAAGATGAAACCGGCATACCCTCGCAGCCACCTTATAATACATTGGCTAAAATAATACCTAACCTGGTATGGGATACAAAATTGCCTTTTCCGCTCAATAATTCGTGGGGTTACCACGATGCGGCAACTGGTGCAGCCCAGTACGATAAATATATGGACGAAATGGTGAAGCGGTATGGCCAGCCGGAGACGATGGTCAATTTTTCGGATAAGATGCAACTGATGAATTATGTTGGCTACCAGGGCATATTTGAGGCAGCGGGACATAAATTGAATGAGACGGGTGGTGTGATGTTATGGAAGCTGAATGCCGCGCTCCCCAGCGTAGTTTGGCAGATATATGACTGGTACCTGGAGCCCAATGCTGGTTACTATGCTATGCAAAATGCATGTGAGCCGGTGCATATCCAGCTTAACCTGGATGATTCGACTGCGGCTATTATTAACCGGTATCATCAATCAACGGGGAACCTAAAAGCCAACGTTTCTATTTTTAATACTGATAGCAAGCTGATAAAAACCTTCACTGCTAATGCGGTTAGACTTGATTCGGCAGGAACGAAAGAGATCATACCTATTGGAAAAGCGTTAAAAGATATTAATGAAATGGTTTTTGTGGTGATGAACCTTAAAGACGGTGCGGGAAAAATGGTATCGCGCAATACTTATTGGTTGGCCCCGGGAAACGATTTGAAAGCTTTGAACAATATGCCAAATGCTAACGTGACTATCAAACTGCTAAATGCAATAAAAGAGAAAACGGAAGACAAGTGGACACTGGAGATCGCAAATACATCAGATAAGGTTGCCTTCTTTATACGGCCGCAATTAATCCAAAATGGAGAGGAAGTAATGCCCGGTTATTGGACATCGAACTACTTTACATTAGCTCCTCATGATCATATTACAGTTTCGGTTGGCGTGCCGTCGGCGAAGCTGCAAAACAGCCCGTTAACTATAGTTGTGGAAGGCTGGAATTTGAAGAAACAAACAATCGGTTTATCGGTTAAAGCAAAATAGCAATCAAGCGGTCATCTTTTGTAGTAAGGCCCTGGCTTGACCGGGGCTTTTTGTATTTAAAAGATGGTATCAAGCTAAATAGCGCCTAACTTGCAATTTATATGAAAAATGCTGACGTGATCGTTATTGGCGCGGGTGCTTCGGGTCTTATGGCAGCTTACACGCTTTCAAAGGCGGGTAAAACAGTGATAGTACTGGAAGCAAGGGATAGGATAGGCGGGCGTATCCATACCATTAGCGATGAATCGTTTTTTAAACACGCCGAACTTGGCGCCGAATTTGTACATGGCAATCTGCCCGTTACTTTACATTTACTAAAAAAGGCGGGTATTGAATATATTTCAGCCGAGGGGGAAATGTGGCATTACAATAATGGAAAGCTTGCTAAAGGAGCGTGGGATATTGAGGGTTGGGATAAAGTAATGGAGAAGTTAAGCCATTTGGATCATGATGTTAGTATAGGAAATTTCCTGCAGGATAATTTTAGCGGCGATAAATATGAAGCTTTAAGGAACGCTGTGAGCAGGTATGTTTCCGGCTATGATACTGCAGACCCTTTTTCGGCCAGTTCTTTTGCATTGCGCGAAGAATGGGAAAATGAGGACGAAGGGGCACAATACCGGGTAACGGGTGGGTATGGAAAATTGATCGATTTCCTGGCGAACGACAGTAAAACGAATGGCGCAGCCATATTGTTGAACGCGGTAGTGAAAGAAGTACGATGGGGTAACGGCAGACCTGAAGTGTTAACGGCTGATGGAAAAAAATATGGCGCGGGAAAGTTGGTGGTCGCATTGCCGTTGGGAGTATTGAACCGGGGCGCAATCATATTTCAGCCGGGGATCGATGCGCATGAAAACGCTTTAAAACAAATTGGTTTTGGAGCGATAGTAAAGCTGTTGTTTCAATTTAAGGAGCGGTTTTGGGAAACAGGAGAAGCGGCTAATTTGGGATTTGTTTTATCGGCCGAAGAGATACCTACCTGGTGGACACAATATCCAACGCATTCCGCAGTAATTACCGGCTGGCTTGGCGGGCCGCCTGCCGAATGCAGGAAGCATTTATCAGATGTTGATTTTTTGCGATCAGGTATCAGGTCACTTGCAAACATATTCAAACGCAAGCCGGCTGATCTGGAAAATGAGCTCGTATCGTGGAAAGTCGTGAATTGGACAACCGACTCGTTTACCTGCGGTTCGTATGCTTATGATATGGTGAACTCCAGCGCCGCGCGCAAGACATTAGAAGAGCCGGTTGATGATATGATCTACTTTGCCGGTGAATATTTATACGAAGGCGCTGCTATGGGCACAGTGGAAGCCGCACTATCAAGCGGGCTGAATGCCGCGAGAAAGTTGGAATAAATATAAGCACATCGATTTAGCGAGGCTCCCAGTAATTTCCCGAAAGGATGATCATATCCAATAATTTGATACTATTGTCGTAATAGTCATAATCCTTCAACTTGAAATTTACCAGGTAATCCCAAACCGCATTGAGCCATTTTTGGTTCTTCTTATCCACCATTGCCGATACAGCAAACGGGCCAATAAAGCTAAGTGCCTCAAAATACCGGCCCTTAATATCGTTCCCGGCCAAAGTATATCCCGCCGAAATATTATCCGGGTTGCCGCTGGTAGTTTGACGTATCCAGCCGTTTATTCTGTCGTTGATCGCCTTGGCCCTCGGGTCGCCGGTCATAAGGTAATCCGTAGCTATCCGCCAGGGTACGCGGCAGGCGTTGTAGTTATAATAACCATCGTATTTCGACTCAAGGAAGTGTGGTTGCGCAGGTTTAGCTTTATTATTAATGTTAATGATAAAGTCTGGTATAAGTCCGGCATCGGCGCTGTACGTTCGCGCCATATAAGCAAATAACTCGTAATTATTATTTACGACCTTTCCCCAGCGAATATCGCCGGTCGCCCTTTCAAATGCCTTAAAATTTGCCGGCATAAAGTCGGATGACCGCATGTCAAAATAATCCTTACTGTCGTACTCAACGGCATCACTTAACTTTACCGACCAGGTCTTTGGATTGATCTCATACTTCATGATGGCACCGATGATGTTGCGCGATTCCTTTAGATAGTTTACATTGCCCTTACTTCCCCATTGTTTATCAGCAAGCAACAAGGAGTACGCGATATCCATATCACCGTCTGTGGCTGAACTTTGATCAATATTGCGGCAGTTTTTATTTTGCGCCCATGCCATAAGGTACCCATGATTGTTGCGGTGCGCCTTGTAATAATTAAAAAGGCCATCGTATGTTACTTTTGCAGAAGGATCGGCACCGGCCATCAATACAGTAATGACCATACCATATCCCTGCCCCTCGGATACACATTGTTTTTCACCCTTGCGCTCGAACCATACATAATATTCATTGGCATTGCAGCCGGTTTTGATGTAGCGCTGCTTCCATTGGCGGTAAAAGTCAAGGGTAAGCCCGTCTGATTGCTGCTGGGTGATATGATCCGGCTTGATGGTTCCTTTATGATACCGGACATGTTGCGGAAAAGGTTTCTCCGCCTGTTGCGCCTTGGCGGCAACACCGATAGATAATGAAATTAAAGCAGGAAGGACGAATCTGAAAGGCATAAAACTTTAACGACGATTGCTAAGCCAAAGTACACTTTTGTTATCGCAGTGAATTGTTTTTGATCAATGAGCGTCCATACAGCCCGCTACCGTCATTGCAAACTTTTAACTATCTCACCCCCAACGGCGTCAATACTTGCCCCGCAATTTGACAGCACCACGACGGCAAATTTATTTTCAGGGTTGAATACCAGGAAGCTGCTGCATCCATACGTGCCGCCATTATGAAAATAATATTCAGCATTACCTATTTTAATGATATGCCAGCCGAGGCCAAGTTTAATGTCTTTGTCAAAAGTGGACCTATGTGTCAACTCAATTGCTTTTGATAGTTTGGTATTTGCCACCGTCATATTTGCTTTGGCATAGATGAGCAGATCGTTAACGGTTGAGCGAAGCGAGCCGCAAGGGGCTAATATTCCAAAATCCCATGCAGGGGTTTCTTTACCATTTTCGTTGTATACGGTAACAAAACGCTGTTTGAGCAATAGGTCCAGGTGCTGGGCGGTACTGCTCATTCCCAGTGGTTTACAAATAACGCCCTCCACCATTTGCTCAAACGCCTTTCCGCTAACTTGCTCCAGTATAGCGCCCAGCAGGCCAACGCCCAGGTTAGAGTATGCATATTTCTCGCCCGGTTTGCTCGCCAACTTGCAGGTTTGCAGGTAGGCGAACAAGTCTTGCTTCCGGTAATCCCTGTATGGGTTTAACGGGTCAAGCGAATGGTTTACCAGGTTATCGGGCAGCCGCGGCAAGCCCGACGTGTGATTGCTTAGCATCTGGAGGGTGATTCCCTGTAATTCGCGATTGACTGATACCGAATCGGGGAGGTACAGGGTGATGGGGTCGCTCAATTTAACTTTGCCATCGTTCGCGTAATAAGCCAGTAATGTAGCAGTAAATGTTTTGGTTATGGAGCCTATCTCGAACAACGTATTTGCACCGGGCAGTTTATTGTTCCCTTGTTTTGTTTCGCCATAGTTATATGTGCTGATAACGCCATTTCGAAGTATACCGATGCTAACACCTACTGCATTTGTTTTTTGGATGTACGGCCTTACGGCCGAGTCAATTTTTTTATCGGTTTGATTTCTCATCAGGTTGGTGGTGGCCACAGGCCCCGGCTTGTTGGAAACCTCGTCTTTATATGGTTGGAACAGGAAAAGTTCTATCTTGTCTTTATCGTCCAAATTCATCCACAGTTGCAAGGCAGTAGCATCAAACACCAGCTTGTAACGCCCGTCCTTGTTATTGACAAACGCTATCAGCGACGAGCTTTTGATGGAGCCGAGCGGAAACAATTGGTTAGTACATACATATCGAAAAGCATCTGGTGTTAGCGCCTTCCTGAACTTTTCCCCGGCAAGTGAATAAATGGAATCAGGCTGTTTATTGTTAAAATATTTTTTTACAAGATTAAATACAGAATCAGTTTTTCGCTGCTGGCTTTGGGCGGGGGCAGCTAATGACACTGCACTGAAAAGAATAATTAACCAAATGCTGATTTTCATAGCACAAATATACCGATCAACAAATGAACCAATGGGTGAAGCTACTGCGTTTGGCCTGCCAAAAGGTATAATACGGCCATTCGTATAGCAACACCATTCTCTACCTGGTCAAGGATGATGGATTGCTTACTATCGGCCACGTCGCTGGTAATTTCCACACCCCGGTTGATAGGACCGGGATGCATGATGGTGATCTCCTTATCCAGTGAATCCAGTATCTGCTTATTCAACCCGTAAAGCATGCTGTATTCGCGTAGTGAAGGAAAATATTTGATATCCTGCCGCTCTAATTGTATGCGCAGCATATTAGCCACATCGCACCAGTTAAGAGCCTTAAGCAAGTCGTGTTCAACCTTAACGCCAAGGGCGCCGATGTATTTTGGTATCAGTGTTGTCGGTCCGCAAACCATTACTTCGGCGCCTAATTGTTTAAGGCAAAGAATATTGGAGAGCGCCACGCGCGAGTGGAGAATATCGCCTACTATAGCAATTTTTCTTCCGGCAACATCGCCATATTTTTCGCGGATAGAGAAAGCATCCAGCAAAGCCTGTGTAGGGTGCTCGTGCGCACCGTCACCGGCATTTACTATCTGCGCTTTTACATGTTTTGAAAGGAATATCCCCGCGCCGGCGTACGGGTGGCGCATTACAACCATATCCACTTTCATGGCCAGGATGTTATTTACTGTATCGATAAGCGTTTCGCCTTTGCTAACTGAAGAAGAGGAGGCGGCGAAATTAACGACATCGGCCGATAAGCGCTTTTCGGCCAATTCGAACGATAAACGTGTGCGGGTCGAATTTTCGAAGAAGATATTCGCAATGGTCACGTCACGCAGCGAAGGCACTTTTTTTATCGGGCGGTTTAATACGGATTTAAATTCGTCAGCGGTTTCGAATATCAATTCAATGTCAGATCGGTTCAGATCCTTAATTCCCAATAAATGCCTTGTACTTAAGTTGGCCATTCCTTATATTATTTAGCTTCTGATACTAAAACTATTTTATCTTCTCCATCTGTTTCTTTCCAGCTTACAACTACTTTCTGTGATGCTATGGAATCAACTTCGATGCCGGTATAATCAGCCCCGATGGGCAGATGGCGCGAATACCGCCTGTCTACCAGCACCAGCAATTCAACCTTCTCCGGCCGGCCAAAATACAGCATACCGTCCATGGCTGCACGAATGGTACGGCCTGTCCACAGTACATCGTCCACCAGTATCACTTTTTTACCTTCGATGATAAAATCTATGCGCGTTTGATTAGGCACCAGCTGCCTTTCGCCGCGCCGGAAGTCGTCGCGATAAAAAGTAACATCCATATCGCCTTGTAAAATGGTTTTACCTGGTAATATCTTGCGTAATTCTTCGGCTACGCGCCGGGCAAGGTAAATACCGCGCGGTTGTGTGCCTATCAATACAGTATTTGAGAAGTCGTCGTGATTTTCAATAAGCTGACGACATAAACGTTGTATGGTTATCTGGAACTTTGGACCGTCGAGCAGCGTGAGGTTTTGCATCGTTGGGTGGATTTGGGCAAAGATATAGTTTAGATATGAGATTTTAGATAGGAGATGTGAGATTGTTTGCTGTGCAATGGTTAAGGTAAATTCGAAATTGAGCATTCGAAATTCAGAACTGCACACGATAGGGTAAACTCACCTTTCAATTTTTTTCTACCTTAAATACCGCAATTACCTGATATATTTACCTTAGGAAAACTAATCACACATCACAATGAAATTTATCCATAAAGCGCTGTTTGCAGCAATAATTGCCTGCATGGTTTCTGTTCAATGCTTCTCGCAGGAAAATGCTGATGAGAGCCTGCCAAAGGATTACCTGACTAAAGAGTTCCATGCCGGAAGGAGGGATGCGCTGCGTAAGTTGATGCCCGCCAACTCGGTGGCCGTTGTATTTGCCTATCCCGAGCGGGTATTTTCAAATGATGTGAATTATGTTTACCATCCAAACCCCGACCTGTATTACTTTTCGGGTTATAAAGAGACCAGCGCTGTGCTGTTTATTTTTAAAGAAATGCAGCACGGGGCGGATGGCGATTATAACGAATTGTTTTTTGTGCAGAGCCGTGACCCGCGGCAGGAGCAGTGGACCGGCAGACGACTTGGTACAGAAGGGGTGAAAAACAAATTGGGTTTTGCTAAAACGTTTAATAGCGGGGATTTTGCCAAATACCCGGTCGACTTAAAAAAGTATAAGCTGTTTTATGATAGCTTCCCGATTGATGAAGGTAATATGAAACCGCTTTTCGACGCTTTCAGGGCTAAAGCAGATGTGCAGAGCATTGCGCCGGGGGTGCTACAAACTTTAGGGATAATTGCCAAATATGGTTCTCCGAGAAATATCGACAGGATATTGGATTTTTATGCGAAAGGGCAGCAGGATGAGCCGGCTTTTAAAAATAATGAACTATTACAGTCCGTTATCAGCAAACACGATTCGGTTGCGCTGGCTGCATTTAAGGTGAAATACAACGAGCAATTTGGCGGGGTGACAGGTTACAGCGACTTTACGACCGAACTGCGGGGTGTTAAAACTGCGGAAGAGATGGACCTGATGCGGAAAACAGTGAAAATATCCAGCCTGGCCCATGCTGAAGCTATGCGTGCGGTGAAACCACAGATGTCGGAAACTGAACTGGCAGGCATTATGTTTTATGTGCATAAACATTATGGCGCCGAAGACGAAGGGTACCCGCCGATCGTAGGTGCTGGTGCAAACGGCTGTATCCTGCACTACGAGGAAAACAACGCTACACAGGTGAAAAACCAATTAGTGCTGATGGATGTTGGCGCCGAATACCATGGCTATTCAGCCGATGTAACGAGGACATTCCCGGCTAACGGCAAATTTACCGAAGAGCAAAAAGCTATTTACCAGCTGGTATACGATGCACAGGAGGAGGTTTTCAAAATGTGTAAAGATGGTGTTCCGTATGGCGACCTGGAAAAAAGGACGAGAGAAGTGCTTTCAGCCGGGCTGATCAAACTCGGCCTGATCAAAGATGCAAAGGATGTTGGCAAGTATTATCCTCACGGTGTTTCGCACCACCTCGGTTTGGATGTACATGATAAAGGTGCATATGGCGGACCACTGAAGGAGAATATGGTAATAACGGTTGAGCCGGGTATTTATATTCCGGCAGGCAGCGATTGCGATAAAAAATGGTGGAATATTGGCGTACGTATCGAGGACGATGTGCAAATCGGAAAGGATGCTGGTATACTATTATCTGGCGATGCCCCCCGCAAATGGCAGGATGTAGAGAAAACCATAGCAGAGAAAAGCATTTTTGATTCAGGGAAATTTCCGGAGCTGAAGTAGCGCATTGTCGTCAGTGGGGACACTGACGACTGGGTGGGGAGAAGGTGTTGGTTATTTTTAATATAAATGACTTTACGGTTAATAACCGACAACTGTTATAGCTGATACCTGTCCTTTGTTTTTGCCAAGCTGTATGCGTTTCCCATTCTTCCAATATATAGGGTAATCATCACTTCCGGCGACATAAGTGTCATTATTCTGAATCACGATAGCACTGGCGAATGACTCCTTACCGATATATGGTAAATAATTTATAATGCCATTTTTCCAGTAAACAGCGCCGAAGGTCGCTAAGCCGTTATGAGTAGGAACATATACATACCCTGATTGGTACACATTGTTTTCATCTGCGTAAATCCCATTGGCTTCGCCATACAAACGGGGTGATTTGGGTGACAAACTTATGCTATCGCGATTTTTCCAATACATAGGTACGACAGCGTTTTCCAGGTGAGAGCCTGGTATGTATGCATCCCCATCCTGTATAAATATGCTGTTTGCCATTGTCTTTATGAATGTGACATTGTTATCCAACTCAATAGGTTTGCCATTTTTCCAATAGGTGGCAACCTCCCAACGGTTTTCGGGACCATTTGTCTCACCATGTATAATTTGATATCCGGCCATGTAAATATTGCCTGCATCAACTGTTATAGATAATATCCGGCCATCACCTAATGTGTCGGGTAAGCCATTCTTCCAAAAGGTAATTTTCTCATTCCCAAGGCCATATAACGTTCCAACCATATAAATATCCTTACCCTTTGCGGCAACGCCATATATTGTACCACGCCCGAACTTGGTGAGCACTCCATTTTTCCAACAGGCTGCGATAGCAGTCCTATCCCTGCCGTTGGGCAAGGGTATTGAAATATCTCCAACTACATACACATCCTTGCCAATAACGGTAATGCCATTTGCTCTTGATCCTTTTACCGTGTCGGTAAGAATAGTTGGCACGCCATTCTTCCAGTATGTTGCCACTGACGAGCCACTTATTGTTTTTGGGGAAGAAGATTCGATATAAGTTGAACCGGCAAGGTAGATGTCTGTATGCTTAAAATGTGGTTTCTTTTTCCTAATGCATGAGGATGTTGCACATAAAACCATGACAAGGAGTAGTAAACGAAGTTTAAGATTCATCAAGGATTAGGGTGTTGGTATATACAATTCGATATGAAAAATAATAAAAACCTATTGGAATGACAAACGGGATTTTTGATGTGTAATACATGTAACAAAAAGCCCCGCTCGTTTCCGGGCAGGGCTTAAAGGATTTAATTTATTTAAGCTTACTTGGCTTCTTCTTCCGATTTCTTCTTTTTGGCTTTGCTTTCAGCACCTTCCATCTGTTCTTTCAGCTGGGCAAGTACACTAAGATCGCCTAAAGTAGATTTCTCAACCGAGTCTTTCACTTTCTTCACCGCGTTTACAGTAGCTTTTGCTTCTTTCTTGCGGCTGTCGTTTTCCTGGTTCCTAACCTCGTTGCGGGCTTCTTCCCAGATACGTGCATGTGAAATTACGATACGTTTGCTTTCCTTATTGAACTCAATGATCTTGAATTCGGCAGCTTCTTCAGCTTTAAGGCTTTTGCCGTCTTCCTTCACAATGTGTTTGGTAGGAGCGAAACCTTCAACACCATAAGGCAGGGCAACAACTGCACCTTTATCAGTTACTTTCAACACTGTACCTTCGTGGATAGAATCCAGGGTGAAGATTGTTTCGAAAGTATCCCATGGGTTTTCTTCCAGTTGTTTGTGGCCCAGGCTAAGCTTGCGGTTCTCAACATCCAGTTCAAGTACAACCACGTCTAATTTTTCACCTACTTTGGTAAATTCGTTAGGGTGATTTACTTTCTTAGACCATGAAAGGTCGGAGATATGGATCAATCCGTCTATGCCGTCTTCCAGTTCAACAAACACGCCGAAGTTGGTCATGTTTTTAACTGTAGCAATATGTTTGGTGCCTACTGCATATTTGTCAGCAGCATTTTGCCATGGGTCAGGAGTAAGTTGTTTGATACCCAGTGACATTTTGCGCTCGTCGCGATCCAATGTCAATACTTGTGCTTCAACTTCGTCACCAACTTTCAGGAATTCTTGAGGGTTGCGCAGGTTTTGAGACCACGACATTTCTGATACGTGGATCAAACCTTCAACACCCGGGATGATCTCGAGGAATGCGCCGTAATCGGCAACGGTAACAATTTTGCCTTTAACTTTCGAACCCACCTGGATGTTTTCGTCAAGCGACTGCCAAGGATGCGGGGTAAGTTGTTTCAAACCAAGGGCGATACGTTTTTTCTCGTCATCAAAGTCGAGTACAACCACGTTGATCTTCTGATCGAGTGCCAATACTTCGCGCGGATGCTCGATACGGCCCCATGAAATGTCGGTGATGTGTAATAAGCCGTCAACGCCACCCAAGTCGATGAATACACCGAAGTCGGTAATGTTTTTAACGGTTCCTTCCAATACCTGGCCTTTTTCCAATTTGGCCACAATTTCAGTTTTTTGGTTTTCCAAATCGTCTTCGATCAGCACTTTGTGCGATACCACTACGTTTTTAAACTCGTGGTTGATCTTAACAACTTTGAATTCCATTGTTTTGCCCACATATACATCATAATCCCTGATAGGTTTGATGTCGATCTGTGAACCTGGTAAAAAGGCTTCAACGCCCATTATATCTACGATCAAACCACCCTTGGTTCTGCTTTTTACAAAACCGGTGATAATTTCGTCGTTATCCAATGCACTATTAATTCTTTCCCATGATTTCTGGGTTTTTGCACGTTTGCGCGAAAGTACCAACTGTCCGTTAGCATCTTCCTGCGACTCAACGAAAACCTCAACCGAATCGCCTATTTTCATATCAGGCGTATCACGGAATTCAGATACTGATACCAAACCGTCGGATTTAAAGCCGATATTCAATACCACATCTTTGCTGTTGATACTTACAACGATACCGCTGATGATCTCGCCTTTGTTGATAGAGCTGAAAGTTCCATCATACATTTTCTCGAATTTTTCGCGGTCGCTATCGCTGTAATTACCGAATTTTTTGTCGTCAGCATCCCAGTCGAAATCTTCTGCAGCTGCTGCAATTTTTGATTTGATCTCTTCGATCGACAATGAATCAGCTTCTGATTCAATGCTCTCTTTTTCCTTGGTCGCGGTAACTACATCGAGTTCTGCTTCCTTAGCTTTTAATTCTTTTTCTGCTTCTTGTTTTTTTGCCAAAATAAATTTTCTCCTTTTCCCAATGCAATTGGGACTGCAAAGGTACGGATATATTTTATTGTAATAAAAAATATTTTACTGTTAATTATTGATTTTTAAGCGGTTTTATAGGGATTACACCGATTTATTTAAGGGCATTTCGCCAATTTATTAGGATGATTGCGCATATCAGTCAAAATGATTGCACCAATAGGGGTAAAATGATATTACCAATTTGTGTTTTATGGCGCTGAATATTTGCTTTCAGCTTCAGGCTTTCAGCTTTATATCTATCTCATCAAAAATCGACATAAAGTTATTGTACAAACCATCCCTATAAACCGACAAGACTGCATTCATCCGGCCCTCATGCTCTATAGTAAACGGATCATCCCATATCCGCATGCAGATACGTTTCAGGGCATAGGATATCTGCTGGGTATCGGCATAGGTTTCCAGGTAGCGGCTTTTCTTGAAATTTTCATAAAACCGGAAAAACTTATCCGTTTCCGCCACGCCCGAAAAGTTGAGGAATTGTTTTATGGTATCAAGATCGCAGGAATGGAGGTGGTTGTAGAAATTATCTACAGATACTTTATCTGTGGTCAAAAGTAAATTATCAAGTATCAACTCCAGTGCGATGTGCCCGATGAAAAAGGGTTTTACTGGCGAGCCTTTGACCGCCGGCGTTAATAATTTACGCAATTCGCTTGACCGGGTAATGAAAAAATGGGATGAATGAAAATAACGGTCTACTTCCAGGTGCTTACGCCAACCGAGTATGATGTCGTTTATTTTGGTATTGGGATGGGTAAGTTTTTCAGGGTGAATGATAATGGTTTTATCTGCATTTTTTAAAAGATCGGGCAGTACCGTTCCCAGGGTATGGTAACAGTTCGTGGTGTCCCGGTCGAAATAAAAATGCGACAGAAAATTCATATATGTTCACTTCGAGATGATTTTATTGTTCAAGATACGCAGTTTTTTTATGATTGCGCTGATTTTATACAATGATTACACCGATTTGATGGAATGATTACACCGTTTATTAAGAACGATTACACCGATTTTCGTATATCTTTGCGCTTTTTAGAATTAGATAAATGAATTTTGTTGAAGAACTACGCTGGCGGGGCATGTTGCATGATATTATGCCCGGAACGGAAGAATTGCTGAATAAAGGTATGGCTTCGGGCTATATCGGTTTTGACCCAACGGCGGATTCGCTGCATGTTGGCAGCCTGGCGCAGATAATGACATTGATACATTTTCAACGTGCCGGGCATAAACCTTTTGCCCTGGTTGGCGGCGCTACCGGCATGGTTGGTGATCCATCGGGCAAATCGGCCGAGCGTAATTTATTATCCGAAGACGTTTTGCAGCATAACCTTCAAGGCATACAAAAGCAACTGGAGAAATTCCTGGACTTTGATCGCGGTGCAAACAGCGCGCAGATGGTGAATAATTACGACTGGTTTAAGAATTATACGTTTTTGAATTTCATACGCGATGTAGGTAAGCACATCACGGTAAATTATATGATGGCCAAGGATTCGGTGAAAAACCGCATCAGCGGCGATACCGGTATGTCGTTCACCGAATTTACTTATCAATTAGTGCAGGGGTACGATTTTTATTATTTGTGGAAACATAACAATTGTGTGTTGCAAATGGGCGGATCGGACCAATGGGGAAATATTGTGACGGGTACCGAACTTATACGCCGCAAGGATGGGGGCGAGGCTTTCGCATTGACCACCCAACTTATTAAAAAAACGGACGGCTCTAAATTTGGCAAAACCGAGGGCGGCAATATATGGCTCGACCCTGAAAAGACGTCGCCTTATAAGTTTTACCAGTTTTGGCTGAATACAAGTGACGATGACGCGAAATCATATATCCGCATATTTACTTTATTCGACCGCGAAACAATAGAGGCTTTGGAAGCCGAACACGCTTTGGCACCCCATCAGCGCGCTTTACAAAAGGCATTGGCAAAAGATATTACGATCCGTACACATGGGGAAGAGGAGTATAATAAGGCAATTCAGTCGTCGGACTTTTTGTTCGGAAACACGGGTATCGAGTTTCTTGGCGAGTTAAATGAGGCTGAAGTTCTCGGAATATTTGAGGGCGTGCCAAATTTCAATGTGTCGTTGGATGAGTTAAAGCACGGGGTCAATGTTACCGATCTGCTTGCGGTGAACACCGCTGTATTCCCGTCAAAGGGTGAGGCCCGTAAGATGATACTGGGAGGGGGAGTAGCCATCAACAAAAACAAAGTAGCTTCGCCGGATGATACCTATAATGCAGATAGCCTGATCGGCGGTAAATTCCTTGTTGCTCAAAAAGGAAAGAAGAATTATTTTTTAATTGTTGCGGAATAATTTGGATTTTAGACAAAATGTAATTATTTTTGGACAAATGTCGTATAAGGGGAAACATAGTCCGGAAATTTACGTTAACGAGCCAATGGCTTTGTATGTAACTAAAAGTAGTGGAAGTTTATTCAATAACCTGTTCGGCAGTAATGCCAAGCAGGTTGCCGCGATGACTGATTTCGATATGCTGCAGCTTACCCGCAGCGGCCTGCCCAAACATTTACTTTTGTCTTTGGCCAAACGGATATCCCTTACTATTCAGGAGTTTGCTGATATTATGCACATTTCTGAACGCACTTTGCAGCGTTACGATGATGATGCCATTATTAAAACTGAATACGCTGAAAAAGCTGTAGAACTTGCCCGGCTATATACACGCGGCGAGGAAGTATTCGGCTCGCTCGATAAATTTAAAACCTGGATGAAAACCCCGCTCCATGTTTTCAAGGGTGAAACACCCGTTTCACTTTTGGATTCGTCTGTTGGTTTTGATATGGTTTTTAAGGAGCTGGGCCGTATCGAGCACGGTGTTTTTGCCTGATGGTCCTCTATCGTATAACAAATGCCAAATATGCCGATGACCTTAGCGGTAATGGCGCGCGTTTATATGGCGGCCGCTGGAATAGCGAAGGCAAACCTATGATGTACCTGGCGTCGTCCCGATCGTTAGCCGTGCTGGAATCTTTGGCTTACCTTGTACCGACAAATATCCCAAATAACTTTCTTATTCTGAATATCGAAGTTCCCGACGATTTTTTGGAGATACCCGAAAATGTTTTGCCTGATAACTGGAACGAGTATCCCGAACAGCACATCCTAAAACAAATAGGAAATTCGTTCCTGCAAAAAAATGAGCATCTGCTTCTGAAAGTACCTTCGGCACTGGTGCCCGAGGAATTCAATTATCTGATGAACCCGTTGCACCCAAAAGCAACAAAGGCAAAGATCGTCAGGAAAACACCTTTTAACTTTGATGAGCGACTGGTGGGCCAGTAACTATTAAAGATCGCTCAACAACTCCAGCTTCTTGGCGTTATATTCATCCTGTGATATAAGTCCCTGATCGAATAAGGTGCGGAGCTTTTTGAGCTTTTCCGTTAATTCATCCCTTTTGGGCTCTTCCTGTAAAGGCGGCGCCACTATTGAAGGGGCCACTGCAACCGGTTCCGGTGCTGCGGGCTGGTTAGCAGTTGCAGCATGCTCGAAATTAAACGAACCGGACTCGGCGCGTTTTTCTTCCAGTTCGCGCTGGCGGCGCAGTTCGCGTTCCTCTTCCTTACGCCCCTGCGCGTATTGATATAGTTTGCGGGCCTGAACCTTTGGCAGATAATCTACACCCATTTCGGCCTGGTTGGTTGTTTTTACGGTGAAAATAGCACCAATTATCTCTTCCTTAACAAAAACATCAACAATGTCCTTCCAAACGAAATCAATGAATTTGATGGACAGCCCAAGATTGGCCGGGGTGAAAAATAACACCCGTTTATTTGTAAGCGCCACGCAGTCGGGTAATATGTTCACCAGCGGTTTCTTTTGCGTAGCAATGTAAATTATTTCCTCGCCTGTGGTTAGCAGGTCGACTAATCGTGTATATACTTTTTCAACCGCTTTGGGGTCCTGCTGGTCGTTTAAAAATTTGTCCGTCATAACATTCATCAATTTTTGATGTGAACGCAAAAATAATGATTAATTGTATTTGATTAGGTGAATAAGTTAGATTAAGTTAGTTGAGTTGGATAAGGTTGTTTCAATTATTTTTTAACCATTTAACTTAATCAACTAACCAACAGGTTGCAGCCCCGTATATCCGAATTATCAAAACGCCCTAATACTTCGAACGATCCATCAGCATAAACTTTGCCCAGATCCTGAGTGGCGATGAATGAACATGAATTGATATTGCCCAGGTCGATCACGTTAATGCCGCCGGTATGCCCATCGGCAAGTACGGACATAGGGTCGTTGGTGTCGCGGGTGATGATCTTCATCCAGGGCGGGCAATTGAATATGCCCTCACCTATTGAATAAGCCTGCGAAAGAAGTTCGGTCATGCCATATTCCGAGTGGATCGATTTTACGCCAAAGCCCTTACACAGCGTTCGATGCAGCTCCTCGCGTATCATTTCCTTTCGACGTCCCTTCATACCGCCGGTTTCCATCACGATCAACTCCGGGAAATCCATTTGATAATTCTCCACAAAATCAAGCAGGGCGAAAGTAACCCCAATGAGCAGGGTGGGTTTATTAGCGGCCTTTTGTTTGTTTAGCTGCGCGAACAACTCATTATGATTGTAAAGAAAAAAGCCGCTATCGGGGTTTTGGGAGTTTTTAACCAGGTCTTCGGCCATATAAATAAGTGAAGACCCTTCCCGTTCCAGGTAGGAAGGCAACAGCCCCAGCACGCAATAGCTTTTAATATCGCCATAAAATATTTCAAAAGCCCGGCGGAAACTTTCCTCATACCAGCTAACATCGGTAACCAGGTGTTTGCTGTTGATCATCCCGGTGGTACCAGAACTTGTGAAAGTGACCTGGACCTCTGCATCCGTACTCAATATATCACGAGATTTGAAGAAACTGATTGGCAGAAAGGGTATGTCCTCAACTGTTTTGACCGAATTGACATCGATACCGAGATTGGTCACAAAATCCCGGTAAACTAAGCAATGCTGAGCCTGAAAGCGGAATACCTGCAATGCTGCATCAACAAACTGTTGCTGATTGCTGATAGAAAATACCTGTTGCTTGCCTGGATTATTCATGGCGTAAAGATAGGGGATGTGAAGATGTGCGGATACGCAAATGTGCATATACCGGAATCGGATAAGTTTTAAGAGCCATCGAGACTTGTTTAACTATGAAAATCCCGTGACAAAACAAGTATGTAACTTTGCCGTTTAGAAAATATCAAGTTACAAACTATGAAAACGATCAAATTTTTAGGTATTCCACTCATGTTAAGTTTATTCCTGCTGATAACATCTGCTACAACCGGGGATAAGGAAACAGAGCGTATACATGCCGCAGCTAATGTGTTAAAGGATTTTAGCACGATGAAAGAAAAAATCCCTCACGACCTTATAGCCCAATACGAGGGCATCGTTATCATTCCAAAATTAATTAATGCCGGATTTGGCATCGGCGGTAAAAGGGGCAAAGGCGTGGCCATTGTAAAACTTGCCGACGGAAGCTGGAGCAACCCGGTTTTTATTACCTTGACGGGTGGTAGCATTGGTCCGCAGATAGGCGTGCAATCAGTTGACCTGGTAATGGTTTTTAAACACAAAGGCGTGCTGACCAAAGTGGAAGATGGCGATTTTACTATCGGGGGCGACGCATCAGCCGCCGCGGGGCCTGTTGGGAGAACGACGTCGGCTAACACCGATTATAAGTTGGAGGCAGAGATATATTCTTATTCCCGCAGCCGCGGGCTGTTCGCAGGGGTCAGCATCAATGGCTCCAGCTTGAACATTGATAAGGATGCGATAAAAGATTATTATGGCGATGGCGTAACAGCCAATGACGTTTTTGCTGAGGGGACCAGCAATACGGACGCAGTAAAATTGCTGAAGACAACTTTAGCAAGCTTGTAAACAAATCAGAACAAAACAACCCATACACTAAGTGTTCACGCCACCGCCACTTGCCAATGGTTGTGTCATGCTAAGCTGTTGATTATTAGGCGTTAAGATTTTAATAAAGTGCAAAAAGTGCCCCATTTTTGCACTTTTCGTGAACACCTGTAAACGGTCAAATGGAGTAAAATAAAAAGCCCCTCTCTTGCGGAGAGGGGTGGGGTGAGGCTAACGCCAACTCAATCATTAAACCCCGTATCTCTTAGTTTGATAAAATCATCCAGTGTTTCCAGTTTAATGCCTTTGGTCTTCATTTTTTTGATGTACGAGGCAGTAACGCCGTGGTTACGCAGTTCTTCGGCTTTCTCCAGGCTGATGTTTTTGAACCCGAGGTCATTAATGCTTTTGATAAAATCAGCGGTTACGCCATGGTCGCGCAGGCTCTGGGCTTTATCCAGGGTGATATCTTTATAACCCAGTTTCTGCATGCTGTTGATAAAATCTACCGTAACGCCATGGTCGCGCAATTCCTGTGCCTTATCCAGCGTCATATTAGGGTAGCCCAGCTTTTTCAAACTGGCTACATACTCAGTAGTAACGCCGTGATCACGCAGATCCTGTGCCTGGTCGAGCGTCACATTCGCATCGCCCATTTTTTTCAGGCTGGCAATGTATTCAGCTGTCACGCCATGGTCGCGCAGTTCTAGTGCTTTATCCAGCGAAAAACCTTTGTAACCCATTTGATGGATGCTGGCAATGTATTTAGGAGTTACCCCATGTTCTCTCAATTCCACCAGTTTATCGATGGACTGGTGTCCATAACCTTCTGCTTTAAACAGGGCGAAGTATTCCTCCAGCACCCTGCGGCTTAAATTCTGCTCGGCCAGGTCCTTAAACTGGTCGTTGGAAATTGAAGGGTAACCATTATCCTTCATAAAGTCGAAAAAACCTTTGTTAATATCAGTAAAGAAAACCGCCAGCATCAGCTCACCATCAAGCTTACTGTAACCCTTTTGCTCCAGGTACGATTTAAAGGCCGCGTTTTGTTCAAATGTATAAGTACCGTGCCCCCAATGATCCTGGAATACACCTTTAAAGGTCAGCTTGCCCGACTCGCGCGTCAGACCAAACGTGCCAACTTTTTCAGCCGGCAGGGTACCCAATTCGGCAGTGGTGAAATTCCGCCCGTTGCTCCAATGCCGGGCATAGAACTGGATGTTCACTATCCCATCCTTCACCACAGCATCCCAGGTGCCGGGCGGATGGCCGAATTGTCCTGACGACTGCTCATCGTCGCCCTTCTCCTTTTGCTGCGAAAATGCCTGGCCCGCAAATGCTACTGATAAAGTCAGCACCGCAAAACAGCTTATGATCGTTTTCTTATTCATTTTGTTAAGTTGTTTGTCTGTTATAAATGTTTATTATCCATCACTCTAATCACTAATCACCGGTCACCAATCACTAACCCCTCAATTAAACGAATTCTTGATCTGTATATACTTGCGCAAACTGGTGGATTTAAACCCTTTTTGCTGCATCGAGGCAACATACTCAGGGGTTACACCGCTTGACTTCAGCGCGGGCAGCTCGTTCAGCGGAATGTCAGTAAAGCCGAGCTTTTTAAAGCCATCTATGTAGGATGGTTTAATATCAAGTGATTTTAACGCGATAATGTTGTGGGCGTCAATATCCTTATAGCCCATATCCATAAAACCTTTAATAAAAGCAGGGGTAACTTCCATTGATTTAAAAGCAACCAGCGAATGGATAGGAATATTAGCGTAACCGATATCGGTAAAGCCTTTGATGTAATCGGCATTGATGTTCATTGATTTGAACGAGATAATATCATGGGCTGCTACATCTTTATAACCCATGTCGTTAAGCCCTTTGATAAATTCGGGTGTAATATCCATCGATTTAAAAGAGATCAGCGAATGGATAGGGGTATTGGTGTAACCTATATCATTAAAGCCCTTGATATAAGCAGCATCGATATTCATCGATTTAAACGCGACAACATCATGTGCAGGTATATCTTTGTACCCCATAGCGGCAAGCTCATTGATATAGGCCGGCGTAATATTCATAGATTTCATGGCGATAAGCTGATGAATAGAAATATCGCTATAACCTGCCGACCTGATGCCCTGGATGAACGATTCGTCAACTTTCATAGCCGCCATGGCAACCAGGTTATGCCCTGCAATATCTTTGAAGCCGTTTTTGGCCAGCATTTCCACATAGCCTTTTTTCAGGTCGACCATGAAGAATGAAAAAGCATCGCGATCCTTCACATCGGTAACGCCCGAGTTTTTTACATAGTCATCAAACGCTTTGTTGGCGTTAAACTTGTAGGTGCCAAAACCCATATCGTCCTCAAACTTGCCATTGAATACAATTGTACCGGCATCACGCGTCAACGAAAATTCACCCTTCTGGCCTTTTGGCAGGTTAGGAAACTCGCTTAACGCAAAATCGGCATTGTTCGACCAGTGATTGTCGTCGCTGTCTGACCGGAACTCGATCCTGATCTTGTCGCCTTTAATAGTAGCGAACCATTTGCCTTCGGTCATATCCGGGCCTGCAATATCTACGTCCACATCGATATCGCCGACGTCAATATCGCCAATGTCCACAACCGGGTCTGCATTGATTACCGGGTTAATATCTGCTATTACCGGGTGTACCGGCGGTATAACGGGATGAACCGGTGGCACTACGGCGGTAACAATGGGGTTAACCACGGGCACAACAGTTGTAACAACCTGTGCGTTAACGGTGCCCGCGCAAAGCAGCAGGCTGCCTGCTGCCAAAAGGCAATTGCGGAAAAGGGCAGGTATAATTGAATTGCTCATACGATTTGATTTTTAATTGATGATGTTTAAAGTTGAACAAAAACAATACTAATCTATTAGGATAAATACTAATTGATTAGTAATTATATAAAAAATAATTTAAGTAATTGATTATCAATAAGAAAATTTACGTGAAAACTGGATCCTGCCAGGTCGGCCCGGGTGGCTATAATAAAATGCTGTATCGAAAACGGACACTGAAGCGTACGGTTACGTTACGGAAAAGCAGGGGGAGCGTTCGAAGGAATCGCTAAGTAAAGGGGGTGTTATTTCCGGTGAGCCTCGTTGTTAAGTCGCGCCGGTGTCATTGTTGCCTTCATAGAGAAATCTGCTAATAATCTTAAAGATGCAGGCCTTGTTACTTTTTGTTATAAATCCGTCTTCGCTATTTACGACATACCAAGTCATATAATTTATTTGCAGGCAAGCTGGTCTTTGAGTCATTGACAGACATTATCAGAAGATAAATAGCGCCATGTTTTTTAATAAACAAGATATCTATAGGAAGGGCAAGTGTAGGAATTTCCGGCGGTCTTCCTCCTGTGGTAGCCCAGATTGCTGTAGTATCTGATTTGTTATAATTGATAGCAAAAAAATAAAAATCAGAATTGAAATAGGCAACAGAATCGTTCCTGATCTGGTGAGTATTATTCCCCTTTAAATTTATGTTTATATGCCGCGCTTTGTTCTTACCTGTTTTAAAACTCACATCAAATAAAGGACCACCGCTTTCTAAATATGTGATGCCATTATTCATAAAATCTGTGTTGCTTGAAGAAGCGATAAGTTCATCTAGCGGCTTGTCTGCTAAGGCATCTAGTTTAAAAACTTCAATGAAATATTTTTTATCATCAAATCTAAAGTTTGCTATAGGATTTTGAAACTTTAAAGTGATAGTTTGAATTACAGACAATTTCTTTCTCGCACCTTCAGAAAAAAAACTCCAGTATTCTTGTGGTGCAGATGTCTCTAATTTCAGTTGGTAATTTGGGTTTGGTCCCGAATTATAAGCAAGATAAGCAATGAAGAAACAAACGCCTACCAGTACTATTAGCTTAGCCTTGCTTATTTGTATTTTATATTTCATATCGATCGATAAATTTACCAAAGATAATTAGGATAGGAAACTGGCCCCGGGGCGGGCACGTATCGGTGGGAAAGCCTTATGTAGCAGGTTTCAAAGTTTTGCGAATAGCTCCTGGTATTGTTAGAAGCCCTAATAAATCAATAATCGCGAAAGTTTGTCTTTTTCGCCTTGTTTTTTTATGACCCACGCGTGCGACCCCCTTTAATATATTGTTAATATATTTTACCAATATGAAAACAATGCCGGTATTAATGCGTACCTTGCGCACTTATTTAAAAAAGAAGCATAATGCAAAAAGAAGGAACAGTGAAATTTTTCAACAACACAAAAGGTTTTGGATTTATTTCACCGAGTGACAACAGGGAAGACATCTTTGTTCACTCAACAGGACTCATCGACAACATCCGCGAAAATGACCGCGTACAGTACGAAGAGCAATCAGGCAAAAAAGGCCTAAACGCAGTAAACGTAAAAGTTATTTAAGTATCACTATAAGTTACTCGTAAAGCATCCGCCCACAAGCGGGTGCTTTTTTGTTTTAAGGTCTCCAGCCGACAAAACTTATCAAGCTGCATGCCTTTTCCTGCTCAAATATCTCCGTACAGGAATATCATAAAATGTCATTACCAGCCAGGCCACGCCAACCAGTAAAATGATGGAGGTAACCACAACTACTGAAAATTCAACTGTTCCGGGTTTATGTGACGCATAATAATTGCCGAACATCCACAACGCTGCGTAATGTGTCATGTACAGTGGGTACGACATCTTTCCGGAGAACACGCAAATCTTCCTGAGCCTTTCGCTTAGTCTGGCCCCGGCGCCCAATGCAACAATCAGCGGGAAATAGAACAATACAGCCAGGGGCTCTGTCAGCCAGTTCCAACCGGAAAAAGGCATAATAAAAGCCGCAAACACCAATACAGACATCATACCGAAACCAAGTTTCGACGGGATGATCCAATTGAAACGGTAAACCAGCATTCCCGCTAAAAACGAATAAGCTACCCGTGCGCCGCCGTCCCAAAAGGTGCCTCCGCTCCAGCCGCCCATCAGGTTTCCGGTGCGGTATGCGATAATGCAGATAGGTATAGCTGCGAGTAAGGTAAGCGCCAGCAGCCAGCGTTTATTTAGTTTGCTCAAAATAAACGCATAAAAAATATTGGCAATGTATTCCCAAAACAGCGACCAGGCCGGCGCATTTAAATTGAACAGGTTAAAAGCCCGTTCGGTTACCACCGGGAAGGGGATAAGCAAAACCGAACACAGGAATATCAATGCTATTCTGCCTGCGCTATACAACTCAGGGTGACCGCCAAACGGATCGAACAGGAAAGTTAACAGGCCCAGCACCGAACCCATAATGACTAATGGATGCAGTCGTATTAGGCGCGACTTGAAAAACTCCGTGACACCCATCTTCCCGATACGGTCGTCATAAGCATAAGCGATAACGAAGCCCGAGAGGCAGAAAAAGAAATCGACCGCCAAAAAGCCATGCCCGATAAAGTTTTTGCTGTAATCGGTAATGGCCATTTCCATAAAATGAAAGGTCACTACTGATAAAGCGGCTACGCCGCGTAACCCGTCAAGGATTTCGAAATGCGGTTTGGTTTTTAATATCGCCGGGATTTGCTGCTCCATCGTTATTCATCCTGCTGGCTTAAACAGGACCATAACGCCAAGAATAGGGAATATTACCAAATCCGCCAAATCAGCCGTTTGGGGTATTGCCGGGCTGCCCGGGTGGTGCTTCGGGCGGCGGCTGTTGCTGCGGCGATATTTCAGGCGGTATCCGGTTAGGGTCTTCCTGCGGTATCTCAGGCGTTTTCGGGTCGGCGGGTTGCTCTATTTCGGGTTTTTGCGGCGTTACAGGCATTTCTTCCTTCTCGCCGGGGAATGTTTTCTTTTGCATCGCAATTTATATTTAATCATCGTACACTCTTCGTGCTATAAACACAAAAAATGCCGTTTGGATTTAACCGGTTACATATCCAGTTGCGAATCAGAAAATTACGTTACTTTGTGTATGGCATTACCCAATATTTTCACATCCGAAGTTACCGATGCCGTTATCGGCCGCATTAATAAGCTTACTCCGGCAAGCACGCCGTTATGGGGTAAAATGAACGTATCGCAAATGCTGGCGCATCTCAACGTGTCGTATGAAATGGTATATGAGGATAAGCATCCCAAACCCAAAGGGTTTATGAAGTTTATCCTGAAAATGCTGGTGAAAAATAAGGTAGTGGGCGAGACGCCTTACAAACACAACGGCCCCACAGCCCCGGCGTTTATCATTACAGACGAACGTGATTTTCAAGCCGAAAAGTCCCGGCTGATAGCCCATATCAAAAAAACGCAGGAGCTGGGCGAAAAGCATTTCGATGGAAAAGAGTCCCATTCTTTCGGCCCGTTAACCATTACTGAATGGAACAATATGTTTTATAAACATCTGGATCATCATTTGGGGCAGTTCGGCGTTTAATCTCCACTCAGTAATTTATTTGCCATATTACCCGCCTATTCATAATTTGCGCAATCCAAACAAACTAATTATGAAAAGCATTTCTTCACCGGCCGGTAAAGCCGCCTTAGCGGGCTGTTTTATGATGGCTGCTGTATTCAACAATAAACTATCGGCTCAAACCGCAACTGCTATAAAGGAGGTAAGCAATAGGGGACACAACGCCTACTATACCTCCAACAAGGCTCCGCTGAACGCGCAATACTTTATAAAACTGCCTGTAACTGCTATAAAACCCAACGGCTGGTTGCGCCGCCAACTGGAACTACAGCGGGAGGGCCTGACGGGCAATCTCGGCGAGATCAGTGTATGGCTGACTAAAACCGACAACGCCTGGGTAAATAAAAGCGGCAAAGGCAAATACGGATGGGAAGAGCTGCCTTACTGGCTGAAAGGCTACGGCGATATGGCCTATATGCTGCGCGACCCAAAAATGCTGAAGGAAACCAAATTCTGGATCAATACCGTTATCAAAAACCAGCGTGCCAATGGCGACTTCGGTCCGCTGAATTATACCAAACCCGGCCGGCGCGACCTGTGGGGTAATATGCCTATGCTCTGGTGCCTGCAATCGTACTACGAATATTCCGGCGATCCGAGGGTACTGAAACTCATGTCGCGGTATTTTAAATATGAGCAAACCGTGCCGGACAGCCTGTTTTTGAAGGATTACTGGGAGAACAGCAGGGGCGGGGATAACCTCATCAGCGTGTACTGGCTGTATAACCGCACCGGCGAAAAATGGCTGCTCAACCTGGCAACCAAGATCGACCGAAACACGGCCAACTGGCGGCAAGCCAACAACTTGCCCAACTGGCATAACGTGAATGTGGCACAATCGTTCCGCGAACCAGCCACATACTTTATGCAGAGCAATAACCCCGCCGACCTGGCGGCATCCTATAACGACTTTAAGCTGATCCGAAATATTTACGGGCAAGTGCCGGGCGGTATGTTCGGCGCAGATGAGAACGCCCGCAAGGGTTATGACGACCCGAGGCAAGCCGTGGAAACATGTGGTATGGTGGAGCAAATGACCTCGGACGAGTTCCTGCTGCGATTTACCGGCGATACTTTTTGGGCCGACAACTGCGAGGATGTGGCCTTCAATACCTTTCCCGCAGCCTTTATGCCCGATTATAAAAGCCTGCGTTACCTAACCGCCCCCAACATGGTGCTGAGCGACAGCAAGAACCATGCACCGGGTATCAATAACGATGGACCGTTCCTGAACATGAACCCGTTCAGCAGCCGCTGCTGCCAGCATAACCATTCGGCCGGCTGGGTTTATTATGCCGAAAACAGCTGGATGGCCACGCCCGATAACGGCCTGGCCGATCAGTTGTATTCTGAAGGGTCGGTTACTGCAAAGGCAGGGAACGGGCAGCCGGTTACCATTGTTACCACAACAAAATACCCTTTCAACGAAACGATCAACCTTAAAATTCAAACGGCCGCGCCAAATAAGTTCCCCGTTTACCTGCGCATACCAAAATGGTGCGCCAATGCAACGGTGGAAGTGAATGGAAAAACAGTTGAGGTTAGTCCGGCGGGTGCGGAGTATATTAAACTGGTTAATACGTGGAGGAACGGCGACCGTATAACCCTGCACTTACCCATGAGCATACACGTGCGCGAATGGGAGAAGAATAAGAACAGCGTGAGTGTAAACTACGGCCCGCTTACGTTTTCGCTGAAGATAGACGAGAAATATGTAAAAGTGGCCTCGACCAAAGAAAACGCCGTGGCTGATGCCAAATGGCAACCTACCGCCGATCAGACCAAATGGCCGACCTTCGAGATATATCCGGCCTCGGCATGGAACTTCGGGCTCGAATTAAACAAACAAGATCCCGCCATGTCATTCGAGGTTGAAAGAAGGGCCTGGCCAAAGGACAATAACCCGTTCACCAACAAATCGGCCCCTATAGTACTAAAAGCCAAAGGCAGGCAAATACCCGGCTGGAAAATAGACCAGTACGGCCTGTGCGGCCTGCTGCCCGAAAGCCCTGTGAGAACCGATGAGGCCGAAACCAGCATTACCCTGGTGCCTATGGGCGGCGCAAGGTTGAGGATATCGGCCTTCCCGGTGGTGAATTGACGAATATATAGACAGGATATAATCGGTGCTGATCAGGTGGTTCCTTGCTGGCTTTTAATTCTTTTGCGGGCTATTTGCCGCGCAATCCCGGCCATCCATAATAACAGGTGCGAGTCTTGCTTATGGCAATCTGTGCAGTTGTTCCAGATGTATAACATTGTTTCCTCCAGCACTGCAACGGCTAACTGCTGGTCGGCAATAGAACAGCAAATGATTTTGAAGAGTTTCCCTGCATATTGATCATATAACAACGCTGCACCTGAAACGTCGCGCCGCGCAATCGCACTGATCAGTTCCTGTTCAGCCGGGGTAGTTTTCATAGGGTCAGGAAAATTGGTGTTGCAAAATTGCGATCACGTACGGTGAATCTATTGTTATATCATGACTGACATGCAGCGGGATATCCAAATGATCGCCCGGGTTAAGGGTGACCCGCCTGCCGCCAATGGTGCAGGTGCACTGGCCCCTTAGGATGAAAAAGCTCTCGGCTAGGTCCTCGTGAATTTCCGGTGGCACATTCAGCCTGGTAACAACCAACATTTGGGCTATTTGGTCGTCCTGCCGTAAGGTATGCTGGAAGAAGTCTTCAAAAGGTTCGGCCGGTAGTAAATGCTCAACCGCATTCAGCCAGTTGACATGATCGGAATACTTACCGGTGGGCGGCAGGTTATTGATATCTAATTGCTCCCCGCTCGCAAAACCGAGCACATTCAGCAACCTGCCCCTCAATCGGGGATCAGGTTCAATGGCATAGCTTTTGGCCAATAATTCAATGGTTTGCTCAATTTCGTTTAGTTCCTGCCGGATCTCCGGGTGAGACACACTAAATTCAGCGACTTCTTTCGCTCGCTCCGCGTTGAAGAGGTCAAAGCAATGCTGTTCCAGGTTGCCGCTGTCTATGTAAGCTTTAATTTTCTTCATTTCTTATGCCGGTCAATAATAAACCTTATTAGTAATAACTATTGCCGAACGCGGCTCGTCATATCCGTCAAATGTAAAGAAACTATTGTAACCCAAGGTTCCTGCTGGCTTTATCCTTACAACCTGGAGGATTAAGTAACAAGCGAACCGGTAAATTGATACCTTAAAGTCCCCGGCACATTCACGCTGTTCACCATTTTCCAGTCGAGGAGTTCGTCAATAAACTGCGGCGGTGGTAGCCCGGCTTTTGCGGCAGCGGCGCGGTAAAATTCTGCTTTTTGGGGATGTTCGGGCGAACAGGCATTGAAGATATGTCCAAAGGCATCTTTTTCTATCACGGTTTCGGTAATGCCCACACAATCCTCCAACCCGATTAAATTAACCGGCGCACGGCCATTGGGGATATTCGTTTTCCCGGCAAAAAACCTGCCAGGGTCACGACCTTCGCCGATCAATCCGCCGAAGCGGAGGATGGCGGTTTTAAAGCCCGTTTCCTTTTCAAAAAGCTTTTCTGCCCCCAGCAGTATAATTCCTGTTTCGGTACCGGGCTGCGGGTCCGACAGTTCATCAACCTCCCTGTTTGTATCGCCATAAACACCGGTCGAACTGGTATAGATCGCTTTTTTAATGCCATACTGTTTTATCGCATCGATGATATACCCAAGCTTCGGCAGATAATCAGCGCTTTCACCCCTGCGAAACCGTGGCGGTATGCTGATCACCAGCACATCGCAATCAAAAAATCCCGGGCCTGCTTTAAGTCCGCCGGCCTCAGCGCGCACTTCAAAAGGTAAAATACCCAGGTAAGCCAATGCCCCCAGCTTGTCAGCCGAAGTAGCCGAACCCTTCACCATAAAACCCTTTGCCGCAAGTGCCCGGCCCAAAGCTTTGCCATACCAGCCGCAGCCTAAAATACTAATTGTCATTTTAATGCCAGATGCCGGCAAACCTAACAGGTTTCCGGCAGTTTCAATACAATTATTTAAATCAAAATCCGTTTAAAACCTATTGGAATAACACAATCGTGCTTCTATGACTAAAACAATTACTTATTTTTTGCTTTACCGTAGCTGCCATGACGAGTTTCACCATCATCCTCCACATTTATAATTCCCCTTTAGCATTGGTGGTAACACCATTGGCTATGGCCCCCTACAGTTTCCTGGTCAAAACATTAAATGATAAAGGCGAATCGATGATCATCAAACGCCTGCCCGGCAAAGGCTGGATAGGAGAAAAGGTGAAAATGAAATTCTTCACCAAACAGAATATCCGGCGTTTAGGTAAACTGCTCGAAACGAAAGAAAACGAAATATTACCGTTAATAAAATCTTAGCGCCCTATGATCCATAGAATCAGGTTGAAGGACGGGTCTGTCCATGCGGTACAAATTATGCGCACCACTTTTAAAAAGCTAAAGGTTTGGCTGGTTCAGTTTAAGGACGGTAAACAGGCCATGCTATACAAATGCGGCAACGAATGGCTGCAGCGTATCGAAGATTTTCTCGACGCATCCCTGATCAGGACCATTGGCAGCTATATTGATAGTATCGCCGGTAAAGATCATCCTACGCTGAAAGGATAGGGTGGCCCCGATACACTAAGTGTTCACGCTTTCGCCCTTTGCGCGGCATGTTTTGTTGTAAGTAATTGTTTTTCAGCATGTTGGCTTTTGGCTAATGTCAAAAAGTGCCCCTTTTTTGATGTTTTCGTGAACACCTGCTTTTGTTATTCGTTGGTTACGAGGGCATTAGTTATTCTGGCTTCGCGCCGGCTGCACCGGAAAAATGAACCGGGAAAATCAAAATATATCCAAAATAAGCAGCTTTAAGCCAAAACAGGCCGCTTTAAGCCAACAGTCTGCCAGCGATAGGGCTGGTGATGCGTCCGTTCTTACTGCGTGGACGCCCAAAAACGATCATACTTATAGCACAAATTTCTTTTTTTGATACACTAAGTAAACGACCGGCAATTATCCTGTGGTATAGGTATTTTTACTTAGCAAAATAGGTGTTTTTACTATTTTATAATACATAACCGACTGGTAATTTTGTGTTTATAAATGTTAGTTAGATAAGGACGGCAAAATAGCAGAGGGCTGGAACTTCTTCGACTTTCTGACATTGAATATACAGGCGGGCAAGATATCGCCGGAGCAACTGCTTTAGAATTTTAGCCGCTTCTCGATCGCCCTGCACCCGGCGTTCAGCGTTTTTCTTGTGGTGGTTGGGGCAAGGGAGGATGAAATAAACTATACCAAACAACTCATCCCAAAGCAATAAAAACAAGCGGGCGGGTTTTTTGCTGAATTATTTTAAATCATTAGTTTTGAATGCCTTATGTTGCTTATCTTTACTAACCGAGTAAATACCGAATTATGAAAAAAGTTTTATACAGTCTCTGTTTCCTTATCGCCTTTATGGCCGCCAACACGGCATCATCGCAAGGGCTTTTCAAAAAGCTTAAAGATAAAGTGAACAAAGTGGTGGATAAGGAAGTCGATAAAAAGGCGGGTATTCCGCCCGATAACCAATCTGCTGGTAATAGCAGTTCCTCATCGCCGGGCGGGCCTGTTAACAAAGGCGGCGCGGGATTGACCAATACAGCTCCGCCCGATGTGAAGGCGCAAATGGCGGAAGCGGAAACGGCCCATGCAGCCAAAAATTACAGCGATGCCCGGTATTCGCTTCAACAGGCGCTTATGGGGGTCGAGATACAGTTGGGCCGCCAGATATTAAAATCGTTACCGCCAACGGTAGATACCCTGAATGCAGACACCGCGCAGGACGTGGTAATGAGCACCCAGTGGGGCTGGAGCAACCTGAGCATTCACCGCGTGTGGAAAAACACGGCCGATAAACAAATGACGGTTACCGTAGGAAACGCGGGCGTGTACGCCGGGCTGGCCACGCTGTATTTTTCTAACGCCGGGATGATGGAAGCCAACGGAAGTAAGCAAAATTTCAAACAGGTGAGGGTTAAGGGCAATAAGGCCATTATCCAGTATGAGGATAGCAAAGGCTATACCCTTATCGTCTCGCTTGGGCAAACCTCTATGACCGTATGGGAGTGCATCAATTTCGCCAACGAGCAGGAAGTAATGGCCGCTGCTAATTCATTCGATATCGATGGCATTAAAAAAATGCTTGGTGAACAATAATTTTGATCAGCAATGAAAATATTTATGAAAGCTATTTTAACATTTATCGCTGTTATTGCCATTGCATGCTGCAGCAATGCGCAGGATTTTGCCAAAGCAATGGCCACTGCCAAAACCTCGTACAATGCAGGCAAACTGGAAGAAACGCATTTTGCCCTGCAACAAGCCATGCAGGAGGTGGACCTGGTGGTGGGCCAGGAAGTGCTGAAATTGCTGCCGCCTAAAATGGACGCGATGGAAATTGTAGGAAAGGACGATAATGTAACTTCAAACATAGGCTTTGTAGGCGCTACCATACACCGCGCCTACGCCCAAAAAGATGGTAAAAAGGCCGATATTTCTATCATCAGCAACTCGCCTTTGGTGGCCATGACCAATTCCATACTGAACACCCCGATGCTGGGCGGCATGATGAGCGACGGCAGGAGCAAGACCGTGAAGGTACAGGGGTACAAAGCCAGGCTTGAGAAGCAGGCAGGCAGCACGGCCGATAAAAATGATTACGAACTGCAAATTCCCCTGGGCAGCGCCATGATAACCTTTAAGGTAGACGATTGCACCGATACCCAGATACTGGCATTTGCCGATACTATTCCTTTGCAAAAAATAGCTAAGCTGATAGAATAAGGGTTGTTTTCAATTGTCCGCATTGCAAAGCGCTTGTACAGGTGTCATACTTGTACGCTAGTTGTAAGCGTCCACACTCCGCCTGTTCAAGTGTCCACACTTGAACATTAGCAAAAGTAAGCGTCCACGCTTACATTAACTATCAGGCGTGGACGCCCAAAATTTTCCCGTTTAAGCGGAGGACGCTTTAACGGGCGGGAGACCAGGTGATTACGAGCGTTGGCTTGTGAACGCTTACGGTTGAGATAATTGCCCGTATCATAGAATATTTTCACCGATCTGTTTAAACCATTTTTTATAAGCATAAAATCCATGCAGTTTTGGGTTATTGGTCGGTACGCGGATGAATATGAAAAACTTTACCTTTTTTACCCTGCTGGCGTTGCTATTAGCATTTACCAACGCTAATGCGTTTAACCATAAGCAATCTGCGATCATACTTAACGGCCCATGGAAATTTAAAACAGGGGATAATTTGGAGTGGGCCGGGCCAGGCTTTAATGATTCAGTATGGGAAACGGTCGACCTTACCGCTCCTTCTGGATCACATGATGGCGATGTAGGGCTAACAGGTTATGTCCCCGGCTGGGCAGCAAAGGGGCATGCAAATTATTCGGGTTACGCCTGGTACCGTTTGAAAATCTCATTGGACAGAGTAAAAGGAGATGTGCTGGCCATTGCGGGTCCGCCCGCAGTTGATGAGGCTTATCAATTATTTGTTGATGGACGATTGCTGGGTGGCGCGGGAGATTTTTCGAATACGGTACCCGTAGCCTACAGCATACAGCCACGTATGTTCCTGTTACCGGATAGCATAAGGGGAAAAAAGACGATCACCATTGCTTTCAGGGTATGGGCGAGCGCAGCGGTATTAAGTCAGGGCACCGATTTAGGAGGCATCCACATTGCACCGGAACTTGGAAAGAAAAGCGATATTGAAGCCAGGTATAAATTCAGGTGGCGGCAAACCATCAAGGGATATATTGTAGAGGTGGCCGAATTCGTCGTATTCATTCTACTGGCAATAACCATCGCCTTTTTGCGCAAGCCTGTTAAACAATATAAATGGTTTATCATAGCTTTAATTTTGCTGGGTTTGGTACGGGCAAACCAGGCTTTTTACTACTGGCTGCAGGTGGAAACCAGCCACCAAATTGATATTGTAACACTTGTTATCCTGATGCCGCTGGTACTTGGCTCCTGGCTGATGGCATGGCGCGGTTGGTATAAGGTTGACCGCCCCGTTTGGATCCCGCCTGTTATTTTGGCGCTCACCATAGTTTATATGTGCGGCCAGCTTTTCAGCCTTCCATGGGTTTCCGAGGCAGTCCCCCACGCTGCCTTTCAGGCCATTTCTAACTATGCACGTTTATTATTTGCCTTAACACTGGCGCTTATCATCTGCCTGGGCATCCGGCAGCAGGGTAAACAGGGATGGCTCTATTTACCGGCGGTATTACTCATCTCGACCGGATTATTTGCGCGGGAACTATCTGAATTGCATATCCAGGGCATCTGGTTCCCCTATGGTGTTGGCGTATCCCGCAGGCAGTATGCCTACGCTGCATTTAGTGCGGTAATGTTTGGATTGTTGATCTATCAGCAACGGCGTACTCCGCCCGTACAAGTGTCCACACTTTAGTCCCCGCGGGGTCTCCGGCACGGGACCCTGCGGAATAACCGTCCTGCCAGAACGCAGGGTCCTCGTTGAGAGACCCTGCGAGGACAAAACGGGCGGGAGAGAGCGGGAGAAATATTTACTGAAAGAAATTCATCAGCAGGAAGTCATTTAAAAATTAGAAATTGCACCGCTGATGATCCACCGTAATTTACGCGCTTTCGCTTACTTTTTATTATTTATAACCCTAACCGTTACTGCCTGTCAGCAGCCTCAAAAACATACCAAACGCCACCGGTCGTATAAACGGATAACCGGCGTGCGCCTGCCCCGGCACCCGGGCGACGATAACAATATGCTGTTGGGGAACCCGAGCTCGGCAACACCCGATATCCATGATTCCGCCAATTACCTTATCGATCATAAATACTATATAGAAAGCTATAACCGCACCACCGGCGAACCGAACTGGGTTAGCTGGCACCTCTGTGCGGAGGATATAGGTGCTGCAGTGCGCAGCAATGATTTCAGGCCTGATACCACTCTTCCCGATGGTTGGTTCGAGGCTGATAATGCCAGTTACCGGGGTTCAGGGTTCGATAAAGGGCACAATTGCCCCAGCGGCGACCGCACCGCCAGCGCCGAAGCCAACTCCGCTACTTTTTTGATGGATAACATGATACCGCAAGCCAAAAACAACAATCAGCATACCTGGGAGCATTTTGAAAGTTACTGCCGCGAAAAGGTGAGGCAGGGTAACGAGGTTTACATCATTATGGGGAGCTATGGCAGGGGCGGCACCGGCAGGTTGGGCTACAGGGAAAGCATAGCAGATGGCCGCATCCGCGTGCCTGCGCACATCTGGAAGATAGCCCTCATCATCCCCGATAATAACGACGACCTGGACCGTATTGAAGCCGGCACAGACGTGATAGCCATTGACACCCCTAACGACGAAGCCGTTTCGCCCGACTGGAGAAAATACGTTTGCACGGTGAACGACCTGGAACGAAATACCGGCTACCGGTTTTTTACCGCCCTGCCCGCCGCGGTGCGCAACCCGCTGGAAAATAAGCAATTCGCGGATTTGTATTAAGGATTGGTCTATATCTGCACGGAGCGGCATAAAGGGCCATCGTCCATGGAGGATATCCTGTGGATTTAAGCTAACCTTAAAAAACCAAATCGTCCTGGCGAGGAACGAAGCCATCTCTGCACTTGCAAATCATGGAGCATACTTTTGTTGTAGAGCCATTACCCCGTGGCTATTTATTTATCAACCCTTCATATAAATCCAGCAATTCCGGATTTTTTGTCCCCGGGTCTCGGGCACGGGAAAAGATCATGCCTTTTTCAACTTACAATTCGTACGATTTCAGATCGGTTTCCACCTTGTTAGGAACAGGTGTATTAACTATACTGGTATCGAATTTGCCTTTTTTCTCATTCAAAATGTTGGCCTCGCACTTCATTGCTGTGGGCACTTTCTTTTCTGCGGACACAATGTCTTCCATTTTTGCCTTTTTTGCTGCTGACAAATTTGACTTTTGTATTTCGGCGCTACTTGGAGTTTTTAGCGGGCTGCTATAATCCGGCTCAACAATGTATTCTACCGTTTTACCCTCGTCCACTTTCTCAATAACTTTACTTTCGATACTTGCTTCATGCACGCCATTCCCTGAAATGGACAGCGGGGTGAGATTTCTGAAATCTTTCCCGGTTCCGCCTAAAAAGCCGTTTAGTAAATGCCCTTTGACATAATAGGGCTTGTCTCCATTTCTTCTGAGATTAAGTTTTCTATAGTCATCGTTAGATACACCCGGCGGGCCGCCAACAGGCGGGCGATTGTTTTTGTTAAGGTACCTGATGGTCATTTTGGTGGCAAAACCAACGTCGGTCAATCCGCCAAAGTTAAATTCAAGCGGCTCCAGCGGACCGCCAAAAAGATGAGCCGTTATTGCGCTCAACTTAATTACCTCGGCATTAACTTTATCATATTTAGCTGCCCTGTCCTTCTCTTCCGTAATGGACGAAACAATTGGTATATTCTTGGCCTTTTCCACTTCCTCAAGCTGTTTTTTTGCCTCGGCTTTCTTGTCCATTATTTTTTTATCGCCATCGGGCCTTACTTTTTTTATGTTATCCAGGAACTCGTCGTATCTCATTGGATCCCTGCTGGCAACCCACAATTCGGACGATTCATCGGACGATCCTTTGAAATAGAGTTCGTGTGTTTCGCCATTATCAGCGGTAAAGCTCTTCTTTATACCCAGCCATCCGGCAACCTTGCTTACTGCACTTTTTCCGAGCGCTACAACCTTCTCTTTGCCTTTGTCCAATAATGCCTTTCCCTTGTTTTTTAACGACATGGCCAGTTCCACGGCCGGGCCAACAAATGCATACGCTTTCGTAATAAGCCAATCTATCAGTTTATCAACTTTCGCCCTGATGCGAAGTATTATATCCCGCACTTTTGCACCAATGTCGTTTAAGTGAAGCAGCGCTGCAAGGAACCCAATAATGATCGGTATTGATTTGGCAAAGGCCATTTCAATAGCTGCGGCGGCAGCGTCAACATTGCCGGTAGCAATGGTCAATACCGCGTCGAGAATTGAATTCAATAATTCGATGATGCGGTCTTTCAGCCTTACCAGCATCATCAGGAAATCATAAATAGCCATGCAGGCTTTTACAAATGCAGCTATCGGGTTAAGCAGGCTTAATAAAAATACCAGGGCCGCTTTAATTACAGCATCTTTGATGAATGATTTTATGGCTTCCCATATCATATCCTTAAAATCGGTGAACTTCTCTTTAATGATTTCCCATATCGCGCCCAATCCTTCTTTGTACACCCGCTGGAATATACCCACAGTTGTTTCCATCAACGCAACCCTTTCTTCACCTATTTGCAAAACGGCCCTTTCGCGGATGTGCGCATAATTGATACCCATTACCTGCAAAACCATACCGAAAATGGAGGCGATATCAAATTTGTCGGGAAGTTTAAGGTCCGGAACGCCAAGCTGGCTGGACAGCCATGCCATCAGCCCATTTTCCAGGTGCTCGCCAAGCCTGCTCTTGAACCTGTCGAATCCCTTGCTAAAGGCAGCGCCAAGGTTGCTGAAGAACTTACCAGGTTCGCCTATAATGATCCCGACTACCTGGGCCAACTTTTGTAATATGGTTTTGAATAACTGGTAAATATTTTTAATAACCTTCCAAACCTCTTTTAACAAACCTATGGCTTTACTGATAAGGCCTTTATTTGCTTCCTTCAGCTCGTTTATCCGGTCATCCAGTTTTTTAACATTATCAACGTATTTTTTGGCAAGCTCGTCGATCAACTGGTGTCCCTTATCTTTTACGCCCTGTTCAAGCGAGTCAAACTTATCTTTGATGTTGTCCACGGCCTCGGTGCCAACTTCTTTCAAATTATCCGGAAGCGCGGCAACATAGGTATCAATATCTTTTTTACCATCGTCGATGGCCTTTTTTGCACCGTTTAGTTTGTCGGTTACCACATTGGACACATCGGTTATCACCTGGTCCATTTTATCCAGGTACAGTTGTTTGCCGTCTGCGTAAAATACATTCACTTCGTCGGGCAGGTCCATAAACTTGTCTTTCAGCCAGTAACCCCCTCCAAGCAAACCAGAATAGCGGTCGTTTTTGTAGGCCCGCATTTTTCTGTCGGTATAATCTTCAAATATCTTACGCGCGTCTTCGGCGCCCTGGTCGAAAATGCTGCCTGATAAGGTTTCGGCTTGTGTAAGCAGATCGTTTACCGTTTTTTCGGTGGCGGCATATTTATCATTGATATCCTTTGCCACCTTTGCCCGCGCGTCTTCGTCTTTTTTCTTCGAATCATTTTGCTGAAGAATAACAGCCGCAAAGTTTTTGTCCCTGTCCTTATGCATGCCCGCCAACGAGCCTGCCGCTTTTGAGGCGGCTTCGCTTTCAGCGGTCTTTAATTCCGCTTTTTCATCTTTTCTGTATTGAACCGGTTTTTCTAAGGCATCCTTTTGCGCATTTCTCTTTTCTTTTACTGCGCTTTGGAATGTAGGTTCATTGCTACCCTGCAGTTGAGTTTCGGTGACATTATTTTGCTTCATCTCATCATCGAGAGAGGCGCTTTGTTCCTGCATGGAAACTTCATCATCCGTTTTCGCTTTCGGAGCGGCATTTTTTGCACCGATAGATGCAGGACTACTTCCTGCGTTGGTTGGCGGCAGGGTTACCGGCTGCTTGTTCTCACTTTCGTTTACATGCAGCGGATCGGCAGTTGCGTGGGTCATAGGCCCGGTTGTGTTTTCCTTTTCAGCCGATACCTTTTGTCCAACTTCAGTTTTTACCTCACCAATTTTGTTATGTTCTTTGAAATCATCAGCTTCTTCCAGGGTCTTGGGGGTAACCTCGGTTATCCTTGCCAGCAGGTCCTTTTTAAACGAAGCAGCGTCAAATAATTTTTCTTCTTTGCCTGCCGCCTCAATGCTTTCCGCTTTCCTGTTCTGCGCCTTGCTTTGCGCTTCAAAAGGTACCGGCCCTGCTGCGCTTTGGGCATCTGCCGCCTTTGCTGCCGGCGGAGCATGGGCTCTCTGTTCATTTGCCCTGGCATGTGCCTTGCCTACCGTTCTCTGGAACGCAGGATCTTCTTCAGGCGACGACGGGGATTTCTTTTTGGCCGCTTTGCCTGCCGGCACTTTGACGGCATCGGCCGGCGCGGCAACGCCATGACCTGCAACCGGTTTGGCCGCGGAAACCACCGCGTCTTTTTTCGTGGCCTGAACATGGCTTACTTTTTTACCTGTTTCGGCAGTACCTGTCGTATTTTGATGTGCAGCCCCCTGCTGCACCGTGTGTGTTAATTCGTGCGCAAGCAATTGTTTGCCGCTCTTTGTACCCGGGTTGAACTCGCCTTGTGCGAAATGAATATTAGCGCCCTGCGTAAATGCGCGCGAACCAATAGCGGCATTTGCCTTTTGGCTTGCTTCGCCGGTGTGAATGCGCACGTTGCTAAAGTCGGCGCCGATGTGTTTTTCCATTTGCCTGCGGGTATCAACCGGCAATGGGCTTGCCCGCGCAGGCGGCGAAGCGGCCGCCATGGCTACCTGTGCAGTTGATGGGCGCGCAGCCGGCGTTATCTTACTAATGGCCACAGGTGCAGATCTTTCACGGCTTACCGCTTTATGAGCCACACGATCTGCCTCTTTTTCATGATGCGTGGTGGAAGCTGCGTTTTTTAGTTTTGGCTGTATCTCATAAGATGAAACCGTAGATTCAACCGGATTTACCACAGTTTCGTGCACAATTGAAGTATCATATTGGCCGCTTGCTTCATTTAGTACATTGGCAACACACTCTAATCCTAAAGGCACAAGGTTTTCCGCAGAAATAACGTCCCCCAATCTTGCTCGTTGCTGTGTGTCCAACGTTGAACTTGTAATTTGAACGTCCGTTGGGAAAGACCGGGAGCCATACACTGGTGTAACAATATATTCTACGGTCTTACCCTGGTCTATTTTCTCGATGACTTTTCTTTCAACATCTCTTTCATGATTGCCATTTCCTGCCCTTGATAGCGGGGTCAGGTTCCTGAAATCCAACCCGGTGCCACCTAAATAACCATTCAATAAGTGCCCCTTTATGTAATAGCTGCCATTGCGCCTCCTTCTGTGATCAAGCTTTTCATACGCGGCATTAGACACCCCGGGAGAACTGCCAACCGGCGGACGGTTGTTTTTGTTCAGGTTCCTTATGGTCATGCCGGTGGCAAAGCCTTCAGCATTCAATCCACCATAATTAAATACCAGCGGCAGCGCCGGACCGCCAAACAATGGTGCTGTTAAAACACTCAGTTCTATCACCTTCGCGTTGACAATGTCAAATTTAGCCGACCTTGCCTGCTCTTCAGGTACCGAACTGTCAAGAGGCCTGTTTTTAGCGGTTTCTATCTCATCAAGTTTGGCTCTGGCTGCCTGTTTTTGGGCAACTATTGTTTGGTTTCCGCCTGAGGCTACAGTATTAATCCTGTCTAAGAAAGCAGCGTACCGCATGGGTTCCCGGCTTGCTACCCATAAATGGGATGTCTGTTCGTTTGCGCCCTCAAAGTAAAGTTCATGAGATTCGCCATTGTTGGCCCTGAACTCTTTCCTTATCCCAAGCCATCCCAAAACCGCGCGCACGGCGCTTCTTCCTGCGGCCATTACCCGGTCGAGTATGTTCATTCCTGTGTTTACCGCCCGGTTTACCAGCCAGGTTAACGCACGGTCAACCATCTCCCTTACCCGGGTTATCATTTCGCCAATTCTTCTCCCTATACCGCTTAAACCCACCTGGTTGGCCAGGAAGCCTATTACTATAGGCATTGCACGGTCCATTGTTCTTTCAAGGTAATTGGCGGCTGTTGACACGTTGCCCTCGGCAATATCTGCCACGCCGTTTACGAATGAATTGATCACTTCCAGTATCTGCCGCAGATAGCGGATAAAGCTTTGCACAGCATGGTAAATGGCTATAGCGCTATTGATAACCGCCATAATGCCGGTAGGATCGAGCATGCTTAATAACCTTGCGGTTACCTGCGAAATGATCCTTTCCATGATCCAGTTCTTTACCGCATCCAGTACGGTATTCCACAGGTTGCTCAGTTGTTCCTGTATCTTATCCCAAATAGCACCCATTCCTCTTTCCTGGACATCGCGGATAAATGTCCAGATGCCTTCAAGGGTATTGATCATATTACGCAGCCTGGCAACCCGTTCAGGCCCTACTCTTGGATGTGCCGCAAGTTTCGCCCAGATGGCTTCCATGCTGATGCCCAGTACCTGTAGTACCCATCCTATGACTCCACGCAACGAGAAATCTGTAAGCGGAGGAATATTTGCATCCCGCAGCTCACTCATCAGCCATCCCACCAGGCCATTCATAAGATGTGTGCCGATGTGGTCAAAGAATTGGATAAAGCCTTGTTTTATTGCCCTCAACAAATTCCTGAGGAAGGCGACAGGGTCGCGTTTGATCCTTTCAAATGCCGCCATGGCCCGGGTAATAATATTATTGATCAGGTCGGTAGGGAAGTTCATTACCTGCAGCAATACTTCGATCACGATCTTTACGATCTCGACAATGAAAGCGATCAGCCTTGCAATCGGTTCGCCAAACCGGTCAATAATTCTGTGGAAAGCCTGTACCGGGCTGGTAAGGTCGCTGAAGCTGAACGAGTTCCAGAGGTCTATAAATAGCTGCAGGATAGTAGCCGGCGTCATGTTTAACCTGGCAACAGCCGCATTAATGCGTGCGGTAGTCCTGGCAATGGCGCCGCTTTCTTCCATTTGCCTGTATTGTTCCTCGCCGCCTTCCATCAGGCTCATAAAGCCGCGGACGATGTTGGGAACGCTTCTTGGTACGGTAACGTTGGTGAATGGATCTTTGCCTATCAAAACAGTTACCAATGCGTAGCCTCTTACGGTTCGGGCCCAGGCAGACAGGCGTCCCAGCAGCGCTTCTTTTATAAACCCGAGTATTACCACCAGGGTTTCGCCTACAAAATTTAAAACCTGCCTTACCGGTTCAGCAAATTTTTCGTACAGCCGGTTAAATGTATCAATAGGATGCATCAGGCTGTCGATAGAAACAGCGTTCCATATCAGCCCGAAATTGTCTCTTATTGTTTGATATAAGTTGCCAAATACGGCAATACCCCGGTCAATCCAATCTGCCGCTTTCTGGAACGAGCCGGTATCCTGCATTTGCCTGCGTTGTTCCCTGCCTTGTTCGCCCCCCAGTTCAAGCAGCGCATTCAATATAGTGGTGCCATTTGCCGCAACATTTTCTCCCGTCACCGGATCATGGCCTATAATTACTTTTAATAATTCATAGGCATTGGTGCGCGTTTTTATAAAGTCGACGATCTGTGTTAGCAGGAATTCTTTTACGATAGAAAGCAGTTCGGATGCGGCTCTTTCGGCAAAGCTGACGATGCTGGTTATCGCCCGTTCAAAGATACCGCCAAGGTTTCGGAGAACATTCAGCGGGCCGTCCAGGATAGAAGTCAGGCCCAGGGCGTTCCAGGTAGTAGTAAAATCACTGCGTATATTGGAAACAATACCGCTAAGAGTTTGTATTTGCTGGTCGATCCATGCAGCTGCCCGGTCAATGGCGCCAAGTTCTTCCAGCTTTTGTTTTAAAAGGCTGCCGCCGGGAATAATATCAAGCGCGGCATTGATAAAATTTCTCCCATTTTGTTCAATGCGCTCGCCGGTTATAGGGTCCTGCCCCATAACCACACCTAAGGCGCTATAACCCGGAATAAAGCCCGCAAAGCGCCGTGCCTTTCCCATCAGCCATCTTTTTGCGCCTTCAATACCTTCGGTGATCGAAGGCAGGTCGTCGAGCAGGTCGCCGATCCTTGAGATGGCGGTATCGACAAATGAACATTGAATGGTTGTATCGCCGCACTTGGTTTGAAGCGGCGGGCCCCTGGCCTCCGAAGGCAGGGCGACCGGGTTGAAGGCAGCGTGGCTCTCTGTACTACGCTGAATAGAAGAAACGGTGCTGGTGGTTGCCGGGCTTGCGCCCTGCTGAACGGTGTGTGTTAGCTCATGCGCTAAAAGATGCTGGCCTGACCTTGTGTTTGGGTTAAACTGTCCGTTTGCAAAATGAATATTTGCACCCTGGGTAAATGCCCTTGCACCAATGGATGCGCTGGCATCATGGCTTTCCTGCCCGGTATGGATGCGAACATTTTCAAAGTTTGCACCTATACGGTTTTCCATTTGCCTGCGGGCAGGTGCAGGCAAAGGACTTCCCCTCGTACTCTGATTAGAAAGTACAGCAGTTAACGGGTGTGTCGTATGAATATCGGGTGCAGGCGGGCTGGCATCGCCGCTATGTAATACGTCCGGAGATCCAAGGTTATTTATTTTAGATTGAATGCTTTTGCTTTGGCATTCGGCACCCTTGCTTTGGGTACCGCTTTTGATACTCGTTATGCGTGTGCCCGAAGATGCCGGTTGATTGCCCGTTGCTTTATCTGCCACATGATCGGCCTCTTTTTCAAAATGATCATTTGCAGCATGGATGTTTACCTTAGGTTGGATGAGCGACCTGCCGCCAACTGCTTTTTGCGGCCGGCGATGCGCCCAGCCCCCCGGTTGTTCTTTTCGCTGGACTGCAGCCGGTAGGGGGGATGATTGGGTTTTACGTTGTATAGCTCTGCCGCCACCGGCTTTTGCCGGGGTCGATAAATTTACTGCGCGTGATTTTGTCGTAGCAGTTTTTACTGGCATGAGAACAGGCGTAAATTTAATTTAAAATTAAAGGGAAATAATTTATCAATCAATACCCCTTTATCACTTTAGGTCAGCTTTTTTTTTGCAAGCCTTATTCATTATATATAGAAGGAGAATAGCCCCGGGCCGATCATAACTGTTAAATGGTCTTTCCTTCCTTCAGAAATTCTCTGCGGATGCCTTCAATAATATCCGCATGATGTATAATTCTGTTTTCCCTTTTTATTGCAAGCAATGAACAATAGCGAACCACGTTGGTAATACTACCGCCGCTGATCTCAAAATCAGCGCTGATCAGGTTAAGATCAACATCATCGGCAAATTTTGTTTTTTGTGAAAATGTTTTCTGCCAGATAAGTAACCGTTCCTTAACCGACGGCATATGAAAATCGATGATGCTTTGAAAACGCCTCGCAAATGCTTCATCAATATTTGATTTAAGATTTGTGGCAAGGATAACCAGGCCGCTGTAATCTTCTACACGCTGCAGCAAAAACGACACTTCCTGGTTTGCATAACGGTCGTGAGAGTCTTTTACCTGCGTTCTTTTGCCAAATAGCGCATCGGCTTCATCAAAAAACAAGATCCATTTTTTATGTTCTGCCCTGTCGAATATTTTGGTGAGGTTCTTTTCTGTTTCACCAATATATTTGCTGATGATCAGCGAAAGGTCGATACGGTAAACGTCGTAACCGGTGTATTTGCCAAGCAGGGCAGCCGTAAAAGTTTTGCCTGTACCGGGAGGGCCGAAAAACAAGCTTCTGTAGCCCGGTTTTAATTTGCTCCGTAAATCAAAGGCATTCAGCATTTCATTGCCAACTTCTATCCACGTCCTGATCTCCTCAATATGAACAAGCGTCTTTTTTTCCAATACCAGTTCGTCCCAGTTTTGCTCGGTCGTAAGCCTTTTTGCCGGGAACGAATGCGAGAATTCGGGGGCGTACTCTTTTCCCCGAAGTATGATCTCTATCAGGTCTTCGGCGGCTACTATGACCGAAGCGGTGAAAGGTTCGGCAGCAGAAGGGCTTTCTAATTGTATAAGGTGCGATGAAAAAAGAAAATGATCGCGCCCGAAATGATTGAGATAAAAAATGCGCTTTTGCAGATCATCGCCGCTCAAAATAAACAGCAGCGTATCCATAGTAGGCACCAGGCCATTTAGCTGGGCTGCTTTAAAAGCCCCGAACTCTGAAAAGCGGTTGTCGATATCCTGGTTCTTTACATAAAAAAAATCAAGCAGCTGTGGCTTTAATACAGGCGCCATGCTAAGCCATAACATTACTTTATCGGCAAATGATAATGGTTGTTTTTTGAAGAATGTTGTATACCAGTCGCTTTGTTCATCCGGCACGTCTTCAATTTCGGCCCACGACGGTTCATGGCCAAAATATAGCTTAAGCCTGGTATCAATTACATTGCTTAGCCATTCCATTTGCTTTTCCACAAAAGCAACATCCGGCCCCTTTAAATCAGTATGTCCATTCAGTGTAAATAATGTACTCATTCCACGGCAACTTTATAGTAAGAATCCCAAAGGGCAGAAATTCGATCAATATATCAATGGAGCTTTTTTCCACCTGCACCAAAAAACCGTCTTCTCTTTTTTGCAGCAGCCCATTCCTTGTAATAAAACTATTTATCAATCCATCCCGTGAAGTATTTTTCAATGCCGACCAGTGTTCGATCAAACTGTCCAGCATTTCCTTCCCTTCTTTCTTTTCCGCCTCAGTGAATTGATATCTTTTTATATCTAAAGGTAAGTCAATTGGCCATCCGCACAGTATTTTATTTAAAACCAATAGATGCTCGGCCTGGCTGCTTTTACCATTGATCAAAAACTGGAGAAACAGGATGGCTTTTTGCTGCGCTTTTTGATCGATAAAATTCTTCCCTTCATCAACCCAGCCCAATTCCCTGAACATAAAGGGTAAATAAGGATGTAACAAAATAAGGCCGGCATTGGTAATGCTTATTTTATCTTCTTCGGCGCCTGGTTGGAAAGTGGTATAGTTTGAAGGATTGGCTGATTCGGCAGCATTGTAAAATTTGTTGCCAATTGAAAATAACTTTTCAAGCAATGGCAGCAACTTGTCTTTTATAATCACATCCTGCTGCCGCAATAGCTGTTTGACGCTGCCGGCAGCTTGCTGAACCTGCAATGGTAATTTTATGCTGTTATTAAGATTTTTTTCAAGCAGTTCGGCAATAAAGTTTTTAAAGTCGCCGGGCGTTTCAAGTGGTTTATACCGGTACAGCTTATTAATGAAAGCTGCATTTAAGTATTGTTCGCCGGCGATAACCTTTGAATAAACCTTCCCGAAAAATAAAAGAATTTCTTTCAAATAGGGGTGGATCATCAAAAATGCCTCATACAAGGTGTTTTTTAACTCTTTGGAACCCGCCGCCAGGTAAGTAATTCTTTGTATGTTAATTGCATGATCAGCGCTGATCTTACTGAATAATTGGAAAACAAGTTCTTTCCGCTCCCAAAAAGCGATGAGCATTCCCCTGATCTCTTCTTCTGGCTTCCGTTGAACGTACCATGGCCAATAACCGCTTTTCAAAAAGAAGATCAGGTCTTCAACAAGCAGGCCTGTATTTTCATCCGCACTAAAACCGGCTTTTGGCTCTAATTTATTTTGAGGAATGGTTTGAAAAGATAGCTTTGATAAGGCCTCGGTCAAAGCGGCCGAAAATTTTTCCGGAAACTCCGATTCAGTTATTTTTCCGACATCGATTTCCAGCTTGTCGATGTAAATATTTTTTTCTGTTTTGTCAAAAATGACGTTTATAAGCGGAAGAGTATCATCGTAAAATATTTTTTTTGTTTGCAGCAAGGCCGTGTCTTTTTCTTCCTGGGCAAACGAGAAGTGCAAAAGTACCCGGTTGATATGATTTTTTTGCATTATTATTTCTTTTGAAATAATTATTTCATCTAATTTAATTTTTTTTTAGAAAAGGTTAAAACTATTGCAGAATAGTTTTTTTTAATTTAGATTCGTTTGTATAAACCTGTTCTTTGTTATGCTTGATGTAGCAATGAAATTTTTGAGAGATTTCTTGAATCAGGAAATAACCAGCCCGGCTAACCCTGTCGTTTTAGGAAACATAACAAAGGATACAGATATAGAGAAAGACAAGATCCACCTTTCTCTTTTAAACATAGAAGAAGAAAAAATATTAAAAGAGGTAAATCATAACCGGCGCATAAATCCCGGCGATGATTTCTACTCTACTGTTAATCCCGAAATTCGTTTAAACTTATACGTTCTTGTTACCTATCAGTATGATGGGAAAAACTATGAGGAAGCTTTAAAACAGCTGGCCAATGTAGTAACTGTTTTACAGGGGAAATATGTTTTTACAAAACCGGATTTTATGAAGCCTGCTTATGAACCGCTACAACAATTAGTGGTTGACCTGTACAGCCAGACTATTGAGCAAAATAGTAATATGTGGCAGGCGCTCGGCGAAAAACTTTCCCCATGTCTATTATATAAAATACGTGTTATAGCAATACAGGCAAACAGAGTACTCGATACATCAGGAGAAGTAAGGGCGGTTGGAATAGATGTAATTCAGAAAAAATTTGAAAATTAAAAACGATGGTTACCCGCTACAAACCTCTTTTTTCGTTTACAACGTCTTATAACCTTGCGGGTATAGGTATTATTTCTGATGGAATTACGCTAACGGCGCCGGCATTCAGCCTTGGTACCATGTCTGATCTTAAACTAAAGCCACAATTTAAGGGCAATGTTGCCGCTGTTTATTTTGAAGGCAAAGAGATGCCTGCAAATGCACCGGTTGATTGTGTGCCATCTATTGTTATTGATACCGACGAATATTTTTATTTGAGCATTGGTTTTTCTGACAAAGAAAAAATAAAAAACCTGAAATTTCATTCAACGGCTACCATAGCAAAAGATATTGGTTTTCCCGTTTTGTACAACGCGCTGATCTCCGTTTCCGGAGGGGCGCCCACTGTTTCAATACAGGAAGACGTAAAAATTGTTACCCCTGTTTTTACTTTTACAGTAACCCGGGCGCAGACAGGGCTTACCTCTGCTTATGCTGCGCTTGAAATAAGGGATGAAAAAAATGCCCTTGTTAATTTGAATATACCTCCTGCACTCCTCAATGATAAAAGCATCGATGGAGTTTCTGCTATACCTGAGTTTGCGTTTAGTGTGGATGCTTCGGGCCTGGAGCCCGGAATTTATAGTTTTAAAGCCGGTAATTTCATAAAGAAATTTTTTATTGTGGGCGATGCTGAAATTTTAGACAGCATTTCGCTTGTGCGTGTATTAAAAAATGACTTTTTGGAATATAAGACCAGCCTTGCGGATACAAGCTTTGCCGAGTTTGATTTGCTTATCCCGCAGGCATAAAATTGCTATTTATACTAAAAACAAATTGCTGCATTAGCAATAAATAATAACAATCATTATTTAATCAATTTCATTATGGCAGGTACGTACAAAACTCCGAATGTTTATGTGGAAGAAATAACGAAACTTCCGCCGTCAGTAGCCGAAGTAGATACAGCCGTTCCGGCGTTCATTGGCTATACTGAAAAAGCTCAAAGGTTTGTTGCCGATGACCTCATCAAAAAACCCACAAGGATATCAAGCCTGCTTGACTATGTGCAATATTTTGGTCAGGGGCCGTCTTATTCATCAATCCATGTGCAGCTTGATATTAATAACGTGGTCGACACTTCAACAACGGTTGTCAACAACAGTATTTACAATTTGTACGATAGCATGAGGCTGTTTTTTGATAACGGCGGGGGCGTTTGCTATATCTGTTCGGTGGATAAATATAGCAGCAATGATAATGATGCCACACGCGCTACAAAAATTACAGAAGGACTGGCCGAAGTAAGAAAGTTTGATGAGCCAACTATCCTGCTTTTCCCGGACGCTGTAAATATAAAAACGGGCGGTGCTGTCGATTGGGATAAAATTGCCGGCATACAACAGGCCGCGCTAAAGCAATGCGGCGACCTGGGCGACCGGTTTGCCGTGTTGGACGTACCCGATGATCCCACTAAACTGGTGGAAGAAGAAGCGGACCTTTTCCGGAGCAAGATCGGGATGAATAATCTTAAATACGGTGCCGCATATTCGCCGTATGTAAAAACTATTTACGATAAAGAATTCAGGCTGCGTGATATCATGAAGAATCTTTTCGATAGCACGGGGACGGCACTTGCATTAAAATCACTTTTTAAGGATACTGATAAGGACGCAAGCGGAACACCTATTAAAACAAAGCTTGATACTTTTTCGACCATATACGCCAGTAACGACCTTATTAATGCCAGGCTGGCGGTTTATACGGGCTCGCCCGCGACCGACACTTTCAGCAGCTCTAAACTGGATGCCAGTTTCCAGGGCATCGTAAATTCGTTTAACGGGGCCGCGAATGATGCAGCAAGATTGGTTCAGTTAAAAGCAGCCTTTGAATTTGTATATTACCTGTATGCACAATTTGAAGGGTTTGTTGTCAATCATGCTACCCCAACAAACAAAATAAACACGGCAACACCCGCAACACCTACCGCCGCGCTGCCGATAATTACCAGGGTTATAGGGTCGACAACTTTAAGAGCTTCTGTGGAAGACTTTTTGGCCAGCAACCTGAAGAATAGTTTACAAACGTTCAGAAATCTTGACAATGAAGCCTATCGTATAGCTACACCGGATATTTCCAATGTTGCTGCTTCTATGGCGGTTGTCGATTTCACCCTTTTCACAGATGCCAAATGGGTGCCGGGTGCAGCCGTTGATAGCGGCCTTATAACCGGTGCAACGCTTGTTGATAAGGGAACGCAGGCACTGAACGCGCTGACACAAATTTTCCGGACTGCGAAAAGTGGTCTCGATTCCGTTGTTAGTATGGGATTGGCGTTAGAATCTGCAACCGAAGATGCCTTAACACCCGATCTGCCGATCTATAATTCAATTTTGTCGGTACTGAACACATCCATCAACACTTTACCGCCTTCGGGTGCCGTAGCAGGTGTTTATGCATCTGTTGACAGGGATAGGGGCGTATGGAAAGCTCCCGGAAATGTCTCCATCAATTCTGTAAGTGATGTAAGCGAACTTATTGACGATGATACCCAGGAAGGATTAAATGTCGATCCTAATGCCGGTAAGTCAATTAATGCTATCCGGGCATTTTACGGGAAAGGTATTTTAGTATGGGGCGTAAGAACGTTAGCCGGCAACGACAACGAGTGGAGATATATATCGGTACGCAGGTTTTTCAGTTTTGTTGAGGAAAGCTGTAAGAAAAGCACATCCTGGTGCGTGTTTGAGCCAAATGATGCCAACACCTGGGCACGTATCCGCGGTCAGATCGATAATTTCTTAAATAACCAATGGCGACAGGGTGCACTGGCTGGAGCCAAGCCCGAACAGGCATATTATATCAATTGCGGGCTTGGAATTACGATGACATCGCAGGATATTCTTGAGGGAAGGCTGATCGTCGAAATCGGAATGGCTGCTGTAAGGCCGGCTGAATTTGTCATACTGAGGTTCTCTCACAAACTCCAGCAATAATCATTATGGTATTTAACTTATAAAATTGATTTTTAATTAAAAAGCTTATGGCAACTAAATATCCTATACCTGTCTTCCACTTCCGCGTTGAATGGGGCGGTACGAATATCGGGTTCTCTGAGGTCTCCGGGTTGAATATTGAAACGCAAATTATTGAATACCGGGACGGAAGCATGCCGGACTACAGTACTATTAAAATGCCCGGTATGCAAAAATACGGGAATATCACTTTAAAACGGGGCGTAACTAAAGGCGATAACGAGTTTTTCAGCTGGTGGAATACCCATCAATTGAATAAGATAGACCGGCGCGACGTAACCATTAGCCTGCTTAATGAAAACCACGAGCCGGTTATTGTATGGCGCGTGCGCAATGCGTGGCCCGTTAAAACCGACGGAGGATCGCTTAAGGCAACCGGTAACGAAGTAAGTATCGAAACGCTTGAACTGGCCCATGAAGGCATTAGTGTTGAAAACAATAATTAAGTAAACGTTTATGGCATTACTTGATGCGGTTAAATATCCTTCTGTAGGTTTCCATTTTGTTGTAAGGTTTGAGGGCATTGGCTCGGGTGTCAGTATAGGGCCCGTTTCGGTGAGTACGGCAGATATTGATACAAGATGGACAGAAGTAACCGGGCTTGCAGCAGAAATTACTACTGAAGAACTAATAGAAGGGGGAGAAAACAGGTTTGTGCACAAACTGCCCCAAAGGGCAAAATATCCTAACCTGGTATTAAAGCGCGGTTATTTTTCTTCGTTGCCATCTCCGCTCATGACATGGGCGAATGATGCTATTGCAAACTTTGACATCAAGCCCTGCCAGGTTCAAGTGATCTTACTAAACGACATGCACATGCCGGCGCAAATATGGAGTTTTAAAAATGCCTATCCTGTTAAACTAACCATGGGCGATTTTAAAGCGATTGACAGTGGGTTTTTAATTGAAAGCATGGAGCTTGCTTACCAGTTTTTTAAACGGGAAAGTTTGCTTGATAAACTCACTTCGGCAGTAGGGATATCTTTATGATATAGCGCCGGCCAATTATAACCTTTAACTCCAGATGTTATGCCTGTAGAAATAAATGAATTGGTGATCAGGGCCAGCATTACGGCGCCCGAATCCCCCCGGCAGGCTGCTGTGCCTGCTTCGGACAACGAACAGAAGATTCAGCAGTTGCTGGACGAGGTGTTGAAGAAGATTAATGAAAAGGAAGAACGGTGACCATACCGGGGAGCTTTTAGAACCATTTACTAGAAATAGCTATGGCTGGATTAATTCAACAGGACGGGGCCCTTCAGAAATTAAAATTCATTCCTTACAACGATGTAAAATTTGAGGATGGAAAACTTGTGCTCAATGATAACAATCTTGGGCAGGCCTATACGGTTATGTTTAACCCCAACAACATTGCTGTAAAATTACAGGTTGACAGGGACGAAACGCAGGCCGATGGGGCCACAAGCGCCCCGATGAGGTTTAAAAGAATTAAACCGCAGGATTATTCTTTCGAGTTCATCATTGATGGCACCGGGGCCAACGGCGAGCCGAAAAAAGAGGTGGCAAAGGAAGTGAACGATTTTTTAACCGTAGTGTATGTGTTTGACGGGAAAGAACATCAGAACAGGTATATCAAAATTCTTTACGGTTCTGTGCTGCTTAAATGTGTTCTCAAATCGGTAGACATTACTTACAATCTCTTTTCATCAACGGCAAAACCGTTACGCGCAAAGGTTAACGCCGTTTTTACCAGCTGCCTTGACCAGGAGCTGAGTGAAATGATCAATAACCCCAACTCGCCCGACCTTACGCATAAAAGAAAATTGACGCGCAGCGATAAACTGATAGGGGTTTCCAATTTTATATACAAAAAGAACACTTACTACGTGGAAGTAGCAAGGGCGAATAACTTTAATACTTTCAGAAATCTGCCGGAAGGAACCACGGTTTTTTTTCCGCCTGTATCAAAAACATCAACATAAATGCCAGACAATAATAGCAGAGTTGTACCAACCCCGGCGCCTGCCGACCTGCCTACCAAAACAATTTTGGTAAACGGAACTGCTATTGCCGGCAATTATAGCGTGCTAAGTGTTACCGTAAGCCACATGGCGCATAAAGTGCCCGAAGCGCAGATAGTTTTACTGGATGGGGATGTTAGCACTGCAACTTTTGAAGTAAGTAACAGCGCTGATTTTATCCCGGGTGTGGAAATTGAGGTCAAAGCGGGCTATCATGGCCAGGAGGAAACCATTTTTAAAGGAATGGTGGTAAAGCAGGCTGTGAAAATTTTACAGGGGCAATCGTCGGTGCTTAATATCGTTGCCAAGCACGATATTTTCAAAACCACGCTTAACAGGAAAAATACGTCGTTTAAAGATAAAAAGGATAGCGAAGTGATCGAATCGCTGATACCGGGAAGCAGCGACGTTGATGCTACCACTACCCAGCACAAACATTTACTTCAGTCGTTTTGCACCGACTGGGATTTTATAAACCTAAGGGCCGAAGCAAACGGCATGTTTGTTTTGCCAAAATATGATAAAATACAGGTAAAGGCCCCTGTACTTGATGCCGATGCTGTTTTGAGTTTGTATTACGGATCATCTATTCTTGAATTTGAGGCCGAAATGGATGCACGCAACTGCTACACCGAAATAAAAGTAAGCGGCTGGAGCGCGTCGGACCAAAAGGTGATAGAAAGTACGGAGAGTAACCAGTGGAATGGCAAGGAACCCGGGAATTTTACCTCTAACGATGCGGCGGACGCTGTTGGGAACAGCTCTCTTGACATGTTTTGGCAGGGCGATACCGTAACAGATAATCTTGATACTGTAGCCAAAGCAGCCGTCATCAGGCACCATTTAAGTAAGACGTTCGGAAGGGCGCAATGTATTGGCTTTGCCACTATCTGGCCGGGTGATATAATTGAATTAAATGGCGTTGGAGACCGTTTTAATGGCAAAGCTTATGTTACCGGCGTACATCACAGCATACGCGAGGGGAAATGGGATACAGATATCCAGTTTGGGTGGAAAAATAAAAGTTATGCGTCACAGTACGATGATGTTACAGCAAGCCCGGCGCTTGGATATATGCCTGGTATTAATGGATTACAGATAGGGGTAGTAAAAAAACTTGAATCAGATCCTTTAAGCGAGTTCAGGGTATTGATACAATTGCCTACGCTCGGCGGCGCAGATGAAGCGATTTGGGCACGAATGGCAACACTTGATGCCGGAAAAGACCGCGGGAGTTATTTCAGGCCCGAAATTGATGATGAGGTAGTTGTTGGTTTTATTGATAACAACCCGCTGCACGCAGTCATTGTTGGCTGTATGCACAGCAGCAAAAACGCATCCCCCATAACCCCCGCAGACGCCAATCAGATCAAGGGGTTTTACAGTCGCGAAAAAATGAGGTGGCAATTTGACGACGACAAGAAGGAGATATTGTTCGACACGCCAAAAGGAAACAAGATATTAATAAGTGAAGATCAGAAAGGAATAACACTGGAAGATGAAAACGGGAATAAGGTAGTGATGAATGATAATGGTATTGAAATAACAAGCAGTAAAGATTTTAAGATAAAGGCAAATGGTGATATATCAGTTGAAGGCACCAATTCCGAACTAAAGGCAAACTCGCAGTTCAAGGCTTCGGGGGGCAGTGGTGCGGAGCTGTCATCAAGTTCTACCACAATTGTGAGAGGAAGTACTGTTAATATTAATTAAAACATAAAGAAAAATAAATATGCCGGCAGCAGCCAGAGTAGGAGATGTTACAAACCACGGCGGTACCATAGTGGGCCCGGGTTGCGCCACCGTATTGATAGGCGGTATGCCGGCCAGCGTGATGGGCGACAATCATGTATGTGTAATACCTCCGCCGTCGGGGCACATAACGGCAAGTATCTTCCCGGTTGGAAGCGCTACCGTAAAGATCGGAGGTGTGGCTGCTATCAGAACGACAGACGCGTGTATATGCGGGGCTATGTCGGCTGTGGGCTGCCCTACAGTAATAATTGGCGGATAATATAAGGTATGATATGGACATGTTAACATCATTTTTAGGTACCGGGTGGAAGTTTCCAATACAGTTTACCAAGACAACCGGTAATGTTGAAATGTTAAGCGATGAAGATGACATTCAAAGTAGTCTCCATGTGCTTCTTTTAACCCGGATCGGCGAACGGATCATGCAACCTTCCTATGGTTGCAACCTGGATGTATTAATGTTTGAGGCCATCAACGAATCATTGATCGCTTATGTAAAGGATCTTGTTTTTACGGCCGTTTACTATTACGAGCCCAGGATAAATCCAGAAGACGTATCTGTAACGGCCACGGAAGATGAAGGAATAGTCCTGGTGGATGTTGAGTACACCATCCGCACCACCAACTCAAGGCATAACCTGGTATTTCCTTTCTATTTAGACGAAGGAAACCTGGTAATTAATAGCGGAGCATAGTAAAACATTGGTTTGAAAAGTAATTTTTAAATAGTATTTACCGAATGAGCTGTAGTTGCAACATACCGCATCCTTTAAAAAGAGAAGGCACATACCAGTGGCAACGCTTTCCTGCCGGGCTAAAACAAGGCTTTTACCAGCCTGATGACCGCACTATAGAGCAACTGGTAATGCAGGCAGCCGAATACGCTTCCTTTGTAAAATACTATGATACTACGCTGAACGAATGGGGGAGGTGGAAGGAGTTTTATGATTTTATTTACGATTATCAAAATAAGACATTAAAGTTTACCAATATCGACAGTTTGCTGCAGCGGGGTGACGTGCCGCCACACCTTGGGTTATTATTATCTTTTTTAAAAACATTTCAAACCTTACGTGATAGCTTTAATGGCTTTACCGGCCGCCACGTTGATTTTTATTACGAGGATGTTTTACAGCTTGCAAAAAAGACGGCAGAGCCCGACAAGGTAGCCGTTTTGTTTGAGCCGGAAAAAAATACCGTCGCCGCCAGGGTAGCGGCAGGGCGTGAGCTGGATGCCGGCAAAGATGCTGCAAAAAAAAGCCTTGTTTATAAAACAACCCGCGAAATTATCGTAAACCAGGTAACCATCGCTAAAAAGAAAACGGTTTTCGCAGATAAAACAGGGGCCATCACAAATGGCTTATATGCGGCCGCCGATGCGGTTTCTAACAATAGTTTTAAACAAAATAATATTACCAGCTGGCGGGTGTTCGGGTCAATTAACAATGCCCCGGCTAATGTCGGCTTTGCTTTCTGCTCCCCGCTTTTATTAGCCAAAGAAGGCCGCCGCAGGCTGACCATAGAAATTGATAGTATAGAAAATTTCCCGCCTGTATCATTAACAGCAAGCTATACGGGGCCCAAGGGATGGGTAAGTAAGGGTGTAATGGTCGATCTTCTTCCCGGGGTTGGCAGCGGAACATCAGCAAAAACGTATTTACGTGTAAAAATTGATGAATCATTACCCGCCATAGCAGCTTACGACGAAAAAACACACCAGTCAAATTACCCAACGCAATATCCTGTTATAAAATTTCTGATCAATAGCGATGCGAATTTTCCCGGTGCCATCAATTTTTTGTCGGCGCTAACCATTGATGCATTAGGAGAGATCGTAATGAATGTTGAGGGTGTCAAATCGTATACGATCACCGGCGACAACGGAAAGCTAAACCCATTACAGGCATTTAAGCCATTTGGCAATACGCCCGTAAAAAACAAATCATTTTTTACCATTGGCAGCACCGAAGTGTTCAGTAAATATCTGTCTACCCTGCATTTTGCCATTAACTGGAAGGGTGCACCTGGTAACATGGCAAAGTATTACTCTGCCTATCAGACGTATTTGAAAACCGTTCCCGATAACTCTGTAAGTCCGCAAACAATCGATTCATTTAATAAGCAATGGGAAGCGCTTAAACAGGGAAATGTACCCGGAAAAGTGGAATTATTAAGCGGCGGCAAATGGACCCAGGTTAATGAGGATGCGCTGGCAAATTATATAAACCCGGATAAAAAGAAATCCTATAATACTTTCCACACCGATAATGTTATAAATAATGATTTCGATATAACAGAATCAAACGACTATACTGAAACGTCGCGGTGGGGTTTTGCCAAAGTAACCGTAGGATATGATTTTGGCCACCAGATTTTTCCGAATGTATTAACCTATACCGTCACTAATAATGCAAAGGTTGCCACGGCGGCAGCTATTCTTCCTATTCCTCCGCAACCTTATACGCCCGAGTTTAACAGCCTGCATCTTGATTATGTAAAAAAAGATGCATTTGATGTTGCAGCCAGGCCCGAACACCAGTTAATGCAGATCCACCCTTTTGGATTTTCAATAATTACCTCAACCCAGGACACCTTAGTTTCGGGTGATTATAATGTAAGCGGACAATTATTTATTGGGCTCAGCAATTGCCCCGTCGCGCAAACCGTTAATCTCTATTTTTCAAGGCTCGACGGCACCGAGGAGATAGATGCGCTTATCAATGAGAAAACGCAATGGTATTACCTTACATCCAATAAATGGATACAGTTTGGTTTTGATGAGATAGTTGTAAATACAACAACCGATTTTACCGAAAGCGGCTTTATTTCTTTTGCTATACCGGAAGCGGCGCTGATGCCCAATACCCTTATGGGCGAGAGCCTGGTTTGGATAAAAGTAGTTTCTGCTTCCAGTGCGGCAGCGTATCCCTCCATAATTGATATTAATACCAATGCAGTTGAAGCTGTGTTTGATGACCGCGACAACGACCCTTATCATTTGCAAACACCGCTGCCCGCAGGCACCATTACAAAAGCGCTTGTTAAAATAGACGGGGTAAAGGCTGTATCTCAGCCATCGGCTTCTTATGGCGGTTCAATGGCCGAGCAGGCCGAACATTTTTTTACCCGCGTAAGCGAAAGATTAAGGCATAAGAACAGAAGCTGGAGCATTTGGGACTATGAGCATCTTGTGCTTGAAAAGTTTCCCGCCATATATAAGATCAAATGTATTTCACATGCCACCCAGGATTGTATGTATGAGCCCGGTAACGTGCTGTGCGTAGCGCTCCCGGCTACCGTAAACATTGCAGAAAAAGACCTGTTGCAGCCAAGGATAAGTAAAGGCACCCTCACAGAAGCCGAAGAATATATCGGCAGCTTTATGACAACTTTTGCCCATGTGAAATTTATAAACCCGGTTTATGAGCCTATCATCGTTAAATGCAGCGTAAAAATTAATCCGGGATTTGATGAGAGTTTCTACCGCGATCAGCTGAATACAGATATCCAGCAATTTATAGCGCCATGGATATTGAATAAAAATATTTCGCCTTCATTCTCGGGTAAGATATATGCATCATCCATCATCAATTTTATAGAAGAAAGGCCATACATAAACTATTTGACAAATTTTGAAGCCTTTAAAATAGAAAATAACAAAACAATAAGCTGGAACGAATTTGCGACCGGCAGCGGCGAAGATGTAATTCTTACTTCTCATTCTTCACATCAAATTGATACACAAGCAATATGCTGACAGACAATGGAAATATCGTAATCAGCAAAACGCCTGTAACACAGTCAGAGGACTATGAGTGGCTGCGCAATACGGGCCTGGGATATATACAGCAGTTTTCGGGTAAGATATGGACCGACTACAATATCCATGATCCCGGTGTGACGATTTTGGAGCTATTGTGCTATGCCTTAACTGATCTTGCGTACCGAACTTCGTTCCCCGTTGCTGATCTGCTGACAGATGCTGGTGAAAAAGGCCCCCACGCCGATGATTTCTTTACGGCAGATCAGATACTTACAACATGCCCCATCACGCTCAACGATTATAGGAAATTAATATTGGACCGAACGCCCGGCGTACGGAACGTTTGGCTGGAGACGATGGATGATATAAATTACGACCCTGCCATTTATTTTGATGAAAAGACGGTAGATACATCGCTTACGCAGCCGGTAAACCATCCCTTTGAAATTATTAAGTTAAAGGGGCTCTATATTGTTAAGATAGAGGTGGAAGATTATCAGACTATCGCAGACCATCATCAGCCCTTCTTAACTACGCTTGCACAATTCCGGAATAAGGATTCGGCGCATGCAGAAGCAGTGGTTCAGCCTGACGAATATAAGATCTGTTTAGAGAATTATGTAAAGGACCTGTTGAGCCAGAACCGTAACCTGTGCGAAGACTTTGAAGTGATCAATGTTCCGAATGCGGAACTTATAGCGGTATGCGCAGATATTGAGCTAAAGCCCGATGCGAACGCGGATGTTGTTTTTCTGAAAATATACAGTGCATTATATAATTATATAAACCCCAATCTCAAATTTTATTCGTTTAAAGAGCTTATTGATAAGCAAAAGCGCACCGAAGATATTTTTAACGGGCCCTCTGCCACCCGTGGCTTCATTGATGAAGACGATCTCAATAAACATGGCCACCTGGATGTTTTATACGTCAGCGATATCATTAACCTGTTGATGGATATACCCGGGATATTGCAAATAAAAAAAATTCACCTAAGTAGTTATAAGGACAATGGCGACGGCACTTTTTCGGTTTTGCAGAATGCACAGCCATACTGTTTACATCTGCAGGATACTTCAAATTCCGTATTCCAGTTCATACTGGATGCCGACGCGCAGGATAAAACCAAAATATTTAATAGCATAAACTTTTCAAAAGGACTCATCTATTTTACGCCCAAAAGAAAACCGGAATACAGCACGTACGATTTTATCGACTACCCTTCATCACCGGCCGATTTTGAAAATGATCTGCCAATCCCTCCGGGTACAAACCGGGATATATTAAATTATTATTCGATACAAAATGATTTCCCCTTATTTTATTACACCGGTATGGATGGCATACCCAAGGGAGAAACTAACCTTCGCAAAGCACAACGGCTTCAATCAAAAGCCTATTTGTTGTTTTTTGATCAGTTGCTTGCCGATTATCTGAAACAGTTAGATCAGCTTAAAAATATATTTACCTGGCGCGGGGGCGTCACTGCGCTGGTATTGCAGCCCTTACCGTTAAGCGAAGACATCATAAAAGACCTGGGGATGTTGCTGCAGTCGGACGGTAATCCGCCTAATTTCGGGGCAACTTACACTTCGTATGCCCAATTGATTGAAACGCCCGATCAGCAAAAACAAAGACGGAACAGGCTTTTAGACCATTTACTGGCACGGTTTAATGAGTTGTTTGTTGATTATTCGGTTTTTAAATTTCAGCAAAATAAAACGGGCGATTTTTTTGATGAGGCGACCGCAGACGAGCTGATCGACGACAAGATCCAATTTTTAAGCGTGTATCCTGAAATTAGTTGCGGACGAAGCCGCGCTTTTAATTATACAAAACCACTTTACGGGAGTGGTGATAATGTGACCGGGCTACAATTAAGGATCCAAAAAATGCTGGGTGTTATCAGTTCCCAAAATAAAAAACTGTCGGTACCCACCAATGTGGTCGACTATAAATTATTGCTGCAGAATATAGCAACAGGTGTGGTACCTGCGCCAGCTGATAAATTGGTTATTACCGATAATCGTTTTGATGATTTTGACGCAAATTTCGGCATACATGTTTTAGAACATATTTTGTTACGCCCACTTTATAAAAGCACGGCCCCGCTCAATAATCTGCTTCCGTTATGCGGGAACGGGACAAATAACGAACATGCAGAATGCCTGATACCTGATAATTATAGCATGCAGATGACCGTTGTTGCACCCGGATGGCTTTCTATCAGCAACAATATGGATTTTCGTGCCTTTACCGAAAGCCTTATACGTACCGAAGCACCGGCGCACGTAACATTGAAAATTTGCTGGCTCGATCCGGCGCTGATGTTCCTGTTCGAGCAAACAACTGAAGCATTCTTTACCGCGCTGGCAAAAGTAGAAACGGCTGGTGCGGTACCCGTTGCCCAGGATATTACGGACTTTAACACAGCCCTGCTCGACGTTTATACCATGATGGGCTTATTGAAAAATATGTACCTGCCATCTATCCTTGACGAATGTGACGATATTAATTACAATGAAGAAGCCGACAAAATAAAGGTGCCCGTTATACTTGATTATTCGGCGCTTGGCAGCGATGGCAAAGAAGAATGGTTTGTTTTTGAAAAAAAGCAGCCCTGACTTATTAAATAAATAGTTGTTGTTAAACCTGCCAAAATGCAAAAGCAACATCAAAAACGCTAAAAAACAATGTAGTAATTGATTTTTTTCATGTTGATTTAAAACTTTTAATATGGAAACCCGACCAAATTCTTTCCCTGTTTATGTAAGCAGCCAATACCTTACGAGTAAACAGCTTAATGAGACAACCGATTTTTTGTGGCAGGAGGAAAAAGCTGCGAGATACCTGCTGAAAGGGAACGGCATACTGCAAGGGTTTGCTTTGAGCTTTACAGATGGCGTTTCGCTTAAACAGATCAGCATTACGGCAGGAAGCGCCTGCACGGTTGATGGTTATATCATTCAGCAAACCGGCAACCAGGTGTTCGATAAAGGCCATGCGATCGATCTGAGCTTAATTACTTTGCCTGATAATACGCAGCAGCTGATGGAGAAAGCTGACTACGACAAAGTGAAAGACAAATTAAGCGCGACCGAAAAAGTATTGAACGCAATTGAAATATTTAATGTTGCAAGTAACCTGCCCGATCTGCCCGACGGATCAAATACCCTGGATTCGATGGCTATACCGGCAGCAAAGGCTATTTCTGATTACACCGTTTTTGCGGGCGTTTTTGTAAAGGATGATAGCTATGATAATTGTCAGCAAGGCGATTGTAACGACAGGGGAACTGAAAGAAGCTATATGACCAGGCTTTTCCTGGTGCTTGCCGCCCAATTTAGCGTAGCGCCTGTTCCGCCATCAAATACTTTAAGCCCCCAGATGCCATTATGCATGGCAACGCGCGTAAAAGGTCTTTCGCAGGTAGGCAGTACAGCTGCTTTTTATCAAAATTCCTTTACCGCATGGAGTACGAATTTTACAACCTTTCAGCCTTATTTTGCAGTTGCAAGCTCAGGAAAGCAATTGAGTATTATTTCAACACTGCTCGATTCTGCCGAGAAATCGGCCTTTACCGCAGCAGTGGCTAAGTTTACTGCTATTGTCGCATCGGCAAATGCAGGCAAGTGCGAGCAATATTACAATGCTTTTGCCTCTGATCTTTCAAAAGCCATAAATGAGTTGGTTGAGTTTTACAATGATTATACAAAAAAATACCCGATCTATCCGCAGGTGAGGATCGAGGGTGTTATAGTGCTTGGCGGCCTAAAGCAAGGCAGCGTTGATAAGTGGCGTTATTATTTTTTACCCGCAGGCGATCAGCCGGCATTTACCTTTGACAGGAACCGCCTTAAGCAATTATTTATGCGTGCCGTTTCGCTGGTAAATAATTTTGTAACGCAGGACCTTATTAAAACGCAGGCTGCAAAAATTAATAAAGTGATCGCTATTCCGTCTGTTGCAGGCGACTCGTTGCTTGCTCACCGGGCTATTCCTTATTATTACGATGTGCTGGTCGCCAATAATCCAATTTTAGCCAATTGGAACCCCCAAAGTGCAGACCTTCAGAATATTTTTTGTTATTACGACGCACAAATCCCAACAAGAAATACCAATCCTAATATGGTGGCGAAGCTTTCTATGGCCGATTGGACAAACCAGGGCTTTTTCAGGATAGAGGGCCACCTTGGCCTTCAAAAGGACGCCGTTATTTCTGCGTTAAATCAAATGATAGCAGCCGATGACCTGCCAATTCAATTGATTGACTGCAACGTGAACTATAAGGGGCCTACTACATGGAACAACTGGTATAACGATTTCTCTGTTTTTTTAAACGATAGTTTAAAGGCGTTAAAGGCAGCAATGGCAGACCCAAATCAGCCTAAAACGACGTATACTTTTGACCCCTTTAAAAAATTGGTGGCTAACAATTTAGAAACCAGTTACCGTCAGCCGGACAAGATAAAGGGTATTGTCGATAATCTGAATGCCTATTCACATGTGTTTTACAACGCCGGCAACGCCAAGGCGCCGGGTTTTGCTAAACCGGCTGCTGCTACTGCCACTGCTACCAACCCACTGTCCGATCCGAATGTGATAACCAAATATACTACCGCTGTTAATAAAGACAAGGTATTAGCATTAGTTAAGGGGTATAACGATGCGCTTGTCGAAGTCACCGATCCTAATGTGAAAAAAATAGTTGTGCTCAAGGATCTTGCCGGCCTTGAGTATATGGCTGGTGTTCCAAGGGGGGGCACATTTGTATTACTTCACGATGGTGCCACAGTAATTGGAGACGGTTGCCTTTCCTATTATTACAGGGTCAATCAGAGCAGAATTTTTGATGTTTAAATTTCTTGATAATTTAAAAAAAACTTATCTTTATACTGTTTGATTTGGTATATAGTTTGGTTGGGGTTTACGCGAAGCGTGAGAACGTATAGCGCTCGAAAGAGTTAAGGACAGCAGCAAGGCAACTTATCGAAATTTCTCGTGTTTTTACGATGTCGCAAGACTAAGTTTATTTCTATTTCTAAGTTCTCGGGGTCATTCTCCGAGGGCTTTTTTTTTGCGGTCTACTCAAAAAACAGCATCAACCTAACGCCAGCCCAGTGCCGGGGCCACATGTTGCAATAGGGACGACAGCACATGCACATTGTAATCAACACCGAGGGTGTTGGGTATGGTGAGCAGCAGGGTGTCGGCTTCCTGTATAGCTTCGTCGCCGGCTAATTCTTTGATGAGCTGATCGGGTTCTGCAGCATAACTTTTGCCGAAGACGGCGCGTTTGTTGGGCTCGATATAGCCGAAACTATCGGCGCCTTTGGCCTGGCCGAAGTAAGCCCGGTCCAAATCGGTTACCAGTGCGAAGATGGAACGGCTCACCGAAACCCGCGGTTCGCGCTGGTGGCCTGCTTTTTTCCATGCTTCTTTGTACAGCCTTATCTGTTCGGCTTGCTGAATATGGAAAGGCTTGCCGCTTTCGTCAAACTTCAGGGTCGAACTTTGCAGGTTCATCGCATTTTCGGCTGCCCAAACTGCTGTGGCATTGGATGCGGCTCCCCACCAGATACGTTCGCGCAGGCCTTCCGAATGCGGCTCTAAACGTAACAGGCCCGGCGGATTAGGGAACATGGGGTAGGGGTTAGGGTCGGCAAAACCCTCGCCGCTGAGTTTATCCAAAAATTCCATCGCTTTCCGGCGCCCCATATCGGCATCGGTTTCGCCGGGCAAGGGCTCGTAACCAAAGTGTCGCCAGCCGTCTATCACCTGCTCCGGCGACCCGCGGCTTATACCCAGTTGCAGGCGCCCGCCCGAGATCAGGTCGGCAGCGCCGGCATCTTCCACCATATACATCGGGTTCTCGTAACGCATATCAATAACGCCTGTGCCTATCTCTATTTTGCTGGTTTTGGCGCCAATGGCCGACAGCAATGGGAACGGCGAGGCTAGCTGCGCCGCAAAATGGTGCACGCGGAAATAAGCGCCATCCAAGCCTATCTGCTCGGCGGCAACGGCCAGGTCGATAGACTGAAGCAGGGTATCGGCTGCGGTACGGGTTTTATAGGAGGGGTGGTTTGACCAATGCCCGAATGATAGAAATCCGATCTTTTTCATGGTGGGGCAAAGGTAGGGAATAAAGGTTTAGTCTTTGTTGCGTGTGTGCCACCGCAAGGTAAAAGTACTTAGCCCGAAATAGCCAGTAAATAGTCCAGTTGGTTGGACGAATCGCCCGGGTTTGGGGCCGCCAGCTCATCCTGGTCTGCCGACCATCCAAAGTAATCGCATATATCATGGTACAGCATCAGCAGCTGTTTATCGGCATCAGTGAAAGCAGGAAGGAATTTAAAATTCCTGTTCTGCGGGTAGTCATGTCTTTCCATATTGATATAGACGGGCGGGGTTGAAAAACATTTTAAGGAAAATGAAAATAAAGCGGAGTTTTGCTGTATGGGCGCGAGAAGCATTTGCCTCTCTGGTTTAAGAGTTCAGCGCAGCGCTCTTAAATCAACGAATTAAAACGAGCACTCCGTGCGGCTAATGAAGCATATATTAATTGGTGATTGATTATCTTTCGGCCACGATGGCAACAAGATATCGTTTTGGGGATAACGAATGGCCCCACTTCGTCACATTTTCGGTTGTAGAATGGATAGATGTTTTTAGTCGTGAAGATTACAAACAGATATTGGTGGACAGCCTTCGGTATAGTATTGAAAATAAAGGGCTAATTGTTTATGCCTGGGTGGTTATGCCAAACCATGTTCACTTGATCATATCCGCAAGGCAAGGGAACGAACTTAGCGGCATTATACGTGATGTAAAGAAATTTACGAGCCGTATGCTGATTAAGGCTATAAAAGACAACCAGAGAGAAAGCCGAAAACATTGGATGTTGTGGTTGTTTAAAAGTGCGGCTGCAAAAAACATTAATAATAACGAGAATCAGTTTTGGCGACAAGATAATCAACCCTGTCGAGTTAAGAACTAAGGAAATGATGGATCAGCGTCTGGATTATCTTCATAATAACCCGGTTAAAGCCGGGTTGGTTTGGAAACCTGCTGATTATAAATATAGTAGCGCCATTGATTATTATAGGCAGGAGAATGGCTTACTGCCGGTGGTGTTGTTGGTTTGAATAATGTTTGTGCAGGGGAACCGCACGGAGTGCTGCATTTACTTGTTCATTTAAGAGCCGCTGCGCTGAACTCTTAAACGAGTGGGGGGATGCAATGGAAAAATCCAGATGCCATAAAGATTCATTATTTTAAAGTAATCCGCTAACTTTATGTCCTATGAACACTAAACCGATCCTTGAAATGTTACGATTCAATTTGAAAGGCTCTTTTTTGTTTTTAAGCGCATTTATCGGATTGATGTGTCTTTTTATATCATGTGATCAAATTAATTCACCTAAAAGGATTGAGCCGGTAAAAATCAGACCTGCAATCCAAACCATAGTCGATAGCATAGCCAAATACAATCAATTAACCAGTTCCGGAGTAGGTTTTGCTGGTGTTAGGACTGGGCAATGGAACCGTTACGAAAAATTAAACAAAGTAGCGTCGTTAGCAGAATTGAGGGAACTTACGCACCATAAAAACTCTGTTGTCAGATGCTATGCCTATGATGCTCTAACGGCGAGAAAAGATACTTATGCTTTTACGTTACTTTTATCTCATTTACACGATACAGCCAAAGTATCTACTTTTTTTGGTTGCATAATTTCTGAAGAGATGGCAGGTGATTATTTTTTAAACGCAGTCACACCACACAATTCAACAGACGTTGGCTATAAACTGTCGTTAAGACAAAAGTCTATGATAGATAGTATCTTGCTTTTCGATAAACACATAATTTTATCTGCTAAGTACAATTTACTCTATGACTTGAAGCCCCAAGCCCAATATTATAATCGAATTAGAGAAATTGCAATAAATGAGAAAATGCCTGTTGCTATATGGGCTTTAGCAAAGTATGAGAGGGTTAATGATGTTAGCATAATAAGAGCTGCATTTAATGACCTTCAATCCGAAGACTATGCTATTCGCTCCGCGATGCTAATTCCTGATAATAGTTTCTATCCGATAATAACCAATATTTTTGAGCGTGAATGGAAGGAGAAACTGTACGATTATCAGAAATGGGAAATCCTTTATCAAGCATTAGCTCAATATCCTAAAGAACCTCAAACATTGGATTTTTTTAAAAAGACAATCCAAACCAAGGATGAATTTAGATACAAAACTTTAGGAGCAGATTTATTGATAGCTATAACTAAATATCCGGATCCTGTCTTTGAACCGTTAAAGAAACAAATTAAGTTGGATAAATATTCAATGGAAGATGTGAATAGGGCTTTAAGTAAAACTGAATAAATACATTACTCGAGCAAATTAGGTTAGGCGATTATTGTTATTATAAATCCCCCGCTGTCCGAAGTTTGCAACTTCGGACTTTTATATAAGTAGTCTGAAGACTACAGGCATACCTGTTCGAAGTCAGAGGCTTCGAACAGCGCCGCTTTTATGTGTCAAGATTTTATTTACAAATTTTACATTTTAATTTACAATACAAATTCTTCAGGCTAGAGGATGTCAGGGTAGATTTGCTGAATCAATTTTGATGAGATATGAAAAATAAAAGAAATGTTTTGTACGGTCTGGCTGTCATCATGGTCGGACTAATTTATTTTCTTGTACAGGTTCAGCAAAAAAATGGCACTCATCGCACTAGCTTTTCCGGCGAATGGAGAGCCAAAGAGTCGATAGCTATGGGTGGAAATGTTGTTTGCTGCTATAATTCGGGTGACCGTATGCTGGCTAAAACGATGAAAATAGCAGAGCAGGTAAATTTTCTGACCGTAGAGGTGTCAAGCTCGTTTCCGGGTGCAGCTCCTGTTACCAGCCAGGAGAAAATGGCCTTCGACGGCAAAGCAGGCAAAATTGACTATGGCCCGGGAAGGGGAAAGACGTTTACCGTAAAGTTGTCGGCTGATGGACAAACGATGACTGTTAGCTCAACTGTGCGCCTGACGATGGCTGGTCAAAAACAAGCATTTGTTTACGTAACAGAGGTTTGGAAGTTGAGTAATGATGGCCGGTCTATTTCTGTGCAGACCAGTGCAAAATCGAGCTTGATCGGCAGCGAGCGTTCGTGGAAGACCGTATTTGATAGAGTCGGTTAGTATTCAAAAATACCCGTGGTTAACCTCCCCGCTGTCCAAAGTTTGCAACTTCGGACTTTTATGTAAGTAGTCTGAAGAATATAAGCATATTCATTCGAAGTCAGAGACTTCGAAAAGCGCCGAATATTTCGCGTTAAGGATTGGAGTGAAAAGCCCGCAACCGCTGGTAAGCGGCGAGGACTTGTAACGGAAAGCCTGACCCGCTTGGAGAGCCTCAGTGTGACAGCCCGAGCGGGGAACGCCCAAAACCACCCGGCCTTGTTAATCCGTCAAGGTCCGCCCACCATACTTCGAGGGCCTCAGTATGACAGCCTTTTTTTAATCTGATTATCCGTTTTTCCTGATAATATTCTCTATCTGGTTCAACTGCTCGGCGCTTAGTTGGGCCAGGTTTTCCTGGCTCAGGATGGTGTTGTTTACCTGTATGTAGTTGTTCTGCTCGGCGATGACGGCGGGCTGTTTATCGGCAGTGCCCACCATTTGGAGGTAAAGTTTGGCGGCGCGCATGTCGCCGTTGAGAGCGTGCTTAAAAACATGGGCGAGCACATTGGGGGCCATCAATTTAAATTGTTCCATTTGCGCGGTGTGGCCGGGGTGCTTTTGATAGGCCGCAAAATGTTTGGCTACGGTTTGCCGGCTGAGGCCGGTTTCGCGGGCAATGGAGCTTTTATCGGGCATTACCCCGTTTTGGCCCATATAACGGGAGACGGCGGCGTTGATGAGCGAGTGGTTGTATTCCCAAATGTCGTTTTTGGTACTTGCGGGAATGATGAGGTCGATCTTATTCAAAAAATTGTCGCGTTCGGCGCCTGTTAACTGCGCGAGGGTCTGGGTGGCGGTTTCTGAGAGTTGCTGGCGTTCGGCCTGGTTTAGGTGTTCAACGTCGGTGGCGGTGATCTTTTCGAGCGAAAGCAGGTGTTCGATTTTTGTAGCTGGAAGGTTTGTCATGATGATTTGTTCAGGTTTTTATGATGAATGTAAATTTTAAAAAAAGCATGGTCCGTTGTTGCTATTTTATTGAATGGTGTTAATAAAAGTAAACGGAGAGGCGGCGTTTTCGGGCGCGGAATTGCCGATTGTTGACTGTAAATATAAGCAATATATTTTATATATACTAATATATTTAGTAAAAGCAATGGCGTGCAGGGTTAACGCGTTATTTTATTAACTAATTGATATTAAGTATTTTATGTTAAAAAAGGGTAAAAATGTGTTAACCATGTTAACCATAAAGGAGGGGGGAGGGGGATTAACTTCCCGCTCGTTCAAGCGTTTACGCCTGAGCCAAAACAATGAAACCCGGCCAAAGGCTGGGTTTCATTGTTTTGTGGAGCCGGAGGGAGTTTTCGCACCCGCCGTCCAGGCACGGCCAGCTCAAGAGAAAGTTCGAACCCTCTTAGCGGGCTCTCAAAAACACAAGTTCAATTTAATGTGGAGCCGGAGGGACTGAGTTAGAACCCAATCCCACTCTATTAGCCTTAAACGACAATTTCGTGTTGCAAATTAAATATTTGCTTGACGCGGTTGAGGTGATGGAAAAATCAGCAAATGAAGTCACTATGGATAATTAATATTTTATTCAGGTTTTGCATTAAATAAATGTTCCATCGCTAACCTTTCCGCAAATTCGCCAAGTTCCTTTTCTGGTTTAATTGAATTGAATTTATTTTTGACCTGATCGGCTTTGTTTTGATGTATTATTTTACAGTTAGGAAAATCGTATTCGTCAAAGTAGTCCCCAAGGTCATTTAAAAGCTTTTCCCGTGAAACTAAAATAGTGTCCTTAACAGTTCGGAAAAGTCTCTTGTATTGTCTGACCAATAAAATATAATCCGTGGTTGGCAAAACGATAGGAATGTGTTCAGTCCAGGTAGTTAACGTAATTGGTTCATTATTTTGTTTGATTTTAAAAAAGAAGATCTTTGGAACAAAATAACCATTCCCAAGTTTTTGTTGCAATTTATGCCGGTTTAAGTTGTATTCCCAAACTTTGATACATTCGCTTTCACTCAAGTAGCAAGTTTGTACTTCGTTAAAATGATCTTTGCTTGCCCATAAGTTTGTCTTATTCCAAATATCAAATTGCTCTTGCTTATTTGGTTTGTAAGGATTTTCAGAGTCAGATTGGGGATTTAAAACGAAGAGATTTAAATCTTCACAAAATTGCTCTACAAACATGAAAGCTTCCTTTCCGAAAAAACTTGGCCTCATGAAATTTATGTTGAATGAAAAATTTGTATCATCGAAATCATCAATAGGCTCAATATCTTCTTTAAATTGATAATCGTTATCGGGTTCGTTATAGTCGAATGAAAAATACACCTCTGTGTCTTTGTTTTCAAAAAACCATTGCGTTCCGTTTTCATTTACAGGTACTAAATTATTTGACAAATATTGAGAAATTGTAACAGTTGAAACTTCTTTGCCTTTTTGTTTATAGAAAAATAAATCGTAACTCATATAGGTTCATGCAAGATTTATGATGATACAAATATAATTTTATGTGTAGTTTATAAACAAAAAACCGTAAGCCAAACATACGTTCAACTTACGGTAAGTGATTTTCGTGGAGCCGGAGGGATTTGTATGGTTCCCAAAAATGGCCTGGTATTCAATATGTTATGTGGGCCTTAATTCTTACTCACCGAATTACTCACCACTTTTTTGACATAGATTAATTGCAAATCCTATGTTATAAAGATACAAAATATAGAAATATCTATCAATGATTTTCTGAGATTTAACAATGGGCTTATGCGAACGCTTGTTATTTATCGTGATGGAATGTTTATTCATAATTTCGATATACTAGCTTAAGCGTCTTGTTTTTATGGTCAATTAATAGGTTAAGTATTCTTCTTAAACAAATAACTTTAAAATCACCGCAACAGCACTCGATTTGAATTTGACTATCGACTATTTTTAATAAAGGTCTTTGATTATGTTGCGGGCAAGTCGTCGTTTCAATCACAGACTTTGCATGAGCGTTTAAATCCATGAACTTGCGTAATGATGTTTAGATACAACTATTCAGATAAAAAATAGTTTTGTCTCAACTGATAGTATTACTTCACTTATATAGTAAATACCCGGTAAAACATCAATAAAATGCTCATTTTCAAAAATATAGTTGTAATTTTGGTTTCACTTCCTCCAAGAATTTTAAAAAATTCTAATTCTGCTCTTTTAATTCCTGCCATGTTGAAAGTTGATCCCCACCATATTATTGCGATCGGCGCCTCTGCGGGCGGCATGGAAGAGATCAATTCTTTTTTTGACCATACGCCTTTAGATGGTGTATCCTATATTATTGTGCAACATTTGTCTTCCGATTTTAAGAGCAGGATGGTTGAATTACTGGCCAAGCACAGTAAACTTGTTGTTGAACAAGCCGAAGACGGTATCACAGTTCAATGTAACCAGGTGTATCTTATCCCAAGTGATAAGTTCATGACCATTCAGGACAATAAGTTGTATTTAACAGACAAGGAAAAAACTAAAAGCCCACATTTAACGATCAATACCTTCTTTAATTCATTGGCAGAAGATTACGGCAAAAAGGCCATTGGCATTATTCTATCGGGTTTGGGTTCGGATGGCACTGAAGGCATTAAGTCAATTAAGCAGGCTGGTGGCATGGTAATGGTCCGTGATCCTGAAACTTCTGAGTTTGGTAGCATGCCTTCCCATGCTATCGCTACCGGCTTGGTAGATTTTATCATGGAACCTATGGCAATGCCCGATGCAATAGAAGATTATATAAAAAACGAAGGAAATTTAACCATTGATCAGGCGGATGATGAAAAGAACCTCGCGGCAATTATTGACCTGATCAAAGAAGGATCACCGCTTGATTTTACAGATTATAAATTACCCACGATATTACGAAGGACCAAAAGAAGGGCTTCCTTTGGGAATTTTACAACGCTGGAAAATTATCTTGACTTTTTGAAAGTTACTCCGAAAGAGGTAGAGGCACTTGCCAAAGAATTTCTGATCAGTGTTACTTCATTTTTCAGGGACAAAGAAGCGTTTGATTTTATAAAAAGCAACGTTATTCCCGATATTCTCGAAAAGTTAACCCCCGTTGAGGAGCTGAAAGTTTGGGTAGCTGGCTGTGCGACAGGTGAAGAAGCGTATTCCATAGCCATATTGATAGCCGAGCAGTTAACAGGGAGATTAGCAGATACGGTAGTAAAGATTTTTGCTACTGATATTGATAGCGGTGCTTTAGTACACGCAGGCAAGGCCGTTTATAATAAGAGCATTTCAAAAAATGTACCCGCTGACCTATTGGAAAAGTATTTCTTAAAAGAGGGGGACAATTACAGGGTAAAGCCGGTCATACGAAAGATGCTGATCTTTGCACAGCATGACTTGGTGAAAAACCCGCCCTACTGTAATATGCACCTGATCAGTTGTCGTAACCTACTGATTTATATGGCCCCTGTTTTACAAAAGAAAATATTTGCCATGTTGCTCTTCGGGCTTAAAAAAGGCGGCTATTTATTTTTAGGTTCCAGTGAAAATCCGATGCCCATTATAAAAAACCTGGAGGTAGCACATAAAAAATGGAAAATATATAAGAATCTGGAAACAAAAAGGGCTGTAAGTTTTGATGCCTTTTCGATGCCCGAATTTTTGGATAACAAACGCAAGCCATCGCGCTTTTCGCAGGAAGAAGTATCTAAAAATACAAAATATTCATTGACCGAAGCAATGCACGAAAATCTGGCTAAAAAATTGGATTACTTAGCAGTTTGTGTTGATGAAAATAATCAGGTGGTAAAATCTTATGGTGATACCACCAAGTATTTACTTCATAAACACTTCAATTCAAACCTGTCAGAGCTGCTACCAAAACCGCTTGCGGTGGCTTTTAATACCTTGAGCAAAAAGGCTTTAAAAACAAAAGAAAACGTTGTTCTAAACGGAATAAAAATCAAGCAGGGGCGCGTTATTTTTAAGGTAAGCCTGTCAGTAAGCCCTTTGGTATTTAAAGGTGAAGAGAATTTATTATTGGTAACTTTCAGTGAAGATAAATCAATTACGGCCTTGCAAAAAGATATCGTATATGATGAAAAAATATACCTTGATCAATACGTTGTTAATCTTGAAGAGGAATTAAAGGAATCAAAAGACAAGCTTCATTTCTCCAATGAAAAGCTGGATGCCTCCAATGAAAATTTACAATCTTTCAATGAGGAACTGATTTCAGCTAATGAAGAAATGCAAAGTACTAATGAGGAAATGCAATCAGTAAACGAAGAGCTCCATACCATTAACGCTGACTACCAGCTAAAAAATAAAGAGCTACTGGAAATTAATGATGACTTGAATAACTATTTCAGAAGTAATATAAACGGCCAGTTATTTATTGATAATGAATTGCGATTAATGAAATTCTCGCCGGGTACGGTAAAACAGATCAACTTATTGGAAACGGATATCGGCAGGCCCCTCAGCAACATTTCTACTAATATCAAATTTGAAACTATTATTGAGGACGTTAAAAAAGTACTTGCCGAAGGATGCGTTATCACCAAAGAAATTGAAACCAATAACGGCAAATGGTACCAGATCATGACCATGCCTTATGTGCAGCAGGCAGATCATAAAAATACCGGCGCCATAATTACCTTTAATGACATCAGCGAATTAAAAAAAATACAACAGGAATTAAATATCAGCAATAAAATGCTGAGTATAGCCATGGACTCGGCCGCAATGGGCATGTGGTCTATAGACCTCCAAACCCGTGAATTTGTTCCATCCCAACGGCTAAAGGAAATATTTGGATTTCATCCTGATGAACAAATGACCTATGAAGCGGCTATTGCACAAATTGATAGTAAATATCAAGCTTTAATGACCGATGCTGTCGAAGCTAATATCAGCCAGGGTATCAAATGTGATGTGGAATTTCCACTGCGGGGATTTCACGACGGAAAACTTCGCTGGGTAAGAGCCAATGGAGACCTTTCCAAAGATTTGGAAGATAAGCCAACTTATTTTACAGGCGTGGTACATGATATTACGATGCATAAGCAGGATGAGATCCGGAAAAATGACTTTATTGCAATGGTCAGCCATGAATTGAAAACGCCGCTAACATCACTCCAGGGATATATACAGCTATTAACTTCCAGGGCAAAAAAAGAAGAAAACACTTTTAATGTGATTAAATTGGATAAGGCGCATACCCAGGTAAAGAAAATGACCGCCATGATCAACGGTTTTTTAAATGTTTCAAGCTTTGAGGCGGGAAAGATTTATTTGAATGAGCAGACATTCGAGTTGAATACCTTATTGGATGAAATAGTGGAAGAAGTTATGTTGATAACCGCAAGCCACAATATTGTGGTACTGTCATGCCCACCGGTATCTGTTAAAGCAGATAGGGATAAGATTGGCCAGGTGATCAACAACTTTCTAAGTAATTCGGTAAAGTATTCACCGAAAGGTAAAAATATCGAAGTTTCCTGCAAAGAGGTAAACGGCAACATACAGGTAAGTGTAAAAGATGAAGGCATTGGTATAAAGCCGGAAGATCAGGCAAAGTTATTTGATCGATACTACCGGATAGAAAGTGTCTTTACCCAGGCTATTTCCGGTTTTGGTCTCGGCCTTTACTTGTCTGCCGAAATTATCCAGCGGCATAATGGTAAAGTATGGGTGGAGAGTGAAATGGGTAAAGGCTCAACATTTTACTTTAGCTTGCCCTTACCTTAATCGGATTCATTTGCAGCTGTTTAATACTATTGGCACAGTTTTGGCCGCAAAAATAACATCTTATAAGCCGGAAACTGCCATTGATTTTATGAACAAAAAAATACTAATTCTTGACGACGATCCTGACATTTTGGAAATCCTTTCTTTGCTCTTAACAGATAATGGTTATGAGGTACGTACGTTATCATGCGGTGAAACTGTATTTGATGACATAAAAGACTTTGAGCCTGACCTGGTATTAATGGATGTAATTCTCGCTGGTTTGGATGGCCGCTCAATCTGCAAAGAAATAAAAGAAAATCATTTGACCTGTTTTCTGCCCGTTATTCTGATTTCCGGGACCCATGACCTCGCGGAATCGTTGCACTTACCCGGCGCACCAAATGATTTTGTAGCAAAACCTTTTGATATAGACCATTTGCTTGCAAGAATAGCAAAACAGTTGGCAGCCTGATTAATTATGTATGTTTTGTCGCATATTGTGAACACAAATAAATTTTAACTGCTAAATTATTTTAATGAACAGCATATTCCATTTTCACAATGTAAGCAACGAAATGCGTGAGACGGTTAAAAAAAGTCAAGCGCAAGCCAAGGAAAATTTCTGAACGCCTGTTTAGCCTTTACTTGTTAATCAAACAATCCCAAATAAAACTTATCGCCTGATAGAACGCTTTGCAGCATTCTATTTTTTGTAGTTATCGATTAGCAGCGATACCTTAAGGTTATCAACTCATTGTCAATTTAAGCAATGCTAATTATTCTGAATAATTAGCAGCATTGATGTAACTGCAATTTAATCAAAAATTAATAACAAAACCCGATAAACTATGTTATTTAAACTTAACGCCTGCTCTCTATAACTATTTAGTCAGTAAGTCTCTAAAACTAATAGTTAATAAAATCATTCCAATATCGATTACTGATTATGAAAAAAAAGATTGACAATAAGCAATACATTATTGCTATTGGCGCATCAGCCGGCGGGTTAGAAGCAATATCCGCATTTTTTGATTACACTCCGCTTGACGCGGTATCATATATCCTGATTCAGCACCTGGCTTATGATTATAAGAGCATGATGGCTCAAATACTTGCCCGCCACAGTAAACTGGAGGTGATGGAGGTTAGTGACAATATGAAAATAGAATCGAATAAGGTATATCTTATTCCCAGTGCTAATTTTATGACCATTAAAAATGGCACCCTTTTCTTATCTGATAAAAAGGATAAACAAAAACCTTATATGACCATTGATCACTTCTTTACCTCATTGGCGAAAGACAGGGGGAATAAGGCAATTGGCGTAATATTATCAGGCACAGGAAACGATGGATCAAAAGGTATTGCAGCGATCAAGGAATTGGGAGGCGTTGTAATTATACAAGACCCAGATAGTGCTAATTACAGCGAAATGCCAATGGCAGCTATTGCCACGGGTTATGCTGACAGAGTCCTTTCTCCTGAGGCCATGCCCAAAGTAATTGAAGATTACGTTAATGATGGAGTTCTTGAATTACTGATTGATGATAAAGATCATGAAATCAACGAGGAGAAATTGACGGATATGATTGGTTTAATTAAGGCAAACCTTCCACTGGATTTCAGTGACTATAAAAGACCCACCATTCTACGCAGAATTAAAAGACGAATGGTTCAGCATAATTTTAGCCGGGTTGAAAAATATTACGAGTTTCTAAAAAGTAACCCTAAAGAGATAGAAGCGCTGGCAAAAGACTTTTTAATTAGTGTCACTTCATTTTTTAGAGACCCGGACGCATTTAAGATCATCGAAAAAAAAGTAATCCCCGATATTATAAATCATAAAATTAAAGGTGAAATATTAAAAATATGGGTTGCTGGTTGTGCAACCGGTGAAGAAGCATATTCCCTGGCAATTTTTATAAGGGAATACCTCAATAAAGTTAAAAAAGACATAGAAGTTAAAATATTTGCGACCGATATCAACAAAGCCGCTTTGGATATAGCGTCTAAAGGCATCTACGATGATAAGATAGAAAAAATGGTATCCAAAGAGCGGCTACGGCACTTTTTCACCCAAAATGGGGCTTCTTATAAAGTGAAGCCTGAAGTTAGGAAAATGCTCGTTTTTGCACAACATGATTTAGCAAAAAATCCACCCTATTGTAATGTCGACCTGATAAGTTGCCGCAATGTGTTGATTTACATGAATGCTGCTTTGCAGAAGAAAGTATTAGCTATGCTGCACTTTGGATTAAAAAAAGATGGTTACCTATTCCTTGGTCCGAGTGAGAGCTTAGTTATTTTGAAATCTGATTTTAGCGAGATTAACAATAAATGGAATATTTTAAAAAGTAATAAAATTGGACGTACTTTAAAGTTTGAAACCTTCTCCTCAAGCGTAATTGATGGGATAAAGACAACAACTATTGAAATAAATAAAAAACCCATAGCCCCTGTTTCACAAATAGCAATAGCTGAAAAAATGAACTTTATTGCTTTGGAGGAATCCGGCTTAAGGGGAATTTGTACAGATGAAAACTTAATGGTTATTCAAACTTTCGGTGACCCTTCGATTTATCTCAAGGATGAAATGTTTAATTTCAATCTTAATGAGCTGATGCCTGACAACATAGCAATTACGTTTAAAGCCGCAGTTCATAAAGCATTCCAACTCAATCAAAAGGTCACTCTGAACAACCTTAATTTTGTCAATAAAAATAGTTCTTCGACAAAGACGGTCAATTTGGTAATATGCCCTTTTCACACGGGTCAGCCAAATGAGAAATTATTACTGATATTATTTAAAGAAAAAAAGAGTAAAGCGAAGAATGAAAATCTGATCAAGGACTCTGATATTGATCAGCTTACAAGGGAGCATGTTATCATTCTTGAAAAGGAACTTGCCGAATCGAAACATAAACTGGAATTAGCTTATGAACTAATAGATACGTCCAATGAAAATATGCAATCTTTCAATGAGGAATTGTTATCTGCTAATGAAGAAATGCAGAGTGCTAACGAAGAACTGCAATCGGTAAATGAAGAATTGCAAACTATTAATAAGGAGCACCTTGTCACCAATGGCGAATTAACGGAATCTAACGATGATTTGAACAACTATTTCCGCAGCAATGTCAATGGACAGTTATTCGTCGATCATGACCTGTTACTCAGAAAATATTCACCTGGGGCGGTCAAGCATATTAATGTCCTGGAAAGTGACATTGGCCGACCGCTGAGCAACATTACCACTAATATAAAATTTGAAAGCCTGATAGAAGATATCAAACAAGTGATTCTTAACGGGGAAACGGTAACCAAGGAGGCAGAGTCGTCAGAAGGACGCACTTATCAGGTAATGACCATGCCCTATATTAAAAAAAGTAATAAACAAATAGATGGGGCAATCATCAGTTTTTATGATATAACCGAATTGAAAGAGCTATTAAAGGAGCTCGATGTCAGTAATAAGAATTTGGATATCAGCAACAAAAGCCTGGATGAGCGCAATAAAAGTTTGCTTAGGATTAATGAGGATCTTAATAATTTTGTTTTTGGTGCATCACATGACCTTAAAGCACCCATACTGAATATAGAAATGATGTTAACGATGCTTAATGATAAAATGGATAATAAAGACCCGGAAGTAATGAAATTATCTGCAATGATGAATAAATCCGTTATTAATTTTAAATCGATTATTAATGACCTGGGCAAGGTGGGTAGCATAGAATCAGAGCAGATCGACGATAATCAAAACGAAAACTTCTCGGTCCTTTTTAATGAAATAAGAGAAACCATATCAGAAAAAGTAAGGATGGCGAGCGCTACCTTTACGACAGATTTCCGCGAAAAGGAGGTGCGGTTTGCTAAGAAGAATTTGAGAAGCATTATGTTGAACTTAATCACTAACTCGATTAAATTCCATTCTTCTGAACGGAAACCTGAAATCATGATTAAAACTGAAAAGTCAGATATTTATACTTTATTAACAGTGACCGATAATGGCATCGGGATCAGTAAAGATAAAATCAATTATGTTTTTGATATGTACCAGCGATTTAATAACGATAAAGAGGGCTCTGGAATTGGTCTTTATTTAATAAAAAAAATAGTTAATGCATCAGGTGGTAAAATAGAGGTGGAAAGCGAAGTTGGAAAAGGCAGTTCCTTTAAAATCTTTTTTAAGAACTCAAAGTAGGTGATTATTAAACGCTCCGGCGTTCCCAATGATTTTGTAGCAAAATCTTTTGATATTGATTATTTGGTTGCAAGAATAGAAAAACCATTGGCTGCTTTATTAATCATTTACGATTATTGCTTATCAGCAAAACAAATAAGATACAACCCCATCAATATTTTTATTGAACACACCATTCCATTTTCACCAGTTGAGCAACCAAAAGCGCGTAGCCGGGTAAATAGTCAAGGCCGGGCCACCGCTAAAAAACAAAATAAAATGGCCCGCTCTGCATGGCCTTTACTTTTTACCCGGCGGTGGCTATCTTCGCTGTACTGGTGAATGAGGAATGTTATTATTAAGTGGGCGGCCAAAAGCAAATCTGTTATGAGCGCAGCGAATTTCAGTTTTGCTGTGGGGCGTTGAGGCTGACGGCGCAATGAAACCCGGCGCGAAAGCGCGAGGTGCAATGAAGCCGCCTGCCGTAGCTGCATGGTTCCAACGGTTGTACGTGTCGTTTTGCTTTTCAGCAGCAAAGTCGGACGATTAAAATCAACCGCCCGACATGCTACTTTTGGGTTCTTAGCGGTACCATCTTTACGGTCTATAGCTTTCAGAAGCAAGGCAAGGCGAACGAATGCCCGCCTGCCAATACTGCTGAGGCTGTCAACACTTAATATCTTGTATATATTGCTTGTAAATTCTTTCTGCGACCTTATTAAATTTTGTTACCTGCTTCGATAGTACTCTTACTGAATCTCCATCAGGATCAAATGAACTGTTATATCGTGATTGTGAATAGGCGTTTTGCAACAATTGATATAATTGTGCCCCCTCGGTGGTATTAAGCTCCAAAACCTCTTTTAATTCATCGGTAAACAACAAGGTAAGTCTTAGCAACCTTGATAAATTATGCATCTGTACCCGGTAGCCTATAACGGCTTGAATAATAGCTTTAAGAACGCTTTCAACGGATTGGTGCAAAAGAAATGCTGCAAGCCTGAAATTATTATCTGCTCTATATAATTCTGCGCCTCTTAAAAACTCGTTACCCTGTTTTCCCCACCTTTCCCAATTGAATTTAGCCCTTTCTAATAATATCTCCTTAGTTATTTCCTGATGCTCCGGTAATAATAATTCGAGGGACTGATATAAAATATATCCCTTATCCATAACAGTCGACCAAAAGCGCCTACCGATATTTAAGGCTTCTTTTGCGCTGTTTGCCTTATGAACTATGGCATGTACATGAGCAAGGTACTGGCAATTGTCCTCAATCTTATTGCTGATTTCATGCTCGGGCGTTTTTTCATCATCGCTTATCAGGATAAGCAGGTAGAATGTAAACGGCTTGGGATGTGTTCCTAAATGAATAATCATTTGAACCTGCGGACAACGTTTTACAATCAGATTTTTAACTTCTTCCAGTGCCAGCTTTTCGGCTGCCGTTGGTTGGGGGTTTATGGTTCTTAGCGCAATTGGTTCGGTGGATGTTTCTGTTAAGCTACTTTCAATATTACTTCGCTTTAGCTGTGGGCGACCGCCCTCCCGTTGGCAGATTAGCCATGCTGCCGAATACAGCTTAATTAAGTTTTCATAAACAGTGATAACCTCACCTGCATATAAAGCCTCGACATCTGCATTATTGTAAAGTGCTACGTGTGACCACTCATGAAGCTGATCCCTATATTCCTGCGGCTTAATTTTCTTAAAGACTTTCTTAACTGCCTTATAGGGTTCAAGCTGTTCTTTCAGGGAAAGGTTTTTAGGGTAGTATTCCCATTGTTCCTTTTCTTCTTCCAATTGCTCCTCCGTAAGCTGTTTCCGCTGGTAAGAGAAGTTCTTGTAATTGACTAATAGCAGATACATAGCTTCCAAAATCCTCAAATTAAGGTCGTATATAAAAAGCAATGTGCCGGGGCCATGTCGTTTTTCATCGTAATGCTCGTCATTAACTACATAATAACGCCATTCCTTTAATCGCTTGCCGTGGCCTTTTACTGAATCAGCACTAAAAAAATCGACTACTACAGACATTGGATTTTCGACTTCGTAATGGCGAAGTGTTTTAGGATAATGTTCCCAGGGGGCATAAGTTCCATTGTACATAATACTTTGTTTACACCGGCCTCCATTAACCGGCAAAACAAAAGAATAGCGTAACATCGCCGTACCGAACCATAAGCGATTGTACTTTACAATAAAGCTGTTGTTTTGTACATTTACATTTTAACAATACATTTGACTTATGGCAGAACCAACCTTACATATCGGTAGAAAAATCAGCAAAATTAGAGAACTGCGCGGCATGAAGCAAGAAACCCTGGCTGCTGAATTAGGTATAAGCCAACAAGCTGTTTCTAAAATCGAACAGAGTGCAGATGTTGATGGCGAAGCCTTAGAAAAGATCTCTAAGATTTTGGGTGTACCTGCAGACGCTATCAAAAACTTTAATGATGATGCTGTTTTGAATATAATCTCAAATACTTTTACCAGTCAAGATACTTCGACGTTAAACGCTATTAATTTCCAACCATCGTTTAATCCAATTGATAAAATTGTCGAATTGTATAATGAAAAGATAGTTTTACTTGAACGTCTATTACAGGCTGAAAAAGAAAAGAACGATCTGCTAAAAGGAAAATAACAAGAAATAACCCCAAAAAATATTAAATTGCCACCATCTAAAAGGACAAATTCTTTTGTCCAATTGTGATAAGGTTTAGGTTAAAGTCCCCTAACAGCGAGTGAAAGGGGACTTTATTTTTTAACAATTAATTATATCAGGGTTTATTTATCTGCTGTTTTAGTATAAGCTGTATCCATAGCTGATAAAGTTCTCCTTTTCGCTATCTGCTTTAAATAAATCCAAGCCCTTTGATAATGGGCTGATTGTTGACTTTGTTTATGTTGACTGTAGGCATCAATTGCTTTCCCACCTAAAGAATATAAGTAAGTAATAGCGACTAAACATAAACCGCAGGGAATAAGCCTGCCAAATACAATTTTGTAATATTGTCCCTGATTAGTTTCGGGAAACAAAATAATTCGCAATTGCTTAACAGCTGACTTTGGTGCCTTATCCAACTTCTCGTTAAGGGTTTTAAGCAAAATCAATTGCTGATCTGCTCTATCATTTTGTTTGAATCCCTTTACCTCCCGAATTATGGTATCCATCGCCACTGAATAATCTGGAATATGGATTTCAGAGATTTTAGCCATCTGCTTTTCCATTTCTACACTATTTTTTACGAGGTTATCTACGATTTCCTCACTGCTGTCCATTCTGTTATTTAATTCATCTATCTCTTTCATCTTGATATTCCTCTGCTTTGTTCATGTTCATTTTTCTTTTTCCTTTTACGCTCCGGTGTATCGTCTTCCTCCGGCATATTCGCAAGTAAACCGCCTAACAGGCCAGTTCCCGCCGATAAGGCTTGTTTCAAATAATGTGTTTCCGGTTGGGGCTTTAAATAAGTGGTTTGTTCCGGCTTTTGACTATTGCTTTTTTCCTGTTCGGCGTTTCTCATTACTTCCCTTA
>NZ_DATJJC010000030.1:0-19975 GCF_035492695.1 Mucilaginibacter sp. | reverse complement strand
GTAACCTTTGTCGAAAAGCACTTTCGTGATTTCCTTCTTCAGATTTGATGCAGGAATTTCAACAACCCTATGGTTGGCTTTAATAGCATTCCTTACTCTTGTAAGATAATCTGCGATTGGATCTGTATTCATTTTATTGTTTTATGATAGTGGTTTCCGTAGACCTTCTATCGGTTCGTACTCATTTTGTCAATGGTCAATAGTGAATGGTCAATAAGGCTATTCACCATTGACTATTCACCACTCACCAATTACCAGCTTGCTTTCTTCACTCCCGGTATCTTGCCTTCCAGGGCCATTTCGCGGAATGTAACACGCGAAATACCAAACTGGCGCATATAACCGCGCGGGCGGCCGGTAAGTTTGCAACGGTTGTGCAGTTTTACCGGCGACGATGCTTTAGGCAATTTGTCTAATGCTTCCCATTCGCCGGCTGCTTTCAATGCCGCTCTTTTCTCAGCGTATTTAGCTACTAATTTGGCGCGTTTGATCTCACGTGCCTTTACACCTTCTTTAGCCATTACTTATTTTGATTTTTAAATGGTAATCCAAATTCTTTAAGCAGTTCCAGTGCTTCCACGTCGTTAGATGCCGAGGTTACAAAGGTGATATCCATACCCTGTATCTTGTTTATCTTATCGATATTGATCTCGGGGAAAATGATCTGCTCGGTGATGCCCAGCGTGTAGTTACCACGACCGTCGAAACCTTTATCATTAATACCTTTAAAGTCACGGATACGTGGCAATGCAACGGCTATCAAACGGTCAAGAAACTCGTACATATTGTTATCGCGCAAAGTTACACGCACGCCAACCGGCATACCTTTACGCAATTTGAAGTTCGAGATATCCTTTTTCGATTTTGACGAAACCGCCTGCTGTCCGGTAATGGTGCTCAGTTCGGTAATGGTTTGCTCAATCAGTTTTTTGTCGGTTGTTGCACCGCCAACGCCCTGGTTGATAGCAATTTTCTCCAGCTTAGGAACCTGCATTACGCTTTTGTACTGAAATTTGTCTTTCAGGTTGGTGCGTATCTCTTCCTTATATTTCGATTTTAACCTCGGAACGTATGTTTTTGCAGTTGCCATTACTTAATTTCCTCCCCTGATTTTTTTGCTACCCTTACCAGTTTGCCTGCTTTATTTTTGATCCTGCCTACGCGGGTAGGTTTGCCCGATTTAGGGTCAACCAGCGCCAGGTTCGAAATATGGATAGCAGCTTCTTTTTTTACTATACCGCCATTAGGGCTGGTTGCATTTGGCTTGGTATGTTTCGATACCATGTTTGCACCTTCCACTATAGCGCGGTTTTTATCTATGATAACCTCAAGGACTTTGCCCTGCGATCCTTTTGAATCACCTGCGATCACCGCTACCAGGTCGCCCTTGCGGATCTTTAATTTTGCAGGTTTTACTTCTTGTTTCTTTGTCATTTTACAATACCTCCGGTGCTAATGATACAATTTTCATGAATTGCTTCTCGCGCAATTCTCTCGCAACCGGGCCAAATATACGGGTGCCTCTCGGCTCGTCCTGGTTATTTAACAAAACTGCTGCGTTGTCGTCGAAACGGATATAAGAACCATCTTTGCGGCGTATCTCTTTCTTGGTCCTTACAACTACGGCTTTTGATACCGTACCCTTTTTAATGTTGCCAGATGGCAAAGCACTTTTTACGGTAACTACTATCTTATCGCCAATAGAAGCATATCTTTTACCGGTACCGCCCAAAACGCGGATCACTAAAACTTCTTTAGCGCCACTGTTATCGGCTACGTTTAATCTTGATTCCTGTTGTACCATCGTTATTTAGCCCTTTCTAATATTTGAACTAATCTCCAGTTTTTGTTTTTGCTCAATGGTCGCGTTTCCATAATCAATACGGTATCGCCAATACCGCAGGTATTAGCTTCGTCATGAGCCATAAATTTGGTAGTCTTTTTCACGAACTTACCATAGATCGGGTGCTTTACTTTACGCTCAACGGCAACTACAATAGATTTTTCCATCTTATTGCTTACTACCAGGCCGGTACGCGTTTTTCTTAAATTTCTTTCCATTTCGAGCTTAAAAAATTATTTATTTTCGGAAGCTGACGCCGCTTTGCGCTTTGTTAATTCAGTATTTAAACGAGCAATATCCTTGCGCACTTTCGTAATACGGGTCGGATTCTCAATGGCCGAAACTGTATGGGCAAATTTCAGCTTGGTAAGGTTGTTCCTTTCCTCGCTTATTCTTGCAACCAATTCTTCAGTTGATAGCTCTAAAACTTCTGAGTTCTTCATTTTCTTTATTAGTTATTTTGAGTTCTTAGTTCCAAGCCCGCATATCAAACTGATAACTGCAAACTCAAAACTGCTAACTTGTTTACGCCTCTACGTAATCTCTACGTGTTACAAACCGGGTTTGTATCGGTAACTTCTGTGCTGCAAGGCGCAGGGCCTCTTTAGCAACTTCCAATGGTACACCTTCCGCTTCGAAGATGATCCTTCCGGGGCGAACTACCGCTACCCAGTATTCCGGAGCACCTTTACCTTTACCCATACGTACTTCCGCTGGTTTTTTGGTTACAGGCTTGTCAGGGAATATCCTGATCCATACCTGGCCTTCACGTTTCATAAAACGTGTTACAGCGATACGTGCAGCCTCGATCTGGCGGCTGGTGATCCAGGCCGGCTCGAGTGATTTTATACCGAAAGAACCGAATGCCAGTTCAGCGCCACGAGTGGCCATCCCCTTCATTCTGCCTTTTTGCATTTTTCTGAACTTCGTTCTTTTTGGCTGTAGCATTTTTTTAAGCTTTTATATCTAAACGATGTCTATCCCGACTTTGATTATTCTATTCTGTTATTATCTTCTTCCGCTTGGTCCGCCCGGGCGATTACCGCCTCCGCGATTTGGGCCACCGCCACCAGGACGATTACCGCCGCCACCACGATTCTGGCCACCTGGTGCGCCACCGCCTCTGCGATCTCCACCACGGTCGTTTCCGCCGCGACGGTCATTGCTTCTGCGTTCGCCACCGCGCTCGCCGCCTCTTTCGTTGCGTCCGCCAAATGATGCCGAACCTTCAGGGCGTCCGCCTTTGCCGCCTACGCCGCTTGCTGCACCGATATTTGGAGACAGATCGCGTTTGCCGTAAACTTCACCTTTGCAAATCCATACTTTAACACCTATTTTACCATAAGTAGTTAAAGCTTCGGCCAAAGCGTAGTCAATATCGGCACGGAATGTGTGCAGAGGAATTCTTCCTTCTTTATATTGCTCGGTACGTGCCATTTCAGCGCCGCCTAAACGGCCCGATGTCATTACCTTGATACCTTCAGCGCCCATTCTCATGGTTGATGCGATAGTGGTTTTCATAGCGCGACGGAAAGAGATACGTGCCTCCAACTGTTTTGCTATACCTTCTGCAACTAACTGAGCATCAAGCTCAGGGCGTTTTATTTCGAAAATGTTGATCTGAACGTCCTTTTTAGTCAGTTTTTTCAACTCTTCCTTGATCTTGTCAACTTCCTGGCCGCCTTTACCTATTACAATACCCGGACGGGCAGTGTGTATAGTTACGGTGATGCGTTTCAGGGTGCGCTCGATAACCACTTTAGATATACCACCTTTAGCGATACGGGCAGCAATGTATTTGCGGATCTTTTCGTCTTCAACTAATTTATCGGAGTAGTTGTTGCCACCGAACCAGTTAGAATCCCAACCACGGATGATACCTAACCTGTTACCTATTGGATGTGCTTTTTGTCCCATCTTAAATTAATTGTTATCGTTTTTACTGTCCACAATAAGAGTTACATGGTTCGAGCGTTTACGGATACGGTATCCGCGGCCCTGTGGTGCCGGGCGCAGTCTTTTCAACTGGCGGCCACCGCCTACCGATACTTCCTTCACATATAAACCGCTGTCTTCAACACGTGCGCCTTCGTTTTTCGCTTCCCAATTCTTGATGGCCGACAGCAATAATTTTTCAACGCGTATAGCTGCTTCCTTATTGGTATATTTCAATATGTAAAGCGCCTTTTCAACGTTCTCGCCGCGGATCAGGTCTACCACCAAACGCATTTTGCGCGGCGATGTAGGGCAGTTCTGTAACTTAGCAACAGAAGCTCCGCCTTTAATTTCTTTGGCGGCGTCCTTGCGCTGTTTAATCAGTACAGACTTTTTAATTTTTGTTGTTGCTTCCATTGCCTGTTATTTTTTCTTTTCTGCGTGACCACGGAATGTACGGGTTGGGGCAAACTCTCCCAGCTTGTGTCCAACCATGTTTTCTGTTACATACACCGGTATGAACTTGTTACCGTTGTGTACCGCGAATGTATGACCAACGAAATCAGGAGAGATCATGGAACGACGTGACCATGTTTTTACTACTGATTTTTTATTCGAATCATTTAGTGTCACTACCTTTTTTTCAAGGTTATGATCTATATAAGGTCCTTTTTTAATTGAACGAGCCATTATTTCTTCCTTCTTTCAATGATGTAACGATCAGATGTTTTCTTTTTATCACGGGTTTTAAAGCCTTTAGCCAATAAACCTTTGCGTGAACGCGGATGGCCACCTGATGCCCTTCCTTCGCCACCACCCATAGGGTGATCTACCGGGTTCATAGCTACACCACGAACTCGTGGACGACGGCCCAGCCAGCGTTTGCGGCCTGCTTTACCAAGCACTGCATTAGCTTTCTCGCCGTTTGATACAGTACCGATAGTTGCCAGGCAAGTCGATAATATCATACGGGTTTCGCCTGAAGGCAACTTGATGATGGCATATTTGCCGTCGCGTGCCGAAAGCTGAGCGTATGTACCTGCACTGCGTGCTATCGTACCGCCCTGGCCCGGGTTCAGTTCGATATTATGAATGATAGAACCCAGCGGGATATTTTTCAACGGCAAGGTGTTGCCAACTTCAGGTGCAGCTGTTTCGCCCGACACTACGGTCTGGCCAACCTGCAATCCTTCCGGAGCTATCATATACCTTTTTTCGCCATCAGCAAAGTGCAGCAACGCAATACGTGCCGAACGGTTAGGGTCATATTCAATTGTAGCAACGGTAGCCGGGATATCAAACTTGTTGCGTTTGAAATCGATCAGCCTGTATGCTTTCTTATGACCACCGCCCAAATAGCGCATCGTCATTTTACCGCTGTTGTTACGTCCGCCCGACTTCTTGTTAGATGCTACAACCAACGACTTTTCAGGAACGTTTGTTGTAATATCCGAAGTACTGGTGTCTACCCTGAAACGGGTACCCGGGGTAACCGGTTTAAATCTTTTAACTGCCATCTCTGTTATATATTGCTGTAAAAGTCTATCACTTCACCGTCTTTCAACGTCACTATCGCTTTTTTGTAGGTTGCAGCTCTACCGCTAACTATACCTGCTTTTGTGTTGCGACTTTTCAGTTTTCCAACGTATTTGCTGGTGTTTACCGCTACAATGTTAACACCGTACATTTTCTCTATCGCGCCCTTTATCTGTAGCTTGTTGGCCCTGTGGTCAACTTTAAAGGTATAACGGTTCAGCTTTTCAGTAAGCTGGGTTGCCTTTTCAGTAAGTAAGGGTTTCTTTAAAATTTCCATATTACTTAGCTAATGCTTCCTCCAAAGTTTTAACAGCACCTGTAGTTAGTAAAAGCGTGCCTGCATTCAACACGTCGTAAGTGTTCAATTGATCGGCAGTGATCACTTTGCTCTTTTTCAGGTTGCGGCTTGATAAATAAACGTTTTCATTTGCAGCGCCCAATACCAATAATGTTTTCACATCAGTAACTTTCAGGTCGGCTACCAGCTTTACGTAGTTTTTGGTTTTGATCGAATCGAAATTGAAATCTTCCAATACTACAATGCTGTTATCTTTTGCCTTGTATGACAGGGCCGATTTGCGGGCCAATGATTTAAGCTTTTTATTCAGCTTAAAGCTGTAATCACGCGGCTGCGGACCGAAGATACGGCCACCACCATTGAACAATGGCGATTTTACGCTGCCGGCACGGGCGCCGCCTGTACCTTTTTGTTTATATAATTTGCGGGTCGAACCTGCAATTTCGTTACGCTGTTTTGATTTGTGCGTTCCCTGGCGCTGGTTAGCAAGGTATTGCTTCACGTCCAGATAAATAGCGTGGTCGTTAGGTTCGATGCCGAATACTGCATCAGACAGCTGCACCTTGGCGCCTGTCTCTTTACCCGAGATATTTAATACTTTAACTTCCATTTTATTTATCCACTATAACGAATGAACCCTTAGCTCCCGGTACGGAACCTTTAACTACCAACAGGTTTTGTTCTGGATAAACCTTCAAAACTTCGAGGTTCTGAACTTTTACACGAACGTTACCGGTTTGACCAGCCATGCGCATGCCCTTGAATACACGTGACGGCCATGACGACGCGCCCAATGAACCCGGTGCACGCAAACGGTTGTGCTGACCGTGTGTTTGCATACCCACACCGCCAAAACCGTGGCGTTTTACAACACCCTGAAAGCCTTTACCCTTCGAGGTACCAGCCACATCCACAAAATCTCCGGCAGCAAAAATCTCTACAGTGATCGTATCACCTAAGTTTTTTTGATCTTCGAAAGTTTTGAATTCAACCAGCCTGCGCTTAGGAGTAGTGCCGGCTTTCTGGAAATGACCTTTTAAAGGAGCAGGGGTGTTTTTTTCTTTTTTCTCACCATACGCCAGCTGAACTGCGGCGTAGCCGTCTGTTTCAACAGAACGAACCTGAGTTACTACACAGGGGCCAGCTTCGATTACTGTACAAGGAATGTTCTTCCCTGACTCGTCGAAAATGCTGGTCATACCTACTTTTTTACCAATAATTCCTGACATTTTAATATTTTCTTTGTGTCCATCGAAGCAGTAGGGCCTCGCTCAAGACATTTTAATCCCCCCGAAAGGGACGGCAAAGATAGAAACTTTAGATTAACTCTCAAATAGTTGCGCTAAAATTTTTTAAGATTTTTTTGAGAGGGGGATTTGAAGGGGTATTGATCCATGAGGTGAGTGGTTTAATGGCATCGCCGGTTCAGGTTTCAACACTTGAATTCAGATGGCCATGAGCGCTCCGGTTTACTGTTCAACAAAATGCCAGCAAACTCCGGCAATATCGATAATGTTGACTTCTCTACCATAAGGCTGTTGCGATATATCCCCTATGCGGATGCCGTATTTTTTAGGTAACTGCTTATCAAGGACACCTTTTCTGAATTCTTCCACGTTGTCAACCTTCACACTAAGCATAAAATTCTGCGCAAATGCATCATTGTCGAAACGCTGCAAAATAAACCGGCATTCATCGCGCTGAAAACCGATATACCCATCCACCTCCCAATTGATATGAAAGCCCAGCTCCAGGAAAAATTGCTTCGACCCGTCGAAGTTACTTCCCGAAGGAATAAAAGGTTCTAATGATAAAAACTTCATGTGCTTTGTTTTTGGGGCAAATATAAAAAATACAAAATTACCGCTCGTTCAAGTGTCCACACTTTTCGCCTCCGCGGGGTCTTCTTGCAGAGAGACCCCGCGGGAACATACAAAATTATAGCACGTTCAAGTGTCCCCACTTGAACGCAAACCATTGTGAGCGTCCGCGCTCACGTTAAAAACCGCCGCATTTGCTATCTTCGGATAAAAACATTCCATCCTCATGTGGACCTGCCCCAAATGCGGACATCAATTTTACAACAAAAACCAATCGCACTCCTGCGGAAGCTATACCGTTGATGATTTTCTGAAAGGCAAACCGGCTGAAATCGTCGGACTATTTAACCTTTTTCTTGCCGAGTACCGCCAGATCGGCCCATTCCAACTGCACCCGGTAAAGACGCGGGTAGCATTGCTGACCAAAATGCGTTTCTGCTCCATTAATAAGATCGGCCCCAATTATATCGATATTCACCTGGTGCTGACAGCACCTTTCGAACATACGCTTTGCTTTTACAAGATCGACAACCTGGCCAACCGCTTTTTTGTACACCACGCCCGGTTGTATGACGCCGAAGATATCTCGGCCGAATTAAAATATTATATGGCTATGGCCTACGGGGTGGGTAACAGGGCCCATATTATTTCGAAGAAAAATACTTAAATTCATCCGTCTCAATTATTTAGCGCACATGAAAACAACTACCCCTGCTTTAGCCCTGCTCATCACCCTGTCAGTATTTTGTAGCTGTACAAAAAAAGCCCATGATCCTTTAGCCAATTCGAGCCGCGAGGACAAAAATGGCTGGATATACGTACACCTCGAAGGTTCGCCGCATGATATCGGGTATCAGCATGGCTATCTGGTGGCTAAAGAAATTGACACCTTAATAAAGGCGTTTCAATTTTACCTGCCTCATACTACCAACCGCAACTGGCAATATTTCAGAGCAGCGGCTAGCAGGTTCAACTGGTGGAATAAGATAGATACAGAGTATCAGAAGGAATTAGTGGGTATGGCCGAGGGGCTGCGTGCAAAGGGGCTGAAATATGATTCGCTGGACCTGGTGGTGCTAAATGGCAATATCGAACTGACATCGTACTACGAACCGCTTCAGATGAATAAGGCCAAACCGGGCAGCGGCGACAACCGCGCGCCGGGCAACTGCAGCGCGTTCATCGCTACCGGCAGCTATACCAAAGACGGCAAGATCGTTATCGGCCATAATAACTGGACGGATTATATTATAGGCGAACGCTGGAATGTTATAGCGGATATAAAACCGGAGAAAGGCAACCATATCCTGATGGATTGCGCGCCTGGCTTTATCCATAGCGGCGACGATTTCACCATCAGCAGCAGCGGCATTATGGTTACCGAAACCACCATTACGCAATTCAAAGGCTTCGACTCCACCAAAACGCCTGAATTTGTACGTGCGCGCCACACCGTGCAATATGCCAATAGCATAGACGATGTGATAAAAATGATGACCACCGGCAACAACGGCGGTTACGCCAACGACTGGCTCATAGGCGATACAAAGACCAACGAAGTAGCCAAATTGGAACTGGGCCTGAAAGACTACCGGGTGTGGAGATCGAAAGACACCGCTATCATCGGCTCTAACTTCCCAAGCGATCCCAAACTGATTAAAGAGGAAACTACGTTTGATGTGAATAATAAAGCGAGTTCGCCGAACGCACGTAAATTGCGTATGGAGAAACTGGTAGCTGTAGACTACAAAGGAAAACTGACCGACTCGACCGGGAAATTGATCGAGGGCGATACTTACAGCGCCTATGACAATAAACAGATCATGAACCGCTGCGTTATTGACGGACACGTAGAAGAAGACCCCATGGGAGTGCCCGAATGGAACGAAGGACCGTATTACCCTATGGGTGCGGTACAAGGCAAGGTAACCACCAGCGACCTCGCTAAAAAAATGCAAATGTGGGCGCACATGGGCCACCCTGGCGGCGCCGACTTTTTAGCCGCTCCCTACTTTGCCAAACATCCCGAATACAAATGGCAGGGCAAGTACCTGCGCGATATGAAGGCTTATCCGTGGACGTTGTTTAGTGCGAAGTAAACCCGATTTTAGAATTACAGATAAGGGCTAACTATATTTTTTCTTTTGTGCAGCGCTTTCGGGGTCAAGGGTAGTCTGATAGGCGCCATTCTCGTCCATTTTAGAAATTTTATAAGGCTCTCTGCCTTCATTTGCTTTTTTTCTTGCTTGATAAAACATGGATAGATCACCGTCGAGAAATGTGGCTCCGTATTTCAATATATCCTGATTTGCTTTTTCGATACTCTCTTTTATCGTTTCGGCAAATTTTGAATCACCTAGCGGAAACCAGTAAGAAATCTCGTCCGACGTTGGGTCGACAATATTCGCTAAAGCGGCTAACGAAACAGAATTCCAATCATATTCAAAAAAATCATCACTACTACCCTCGCCTAAAACTATAAAGTAATAATACGGGTAGTCAGTTGGATAGCTTGAATTTTCGACTTTTATATATTGGTCTCGTTTGCGAAAAGTAATCGTTGTAGAATATTCTTTTATTGTCTTTTCGACCCTTTTGAATCCAAACTTTTCAATTGTAGGACTTATAATTAATAAAACGCTCTCAGCGAAAGCGACTTGTTCCGATGACGACCTTTCATTTCTGATGGTCTTTTTATTCCTTTTAAAGAGATCAAAAATCCCCATTATTTCTCAATCAGTTTACGCTTGTGATATATTCCTTTGCTCATCTCATCAACAACATTCTGTAATCTTTCTTTATTAGCTTCGCTTGAAAGAATATGAGCTGTAGTATCAGTATGTCTAGATTTGACTTTGCCTTTCGTTTTCATTTGCTTGATAATTCTGTTAATTTTTGAATTCTATGAATTCCGGTTCAGACAACTATTCCATCATCAACCTTCTTATCAACTCAGCACTTTGTCTTTTCCCATCTTCCAGCCTGTCTTTAAAAAATGCCTGCACGTCGTTGAAGTGTTTTTTATAGCCTTCCATATCGCCATAACCAATGATGGCCGACCATTCCCGCACGGCAGAATGAAACTCCAAATCATCGCCGCGGATGGTTTTATCATATAAGGCTGTCTCAATGGACTCCTCCAAAAGCTCTTCGTTTTTGAACAGATATTCGGCAATACCAAGCCTCAGGCGGAAAGGCGGCGTTTGCCCGATCAGGTTATCATATGGGTTCACACCCAGGTGGTACCAGGCATCCACCATGCTCAATATGCTCAGGTGCGAATTTGGTTTTCGCGTTTCTGCGTTCTGCCCCAGCGAAAACTCCTTCATTACTTTATCATTTAGCATAATGGGTTTCCGGCTTTCGTGGAACACAAAATCCCTCGCACGATAAAGTCTGTCGCGGAATGCCTTTTCTTCTTCTTTGATCATCAGCTTAAACAATTCCGATTCCGATACTGCATAACGCTTCACCTGCTGCCGGGCATAAGGGTTCAAAATAGCCAGCCCGGCATAAACGTGCGCCTTATAGCTGAATATTCGCAGGGTTGTCAGTATCTTAACATTATCTATGCCGCCTATGTACGAGCCATTATCCCAGGGGAAAAAACCTGCTTCTTTCCAGGCAGTACCCATGCTTTCGAACCCGACATGCGTTACAGCCTGCGTATCGGCCACTATCTTGTCATGTTCATGATAATCTGCGATCTCGACAATATCGGTTTCCACGGCAGTGAACAGTTCGAGCATTCTGTTGTAGGCCGCATCGTCTGCCCGGTGCCTTATCAATATCAGCTTCTGCCCTTTCGGTTCAAAACCCGGCCCGTGCATGGCATGAAAAGTGATGATCTGCGCGTCGGCAGGCAGGTGCTTCTCAAAAATGGCTATCTCCGGGTGTTTTACAGACGTTTGCCCCGCCACTATCGCCCCGTACTTAGTGGATGGCCCGTAAGCGGCAACCACGTCGGCCAGCCGGTCGGCCTCTACCGAATAAATGACCAGGTCGCACGAACGCGCTACATCGCTGCCATGTTCTATAATTTTTATACCGAAGGGCTCCAGTTCATCCATCAGCCGGTGCATGTTCTCCGGAAGGTCGCATCCGCAAACAGCATAGCCGGCTTTAGCAAACGCTTTGGCGTACAATTTCCCCATGTCGCCCAAACCTATTACACCGATATTCATTGTGCTAATATACCGATGCGAAGCGTATTTTATAACGCAACGATAATATTCCGTTTAGAACTTAAATCGATTTTTCTTTAAATTAGTACATCTTTTATCCTGAAAGAGAAGTATAAAAGGTATTAGAAAAAAATTTGCGCGTGCGATTAATTAATAATTAACTTACGAAACTAAATTTATACCCTATGGTGAGGCATCTTTTTAAAGGTTTTTTGGTTTTATTATTATGTTTTAGTGTTTTCGCTGCACAAGCGGCTTTGCAGGATACGGTGAAGAAAACGGCCCCGCAAAAAAGCGCCGCTAAGCCTCTCGCTGTAAAGCCTGTATATCGCAGGCCGACCTTGCCAAAGCTGTCCGCCGCTGCCGATTCGGCCCAAAAGGCACAAATGGACCCTTCGCAACTGAATGATAAGAGCCTGAACGGTCAATACCAATACCTGCTTACCAAAGTATACCATTACCAACAGCCCCTGTTAGCGGCCCTTTGGAAAAATGCCATGGATACGCTGAAAGCCAATAAAAGCCAGCTGAGAGATGCGCAGGCGAAGCTTAGCTCGCAAGGCAGGTCGGTCGACAGCCTCAAAACCAACCTGTCAGGTAAGGAGCAATCTCTCAGCGAATCCAACGCCAAGGCGGATGCTATCAGTGTATTCGGCATGCTGATGCCAAAATCTACTTATAACCTGGTTATGTTCGGTACAGTTGCAGTTCTGGCTGTTGCGCTCATCATTGTCATCGCCACCACCGCCAAACACAAGCACGAAGCCAGGTACCGCACCGAGCTGTACGAGGAGATAGACGAGGAATATAAAACTTTTAAAGCCAAGGCCCACGAAAAAGAGCTGAAACTTGCCCGCGAACTGCAAACCGAGCGCAATAAGCTTGATGAGCTTCTTGGCAGAGGATGATATTCAAATATCCTGGCCTGCTGTCTATTCCGTAATTATTACCAGCCAAAAATTTCCGCGCCGTTGGATTGCCTTATGCAGTTGCCGAAACCTGCGATAAATAGAGCAAAGCAACCAGTTAACTGATCACTGATTAACTGATCACCAATTAACTATTCTCCTATCACTCGCTGCGTAAACTCTTTACGGGGTTAGCTAGCGCAGCTTTAATAGCCTGTGCGCTTACCGTAAGTATGGTGATCGTCATCGCCCCTATGCAGGCTGCCAGGAATATCCATAGCGATATATCGGTATGATACTTATAATTCTTTAGCCACCCATACATGAAATACCATGAAATCGGGGTAGCTAACGCACAGGATATAATAACCAGCACCACAAAATCCTTTGACAGCATACGCCAAAGGTTGAATACCGAAGCGCCAAGCACTTTGCGGACACCTATTTCTTTGGTACGTTGCTCTGCCACAAAAGAGGCCAGGCCAAATAAACCAAGCGACGAAATAAATATCGCGATAAACGCCAGTATCGATGCCAGTTTGCCAATACGCTCCTCGTCCGAAAACTTTTTAGCATACTCATCATCAGTAAACTGGTAATCGAACGGGCTGCCCGGGTTATATTTCTTGAACACCCCGCCTATTTTAGTTAAAGCCTCCGTTAGTTTTGCACCTGGTTTTATTTTGATCGTGATCAGGTTTGCCCAACCATAATCCATCATAAAGATTGTTGGCTGCACCGGCATATATGGCGACTGCATCACCATATTATCGACAACTCCAACCACCGTATAATTCCTGTCATTGAAATGAATGATCTTGCCTATCGGGTTCTTAAAGCCGATCAATTGCAGCGCGCTTTGGTTTAATATCATGCCAGCAGTATCGCTTTTAAAATCCCTTGAGAAATCGCGGCCCTGGCGTATGTGCCAGCCTATGGTTTTGCCAAAATCATGCGTTACGGCTATAGTACCCAAAAGGGGGTTGGTTGATGGGTCCTTCCCCTCCCAGCTATAACCGATGCTGTTGCTGTAAACATCCGTGGTAGGGCTGGATGATTCGGCCATATTTTCAACTACGCCGGTATTGAGCAGGTCATGGCGGATAGCATCAAAGTGTCCGTACAAGTCGGGTGTACTCATCGGTACAGTGATCAATCCCTGCCGTGTATAACCCACCGGGCGGTTTTTGGCATACTGTATCTGCTTAAACACGATGATGGTGCCGATAATAATGGTTACAGATATGGAAAACTGCAACACCACCAGTATTTGCCGTGGTAAAGCAGCCAGTTTGCCCGCCTTAAATGTACCCTTAAGAACCCTCACCGGGTTAAATCCCGAAAGGTAAAAAGCAGGGTAACTGCCAGAGATAATACCTGTAAGTAAGGTGAACACGATAACGATCAGCCAGAACACCGGGTTGGCCCAGGGTATCGACATGGATTTATCAGCTATCGAATTAAATACGGGCAGCGATAACAGCACCACCAGTATGGCAAACATAAGCGCCAGGGTGGCCATCAGTACCGATTCGCTGAGGAACTGCGCTACCAGTTGTTTCCTCATCGAACCTATCGCCTTGCGGATACCCACTTCTTTAGCCCGCTTCTCGGACCGCGCCGTGCTCAGGTTCATAAAATTGATACAGGCCAGCATCAGTACAAATACGCCGATAATACCAAACAACCATATATATTGGATGCGCCCGCCTTTGATCTTTCCGTTCTCGAATTCGCTGTACAGCCGCCACTTATCCATGGGGTGCAGCAGCAGGTGTTCGTTGCCTTCTTCCTTCTTTACATATTTTTGGGTGATCAGCTCGATCTTCGCAGAAGTTTCGGCCATATCCACCTTATCGTTCATCTCCACAAATATCTGGAAGCTATGATTATCCCACTGGGTAGCGGCACGCTTGAACCAATTTTCCGTAGTCATATATTTATCCCACGACATTAGCACGAAAGCCTGGTTAAAGCTCGAATTTTTTGGGATATCCTCAAATATACCTGCCACCTTCAGATCGTACTTATTGTTGACGCGAACAGTTTTCCCCATAGGGTCAGCATCGCCAAAGATGGCCTTTGCCACGGTTTGGCTCAGCATCATGGACGATGGGTCGGTAAGCGCATTAATATTCCCGTCGAGCATGTGAAGGCCCAGCATTTTCGGAAAATCCGGCTGTACCCACATGCCCATCTTGATCAGTTTTTTCTCGCCCGAACCCAGGATGAAACCAAAATTCCACGAGGTAAGCGTGACGTATTTAAAATCAGACGCATATTTATTTTTCAATTCGGCGCCGAGTGGTATCGCCATAGCCTGACCGGTGCCGGTCTCATTGTTAAAGGTTTGGGTGATCATCACCTGCGCTATCTTTTTGTGATCGGCGTGGTAGCTATTGAACGTAAGCTCATCGTACATCCAGAAACCAATAAGCATGGCCACGGCCATGCCCAATGCCAGTCCTAAAACATTGATGGACGAATACACCTTGCTCTTAAGCAAGTTGCGCCAGGCTATTTTAAAGTAACTCTTGATCATATCCCCCGAAACTTATTGATGATTACCCCTAAAAGACGCTCCGGGATTTGCAGACGTTGCAGTAAATGCTTTTTATTTTACATTTACCCCCGGTTATTGCCGGGAGAAACGACGAAGCAACACTCCCTGCACGTTATTGCGAGAAGCGAAGCGACGAAGCTTACTCCGCGGTCTATTGTCCTCATCCTCCGCGGTCTGTGTCCCCACAGACCGCCTTACACATTGCCTGTGAGGACACAGGCAATGGGACGAAGTTAAAACCACAAAAAAAGCCATCCGTTTCCGAATGGCTTTTCAAATATTTGATCTTTCGGTACTACCCCACCTTGATCTCAGGACGAGTTATCCTATCTAACAGTCAATTTCGTATTTTAATTCAGTTTATCCATGCGACTGACATTGAAGTCTTTCAACGCCTCAATTTTCGCGAACCATAATAATACGCCCCTCAAATAAGAAATTCCGGTAAAGACTTTTATCAAAAGGAACTATTTTGTTTTTACGATTTTCGCCTTCTATCAAAAACGTTATTCCGGCAGTATATTCTGCCGGAGACAGCGGCAGGGGTTGACGATAAGCCAAAAACACCCGTAAAACATCTGCATCACATTCGGGACTAAGAGATTTTATAATCTTTATATCGGAAATGTTTTGGTTACTATCGATTTTGAAAGTTACCACTACAGTTCCTTGAAGATCATTCTCCCGTGCAATAGCGGGATAACGGATATTTCTTGCAAAGAAACGTTTTAGGTTGACTACTGTCGCTGAATCGACGTTTGCTGATTGCGCATGTACTTTGGTGATAAAAAGTATCGCAACAATGGTTAGGGACAAGGTTTTCATAATTGTATTAAGGCAAGAGTACGGTTACATATAACTCAAAAATACACAACTTATCTAAAACCCAAAAAGCCACCCCTTTCGCAGGATGGCTTTTCAATATCTGATCTTCCGGTACTATCACACCTTGATCTCGACTTCAACACCGCTTGGCAATTCAAGCTTCATCAAAGCGTCAACAGTTTTTGAGTTCGAGCTGTAGATATCCAGCAACCTCTTGTAAGAGCAAAGCTGGAACTGCTCGCGTGCCTTTTTGTTTACGTGCGGCGAACGCAATACAGTAAACACTTTCTTTTCAGTTGGCAGCGGAAGCGGTCCGCTAACTACAGCGCCCGTAGGCTTAACTGTCTTTACGATCTTTTCGGCTGATTTATCAACCAGGTTGTAATCGTAGGATTTTAATTTAATTCTGATCCTTTGGCTCATTTTGTTTTTGATTGTGATTACCCTAAGAGCTATTTATTAGGTGTAACCTGTTGTTTATTTATAAAAGCTGATTGGCAACTAATCTCTAATCACCAATCAACTAATCTCTAATTATGCGTTAGCTGCTGCTTTCTTACCTTTTGCTTTGGCTACAACTTCTTCCTGTACGTTACGCGGTGCCTCAGCGTAGTGATCAAATTCCATGGTTGAAGTTGCACGGCCCGAAGTGATGGTACGCAACTGGGTTACATAACCAAACATTTCAGAAAGTGGCACAGTTGCCTTAATTACCTGCGCACCTGCACGCGAATCCATACCCAAAAGCTGGCCGCGGCGGCGGTTCATGTCGCCGATAACATCACCCATGTTTTCTTCAGGGGTCAATATCTCGATCTTCATGATCGGCTCCAGCAATACCGGCTTACATTTCGGCAATGCTTCGCGATAGCAGCTGCGTGCGCAAATTTCGAAAGACAATGCATCCGAATCGACTGCGTGGAACGATCCGTCAAATAAACGAACCTTCATATTCTGCAGCGGGTAACCGGCTAATACACCATTATCCATAGCAGCTTTGAAGCCTTTTTCGACAGATGGAATAAACTCACGGGGAATTGAACCACCGCTGATCTCGTTCACAAACTGTAATCCGCTTACACCTTCGTCGGCCGGCGAAATAGTAACCTGTATATCGGCAAATTTACCACGACCACCGGTTTGTTTCTTATAAGTTTCACGGTGTGTTGTAGTACCGGTGATCGCTTCTTTATAAGCAACCTGCGGTGCGCCCTGGTTAACTTCAACCTTAAACTCGCGTTTCAAACGGTCCATGATGATATCCAGGTGAAGCTCGCCCATACCCGAAATTACGGTTTGGCCGGTTTCCTCATCTGTATTCACACGGAAAGTTGGATCTTCTTCAGATAGTTTACCTAAAGCCATGCCCAGCTTATCTACGTCGGCCTGAGTCTTAGGCTCGATGGCTAAACCGATAACTGGCTCAGGGAAGTTCATCGACTCAAGAATGATCGGGTGTTTCTCGTCGCACAGGGTATCACCTGTTTTAATATCCTTAAAGCCCACTACCGCAGCAATATCACCTGCACCTACATTAGGGATAGGGTTTTGCTTGTTAGCGTGCATCTGGAATATACGGCTGATACGCTCTTTATTTTCTGAACGCATGTTATACACATACGAACCTGCTTCCAAATTACCTGAGTATACGCGGATAAAGCACAAACGGCCCACAAACGGATCGGTTGCAATTTTAAATGCTAAAGCGGCAAACGGTTCTTTTTCTGAAGGCTGGCGTAAAATTTCCTCGCCGGTATCAGGGTTGTGGCCCACAATACCCTTGTTATCCAAAGGCGAAGGCAACAGTTCCATCACGTAATCAAGCATGGTTTGCACACCCTTGTTTTTGAATGACGAACCGCATACCATCGGAACGATCTTAGCGTCAAGCACTGCCTGGCGTAAAGCGTCCAATACCTCGCGTTCGGTAATGGTTTCCGGAGCATCAAAGAATTTCTCCATCAAACCTTCATCGTATTCAGCTACTGATTCCAGTAACTTCTCTCTCCACTCGGTAGCTTCCGCAATCATGTCGGCAGGGATAGGCACTTCGGTAAAGGTCATCCCTTTATCATGCTCATTCCAAACGATACCTTTCCAGTTGATCAGGTCGACAACGCCTTTGAAGTTTTCTTCAGCGCCGATAGGTAACTGCAATGGAATAGCGTTACTGCCCAGCATACTTTTTACCTGTTTTACAACATTTAAAAAGTCTGCACCGCTGCGGTCCATTTTATTAACGAAACCGATACGCGCAACATTGTAGTTATTGGCAAGCCTCCAGTTAGTTTCCGACTGCGGCTCAACACCGTCAACAGCCGAGAACAGGAACACCAAACCGTCCAGTACACGCAATGAACGGTTTACCTCAACGGTAAAGTCCACGTGTCCCGGGGTATCAATGATGTTGATGTGGTAAGTATGGCCGCGATATTTCCAGTTAACTGTGGTAGCAGCCGACGTAATGGTGATACCACGCTCCTGCTCCTGCGCCATCCAGTCCATGGTAGCCGCACCCTCGTGCACCTCGCCTATCTTATGGCTAACGCCCGAATAGTAAAGGATACGCTCGGTTGTGGTGGTCTTACCGGCATCAATGTGAGCGGCAATACCTATATTTCTTGTGTATTTTAAGTCTCTTGACATATCAATTATTGAGTTATTGATTTATTGAATTAAAGAATTGGCCAATTACCGGATTAATGATTAGTATAATATTATCAAATCAATAATTAAGTAATTCAATAATTCAATAATTAGAACCTGAAGTGTGAAAACGCCTTGTTGGCTTCAGCCATCTTGTGCGTATCTTCCTTCTTTTTCACTGCTGCACCCTCGCCTTTTGAAGCCGAGATGATCTCGCCTGCCAGTTTCTCGTGCATGGTTTTTTCGCCGCGACGACGGGCATAGCTGATCAGCCATTTCATACCCAAAGCAACTTTACGTTCAGGGCGAACCTCTGTAGGCACCTGGAAGTTTGCACCACCTACGCGGCGGCTTTTTACTTCAACAGCAGGCATTACATTGTTCAGCGCTTTTTTCCAGGTATCCAGGCCGTTTTCGCTTGTTTTCTTTTCAACTATTTCAACAGCATCGTAAAATATAGCGTATGCGGTCGATTTCTTTCCGTCATACATCATGTTATTTACAAACCTTGTTACCAAAGTATCATTGAACTTTGGATCAGGAAGGATAATTCTCTTTTTTGGTTTTGACTTTCTCATTGCTTTCTATCCTCCTTAATTATTTCTTTTTACCTTTTGTTGGCGCTGCTGCTACCTGACCTGGTTTAGGACGTTTGGTACCATATTTTGAACGGCGTTGGTTACGGCCAGCTACACCTGATGTATCCAGTGCACCACGGATGATGTGGTAACGTACACCTGGTAAGTCTTTAACACGACCACCGCGGATCAAAACGATAGAGTGCTCCTGTAAGTTGTGACCTTCACCCGGGATGTAAGCGTTTACTTCTTTTCCGTTGGTTAAGCGCACACGGGCAACTTTACGCATTGCTGAGTTTGGTTTTTTAGGGGTAGTGGTATACACGCGTGTGCATACGCCTCTTCGCTGTGGACAGCTGTCCAACGCTGGTGACTTACTCTTGTCAACCAGAGCTACTCTACCTTTTCTAACTAATTGCTGAATAGTAGGCATTTCTTGCTTTTTTGTCTAATAATTTTATCCCGCATTTCGGGACTGCAAAAGTACGAACATTATTTTTGATTTTCAAGTAGTTGTGTGAAAGTTTTTTTGAGGGGAAGAAGTTGATGGCGTGATGGTTGTAATTCTTTCTAAACACGGATTTGTCTGAACCCGGATTTCTGGAATTAAAGAATTAACAGAAGCAATGATTTCAATAAATTCTTTAATTCGTTTAATTCGAGTTCAGACAAATCCGCCAATCCGTTTAATCCCGGTTCAGATAACTTGGGCAATGCCTTCGGCCCAGGCTGTGCGTTCATACGCCTGCAGGCATTACGCCCGTTGGCCGGTATCCACTTCCATCCCTATTGCAAATATGTGTGTATAGAAAAAGGGCCGGTTACCGATGTAACCAGGT
>NZ_DATJJC010000029.1:0-90824 GCF_035492695.1 Mucilaginibacter sp. | reverse complement strand
TTCGCCGGGTAAGGTGATAATGGCTTTATAGGTTTTGCCGGCTTCTGGTATGAGTGCAAATGTTCCCATGCCCAGGTGTTGGGTGGTAAAGTCGGCTACTACATTACCGGTATTGTCTTGTACGGTTCCTTTGATGTTTTCACCAAGCCCGTTTGTCCCGGTGCATTTGACGGCTACCCTTGACCGTACGCCGTTCACCAATTCGCCGCCTTCGGGGAAGAACTGGATATCGGGCTGTTCTGTGGTTGCTTTGTTAGTCGTTTGCGGGGCGATGCCGCCTATCCTGATCTTTTGCTCATCGATGTATTCCGGCTTGTTTTGCATCCAGCGGGTGTAGGCGCGCAGGCGGTAGGTGCCTTGTTTCAAATTATGTTCCAGCGGTATTTCGCTCCAGCTGACGCCGGAGGCCAGCGGCAGGGCTTGCCGCGTTACCAGTGAGTCTTTCGGGCTGATGAGTTCGACATAAAGGACGCCGCTTAGTGCCGATAACTGGTGCTTTTGACCGATGACGGTATAGGCTTTGTACCAGATGGTGTCGCCGAAAGCGTAGTTGGGTTTGTCTAAGTGCAGGTAGATTTTTTCTTGTGCGGGCTGGCGGGTGAGGGTTGCGGTGGCGCGGCTGAGGAAGGCGCTATCAATTTGGGCAGCGGCAGAAAAACAACTAAATAATCCCATTATCAATAGCAACCGATACATTATATTTTTCGATTAGTTAGCAGTTTGATTTAATTAGTCAGCAGTCAGCTTTACGCCAAGCTATCGGAGCCCAATTTTTTTACGATGCGTCACTAGAGCCAAGCAGATATATAAACTCGCGTTTGAAGTTGCAAAGCTCGCCCAACCAATGGAGATTGAAGCCACGGCCACAATTTTTATTCACTAATCGTAGGCAACTGGCGCAGGAACCCATTCGTTAGGCTTGTTTGTAACACGAAAAAGACATGGTAGCAGAGTTGCTTTCTTACAAGTAATTCATATTCCAACAAATCCCTCCATACTATAGTATGGAGGGTACTGATCGTGTCTTGTTTTACCCACAAGAAAACGCTTGATGCGTAGTTGATCCATCCGCGTTTGTTGTACTTGACGAACAACCTTCATTATCCACCGACACGCAACTGCTCCCTGAACAAGTGACGCTTGAACCATCCGAACAACTTGCAGTACAGTCTGCAGGTTGCCCTACTCTACCGACAATCCGGCGCATATCGTTTCTGTCAAGCTTAACGAATTTTTCCATAACTCTATCTATTAGATTAACAATTTATATCGAAACCAAGCCCCGATATTTAGGCTGCATTTGTCTTTTAGGTAAATGCTACTTAATTGCTGGTCAACAAATACTTTCTTAATTAGATACTATTTTTGTTATTTTTTCCAAGTCTTCATCACTATCACCTGAAAAAAGCAGCCGGCCTGTTTGGTCGTACAAGCGATATGTCGGGTAAGACTGTACGTCCAATGCCTTAACTAAGCCATCGGGACTACCTCGGTCAATAAAATAACTACTCCAATTAATTTGATTTTTTTCATCAAAGCTGTCCACGGCTGCTTCCTGATAGTCATAAGCAATGCTTATGACTATTAATTTCTCCTTATATCTACTCTGAATATCTTTTATATGAGGAATTTTTTCTATACATGGCTTACACCATGTTCCCCAATAATCAACTAAAATATACTTATTGGAGTTGAGAAAGGGCTTCAATGATTCTATTTTTTTTGTTTTTACATTGCTCAAAAACATTGAAAATGTTGTATCGTTATGTCTTAATGGTGGAGAATGGTAAGTTATAAAAGCATTGATTTTTATATCATTTAGTTTTCTTACTGAATCGACTATTAATGAAATCTCATCATTATTGTATTCATCATTTAGTCCATATATTTTTTTCGATATTACACCGCGATCTTCGACCCTAAATTGGAGTGTCTGAATCTCATTACTAAACTGTTTTGATTCAAAAAAAAGATTATATCTCCTTTCTAATATCGAACATGAACCTTCCCAATCTTCGTTTCTGAGAAGGTAAAAACTAGTGAGCTTTTTTTGTTCATTGGGGTATTTATTGAAAGGCGGAAGTGGCACAATCCGAACGAACAAGGTTCTCTCCGAATCAAAGGATTTTTGCCTTAACACAATATCATTTCTGACCTTATCAAAAGTTTGATCTTTAATAAATTCGGCTATGTCGGATTGGGTAAATCTAAAAATTTCATTTTCTGAAATATCTCCGCTCTGATCTGCATCCGCCAGAATTATTTTGTTATCGTTTTCGTCGATTCCAGCTACGAAATGTATAATAGACGATCCAAATGTCTTTAGATTAGTCGCCATTAAGCTGGAATCTATTTTATAATGAGTATATAGTTTTAATCTTTTTATAAATTCGGCGCTATCTAATTCACCAGCTTTGTGCTTCCGAAAAACCTCTTCAATAGGCGCGATGTATGTATAATAGCGATTGTAAAATTTAAAATGAATACTATTTGGAATCTTTAAAGCACTTGAGTCTTCATCTGAAACAGGCTTACTTGAAGTAGACTGTGGTACTCGTCCTAATTTCTTTTCCAGGCTGATTTCAATATGTTGAGCACATAAGCAAATGCTTTTAAGCATGAAAGCGCTAAGTATTATGCTCCTCAATATATATTCTTTCATAAATACGTTTTCCTACAATTTGGCGCCAAGGGTTACCTACCGTTAACGCCAAATTAATGTTTATAAATCTGCACAACTATGCGAATCAGCGGTACCGGCGCTAGTTACCGCGTTGCAACCAGTTCCGTCCTGGGCGTAACAATCGGTTCCAGTGCATGTCACAGTCTTATTATCACCACAACTCGCGGAACAGGAGCCTGTAGTGACGCCCCCCTTAATTACTCTCATCTGATCGCGATTTAATCGCTTAAAATTTTTCATTTTAGTATAGTAAATTAAAAATATATTCCCGACACTAAGCCCCGGTAAATAGGCCACATGTATTATCAAAGTGCATGCTCCTTCATTTTGGCCAAAAAATATCTTATTGCTTATAAAGCATTGATTTAAATATAATTGCCCGGTGAACGGGATTATTCAAAAGCATAGGTTCAGATAATGTGCCTAATTTATGACCTCTATTTTCCCCGGTCAACCCGTGTTTTCACCGTATTTTTAAAAACGGACGAATAAGTATGTGCAGCCGTTAAAGGCTCGTTTAATAATTTTACTCCTCTATTTTACTTTGCCTTTGTGCAAATTGTTTTTAAGTTTATCCATCCAAGTTAAAATCCATCCGACGTGATAAAAAAGATAACGATCTTATTCCTGCTGACCTCCACCCTTATTGCATGTAAAAAAGACTCAACCGGGCCTTTGCAGGGTAGTATAGACGATGCCGCCTTCAACGATTATGAAAAGCATTTTCTCGACGAGTTTTGGAAACTGAATCCCGACTGGGCTACCAGCGTCGGTTATCATAAATACGACAGTGTATTGCTGGTTCCTGATAAGAAGAACCGGGAAAAGCTGATCAAATTTGCTAAAGTCCAGCTGGATTCACTTGGCCGCTATAACGCCGCTAATTTCCTGGAGTCGAACAAAATGGACTACGCCATTATGCAAAACCAGATGCAGTACATGGTATGGCGCGAACAGCAATTAAAAGCTTACGAATGGGACCCGTCATCATACAATGTCATCGGTACTTTTGCCTATATCCTGAACGAACATTATGCCCCGCTTGCCAAACGTTTAACCAGTTTTTATGAAAAAATGTCGGCCATCCCGGCCTTTTACAAAGAGGCTGAAAAACAGATAAAAAACCCCGTTACCGAGCTTACAGAACTGGCCATAGATCAGCATCTTGGTGGTGTAAGCGTGTTTGAAACGGACTTTGCCGACTCGCTCAAAAAAACAAATATCCCCGAGGCGACCAAAAAACTGATGCTCGACCGGGCAAAACTATCTGCTGATGCCATCAAAGGGTTTGCCGATTTTCTAAAGAACCTGAAAAATGACAAGCCCCGCAGTTTCAGGCTGGGTAAGGACCTTTACGAAGATAAATTCAAATACGAGATACAATCGGCAAAAACAGCGCAGCAGATCTACAACGCGGCTGTCGACCGTAAAAAAGCCGTACACCACGAAATGGCGAAGATCAGCGTTAAGCTATGGCCGAAGTATTTCGGAACAACACCTATGCCCGCCGACACGCTGGAACTGATCGGCAAAATGATCGATACATTATCGTCAAAACACGTACAGCCAGGCGAGTTCCAAAGCGCTATTGAACAGGAGCTGCCAAAGCTTACCGCGTTTGTAACCCAGAAGGATCTGCTTACGCTCGACCCGACCAAGCCGCTGATGGTGCGTAAAGAACCGGCTTATATGGCGGGCGTTGCGGGCGCATCAATGAGTTCGCCGGGACCATACGACGCCGGACAGAACTCGTATTTTAATGTAGGCAGTCTTTCAGGGTGGTCGCCGGACCGCTCTGAGAGTTACCTGCGGGAGTATAACGATTATATTTTACAGATACTCTGCATCCACGAGGCCATACCCGGTCATTATGTACAATTGGTATACGCCAATAAAGCACCCAGTATGATCAAATCCATCTTCGGCAATGGTGCTATGGTGGAAGGATGGGCCGTATATAGCGAACAAATGATGCTGGACGCCGGTTTTGGCGATAACTCGCCCGAAATGTGGCTGATGTGGTACAAATGGAACCTGCGCTCGGTATGTAATACGATATTGGACTACAGTGTGCATTGCCTTAATCTTTCCAGGCAACAGGCTATAACTATGCTCACCCGTGAGGCCTTTCAGCAGCAGGCAGAAGCAGACAACAAGTGGAAGCGCGTAAGCGTATCGAGCGTGCAACTGGATAGTTATTATACCGGCTACAAAGAGATCATAGACCTGCGCGATGATTATAAGAGCAAAATGGGTGATAAGTATAACCAGAAGGATTTCAATGAGCGGTTTTTGAGTTACGGAAACGCGCCGGTTAAGCTGATAAAAGAAGCCATGCTGGCTAAGGAAGCTCCCGCTCAGCATTAAGCCGGCATTCCCTGAAAAATGTACAGCGATAAATAAAATTTATCGCTGTTTTTTTATTGTATCAATTTAAACGCCACCTTAATCTTAATCCTTACAAAAATACTTTACACCAGTTGAAACTTTTTTTCCCGTAACGTGTTGTCAGATAGAAATTTACGCGAAACCCTAATGGACCCTGTTCGTATAAATATATTAATAATCAACGGCTTAGGCGTTCAAACGGTTTCTTACCCCTGTCATGAAAAAACTTATATCACTTAGCATACTGTTGCTTACGGGCATATACTCCTTTGCACAAAAATCAACCCTGGCGCTGCACCTAACCAAAGGTAACACCTATTATATGGTCACCAATACCAATATGGCGGTCAGCCAAACCATCAGTGGCCAGTTTCAAAATGTTAATTCCACCATTACGGCAAAAATGGCGTTCACGGTAACTGCTGTTATGGATACCGCCTATGCCATGCAGGTGCGATACGACCGTATAGGCATGCAAATGAGCCTGCCCGGCGGCACTATAAACTTTGAATCCGACAAAAAGGACCCAAATGATATCTTCTCGGTTATTATGGGCAACATGATCAACAAACCATTTTCGATAGTAATGTCCAAAACGGGGAAATTGCTAACGATAAGCAATACCGGGGCCCTGTCAAATGGATTGTTTGAAGGGGTAACGCAATTATCGAATGAGCAAATGACCCAGTTCAGGGAGCAACTGATGACGTCTTTCGGCCCTAAAGCATTCAAAAGCAATATGGAGGTCGGCACGGCTGTCTTTCCGGATGTGAAGGTTGCCAAGCATGATCAATGGTCGGTAAATACCGATATGCAAACAGCCATGCAAACCAAAATGACCACGACCTTTACTTTGAATGATATTACCGCAAGCGCCTATATGGTACATGGCGAATCGGTGATCTCGCCGTCAAATAACACAGAGTTTACTGAAATGAATGGCATGCCGATGAAATATAACATCAACGGCGTTTCGCAATACGACCTGAAAATTGACCGGGAAAGTGGCTGGATAGCGGAGGCACGTATAAACCAGGTAATTAAAGGTAACGTGGAGATCAAGGATAACCCCAAACTGCCCGGCGGCATGATCATCCCGATGACGATCACCGACGACCAGACGATCAGCGACAATTAGCCCTGATTTATGCGTTCGTTTCCCGGTTTAAAATGTGTTCACACACTGGCGCCTTTGCCATGCAAAAACGCCAACAAAAAGCACTGTAAATCAACAATTTACTTAGCAAATACGGCTAAATACGGCACGTTAAACAAATAAACTCGCCGTAAGTCATTAACCATCAGCCAATTAAGCGCTTATAGTATGTGCGCTTTTTTCATCATTTAAAGCATTAATAATCAAATAGTTAAAATGTGACAATCAAAAAAGTGGCTCATTTTTAACATTTCCGTGAACACCCGGGCGCGGGGACCTCAATGCCAGGTGATTAGAAGTTGACGAGATGCGCCATGCCCCTTAATATGCAACTTTCTGATTATCAAATCATTAAATAACCAGCGACATCATTGCACCATCATCTTCTTGCTGATTTAAAATACCACCGAATTAGCCATTGATTTACAGGAAGTTAGGCAGCATCAGCATCTTCTGCCGGCTTAATAATCTGTTAACAGAAGGATACTATTAATTAGCCCGGGCCAGTTTAGCTTCGCGGGCGGCATCAATCGAAATGGTGTTCAACATCACTTCAAGCACGTTTTGCTCCAGGTCGGCGACGGCAATGCCAGAAAGCACGAAGCCGGGCGTTTTACTGATGATGCACATGGCAAACTCAAACGAAGCGCCCTGTTTTGTAATGATGTCCACTACTAAATTTGTCCAGTAAGAATTGTTAACTGTTTTCATGTCCGAAGCCCTCCCGCACGTTAATTAATAATTAATTGTTTATGAATAGTGAAACGAGGTTTGCCGCCGATAAGTTACAGTTGTTATGAAAAATAAATAAGGGTTAAAGGAAAAAGTAAAAGTTGCGTTAGGGACGGAAAGGGATACCGGCGGGTGCCTAGTGCCCAATGTCATTAAGTTAAGGGAAAGATACAGGAATAATAATATCGAATAATGAATTTTGAATATCGAACGTCGAAGTTTTTACTTCATTATTCAGCATTCGGTGTTCGATATTAAAACCCCTTAACTTAATGACATTGGCCTAATACCTTGTGACGTATGAGTGAACGGCCCGAGCCTGCCTGCCGGCGGGCAGGGTACGAGGGAAACGCCCCGATTGTCTGAACGCGAATTTAGGGAATTCACCATTGACTATTGACTATTGACTATTGACTATTGACTAATGACTATTGACTAATGACCACCGACTCCCTATCTTCGCTCCATGTCATTTGAGGAAGCAAAAAAACGTACCGCGGCGCTATCGGCCCAGTTAAAGGAGCATAGTTATAAATATTATGTGCTGGCCATGCCGTCTGTCTCGGATTTTGAATTTGATAAGCTGCTGGAAGAACTGGTATCGCTGGAAACGCAATACCCCGAGCTGATAGATCCGGATTCGCCCACTCAGAACGTAGGCGGGTTTATTACCAAAGAGTTCCAGACAATAAAACACCGCTGGCCCATGCTGTCGCTGGGCAATACCTATAATGAACAGGAACTGATCGACTTTGACCAGCGCATCAAAAAGGCTATTGGCGACAATTTTGAATATGTGTGCGAACTGAAGTTCGACGGCCTGTCAATGAGCCTGACCTATGAGAAGGGCCACCTGGTACGTGCAGTTACCCGCGGCGACGGTACGCAGGGTGACGAAGTGACCACCAACGTAAAAACCATCCGCAGTATACCCAAGCGCCTGCATGATGGTAACTACCCGGATGATTTCGAAATTCGCGGTGAAGTGTTTATGCACCTGAAAGCCTTTGACCGGCTGAACGAGGAGCGCATTGAGAACGGAGAGCCGCCTTATGCCAACCCGAGAAATTTTGCGTCGGGCACTATCAAATTGCAGGACTCGGCCGAAGTGGCAAAACGTCCGCTGGATAGCTTTATGTATTTTTTGTACACCGAACGACGGCTATTTGCAACTCATTGGGAAAGCCTGCAGGAGGTAAAAAGCTGGGGTTTCCCGGTGAACAGCGAGAGCAGGCTGTGCAGCAATATCGATGAAGTACTGAAATTCATCAGCGATTGGGAAAGTAAACGTTTCAACCTCTCGTATGACATTGATGGTATTGTGATTAAAGTGAACAGCTATGCGCAGCAAGAGGAACTGGGCTTTACTGCTAAATCGCCGCGCTGGGCCATCGCTTATAAATACAAAGCGCAGCAAGTAGAAACCGAGCTGCAAAGCGTAAGCTACCAGGTGGGCCGTACAGGAGCGGTAACGCCGGTTGCCAATTTAAAACCGATATTTTTAGCCGGAACAACCGTAAAACGCGCCACGCTGCATAACGCGAATGAGATCGTCCGGCTTGACCTGCACGAGGGCGACTCGGTGTACGTGGAAAAAGGCGGCGAAATTATCCCGAAGATCATCAGCGTGAACCTGGAAAAACGCAAGCCAGGCGCCGCACCCATCAAATACATTACCAATTGCCCGGTATGCGGCACCACGCTGGAACGCAAAGAAGGCGAAGCGGCCTTTTATTGCCCCAACGATGAAGGCTGCGCCCCGCAGATCGTCGGTAAGATGCAGCACTTTACAGGTCGTAAGGTGATGAATATTGACGGGCTGGGCGACGAGACGATAGAGACGCTGTATGAAAAGGGCTTTATCTGCCACATCAGTGATATTTACGACCTGCATACCAAAGCCGATCAGCTAAAAACGATGGAACGTTTTGGCGAAAAATCGATCAACAACATGCTGGATGGTATTGAAAAATCGAAGCAGCAGCCCTTTGAGAAAGTGCTGTTCGGTTTAGGCATACGGTATGTTGGTGCCACCGTAGCTAAGAAGCTGGCGACGTATTTTAAGTCGATAGATGCTTTGATGGCTGCTTCATTTGATGAATTGAATGCTGTGGAGGAAATAGGGGACCGCATTGCCAAAAGCGTAATAGAATATTTCGACGACCCGCAGCACCGGGCGGAAATTGAAAAGCTGAAAGCCCAGGGCCTGCAGTTTACAGCCGAGGAAAAGGAGGTGGTGCTGGCAAGCGACAAATTAGCCGGCAAAAGCTTTATCATTTCCGGAACGTTCGAAAAATCGCGCGACGAACTGAAAGACATCATCGAGCAGAACGGCGGCAAAATATTAAGCAGCATATCGGCCAAGCTGGATTACCTGGTGGCGGGAGATAATATGGGTCCGGCGAAATTGGAAAAGGCGACAAAATTGAATATACCGATCATTAGTGATGAGAAGTTGATGGGGATGCTGGAACAATAAAGTTGTCATTTCGAACGAGGAACGAGGAGAAATCTTATAAAAGAGGACGGCGGCTATGCAAGTAGCCAACTTACATAGTGTATAAGATCTCTCACTATCGTTCGGGATGACATGAGTTTTAGAAAAAAGAGAATGTCATTTCAAACGAGGAACGAGGAGAAATCTTATAAAAGAGGACGGCGATTATGCATGTAGCCAGCTTGTATAGTGTATAAGATCTCTCACTGTCGTTCGAGATGACATGAGTGTTAGAAAAAATAGAATGTCATTTCGAACGAGGAACGAGGAGAAATCTTATAAAAGCGGACGGTGATTATGCATGTAGTCAACTTATATAGCGTATAAGATCTCTCACTATCGTTCGAGATGACATGGATTATTCTAATATATGTGGAACTACAACTTCTATATCTACATAACAACCAACCCGGAGAAAACTGTAATATATGTTGGCGTTACTAACGACCTGCGCATAAGGTTACATCAACACTATGAAAACAGGGGCAAGAAAAATTCATTCGCCGGAAAATACTATTGTTATAATTTGGTTTATTACGAACACTTCCATCATATCGAGCATGCCATTGATAGGGAAAAAGAGATCAAAAAATGGCGCCGGGCAAAGAAGATTGCCTTAATAGAATCCGTGAATCCGGAGTGGCGATTTTTGAATAATGATATATCAGATTAAAATTACAAGTTGTCATTTCAAATGAGGAACGAGAGAAATATCTTATACACGCCGACAGAAAGCTATGCATGTAGCCAACTCACATAGTTTATAAGATCTCTCACTAGCGTTCGAGATGACAGGACTTAACAAAATAAACAAAAATGTCATTTCGAACGAGGAACGAGAGAGAAATCTTATTAAAGCGGACTGCTGCTATGCCTGAAGCCTGCTTAAATAGTGTATAAGATCTCTCACTAGCGTTCGAGATGACAAGGGTTAAAAAAATGACATCTTTTTTAATCCAGAAATCTTGTTTTAACACTAATTAACACCTCGCCCCTCGTAACTATTCCAAATTAAATCCATCTTAGCATAAAGTCTGCTGCGTATGAGATTTGCCTTACCTGTTTTTATTTTTCTGTTCATTTGCACTGCTGCATCGGCACAAGTAACGCTGAGCGGCAAGATAACCGACCAAAACGGCAACGCCGTACCCTTTGCAAGCATTTATGTTAAAACCACCACCAAAGGTACCTCGGCAAACAGCGAGGGCGAATACACACTCAAACTGCAGCCGGGTCAATATGAAATTCAATACCGCGCCGTGGGCTACAAGCAGGAAAGCCGCAAGGTTGACCTGAAAACAAACACTTCTCTCAATATCACGCTCAATGCCGAAGTATATCAATTAAATGATGTAACCATCAGCGCCAAAGGCGAAGACCCGGCCTATGCCATCATCAGGAAAGCAATACGTAAACGCAAAGCCCATTTAAGCGAGATCAAAGCGTACACGTGCGATGTGTATATCAAAGGTTTGCAGAAGCTTGTAGCCGCCCCGAAGAAATTTATGGGCGCTGATATTAACCAACTGGGTAAAGAGATCGGCCTCGACTCGAACAGGCGCGGCATTGTTTACCTGTCTGAATCCGAATCAAAACTCAGCTATAAATACCCCGGCCAATTGCACGAGGAAATGATCTCGTCCAAATTCTCGGGCAGCAACCGCATGTTCAGCTTTAACCGGGCAACGGACGCGAAAGTGAACCTTTATGAGAATTTCCAGGATTGGCAGGGCTTGAGTAACCGGCCGCTGGTGTCGCCCGTTTCGGACAATGCCCTGTTTTACTATAAATATAAGTTGATGGGTACCTCGACAGAAAATGGTGTGCTCATCAACAAAATACGGGTCACGCCAAAACGGGGTCACGACCCATGCTTTGACGGCTTTATTTACATCATCGACGGCAGCTGGCGGATCTATGCGCTCGACCTGTATATTACGAGTCGTGCCAACATTAATTTTGCCGATACATTGCGTATCAACCAACAGTTTATGCCGGTCGATTCCAATAAATGGATGCAGTCGTCTAATAAATTTGAGTTTAGTGGTGGCTTGTTCGGTTTCAGGCTGAAGGGTTATTTCATTTCGGTTTATAAGGACTACGACCTTAATCCAGCCTTCAAAAAGCACGAATTCAACGAACTGCTGAACATCCCGCAAAAGGTAAGTAAAAACGATACCGCTTTCTGGAATAAAGAAAGGCCTATCCCGCTAACCCTGGAAGAACGGACAGACTATCAGAAAAAGGAAAAGCTGGCGGCAAAAAGGGAATCGAAAGCCTACCTGGATTCGCTGGACAAGGCGACCAATAAAGTGACACCTACCGGACTGCTGTTAACCGGTATCAATATCATCGACCGGTATAAACACTCTTTTTATCACCTCGACCCATTAGTAACGTCGATACAATACAACACGGTTGAGGGACCCGTTTTAAATTATGGCTTCAGTTACCGCAAACAGGCGGACAGCAACAGCAGGAAGTTTGTTGCGTTTGGCGCGAAGGTACGGTATGGCTTTTCAAATCATTTGTTTAATGCCAGTGCTAACACTACCCTGCCGGTTGGGAATTTTTACCTGAACCTGAGTGGTGGTACGGATGTAGTTGACCTGAATAATCATGAACCTATTTCGCCATTTGTCAATTCAATTTATACACTGTTCGAGCGCGAAAACTACGAGAAGTTATACCAGAAAAAGTTTGCAGCGGCATCGCTTTCAGGCAGGATAACCGGCGGCTGGCAGGCAAGCGCATCCGTGGAATGGGCCGACAGGAAATGGCTGCCGAATGCGACCAGTTACAGTTTTTTCCATCCCGGCGATCATGAATTTACATCCAACAACCCGCTAACCCCGGGACTGGATCAGCCGTTGTTCCCGCAGAATCAGTCGTTCAAAGTAACGGTGAGAACGACCTATGATTTCAGTAATAAGTATGAGACCTATCCTTTCGGTCGCCGTTATGTCCCATCGGATTACCCGACCATCGGCTTAACCTTTACCAAAGGCATCAAAAATATCTTTGGTTCCGATGTAGACTATAGCTTGCTTTCTGCCGATATCAGCAAGCAGGATATCAGCATGGGAATGTACGGGCACACTTCGTTCTTCATCGGTGCGGGCAAATTCTTAAATGCAAACAGCCTGTATTATCCCGATTTTAAGCAGTTCAGTGGTAACCAGGTAGTGGCTTACAAAAGCGGTATCAACAGCTTTTTACTGCTCGATTATTACCAGTTCAGCACGCCTGATAAGTATATCGAGGCACACCTGGAACACAACTTTTCCGGCTTCATCACCAACAAAATACCACTGATCCGCAAATTGAAACTACAGGAGATCGTCGACTTCAATTACCTGTCAACCCCGCAATTGAAAAATTACATGGAACTGGGTGTAGGTCTGCAATATTTTGGCTTCAGGGTGATGTACGGCACATCGTTTAACAGCGGCAGTAATATTAAGAATGGCTTGAGGATTGGGGTGAGTTTTTAAGTATAACATTGCGCTCGTCTGCGACGAATACTTAAAACGGAATAATGCTTGTATTGCGATCAACAAGAAGCGTCGTAGGTGCAGAACGATATTACCTATCGTAAATATCTTTCCTATGACCTATCCTTCTTATTTCAACAATCCTGATTATGTCATCTATGCAATATAACACACGATAATCTCCCACTCTGATGCGCCAAATATCTTCGGATTCACCTTTCAATTTTTTGCAGCCAACAGGTCTGGGATTTTCCTTAAGGTGGTCGATGGCTTCTACAATTTGAAGATTATCTTTTACAGGCAGAGTTGCCAGTTCCTTAAACGCCTTTTTGGCAATAGCTATTTTATAGCTCATAATTTGCCGGTGGATTTTAAATCCTCCTTAGCTTTCTCCCAATCTATCATCTCATCGTCTTTGCGGCTTTCAGCTATTAAAGCATCAATAAAATCATGTACATCATCCTCATGCTCTTCAATCGTTTTCAAGTCGATCACAACTGCTTTTTTGCGATTGTAATTATCAGTTATGTAACTTATACCTTCCATGATTACTTTTTTATAAAATTAAGCAAAATTCATAAAAAACCCACTTTACCGTAAACGGCAAAGTGGGTCGACGAACATAGCTATCGGGATCAGCGGTGAGTCAACGACTTGTGTCCTATCCAAGCAACCCGTGTATGTACGCTGCGCTGTCCTTATAAGTATCAAAATCCATTTCGACAAAGAAGTTCTTCACTCCGCCTGTTTTTGCCGCTGCGAAAAACTCTTTCCAATCGATAACGCCCTGCCCTACCGGCACTTGCTTTTTGTCGGCCGTCCAATCAGATAAATGAGCAGAAATGAACCTGCCCGGATATTTCTTAAAGTAATCCGATGCTTTGTAACCTAATTTGATCACTTCGGTCTGGAACTGCATTTTCACCAGGCCGCCATCCAACGCGCCCATAATGGCATCATAGATCAATTCGCCATCCAGCATTTTAAATTCACCTTCATGGTTATGCAGGCCGGTAGCCATCCCTTCGCCTTTTATCTTTGCGGCTATGGTATTTAATTCGCCGCAGGCCTGCTTAAAATCAGCTATTGTTTTCCCGGGTGTTTCCAGTCCGGGAGTAACCATTTGCGTCAGGCCAAGGCCGTGTGCAAAATCAATACACTCGCCAAAATTATTCTTCAGGTTGCCCATCCCAAAGTGGCAGCTTGGGCATTTCATCCCGGCATCTTCTATCATTTTACGCAAATCGGCAGCCTTCACATCTACCAGCGGGGCAAAACCTGCACCGGCATAACCTTTGGGGTAACACATTTCGGTATATTGATAGCCCAGGCCGGCCATTGTTTTCATGGCGCCTGCAAAATCTTTTGCTACCATATCCCTTATCGGGAAGGTCTGGAAACCTATCGGGTGCTTATATCTTCCTGCTGCGTCGGCTTTTAATAAGTCAGGCAGCAGCAGCATTGCCCCCAGCCCTACCGAGCTTTGAGCAATAAATTTTCTCCTGTTTAAGTTTTTCATCATACCAGTTTTAAATAGTTGCAGGGTCCCAGCCGGTCCTGTAATCGCGCTTCAGGTATTTATTAGCGTCGGCAATATTGGTTATCTGTTTGCTTGCAGCATCGTACTTCAGCAAATGGCCTACCCGCAGCGAAGTCGCGTAAAAATTCACTGCTTCCGTCAAGCCTTCTGCTTCAGGGAAACTGCCGGGGTATTGCGTGCCGCTTTTGCAGCTATTAGCAAACAAGGTCAGCGCGTCCACCATCTTATTTTGCGCATACGAATTAACTGCCTGCGTAGGAGCCGATACCGGTTTTTTCTTCTTCGAGAACAGCCTTGGGTTCTGGATGTTAAACCCGGCCAAAATTTTTCCTTTTTCACCCACAAACATCATCCCCTCGGCGGGCAGCTCTTCGTTGTTAGCTATCAACTCATCAGGCAACGCAGGTCGTATGCCGCCATCATACCAGATCAGGTCAATGGCGGGGCGATCGCCATTTTCAGGATATTTAAACCGTACCGAACTACCCATCGGGAACGAAAAATCGTTGTGTACCTGGTGGGGCACAACCCCGCTCATGGTGACAAAGTGGGTAAGGTTAGGTTCGATAACAGTCGGCGAAGTTAATTGCAGGGCATTAAACACCGTCCATAAACTGTAGTGCCCCATATCAGCCATCGACCCCCCGCCGAAATCATACCATCCGCGGAAGACCATATTGGTATACTCGGGTGAATATGGCCGGTTAGCTTCAGGGCCAAGCCACAGGTCCCAGTTCAGGCCATCCGGAATTGGCACAGTGTCGGTAGGCAGGGTTGGATATTGCGGCCATACCGGGCGGTTGGTCCAGTTATGCACCTCTTTCAGTTTGCCTATTTTGCCATGGTTTATCCACTCCATCACCTGGTCCATTGATCCGTTCGAATCCCAGGGGATCAGGTGTGTTACAATATTCGTTTTTTGGCGCGCCAGTTCTATCACTGCTTTCCCTTCCAGCAAACGGTTGGAAACAGGCTTATGCATCAGCACATGCTTGTTCCTTTTCAACGCAGCAATGGCAAACAAGCCGTGCAGGTGATCGGGCGTCATGATCTTGACCGCATCTACATCTTTTTCCTTCTCCAGCAATTCGCGATAATCCTCGTAGGCATTGCATCCTTTAAAATTATCGCCGCCGCGCTTATTGCTGTAAAAACTATCAACTATATCTTTACCGTTATCACGCCCGCCGGGAATAGTATTATCTCCCCCAGGGTTCCAGTCCGGCTTTCCAATGGCATTCCTGATCTCGCTTTTAAGGCCATTTGGCGACCAGTCCCTATAACCGATAGCACTTTTATTGGGGTCGCAAACTGCAACTACCTGTACATTGGGTACGGCCAGCAGGGGCAGCATTTCCCTGAAACCCTGGGTGCCGCAACCAACATAAGCCAGCGTTAGCTTATCGCTTGGCGCAATAAAGCCGTTGCCGCCAAGCACATATCTTGGGACAATGCTAAAAGCCAATGCCCCTGTTGCGGCGGTTTTGATAAATTTCCGGCGATCGATGTGCGAAGCACCGGCTTCAGATTTCTCTTCGCCGGCAGCCGGCAAACCATTACCATTTTGAGTAAGCTCTTTTTTCATTTTAGGTGGGTTTATAATTGGTGAGAAGAATAGCAATATTAAAATTGACAGAAAAAAAGGAATATAACAATCTATTTTTCGAAATTATAGGGTAATGCCACGAATCTGTTACACAATTCCCACCTATTTTATCGACTATAGGTAAACTAACTTAAACATTCGGTTGCCTGTAAAAACAAATTATTATCTTAGCGTCCTTTTTTATAACGACCATGAACAAATTTTTCGGCACAGGCGTAGCTATGGCAACCCCTTTCCAGACAGACGGGCAGGTGGATTACAATGCGCTGCGCGATCTCATCAATTATTTAATAGACGGCGGGGTTGAATACCTCGTTTCCCTTGGCACAACCGGCGAGAGCGTTACATTAAGTAAGGATGAGAAGAAGAAGGTGTGGGCCTTTACCGCCGAAGTAAACAACGGTCGCGTTCCGCTGGTAGCCGGCATTGGTGGTAATAACACCTATGAAGTTGTTAACGAAGTAAAAAGTTTCGATACCACAGGTTATGATGCCATCCTTTCGGCCAGCCCGAATTATAACAAACCAACCCAGGAAGGCATTTACCAGCATTACAAAGCGATAGCCGAAGCATCGCCCCTGCCCGTTATCTTATATAATGTACCAAGCCGTACAGGCAGCAACGTATCGGCTGAAACTACGGTAAGGCTTGCGCAAGATTTCAAAAATATCATTGGCATGAAGGAAGCGTCAGGTAATTTCGACCAGCTGAACCAGATCATGCGCGACAAACCGGAAGATTTCCTGCTGATATCCGGCGACGACCCAATCAGCCTGCCGATGATCGCATTAGGCGGCGCGGGGGTTATTTCGGTAGTTGGCAATGCCCTGCCGCGGCAATTCTCGGATATGATCCGGCTTTGTTTGAAGGGTGATTTCAAATCGGCTCAAAAAGGGCATTCCTCCATGATAGAGTTTACCCGCATGATGTTTGCCGAAGGCAGTCCGGCCGGCGTAAAAACTGCGCTTAAGGCGCTTGGTGTTTGCGGCGATACCGTACGCCTTCCATTGGTGCAGGTAAGCAGCACCCTTGCTGATAAGATCATTAAAGAAACCCAAAAACTGGACCAAATAAAAAGCCCGCAGGGTTAGTACGGGCTTTTAAGTGATAAAGTAAAGCTATACTTTATGCTTTGTTTTTTGATTCCTGAATTTCCAGGCGGATGGCTTGGGCTAAGTTCTTAAGATCTTGCATTCCTTTACGAACACGGGTTCCGGCCGCGCTGTTTCCTTTGTTGTAGAATTTGTCAGCATCAGCTTCTAAAGACGCAACAAGGTTTTTTACATCAGTAAATTTTTTCATTTGAGTTACTCCTTTTAAATATTGAGGTTTATTGTTTTAATTAAAGCTAATCTAAATCCTTTTTATTAAAAAAAAAACTTTTAACTATAAAAAATAATGCCTTAACAGTGGTTTTTTTCCACATTTTGAATATCTACATACCCCGTAGACAATTTTAATATTGAATAATACTTATAATCAAAAAATCATAAGTATTATACTATTTCAGTATTGAAGAATTATTTACCCAGCAATTAAATATAACACCAATTTTACATTAAATGCATTTAGAGGCATATTAATTTAAAATATCCATTATGCCAATAACAAAACAATAGTTATATAACCTGTTTTAATATTTGCGGGTGATTTTGATGGATTTTAATGATCAATTCGCCAAAAAGCGTGTTTGCCCAGGCAAACCACTTGCGCGTAAAGTCGGCCGGGTTATCTTTATTGAACGATTCGTGCATAAAACCGGTGCCGGCATGGGTGTTTTTTAACCATTTGAGGCAGGTTACTATCTCAGCATCGCTGGTTGAGGTGATCGCGCGGATAATAATACTCATGGGCCATATATAGCCAAGCCCAACATGCGGCCCGCCTATGCCTTCGGCAGCTTTACCCCTGAAGAAATAAGGATTGGCGGTGCTTAATACAAATTTACGTGTTGCCTGGTAAAGCGGGTCGCCTACCTTCATAGCACCTAAGTAAGGCAGTGCCAGCAAACTTGGCACATTGGCATCGTCCATAAACGATTGGTTGCCGTAGCCATCCACCTCATAAGCCAGTATATTACCGTAAACAGCGTGGTGCCCTACAGCATATTTTTGCAAAGCAGTATAAACTTCTGTAGCCAGTGCGCGGCATTCTTTGGCTGTAACGTGGTCATGGGCTATAGTATCGAACATTTCGGCTAACTGTTTCAGGCTCAATACGGCAAAATAATTCGATGGTACCAGGAAAGGAAAAATAGTCGCATCATCCGATGGCCTGAACATGGAGCAGATCAAACCAACAGGCCGTATGGGATTGCCGTAACCACCGTTCGGCACCGTATCGCTGGCAACTTCCGTCCTGCGCTGGAAGTGATAAGGCCCGTGATTCTTTTTGCGCTGCTGGGTTTTAAAGGTATGCAATATCAGCTTACCCGCATTTTGCCAGTCGGCATCAAAAAAGCTGCTGTCGCCGCTTATTTTCCAGTAATTGTAAGCCAGCCTTACCGGGTAACAAAGCGAATCGACCTCCCACTTGCGCTCGTGCAGTTCGGGCTTCATATCCGTGTTGTCTTTATCCCATTCGCTGCCCGTCGCCTTTTCATTAAAAGCATTGGCATAAGGGTCTATCTGTATACATTTACTCTGGCGGTTCAGTACGCCCAGTATCAGCGTTTTTAATTCCGCATCGCCTTTGATGAGCGGCAAATACGGCCAAACCTGCGCCGACGAATCTCGCAGCCACATGGCATCAATATCCCCTGTTATCACAAAGGTATCGGGCTTACCGTCTTTGTCTTTAAACTTAACCGTGGTGTCCAGTGTATTCGGGTAGCAGTTCTCAAAAAGCCAGGCTATTTGAGGGTCGCGAATCTCAGCTTTAATGTGGGTGATGGTACTTTCAACAGAGGTACTGGTAAACCGGCGCAAATTGGGGCTGATGCGCTTAGTTTCCAATTGTTGAACATCGAACCAGTTTGGTCTCAGTCCAATTCCCATTCCGGCGGCGGTAACGCCATTTAATTTTATAAAGTCGCGACGGTTCAGCATAGCAAGGTAAATGTTGGTTGGTGTAAAAATAAAAAAGCCTTTCGTATAACCGAAAGGCTTTTAAAAATGTTTTAAGAAGTTATTTACGCCACCTCCATTTTATTTTCTTTATAATAACCGGCTTTTAACTTTTCGGCCATTTCGCTATAAGCATTCAATGTGCGCTGCACATCCTCTAAACTATGGGCAGCGGTAGGTATCAACCGGAGCAGGATCAACCCCTTAGGAATAACCGGGTAGATAACGATAGAACAGAATATCCCGTAATGTTCGCGGAAATCGCGGGTCAGTGCGGTAGCTTCGTACAGGTCGCCTTCTAAAAATACAGGGGTGACCATGGTATTGGTAACGCCCAAATTAAAGCCGCGCTCCCTTAAACCAGCCTGCAGGGCGTTGGATATTTCCCAAAGTTTTTCGCGCAGTTCAGGTTTAGATTTCAATAGTTCAAAGCGTTTTTTAAGGCCGAGTACCATTGGCATCGGCAGCGCCTTTGCAAATATCTGCGAGCGCATGTTGTAACGCAGGTAACCGATCACTTCCTTATCACCGGCCACAAAAGCACCTATCCCGGCCATCGATTTGGCAAAGGTTCCAAAGTAAACGTCTATACCTTCAACACAATCCTGTTCCTCGTGGGTACCGGCGCCCGTTTTTCCCATGGTACCAAAACCGTGGGCGTCATCCACCAATATCCTGAAATTGAACTTCTTTTTCAGTTCAACAACTTCCTTTAATTTCCCCTGCGCTCCCGACATGCCAAAAACGCCTTCGGTTATCAGCAATATGCCGCCACCGGTCTGTTCGGCCCATTTAGTGGCCCGCTCCAGTTGCTTTTCGCAGCTGTCCATATCGTTATGCTGATACACAAAGCGTTTGCCCATGTGCATACGCAAGCCATCGATGATACAGGCGTGAGATTCGGCATCATAAACAATAACATCGTTCCGGTCGACCAGCGAATCGATGATCGATACCATACCCTGGTAGCCGTAGTTCAGCAGGTAAGCATCTTCTTTACCAACAAAAGCAGCCAGGTCATTTTCCAGTTCCTCGTGGTGTATCGAATTGCCCGACATCATACGCGCACCCATTGGGTAAGCCATGCCGTAGTCGGCAGCAGCCTTTGCATCTGCTTCGCGAACTTCCGGATGATTTGCCAGCCCCAGGTAATTGTTCAGGCTCCAAACCAGGTGTTCTTTGCCATTAAATTGCATGTGGGGACCAATTTCACCCTCCAGCTTTGGGTATGAGAAATACCCGTGCGACCACTTTTGATGCTGACCAAGCGGCCCGCCCATTGTCTTCGATATCTTGTCAAACAGATCCAATGTATTGTCCTTTTTAATGTTAAAAATACAAATATAGCCCTAAAACGCCGCTTTACCAAAGCTTATAACTTTTTATAATAGGTTATAACGGCCCAGGCGATAGCAAATTGTTCATAGTTTATGGCTATTCATGCCATAAAACCTATTAAACCAAAAGAGACACAAAACTATGTGCCTCTTTATGATATTATATGCTATGAACTATGATCCATGAACTGTCAATCCACATTATCATGCAGAAAGGAGTTGTTGTTCTTGATCTCGATATTTCCTTCTTCATCCTGCAATAACGAGAATCTTGATACCTGGCTCTCGTCGGACGGAGGCGTTTGCTGTAAAGCTATCTCCTTACGTTTGTAAGCCGGCACATTCTCCAGTTCCTGTATATTTCCGTTGCGCAGTTTCATGCTCAGGTCTTTCAAGCGCATAATACGCTCGCGCGATTTACGCAACTGCTCTTCTATCGACTCGTCTGTTTTATGATCATCCGCCCCAACTACCGGTTCTGGTTCCGGCTCCGGAAGCGTTTCCTTCACAGGCTCGAACTGCATTACCGAGTCGGCTATCTTAAAGGTCATCTCTTCCATCGCTTCGGGTTCGGCCGGTGCAGGCTCTTCGGCCAGGTTGTACCTTACGGTGTCCGCATCGGCTGTTTCTTCCTTAGCGCCAAACAGGTCGAATAACCCGGTTTGCTTTTGCGGCTCCTCCTTGGCCTTCATGTATGGCTCATTGGCCGCTGCCTCAACCGGTTTAACATGGTTGATGAACTCATTAACAACAGGCTTAACCAAATTATTATTTTCAGGCACCAGGTGAGTTACAACTTTCTTGTTGATCTGCTCTTTTTCGCGTTCATCCTTGGTTTGGAAACCTGTAGCGATAATAGTCACCGAAAGCTTTTCGCCCAGCGCCTCGTCGCGGCAATTACCCCATATCAGGTCGGCAGCCAGACCGGCCTCTTCCTGTATAAAATCGGTTATCACGCTCACTTCGTCCATCGTCACCTCCTGTTCGCCCGAACTAATGTTCAGCAGGATATATCTTGCACCTTCTATCTCGTTATCCTTTAACAACGGTGATAACAGGGCGCCTTCCACTGCTTTCAGGGCACGGTTATCGCCTTCGGCCGATGCGCTGCCCATAATGGCTACGCCGCTGTCCTTCATTACGGTACGTACGTCTTTAAAGTCGACGTTGATATAGCCGGGCAGCGTGATGATCTCGGCTATGCCTTTGGCGGCCGTTGTCAAAATGTTATCCGCCTGTGCAAATGCCGAACCCAGTGTCAGGTTACCAAATACCTGGCGAAGCCTGTCGTTGGAAATTACCAGGAATGAATCGACGTATTTTTTAAGTTCTTCCAAACCTTCTTCGGCCTGCATTTTACGGCGCTTTCCTTCAAATGAGAAAGGCGTTGTAATAATACCCACAGTAAGGATATCCATCTCGCGTGCAGCTTTGGCTATGATGGGGCTTGCGCCCGTACCGGTACCGCCACCCATACCTGCCGTAATAAACAGCATTTTGGTGTTAGAACCAAGCATCAATTTAATATCGTCGATATTTTCTATAGCCGAATTTTTACCCACTTCAGGTATCGAACCTGCTCCCATCCCCTCGGTTAAACTGGCTCCCAACTGTACTTTATTAGGGATAGGGCTAAGCTCCAAAGCCTGTGCATCAGTATTACAAATGATGAAGTCAACACCTGTGATACCTTGCTTATACATGTGATTTACTGCGTTGCCACCGCCGCCGCCAACACCAATTACTTTGATGATGGACGACTTTTCTTTTAACATCTCAAACTGCATATTCCTAATTTTCAGCTAAATGTGACCGACCTATTATTAATTTAACCTATCTGTAATATTATTACTTTTTCCACAATGTTTTTCCACAATTGTCAATATTGTGGAAAAGTCATTGATTGTGAATAAATACCGCTTTTTACTTCAAGAAATCTTCGTCTTTGATGTCGTCCTTGATAAATTTCTTGCCTGTCTCCAGCAGTTTACCGAACAACCCAAAGCGTTTATCCTCGCTGTATTTAACCTTTTCAGTCTTCACCGTTGTATTCACGGGCACCTCGTTGTACTCCATTTTCTGGATGCCTTTTATCAGCAAACCGATACCTGTTGCAAACGTAGGGCTTTGTAATTCTTCATAAATTGGTTTTGGTAAAACCTCATTTTTAGCAAGGTGTTCGTTAGGATAACCTACTCGGCAATCCAGCCCGGTTACGTACTCCACCAACTGCGGTAAATGCTTCAACTGGGCGCCGCCACCTGTTATCACGATACCTGCTATCAGCTTTTTCTCGTAGCCGGATGATTTGATCTCGTAGTACACATGCTCTACTATCTCCTCCATCCTGGCCTGTATTACGTAAGCGAGGTTTTTTACCGATATTTCCTTTGGTTCGCGGCCACGCAAGCCGGGTACGCAAACTATCTCGTTCTCCTTATTTTCTTCAGCCAGGGCCGAACCAAATCTTACTTTCAGTTGCTCCGCGATGTTGCGCATTACCGAGCAGCCTTCGCGGATATCCTCGGTAACGCTGTTACCGCCAAAAGGGATAACCGCGGTATGGCGAATGATACCCTCATGGAATATGGCCACGTCTGTAGTACCGCCGCCAATATCCACCAGCACCACGCCTGCTTCTTTTTCCTCGTCGCTCAATACCGATTCGGAAGATGCCAATGGTTCCAGTATCAGTTCCTGGCTTTCCAGTTCGGCTTTATTGACACATTTCACAATATTTTTGATAGCCGTAACCTGGCCGGATATGATATGGAAGTTCGCTTCCAAACGCACCCCTGCCATGCCTATCGGATCTTTAATACCCGGCTCGTTATCTACCGTAAATTCCTGCGGCAGCACATGGATGATCTCTTCGCCCGGGGGCATCACCAGGTTGTACATATCTTCTACCAGCTTGTCTATATCCTTGCGACTGATCTCCGACTGCAGGTCGCGGCGGGTTATTAAACCACGGTGCTGCAGGCTTTTGATATGCTGCCCTGCAATACCCACGTTCACCACCCTTATCTCGACATTGGATTGCGTACCCGCGACATCAACCGCCTGGATAATTCCCTGCACGGTTTTATCTATATTAGATACCATACCACGGGTAACGCCGGCTGATTCGGCTTTACCAATGCCCAGCACTTCGATCTTGCCGTTTTTGCTGCGGCGACCAACGATGGCGCATATTTTGGTGGTACCAATGTCCAATCCAACTACAATTGGCGAACTTTTCTCTTGTGTCGAACTCTTGTCCATATTAATTTACTATTTGAGATGTGTCTTGTTTAAGTTTCATTGAATCGGCCCGGGCAACAGCCTTCAGCGAATCCTTTTTAAAATTATCGCTCTTAACACCCACTACCTGGTTGCCGTATTTGATGTTGATAGTTTTATACCTGTCCCAGCCAACCTGCGGTATGGCCTTTTTGTAAAAGGTATACAGGTTGGCAAACTTACTTTCCAGCGAGTCGGCATTGCCGAGCATAATGCGGTTGGTGCCTACCCGGGGTATCAGTTCTATCTCGTGGTTTTGATTCACATATATTTGCGCCACCTGTGCGCTCCAGAGCGAATCGCGGCTTATAAAGTTCGCCGCTTTTAGTATTTGTTTGGCTATATCGGTATGCAGTGTATCCACCTTTTTGCCAAATATCTCGTCGATGTAACCATTGGCCGCTATTACCCGCGCGGTAAAGTTATCCGACAGCGGTATTTTGAGGCCGTTCTGATCGATATAAAAGTTTTGATCGAACTGGTTCATCACCCTCACTACCGGCTGGCGCTGACTTATCTTAACCCTTATCACTCCGTCCATATCCGCATATACCATTGCCGATTCGATGAAAGGGTTGGCTTTCAGCTTTTCTTCCAGGTTGTGAATATCGATCTCATCCATCTTCCGCCCCACCAGTTTGTGGCGGTGTATCTTCAGGATATTATCCACTTCTTCCCTATCGATGAAATATTGATTGCCGGGGATATAAACCTTCACATCCTTGCAAACCACGCCCGCCTTTTTAAACTCGATGAAACTCATCAGCACAACCAGTCCACCCAGGGTAATAGCCCATGCCGAACCAATTAAAATATGCCGCCAGATGCGTTTCTTAAACATTTTCCAATACGTTTTTTAAGGGTTGAACCAACTGGTCGATATCGCCTGCGCCTACCGTTAAAAGTAACTCAGGTTTTTCAATTCGCACAAGCTCAACAACTTCTTGTTTTCCACATTTGCGCTTATTCAACATTTTCATCCTGTCCAGTATCATATCTGCGCTAACGCCTTCAATAGGAAGCTCCCGCGCCGGGTAAATATCCAGCATAAGCAGTTCGTCGCTCATATCCAGTACCTCGGCAAAGCCATCGGCAAAATCACGGGTACGGGTAAATAAATGGGGCTGAAAAATTGTTGTGAGTTTTTTGTGCGGATACAGTCTTTTTACCGAGGCGATAGCCGCACGCAGTTCCTCTGGATGATGGGCATAATCGTCGATATAGATATGCTCCTTCGTTTTTACGATATATTCGAACCGCCGCTTTACCCCTTTAAACGATTCCAGCGCACCTTTGATCAGATCGGGGTCGATGTTCAATTTAAGTGCTACCTCGATGGCTGCCGTCGCATTTTCTATATTATGAACACCGGCAATACCCAGTTTAATATCATTGATAGCGGTGTCGCTGTTCTTAAAATCAAAATAGAAATCGCCGTCTTCTACCCGGATATATTGCGCCTTCACGTCGGCCGGGCCTTGTCCGCTGTAAGTAATGCCACTCATCAGGGGCAGGTCCTCGTGAAATATCAATGTACCGTTCGGCTTGATCTGTGATGCGAATTGCCTGAACGACTCCGTAAGCTGGCTGTGGTTTCCATAAATATCGAGATGATCCGCATCCATTGATGTGATGACAGCGATATCGGGATATAACGTCAGGAATGAGCGGTCGTATTCGTCAGCTTCAACTACTACAATGTCGTTCTTACCAAACAGAACGTTGGTGTTGTAATTGGACGATATGCCACCAAGAAAGGCCGAGCAATCGGTTCCTGAATATTTCAGGATATGCGCTATCATGCACGAGGTGGTGGTTTTACCGTGTGTGCCGGCAACTGCAATGGTAAATTTGCTTTTGCTGATCATACCCAAAACCTGCGACCGCTTGTATAATGTAAACCCGCGGTCGCGGAAGTAATTGAATATTTCTGAAAAACGCGGAATGGCCGGCGTATAAATAACCAGGGTGCAGGCATCGGGAGTTTGAAAACTCATGGGTATCCAATCCTCGCGGTCGTCATAAATGATCCGTATACCTTCGTTATGCAGTTCCCTTGTCAGATCGGTGGATGTCCTGTCGTAACCACAAACAATGCATCCCAAATGGGCAAAGTAGCGGGCAAGGCCGCTCATCCCTATGCCGCCTATGCCTATTAAATACACCCTTTTTATGTTTTGGAGTTCCATTGACTTATGATTTCACTTTTTATGATCTCACCGATCTTAGTCCGATTACACCGATCTATTTATTTTTGCTTAATTATTTCCTTCTGCCATTTTTAAAACTTCTTTCGCTATTACTTCATCCGCATACGGCAAGGCCAGTTTTTTGATGCTGTCGCCTAATATTTTCCGTCGCTTATCATCGTTCAAAAGTGCCATTGCCTTATTGACCAGGCTCCGGCTGGCTTTCCGGTCGGCAATGTATTCAGCAGCGTTAAACTGTACCAGTGTTTTGGCGTTTTTGGTCTGATGATCCTCAGCCACATTTGGCGATGGCACCAGGATAACCGGCTTCCCTACTATGCACAATTCTGCTATAGTGCCGGCTCCCGCCCTCGATATAATAATGTCTGCGGCGGCGTATGCCAGGTCCATCCGGTTCAAAAACTCCAGCATACAAACGTTCGGGTGGTAATTAGCGCTCAGTATCCTTTCAATATCTTTATAATAATGCTTACCTGTTTGCCAAATCAGCTGTATATCAGCAGAAATAAGCCGGTCGAGGTCTGTTATGATGCAGTCGTTCAAAGTACGCGCCCCAAGGCTGCCGCCGATCACCAGGATGGTCTTCTTTTCGGGCGAGAGTTTAAATTCCTTAAATGCTTCTTCACGTTTTCCTTCAATTTCAACCGATTGCCTGCGCACCGGATTTCCGGTCTTCACGATCTTATCTTCCGGGAAAAACTCTTCCATCCCGTCAAATGCCACACATATTTTTGCAGCCTTTCTGCCCAGCCGCTTGTTTGTTACCCCCGCGTACGAATTTTGCTCCTGCACCAGGTAGGGCAGCTTTTTAAGGCCGGCTGCATATAACAACGGACCAGAGGCATACCCGCCTACGCCAACTGCAGCGTCGGGTTTAAACTCTTTTATGATCCGCATCGATTTCATTACACTGCCTATTAGTTTGAACGGGAGCGCCAGGTTCTTTAATAACGACTTGCGCTGTATCCCCCTGATATCCAATCCAACTATTTTATAACCCGCCGCCGGCACACGTTCCATCTCCATCCTTCCTAAGGCGCCCACAAAAAGTATCTCAGTCGACGGGTCGAGTTTCTTTAGCGCATTAGCTATAGCTATCGCCGGGAATATATGCCCGCCAGTGCCGCCGCCGCTTATGATTATTCGCTTACCTTTTCCTGATTTCACTGATTATATTTTAATTTCACCGATTCCTTTATTGGCATTGGGCACCAGTCATTAGTCATTACCTTCTTTCACTATCTCCTATTCATCTGCACATCCGCACATTTGCATATCAGATAGCCATTTCAACTTCTCTTATTTCGCCTACTACCACTTTCTTCGGCTCTTCAATATCCCTGCTTACCGACAGGATGATGCCGAACGCCACGCTTGTAAATAATATCGACGTCCCCCCCATACTCACCAGCGGCAAGGGCACACCCGTTACCGGCCCCAGCCCTACGGCTACCGCCATATTAGCAAAGGCCTGTATAGTAAGGCTAAAGCTTAAGCCCGCAGCCAATAAGGCCCCGAACGCCTTGGGCGCTTTGGTTACTATTTTGATGCAACGGTATAACAGGAACAAATAAATGCCCACTAATGTTATACCACCTATTAAGCCATATTCCTCTACAATGATGGCGTATATCTCATCCGAATAAGATTCGGGTAAATAATTACGTTCGACACTATTACCCGGACCGCGACCTAAAATTCCGCCGTTAGCAATAGCTATCTTGGCATGGTTAGCCTGGAAAGCTTTATCTGGATCGACCTTTTCGGGATGCATGAACGTGTTTATCCTGGTTACATACATGTGCCGGCGCGGACCTAAAAACATGATACCGGCAAGCAAAACGGCGCCGGCCAGGCAAGTTATCCCGATCTGCTTGATGCTGATACGGCCCATGATGAGGAGTAAAATACTTACGCCAAACAGCATTAAACCGGTAGACATATTGGCCCAGGCTATCAAAGCGAAGACGATACATACCGCGCCCATTATGGGGGCGAAGGACTCTTTTACATTTTTGATATTTTCCTGCTTGCGCGATAATGTTCGTGCGAGGAATGTGATCAGTGCCAGCTTGGCCAAATCGGAGGTCTGGAAGCTTAAACCCGTTCCCGGAATAGGTATCCACCGGCTGGCATTATTGATATGTGCCCCAAAAACCAAAGTATACAATAATAAAGGAATAGTAATGATCATCAGCAACTTGGAGATACCTGCGTAATAGCGATAATCAACTTTATGCGAGAAATACATTAACGCAATGCCACCTACCACCATTGCCAGGTGTTTCATCAGGATGGATTCGACCCCCACCCCTTTTTTGAAGGCAAGCGTCCCGGTGGAACTATAAACCGCCAGCAGCGATATAGCCGAAAGCATAATGACAATAAGCCATATCCAGCGGTCTCCTTTTGTATTGTCTAATATCCTATTCACGATTACACCGATTATTTTTGATTACACCGATTCCATTTTGTCATTGGGTCATTTGCACATCTGCACATTTACTCATTTGCACATTTACAACTCTTTAACCGCCTGCTTAAACTGCCTGCCCCTGTCTTCATAATTTTTGAACAGGTCGAAACTGGCGCATGCCGGTGATAACAATACGGTATCGCCTTTTTTTGCCAGGTGATAAGCTACCTGCACAGCTTCCTGTGCCGAAAATGTATTTACTATCACTTCCACGTCATCTTCAAATGCATCATGAATACGGCGATTGTCCTTACCCAAACACACAATGGCTTTTACTTTATGCTTTACCAGGTCCTTCAGCATACTGTAATCATTACCCTTGTCGACACCGCCGAGGATTAGCACCACTTCGACGCTCATGCTTTCCAAAGCATACCAGGTCGAGTTGACGTTGGTCGCCTTTGAATCGTTGATGAAGCTGATGCCGGAAATCTTGGCGACAAACTCCAGCCTGTGCTCGATGTTTTTGAAACCGCCCATACTCTCCCGTATGGTTTCGTTCCTTAATTCAAGCACTTTGGCCACGATGCCCGAAGCCATCGAGTTGTAAATGTTGTGTTTGCCCTGCAGGGCCAGCTCATTGATCGACATTTGAAAATGTTCTTTTAGTATGTTTATAATTAATTGGTCCTGGTCGAGATATGCTCCCGGTGAAAGTTTTTTTTTAATTGAAAATGGAAGTTGCTGTGCTTCTATTTTCTTGCCCTCCATTACTTTTAGCGTCTCCGGGTCGTCTTCACAATAAATGAAATAGTCGCTGCCGGTTTGATTCTGCGCGATGCGGAATTTCGATGCCGCGTAATTCTCCAGCTTGTAATCGTAGCGGTCTAAATGATCGGGCGTGATGTTCAGCAGCACAGCTATATTCACCCGAAAACGGAACATGTCGTCGAGCATAAAGCTGCTTAATTCCAACACATAATGGTCGAACTTCTCCGTAGCCACCTGGTAGGCAAAGCTTTTGCCTATGTTGCCCGCTAAGCCCACATTTAACCCGGCATTTTTTAAAATGAAATAGGTAAGACTGGTGGTGGTGGTTTTACCATTGGAGCCTGTGATGCCGATGATATTTGCATTAGTATAGCGACCGGCAAATTCTATCTCCGAAATAACCGGCACACCCTTTTCTTTCAGCTTTTTGATGATAGGCGCCTTTTCGGGAATGCCGGGACTTTTAACTACTTCAGTTGCGTTTAATATCTCTGCTTCTGTGTGCTGATTTTCTTCGAAGCGGATATTCCAATCCTGTAGGTGCTTTTTGTATTGATCGGCTATTGTCCCAAAATCAGAAACAAAAACATCATAGCCCTGCTGCTGCGCAAGATATGCAGCCCCCGCACCGCTTTCGCCGGCACCGAGTATCACAAGTCTATTTTGTTTTTTAGGTTCCATTTATTTTTATATTGATCACACCGGTCATCTTTTGATTTCACGGATGCAAACTTTTCAGTTTTACCTTAATTTCAGCGTTATTATCGTCACTATTGCCAGCATGATACCGATGATCCAGAAGCGTGTTACGATCTTCGCTTCATGGAAACCCTTCTTCTGGTAATGGTGATGCAGCGGCGCCATCAGGAATATCCGGCGGCCTTCGCCCGATCTTTTCTTGGTATACTTAAACCACGAAACCTGCATAATCACCGATAAATTCTCGATAACGAAAATGCCGCAGAGCAAAGGCAGCAGCAACTCCTTACGTATCATGATGGCAAATACCGCAATAATACCCCCAATGGCCAAACTCCCGGTATCGCCCATAAATACCTGCGCCGGGTACGAGTTGTACCAAAGGAAACCTACGCAGGCCCCGACGAATGCGCCGGCAAATACCACCATCTCGCCCGAATTGGGGATGTACATGATATTCAGGTAGTCGGCTATTACCGTGTTACCCGATACATAGGCCAGTACGGCCAGTGTTATGCCAATAATAGCCGACGTACCCGTCGCCAGGCCGTCTATACCGTCGGTAATATTGGCGCCGTTGGAGATGAAGGTGATGATCACGATCACGAAAAACATAAATACGATAAGCCCGTATTTTTCAAACCCTTTGCCAAAAACAGTCAGTACCTTGCCGTAGTCGAACTCGTTGTTTTTGTAGAAAGGCATCGTCGTCTTGGTCGAGCGTATATCCTGCGTATAAACCGGTTTATTGCCTTTCATGTGAAACTCGACGGGTACATTATATTTTATCGGTGGCTTTACTTCCTGGCGGATGATGATACCAGGCGCGCTATACATAGTAAGGCCGATGATAACCGCCAAACCAACCTGCCCGATGATCTTGAACCTGCCGGCAAGGCCCTCTTTGTTCTTTTTGAATACTTTGATGTAATCATCCAAAAAACCGATAGCACCAAGCCACAGCGTCGTGATCAGCATCATGATCACATAAATATTTTCCAGTTTGGCGAACAGCAATGTTGGTATAACTATACCCAGGATAATGATGATACCGCCCATGGTTGGGGTGCCTGCTTTTTGCATCTGGCCTTCCAAACCCAGGTTGCGTACGGTTTCGCCCACCTGCTTAAAGCGCAGGTAATCGATCAGCCTGCGGCCGTAAACCGTGGTGACGATAAGCGAAGTTATAACCGCCATAGCCATCCGGAAGGTGATGTATTGAAACACCCCGGCTCCCGGTATGCTAAAGTTCTTCTCCAAATAAGAAAACAGGTAATACAGCATTTTCTTCTTTTTATAGCGGATTAACTGATTTGGTCAAAAATTGCCATCAATTCTTCCTTATCATCAAAATGGGTTCTCACACCCTTTATTTCCTGGTATTTTTCGTGGCCTTTTCCGGCTATTACAACTATGTCTCCGGGCTGTGCAAGGTTGACGGCAACCTTTATCGCCTCGTGCCGGTCCACAATGCTCATCGTATGCCTTTTAAATGCCGGGTCGACTCCTTCTTCCATGTCCTTAATGATCTGAGCCGGGTCTTCCGAACGCGGGTTGTCCGAAGTGAATATCACCTTGTCACTCCATTCGCAGGCCACGCGCGCCATAATCGGGCGCTTGGTTTTGTCCCTGTCGCCGCCGCAGCCCAAAACCGTTATCACTTTTTCCTTGCCTTTGCGCACGTCGTGCACAGTGCTCAATATGTTTTGCACAGCATCGGGCGAGTGCGCGTAATCCACAATACCGATAGTGCCGTTGGCAGCGATCACATAATCAAACCGGCCGCGTGCTCCGGTCAATTTGCTCAGGCTCACCAAAACCTTTGCCTTATCCTGCTCCAGCAGCATAGCAGCAGAATACACGGCCAGTAAATTATAGGCATTGAAAGTACCAACCAGTTTGAACCACACCTCTTCCCCATCTATATTCAAAAACAAGCCGCTGAATTGGTTCTCAATTATTTTTGCGCGGTAGTCGGCCATGTTTTTCATACCGTAGCTCTTTTTATGTGCTATGGTATTTTGCAGCATTACCATCCCATTCTTATCGTCGGCGTTGGTTAACGCAAATGCATTTTTTGGCAAATAATCGAAGAATGCTTTTTTCGCATCGCGGTAACTGTCAAACGTTTTGTGATAGTCGAGGTGATCGTGTGTGAGATTGGAGAATATTGCCCCTGTAAATTTCAACCCTTCAATACGGTGCTGCACAATAGCATGCGAGCTTACTTCCATAAAGCAGTAATCGCAGCCTCTTTCCACCATTTCGCCCAGCAGCATATTCAACACCACCGGGTCGGGAGTAGTATGCGTAGCCGTTACCACCTGGCCGTTTATCTGGTTTTCAACTGTCGATAGCAGGCCGCATTTATAGCCCAGGTCGTAAAATAATTTATAAAGCAGGGTAGCAATGGTGGTTTTACCGTTCGTTCCGGTTACGCCAACCAGTTTCAGTTTTGAAGAAGGATTGTCGTAGAAGTTGGCAGCCACTATACCAAGCGCGATGGCTGAATTAGCGACCATGAAGAAATCGACCTCGCCGGTTACATGGGCGGGTAACTCCTCGCAGATAACCGCCACGGCGCCCATGCTTATTGCCTGTTCGATATAATCGTGTCCGTCAACCTGCGTGCCTTTTACGGCAACAAACAGGCAATTGGGTTCCACTTTGCGCGAATCGAACACGATCGCGCTGATCTCCATGTCTGCACTGCCCTGAAGCTCGGTAAAGGCCAATCCATCTAATATGTCGCTCAAATACTTCATTGCAGTTCTATAGTTAATTTAGCACCCTTAGGTATGGTGCTGCCACCTGTTACTGATTGTTTTATCACCGTTCCGCTGCCGCGCGCCACCACTTTATAACCGGCGTTGCCCAAAATATACAATGCATCGCTCAGGCCCATTCCCGTTACATCGGGCACCGTGCCTTTTTGATATTTAACATCTTCAAAAGCCAGTCCGCCGCTGGTATCAACACTTGCCGTGTTTGAGGCATACAAGGGTTTTATATTCAGCTTACTGAACACTTCCTGCACGGCCTTGCGGTTACCCAGCTTGGTTTTAGGCAAACCGGTGTTTCCCACGTAATGCAGCGGCACACTTTGGTTCATTTCAAGGTCGCTGGAGTAAACCCTGTCGGCTATCGCCCTGAAAACCGGTCCGGCAATTTTGGCTGCCAGGTATTCGCCCTGCGGGTTGCTAACCACTACGATCATCGAGTATTTTGGATGATCGGCAGGGAAATAACCACAAAATGAGGCCTGGTGCTTTTTAACTGACCCATAGCCGCCGCTTCCGTTGGCTATTTGTGCCGTACCCGTTTTACCTGCTACCGTGTAGAGGTCATTTTTAATGACATTTTTCCCGGTGCCGTCCTGTACTACGCCTTCCAGCAGGCTCCGCATAAGTTTTAAAGTGCGGTCCGAACATATTTTGGGGTTTATAACCCTGGCGTTGAAACGCTCTACTGTATTATTCAGCCGGCGTATCTCTTTCACAAAAATGGGCGCTATCATCCTGCCATCGTTAGCTACGGCATTGTAGAAAGTGAGCATTTGCAGAGGGGTTAGCTTTTCCTCGTAACCATAAGCCATCTGCGGCAATGTCAGCTTGCTCCAGCTCTTTGATTTTGGCGTTTTTATCAGCGGCGACCCTTCGCCGGGTATATCCAGGTCAAGCTTATCATTCAGATGGTAACTGTACAACGCGTCGGTAAAATCACTTGGATCGTCGTGAAAAGCATTATAAACAAACTTAGCTGCGGCCACGTTCGACGACTCTTCAAATGCGCGGCGCGCACTTATAATATGATTATCTTCTACATCAGTAACCGTATACTTGCTATTACCGGGCAGGACGTGGCTTCTGCCACCCTCACAATCTATCGTTGAGCTGGTGTCTATCTTATGCTGCTCAAACAAGGTCATGTAAGTAGCCAGTTTAAAGGTCGAACCTGGTTCTGTGGCATACCCCAAAGCGTAGTTCAATCTTTCTGCATAGTCGCCATCTTTGGTTCTTGTAAAATTAGCGATGGCTCTTATCTCGCCTGTCGATACTTCCATTAATGCCACACAACCGTAATCGGCCTGGCTCACCATCATTTCTTTTTTAAGGGCGGCTTGCGCTACGTCCTGAAGGTTCACATCAATGGTCGAAATAATATCCGCGCCCTGTTTGGGGGCAATCTCTTCCTCGCCGTTATTCACCGGCATCCACGAACCGCCGGCAATACGCTGCATAAGCCTTTTGCCATTTTCACCGTTAATATAATTGGCATAAGCGCCCTCCAGGCCAACGGCAACCGGCTTAGGGTTCCCGTTAGCATCTACAGAATTATAGTTCTTATAGCCGATAGTACGGGCGGCCAAATCACGGAACGGCAGGATGCGTTTGTTTTGTTCCACCGCAATCAGGCCCCCTTTATATTTACCCATATTAAAGATCGGAAACTTGCGCACTGCCTTCAGTTCCTGGTAAGTAACCCTGCGCCTGATAAGTTGATAACGGTCGCCGTCTTTGCGGGCCCCGCGCAGCATGTGCAGGTATTCACGGGTCGATCTGTCGCCAAAAAAGTGCGAAAGAGCCGCCGCCAGCGAGTCCACCTTCTCGTTAAAAACATCGTCTTTTTCGATGCCGCCAGCCTCCATATCCATGTGCAGTTCATATTCGGGCACCGATGTAGCCAGCAGACTGCCATCATTGGCAAAAATGTTACCCCGGGCAGCCTCCACATTCATATATTCTGTCGACATGGCTTTTGACATGGCTTTCCATTTCGATCCCTGCACGAATTGCACCCTGCAAAGCTGCACCACAACCGCCCCGGCAAACAGCAGTATCAGCCCGAAAGCCAGGTAAACCCGCATTAATATATTGGTCCTAATGCTCATCACTCACCTCCTCTGCTTTCAGCTTTTGCGGCGGCACTATAGATTCTTTTATGCCGAGGGTATCGGCACGCTTGGCCACCTCGGACAAAGTGCTTTTGAATGCCAGGTCGGCTTTGCTTGTCTTATAATCCCAGCTTAGTTCTTTTACTTCCTTTTGTGTTTTTTCAATATCGCGGATGCTTTTTTCGGCCATGTGCATGTTGCCGATATAGATCATGCCTAACAGCGTCAAAAACAGCAAAAAAGGCAATGCGTCAGTTGCCTTTTCAGCATTGACGTTCTTTTTAAAAAGCTGCCAGAGGGCACTCTCGGAAATTTCCTTTGCAGGCTGTTTTTTTTCCTCGACTACCAGCTCCTTCTCAACTTCCTCTTCCTGAATTTCTGTACGTAAACGATTGGTCATTTTTTTACAGCTATTCTTAGTTTAGCGCTGCGCGCACGATTATTATTTTTTATCTCTTCGTCCGATGCTGTTATGGCTCCGCGACTTACCGCATCAAACGGTTTCTGATCATTACCATAAAAATCCTTCTCTACCTCGCCGCTGAATTTGCCTTTAGCTATGAAGTTTTTTACCAGGCGATCCTCGAGCGAATGGTAGGACATCACGACCAGCCTGCCACCCGAGATCAGCACCTCGGCCGACTGGATCAGAAAATCTTTCAACGCCTCCAGTTCCTGGTTAACCTCGATACGCAACGCCTGGAAAACCTGCGCCAGGTATTTATTTTCCTTGCCGCGTGGTATCAAACCCGATATGGCATTCTTCAGATCAGCTACTGTATTGATCGGCGCATTCAACCTGGCAGTAACAATAGTTCTTGCTAATGACTTTGCGTTTTGTATCTCACCGTATATACCGAATATGCGATGCAGATCGGCCTCGCTGTAGGTATTCACCACCTCTTTGGCGGTAAGCGAGCCGTTTTGATTCATTCTCATATCCAGGTCGGCATCAAAACGAATGGAGAAGCCACGTTCGGCCTGGTCGAACTGGTAAGACGAAACCCCCAGGTCGGCCAGTATGCCATTTACCGGGAGAGCATTATGCAAACGGGCGAAATTTTTGAGATAACGGAAATTCTGATCTATAAACTCAAACCTGTCATCGTCGATCAGGTTTTTTTGCGCGTCGGCATCCTGGTCAAAAGCCAGTAGCCGGCCGTTTTTACCCAGCTTCTTAATGATCGCCCGCGAATGGCCGCCACCGCCAAAAGTTACATCGACATAGGTACCATCAGGCCGGATATTCAACCCCTCTATACATTCATTCAGCATCACCGGGTTATGGTAGCTATTCATCGGCTACCCTCCTTCCGCCGCCCATTACCTCTTCAGCCAGTCTTGCAAAATTCTCAGGTTCGTTATCCAGCTGCGTATCGTAAGCCTCCTGCGCCCAAACTTCTATTTTATTGAATTGACAGGCCAAAACCACATCGGTTTTAATACCCGCATACTCCTGCAAATTTTTCGGCAAAAGCACCCTTCCGGCAGCATCGAGCGACAATTCCGACGCGCCGCGGGTGAAATAGCGGATAAATTCGCGCGTCTTTTTCTCGTACGAATTGAGTTTGCTCAGGTCCTCCACTATCTTTTCCCATTCCTTCCGCGTGTAAATAACCAGGTGCTTCTCAAAGCCACGATTGATCACAAGACCCTCTCTTTCAGCTTCCGGAAGCTGTTTTTTGAGGCCCTGGGGGATCATCATCCTGCCCTTGACATCCAGTTTACATTCAAATTCGCCTAAAAAATGGGCCATACGCTACTCGGCGGTATTATCGCTGAGTAAAAGTAAAGTACTTTTTTCAATTTTTCCCACAAATTCCCATTTTTTCCCACCAAAAAGTTTTCAACAATAAATTACTTCAGTTTGCTCCCACTTTATATTGATTGTTACCTTATTAACACAACACATTTTTCAGAATTGATAAGCAGCAGCTTGCAAATACCCTATAATAAGGATAGCTTTATCGTACTATTATTTTTTAAATGAAAACGTACCTTACCGTCATCCTAACCCTTACACTCAGCTATACAGCACTTGCACAAAGCACGCCACAGCCAGCCGAAACAATAATGAAAGAGGCCTATGCCAAAGCAGCAAAAGAGAATAAAAAAGTGTTACTGATATTCCATGCATCGTGGTGCAGCTGGTGCCGCAAAATGGAAGCGTCGATAAACGACCCGGCCTGCAGCAAGGCATTTGACGGCAATTATGTGATAGCTTACCTGGACGTATTGGAAAACGCCGGCAAAAAAGCGCTGGAGAACCCAGGGTCGGACGAATTGCTGAAAAATTTTGATGACAAAAATTCGAGCCTCCCATTTTTCATCATCCTTGACGCTAAAGGGAATGCTATAACAGACAGCAACATTCGCGAGAACGGAAAACTGGCCAACCCAACCGGGGATAATAACATGGGCTGCCCTGCTTTAGAGAAAGAAGTTAATTATTTTGCGCAGATGTTACGATCGACCTCGAAATTAAGCGATGATGAACTGGCTGCTATCAAAGCGCGATTCCGTAAAAATGAAACGGTAAAAACCACAACAGGTACCAATTAATGCAGTTCCGATGGCTCTTCCTTCTTACCTGCACTGCCTGCAGTTGTTTTGCACAGGAGAAGCAACGTATCGTCCAAATAGATGTCTCAAAATTGCTAAATGCAAGGCCTGTTACCACCTTCGCCGGCAACAAATTGATAAGCTGGAATAAAGGAATAGACGGCAACGGCGATGGCGACGGGTACCTGACACATGCTGCCGCTTTATTTAATAAGGACGATACTGCACATGCCTTACCTGACAACCCGGTTTTTCCTTCAACCCGGTCGCACCCGGAAATACAGCTTCACTATAATAATGCCGACAGTGTCCATAACCAGGCAAGGTTTGTATCGGGCGAAGGCGGATTTTCGATCAACGTCCCACGGAAACACTACGCTGCAATTTATCTCGGCCTGACGAGCTCGGAGGGGCCGTCGGCACTTGAGTTTGAGTTGGTATACACCGACGGAACGGAAATAAAAAAACATTTATTACCCGATTACTACGATAACATTTCGCCCAAAGACCCCGACGTGAGCTACGTAGCAACAAACCTGGCTAAATGGAACAAAAAAGATGTAATGGCAGAAAAGGATCACCACAATATCCACCTGCTTAAACTGAGTATCGATCCGCGTAGAAAATTAAAAAGCATAGTCGTCAGAAAAGCAAAAGGTGGTTACCTGATGTTTTGGAGCGCTACCGGCGTTACCTATTGATCACAGTTTCAGAAACTTCACAAGTCTTTAACTGCCAGCAATTACAATTATTTTGCTTTATTTGACCCTATGATCGTAGTTATACAATGCACTGACCGGGTTGGACTGGTTGCGAAAATATCCGGGTTAATGGCCGCTGAAAACCTGAACATTGTTGCCATGCACGAGCATGTGGATAAAGGCGAAAACATGTTCTTTATGCGACTTGAAGTAACGGACCAACCAGATGCAGATTTGCTTGAACAAAAGCTACTGCAGTTGTTACCCGAAGGAGCCATTGTGCGGGTGAACCCTAACCCGGAAAAGAAGGCCATTGTGCTGGTAACCAAAGAGTACCATTGCCTGGCGGATATTTTAGTGCGGAATCATTTTAAAACGCTCGGAGCTTCCGTACAATGTGTTATTGGCAATTACACCAACCTGGAAGATATTTGCAAGCGGTTTGACGTGCCGTTTTATCACGTGGCCTTTGAAAACTCTAAGGAAGAAGCGGAAAACAACCTGCTGAATATCATCTCGCAATACGACTATGATTACATCGTTTTGGCCAAATTCATGCGTGTGCTGTCACCCGGTTTTGTGAGCAGGTTCCCCAACCGGCTCATCAATATTCACCACTCGTTTTTACCGGCTTTTGCAGGCGCAAACCCATACCGGCAGGCTTACGAGCGAGGTGTAAAACTGATAGGCGCTACAGCCCATTTTGTGACCGACGAACTGGATGAGGGCCCAATCATAGCCCAGCAGATCATATCTGCCGACCATTCCTTTACGGCGCCTGATATGATGAAAGCCGGCAAAGAAATAGAAACCGCTGTGCTGGCAAAGGCCCTGCGGATGGTTTTTGACGACCGGGTTTTTATCTGTAAGAATAAAACTGTGGTATTGGAATAATACTTAATTGAATTTTAGCGAGTCGGGCCCCGACACCCTGCTCACGTGGCAATTACAACCACCTGAAACTTTTACAACGGCTGTTTTGATTTCGCGGGTTACCGAATTAGTAGCGGATATTTGAACATCATCGCCATCGTCCGATAGCTTATCAAGATCGTTGTCGTCCGCCACATTATAATAAGGAGGGTAAACGCCGGGCACCAGGATACTATTGTCGTGCAGTAATATACCGGTGCGCATATTGGTGGCTGTATAGTTATCAACGGTTACCTGGTTGCCGTCCTTATCCAGGAACTTCATCGAAATTGTCCTGAATTCCTTGGTACATGGCCGGGAGGCGCAAGCGGGTCTTTCTGTTTGATCGCCCAGTGGCTTGCACGATACAAGCACCATTGATACAAACATCAATATTCCGAATTTATAGCTCATAACACGTAGGTTTATAATAGATTACGTAATCGGGCAACGTTATGCTACAAACTGAAATTATTTATACAAGTTCAGGGCGATTTCTAATATTTCGTCGATAGCTTGCAACGGCAGGTCGCAGGCCGGATCGACAAACATGATCTTCATTCTTGCCCTTTCCTCCTGTATCAATAAAGGGTGATCGATCTTTCGGCCTTCAACGATACCGATATAAGGCAGGCCATTTTTTTTATGCGTCCACAGGTAGCAGAACATCTTCCCTTTATAACAATAAAAGGGCATCCCGTATTTCCATGCCCCGGTTATATTTTCGTCGAAATTAAGAATATGGTCTCGCAGAAAAAGCAGGCAGCTTTTCACCGGCTCCTCTTTTTGCAGAAAGTAATTATCAATTTCGCGCATCAGTCGTAAATAACTGTAGCCGCTTTCAAAATAGAACCTATCGTTTCAACCGGTAACGGTTTAGTTGGGTCAACCATAAATATCTTAATGCGGGAACGATCTTCAAAGACCAATCCAGGGTGATCGATCCATTTGCCATCGTTAAATCCGAGGTAAGGCGTACCCAGCTTACGGTCGACTTTAAAATAACAGAACCGGTTGCCTTTATAAAAGAAGAATGGCATGTTGAATTTCCAGGCTTCGGTTATATGGATATCAAAAGCAAGTATATGCCCCCGCAGGGTCGACAGGCAACTTTTGTTCGGCTCATCCAGTTGAAGATAGAAAAGATCGAGCTCCTGCATAGCTTAATAGGTTATAATAATAACCAGGTCGGCTTTGCCCGTTTGTTTTAAGCCGTGCGAACTGCCGGGGCGGGTCAAAATGGCGTCGCCGGTTTTTACCGGGAAGGCCTTGCCGTTCATCTGCATTTCGCCGGTGCCGCTCACGATGTAATACACTTCGTCAACTTCCTGCAAATGGTAACCCACGGCTGCACCCGGGTGCAATACCCGTTTTCGGAAGGTTTTTTTCAGGCTGTCGGCTTTAGCGAAAAAGCTATAGCCTACGGTTTCGCCTCCGCCGTTATGCGGACCGGGTTCGTTTTTGGCGATGTCTTTTTCGTGCTCGAGAATGTAGGGCTGCTTTGCCTGCGAAAATGCAGAAACAGAAAACAAGCAAAAAATGACAATCAATAGCTTTCTCATGGCAATGGTTTATAAACAAATATAGCGATGAGTTCGAACCTCATCGCTATATCTTAATCATGTTTTAGCTAAACCTCAATTCATCACCCTCACCTTCAAAAAACTCGGGTGTTCTTTCGAAGTATAAACTTTATGCGCTTCCTTTTTAAAGTCTGTGTCTTTAGCCTTCATAATATCCTGGAACTGCTGCGTATTGCGGTCGATAAGCGGAAACCAGGTACTTTGCACCTGTACCATAATACGATGTCCTTTTTTAAAGGTGTGCAGTACGTCCTGCAGCTCAAAGTTTACCGGGGTTACCTGGCCGGGTACGAAAGCTTCAGGTTTACTAAAATCGTCACGGAATTTGCCGCGCATAGCTTCGCTCCGTACCATTTGCTCATAGTTGGACATGTAAGTTCCCTTAGCCGTAAACTTGTTATTTTTGGCCGAATCGGGGTAAACGTCTATCACCTTCACCACCCAATCGGCGTCGGTGCCGGTTATGGCAACTTTCAGGTCGGCCCATATATTGCCGGCCAGGGTCACATCATGGTCAAGCACATCCGTCTGATACGTTAATACGTCAGGTCTGCGGGCCGCAAAACGCTGGTCGCCAACCATGTATTCGCGCTTCATCCCAAGATCGATGCCATCGATAAAAGGCACAGGCTTGTTAGGGTCCGATGTATATTCATCAAAAGTGTCCTTATCACCATTTGGCGCATCAAAGGAAAGTTTGCCGCCCGGCAGCAGGTATAAGTTTTTATCTTCCGCTTCCTTTGGCGGCCAGGTGTTATAAGTTTTCCATTGGTTAACGCCAGTCTCAAAAGCTGATACGGGTTTCAGGTCCATATCCGTACCCTTCAGGTAATGGCTGAAAAACGCAAACTCGATCTTGTCACGATAGAATGGCCCGGTCGGTCCGCCAAAATCAACATCCCCTAAATGGTCACCATCACCGCGCGACCAGCCGCCATGCACCCATGGGCCCATCGTGAAATAGACCGGTGTATTCGGATTATTCTTTACTAATGTTTTATAGGTATTAATAGCGCCGTACAGGTCCTCGGCATCATACCAGCCGCCGGTAACCAGGGTAGGCGTTTTTATGTCGTGCAGGTGATATAGCACGTTACGGTCCTTCCAATGCTGGTCGTAATTAGGGTGGTCAAGCATTTCGTTCCACAGGCGGATAGTGTCCTTGTAATATTTATCGTTCGAATTCTTTACTGAGCCCATGTTCATATAAAACTCGTAGCCATCGGCAGTGCCGTAGTTTAAACGACCGCCCTGGCGTTGAGTGGGTTTATCATCCTGCCGGTTTGTAAAATAGGGATAGAAACCAAAATTAGCTGCCAGCATAAAGGCGCCGTTATGAAAAGCGTCATCGCGGTATAGGTCGGCCATGGGGGCTTGCGGGGATGCTGCTGCTAAAGCCGGGTGGCGGCTCAATAAAGATGCTGTAGTAAAAAATCCCGGATAGGATATGCCCCACACCCCTACTTTACCGTTGTTGTTCCTGATATTTTTGATCAGCCAGTCGATGGTATCATAGGTATCAGTGCCTTCGTCCACATCATTTTTGGTTTTATGCAGTTCCTTTTCGGGCGTCATTTCCTCAAATATGCCCTCACTCATCCAGCGGCCTCGTACATCCTGGTAAACGAAAATATAACCATCGTGCAGAAACAGCGACGATGGGCCGAGCGAACTTTTGTACCTGTCAGCTCCGTATGGTGCCACACTGTAAGGCGTGCGGTCCATCATGATGGGATATTTCTTCGACTGATCTTTGGGCACATAAACCGAGGTGAACAGTTTTTTGCCATCGCGCATCGGTATTTGGTATTCAAATTTGGTGTAATTGGCTTTTACATAATCCGCATCAGAATTATTAGGCTGTGCATAGGAGCAAAAAGCTAAAAGCACAAAGCCGTAAGCGAAGAGTAGAATTCGTTTCATTAGTTAATTTTGAGAATTGAAAGATAAAAGTAGACAATAAAACAAAAACGCCCCAATAAATTGAGGCGTCACAAGGTTGTTACTGTTCTAAGCCACAGTATTAAACAAACGTAAATTATCGATAAACCTGTAGTCCCTCAAATTATATGTAAAGAGTGTAAGATTGGAATATAAAGCACTCGCTGCTATGATGGCATCCGGAATATCGATTTTATGACTCAACCTATAGGCTTCTACCAAATTTAAAGCGATCGATGTAATTTGAGGATTGATCAGCAAAATATTAAATCGATGGATATTTTTATTTAAGAGCTTTAATTCGGCTTTATTAGCAGCACCTGCAATCAGTTCCATTTTGGTGATTGCAGATAGTACAATGTTGTCGATACCTAATTTGGGATTCTAATATTTGCCTGGTCGATTGATGTCTTGGTTTTGTATTATCAAAATAATCGATCAATACATCTGTATCACAAATTACCTTTTCCACATTTCTTTTCTTAGGTCCTTTGCGTCCAGGTTCTTACCTGTAAAAACCTGATTTAACGACGAAATATCAAGGGTTCTATCCCCTGGTATTAATATGTCATCGAGTGCTTTTTTTTGCTTATCCTTTGGTGAAGAAATTTGAAAATCAAAATACTTAGCCAGCCCTTTTAAAATCTTCAGGGTCTCCGGCTTTTTATATTTTATAGTCACTTCTGGCATAACTCAACTTTTTTATAAAGTTACATGAATAAACAAAAAAGGCAAGTGGTTAACTTGCCTTTCTTAGTATGGTATTAAAAATATCACTCATTAATGGCCTTCACACCCGGCAATTCCTTGCCTTCCATATATTCGAGCAAAGCGCCACCGCCGGTGGAAACATAGCTTACGTCGTTGGTAAGATTGAATTTGGCCACAGCAGCAGCAGAATCGCCTCCGCCTATCAGCGAGAAAGCACCACCTTCCGTTGCTTTTACTACGGCATCGGCAATGGCTTTGGTACCTTTTTCAAATTTTTCCATTTCGAAAACACCCATCGGGCCGTTCCATAAAATGGTTTTTGATTCTTCAACCACTTTGCTGAATACTTTAATTGAACCCGGACCAATATCCAAACCCATCCAGCCATCTTTTATGTTATCGTTTTGTGCGGTATCGGTGTTAGCATCATTGGAGAAATTATCGGCAATGATAGAATCGGTCGGCAGCAGCAGATTGATACCCCTTTCTTTCGCCTTTTTTAATATATCGTTCGCAAGGTTAAGCTTATCTTCTTCCACCAGCGACTTGCCGATCTTGCCACCCTGTGCCTTCGCAAAAGTATAGGCCATACCCCCGCCAATGATCAGGTTATCCACCTTGCCCATCAGTTGTTCTATCAGTTCTATCTTATCCGAAACCTTAGCGCCACCCATAATGGCCGTGAAGGGGCGTTCCGCGTTATTCAATACCTTTTCGGCGTTGTTTAATTCTGCAGCCATCAGGTAGCCGAAACACTTTGCATCCGGGAAAAATTGTGCTATTACAGCAGTAGAAGCATGTGCCCTATGTGCCGTACCAAAAGCATCGTTCACATAAATATCGCCCAGCGCCGCCAGTTTTTCGGCAAAGTCTTTATCGCCTTTTTCTTCTTCTTTATAAAAGCGGAGGTTTTCCAGCAACAGTACTTGCCCGGGAGCCAATTCTTTTGCTTTGTCTACCGCTTCCTTACCAATGCAGTCATCAGCAAATTCAACATGCTGACCTAAGAGATCGGATAAGTGAGGGATCAAATGTTTTAGCGAATACTTTTCCTCCGGGCCGCCTTTTGGCCTGCCCAGGTGCGACATCAGGATCACCGCGCCGCCATCGTTCAATATCTTTTTGATAGTAGGCAAGGCAGCCGTCATCCGGTTATCGTCGGTTATATTATAATCTTTATCAAGAGGAACATTAAAATCGACCCTGATCAGGGCCTTTTTTCCCAAAAATTTGATTTGATCTACTGTTTTCATACGTTTAGAGCAGTGGCTTGTTTACGGGCAGCCAAATTCAGCAATTAATTCTGAAATCTGAACGCAAAAATGAAAAAGGTGTTTTAAAAAGGTGAAAGAGTCCGGAAGTCCGGGGTCGGAAAGTCAGAAAGATAGGATAAGTTAAAGTATCAATTGGTTTACTGTATTTTTAAATAGAGCACGCGATGCGGCCCAATATCGGGCACTTCAAATTCATCGGATATAACTTCAAACCCAATGCCTGCATAAAATCTCAAAGCGTTCTTGCGGGCATTGCACCAAATGTAGCTGGCCTTTTGGCCGCGCAGGTAAACAATACCAAAGTTCAACAACTGGTTGCCTATACCCTTTCCCCGGTAGTCATCCAGCGTTGCCATGCCCCGTAACTGAAATCCCTGCCCCGAAAACTCGCCGTGATTTTGCTTGTGAAATGTTGCAACTGATACCAGTTTATCCTTATCGAAATAGCCAAGATGAAAAGAACTTTCCGCCTCGTCGCCGGGAAACCGGCATTGCTCCAATGTTAGTTTACCCCCGCGCAATATTTGGTTGCGAACGGCAAGCGTATCCTCAACCGGTATAAACCTGATCATGCTTGGCAACGCTTATTTTGGTAACGAGGTCGGCCAGCCGGCTCGAATACCCCATTTCATTATCGTACCAGCCCACAACTTTTACAAGGCCACCAACTACAGAAGTTAGTTTTGAGTCGAAAATACAGCTATGCGGGTTGCCTAAAATATCGGTTGAAACGATGGGATCTTCGGTATACTCCAATATATCTTTCATGGGTCCGTTGGCAGCCTGCCTGAAAGCAAGGTTGATCTGTTCAACCGTCGGCAATTTTTTTAGGCTGCAGGTAAAATCGGTAAGTGAGCCATTGAGAACCGGCACGCGTATGCCGGCGCCGCCTAATTTGCCATCGAGGTGTGTAAAAATATGGGTTATGGCCTTAGCGGCCCCGGTTGTAGTTGGGATGATGGAACCGGATGCTGCCCTCGCCCTCCGCAAATCCTTATGCGGTGCGTCATGAAGACTTTGATCGCCCGTCATGGAATGTACCGTTGTGATGTAGCCGTCGATAATACCCCAGTTATCATCCAGTATCTTCACCATCACTGCTACATTATTGGTGGTGCACGATGCATTTGACAGTATGGGGGCATGCAGATCGGCCAGATCGTCGTTAACTCCGATCACGATAGTGGGTATGCTTTTATCGGCAGACGGCGCCGAAATGATAACTTGTTTTGCACCTGCATGCAGGTGTTGCTGAGCTGCCTTTTCTGACGTGAACTTTCCTGTTGATTCGATCACCAGGTCGATATCCAATTCGGCCCAGGGCAGGTTAGCCGGTTCTCTTTCGCTGATGATCTTTATCGGTTTGCCGTTGATATACAGGTTACCTGCATCAGCCTTTACCGTGCCGTTGAATGTACGGTGTACCGAATCGTATTTAAACAAATGCGCAAGTGTAGCCGTGTCGGCCAGGTCGTTAATGGCAACCACCTGTATTTCCGGGTTGGAAATGACGTTTCTAAGAAATATCCTGCCGATACGCCCAAAACCGTTTATGGCAACTCTCATACACACTATAGGTTTTATAATGATACAAAGTTAGCTAAATAAACAGGTTTTTGTAACCGGGCTTTAACGCTGAGCCCGGATTATGACATGCAGCAAACTAAAAAAGTGCGTTACACGAACAGGTTGCGTAGGGCCAGGTTTTCGCGCTCTCTCGAACGGATCAGGAAAGTGATCGTCCAGTTGAACAACAGGCAAACAGCCAGTATCAACCCGATCAAAACCGAATTGCCGTAACCCTGGAAGAAGATCACCATACCAATGCAAAGCACATTAAGGCCCGCCAAAATAAGCGTAGTTTGCAGGTGGTTAAAACCAAGCTTCAACATGCGGTGGTGTATATGGTTGCGGTCGGCCGTGAAAGGCGATACGCCGGTAGATAAGCGCAGAATAAAGACCCTTAAAGTATCGAATATCGGGCCTATTAATATAGCAACAGCCAAAGCCGGGGCCGAGAAAATTTCGGGTGTTTTACTACCGGTGAATTTATTTAATTCAATAAATTTTATGGCCATTACTACGGAGATCAACCCGATGAGCAGCGACCCCGTATCCCCCATAAATATCCTGGCCGGGGTAATGTTAAATTTTAAAAATCCGAATATGGCGCCCACCATTGCCAGCGAAACGGCGGCAAGCTGGTATTGGTGAGTGTAGATAAACAACAGCGCAAAACAACCGTTGGTTACGATACCCGTGGTTGCTGCAAGCCCATCGATGCCATCGATAAGATTGAAGGCATTTACGATAAGTATGATCGTCATAATGGATAATGCCGCGCTTGGCCAGTAAGGCAGGTTATGGATACCAAAAACGCCGTACATGCTGGTCAAACGGATATCGCCGAATAGTACCAATATGGCCGCTACAGCAAACTGTATAACGAATTTTGTGCGTGAGTTTACCCCGGAAAGATCGTCCTTTAAGCCCATGGCGAACAGGATGATACAAGCTGTAAGCAGGTAATTGATCGGTAGCGATTTATCCGTCATGCTAAAAAGCAGCGAGGTAATAGTAAAGCTTACGAAAATTGCCACACCGCCTAAACGCGGAATACCGTGGTCGTGCTGCTTCCTGAAGTGACCAAGATCATCATACAAGTGCCTTGCGCGGGCAACGTGAATAATTGAGGGGATGGCCAGTGAGGTTATTAAAACCGAAAAAGCTACGATGACCGGGTAATAAACGAGATAGTACGAATGTAGAAGTTCTGTCATGGATATCCTAAATAGTATTAATTAGATATGTCATAATCAGGCAGCCAAAATAAGCAAATTTTCATAATTGTTAAAAAAATTGCAGTATTTTACGTAGAGGCTTATAAACTACAGTTATAAATGGAAATAAAATATCGTTATTTCGCATTGCCTTTAAATCAAAACGCAATGCTTTTACGCGATTAATTAAATTTTTGTTACTGACCCCGCCGACATACATTTTCACGATCACTTTTTGAAGATAAAACACGCTCATTTTATTTGCGTGCAGGAACCGGAGCATCAATTCGTAGTCGGCAGCGCTGCCGTAGTCAAGCCTATAGCCACCCAATCTTTCAAACAACGTTCGCTTGCAATAAAATGTAGGATGCGGAGGCATCCAGCCCCAGTTAAACTTACCGTATTTGTACCCTCCCGATCTCCACTTACGAACAATATTCCCGTCCGGTTCTATAAAATCGAGGTCGCCATACAAAACGTCGGTTTCCTGACTGGCAAATGCCGCTGCAATATCGATCAACACTTCATCGTTTGCCAAATAATCATCTGCATTTAATGTGCCAATAATGTCCCCGGTCGCCAGCCTAATACCTTTGTTCATAGCATCGTAGATGCCTTCGTCGGGCTCGGATACAAAAACCTGTATGTTATTGCTGTATTTTTTGATGATATGAACCGTATCATCCGTCGATCCGCCGTCGATAACAATATGCTCGATATTGTTGAATTTTTGCCTCGCTACGGAATCGAGGCATTTTTCTATGGTATTTTGGGCATTATATACCACAGTCACGACCGATATCTTTAAATTTTGCATTTCAGGGAAAATACATTTTTAATCTGCGCAAAATATGTAATTTTGGAAATACTGCGTAATTATAAACAAAACGGCAACCCGATTGTATATGCGATTTTATACCGCCCTAAGTACCACCCTGTTATTTTTCAGCATAATTATCTTCCAGTCCTGCTCCACCAAACAGCAGCAAATATTGTTTCAGCAACAAATGTCGGCAGCCGATAGCCTTAAACAGATCAGTGAGGCCAATGCAGGTTCGGGCACAAGTGACTATCATATTCAGTCGCAGGACATTTTGCAGATCAGGAATTTACAGAATGCCAGGTATATAGTTGATGCAACGCCGTCAACGGTATCTGCCGGCGGGGCATCGTTGGGTGCCAGCGGAACAACATCGGGCGAGGGACAAAGTTACCAGGTGCAGGACGATGGCACCGTAGCCCTGCCGCTAATTGGCCATGTACAGGTTGCAGGGCTTACACGGGCCGAGGCTCAAAAAAAGATAGAAGCTATTTATAGCAAGGATGTTTTGGTAAACCCTATTATCGATCTCAAGATCACTAATCTGAAGGTAACTATCCTGGGCGAAGTAAAGGCCCAGGGAAACTATCCGCTTATAAAGGATAAAACCAATTTGATAGAATTGATAGGAGAAGCAGGTGGTTTTACAGACAAGGCAAACGAAAAAACGGTTAAGATCATCCGCGGCGATCCCAAAAAACCGCAGGTAACCGAGCTTGACCTGAGCCAGGTAAAAACTTTGGCCGACCCGAGAATAATCCTTAAGAACAACGACATTATTTATATTGCGCAAAATAAACGGGCAATAAAGAGTGACAACCTGCAAAGCGTTACTACAACCTTGCAGCCTGCTTTGATCATTCTGAATACAGCGCTGATCATTTACACGCTTATACATCGTTAAATGCAAGAAACGGAGAAGATAACCAGGAAACTGCCCAACCAGGAGGTTGACTACTACAAAATTGCCAAAATATTATTAAGCCGCTGGTATTGGATAGCCGCCTCGGTACTTATCTGCGTGCTGATCTCGTACATCTATCTTTGGGTAACGCCAAAAACCTACGCCACCTCATCGACACTAAAAATAGAGGAAAAAAAGTCCGAGTTCTCCGATCTTGTCGGCGTCATCAGCAATAACGACAGGGGGCCATCTAAAATACAAAGCGAAATATTCGTACTGCAAAGCAGGACTTTGATCCTGAATGCGATCAAAGACCTGGATTATCGGGTTAGCTTTTATATCTCGGGTAAGGTGCGTACCACAGAGGTTTATCCTCAGAAACTTCTCGATATCCGGTTACTGAAATTTGACAGCCTGAATTTTTTCCGCGACCTGATCACCTTCAAACCTGTAACCGATAAAACCTGCGACCTGAGTTACAAGATAAGCGGGAAACCGGCTCACCAAATTGTGAGCTACGATAACCCGGTTACTATCGGCAATACGTCGTTCAGCATTAAAGATCCGGGGTATGTTGTAAAAAATGCAGTTTACATCTTCAAGTTCAACGTACCCGAAGACTTTATTGGCCGGGTAAAAGGCGGCCTGCATACCAGCGAGGTGGTTAAAAATTCGAATATCATTTCGATGCAGGAAACGGATTCGAACCCCCAGTTTGCAGCGGATGCGCTTAACGCAGTGATGAAGGAATATCTTACTTATGATAAGAACCTGAAAACACAATCGGCAACCAACATGATCAAGTTCATTGATGATCAGCTGGAATCCTTGTCGAATAATGTGAAGGGCTCGGAAAACTCGATAGAAAAATTTAAAACAAACTCAAAGATATTAAGCGTTAGTTCGGCCAGTGACCTGGAATTGGGAAAAATAAGAGAAATAGAATCCCAACGGTCGATATTAAAGATACAGTTGATCGCCATAGATCAGTTGAAGGACCAGATAACAAAGGAAAAGGACAACGTTAGCCTGAACCTGAACCTTGAAGGTGTAATTGACCCTCTTTTGGCCGGGTTGGTACAAAGCCTGGATAACTTACTTGCCGAAAAGAACACGTTGTTAAAAACCTACAATGCTAATTCGCAGGTAATTAAAGATATTAACCAGCAGATACTGCAACTAAAGAATGCCGCGCTAAATAATATCGAAGGGACCAGCACCCGTATCAATAAGAATATTGATTACCTGGATGCACAGGCGCAAAAGGTAAACGAAAAAATCTCGACGTTACCTGCTGCCGAACGCGACCTGATAAGCCTGCAGCGCGATTTTGAGATCAACGATAAAGTTTATTCGTTCTTGTCAGAAAAAAGACTTGATGCACAGATAAGCCGTTCGGCCATTACGCCGGGGGCCTCTATTGTTGAGCCGGCGGAGGCAAACTTCAGCCCAATATCGCCTGATGAACATACGATACACCGCACGGCGCTCATCATCGGTGTTGCTATCGGGCTGGGATTGATCATTCTTATCAGGATACTGAATCCATATATCTATGACAAGGAAACCGTTGAAAGCCTTACAACTATCCCGATCATTGGTGTTATCCGCAAATTCCCTGACGAAATTGATGAGGACAATACACAGATACTGGCCGTCAGCCGGCCGAAATCGATCTTTGCGGAATCGGTGCGCTCAGTTCGCACAAACCTCAATTTTATTGCTTCGGAAAAGTCGAGTAAAATTATTTGTATCACATCCGAAGTAGCGGGCGAAGGAAAATCATTCATCGCCGTAAACCTGTCAAGTACGCTTTCGCTTATCGATAAAAAGATCATCCTGATAGCCGCGGATTTAAGGCGATCGAGATTGCACAAAACCTTTCACATGCCGAATGACATCGGGCTGAGCAATTTCCTGGCAAACCAGTGCGGCGTCGACGATGTGATCCGTAACACCAGCCAGCCAAATCTCGATATTATCCTGTCAGGCCCGGTACCGCCAAACCCTTCGGAGTTATTGCATAGCAAACGAATGAAGGAGATGATAACCGAACTAAAAAAACGGTATGATATCATCATGGTAGATACTGCCCCTATAGGCCTGGTATCAGACTCCATACCGCTCATCCGGATGAGTGACATCAATATTTTTGTGATAAGATCGGGCAAGTCGAAGTTTTACGCGGCGACTGTTCCGCAGCGCATCGCAAATGAATATCATTTGGATAACACGGTTATCATCCTGAATGCTTTTGCCGAAGACCTGTTGCATTCGCGTTATTACACAACGAAATTTACGGGGGAATATACCGGTTCGCATTACTACTATTATTCGGATTACAGCGGTTACGAAGGCTCAGATTATTACGTAGACAAGAAAAAATTTAAGTGGTGGGATATCAGGCGGTGGATAAAATAAATGGATAACGCGAGATCGAAGACAGCATCACATAAATGGTACCCGGTTTACACAAATCCGCGGGCTGAAAAAAAGGCCTGCCAGGCCCTGGCAGGTAAGGGTATCGAAGCCTATTTGCCGTTGAGACGGCAGCTAAAACAATGGAGCGACAGGAAAAAGTGGGTGGAAGAGCCTTTTATAAAATCTTATCTGTTCGTCCATGTTTCAGAACATGACCAGGCCGAAGTGCTGATGACAAAAGGCATTGCCCGCTTCATTTATTTCGGCGGGAAAATAGCGACCATGCCCGACCGCCAGGTGGATGATCTTAAACTGCTGATGGCAAGTTCGATTGAATTGGAGATAACCGAAGAAAACCTGTTGCCTGGAGAAAAGATCGTTATTAAAGCAGGTCCGTTGAAAGGAATGACCGGCGAGATCATATCCTACCGTTCGCAAAAACTACTGGCGCTGCGCCTTGAAGGCATTGGCTGCTCGGTAATAATACATATTGCGGCTTCTTTAATAGGCAGATTTTAACATTCCGCACCCTAATGTGAATAAGTTTTATACAGGGCTAATGCTATTTTTTGACTTAATTTAAAACCGTTATATATTAACAACCGGCTTTTTTTAAGGAATTTTAAAACGCTGTAAATTAATAAGTTATGCTTTGGCCGTGTGACTTACCGGGCGAAGCTTTGAATATACCTTTACTATGTGCCGTATTGCGGGAATGATATCTAAAAGGCTGCCTGCAGCCGTGTTGCGTGAGAAAGTTACCATGATGTGCCATGCGCTGGAACATGGCGGCCCCGACGACGAGGGAATTTATTCGGATGATAAAACCGGCCTTGTTTTTGGTCACCGGAGACTCTCTATTATTGACCTTAGCCAAAACGGTCACCAGCCAATGACCGATGTACAGCAAAAGGTTTGGATAACCTTTAACGGCGAGATATATAACTATATCGAACTTAAAGAAAAGCTGGCAAGGCTTGGGGCAAAATTCCGCTCCAATACGGATACTGAAGTGATCATACAGGCCTATATACATTGGGGAATGGCTTCCTTTTCGATGTTAAGGGGTATTTTTGCCTTTGGTTTATACGATACTGAAAAATCGCTTACCTACCTGGTTAGGGACAGTTCGGGTGTGAAACCGCTGTATTATTACATTAATGACGGCGACCTAAGCTTTGCGTCGGAGGTTAAGGCGCTGAAAAAAGCAGGCATAGCCACAGAACCTGATAGTAACTGGAAAGTACGTTTCCTGGCTTATGGGCATATCCCCGAACCTTTTACTACGCTTAAAGGTGTTTTTAGCTTGCCGAAAGGTGAATTTTTATGCTGGAACCATAAAAAAGGCACCTGCGATATCCATTCCTACCATGTAGCTGCCAATAAGACGATCATTACAGATCTGGACGAAGCACACAGGTCGATCCACGATGCGCTGATTTTTGCCGTTAACCGCCAACTGATAGCCGATGCGCCGATAGGCGTGTTCCTGAGTGGTGGTACCGATTCAAGCTTGATCACCTTACTCGCCAATCAGCAAAAACATGCCCGGCTAAAAACAATATCCATTTTTTTTAACGAAAAGGCTTATGACGAACGCATGTATCAAAGCCTGATACTACAGGAAATTGAAGGAGAAAAATTTGCACACCTGGTAAAACAACAGGACTTTGAAGAATTTTTACCCCAGATAATTGAAGATATGGATATGCCCACTACCGATGGCATCAACACCTGGTTCATCAGCAAATATGCGCACGACGATGGTTTGAAGGCGGTATTATCGGGCGTTGGGGCAGATGAGTTGTTTGGCGGTTACCCTTCATTCAACAGGATCAAATATCTGAAAAAGATGAGGCAGGTACCGCGGGTGTCGTTTGCGGCAGCCAAGTATTTCACATCCGACAGGTATAAAAAAATATCTTTCCTGGCTTATAACCACCCCCTTGCCGACTACCTGCTTTTGAGGGGCCATTACGCCCCTTTGGATATCGCAAAAATATTGGAGACGGACCTGGCCAATGTCGAGGATATATTATTTAACGACAAACCGATGCCCAACATCATCAAATACAACGAAGAAGATGCGGCATGGTTCGAAACAAACCTGTACATGCAAAATCAACTGCTGCGCGACACCGACGTGATGGGGATGAGCCATGCGCTTGAAGTGAGGGTGCCTTTCCTGGATGAAGATTTTAAAAAATTAGCCGAAAGCATTGCGCCTGAGATCCGGTTCGACATGAATCAGCCCAAAAAAATATTGATAGATAGTTTTAAGGATATTTTGCCGCGGGCCATCTGGGACAGGTCGAAAATGGGCTTTACGTTTCCGCTGCAGCAATGGATGCGTACCCATGCTGAAATAAACGACGAGAGTTTATATCAAAGCAAAAAAGCGAAAAGTATAATCAGCGATTTCAAAAGGAATACCATGCACTGGTCAAAAATATTTGCCTTGTACCAAATACAAACGCATGCCTAAAAAAATCGTCCTTTTTTCCTTACAAACTTTTAGCAGCACCGGCGGCATTCAAAAAATGACGCGCACGCTGGCTCATTCGTTATACCATTTATCGCAGCAACAGCAATGGGATTTTGAGCTTTGGTCGGTTTATGACTCCAGGTACGACCTGATGCGTCAGTACCTTGCCCCCGAAAACTTTGTCGGCTTCGGCCGTAACAAATTTAAACTTGGGATGGAAACCCTGGGCAAGGCAACCAAATCCGATATAGTGATATTGAGCCACGTTAACCTTGCCCTCTTGGGTTTCATTATTAAACTGGTCAATCCAAAGTGCCAGGTGTGGATGGTGGCCCACGGCATTGAAGTATGGCGACCGCTTACCCTGATAAAAAAGCTATTCGTTCGCCGTTATTGCGATAAATTTATTTGCGTGAGCGCCTTTACCCGTGATCAGATGATGCAATGGCATAATGCCGATCCTGAGAAATGCATCGTCCTGAACAATGCCGTCGATCCCTTTATCAAACATCCGGACGAATTCGAAAAACCGGAATATCTGCTGAACAGGTACAGTTTGAACGCGGAAAACCAGGTACTATTTACACTAACCCGCCTGGCCTCGTCGGAACAATATAAGGGCTATGAGCAGGTGATAAAAGCGGTTAGCCGCTTGAAAAAGCGTTTCACCGGCATAAGGTATATTCTTGCGGGGCCGTACGACGATGCCGAGGAAACACGCATTAAGGAATTGATAAAAGCTTGCGGGGTAGAAGAAAATGTTATCCTGACCGGCTTCCTTGAAGAAAAGGAGCTTGCGGACTATTTCCTGCTTGCCGACCTGTTTGTATTACCCAGCAAAAAAGAAGGCTTTGGTATCGTTTTCATAGAGGCGCTTACCTGTGGGCTGCCCGTTATTTGCGGCAATGCCGATGGCAGCGTGGATGCGATAAGGAACGGCGAACTGGGTACCGCCATTAATGTTAATGACCTGGACGAACTGGAAAAAACCATTGTGGCCTACCTGGAAACACCGCTGACCGTAGCAAAAAGAGAGCAGTTGCAGAAAACCTGCCTGGGCTACTTTAACGAAAAACATTACCGTGAAACCCTATTACAACTGATAACTAATGAGTTTGCAGCCTGAGGAAAATTGGGACATTGAGATCAGCCCGCAAAACAGTCTTTTCGACCTTAGGCTGAAGGATACCTGGCACTACCGCGACCTGCTGCTTTTGCTGGTGAGGCGCGATTTTGTATCATTTTACAAACAAACCATTCTCGGGCCCTTATGGTTTTTTATACAGCCCGCTATTACGGTTGCTATTTATACGCTGGTGTTCAGCAATCTTGCCGGTATATCCACCGAGGGCATACCCGCACCTTTGTTTTACCTGGCGGGTACGGTGATCTGGAACTATTTTTCGGAATGCCTTACCAAAACGTCTACCGTTTTTAAGGACAACTCGGCCATGTTGGGCAAGGTATATTTCCCCCGGCTCATTATGCCGCTAAGTATCGTATTCTCAAACCTCATCCGGTTCGCTGTACAGTTCCTGTTGTTCATCGCCCTGATGCTGTTCTTCGTGTTTTTCAAGGGAGCCAACATTCATATTACCGTATATGTTCTGCTTTTCCCCTTGCTTATCGTTTTGATAGCCGCACTGGGCCTGGGTTTAGGAATGATCATATCCGCAGTCACCACCAAATACCGCGACCTGGCATTCGTAGTCACTTTTGGTGTGCCTTTATTGATGTATACAACTACGGTTATTTATCCACTGTCAACTGCTATTAATAAATATCCGGCTTACGGCTGGGTGATCAAATACAACCCCATAACGCCCATTATCGAAACGTTCCGGTATGGATTTTTCGGCGATGCTTCATTCAGTTGGGGGCTGCTGGGATATAGTGCCGGGGTAACGGCGGTTATCCTGTTGCTGGGTATCATCATATTTAACAAGGTGGAAAAAACATTTGTAGATACGGTATAATGGCAACGGCGATAAAAGCGGAACATCTTTCAAAAGCTTACCAGCTCGGCGACTTTGGCACAGGCACCATATCGCGCGACCTGGAGCGCTTTTGGGCCCGTGTGCGGGGCAAAGAAGACCCGTTCCTGAAAATAGGTGAAAGCAACGACCGTACAACTAAAGGCGAAAGCGATATTGTTTGGAGCTTGCGGGATTTAAACTTCGAAATAGAGCAAGGTGATGCCGTGGGAGTAATAGGCAGAAACGGCGCCGGAAAAAGTACGCTGTTAAAAATATTGAGCAGGGTAACCTCCCCTACCACCGGTTCGGTTAAGATAAAGGGCCGCATAGCGAGTTTGCTGGAAGTAGGTACCGGTTTTCACCCGGAACTGACGGGGAAGGAAAATATATTCCTGAACGGCGCCATTCTTGGTATGCGCCGGGCGGAAATAAAACGAAAGTTTGATGAGATAGTCGGTTTCGCAGGCGTGGAGCGGTATATCGACACGCCGGTTAAACGCTATTCATCGGGTATGTATGTGCGTTTGGCTTTTGCGGTCGCAGCTCACCTTGAATCTGAAATACTGATAGTGGATGAGGTTTTAGCGGTAGGCGACGCGGAGTTCCAAAAGAAATGTCTGGGGAAAATGGGTGATGTTAGCAAAGGTGAGGGACGAACGGTACTGTTTGTGAGCCACAACATGGGGTCGATATTAAACCTTTGCAATACAGGCATGCTGCTTAACAATGGGCAACTGTACTCATCCGGCGAGATCAGCCATGTGTTGACCGATTACAATAACCTGCTTAATACCGGCAGCAACATCGAAGGAGTATTTAATGGCAACCTTAAAGGACAGCTTGAATTCAACTCCATCAGCATAAACGGGCAAAAAAACAGCAATGTGCTTGCGGCGGATAAAGCCATCAATATTACAGTTGAGGGCACGGCAGCCACGCCGTTCGAACGTGCCATATTTATAGTATCGCTTTACTGCAACGGTGTGCGCCTGTTCACCCTGCGCGAAACGGCCGAAGGTCGTGCCGTGGCAAATGGAGATTTTAAAGTAAACTTCGACATATCGTCAGCCGTATTAAGGCCCGGAAATTACACGCTGGCCCTCGGCGCATGGGGCGACCATGACGACGATTGGATATGGGGCACCGATATGTATATGCTTACCATTGCCGAAACATGGACGGAAGCAATAAGAAGAACAGATGAAGGTATTTTTAACGGTGAATTTTTAAGGAACAATGAGCGAACACTTTAAATCATTGGTCCCCCTTATCGAAAAGAAATCAAATATCAGCGATCCTGCGAAATTCCACGCCGCGGTCAATGTGATATTTCATGATATTGAATCCAAAGATTACGACGCCCTGCATGGCGAAATGTGGGATAGCCTGGGTGTGCAGTATGAACTGCTATCGGCTGATCTCGCTCCATTTTTCCACGATAAATCGAATCTTAAACTCCTTGACATTGGCTGTGGCACCGGTTTGGCGACAGATATGCTGTTGAAAACATCAGCCGGCGGGAAGGTAACCGAGGTGAATTTATTGGATACCTCGGCCAGTATGCTTGGGCTGGCCAAAAAAAGGGCAATGTCATGGGGAAAAGGGATAACTACTATTGAAGGCACTGTGGATAAGGCTACCGGCGGCTATGATATCATCCTGATATCCTCGGTCTTACACCATATCCCTGATCTGGCTGATTTTCTGCAACATGTAATGCGCGTGCAAAACCAGGGCGGGGTACTTATTACCATACAGGACCCGGTTTCGCTTTCATCCTTATCGGAAACCTATCACGGTAGAGTTAAAGAATACCAGCAGCATGCCGCCAAAGATCCGCGCAGAAATAAAAAGTCGCTTGGCGAACGGATAGCGAATAAGGTAAAACGCGCGTTAAATATCCCTACCTATATTGACAAGGTTAACGATCAATTGCTGAAAGAAAACGTGATCAAACAACCGCTGACAGAAACCGAGATATGGAGCGTAACGGATATCCATATAGAGGGTCTGCCCTACTCTATCGGCAAGGGGATAGAAAAAGAAAGCCTGGCAAAAAACTTAGCGCAGTATTCGCAGACAAGTTATCGCACTTATGGCTATTTCGGCATGCTGATGAGCAACCTGGACGAACAATATCAACTGACTGAAAAAGAACTGGCTTCGAAAAATGATCAGAATGGCCGTTATTTTTGTTCGGCCTGGACCAAAAACAGATCTTGAATATTCTATTTATTCTTCCTGAATATTACCCTCATTCTGGTGGCGGGATATCTACCTATTACCAGCACTATATTCCCGCGCTAAAATCTTCAGTCGGCCAAATAAAAGTGATCGTCGGCAGCGGGTATGTGCAAAGCGAGGACACTTATAATTTAGATGGTATCGAGATAGAATATCTTAAACCAGCCATTTATTCAAAATATTTAACTGCATTCTCGCGGTTCGATCTTTTGCCCGAATTCAGGAATAATCTTGCTGCCGCCTGGGCCATGTATGAACAAACCAACTATGGCAAAGGGTTCGACATTATAGAATGCACCGATTTTGCCCTCGGTTTTATCCCCTGGGTAGTCGAGCGTAAAAAACCTGTGGTTACCCGCATGCATGGCAGCAGCGGGCAGATAACCTTTAAGGAAAACGACATTCAGAATACTTTACAAAACGATTTCGTGCGGCAAACAGAACTGTTGCTGCTGCCTCAATGTGATACCCTTATCTCTCACAGTTCGGCCAACAAGCATTGGTGGGAGTCGCTTATCTCAAAGGAGATCGCACATATCTTCCCGGTTTATCATACGGCTGCGTCAGCACCAATACCGTTTTCAGAACGGGATAACTACGGGATAGTTACTGCCCGGATACAGGTTTGGAAAGGCCCGGTACAGTTGTGCCAGGCAGTTTCCGATACCAAAGATGGCATCAAACCAATTAAATGGTACGGACGCGATACCTCCTATTCGGAATACGGCAGCATGTCCGCGTATCTTCAGCATACATTCCCCTCGGTGTGGAACAAAACCGTTCTCCCGGAAAACGCAGTCCAAAATGACGAGGCCAGGGAACTGCAAAGCAAGGCATTATTTGGCGTGATATGCTCCACCTGGGATATGTTCAACTTTACCTGCCTGGAATTTATGGCCGCAGGCACCCCGGTTGTTTGCTCGGATGGCGCCGGTGTTTCTGAGCTTATCCGTCACGGGGTGAATGGGTTTAAATATGAGGCGCAAAATTCCAATGAGTTAGCCGAATGCCTGAAAAGGGTATCAGCCCTGGGTAAAGACGAATTCGACGAAGTAACAGCGGCGGGTATAGCCACCGTCAGGCAGGAATTATCTGCCGGAAAATTGATGCCCGAAAATCTGCACCAGTATGAAAAAGCTTCTGCCGATTTTAAACCAACCATCGCCAACGATTTTATGAGGCACATGTATAGTCCGTCCGATCATCATACCGATATTGGCTCGACATTGGACGGGCAGCCTGTGAAACAATTGGCCAAATATCTTGTAAAAAGGATCCGTTCTAAAAGATCAAAACGTTAATGCCCACGTTAGCCCTTTGCATACCGGCTTACAATGCCGAAAAATACCTGCCGATGATATTGGGTTCGGCAAAAAAGCAGTCGATACCGTTTGATGAGATACTGGTATACAATGATTGCAGCACCGACGATACCGCCCGGGTAGCCGAAGAATTAGGGGCCAAAGTAGTAAACGGCAGTGTGAATAAGGGATGCTCCTTCGGCAAGAACCAGTTGGCTAATGCGACCAGCTGCGACTGGCTGCATTTTCATGACGCGGATGATGACCTGCTGCCGGATTTTACCCAAAAAGTACACCAATGGATCAAAAACCATGGCGAACAATTCGAGGTCCTGCTATTGAATTTTGAATATATCGATTTCGAAACGCGCACCGTGTTCGGCAATGCTAACCACAACGCAGAAGAGCTGCATGCCGATCCGCTGAAATATGCGATCAACCATAAGATCGTCAACTTTGGGGTTTATAAACGTGAAGCTTTTTTAAAAGCCGGCGGTTTCGACCTGGATGAAAAGGTACTTTATAACGAGGATAACGCCTTTCACCAGCGCCTGGCAAAGTTCGGGCTAAAGTTTGACTACCTGCCGGATATTACCTGCATTAATTACCGTTACAAGGCGAGCATGTCGGCATCTAACCAGTTAAAATGCGCCCAGGCGAATTATAACGTGATAGCCAAAACAGCAGCTACCCACGGAAAAAAATACCCGCTGGAGCTAACCCGGCAATTGTGGCTTTGTATTGCCAGCCTTGCCGCAGGGCAGGATTGGGAGCACGTGAAAAAGGCAGTCGCCCTATCAAAAAGCCTCGGCTATAATTATGCACCTGAAGGCGGTGGCTTGTTCAAAAGCATGACGCATATTGGCCCGTTCTTCGCCGTATGGACCCGGGAAAAATTGATCAGGCTATTCAAGCCTGGCTTGCGGACTAATCAATAACTATGTTGGAATACCCGTTAGTATCCATCATTATACCTGTTTATAATTCGGAAAGATACCTGGGCGAGGCTATTAAATCGGCAATAGGCCAAAGCTGGCCCAATAAGGAGATCATTGTTATAGATGACGGCTCGACGGATGATTCATTGAAAATTGCCAATAGTTTTGGGCAGGGCTTAGTTGTTTGCACGCAAAAAAATAGCGGGGCAAGTGCCGCACGCAACCACGGCTTTTCAAAAGCCAAAGGCGATTACATCCAATTCCTGGATGCCGACGACATACTTGGAGCAGATAAGATAGCAAACCAGCTAAAACTACTGCAGCAAAACCCGGGGAAAATAGCGGTGTGCAGTACGGTACATTTTGCGGACGGATCAGATCATACCAAAAACAAGCCTTCGGAATATGAAGAAGAATTTCTTACAGACGCTAAGCCTTTGGACTTTCTGATCAATTTGTGGGGTGGGTATACCAACAAAGGCTCGATGGTACAGCCCAATGCCTGGCTGGTGCCAAAAGCCATTGCCGATAAGGCCGGCAAGTGGAACGAAGACCTGTCCCTCGACGACGATGGTGAATATTTTTGCCGCGTGATACTGGCTTCGGAAGGTATTGTGGTAGCCCGCGAAACTTTTAACTATTACCGGAAAAATCCGGGCCATACGTTATCAGGCAAACGCGATCTGAAAGCTTTGCAAAGCCTGTATCTTTCTATTTGTTTAAAGCAGCAACACTTGCAGCCGTTTAGAGATGAATTAACAGATAAAACCATGGCCCGCGCCTTTGCTTCGTTGTTAGTGCTTACTTATCCGCAGCATAAAACATTATCTGCTGAAATTTTCAAAAAGATAGAGGAACTGGGCGGGTTCGGATACCTACCGGTATTGGGCGGCGGGGGTGTAGAATTTTTAAAGAAAACCTTCGGGTGGAAAACCGCACGAAATATCCAGTATTACTACGCCAGGGTTTTCAGGAACTAATGATATGATAGCCGTTGTTTCATCGACCATAAAACCTGTTATACAAGCTGGAAAAACCCTGAGCGCTTTTTCATTTGAAGAACGGCTCGATCAAACCAAACATACCCTGACGCGGCTGCGCGAATGTGGATTTGACGCTATTTTCCTGGTGGATAATTCACCGCTGTTAAGCCAGACGGAGCTTGAAGGCCTGCTAAGCGACTTTGTAAATGTCAAAGCCTTTCACCTGCTGCAATACCAATTCCAAAACAAAGGCATTACTGAACTGCTGATGCTGCTGTTTGCAACTGATCATTTGCCACCCGGTCAGCCTGTATTTAAGATAAGCGGACGCTATTATCCCTCAGCTGATTTCAAGAAACCAGATTTTGAAGATTTTGCCGTACGGAAATATGTTTTCGAAAATAAAGCAGAGATGATATCGACCCGCGGGTATTGGGCGAAGGACGCGAAAACCCTTGAACATTTTCTGCTGTGGTGCCTTGACGAGGTTTTTGCTTACCCGGAAAGGGTTGTAGGCATCAAGAGCTTTATCGGTAAACTGTTCCGTAAAAAAGATATTATCAACAATCCGTTAAATATTTCCATTGAATTGGCAGCGGCAAATATTTTGAAGAAATATAACAACCGGGTAAGCCTGCTGGACAATATCGGCATCGAGGGTTACGTTGCCGGCATTGGCCATACCGAAAAAATAGTCGAATAAATCATATAGCAAAGCATGCAAAACGACAGCTTATTTAAAAAATTCATCAGCAGGATCAGCATCAACGATGCAGGCGGCCTGGCTTGTTATTGGGGACGGCGAAATGTTTTAGTTCCAATGCTGCTGCAAAAAATGGGTGTTAACAAGGAGGTGAATGTCCCCCTGTTTTTTGGCAGCAGGATGAATGTTATTACCGGCGAGGTTGTTTCGACAAATATTATAGGTTTCGGGTATAGCGAGGTGGCGTTAACAGCATTAATGTTAAAGGTTGTTACAAAGGGTCAAAATATAGTGGATATAGGTACTCATTTTGGTTACGAGGCATTGCTGGCATCGGTACTGGTGGGAGAAACAGGCAGTGTGAACTCATTCGAACCTAATCCGCATACTTTTGCCATCGCTTCAAAAAATTTAAATAAGCCCAATATCAAACTGCACAATAAAGCCGTTGGGGACCATAATGGCAGTGTTAAAATGCAGGACAAGCCCGTCACCGAATCGGCCTTTAATTATGTTTCGCACGACAACAGTGAGGACAACCTGATAGAAGTTGACCTCGTCACACTCGACTCGGCGCTGGCTGGTCGTAAAGCACCTGTCGATTTTATGAAATGCGACGTGGAAGGGTTCGAGATGCAGGTGCTGAAAGGCGCTGCGGACATTATTACAAAGGACAAACCCTTAATGGTGTTGGAAGCTGATATGCCGTCGGAGAGTGACCAAAGGGCCAATGAGATCAGCAAATTCCTTTCAGAGTTTGGCTATAAAGGTTATTCATTCGACCTGAAAGACGATAAATTAGTTATCGCTGACCTGCACAGTTTCGCGGTATCCCACGCCAATATCTTATTTGTTCATCAATCGAAACAGGCGGTTATTTCGGGGCTGTTATAAGGGATCCATTTTGAATATATTTTTATCATTCTTTCAATCCGAATACAGGCATCCCATACCGGCTTATGATTTCTGGCAGTATTACCTGAAAAACGGCATAGAAGAAGCCGGTGTAAAATGGGCCGAGTGCCCTGGTGCTGATTGGGCTTTAGGGTTGGTACCGAAGGACAAACACGGCCAGCAAAAGTGGAAGGACGATACGTGGGGTAAAACGGTAGAATGGCTGAAGAAAAACCCGGCGGATATCTTTCTAAGCTATTTATATCCGCAGCAAGTCGATATCTCAGCGGTAAAGGAAATACAGAAAATGGGCATCCCGTGTGTCAATTTCTTTTGCGACCATATAAGAGACTTTAAAACTCTGCCGCCCGAATTCAAAGTATTTGACCTGACCTGGGTTCCGGAATATCAGGCAGTCGACTTTTATAAAAAAGCCAAACGCCCGTTTTTGAACCTGCCGATGCCCATGTGGGTTGAACCAAAGCGCCGCGTGGCAGGCGAAGAAAAGCTGGAACAGGTTACCTTCATCGGCTCACGGGATATACAGCGGGTGCTGCTGTTTGAAGAAGTGATGCACCTCGATCCTAAATTACCGCTAAAAATCTATGGCAATAGCTGGGAACAAGGGGGCACTGCCTTCCGCGAACCGGGGAGCGGGTATACGCTATCGAAAAAAGTAAAATACAATCTTGACTTTATAAAAAAGCATGGCCTTGCCGCATATTACCGCAAAGTTGAACACCGCGGCATCCAAAAAAAACTAAAGAACAACCTGGGCCCGGTTGTCAACTCATCGCCGGGGTTTGAAGACTACAACCTGCTGACCACCCGGAGCATGATAACCCTTGGGGTCAACCGCTATCCGTCGTTTAATTTCCCCTCCTCAAAACCGGGTACCTACTCAAGGCTGCGGGACATCGAGGCGCCAATGCTTGGGGCCTGTTACCTAACGGAATATGCAAGCGGCATTGCAGAGTTGTACGATATTGGCAGCGAGATCGCCACCTATCGTAATGCGGATGAAATGATCGGCAAGATCAGGCAACTCGAAGCCGACCCTGCGCTGCGGAAAAAATTAAGAACAAACGGGCAGAAACGGGCGCTTAGAGATCATACCATCCCCAACAGTATTAATAAGATACGACAGGCCCTCAACTTATGACCTTTTTAAAACAAACCATTTCGCCACCGGGCTTAAAACACACGTACAGTATGCGGGTGGAACAGTACCGAGGCGTGTGTGCGCTTTTAGTTTTGCTGGCGCATGGCTCGGGCGACGAAGGAATGCTGGTGAATAACTTCAGGTGGCCGAATATGATCCATTATTTCAATGCAGGTTTACTGTCGGTCATGGTATTCTTTTGCATATCGGGCTATGTGATCGGCCTAAACTATGACCGTAATAAGATCAAAATAAAGGAGTATCTTAAAAAAAGGGCCATCAGATTGTTCCCGATATACCTGTTTGCATTGATACTTTGCGTGCTGGTTGCGGGCTTCCCCCAATGGCATGTACTGCTTGGTAACGCTTTGTTCCTGCAAACCGACCAGACCTATTTCGGCATAAGCATTCCTATTTTTGTCAACTACCCGGCATGGAGCCTGAATTTTGAAGTAGTTTATTACCTGGCATTCATCGGCATATTTTTTTGGCGGCCGGCCGTGTGGAAGATACTATTGATCATGGCGGCGATCACTATCCTGTCCTTGTTCATGGGCGATCACCTGGTGCTGTTGTCAGATTACGTTAACGGCTTTTATTTCTGGATGATGGGTCTGATGATCGCCTGGAAGATATTCGATACCACCGACAGTGAAGACATTGCTGTACCATTTTTTAGCATATTGTTTTTACACATGAGCCTCCATCATCTCAATGTGGGCGAAATTGCAATGCATTTATTGGGTATCCATACCTTGAACAATACCAGTTGGCTATTCAATATTCCATTTTCATTGATGGTAATGTGCACACTGACCGGGAGAAGCAACAGCTTTTTAAAATTCAACAAAATACTGTGCTATTGCCTGCCTGCCATGGTATTCCTATACCTCGGTATCAACCACCGGCTGACCGAAGACACCAGGTGGGTAATGTGCCTTATCTTTTGGATATTATCATTGATCTTTTATTTTGAAAAAAGGGTATCCGGATTTGTACTCAGTAAATTAACGGGTCTTGGCAAAATATCCTATGCCCTGTACCTGATACATGTCCCTGTAGCGAAACTGATCAAAAAAACAATATTTATCCAGAACCAGGGGTTAGAAGTAGCTGTAAAATACAGCTTATGGATAGTCATCACTTTCGGATTAGCCTATCTTTTGGAACGTCGATTGCAGCCGGCTATCAAAAAGTATTTTTCTGCAAAACAAGTTGATAAACATCTATTTCAGACACCCGCCTGAAGGGGACAAGTTTTTACCCGGCGACAGGTATATCATTCCACTGATAAGGAAACTTATCCGAAGGAAACGGACCAGCGGCATGAAAAAAGTGTTCCTTGGGCTTTGCCGGGGGCTGGACGAACTTAATATTCCTTACAAGGCCAATCCGCCTTTTAAAAAGATCAAACCAGGCGATGCGGTTATCGTGCTGGGTGTGGGAAGATATGCATTAGAAGGGTATAACCGCCCCAACAAAGTAATTGCCGGTATCGGTTTGATGACCCTGCCTACTGCGTGGCCCGACCTGTGCGAAAAATACCCGGTAGCCAAATACCTGCAGCACTCGGAATGGACTAGGGACATTTATGTTCCTTACTACGGTGCTGATGTTTGCGACCTTTGGGCCGCCGGGATCGATACAAAAAAATGGTTCCCGGATAATTCTGTGGAAAAGAAATATGATGTATTGGTTTACAGCAAGATCATGTGGAACAGGGAGCAGACAGCCCAAGAAGTAAAACAGCCGATACTGGATTACCTGGACAAAAAAGGGTTATCGTACCAGGTGATAACCTACGGTAAATACACCGAAGACGATTACCATACTGCGCTGGCCGAAAGCAAAGCTATGATATTTTTATGCGAGCACGAAAGCCAGGGCATTGCCTGTTGCGAAGCATTAGCAATGAATGTGCCTGTGCTGGCATGGGACCAGGGGAAATGGCTCGACCCGGTTCGTTTCGAGTTGAAAAATCCGGACGTGCCCGCTACATCTGTTCCGTTTTTTGATGAGACTTGCGGGATGAAGTTTAAGGATATCAGGGAGTTTGAAAACAACTTTGAATTATTTTGGAAAAAAGCGTCGGCAGGCGAATTCCATCCCCGGGATTACATCCTTGAAAATCTCACCATAGAAAAAAGCACGCGCCGTATGCTGAGCCTGATTACGGAGGTGTATGGCGATTAAACATATCTGCATCGTTACACAATCTCATTTATGCCGCAACCCCAGGGTGTTGAAAGAAGCGCTGACATTGGCGGAGGCAAAATTTCGGGTCACCATCGTCAATAGCACCTATAGCGCTGCATTAGCCGCTGAAGATATAGGATTGATAAACACGCACGACATTAAAATTGAACCCGTATCCGCATTGGAAAAAGGTGGCTTTCGGGCCTTTAAAGACAAGTTAATAAAGAAGATCGGCGATAAAATGGTTAGGGTATTTGGCGTACAAACGCCAATGGCCCTTGGTTATGGCGCCGGGCGATTTGTTAACGCAGCGCTAAAACCAAATGCCGATCTGTATATTTGCCACCAGGAAACAGGGCTTTATGCCGGTGTAAAGTTGATAGGTAAGGGGAAGCAAGTGGCGTTTGATTTTGAAGACTGGTATTCTGAAGACCTTTCGGAAGAAGCCAGGCTTGAGCGGCCTATCGGACTGCTAAAAAGACTGGAAAAAACAGCCTTGCAAAAAGGAGTATTTTGTTTTACAACATCAGACGTAATGGCCGCAAAACTGGCCGAAACTTACGACGCTCCCATACCCGCCACGCTCTACAACACGTTCGGTGTTGACGAAAGCCTTTTAACCATTCCCAAGCGGTACACGCCACCGGTCAAGCTTTTTTGGTTCTCGCAGACTATCGGTCCGGGTCGCGGATTGGAAGAATTTATCGGGCTAATGAGCCAAATCGAAACCAGGCTGGAACTTCATCTGCTCGGGGCTGTGTCCGAAAGTTATAAAAACGAACTCTCAAATATACAGCATACCCATCCGATATTATTTCATCCCCTGGTTAGCAATGAAAAGCTGCCAGCCAAAATTGCGGAGTTTGATGTTGGCCTTGCGCTTGAACTGGACAAACCGCTTAACAGGGATCATACCGTTACTAATAAGCTTTTTCAATACATCGTTAGCGGCCTGCCTGTCATCGCCACAAATACAAAAGGGCAACAGGAGGTGATCGGAAAATATGGAGGCGGTGTATTGATTGACATGAAAGATACAGACACTACCTTGCCGCAGTTGCGGGAACTGTTAAATAACCCGGCCCAACTTCTTGAATTAAGGCAGCAAGCTATCTACGCAGCTTCGCAGCTCGACTGGGAGAATGAAAAGGGCAAGATATTGAACAAAATAAACCAATTACAAATCACAATTGATTAATGGACAAGGTTTCATTAAAAATAAGCATCTCCCCGAGGGATTTTCGCATTCTAAAATATTTACTTCCTCACCAGTTAAAAGTATGGCATGGGCAGGTCGACGAAGTATTGATCGTTTTTGACTATCACGGCTACGATAAGGGACCGTATAAAAAACAGATAAGCCAGATCACTGAATTTATTTGTGAACTGGAAAAAGAGTACCCCAAATTATGCCTGGTAGCCGTTGATTATTCGGATGAAGCAAAAGCTGAAGTAAGCCGGGCGTACTTTGGCAACAAAACCGTTCCTGAAAAAACACATCGCTACGGGCCTTATTATTCGTATTTCTATGGTTTATACCATACCAAATACGACTATGTGATGAACCTTGACTGCGACCTGTTCTTCGGTGGTAACAATCCAAACTGGACCAGGGAAGCCGTTGCGTTAATGAAGTCGGACGCGTCGGTCATTACCTGTAGTCCGCTCCCCGGCCCGCCTACAGCGGACGGTAAATTGGTAACACAGGCAGGCCAGATGGATGATTCTGAGTTACGGAAAGTGCTGTTCGACAGTTTCAGCACCCGGATATTTTTCGTTTACAAACCTTCGTTCATCAGCCAGCTTTGCCCGATACCTGTTGAAGTGGCCGAATTATCGTCGCTGGTGAGGGCCGTAGCCAAACGTAAACCGATATGGGCGTTGCCCGAAGATATCCTGACCAACACGATGCGCAGGAAAAAGCTTAAACGTGCCGACTTTTTAGGTACGGGCGAGGGCTTGTGGTCGTTGCACCCGCCGTTCAGGAACGAGGAGTTTTTCGAAAAACTACCCGAACTGGTTAAAAGGATCGAAACAGGCGATATTCCCGATGCGCAACGTGGCGATTACGACATTAACGATTCCATGATAAATTGGGACGATGCCTGGGAAGAACTGAAGAATGCCAGCATAAAACGAAAAATTTACAGTGCGCTCGGCGTAAAAAAGTCTTGAAAAAACTGCTGATCATTTCTCCTTTTTTTCCGCCGTCTAACGCAGCCGATATGCAAAGGGTACGCATGAGCCTGCCTTATTTTAAGCAGTTTGGCTGGGAAGCAGAAGTAGTAACCGTTGATCCCGCCTATTCGGAAATGGTTAAGGACGACCTGCTGATGCAAAGTGTGCCACCGGATATTCCTATACATTACGTAAAGGCATTCAGTAAAAGCTGGACATCTAAATTCGGGTTGGGCAGCCTGGCGTTACGTTCGATGATTTTTTACCGGGCTAAAGTCAGCCGGATATTGGAGAGGACCCATTATGATCTTATTTATTTTTCAACTACGCAATTCCCATTATGTATACTGGGCGCTTACTGGAAAAAACGTTTTGGCGTGCCTTATGTCATTGATATGCAGGACCCCTGGCATTCCGAATATTACAAGAGTAAGCCCAAACATGAACGCCCTAAAAAATACTGGTTTTCGTACCGTTTAAATAAAAACCTGGAACCTATAGCGATGAAAAGCGCCGGCGGATTGATAAGTGTTTCCGACGACTACATTACCGACCTGAAAACCCGGTATCCGGAAATAAAAAACATACCAGCGGCAACCATAACATTTGGTGCGTTTGAACCGGATATGCAGATAGCTAAAGATAACGCAGCAAAATTTGAGCCTTTACTCGATAAACGATCCGTCAGCCTGGTCTATATAGGTCGCGGCGGCGCGGATATGTACAAAGCGGTAGCTAAACTATTCAGGTCGTTAAAACAAGGACTGGAAAAGGAGCCTGAAAAGTTTAAAAAATTCAGGGTTTATTTCATCGGCACAAGCTATGCTCCGGCAGGTCAGGCTAAGCAAACTATTATGCCTGTAGCGGAAGAGTTTGGAGTTAATAATATGGTAACGGAGATCACCGACAGGATCAGTTATTTCCACACACTGGCTACCTTACAGCAGGCAGACGCTTTGTTTATACCTGGTTCGGACGACCCCCGGTACACCGCATCAAAAATATATCCGTACCTGCTGACAGAAAAGCCGCTGCTGGCCATATTTCACCCGGAAAGCCCCGCAATTGAAGTGTTGAATGAATTTGGTTTGGAGCATGTATATAATTTTGAAAATTCCGCCGAAACGGACGAACAGATATTCGATTTTCTAACTCAATTGGTTGAGGGAACATTGGTATCTCCAAAACTTAATATCGAAGCAGAAAAGAAATATTCGGCTGAAAATATGACCCGGAGGCAATGCGAGCTTTTTGAACAGGTGGTACTATGACAGATTTCAGGATAACCTACGATTTTTTCCTTAGTCATCCTTTAATCAAACGCCACCCCATCAGAAGTTTTTCAGTGTTTTTATGGTGGCAGTTGCAAAGCAGGCTCCGGCCCTCCAAATTTTTTGAAAAGAATTTTATCCCGCCTTTAAAACTTTACGCCCGCAAAGGATTGGCCGGGGCGACAGGTAATCTATATGCCGGCTTACACGAGTTTAACGAAATGGGGTTTCTTTTACATGTACTGAAGCATGGAGACACCTTTTTTGATATAGGTGCTAACATCGGGTCGTACACACTTTTAGCGTCGGGGATATGCAAGGCTAACAGCGTAGCCTTTGAGCCTGTCGCTTCCACATTCGATATATTGGCCCAAAACATAGCGCTTAATCAGTTACAGGATAAAGTGATATTGAAAAATGCGGCAGCAGGGGCGCGCGAAGGAAATATCCTTTTTTCAACCGGCGAAGATACCACCAACCATGTAATAGCTAACGATGAACCAGGCGATCCGGAAAGTATAACTGTACCTGTTCTGACTGTGGATGCTCTCGCGGCAAATCAACCGCCCTTGCTTGTCAAGATCGATGTGGAGGGCTTTGAAACCGAGGTTTTAAAAGGCATGCCCCAACTGCTTGATTCAAGTATCCTGAAAGCCATAATTATTGAATTGAATGGAAGCGGCGACCGGTATGGTTTTAATGATGATGCCATTCATCAGCTTTTAATAAGTAAAGGGTTCCGTCCATGCAGTTACGATCCGTTTTCGCGTAAACTTACCATCCTGTCAACTTACCAAACTGAAAATATCATCTATTGCCGCGACCTGGACCTATTGAATGAGCGGGTGAAAACTGCTGCAGCTATAAAAGTAATGGGCGAATTGATATGAAGAAGCGCCTGGCCGTCGTAACCACGCACCCCATACAATATTACGCACCCATTTTTAAGCTGCTTAAGCAAAGGGGTGCAATTGAAATAATGGTATTTTATACCTGGGGCGAACAATCAGCAAAAAAATATGATCCGGGTTTTGGCGCGACGGTCAGCTGGGATATACCGCTGCTTGATGGCTATCCTTATACCTGGATTGAAAATACATCCGCTGATCCGGGCACGCATCACTATAAGGGGATCATAAACCCTGAACTAAACCATCAAATCAGCGACTGGAAACCTGATGCCATTATGGTGATCGGCTGGGCATGGCAGAGCCATTTAAAGACCATCCGGTTTTTTAAAGGTAATATCCCGGTTTATTTCAGGGGCGATTCGACCTTATTGGCGGAACCAAAAGGCATTAAAGGGTTGATCAAATCAATATTCCTTAAGTGGGTGTATAAGCATGTTGATGTTGCCTTTTATGTCGGCATCAACAATAAAGCCTATTTTAAAAAATACGGGCTAAAGGACGATCAATTGGTTTTCGCCCCGCATGCGATCGATAACGAACGCTTCGGGCAAGATTGTTCTGTACAAGCAAATGAGTTGCGGTCGTCCATCGGGTTAAAGCATGATGACATACTCGTTTTATTTGCAGGTAAGTTCGAACCTGTAAAAAACGTGGCTCTATTAGTTTCAGCTTTTATAAAACTTAACCGGCCGGGTGTCCACTTGCTGTTGGTTGGCAACGGCATGCTCGAAGGGCAGATAAGGGAATTGGCTGCTAATGACAGAAATATCCATTTTAAAGGATTCACCAATCAGTCCGAAATACCAGGCGTGTACCAGGCGTGCGACCTGTTTTGCCTGCCGTCCGTCAGCGAGTCGTGGGGTTTAGCGGTAAACGAGGCGATGGCCTGCGGCAGGGCGGTTTTGGTTTCGGACACCGTGGGCTGTGCCGCCGACCTGGTAAAAGAAGGCAGCACCGGTTCCGTGTTTAAATGCGGGGATGAAAACGACCTGCTTAGCCATTTGGAGTTATTAACGCGTTCGAAGGAAGAATTGACTAAATTCGGTGGCAATTCAAGAGACTCCATACAGCAGTGGAGTTTTGCTAATATTGCCGTGGCTATTGAAAATAAACTTTGCCCTGATAACGCGTGACCAACGGCTGTTAACCATTTAAAAAATGAAGAAAGCGCCATTTGAGCGATATGCAGTTTTGTATCTTCCCTGGATCCTGTCGCTTTTATTCGCGTCCTCTCCGCAGGCGTCTTACCTGATAGCCTGGCTGGGATCTTTTTTCATTTTTTACCTTACCCTGAGTGGTTGGGTAAAACCACTGCCCCATGACCTGAGCATGGCCGAACAACTCATGCGGCCTATCCTGCTGGTGCAGATCATATTTGCAGGCTATACTTGCTGTACTTCTATTTTCTTTTACCTTAATGTACTGGGTTACCAGGATTTTCATAAGATCAGCAAATACTATCTTATCGACTACGAATTGCTGGAACATACCGCCCAATGCCAGCGTTATTATTGTCTTGGCCATGCGGCGTTCGTTACCGGTATCCTGGCGTCTATGCGTTACCCGGTACAAAAGAAATATTATATCGAACATGAAAAGGTCGCCAATTTACTATTTGCGGCGGCTATCATTTCATTTCCTGTTTCCATCATTTTTCAAAAAGTCCCCGGGTTAACACAGTTTTCAAACCAGTTCAGCTCATTAAGTTTCATCGCGGGCACGCTCGCCCTTGCGTTTGCCATACCCCAGCACAAGATATGGAACACGCTTATCTGTATCATCCTTTACGTATTCAACTTTTACCAGGCGCTAATTTCCGGTTATAAAGAACCCATCATCATCAGCGTGATGGTTTTGGGCATATTTCTTTACCCTACCTATAAACGGCTGGTAACCGTTATTTTCGTTCCGCTATTGCTTGCCATTTTCATGCTTCTGCCAACCTACAACCGCATATTTCGTCAAAATGCCTGGGCGGAAGATGTCAATGCCGACGAGGCGTCGCAACTGGCGCTTGATGCTGCATTGGGAAAAGGCGGCTCGGATGACGACAGTAACTGGGGCTTCCTGACCTACCGGCTCAGCGAGATAGAAATGTTTAACGATTTTGTTAAATCGACCCCTGATAAGATCGACTTTTATGGCTTCCAGTTGCTAAAACAATCTGCTATTGCCGTCGTTCCGCGTATCTTCTGGCCGGGCAAACCTATAACGGAGGACCTGGTGATGGAGCGGGTGTACGATGCCGGGGTGGTTTACCGCGGCTCCAATGTTTCGGCAAAGCCGGCATATATTGTTGACACCTATCTGAGCGGGGGCACCCTTGGTGTATTCATCGGCATGCTGATCTACGGTATAGTGGCCCAGGTCATTTCGCAAAATGCCGAAAAGCTTTTCGGCGGCTATGTTTTGGGCACCGCGCTGATATTCAGCGGGCTTTTCCAGATCATGTGGCGGGGCCTTAGTTTCGAGTTTTTGATCAATTCCGTTTTTTGGGCGTATATCAGTATGCTGCTTATTCACAGGCTATTATTAGCTACGCATACCTTGAAAAAGATTTGAAACTGCTCCAGGTAAATGCATCTTATAAACCCGCTTATATTTATGGCGGGCCTACCATGTCGGTATCCAAATTAAGCGAGGAGATGGTACTTGCCGGAACAGAAGTAGAAGTTTTTACAACCACCGCCAACGGGCCCGATGAACTGGAAGTTGAGCATGGGAAAGCTATCAGTATAGACGGTGTCAAGGTTACCTATTTTAAACGCCTTACAAAAGATCACAGCCATTTTTCGCCTGCGTTGTTAAAACACCTGTGGCATACCGTTAAAAGTTTCGATGTGGTTCACGTCCATGCCTGGTGGAACCTGGTATCGGTACTATCATGCTGGATAGCTGTTAAGCGTGGCGTACCCGTTGTAATTTCGCCGAGAGGCACTTTAAGCGCTTACTCATTTACCAATAAAAACAACTTATCGAAAAGTTTGATGCACAGCCTTATCGGGAAGCGCCTGTTAAAAAAAAGCGCCATTCACGTAACTTCTGACAGGGAAAAGCAAGCGATGGAGGAACTGATCAGCCCGAAAAAAATATTCAACATACCTAATTTCATCAAGCTGCCCGATCAGGTCCCGTTCCTGTCGCCACCGGACGACGGCTGCCTGAAATTGATCTTCCTTTCGAGAATTGAAGAAAAAAAAGGCCTTGAGATATTATTTAATGCGCTTACTTCGGTAAACATCTCTTATCACCTTACTATCGCCGGTGACGGAGACCCTGTTTATGTCCAAAAACTCCGGGCATTGGCGGCGCAACTGGATATTGCCAAAAACGTCACCTGGCTGGGTTTTGTAAAGAATGACAAATTTGAAATTTTGCATCAGCATGATCTGATGGTGCTTCCGTCTTATGATGAAAATTTTGGCAACGTGGTGATCGAAAGCCTGGGCGTAGGAACGGCGGTACTGATAAGCAAAAACGTTGGTCTTGCTAATTATGTGGAAGAGAATGGTCTGGGTTGGGTATGTGATAACGATACGGGTTCGTTCAGCAAGCTGATCAATTTGATAGGGAATGAAAAAGATCAATTAAACCGCATCCGGCGGGAAGCCATAAACCGTATAAAGAACGACTTTAACGAAGAAGTGCTTAGAAAAAAATACGTGGACATGTACGCTCAAATCATAAATAATGGCTGATTATAAGGATTACGGTTTTACCACCGGCAGCCCGGCGCATACATTCGGCTATTTGCAGGAACCTTTGATGGCATTGCTGGATAAGCAGAAAAATCAAAGCATACTTGATTTGGGTTGCGGTAACGGATATCTGGCTACCTATTTACTTAAGCAAGGGTATAACGCTTACGGCACTGATGCATCGGCTGAAGGTATAGCGATAGCCAAACGAGAATATCCTGACCGGTTCTTTTTACAGGACCTTTCGACCGGGAAATTGCCGGATGAACTGTTATCGGCCAGATTTGATACCATTATATCCACCGAGGTCATCGAACATTTGTACGACCCGGCAGGTTTTATTGATTTTTGTAAGAAGTGCCTCCCTAATGGCGGTGAATTAATTATTTCGACCCCCTATCATGGGTATTTGAAAAATCTTTCGCTCGCCCTATTCAATCATTGGGATAAACACCTGAGCCCCGAATGGCATGGCGGGCACATCAAATTCTGGTCGAGAAAAACATTAAGCAAACTACTGACCGATAAAGGATTCCGGGTAACTGATTTTAAAGGGTGCGGCCGTATGCCGTATTTTTGGAAATCCATGATCATCAAAGCAGAACTCAATTGAGCGCACAATTTTCCTTCATCATCCTGACTTTTAACGAGGAGCTTCACCTGCCGAGGCTGCTGGAATCTATCAGCGGACTTGGTGCCCCGGTATTCATATTAGATTCGGGAAGTACTGATACGACAGTGGAGATAGGCACGCAATACGGCGCACAATTTTTACAGCATGCTTTTGAGAATCATCCGAAACAATGGGATTTTGCACTCAGGAATTTCGCGGTCACGACGCCATGGGTCATTTGCCTGGACGCCGATCAAATTGTCACCCCGGAACTGAAGACACGATTGCGTGATTTTAAAGATGAAGATCATGCGGGGATAGATGGGATCTATTTCAACCGGAAGAATTTCTTCAAGGGCCGCTGGATAAAACATGGCGGGTATTATCCTTTTTACCTGTTAAAAATGTTCCGTTTTGGTGTGGGATACTCGGATACAAACGAAAACATGGATCACCGTTTTATCGTCCCGGGCAAGACCATCGTTTGGAAGGACGGCATCATCCTGGAAGAGAACCTGAAGGAAAACAACATCCGTTTCTGGATAGACAAGCATAACCGTTACAGCGACCAGGTGGCGCAGGAGGAAGTGGAACGCATGAAACTGGCCCGCACCCAAACTGTACAGCCCAATTTTTGGGGTTCGCCGGATGAGCGTACCGCCTGGCGAAAACAACTGTGGTGGCGGCTGCCGCGCTACGTGCGGCCTATGCTTTACTTTACACAGCGCATCATTTTCCAATTGGGTTTCCTCGACGGCAGGACCGGCATCATTTTTCATTTTTTGCAGGGGTTTTGGTTCCGGCTTATTGTGGACATTAAGATAGACGAACTATTAAAACAGGAAAAGAATGGAAAAGCGACTATTTGAAAAAGGCTCGCCTTTACGGTTCCTGGCCGTATTCCTGTCGCTTTTCCTGCTGTTCTATTACTTCAACATATTCTTTTTCGGCATCACTTCGCCGGGCAACCATTATAACGATTTCCTGGCCAGGCATTTTAATTATATACAAGCTTTACGCACATTTTTGCTGGCAGCTACGAAAACTGTGCTTTCCTGGTTTGGCTTTACGTCGATCTACAACGAAACTGAAATATTGGTGGTCGGTAAGGGTACGCTCATACTGATCTACTCTTGCCTGGGGTTAGGGCTGATGAGCTTTTTTAGCGCTTTTGTTATTGCCTACCCCAAAAAATTGAACTCCAAGATCCTGTTTCTCATTTGCGGGCTCGTTGTTATACAAATTCTCAATATCATTCGTTTTGTTTTGCTGGCAATCTTTTGGCAGCATCGGGATGGGTTGATACTCGACCATCACACTATTTTTAACATCATTATTTACCTGATTATCGGTTTAAGTCTTTACATTTGGGTGAAGTCAGCCGAAAGAACATCCGCAGGCCATGCAGAAAACTGATCTTTCAGCCTATAATAATTCCCCTTACAACCCCGGGGGAAATGCTTTGAAAAGGGTGCTTTGGTATTATACCAATATTCTTTTTTTCAAAAGTGCGCTGTTCCCATTTTATGGTTTTAAAGTAGCGCTTTTGCGGGCCTTTGGCGCGAAGATAGGCAGGAAAGTCCAGCTCAAGCCAAGCGTCAACATCAAATACCCCTGGAATCTGACAATCGGCGACGAGGTGTGGATAGGCGAAAATGTTTGGCTGGATAGCCTGGCGATGATCAGCATCGGTTCGAATGTATGTATCTCACAGGGAGCGACATTGCTCACCGGGAGCCATAATTATAAAAAAAGCAGCTTCGACCTGATAACCAGGGGCATCACGCTCGAAGACGGCGCCTGGATAGGGGCCGGTGCGATAGTGAACCTTGGAGTTACCGCCCGTTCGCATGCCGTACTTACAGCCGGCTCAGTAGCCACAGGCGACCTGGAAGCTTACGGGATATACCAGGGTAACCCTGCAGTCAGGATACGTGAACGAATAATAGAATGATATGATGACCGCAAATCAAAATCTTCCAAAAGCCATCATGGCCTTTTTATACCTGGCCGTAATAGTATTGGGTATCATGATATTCATTGCCCCTCCGTCTATTTTCCCCGACCCGGCCAATGGCTTCCATGTGATGCGATCTATGCAGCTGGGTGGCGGCTTTAACCGGCTTATAACACCTGATGCCGATAACCTTACTCAAAACACCTCCGAATTTTTAACGTGGTGGTCGCCGGGGCAATACCTGGTGCCGTATGCATTCAAGCTGCTCTTTAGCGTTAACACGGGGCAGGCCTCGGCGTTGACGATAACCTTGTGCCAGTTGCTTGGTTTAGCAGGTTTTTATGCCTTTTTCAAAAAGGTCGGTTTTAGTCCGCTTATTGCTGCTTTGAGTTTATTGTTCATCGGCTGCCAGCAGTTTTTTGTAGTGCCTTATGTATTTTACAACGGCGGCGAAATACTGTTGTTTGCGTTTTTGGGCTGGTTCCTGTATGGCTGCACTGCGTTAAAAATGGCCGGCTGGCAATTGACCCTGTTCGTGTTGCTTTCAGGCTGGGTCGGATTCTTTTGTAAGTCATCCGTGGTTTGGATGTATGCCGCAGGGTTACTGTTCCTTTGGATAAGGCTGTCGTCGCAAAGGCCGTCAGCCGAATGGATCAGGAATGCCCTGTGGGTTGGCTTGCCGGCGATTGTTTCCATGGCGTCCATCTGGCTGTTCTTCCTTTCCAAAGGGCAAAACCCGGCCTCGGTTGCAGCGGGGATCAAGCTTAGTGTCAAGGCTATCTTCTTCCCCCTCGCCTCGCCCATCCTTTCAGGATTCTCTGTTGACGATCTTTCGCACGGTCTTGTCTATCATACAGGGAAAGTGATATTTTCAAATACTGAGGCTATCATCCTGTTAGCCCTGCTTGCATTTTTAAGTTTATGGTTAGTACGGGCAATCCTTAAAACCGTCCCCGACAAAAATTACCGGCTGCTTGTCCGTGTGTTTTACATCGTGTGTATTGTATTCTTTTGCGTCGCTTATCTCAGGCAGATGACTATCTCTTATGAGGCACGGCATTTCCGGATCATCGGACTTATCGTCATTCCCGGTACGTTGTATATTTTGAGTAAAGTTAAATTGCCTGTATACCGCATAGCATTTGGTTTGATATGGGCCGGCATCGCTGTTTCAAGCGTTATTTACGTCGCTAAAGGCTACAGTTTTAACGATACCAAAAGCGCGCGCGGCGTTACGGGTATAGCGCAGCAGGCCATAGACCAGAAAGCGCTGAACGAAGTGATAGCGCTGGACAAGCAAAACAAGAATGTTATTTTTGTTTTTGTGAACGAAAGCCTCGGCCTCGAAATAAAACATAACCGGGTAGTTACCTTAAACCCTATTGGTGACGACCTGCGTATTGATTATGACGATTACGAGCAGGGTGGCCACGCCGGGCCTCTGTACATTATTCTGCCGGAAAGCTATGCCGGACCGAAGGAGAAATTCATTCTAAAATCCTTCCCGGATTATCGCGGGTGGTACGGTAGTATGCTAAGTGATAATTACGTGATGTACCAGGCGAAGTGATGCCAGCCGCCAATGGATAAATTCTTCGAAGTAACCTCCCAACTCACCCACCTTTCACCCCAATCAAAAGACGCCCTTGCTTCTATTGCAAAAAGACTGGAGCTACCGAAGGGGCACATTCTCGTAAAAGAAAACACCATATGCAGCAATCTTTACTTTGTTGAAGAAGGTTTAACCCGGACCTTCTATTTTAAGGATGGAAAAGACGTTACCGACTGGATAAGTCCCGAAAATACTTTCGCCGTTTCCATACTCAGTTTTATTACCCGCAAACCCGACAGGCGGATGATCGAGCTTTTAGAACCTTCCGTACTCTATTCTTTCCCGCACGACAAACTGGAGCAACTTTATTCTAAGTTCCACGAGGTAGAAAAGCTGGGCCGCCTGCTCATCAGCTCGGGTTTGGTGCAATTGCAGCAGAAGTTCGACGATATGCATTTTACTACGGCCGCCCAGCGTTACCAAACGCTTATGGAAACCCATCCCTCCTTTCTTCTCCGCGTGCCGCTCGGCATTATCGCGTCGTACCTTGGTATGACGCAGGAGACCCTCAGCCGCATCCGTTCCCAGGTTTGATTTTTTGATAAATATCAAAAGGACTTAATTAAGTCTGCCCGAACTTTGTTAAAAAAAATCAGATCATCATGAACACAATAATCTGGATAGTACAGGCATTATTGGCAGGGTTATTCCTGTATTCAGGCACATGTAAAACACTTCTTTCACAGCAAAAGCTTCTTGCTATCGGGCAAACCGGCGCCGAACTTCCGATGACGTTGATACGTTTCATCGGCGTGGCTGAGATACTTGGCGCCATCGGGCTTATACTCCCTGTAATATTGGGCACCGCTCCCGAACTGACCGCAATGGCTGCCATCGGCTTTTCCATTATTATGGTGCTGGCTGCCAGGTTCCACTATCACCGGCACGAAACCAAAAACGTTGTTTTTAATATTTTGATACTATGCCTCTGCGTGGCGGTGGTATGGTACAGGTTTTAAAACCATTAAAAAAACAGAAAACCCGGCATCTGACCGGGTTTTCTGTTTTATAAAATTCGAAATTCGTAATCTTATCTATTGATCTCTTTCCAAAGCAGATCCTTCAGCTGATCTATCCCTTTTTGTGCCACGGATGATATAAATACCGATGGCACATCAGCCGGAACTTCCTTTTTCAACTCGGCCAGCAATTCATCGTCCAGCATATCCGATTTGGTAATGGCCAGCACCCGCGGCTTGTGCATCAGCTCGGGGTTATATTCTTTTAATTCGTGCAGCAATATCTGGTATTCTTCCTTAAGGGTACGGCTGGTGTCGGCCGGTATCATAAACAATAGCACCGAATTACGTTCGATATGCCTTAAAAAGCGGAAACCTAACCCTTTGCCCTGTGATGCTCCCTCGATGATCCCCGGGATATCTGCCATGATAAACGACCGGTTATTGCGGTAAGCTACAATACCCAGGTTAGGTACAATAGTAGTAAACGCGTAATCGGCTATTTCCGGTTTTGCCGCGGAAACTACCGATAACAAAGTTGATTTCCCTGCGTTCGGGAAGCCAACTAAACCAACATCAGCCAGGAGTTTAAGCTCGAGTATGTTCCAGACTTCCTGCCCTGGCTCGCCAGGTTGCGCAAACCGCGGCGTTTGCTGCGTAGCCGATTTAAAGTGCCAGTTACCCAAACCGCCACGACCGCCGGGCGTCAATATCTGAGTTTCGCCGTCCTTCGTTATCTCGAATAATATCTCGCCCGTTTCGGAATTTTTGGCGATGGTGCCCAACGGCACTTCCAATATTTCGTCGCGACCGGTTTTGCCGGTTTGTAAGGACAATCGGCCGCCTTCGCCGTCGCCGGCGATAACGTGTTTGCGAAATTTAAGGTGAAGCAGGGTCCATAACTGCGCGTTACCTTTTATAATAACGTGCCCTCCCCTGCCGCCATCGCCGCCATCAGGGCCGCCTTTGGCGGTAAGCTTGTCGCGGTGCAAATGCGCAGAGCCCGCCCCGCCATGCCCCGAGCGGCAACATATCTTCACATAATCAACAAAATTGGAACCCTGGGACATGATTATTTTTTTGGTCGGAAAGTCCGGAAGTCGGGAAAGTCCGGAAGATGTTTTTTAATAAACTAAACGCCTGCCCGAAATCAACCTTTCGGACTTGCGGTCTTTCCGACTTTCGGACTATTATAGTTTCTCTATGATCGCATTAACAGAGCCGAAGATATCTTCTTTCGACCCTATGCCGTTAACACGGTAGAATTTGTTTTGGTTTTTATAGAAATCAGCTACAGGCGCTGTTTTATCATTGTATTCTTTGATACGCTTACGGATAACTTCAGGGTTGGCGTCATCTGCGCGGCCCGAATCTTTGCCGCGCAACAACAGGCGGTGTTCCAGCTCTTCGTCACCTACTTCCAATGCGATCATGCCTGCTATCGGCTCATTCTTGCTTTTAAGCAATTCGTCCAATGCTTCGGCCTGCGCCACGGTACGCGGGAACCCGTCGAAAATAAAGCCGACTGCGTCCTTATTGGCGTCCAGTTTATTGCTGATCATGCCAATTACGACAGCATCGGGCACTAACTTGCCCTCATCCATCAGTTTTTTGGCCTCAAGGCCCAATGCCGTACCCTGCGCAATTTCGCTGCGAAGCATATCGCCGGTAGAAAGCTGCATCAGGCCATATTTTTCAATAAGTTTTTGCGATTGTGTACCTTTTCCGGCCCCGGGCGGGCCAAACAGAACTAAGTTCAGCATACGTTTTGGTTGAACATTTAAAAGGCCTTCCGGTAAACTTACTGAAAGGCCTAAACTTAGTGCACTTGTAGGGATTCGAACCCCAAACCTTCTCATCCGTAGTGAGATGCTCTATCCAGTTGAGCTACAAATGCAGTTTTATATAACCGCAAACCTTGCGGTTTTTAACGGACTGCAAAAATAGGATTTCTTTTTGAATCCGCTATAAATTTTTCAAAATTACTTAACAGCCTCCGCTATTGCGTTAAAATCAGGCAGGTCGCCGGCATTTTCAAGCACCTCGGCATAGCTGATGTTCTGCTGCTCGTCAATCACAAAAGCAGCGCGTTTGGATACGCCTTTAAGGCCGAAAGCGAAAGAATCATATAAGGCGCCATAAGCCGCAGAAACTTCTTTGTTAAAGTCAGAAAGCAATGGGAACTGATAATTATTTTCTTCTTTGAATTTCGCCAGGGTGAACGGAGAATCGACAGAAATACCAAATACCTGTGCGTTCAGGCCATCGTAATAACCAAAATTATCGCGCATGGTACACAGTTGTGTTGTACAAACGCTTGTAAAAGCAAAAGGGAAAAAATGCAGTATTACTTTCCTGCCTTTAAAATCTGACAGCGATACTTCCTTCTTTTCAGAAGATACCAGGGTGAACTGAGGTGCGGGTTGACCGGGTTGTAGTGACATAAATATTTATTTTGAGCAAATAAAGAACAATTTAATCAAAGGATGTTCCCGTTAAAGTAAAAAATATTTGTTCCGGGTTTAAATATAGAAATCCCCGAATGGTGTATCCGGGGTTTCTATATTAATTTAAGTTATCAAAGCCTGCCCGATTTAAAAATAATTTACCACATGTCCATATTCCACATACACGCCATGCCCGCTACCCACTGTTGTGCCGTCTGAACATACGCAAACTACCTGTATCCTGATGCCATAGTTGGGAGAATTGATTGGCATGGTAAGCGTAGTAGCAGTAGTATTGGTATTAGGGATTGTTACTACACCGGGAAAACCGGTTCTATTGTAGTAACCGCCATAGTTAAAAGATGCAGGGCTACCGGAATATGTCCATTGCATAGTAACTGATGTTTGACTTACAGCCGTGACTGTAAAGCCGGTAATAGTTGCTACGCAGTTAGAAACTTTTTTAGCAGCTACATGTTTTTTAGGCGCATGTTTCTCTTTGGTTAAAGTAAATGATAACAATGCCACGGAAAATAATCCGGTTAATAAGGATAATAATAAGATCTTTTTCATGATTTTTTTAGATTTAATAAGGTTGATAACATGTTTTTTGGTAAGCAGGCTTTGATAACAAGCAAAGGCAATATACCTAATTATTTAGTTAATATTAATCAATATTTAAAATAAATATTTCCTATTAATAAATAATGGCACGGCATCCCGTATAAGGAGCGTGAAAAGAGCAACAGAAGTAACTTATAGCTTAGTGTGCATCCAACTGCTGCAGCCGCGCACATATCTCTATCATCGCGGCCTGGTCTATCAAAGCTTTGGCTGGCTTTTTACCAACCATGTTATCGGCGTCGCGTTCGGTATTCCAAATCGCGTCGGCATCCTGCTCATAAAAATCAACCCAATTTTTATTCTTATCTATTTTATACAGTTCGATATATCCCCGCAGCATTACGGCGTTGAACCAGTAATTATCGGGCAGGCGCCCGTTTTTAAAGAAATGTTCTTTCCCTGCTTTGGCAATGCGTTCGGCTTCTGCCAGGTAATGTTTATTGCCGGTTAGGTTATACAACAGTACATTGGCCTGCAGCATGGTGCCGGTGTTGTAAGTGTACGTTGCTTTGGCGATATTCATCGACGGTATTTTGATATTATCATAATAAACACCTTCGGGAGATTGCAAATGTTGCTTAGTCCATTTGTAAACGGCAAGCGCCGTATTAAGATATTCAGGTTTATGAGTGATCTGGTATAATTGCAATGCCACCAATATAGCCGGCCCGTTTGAACAGGTGTTTTTGGTGGTTTTATCGCCTTCTTTCCAATACAAGCCACCTCCTGCTGCTGTATCCAAACCGCCCATCATAAAGCGGTAAATCATTGTAGCATCATCCAAATATTTCTTTTTATGATTTCGATGATAAGCATCCAGGTAAGCGATAGCTACCCATTGATTATCGTCGTAAAAACGGCTGCTAACCCTTTCCTTATAAGGATAATCCTGGTAACCTGGCCGCGGGGGCTTATCACTATAATATTCATCGATGGCTTTGGTTACCGGCTCCATATAATTTTTCCCCGGTTCAAGCACCTCCATTTCATTGGTCGCCTGTATCAAAGCACACAAGGGCCATAACCATGAATGCGGGTTTTCATTTTTGCTGATGTCGGTGGTCTCGTAATAGAGTCCCGCTTTGGTATCGGTCAATTTTGAATCAATACCTGAATAAAGCAATTGAATGCGGGTTTTATAATCAGTTTTTTGCGCTTTGGCGAATGTGCATGAAAGGCAGGCGATCAATAAAACAAAGGTTGACTTCCGGTTCATAAATATTCTTTACAGGTGATGGCCGGCAATTTATTGTTTATAACAGAACATAACAACCCGATTGAAGTTTACACCTAATATATTTACACAATGAAAGCCATCGTCATCACCCAACCCGGCGGACCAGAAGTATTGCAATTGGAAGAAAGGCCCATTCCCGCCATTTCGGGCAAAGAAGTATTGATCAAAGTAATGGCAGCGGGTATTAATCGCCCTGATATTTACCAGCGAAAGGGCAACTACCCGCCGCCGGCCTGGGCATCGCAGGATATACCAGGTTTGGAGATAGCCGGCATCATCGAAGCTATCGGCACTAACGGATCGCGCTGGAACGTTGGCGATAAGGTTTGCGCGCTGGTTAGCGGCGCGGGTTATGCCGAATATTGCAGCGTGCCCGAGGGCCAGTGCCTGCGCATACCGGGCAATTTAAGTTTTACTGAAGCAGCATCGTTACCGGAAACGTTTTTCACCGTTTGGAGCAACGTTTTTGACCGGGGACAATTGAAACAGCATGAATCGTTACTGGTGCATGGCGGCAGCAGCGGCATAGGCGTGGCAGCCATACAAATGGCAAAAGCGCTGGGCAGCACTGTTTTTGTTACCGCCGGAACCGATGAAAAATGTCTTTTTTGCGAACAGTTAGGCGCGGATAAGGGAATCAATTATAAAACTGAAAATTTCAAAGAAAGGATAGACGTGCTAACCGATGGCAAAGGTGTTGACGTGATACTGGATATGATCGGCGGCGACTATGCCAATGACAATATGCATTCGCTTGGTAATGACGGCCGTTTGGTGCTCATCAATACCATGAAAGGCAAGGAAGCAATGGTAGACCTGTCTTTAGTGTTGCGAAAAAGGCTGACTGTAACCGGGTCGACCCTGCGAAACCGCGATACGACCTTCAAAAGCGCCATCGCTACCAAACTGGAACAGAATATCTGGCCCCTGCTGGCATCGGGCGAGATCAGGCCCGTAGTAAACGCTGTATTCCCGGTATCAGAAGCTGCCAAAGCGCATCAATTGATGGAAAGCGGCGACCATTTGGGAAAGATCGTTTTGAGTTTTGAATAAAGCTATTGCTGCTTCCGCGGCCAGTATGCCCACATAATACCGGACAGGCACGCTATCAGCGTTATGCTGTATTCCATGCCGTTTCTGCCGGCCCCAACTACAAACCATCCTTCGGACATGTGGATATAAAATACTCCAACCATCAGTACGATCAGGTTGAACATACAGGAAAGCACCACAAAGCGATTGAATATTAAACCAAGACAACCAGCAAATTGGCAAGCCACGATCAACCATGGCAGGGCAAGACCAAAAGGGAAGCCATCGGCACTTAAGCCCTCGCCGAACGAGCGCATTCCTGCCGGATCGATTATGCCGTGTATGGGATGCACTATTAAAATAAGTGCTATCGCCGTGCGTATAATGGCGAGGCCCTGAACAGGTTTTGGTGCAGGGATATTTTTTAAAAGATCTGTGTTCATAAAACGGGCTTGTGCTGATTACTTTTTGCTTATCAGCACAAATATGATGGCTTGCAGCGAACACACATGTGCAGAAATGCTCAACTTTATCAGCACGCAGCCCTGAAAGCAAGGGGTTGTACCCCAAAAGCGGTTTTAAACGCCCGGCAAAAGGCGCTGGTATCCTCAAAACCACACATCCAGGTAATTTCATGGACGGGCAATGGGGTTCGCTTTAGCAAGTCAGTTGCATGGGCCAGCCTGATGCGGGTAAGATATTGATGGGGTGTGGTTTGAAAAACTGCTTTAAACTGCCTTACGAGCTGGGGAACAGACAGGCAGGCTTCGCTGCTTACAGCCTGCAAATTTAATTCTTCGGTAAACGACGATCGCAGCAGGTCGCGGGCAATACAAAGGCGTTTGTGTATCTCGGTTTTTGTATGGGTTTTTACGGCGTCCACCCGCCCGGCCAGTTTCAATTCCATTTTATGAGTCGCCAGCAATTGGCGCATGACAAAAACCAGTTGTTCATCAACCACCCAGTCATCATAACCTTGTGTTTCCAAATCGGCAACAAGGCATGATAATCGCTGCTGCAATGGGGCATCGATGGGGTTCAGCGTTTGAAAAAATTCCGGCGCACTGCCGGACGTATTAAAAGGATCATCAAGCGAGGCTGCTTCGCCGACAAGGGCATCTGAAAATACCGAAGCGGCAAACTCCTTTTTAAAAAAAATCGACAACACCCGTACCTTCTCCGTGGTGTCGATATTACAGGAATAGTTTTGATCGTTGTTTAATATCAGGAACTGCCCGGGCCTTACGGCAAGGCGCCGCTTGTTTACGCCATACCATTCCTCGCCGCTTAGCACAGTTTTTAGTGAAAGGCACCCGACATGATCGTCGCAACTGCTTTTGCTGCTCAGCGCATTAAAAATAATATTGTGCTTTTTAAACTTGCTGAAATGCAATTGCTCGTCAAATCCGGGTGCAGTGTGATCGGGCAGGCTCTTGAAATACATTTTTGCGTATCGCCGAAACTTGCTTGTTCCGGCTTTTTATTGCAAGGTAGTTATTTATGCGGAAAAGATAATTTTAAGTTGACAGTAGCCAGTTGGCAGTTTTCAAAAATTATAACTGCCAACTGGAAACCACACACTGCCCACTAACTTACGGGAATTTAACCGCCCTGTAATTGGTAATATCAGCTAAAGGGATACTCGACTTGTAAGTAGCGTTTATAGCTTTTATAAATTCATTCGCCACAATAGCATAACCGCGCGGGGTAAGATGAACACCATCCAGCGAAAATATGCCACCGCTGATATAGCCTGAGCTCATCGAAATACCATTTACCAACAGGCCATGCGCTTTCACATTATTCAGGAAAGTATAGGAATCAAATACCGCTAACCCCTTAGCTGCCGCCGCAGTTTTTATGGTGTTATTATAAGAGGCGATATAATCTTCGGTTAAGGTTACTTCATTCTCATCCAATACGTATTGGTTCTCGATAGGCGCGTACTGCGTTAAGCCATAAGGTACGGGGCCGGCTGGCGAGTCGACCACCTGCCCTATTTTGCTGGTTGGGAAAGTGAGCACGATCAGATCCTTTGTTGTAGCGGCACGTGGCGCATACCCATCGCTAAGGCCCGAGCCTGTTTTTGCATTAATGTACAGCGCCTGTACTGCCGGGTTCACTTTTTGCACACCTGCTAACACAGCGCTTACTGTAACAGTATTAAAGTAAGGTACCGCCGTAACATCGGGGACAGTAGCCACTACACCTTTTGCACCGCTCGCCGTCATCGAATTGATGAGCAGGTTGTACAATTGCTCAAACACCGCTTTATCTGTTAGCACATCGCCTGCCCCACCTGATGTTGCATAACCCAGCGCATCGTTATTGCCAAGCCAGTTGGAAAAGAAAGTGAAATTGCGGCCGGTAGTAACAAAATCGAGATACGATTCGGTATTGGCCGGCGCGGCAGGGCCCAGCATACGCTCGTAAAAACCGTTCAGGTTACCGTAGGGCGCATAGGTGATCTGCTGCAATTTAATACCGGGTACGCCCAGGTTGTTAAATTCGCCGCCGGTGTATTTGTTGTATAAGGTTACATTACCGAAGCCGGGTATGGCTATCTGTCCGCGTATGGCAAGGTTTGACGTAACGGTTTCTGTTTTGGGCGTACCATCGGTATTGAATCCGGCAAGCCTCAGATAACCCGAGCCATTTGCCTGGTCGGCGCTGAACAGTGGTTGCTTGAATTCGCCCCCGCCGACAGCCAGCATTTGCTTGGCTATAATGGATGGATAAGAGTTTTCCTGACCTTCCAAATAAAGCCCGCCATCGGCATAACCTGCGGTCAGCGAATTGCCTACCGAAATATACTTGCTAAAATCGGCCGTGCCTTTGGATGGGCTTACCGGGTTTATTTCGGGCTTACAGGCGCCAAGCAACAGTAACCCCGCAATAAGATATATGTGTTTTCTAAACGTTTTCATGTATTAATTTCTTTAAGGATTACCAGTGATAAGCAAGCGAGATGCCCGGTATATAAACATTGGATTTAAAGGTGCCCGATAACTGGGTTTCGATGTTGGTTTGCGTACGGCTATTCAGGTGCTCATACTCAAATGACACATCCACATCCAGGTGTTTGGCGAATGTGTAACCCAGGCCCAGCGTGCCATAAACACGGCTTGCATCAGGCACTTCGGGCGTAACATAGCCATCCGGCGCCGCCGCCGTTACATACCCGCCACCAAAGCGCAAAGCAAGATCGGGCTTAGCCTGGTACTGCGCACCCGCCCTCAGGCTCACCGTATTTTTATAGTTGCGTGGCGAGTGGGTGTCCTGTAAGGCAGTTGTATTGTTCTTATAATCGAATGATAAAGCCTTGAACGAATTCCAGCCAACCAGGTTAGCATCCAACGCTACCGTCCATTGTTTGGTTGGGTAAAAGCCGAACCCGATACCATTGGTTGCCGGCAGCGGAATGCTTGCCGTAAACTGGTTAGGTGATGGGAAATTACCTTGTATCGACGCCGGCACGGTAAATATCGCATCGCCGTCCTTGATCGTCGTTTTAACTTCGGAACGATGCGTGAAGCCGATGGTTAGTTTGGATGACGCTTTAAAGTAAATACCCGCGTTCCACCCATACCCTTTGCCGCTGCCCTTGATCTCGGCTTGCCCCGACTGCCCCGAACTATTGTCGAGCGGTATGCCGCGCGTCAGGTCGACACTCGAATGATTGTAAACAAAGCCCGCGCCGATACTCAGCCGGTCTGTTAACCTATAGCTTAATGTCGGCTGAAAGAAGATAGCCTTCAGGTTCAGCATTTCGGCCGTGTATTTTCCCGGCCAGGTAGTTCCCCAATCGGTCAGTCCGCCAAAAGGCGTGTAAACACCCAGGCCAACTTTCCACTTTGCCGCTTTCGGTCCCCATGCCCCATAAAAGGTGAATGGCGGCGCAACCTTATCAGCTGTGTGAAACTGTTCGTTCGTCCCGGCAGGGTTAAAAACCGATTTGAACATCAGCGGGCTTATACCCGCCTGGAAATAGTTTTGGGGTAAAGCAGCTACCGCCCCGGGGTTAAAGAACACGGATGCTCCGTCCTGCGCTATACCGGTCCCGGTGTGGCCCATACCTATCTGCTTATTGCCTTCCAGGTTTACCTGGAAACCTTGCGCAAACGACAGCACGGGCGCCATGGCGAGCGCCAGAAGTAAAATTTTCTTCATGAAATTAATTGTCTTAGGGGTTATAACTGGTTCGTTAATTATTATGCAAACATAATAATTTGATAATAACAAGGTAACGAATTTTTGACAAATGCAAGCGGTAATTCACACACGCTCATCGTCCTGATTTAGTGCATGGTATAAACCAAACCCTGCCCGGCAAAAATATTTCCCACACTCTTTATTTATTTGCCAAATAATCTTAGCTTTGCGCCTCGAAAGAAGAGCATCTTTTAAAGATATATTTTTGATTTATAAATTCTTTTAATTACCCGGTTATATATGCCAAACATTGGAAAAATATCACAGATCATCGGTCCGGTAGTTGACGTTAGTTTCTCTGGCGATAGTCATCTTCCCCGTATCTATGACGCCCTGGAGATCATCAAAGACAACGGCCAAAAGATCATTTTAGAAGTTCAGCAGCACTTAGGTGAAGACCGCGTGCGTGCCATAGCGATGGACTCGACCGACGGTTTACTGCGCGGAATGCCCGTAACCGACCTTGGTTCGGCTATTAAAATGCCGGTTGGCGAAGATATCAAAGGACGTGTATTTAACGTGGTTGGCGCTTCTATCGACGGCCTTGGCGATTTGGATAACACCAACGGTAAATCTATCCACAACGAACCGCCGCGTTTCGAGGATCTTTCAACTGAAACCGAAGTACTGTTTACCGGTATCAAGGTTATCGACCTGCTGGAGCCTTATGCAAAGGGTGGTAAGATCGGTTTGTTCGGTGGCGCAGGTGTAGGTAAAACCGTATTGATCCAGGAACTGATCAACAACATCGCTAAAGCTTATGCCGGTCTGTCGGTATTTGCCGGTGTGGGTGAGCGTACCCGTGAAGGTAACGACTTGCTGCGTGAAATGATCGAATCGGGCATTATCAAATATGGTGACGAATTCCTGCACTCGATGGAAAAAGGCGGCTGGGATCTTTCCAAAGTAAATAAAGAAGACCTGAAGGACTCCAAAGCAACCTTCGTATTCGGCCAGATGAACGAGCCCCCTGGCGCCCGTGCACGTGTGGCCCTTTCGGGTTTAACCATTGCCGAATACTTCCGCGATGGCGATGCCGAAGGCAAAGGACGCGATATCCTGTTCTTCATCGATAATATATTCCGCTTTACACAGGCAGGTTCCGAAGTATCGGCGCTGCTTGGCCGTATGCCATCGGCGGTAGGTTACCAGCCAACGCTGGCCACCGAGATGGGTACCATGCAGGAGCGTATCACTTCAACCAAACGCGGTTCCATCACTTCCGTACAGGCCGTTTACGTACCTGCGGATGACTTGACCGACCCGGCGCCGGCTACAACCTTCGCCCACTTAGATGCTACTACTGTACTTTCACGTAAAATTGCCGAGCTTGGTATTTACCCAGCGGTGGATCCTTTGGATTCAACTTCAAGGATCCTGAGCCCAGCTGTTTTAGGTGACGAGCACTACAATACCGCTCAACGCGTTAAAGAAACTTTACAACGTTACAAAGAGCTTCAGGATATCATCGCCATCCTTGGTATGGACGAGCTTTCTGAAGAAGATAAGTTAGTTGTATCACGCGCCCGTCGTGTTCAGCGTTTCTTGTCACAACCGTTCCACGTTGCCGAGCAGTTTACCGGTTTAAAAGGTGTATTGGTTGACATTAAAGATACCATCAAAGGTTTCAACATGATCATGGACGGTGAAGTTGACGAATACCCTGAAGCAGCCTTCAACTTAGTTGGTAACATCGACGACGCTATCGAAAAAGGCAAAAAGCTGTTAGCTGAAGCTAACGCATAAAGTGAATGGTGAATGGTCAATAGTGAATAAAAACCATTGACCATTGACTATTGACCATTGACTAAT
>NZ_DATJJC010000028.1:0-4454 GCF_035492695.1 Mucilaginibacter sp. | reverse complement strand
AAATCAATACCATCCTGATAGGTTTTGTTTTTCAGAATAGCCATACGGGTTTCCAGATCAGGCACTTGCAGATCGGCGCTCAGTCCCCATTTAAATCTTGACAATAAGCGCTCCTCTAAACCGGCAAGGTCTTTAGGTGCTTTATCAGAAGTAATAATGAGTTGCTTACCTGATTGATGCAGGTGGTTAAAGATATGGAAGAAGAAGTCCTGTGTTTTTTCTTTACCGGCAAAGTTGTGCACGTCGTCCATGATCAGCACATCAATAGCCTGGTAAAAATTCACAAAATCATTAATGTTATTATGCTTTAAGGCATCAACAAATTGCTGCGTAAACTTCTCGCACGATACATATAACACCAGCTTATCCGGCAGCGTACGTTTAATTTCATTACCAATAGCCTGGGCCAGGTGAGTTTTACCCAAACCTACGCCACCGTAAATCATTAACGGGTTAAATGAAGTACCACCCGGTTTAGCAGCCACCGCATAACCAGCAGAACGGGCAAGACGGTTGCAATCGCCCTCAACAAAATTCTCGAAGGTATATTGACGATTTAGTTGCGGATCGACATTCAGCTTTTTCAGTCCGGGAATAACAAACGGGTTCTTGATATCCTTATTTATAGAAATAGGGATCGGCATCGACTGATTTTTTGATTCGGCGCCGTTTCCGTTTGATGGCATATTAGTAGTATACGGTTTACTGGTTGATGATTGCTCAACCACTATATTATATTCTAAACGGCCATCTTCGCCCAATTGTTTCTTAATGGTTTTGCGCAGCAGCTGAACATAATGCTCCTCCAGCCATTCATAAAAGAATAAACTTGGCACCTGGATGGTCAGAACGCTACCTTCCATACGTAATGCTTTAATTGGCTCGAACCATGTTTTAAAGCTCTGCGCAGGTATATTATCTTTTATGATTTGGAGACAGCTATTCCAGACGTTTGTACAAGTTTTTTCCATTACGGTGTTCTAACTAAAATATTGATTTTCAACCCCCCAGCGACACATTCATTGGGATTGCTACGGAACATCGAATATTCGAAAAAAAAGCGAAGTAAAAAATTCTTTTTTCACTTTTTATGAAAATAAATATTGAAAAAAGTGCTGGATTTTTTGTAGTTTTTTGGAGTGAAAAAAGTATATTTTGCCCACTTATCAACATGTTTATAACCTTACTCACAATAAACATTGCATTTACAGATGTTTAGGCCGATTATTTATCTTATTACTCAAAGTCTGCACGCGCACTCAATGGCTTACGATGGAGATGATCTTGCCATACAGATCCGGACTTATTAACAATTATATTCCTGATTGCTCTAATATTCTCCAAAAACACCACGAAAAACGTCCGAAATCTCACCCAAAGTAGCGTAACTTTCAACTGCCGATAATATCGATGACATTAAATTAGAATTTCCCTGGGCAGCAACCTTCAGATCTTTGAGTTTTTCGACCACCAAATCGTTGTCCCGACTAGCTTTTAAAGCCTTGATTTTTTCTATCTGTTGCAGGCGGATAGTATCGTCAACCCTGAACACGTTGGCCATTGGTGGCTCTTCTTTCACAAACTTATTTACGCCGACAATGATGCGCTCGCCAGCCTCAATTTCATTTTGATATTGGTAAGCGGCATGGGCAATCTCCTGCTGGATGTAATCCTGCTCAATGGCCTTTACCGAGCCGCCCATGGCGTCTATCTTATTTATATATATATAGGCAGCGGCCTCAAGCTCGTTGGTCAACGCTTCTATAAAGTATGAACCCGCCAACGGATCGACCGTATCGGTGACGCCGCTTTCAAACGCAATGATCTGCTGGGTGCGTAAAGCAATCTGCGCGGCGGCCTCAGTTGGTAACGATAGGGCCTCGTCATAACCATTGGTATGCAGCGACTGCGTACCACCCAAAACCGCGGCTAGGGCCTGCGTAGTGGTGCGTACTATATTATTCATAGGTTGCTGCGCGGTGAGCGTCGAGCCCCCTGTTTGACTGTGGAAGCGCAGCTTCTGTGCGCCGGGATCAGTAGCGCCAAGTTCTTTGGTAATGTTGGCCCACATGCGGCGTGCTGCTCTGAACTTGGCTATCTCCTCAAAAAAGTTATTGTGGCAATTAAAGAAGAAGGACAATCGCCTGGCGAATACATTTATGTCCAAACCTTTGCTCAGCGCAGCCTTTAAATAAGCCTTACCGTTAGCCAGCGTAAAGGCCAGCTCCTGTACCGCTGTCGACCCTGCTTCGCGAATATGATAGCCGGATATAGATATGGTGTTCCATTTAGGCAACTCTTTACTGCAATACTCAAAAACATCGGTAATTAACCGCATGGACGGCGCCGGCGGATATATATAGGTACCGCGCGCGGCGTATTCCTTTAATATATCGTTCTGTATAGTTCCGGATAATTGCTTTAAATCTGCGCCCTGTTTTTTTGCTAACGCGATATACATGGCCAGCAGAATAGAAGCCGTGGCGTTGATAGTCATGGACGTGGTGATATCAGCCAGCTTTATACCATCAAATAAAATCTCGATATCCTTCAGCGAATCAATAGCCACCCCTACTTTACCCACCTCGCCTTCGGCAAGCTCATGGTCTGAGTCATAACCGATCTGTGTAGGCAGGTCAAACGCCACCGACAAACCCATAGTACCCTGACTGAGTAAATAATGATAGCGTCTATTCGATTCTTCGGCGGTAGAGAAGCCGGCGTACTGGCGCATTGTCCAGGGCTTTCCGCGGTACATATCCTTTTGTATGCCGCGGGTATATGGAAACTCGCCGGGAAGTTCATTCATATTTGAAGGCTCGGTATAAACCTCCTTAATCTCGATGCCCGATGTAGTTTTCCGTTTTTGAGCCATCGCCTTCTAAAATAATTGCTCCAGTTCCTTGCGGATCAAAGCCAAACCGGCATCGTACGGATTATTTTCAGATGCGCTGATGTGGGTAAGTACAGCACGGCTAAATTCTAAACCGGTTGCGGTTTCAGGCAGATCCTTAATGGCATTATTAGCTACGGCTAGTGTTTCTTCTTTTAAGCGCTTAACAATGGCCCACGTAGCCGGGCTTACGTAGATCTGCTGTGTTACGTTGTGTTGGTACTCATTGCGCAGTTCGGCCACAATCAGCATATATAATTCGGCAGCCGAGTAGTCGGGGTTATTCATGCGCACCAGCATATTGGCCGGATTTATTCTTTCAATAAATAACACCACCCGCTCATAAGCCTGCAGGCGCAGCGGCAAAGTTTGCCCGCTGATGGTTTTTTTCAATTCGGCAAGCTGTATATTTTCATTGCGGTCAAGGTATGGCCTTAGCAGATAAAAGGCTATCCACACCACACCCAGGCCGGCTACGGTATATTTTACAATGTCTAATAAAAAAGGATAATACGTCATCATTTAATTTATGTTAGGCACAAGTCATAAATAGGGGCACCGAAACAAAAATCCGCATTTTACATTATATTTGTGTAGTTAATTAAAAATAAGATGAGTACTGCTGTTGAAACCGCACCGGTAACTGTTACCGAAAGAGCCGTTAAAGAACTACATAAATTAAAAGATCAGCAAGAAATAAGCGACGATTTTGGTCTGCGTATTGGCGTTGAGGGTGGCGGCTGTGCCGGCATGAACTACGTTTTAGGTTTTGACCAGAAAAAAGACGGCGACCAAGAATACAACATTGAAGGCCTGCGCGTGTTCATGCACAAAGCACATGGCATGTACCTGTTAGGTATGGAGATTGATTTTCAGGACGGCCTGAACGCCCGTGGTTTTACATTCAACAACCCTAATGCCGCCAAAACCTGCGGTTGCGGAACATCGTTCTCTGTATAGAGACAAGATTCAAGAGTCAAGATATAGAAAAGGCGCTGAGAAAAATGTCAGCGCCTTTTCATTTATACAAATTCAAAGTCTTGATTCTTGGCTCTTGACTCTTGTCTCTATTTACTGCCTTTCAAAGTTTCCTTCACGCTACCGCAATTCAGCATGGATTTACCATAGTACGGGTTTTCAATAGCTTGCTTATCGCTTAGCCAATTAGCTTTTTTCATGGGGCAATATTGCCAGTAGAACGGCGATGCATTTACCGGGAAGGCTTTCAAGACTGCATATACGTTTTTTGATAACGAAGCAAAGTGCTCACGCTGGTGATCAATAGCGCCACTCTCGCTGATATGTCGGCTGTCGAAACTTAGTTTGTCGGCATAGCTTTTCCAGGTGGCCTGCTCTTTTGCGGTCATGTCTTTTGTTTGCATCGCGGCTATATCGTCGTTCAATGTCTTGGCTTTTTGTCGTGCCGTTGCATTATCATCGGCTACCAAAGCATTTTTTAGCTCTATATATGTGCCTAATACATTATTGATAGACGTGCCGACACTGGTTTGTGCCCTGCTATAAGTGGCAAAGCTTAATAGAACAAGCAGCGCCACCATTG
>NZ_DATJJC010000027.1:0-379276 GCF_035492695.1 Mucilaginibacter sp. | reverse complement strand
AACAATAAAATGAATACAGATCCAATCGCAGATTATCTTACAAGAGTAAGGAATGCTATTAAAGCCAACCATAGGGTTGTTGAAATTCCTGCATCAAATCTGAAGAAGGAAATCACGAAAGTGCTTTTCGACAAAGGTTACATTGCTAACTTTAAGTTTGAAGAAGTTGGTCCGCAAGGCATCATTAAGGTTGCTTTGAAGTACCACCCGATAACTAAAGTTCCTGCTATACGCAGCATCTCGCGCATCAGTAAACCAGGTTTGAGAAAATACGCAGGCACGGGCAATATGCCCCGGGTATTAAATGGTTTAGGTATCGCTATCATCTCGACCTCAAAAGGTGTAATGACCGATAAAGAGGCACGCCAGCAAAATATTGGCGGCGAGGTATTGTGCTACGTTTATTAATCAAATCAGGAGGAAATTAAGCAATGTCAAGAATAGGAAAAGCACCTATAGCAATACCTTCGGGAGTTACCATTACAGTTAGCGATGCTAACCTGGTTACGGTAAAAGGCCCTAAAGGCGAATTGCAGCAGGCAGTTGATAGCGATATCACTGTTGCACAGGAAGACGGGAACCTGCTGGTTCAGCGTCCTACTGATCAGAAACGTCACAAAGCATTACACGGGTTGTACCGCGCACTGCTTAACAACATGGTTGTTGGCGTTACTACCGGTTACAAAATGGAACAGGAATTAGTTGGTGTGGGTTACCGCGCTACTAACCAGGGCAACACTCTGGACCTGGTATTGGGTTACTCTCACCACTATGTGTTTGAGCTGCCTAAAGAGATAAAAGTTACTACTACTGCTGAAAAAGGTAAAAACCCAACCATCATTCTGGAGTCGATAGACAAACAGCTGATAGGCCAGGTTGCTGCCAAAATACGCTCGCTGCGCGCACCAGAGCCTTACAAAGGTAAAGGTATCAAGTTTGTTGGCGAACAATTGAGAAGAAAAGCAGGTAAATCAGCATCTAAAAAATAATCGTCATGACAGGTAAATTATCAAGAAGAGACAGAATTAAAAAGGGGATCAGGAAACGGATCTCCGGGTCTTCCGAGCGTCCGCGCTTGTCAGTGTACAGGAGCAATAAAGGTATTTATGCCCAGGTGATTGACGATGTGACCGGAAAAACTTTAGCATCTGCATCATCTTTATCAAAAGAGTTCAGCGCAAAAGGCAACAAATCAGATCAATCGGCTGCCGTGGGCAAGCTGGTTGCCGCTAAAGCAGTTGCTGCAGGAATTAAGGATGTAGTGTTCGACAGGAACGGTTACTTATATCACGGCCGTGTGAAATCACTGGCTGAAGGTGCACGTGAAGGCGGTTTAAACTTTTAACAGGAAAGAGCGATGTCAACAATCAACATAAAAAGAGTAAAAACCAGCGAGATCGAATTGAAAGATCGCCTGGTGAGCATACAGCGTGTAGCCAAAGTAACCAAGGGTGGCCGTACTTTCAGCTTTTCTGCCATCGTGGTAGTGGGCGATGAGAATGGTGTTGTAGGTTACGGTTTGGGTAAAGCAAAGGAAGTTACCGAGGCAATTGCCAAAGGAATTGACGATGCTAAGAAGAACCTGGTAAAAGTGCCTATTATCAACGGTACAATACCTCACGAGCAGATAGGTAAGTTTTCGGGCGGTTTCATCTTTTTGAAACCAGCTGCAAACGGTACAGGTGTTATAGCAGGTGGTGCAATGCGCGCCGTGCTTGAATCGGCAGGTGTACACAACGTATTGGCCAAATCAAAAGGTTCATCAAACCCGCACAACGTGGTAAAGGCAACTGTATCGGCACTATCGCAAATGCGCGATGCTTATACTGTAGCACAACACCGCAACATTAGTTTAGGTAAAGTATTTAACGGATAATCGTCATGGCAAAAATCAAAATAACACAGATTAAGAGCGTGATCGATAGGAATTTGCGCCAGAAAAAAACCATCGAAGCATTGGGTTTAAAGAAAATAAACCACAGTGTTGAGGTGGAAGCTACGCCTGCTATTATTGGCATGGTACGTAAAGTTAATCATTTGGTAGCTGTTGAAAATATTTAATATCATGAATTTAAGTAATCTTAAACCTGCAGAAGGTTCTACTAAAAACAGGAAGAGAATTGGCCGTGGTACAGGTTCGGGCCGTGGCGGCACGTCAACCCGTGGTCACAAAGGGGCCGGTTCACGCTCTGGTACAAGCGCCAAGATAGGTTTTGAAGGCGGCCAGATGCCGTTGCAGCGCCGCGTGCCAAAGGTGGGCTTTAAAAATCCTAACCGCGTGGAGTATGTGAGCATAAACCTGGATGCCTTGCAATATTTGGTAGATACTTACAAGGTTTCTGCAATTGATTTTGCAACTTTGAAGGAACATGGTTTGGTTTCGCGCAACGACCTGGTTAAAATACTGGGACGCGGCGAACTGAAAGCCAAGCTGGAAGTAAAGGCTCACGCTTTTTCAGCAACAGCTCAAAAAGCAATTGAAGCAGCCGGTGGTACTATCGTAAAGTTGTAAATCCCAATGAGGAAGCTATTCACTACATTATCCAACATCTGGAAAATTGAAGATCTAAGAGTGCGTATTATTAACACACTCTTATTTCTTTTAATATATCGTATAGGGTCATACGTGGTTTTACCGGGTGTGATCTACTCGAGCCTGAGCGACGGACAGGGCAAAGAAGGCCTGGTAGGCCTTCTGAATATGTTTGCCGGTGGATCGTTCTCCCGCGCGTCTATTTTTGCGCTGGGTGTAATGCCTTATATCTCGGCATCTATCGTGGTGCAGTTGCTGGGCATTGCTGTGCCGTACTTTACCAAACTGCAAAAGGAAGGTGAAAGCGGCCGTAATAAACTAAACCAGTGGACACGCTACCTAACTATCGGTATAACTGCACTGCAGGCTGTAGGTTATGTAAAATCGCAATTGCAACCTAACCAGATAAGCCCCGAGATAAACGCATTTACTTTTAACCTGATGTCGGTAGTTATATTGACGGCGGGCACATTATTCGTGATGTGGCTGGGTGAAAAGATAACTGATAAAGGTATTGGCAACGGTATTTCGCTCATCATTATGGTGGGTATAATTGCGCAGTTGCCAGGAGCGTTCCTCACAGAGTTTAGCGTACGTACCGGCGGTAAAGGCGGTTTGATCACATTCATCGTCGAGCTTATTGCTTTGATAGGTGTGGTGATGTTAACTATTCTCATCGTACAAGGTACACGAAAGGTTGGTGTGCAATATGCCAAACGTATTGTGGGTAACAAACAATACGGTGGTGTGCGCCAGTATATACCGTTGAAAGTTAATGCAGCGGGTGTAATGCCTATCATCTTTGCCCAGGCATTGATGTTTATCCCGGCATATATCCCTCAGTTGTTCCCCTCGATTTCAACCAACCCGATCGTGATGTCGATGGCTAATTACACTTCGTGGGCGCACAATCTACTGTTTGCGGTATTGATCATTGTATTTACGTATTTCTATACGGCGATCACGATCAACCCGAATCAAATGGCTGACGATATGAAAAAGAATGGCGGCTTTATCCCGGGTGTAAAACCTGGAAGGACCACTTCTGAATTTATCGACGGCATTATTTCGCGGATCACCCTGCCGGGATCTATTTTCCTGGCCATCATTGCTATCATACCTGCCTTTGCTTCGGCAATTGGCGTGCAGCCTATTTTCTCAAGGTTCTTTGGCGGTACGTCGCTTATCATCCTTGTAGGTGTTGTGCTGGATACTTTGCAGCAGATAGAAAGCCACTTGCTGATGAGGCATTATGACGGCCTGATGAAAACAGGGCGCATTACCGGGCGGACGGCTACGCCTACTTCGGCAGGTACAACGCCGCCGGTTATCTAATTTAATAACATGTCAAAGATCAATTATAAGTCTGTCGAAGAGATAGAACTGATAAGAGAAAGTTCTTTACTTGTTGCCAAAACGCTTGGGGAGATAGCAAAAGTTATACGCCCCGGAATAAAGACTATAGAATTAAACAAACTTGCCGAGACTTTCATCCGTGATAACGGGGGAGTGCCGGCATTTTTGAATTATGGCGGTTTCCCCTATTCGCTTTGCATATCACTTAACGACCAGGTGGTGCACGGTTTCCCCGGTCAGCATGAATTGGTAGAAGGCGACCTGGTATCGGTTGACTGCGGCGTGGTGATGAACAAGTACTATGGCGATTCGGCTTACACCTTTGCCATTGGCGAAGTGGATGATACCGTAAAGAAACTAATGCGGGTAACCAAAGAGTGCCTTTACCTGGGAATTGAAAAAGCAGTTGCCGGTATGCGAGTAGGCGATATTGGCTATGCGGTACAGGAACATGCCGAGAAGAATGGTTTTGGTGTGGTAAAAGAACTGGTGGGCCACGGCGTGGGAACACACCTGCACGAAAAGCCTGAAGTGCCCAACTATGGCAAACGCGGATCGGGCATTAAGCTGGAAGAAGGTATGGTTATCGCTATCGAACCGATGATCAACGCCGGCAGGGCAGGGGTTAAGTTCTGGAACGATGGATGGACAGTATCTACCTCAGACAAAAAGCCATCGTGTCATTACGAACATACAGTAGCCATAAATAAAGGGAAAGCAGACATCCTTTCGTCTTTTTCATACGTTGATGAAGTTTTGAAAGAAAAAGTTAATATTTAGAAAAAAAATACTTAATTTTGCATCCCGGTTTTAAAGCGGATAATAAAGTAATAATCAGTAAAATATGGCTAAACAATCTTCGATTGAACAGGACGGAACAATTCGGGAGGCGTTGTCGAACGCAATGTTTCGGGTTGAACTGGAGAATGGCCATGAGATTATTGCACACATATCCGGTAAAATGCGTATGCACTACATCAAAATTTTACCTGGCGACAGAGTGAAACTGGAGATGAGTCCATACGATTTAAGCAAGGGTAGAATAACCTATAGATATAAATAATAAAGCGATGAAAGTTAGAGCATCCATTAAAAAGCGCAGTGCTGATTGCAAGATCATCCGTCGTAACGGGAAACTTTATGTGATCAACAAAAAGAACCCAAAGTTCAAACAGCGTCAGGGATAAGAATAGTTATTGAATTATAGAATTATTGATTTACTGAATCGGAAGTTAAACAATCATTAATTCAACAATTCAATAAATCAAAATTAAAATATGTATCGATTCGTACAACGGTAGCCGCCGTTCGGTCGATTACTTAAAACAAAAGGAAAAATATGGCAAGGATTTCAGGTATTGATTTACCAAAGAACAAAAGAGGAGAGATCGGACTTACTTACATTTATGGTATCGGCCGCTCAACTGCGCAGGACATTTTGACCCAGGCAGGTGTCGACTTAAATACTAAAGTACAAGACTGGACCGATGAGCAGTTAACTGCTATCCGTACAATTATCAATGACCAGGTAAAAGTGGAAGGCGCCCTTCGTTCAGAAGTGCAGCTTAACATCAAACGCTTAATGGATATAGGTTGCTACCGTGGTACACGTCATCGTAAAGGTTTGCCTTTGCGCGGCCAGCGTACCAAAAACAACTCACGTACCCGTAAAGGAAAACGTAAGACTGTTGCTAACAAGAAAAAAGCTACTAAATAATAAATAGAGATTAGTGACTGGTGATTAATTATCAGTCATTAGGAATAGATAAAATTAAAAGTTGTTGGGTCCGAATTATTCAGTAATTCAGTAATTCAACAAATCAATAATTAAAAAGCAGATGGCTAAAACTAAAAAAGTTACCAAAAAGCGTATAGTTGTTGTTGAGCCTGTTGGCGAAGCACACGTAAACGCTACCTTTAACAACATCATCATCACTTTGACCAACAAGAGCGGACAGGCTATTTCCTGGTCTTCGGCTGGTAAAATGGGTTTCAAAGGATCAAAGAAAAATACCCCGTATGCTGCAGGACAAGCTGCTGCCGATTGTGGTAAAGTTGCTTATGACCTGGGCCTGCGTAAGGTTGAAGTATTTGTAAAAGGCCCCGGCGCTGGTCGCGAGTCGGCTATCCGTACTTTGCAGACTACCGGTATCGAGGTAACAACCATCAAAGATATCACCCCGTTGCCGCACAACGGCTGTCGTCCTTCAAAACGCAGAAGAGTTTAATTAACATAATTTTTTAAAGCTAAGAGTCGCCGGCTGCGGGCCGGTTGATACTTTAAAAACCAATAAAAATGGCTAGATACACAGGACCAAAATCCAAAATTGCGCGTAAGTTCCGCGAGCCCATCTTCGGCCCGGATAAAGCGTTAGAAAGAAAAAACTACCCTCCGGGTATGCACGGCGTTTCAAAACGCAGGGGCAAACAATCCGAGTACTCTGTACAGTTGCAGGAAAAACAGAAAGTTAAATACACTTACGGTGTATTGGAACGCCAGTTTGAGAACCTGTTCCACCGTGCTTCTGCTAAAGAAGGCATCACCGGCGAGAACCTGCTGAAACTGTTAGAGGCACGTTTGGACAACGCGGTTTACCGTTTAGGCATTGCGCCAACCCGTTCGGCAGCACGCCAGCTGGTGGGCCACAAGCACATCAACGTGAACGGCCAGGTAGTGAACATCGCTTCATACAGCCTGAAAGCCGGCGACGTAGTTTCGGTACGCGAAAAATCAAAATCACTGGAAGCCATCAGCAACTCGGTTGCAGGCAGAAAGATAAATAAATACAGCTGGCTTGAGTGGGATGCTGCCAATTTAACAGGCAAATTCCTGAGCTATCCAAACCGCGACGAGATACCTGAGAACATCAAGGAAAACCTTATCGTCGAGTTGTACTCTAAATAATAAAATATTTCCCGCGGAAAATGGTCAGTTTTTCACTGATCATTTTCGTGGTTTAAATCAATAGTAAACAATTAACAAAGGATATAAATGGCAATTTTAGCATTTCAAAAACCAGACAAGGTTATCATGCAGAAATCAACGGATTTCGAGGGTACTTTTGAGTTTCGTCCCCTTGAGCCCGGTTTCGGTATAACCATTGGTAATGCTTTACGTCGTATCTTACTTTCATCTTTGGAAGGCTTTGCAGTTACTTCCGTTCGTTTTTCGGGCGTAACGCATGAGTTTTCGACCATCAAGGGTGTTGTTGAGGACGTTACCGAGATCATTCTGAACCTGAAACAGGTTCGTTTGAAAAAATCGGGTGACTCGGGCGATACTGAAAAAGTATTTGTGATCGTAAACGGTCAGGATGCTTTCAAAGCCGGCGACATTACCAAGTTCTCAAATAACTTTACCGTTCTGAACCCCGACCTGGTGATCTGCAACATGGATACTTCTGTAACCCTGGAGATCGAACTGACCATTAACAAGGGCCGTGGTTATATTCCGAGCGAGGAAAACAAAAACCCCGACGCTAACGTTGGCGTTATCGCTATCGACTCTATCTACACCCCGATAAAGAACGTAAAATACACCATCGAGAACTATCGTGTGGAGCAAAAAACAGACTATGAAAAATTAGTGCTGGACATTGCTACCGACGGTTCTATCCATCCTGAAGATGCATTAAAAGAAGCTGCCAAGATATTGATCCAGCACTTTATGCTGTTCAGCGATGAGAACATGATGCTGGAAGCACAGGCTAAAGAAGAAACCAAAGAGGTTGACGAGGAAATTCTGCACATGCGCAAGATCCTGAAAACTGAACTGGTTGACCTTGACCTTTCGGTGCGTGCACTGAATTGCCTGAAAGCTGCCGACATCCGCAGCCTGGCCGACTTAGTTTCTTATGACGTTGCTGATATGTTGAAGTTCCGCAACTTCGGTAAGAAATCATTAACAGAAATACAGGACCTGGTTAAATCAAAAGGATTATCTTTTGGCATGAACCTGGCGAAGTATAAATTAGACGAAGAATAATTTGGTGAGTGGTCAATGGTGAATAGTCAATATTCACTACTGACCATTGACTATTCACTACCCGCGTAATTCCGAGGGCTTGACGGCAACGCCGCCCGACGGTATGCACGTGCCACAACAAACAAAACAATGAGACACGGAAAAAAAGTAAATCACTTAGGCCGCACCGACAGTCACCGCAAAGCGATGATGGCGAACATGGCGTCGTCGCTTATCCTGCATAAGCGCATCACTACCACATTGGCAAAAGCAAAAGCGCTGCGCGTTTATGTTGAGCCGATACTAACCAAAGCTAAAAGCGACACAACTCACTCGCGCCGTACCGTATTCAGCTATTTGCAGGATAAAGATTCGGTTTCGATACTGTTCCGCGATATTGCTGAGAAAATAGCTAACCGCCCAGGTGGTTATACCCGCATCATCAAAATGGAAAACCGTTTGGGCGATAACGCCGAAATGGCCATGATAGAACTGGTAGATTACAACACCGTTTACGGTAAGGATGTTGCCAAAGCTGAGAAGAAATCAACACGTCGCCGTGGTGGTTCGGGCAAAGGTGGCGCTGCTAAAGCTGCTGCACCTGTAGCCACTGCTCCTGCTGCTGAAGAAGCCGTAGTGGTTGAAGAGCCAAAGGCTGAAGCTGTTGTTGAAACTGCCCCGGTTGCTGAAGCAACTGCAGTGGAAGAAGCACCAGTTGCTGAAGAAACTCCGGAAGCACCTGCTGCTAACGAGGAAAATGCTGAAAAAGGCGAATAAGCCCCCTCTAAATCTACCCCGGTAGGGGAGACTTTAAAATATTAAAGCCCCAATCGTAAGATCGGGGCTTTTGTTTTTGTCAGGTACGAAGGTCCGGAAGGCGCTTAGGTGACGATACGTGATTGCTGTTAACAAACTTTGTCATTGCGAGCGACCGTAGGAAGCGCGGCATCCTCCTCGCCATGCGTTTATTAGTATGCGCAGCGACGGGGTTGCTTCGTCGTACCCTGCCTGCAGGCAGGCAGGCTCCTCGCAATTGGTGCAGGTAGATGAGATAGCCAATGCACAAAGTAACTACTAAATAAGTGAACGCCCGGTTTTGGGGTATAAAAAGAGACGCATAATCATGCGTCTCTACGGGGTTATGGGTATAAATTATCTTCGTTATCCCCACTTAATAACCAATTGGTGGGATTATTAATTATGTATTCGCATACGTTTGTATATTCTTTTTCGTTTCGGATAACTCTGTCGTAATACCTGGGCTGCCATGCAAATTCGATATTGTTTGTTGTTGCCCAGGTTTTAACGGATGCTTTATAGCCCCTGATAATAGAGGCGAGGTTGCGGCTTTGACTGCCGAATTTGTTCATCTGCCAATCAAATTTATCGTCCCTTTTTATATAAAGGATACCATGTATATGGTTAGGCATTACCACGAACTCGTCCAGTTGGACGAACGGAAAATGGTTGGGTATGCCCGACCAGTTATCGTATGCGATTTGGCCGATAGGTGTTTGTTGTAGAGACGCAAGATTTTGCGTCTCTGAATTATTATTCAGGCCGATATTTCCAAAATAATGAACTCTGTCTTTTGTGCAGATGGTAACATAATACAGGCCGTTGGAACCATAATCCCAGCAAGGCAGCCGGGCAGATGGAATACGGAATTTGTTTTTGAACTTTTCCTCCATAAGGTTTTCGCAGATAAATATGGAAAACGTTTTGTAAGAAACAAAATCATGCAGAGGGGGACGTTAATTGGGGACGCATTAATGTCAGGTGGGCGCTTCATTAGAGACGCATAATCATGCGTCTCTACAGGGGTAGACGCGTATCGCGGGATATACGTTTCGTTAGAGACGCATAATCATGCGATATACGCTTCATTAGAGAGGCATAATCATGCGTCTCTACAAACCGGGGGGGAACCCCAAACCCGACATTACAGCCCTTTTACAATCGCCAGCGACTTTTCAACATGATCGGTAGGCGAGATATGGTCGGTTTCGGATGAGAAGACGGCGACTATTTTACCGTCTTTGCCTATTACATAAGTAGTGCGCGGGATAAAGCCGTGGGTAAGATCCTGGCCGATGGCATCTTTAATTCCGGCCCTGCCGGCTGCCATGGTGAGCCCGTAGGATGCTGCAATTTTGCCGTCGGCGTCTGATGCTACCGGGAACTTGCCTGCGCAGTACGCCGGATCGGACGAAAACTTGTTCAGCCGCTGGATATCGTCGGCCGATACGCCGATGATGGTAGCCCCGGCGGCGGTAAATTTAGCCTTGTCTTCGGCAAAGGCATGTGCCTCGGCATCGCAGCCGCCGGTATAAGCCGAAGGGTAGAAATAAACCACAACGGAACCTTTGGCAAGGGCTTTTTTTAATGAAAATTCAAATTCGCTGCCGGCAAGGCTGGCTTTGGCGTTAAATGCAGGCGCTGCGTCGCCTTTTTTCAGCATAGCCGATTGGGCAAGGCCGGTACGGGTTACAAGCAGCGATAAGCTGAAAATTAAAAAAGATAAAAGATATGATTTCCTGGTCATGACTGGTGGATTTGGACAATTAATGGTGTTTAATCAAAGCTACGATAGTTTGGGGAAAACAGTTGGGTGGTAGTAGAAATTTTACTTGATGGGATGTTGAGCGTTGCCCGCTGGTGGGAGCGGGCCGCGTTTGGAGGCCTGTCCCGATAAATATCGGGATGTAAGTCCTCGCCGCGCTGCGGGCGTTTCACTTCAATCCCTAACGCGGAACCATACCCATCTATCAATCAAATATTCCTGGTATTACCATGTTTGGGTCAACATCCTCAGGGTCGTGATCGTATGCTCGACATAGGTCAAATTCGGTTACAGCATCTGGTGATAATTCTTGCATTATAATTGTTCTATTGTCGTCCTTAACGCTTATGATTTTGAATTTGGCATCAGGAAGAAAAAGCACTTCATTTTCATGCAAGTTATTAGATATTTCTGAAATGTCTCTTGCATGTCCGTTAGAGATTGTGGTTATTTCCCAAAGCATAGGGTCAGCAGTAATATCATCTTTTGAGGTTGACAAAAAATATGGAACTCGCACAGTTAGGCCTACATTATCCTTAAACCAATTGAACTTCCGTAGATTTTCGTCAGCCTGCTCCCATCGCCAAACTTTTCCTTCGAAAGGTGACAACTTTTGCAATGCTCGTTCTAACGCATTAGCGAAGTGCTTCTTGCACTCGGAATTATGTTCATTGCAATCTCGCTTATCACAATTTAGCCAACTTGAACAGCTACCGGTGTACGACCAAATAAAAAATCCGTCTTCTGCGTTTAAACCTAATTGTTTTAAACTATTAACGCGCGGCTCCTGTGGATGTTCATTTTCACAATCTTCCATCCAGGACTTAAAAGCCTTATCATGAAGACGCTTCATGCTAACATTGTGATGATCTTTCTGATTAGGATATGAGTCTATAAATTCCTTTAAATTCATTCAATGATGAATAATAATTTAATTGTAGTAAGCTCCAATTGATACTTTAATTGCAACTACATTCTATTCGAACTTTTTCTTCTAGTAACCTTAATCTGTCATCAGTGAGCATAAAACCACCTTGAGCTTCACTTTCAACTTCTTTGGATATTTCCATAATATGATCGATGGTCCTACTCTTGATGAGTTTTGCAACTTCTCGAAAGTCATTGTCCGTCCAAAATCTTTCGTTTGTTGAGAAACGATGAACATAAGATTTATTTAGAATCATAGAATTGATATTAGTGGTTTCCATTGCTAAATAGTCTTGAATGTGACCTTCAGCGCTTACAGGCACATACATGGCACGAAGAGATTCTATAGTATGGTAGTAATTTGTGAACACCTCTTTAACTGTTTTGCTGATAACTAATTTTTTATCAGCACTAACAGAGTCTATTGTCTTGGAAATAATAGGTTTTATTTCATGGGGATCGGGGAATAGCTTGTACCACCACAAATCTTTAGTAGCTATTCCAGTTATTAGCGCTAATAAAGCCGATAGAATAATTCCCTTTGCTTCCTTTGTTTTGAAATAAGAAAAAAAAGAATTTTCGGGACTTTGTTTTGCCATTCTAGCCTTTTCTTCAAATTCTACTTTAGCCATGGTGAGCAGATTGAATAAAGCATTTTTGTCTGCTAACCAAGCTTTATTGTTTTCGAAATGAATTGTGTCGTAAACAAAATGCTTTGGCTTAAAAGTTATTTCACCAATTAAGTCTATGTAAGTTGAATTATCTCCAGGCAATGCTCGAAAATAAGCAAGCAATCTTATCTGAATTTCGTGAACAGTTTTAAATAATTTTTTTTCTTCGGCATAGGCTAACTTTCGGTCATGTTCTGTACTATTATTGGACGTAAACGCTCGATAAATGGCAGGTGAGACGACTTCGTCAGGAAGTTGTTTAACCTCGTTAATAAATGAAACTATTTTGGATATTTCGTGCTTATTCATTAAGGTCTTAAAGAATTTCGATTACCTAGATTCAACATTACTAGAGTTCAGTTTTCTCTTATTCTCAAACTCGGTAACGTAATAAAATATACTCCAAATTATAAATAGCATACTTACAGTAACGCATGCATACAAACTGAATGTTTCTATGAATTGAACTGTATATGGTTTAATGAAACAAAAGCAAAGATTATAGGATTGAAAGGTGTTAATAAAAGAACTTATAATAATAACTATTAAAAATGCAGGCAGTGAAAAAATTGTAAAGAGTATCAATTTTCTTTTAAATTTTCGTTTTTCTGTGTTAACGCTAAGCAATTCAAGCATGAATGAAAAAGGAAGCACATTTAATGTATTAGGATTAAAATTTGGAAATGTTCGTTCGTCTTTTTTGGGCCGTATTTGATAAATTTTATAGCCCGCCTCTTGCAATGCAAAAATCAAATCCCTTCGGCGTTTAGCCATCATTAACCATTCAAATATCAGATAACTTAAAAGAGTTGGGCTTAGGACTCTGATTATTAATGCGCTTATTTCGACATCAAATATTTTAAACTTGTCAAAACTATTAGGGAAAAAAATAAGAGCGATCAAGATTAAAATAAATCTTGATATAACATTACTGCGTTTGTTCAATTCTTTTAATTGATCAAAGCCTTTTTCATAATAAGCCTTTAAAACATCCATGTCAGATGTTTGGATGGCGTAGTCCTTAACTTTTTTCAAACTTAGCATTGGATAAAGTCAGTTTACTGTAAACAAATTTACTAATAAACGAGGAAGTTTCCCCAACGCTCGCGCACACGTGCCGCGTGTGTCTTCATAAAACTTGCAACGAGATATCAAACCCGGTATATTTAACCCGCGATGCCAAAACCTATTAAATACATTTGCAGTTGCTGCGGGAAGGAGCACGAAGAGTGGCCGGCTTTGACCTATAAGTCCCCGCAAAACTACGATCAGTTGTCGGATGGCGAGAAGAAAAAGATAGCAGAGCTGAGTGATGATTTCTGTATCATCTACTATGCAGGCCAAACCGGCCGGTTCATACGCTGCACTCTAACACAAAAAGTGACAGATCATTGCGAGGACCTGCAGTACGGCTTGTGGGTATCGCTGAGTGAGAAGAGTTTCCAGGATTACAGCGACAATTTTGACAATGAAAACCACAAAGCTGGATATTTTGGCTGGTTAAGTAATGCCTTGCCGGATTATACTTTTGATGAAAGTATCCCAATGGATGTGTTTGCCCAGCCTGGCAACCAGCGACCCGATATTGCGCCGCATACTGATTTCGACCATCCTTTTGTACATGACTATTATAATGGTATTACCAAAGCTGAAGCTGAGCGGAGGATAAGGGATATGATGGAGCGTACCAACGGGAAGGATTAATATCGGCTGTCATGCTGAGGCTCTCGAAGCCCGCCTGCCGGCGCGCAGGCATGGCGGGCAGGAACCCTCGCACACCCTTCGAGTGCCTCAGGGTGACGACCCACTATAATTCCTGCAATTCCGGTTCAGAGACGCATAATTATGCGTCTCTACATGAGTATATTGTGTACCGCTTCCGGGGTGTCCCACTTCTCAACCTGCACGAACTTCAATACACCAAGCATGCTCAGCCTGCCAAAAACTACCGCAATTGATTACAATGGACTTTTGTTGCTCTATTTGCATTTTATTGGCATAGCAGAAGCTTGAACGGGCGTTTTAGAGCCTTTTTGCAAGTTGCTGTATGTCAGGTCGCTGGATATTTGGGTTTTCACAAGGGCAAACAGGGGTACACTAAGGCCGGGGTTGGTGTATATACTACCGGGCTGATAATCTGGTGCTTACAATGATCCGGAACCCCACAGCTGCATTTTTGTAGGTACTTAATGTAATGGCAGATTCCGGCAAAAAACACGCAGCAGGGGCGGAAATATGATGGTTACACCCTGTAACAATTAATTGTTTGATATTCAGTTGTTTAATGTCAAAAAACCCTAAAAAGTGTAAACCATGTTAACCCTGTTTGGAGTCTTAAGTCTGGAGGCGGAAGTCTTAAGCCGGAACAGGCTGTTGGCGCCTCTGACTTAAAACTCAAGACTACGGACTCAAATCTCTCAAATTCTGACATCCTGTCACCCGAAGTGTATTCTTTTGTGACTAAATAAACAGTATCGGGGCTGGTTTTTGCCGCTATTTCTGCCAAATGTGTATTGGCACAAGGCTTGTTAATATGGTATGGAATACAACAATTCAGTAAAGGAAAAATCAATCATAATATGTCTAAAATAATAGGAATCGACTTAGGAACAACGAACTCTTGCGTGGCCGTGATGGAAGGTAACGAACCGGTAGTTATAGCCAACAGCGAGGGTAAACGTACTACGCCGTCGGTTGTCGCATTTGTTGACAACGGCGAGCGTAAGGTGGGCGACCCTGCCAAGCGTCAGGCTATCACCAACCCAACCAAAACTATCTACTCTATCAAGCGCTTCATGGGCAACAAGTTCGACGAAGTGACTAAGGAGACCGCGCGTGTACCTTATAAAGTGGTAAAGGGCGATAACAACACCCCCCGCGTTGAGATAGACGACCGTAAATATACCCCGCAGGAAATTTCGGCAATGATATTGCAGAAAATGAAAAAAACTGCCGAGGACTTTTTGGGCCAGGAAGTAACCCGTGCGGTAATTACCGTACCCGCTTACTTTAACGATGCCCAGCGCCAGGCTACCAAGGAGGCCGGCGAAATTGCCGGTTTAAAGGTAGAGCGTATCATTAATGAACCTACTGCTGCTGCCCTGGCCTACGGTCTGGATAAAGCGCACAAGGATATGAAAATCGTGGTGTTCGACTGCGGTGGCGGTACGCATGACGTATCGGTGCTGGAGTTGGGCGACGGTGTGTTCGAAGTAAAATCAACCGATGGTGATACCCACCTGGGTGGTGACGACTTTGACCACGTAATTATCGACTGGCTGGCCGACGAATTTAAAAATGACGAAGGTATCGATCTGCGTAAGGACCCAATGGCTTTGCAGCGTTTGAAGGATTCGGCAGAAAAAGCTAAGATCGAGCTTTCAAGCAGTCCGCAAACCGAGATCAACCTGCCGTATGTTACCGCTGTTGACGGTATGCCAAAGCACTTAGTTAAAACTTTGACCCGTGCTAAATTTGAGCAACTGTGCGATAGCCTGATCAAACGTACTATCGACCCTTGTAAATCGGCGTTAAAAGCCGCCGGTTTGACCATCGCTGATATCGACGAGATCATCCTGGTGGGTGGTTCAACCCGTATCCCTGCGATACAGGAAGCTGTTGAGAAATTCTTTGGCAAGGCCCCTTCAAAAGGTGTAAACCCTGACGAAGTGGTTGCCATAGGCGCTGCCATACAAGGCGGTGTATTAACCGGCGATGTGAAGGATGTGTTGTTGTTAGATGTTACCCCGCTTTCCCTTGGTATTGAAACTATGGGCGGTGTGATGACCAAACTGATAGAAGCCAATACAACCATCCCGACCAAAAAATCGGAAACATTCTCGACCGCATCTGACAGCCAGCCTTCGGTAGAGATACACATTCTGCAAGGTGAGCGCCCGATGGCCGCTCAAAACCGGACGCTGGGCCGTTTCCACCTGGATGGGATTCCGCCAGCACCGCGTGGTGTGCCGCAAATTGAAGTGTCGTTCGACATCGACGCCAACGGTATATTGCATGTAGCTGCCAAGGATAAGGCTACCGGTAAGGAACAGAAGATCCGTATCGAAGCATCCTCAGGTTTGACGGATGCTGAGATCAAGAAGATGAAAGACGAAGCCGAAGCAAACGCTGAAGCTGACAAGAAGGCAAAAGAGGAAGTTGAAAAACTGAACTCGGCCGACGCGCTGATCTTCACCACCGAAAAGCAACTGAAGGAATATGGGGACAAGATACCTGCTGACAAAAAAGCACCTATCGAGGAAGGGTTGACCAAGCTGAAAACTGCTTATTCGTCAAAAGACCTGGCCGCAATAGAAACCGCACAAGCCGAGTTGAATGCAGCATGGACTGCAGCTTCTGAGGATATGTACAAGGCGTCAGCCGAAGGTGCACAGGCTCAGCCTGGCGCTGGTGATGCAGGCCCTGGCGCAGGAGCCGGAAACGGACAGGAAGGCGCCGACCATGTAACCGATGTCGACTTCGAAGAAGTAAAATAACCCCTAAAGGGAATAAATACAGAGCCCTTCCGCTGACCAGCGGAAGGGCTTTTTTTGTTACATGTCCGTCAAGCGCGATTTGTTGACGGTAAGGTTGCGTCCAGGACGTGCAACCTGGAAAGTGTAACCGGGCAATGGTTTTTCAGAGGTATAAGCAGGGTTGTCAGATATATTGCTGGTAGCACCTTCGGTGGATGATGTAGCGGTTGTTTGCTGTTTTTGTACGTCCTCATCATAGGTGAACGAGGTAAGCGTGATAATAACGGACAAGCCCGCAACAAGGGCTAAAGGTACATTCATGATAAAGCGATTTCAGCTTATCAAAAATCAACACCATACAGGGGCGGGGCAATAACGCATATGCGCTATTTTGAGCGAAAAAAAGCCCGATAATTGTCGGTTACCGGGCCCAAAGGCTTGCAGTATGTTGTTATTACTCGTTCAGCATATATTTTGCGATGCCGTCAGCGGGTTTCCAGGTGCTTTTGGGTTCGTAATAGTGCCACAACAGGGCAGATACCTTGCGGATGAGGATATCGGCCTCGTTATCCGGCACCCAGCGCTGGTCTTTATTGTTATTGGTGATAATGGAGAATACATAGTCGCCGTGGGGTGCGTTCACCAATACCGTTTCCGATTTCGATTCGTCCAGCGCACCCTGCTTGCTGGCGGCGTTTACATACGGCGGTATTTGGGAAAGGGCCTTATCGTCCCAGTAAATGCGGCCCAGGTTGCGGTACATGCGCTCGCTGGCCGCAGGGCTAACAGCCTCGCCGTTGCGGATCATGGTGAACAGCCGGCACATCTCGCGCGGTGTGCTTACGCCCCAGCCGTACATGGAGCGGATCTTCTCGCGACCTTTTACCCTCGAGTTCACGCGCATTACTTTAAAGCCGTTTTGTTCGAGCCAGTTGTTGATATATTCGCCGGTGACGATCTTTTGCAGCCAGGTACTGGCAGTGTTGTCGCTCATCGTGATCATCAGCATTACTGCTTTACTCAATTCGATGGTATCCTTGTCTTTAAATGATCCCAGGATATCCTCGCCGGGGTACAGGAGGGAGTCGCGGTAAATAAGTTTCTGGTTATATTTCAATTCACCTTTTTCTATCTTATCCATAACGCCGCATTGGATGCTTACCTTGATCATACTGGCGGTAGGGAATAAAGTATCTGCGTTTATTTCGGCGTATTTGCCTGTTTTCAGGTTATGTACATAGATGCCAACCTGGCCGTTAAAGCCCTTAATGGCATCCAGTAATAGCGCGGTTAATTTTTTATCTGTTTGGGCGGATAATGTTGATGAGATAAATAACAATAATAAAGATAACTTAAGTTTCATGGCGGGCAGGTTTTAAGAATTCTAAGTTATAAAACTAATCACAAAATTGCTGTTAAAGCGTTTTCATATCTTTACCAATTATATGAACAATTGGCGCTGGCTGTTACTCCCTTTTTCACTCATTTATGGGTTGGTTGTTATTGTTCGCAACTGGTTGTACGATGGAGGGCTGTTAAAAAGCAGGCGGTTCGCCATCCCGGTTATTTGCGTGGGGAACCTTGATGTTGGCGGTGCGGGCAAATCGCCCATGACTGAATATCTTGTTCGCCTGCTAAGACAAGACAATAGACTTGCCACCCTTAGCCGTGGCTACGGCCGTAACACGCAAGGTTTTCTCATAGCCAGTGCTAATGCTACCGCTGCTGAAATAGGCGACGAACCATCGCAATTCAAACATAAATTTCAGGATGTTACCGTGGCAGTTTGTGAGGACAGGGCGACCGGTATACAAAACCTGAAAAAAGACCATAACCTGGTGATCCTGGACGATGGCTATCAGCACCGTGCGGTAAAACCGGGATTTAGTATATTGATGTTTGACTATGGCAAAATATACGACCCCCATTGGCTGTTGCCGGCGGGCAATATGCGCGAGCCATTTAGCGGGCGCTGGCGGGCGGATATACTGGTTGTCAGTAAATGCCCGGAAAATATGCCGATAGCAGAGCAAACCAGCATCGCCGAACGACTGGAGCCGTTACCCTTCCAGGCCCTGTTCTTTAGCTCGATTGCTTACCAACCCTTGCAGGATATGAAAGGTAAGAAGGCTCTCATTTCGCCGGATGCTGATACGACTGTTTTTTTGCTGACAGGTATTGCCAATCCTGCGCCCCTGGTACGCCATATTAAAAATATCACGCCACACATTATACATCATAATTATCCCGATCATCACCGCTTTAGCTTAAAAAATATCGCTAAACTTGCCGACGAATTTCAGGCTTGCCCGGCGCAAAAAAAAGTGATCATCACAACAGAAAAGGATGCACAGCGTTTAGGTGAACACGAATTGCAACCTGCAGTGGAAAAGCTGCCTGTTATGGTGCTGCCGGTAGCAGCCCGGTTTTTGAATGATAGCGGCGCCCAATTCAATCAATTAGTTACAGCATATGTTAGAGAGTATAGAACAAACCACATCATACATTAAACACCGTATTGGCGATTTTGAGCCGGAAGTGGGCATAATTTTAGGCACAGGGCTTGGCGGCCTTGTCAATGAGGTCGAAGTTGAGAAACAACTGATGTATTCCAATATCCCGGACTTTCCGATATCCACACTCGAGTTTCACGCCGGGAAGCTGATATTTGGTACACTTGCCGGAAAGAAGGTGGTAGCTATGCAGGGCAGACTACATTATTACGAGGGCTATACCATGCAGCAGATCACGTTTCCGGTAAGGGTGATGAAAATGCTGGGTATAAAAACGCTGTGCGTATCCAATGCCAGTGGGGCGCTTAACCCGGAATTCCGCAAAGGCGATCTGATGGTGATCGAAGATCATATCAACTTGCAGCCTTTGAACCCGCTCACCGGCCGCAACGAATCTGAACTTGGGCCGCGTTTCCCGGATATGAGCGAGCCGTATAAAGCGCCGCTCATAAAAAAGGCATTAAAGATAGCCGCCGATAACAATATAACTTGTCATAAGGGAGTTTATGTAGCGGTTACAGGCCCGAATTTGGAGACCAAAGCAGAATACCGCTACCTGCGTATCATAGGCGGAGATGCTGTTGGCATGAGTACAGTACCTGAAGTGATCGTAGCCAATCATATGGGTTTGCCAGTTTTTGCAATTTCGGTGTTGACGGACGAGGGGTTCCCGGACAATCTTCGCCCGGTATCGGTTGAGGAAATATTGGCAGTGGCACACGAGGCCGAACCCAAAATGACATTGATACTAAAAAAATTGATCGCAGGCCTCTAATGCTTAAACGAATAAAATATCTCCTCCTGTTGCTGTTTTGTATGTCGGCAAGCTTTGCTTTTGCACAATACCCAACACAGAATCAGAACTATCCCGGCAGGCAGCAGCGGCCGAACTTTAATAATACCGATACATCAACCAACAAAAACAAGAATTTAAGCGGCGACCAGGAAATTGACGAGGAACGAAAAAAAGAAGAAAGCCGTCACGATTCGGTTGTATTTACCTCAAAATTCCTCCGTGTAACAAATGAGCGTTTATTGAGCGATAGTACACAGGTTTTCCCTTTGGATACCGGTTTGACAAATTTTGAGAATTACAGCCCTTTATATCAGCCCCGAAGCCCTAAAATAAGCCTGGGCAGTTTGGGCCTTCCTGAAAGGCCTCTATTGTTTGAACCAAGCCGCACCATAGGGTTCGATCCTGGTGTGCATTTCCTTGATGCATACCTTTTACAAACGGACGACATTAATTATTATAAAGCGAGGGCGCCCTATACTAATCTGTCGCTATTTTCGAGCGGGGTAAAGGAGCAGCTTTTTAAAGTTATCCATACACAGAATATAAACCCGCAACTGAACATTGGTGCAAACCTGAATGTGATAGGATCGCACGGGTTTTACCCGAGACAAAATGTCAGCGAAATAAGCGGTGCCGTATTTAGCTGGTATGAATCAAAAAGTAAGCGGTACAACTTACTGGCCAACGTTATCTGGAACAATATGAAAACCCCGGAGAACGGGTCGATTCTCAATGACTCGCTTTTTACCGCGCCGCAAAGCTCTTATACCACGGCGCAAAACCAGCCGGTTCGTCTGCAAAACTCGTCGGATGTGATACGGACCAAGGGGATATACCTGAAAAATTACTATTATATCGGGAAAATAGATAGTACGAAAAAGAAGGGCGTTAGTTCGAGCGTACTGCCCACGCAGCGGGTTGGGTACACTTTTTACTATAATACCAGCAAATACCTGTTCCTGCAGAACGAACCTGATACCTATGGGGTGTTCCCGGACTATTATTTCAGTGCTAAATACTCGCACGATTCGCTAACGGTATCGCATTTGCAAAACAGCTTTTCCTATAGCTTTTATCTGCGGGGGAAATCAACCGGGGTTATCAAAAATGAAGTGAAGCTGGATCTGGGCCTGGTACAGGACATTTGGGGCTACAAACAGTTTGTGACCGATACCGGCATTATCAATACTTATGGACGCATTATTCAGCAGGATAGGAAACAAAACAACTCATTCCAGGACCTGACGGTTAAAGCCCGTGCCGGATACCGCTTCAGCGACAGGATATTGCTTGACATAGACCTGCAACAGGTGGCACAGGGACGTGATTTCGGCGATTTCCTGTATGATGCAAAGCTGACCTTGTCGGGTGGTCGTAAAGCCGGCCGGATCATCTTTGGGGCCTATTCGCAAAACAGTTCGCCGCCTTTGGTTTATACCGACTGGGTGTCGAACCATTTTATCTTCCATAATAAATTCAGCAACCAAAAGATCAATAACGTATCGTTCAATTACATTAACGATGCCTTGCAGCTTGATCTGAAAGCCGAATACTTTCTGATAACCGACTATCTGTATTTTACTGCCCAGCCTAATGGTATCGACGCTACCCCGGCGCAATTGCACGGTCCCATTAACCTGTTAAAAGTAAGTTTGGGCAAAAATCTTACTTTCCGCAAATGGCATTTTGATAATTATGTAGTGTATCAGAAAACGGATAACGAGTCGGTACTTCGCACGCCCGAAGTTTATACCTACAGCAGTTTGTATTATTCCATGTTCCTGTTCCATGTGCTACACAGCAACCTGGGAACCAATGTACGTTTCAATACAGCCTACGTAGCGCCGTCCTACGCTGTAGGACTGGGCCAGTTTTACAATAGTACGCCAAACGTGACATTCTCGTCGTACCCGGTAGCTTCAGTGTTTTTTAAAGCTACGCTGATACGCACCAACCTGTTTATACAGTACGACTACGCCAACCAGGGGTTATTCAGCAAAGGCTATTACATGGTGAACCGTTATCCAGGCCCTAACAGCCTGCTCAAAATAGGAGTGTCGTGGACGTTTTATAATTGAGGTGGAAACTAGCAATGAGATAACACTGCAAACTGCCGACTCGAAACTGCCAACTGACCTCACGTTTTCTGCTTCTTCTTCTTCGCAGCCGGAAACAATACATTGTTCAGTATCAAACGGTAACCGGGTGAGTTGGGGTGCAGTTTCAGATCGGTAGGCGGATCGCCTACTACGTGCTGGTAGTCTTCCGGGTCGTGGCCGCCGTAGAACGTCCATTGCCCTTTACCGTATTCGCCGTGTATGTAGCGTGCCTCGTTCCCGGTTTTCATTTCCCCCATAATGGTTACACCGGGCTTCAAAAGCTTTTCGTTGAACGCCGTTGTTAGGCCCATGAAGCCTTTGATCACCTTATCGTGGTTCTGGGTGAGCATACTGGGCACCACATCCCATTTGGCCGAAAAATCGAACAGCGTAAAAAAGTCGCGCTCCCTTTCTACCTGGCGGGTGGAAGTAACGTCGATATTGCTGAACTGGTGCGACATCGGGTTCATGTCCAGCGTGAAGTTTTGAAAAGCGAAGGTTTGGGTAAAATCCAATTTGCTCTGTGCATCCGGGTCGGCGGCATCACCATCGAACATGCTCTCGCAGATATCCGTATTTGCGGCCGCAAGAGCAATATCAAATGTATCGGTACCTGAACACATGGCAAACAGAAATCCACCGCCTGAACAAAAATCGCGTATCCTCTCGGCTACGGCCAGCTTCATCTGTGATACTTTTTTAAACCCAAGCTTATGCGCGGTAGCTTCCTGTATCTTCACATCATCGTTATACCATTGTGCATAACGGAACGAGCCATAAAATTTGCTGTATTGCCCGGTAAAGTCTTCGTGATGCAGGTGCAGCCAGTCGTATTTGGGCAGGTCGCCGCGTATAACTTCTTCATCGTATACCACATCATAAGGTATTTCGGCGTATTTCAACACCATGGTTACGGCATCGTCCCAGGGCAGTTTGTTCTTGGGCGAATAAACCGCCATTTTCGGCGCTTTCTCCAATTTTACCAGGTCCATATTCACCGATGGGTCGCTTACCTGGGCTATGATCTCGTTCACTTTGGCATCAGGCAGCACCTCGTAGCTTACACCGCGCACCTTGCATTCATTCTCCACTGCCTGGTTATATTTCAGCATAAAGCTGCCGCCGCGGTAATTAAGCAGCCAATCCACCTCCTCGCCGTTCTTAAGGATCCAGTAAGCAATGCCGTATGATTTAAGGTGATCCTTTTGCTCCTCATCCATGGGGATAAGGATGGACGCAGCCCTTGCCATTATAGGCACAAAGCAGAAAGCGAAAAGCAGAAAGCAAAAGGTATTGCGCTTCATATCCAAATGTAACGAATAATTATGACTGCTATTATTGCTCGGCCGGCTTCAGTATCTGCTGAAAGGTTTTTGATTTGCGTTCCTCTTCTGGTATTTTCATAAATTCCTGGTAGCTGCTGTTAATGTAAACTGTCAGGTTGAAATTAGGGTCGGTGTAGGTTTTAATGTCGGGGGTGTAGGTGACGATGAAGTTTTGCATTTCCTGCCCTTCAAGCGGGACATAATCCTTTAAACCTTTCGGACTGAAAATATCTGCGATCTTATTTTTGATAGCTTCATCCTTTGTTACCTGCGCCTCGTGCTTTCTCTTATTCTCGGCGCTGTGCGAATCGAATATATGGGCGGTCAATCCACCCGTGTAATTACCCTTACTATCAGTAGAATAGGTTAACCCCTGGTTATTAATAGGCGAGAGGGTAGGTGCGGCCTTCAGGTTGCCCAACCTCGTTTCCTGCCCGGTAACTTTAACCTCGTTAAGCATGTTCGTTTTTAAGACCAGCGATATCTCGGTATATTTCAGGCTGGTTACATAAAGGGTATCAGGCACATAAGAAAAGGCGCTAAAAACCACCAGGTCGCCGGTATGGGCAGGTATAGAGTAAGCCCCGGTGCGGTCGGAAATGGTAGTGCTTTGCGTTTTCAGGTTTTTGATAACAATGCCGGGCAGGGCCACTTTGGTCTTGTCCTCGTAAACGCGGCCGGTAAGGTTGTCCTGGGCGTAAGTTGTTCCAACAAACAGCAGTATAAATATCGAAAATAGTAGAGCGCGAACCATCGGCTAAAAATAAAGCTTACTTCTTATATCGCTAAACATTTAACAAGAATTAACAGACTTTATTATAATTTACCTTTACCCTTTCGCCTTTTAGCTTTATCCTTTTTTGCTAACTTTGCAGCCTCTTATAAAAACAGAAATGAGCAAAGCAATAATAAAAACAGCCAAGGGCGATATGACGGTCGAATTTTACGACAAGGATGCGCCAAATACCGTAGCAAACTTTAAGAAACTGGCCAAAGAAGGCTTTTACGACGGACTGACCTTTCACCGTGTTATACCTAACTTTGTGATACAGGGTGGGTGCCCGTACTCGCGCAGCCCCGAAACCGCTTATAAAGCAGGCAGCGGCGGCCCGGGTTACCATATCGACTGCGAATTGACAGGCGACAATCAATACCACGATCGTGGTGTATTATCCATGGCGCACGCAGGACGTAATACAGGCGGTTCGCAGTTTTTTATCTGCCACAGCCGTACCAATACAGCTCACCTCGACAGGAACCATACCTGCTTTGGTAAAGTGATAGAAAACGTGGATACTGTTGACGATATCCGCCAGGGTGATAAAATATTGAGTATCGAGGTAATTGAAGAATAGTTGAAAAGTTGATTGAGTGACTGGTTGATGGGGTTGTCTCATTCGCCGAAACTTGATCAAGCTGATCCAACTTAATCAACTAATAACATGAATTTAAGAGGAATAGTAGCGGTAGCGGGGAAACCGGGTTTATGGAAAGCCCTGGCACAAAATAAGACCGGGTTTATACTGGAAAGCCTTGACGCGCAGAAAACCAAGCTGGTTGCCAATTTATCGACCGCCAAAATAGCCGCGCTGGACGAGATCACCATTTTTGGCGATGAGGAGGATATCAGGCTGGTGGATGTGTTCGAACGCATGAAGGTAGCCAAGAATGTACCGGATGCCAAAGCTGATGGGAAAGTGTTGCGCCAGCTTTTCAGGGAAACGGCTCCTGGCCACGATGAGGAAAAAGTGTACGCATCGGATATGAAAAAGATCGTATCGTGGTACCATATCATGAAAGATATGCCGCTGTTCAGCGAGGAGCCACCTGCGGAAGCGACTGTCGAAGAACCGGCTATAGAGGAAGTGAAAGTCGCAGCCCCTGCCGAAGAAAAGAAAGAAGCAAAGAAGGAAAAAAAGGGCAAAAAAGAAGGCGAAGAGAAAAAGGAACAGGCGAAGGTAGTTAAGAAAAAGTAAAAATATAGAAGGTTGGGTCATGCCGAACTTGTTTCGGCATCCCACTTGCTAAGTTGCCGTAATTACTCCAGCTCGCTTTTCAAATCCTTCATCTCTGGATTTACAGATATAATCAAATTAACTTTCCAGTCATGATGCCAATTTTTTAATTGCTTTTCCCTATCTATGGCGTCGGTTATCCGTTCAAAATATTCATAAAATACAAGGTCGAATAATTTGTATTTTTTTACAAATTTCGATCCTTCACCATTAATATGTTGCCATATCCTCGCGTTCAAATCGCTTGTTACGCCAATATAAAATGTAGTGCGGTAAGTATTGGACATGATATAAATATGTCCTTGTTTGTAAAGCATTTGGATAAGATTTCAAGCAATATATGAAATTATAGCATAGAAACATTGCCGCTAATTTGCAGGTGGGATGCCGAAACAAGTTCGGCATGACTGTTATGTATTTCGGAAATTAACACCCCACCTTCACACATTTCTCATTTTCAAACTCCGGCTCAAAAGTGCTGTGGCTGATGGATAAATGTTCCAGCCTGTGGCGCAGATCGTGTTTGATGCTGTCAAAAGACAAGGGCGACCCGGGGTCTATCACTAAATGCGCCGTCAGGGCGTTTTCCGTGGTGCTGAGCGCCCATACATGTACGTGGTGCACGTCCAGCACACCATCCGCTTTTTTTAGTTCCTGTTTGATGTTTTCCAGGTCCATTTCTTTTGGCACACCGTCCATCTCCAGCCGGAGGCTGTCGATCAGCAGGCTCCACGTTCCCCGCAGGATGACGATTGCTACGATAAGGCTTACCACGCTATCTATCCAATATAATTTGGTAAAATAGATAATAATACCTGATACAACCACGCCAAACGAAACTATCGCATCTACCGCCATGTGCAGGTAGGCTCCCTTCACATTCAGGTCCTTGTCTTTGTCTTTTACGAAAAGATATGCAGTAAACGCATTAACGCCTATCCCCGCAAAAGCTACCCAGGCCATGGTACCGCCCGCTATGGTTTCGGGATGAATAAACCGCATCACAGCTTCGTAACCGATAAAACCTACCGCAACAAAAAGTATAACAGCGTTAAAAAAAGACACGATAATGGTGGACCGCTTATACCCATACGTGTACTCGCGGCTCGAACCTACGTTGCTCAGCTTGAACGCCAGCAATGCAAGAGCAAGACCCGCAACATCACTTAAATTATGACCGGCATCGGTCAATAGCGAAAGCGAATGGCTCCACAAACCGGCTATCACCTCCAGTAATACAAAAGCCGAGTTAAGAATAATACCTACGATAAAGGCGGTATTCAGATGGTCGAGTTTCGGAGTATGATCGTGGTGATGATGCCCATGTGCATGGGAGTGCGAATGATCGTGGCCTGCTGACATGCAGCAAATTTAGTGTTTAAAAATCAGATTTATGATCCACCTGAAAAAAGCAAAGTACAGGATAACCAGCACCAGCAGGTATTTTATGGCATAATATAGCCTGCGGTTGTAAGCTTTGATAGCCTTGCCGAGCCGCCTGATGGAGTAAACATATTTGAATGCTTTATTGATATTGCCTGTCTTATCGCCGCCCATGTTGGGTGATGCGCCCGACGCCATAATGAACCAGCCGAAAAACTTGTTCCATGCCCTTCCGAATATGGTTTTTACCGGTCTCTGGATGTCGCAAAACAGTATGATCCGGTCTATATCCGTCTTATTTTCGGCCCAATGGATGTAGGTTTCATCGAAAATTACATCTTCGCCGTCTTTCCAGGCGTAACTTTGCCCGTCGACGATAATATGGCATTTTTCAGAATTGGGTGTGATCAATCCCAGGTGATAACGCAGCGAACCGGCATACGGGTCGCGGTGCTGCAAAAGCTCGCTGCCGGCGGGCAATACGGCAAACATAGCGGCTTTTACCTGGGGGATGCCTTTGATGAGCTCGCAGGTTTGGGGGCAATATTTTTTTGCCGAAGGGTGAAAATCGTTATACCACTTCAAATAAAAACGTTTCCATCCGCGCCGGAAAAACGAGTTGAACCCGGCATCGTTATACTTGTCCGAACCTTTGATCAGTTCTTCCTGCTCCAACTGCAAAGCCTCGTCGCGTATTATCTGCCAGTTGTTGCGCAGCGTATCTAATTGCGGGAAATTGGATGTTTTGATATATGGTTTATTCTCGACGCCCGATAGTGCATACATGGGCACATTGATAGGTGCCATAAAGGTGGAATGATCCGTTAGCTGCCTGAAAAACTTATAACGCACCTTGCCACGGTAGTGAACAATAACGGTGGAAATGATCAGGATGTATAAAATGATGAATTTTACAGAGATAAGTTCTGCGAGTACCTGGTGCATATTTTTGGGATATCGCTCAAAATTACCAATAAACGCCTTTATCAACAAGTTAATTGTAGTTCGGCGCATTATTTTACAAATGCCTTACCGTTAGCCTTAATCGTGATGATAGGGTTCGCCTTTCAGAATGGTAAAGGCCCGGTAAAGCTGCTCGGTAAAAAACAGGCGTACCATTTGGTGCGAGAATGTCATCTTCGAAAGCGACAGCTTGTCATTAGCTTTTTGATAAACCGATTCGTGAAAGCCGTATGGCCCCCCAACAATAAAAACAAGATTACTTAAGGAGCTTACGGCTTTTTTATCGAGGTATTCCGCAAATTGCCTTGAAGTTAGCTGCACGCCCTTTTCATCCAGCAGGATGATATGGTCGGTGGGTAACAGGCGTTTCAGGATAAGTTCCGCTTCTTTTGTTTTTTGCTGGTCCGGCGTAAGCGCTTTGGTGTTTTTTAGTTCTGGTATTTCGGCAATTTCAACCTTGCCATAAAATTTCAATCGTTTCAGGTATTTGTCAATACCCTCTTTTAGCCAGTTCTCTTCCGTTTTGCCAATAATCAGCAGCGTGATCTTCATATCGCAAAGCAACGAATTATTTAAAATATAAGCATTTAAAATTGCTTTATTTGCTTTGTATGGATAACCCAATGATTCAGCAATACCGTCAAAACATCATTTTGGCGCAGGAGCAGGTAAAACTTTATGAGGAAAAGATAAATTTCTACTCCGTAATGCGGCTTGTGGCCTTTGCCATGGTGCTGCTTACTATCTATTTTTCAGTTAAGTACGAAAGCCTGGGCATGTTTTTTATCTGCTTTATTGTGCTGGCAATTGTATTCAATTGGCTGGTATCGAAACAGGCCTGGTTTACAAGCCGGAAAGAATATTACCAGCATTTTGAGAAGATCAATGAGAACGAGATCAACAGCATATTGAATTATACCAACGTTTATGATAACGGCGCTGTATATAATAACGAAAAGCATTACTATACCTCCGACCTGGATATCTTTGGCGACGGATCGTTATTTAACCTGGTAAACCGTGCGGCAACGCCACAGGGAAGGGACAAACTGGCGTCGTGGCTAATTGCTCCTTCAACGAAGGATATTATTCCTGAGCGGCAGGAAGCCATTAAGGAGATAGGCCAAAAGAACGAATGGAAGCTGGATATGCAGGCACGCCTTTTTTTTGCCAACAAAAGTGAAAACGGCGAATTGAAAAGTTTTTTTACCTACCTGAACACGCCGCTCGAACTGCCGGGTGAGAAATGGCTGAGCAAATATATCATCATCGGTTCGGCGCTGTTTTTTATCCTGCTGATCGTTGCGATCTTCTATCCCGAACTTAAATACGGCGCCATCGGCATGGCGCTGATCAACTATTTCATATCGTCGTACCGCCACGAGTACACCAGTAAAACGGACCTGATAGCTGGGAAGATAGGCGATACATTGAAACGGTATTCGGCTGTGTTCAACAGTATCGAAGGTATTCAATGGCAATCATCGTTGAATGCAAGCCTGGCAGCTACCATGAAGCAGCAGGGCGATAAAAGCACTTCGGCAGCAATAAAGCGACTATCGGTATTGATCAATAACCTGAATGCGCGGCTGAACATGATGCTTGGTTTTATACTTAATGCAGTGTTTGTTTGGGATATCCGCTTTGTGATCGCCATTGAAAACTGGAAGCGCGCCAATCACCATAACATAGAGGAAGCCTTCGGTGTAGTAGCCGAATATGAGGCGCTTATCAGCCTGGCAAGCCTGCATGTCAATTACCCTGAGTGGTGTTTCGCGGAAATTGCAGATGGCGAACATTACACCCTAACCGCCCAAAACATAGCCCATCCGCTCATCAGCAAGGATACAAGGGTGCCAAATGATTATGAGCTGAAGGATAGTTTAAAAATCGACATCATCACCGGCTCAAACATGGCGGGGAAGAGCACATTTCTACGAACCATGGGCATAAACAGCGTGCTGGCCCTGTGCGGTGCGCCGGTTTGCGCCGATGCAATGGAGGTATCAGTAATAACGGTCATTACCTACATGCGAATCAAGGATTCATTAAATGAAAGTACATCAACCTTTAAAGCTGAACTCGACCGCCTGCAGATGCTGCTTGCCGCGGTTGAAACGCAGCCTAAAGTATTTTTCCTGATAGATGAAATGCTGAGGGGTACAAATTCGGTAGATAAATACCTTGGCTCTAAAGCGGTTATCAAGCAACTTATCAGCAAGAAAGGCGTAGGTATGGTTGCCACGCACGACCTGCAGATAGCACAGCTCGAAACAGAATACCCCGGTTATGTACGCAATTTTTATTTCGATATCAGGATCGAAAGCGGCGAAATGCTTTTCGATTACAAACTAAAACACGGTGAGTGCAAAACGTTTAATGCGTCGATGTTGCTAAAACGTATCGGGATAGACATTGATGCTGATTAAGAGAGCCATACCTTAAAAATAGCGCAAAAAAATGTGCAGGTAATTCACCATTACCTGCACATCTGTTATTTACATAATTGAAATCGATTAACGGTTACCTGCGCCACCGCCGGCTCCGCCTACACCCTGGTCGCCCTGTTTCATATCGTCGTTATTAACGCCTTTCTTCTGCTGGTTGCTGAAGGTAACCTTACCAAAGCTATAGCTAAACGTTAATCCAAAAGAGCGGAAAGGGAAGGCAAAGGTACTTGTCTGGCTAAGACCGGCACTTTGCGTGTTGGTATTGAAGTATTTGTATTTAGCAAATGGCTGCAGTGCATTAATACCAATGGATGCCTTTTTATTCATGAATTGTTTACGTACCCCCATGCCAAACAAGCTGAACGATGGGCTTGATCCCTGTATGGTACGGCGTGGAGAGCTGCCGAATGTGAACGCCTGCGCTATAAATCCGTTTTTAAGATCTAACTCTGCAGAAGCGAATCCGCTATATTGCCAATACACACCTGTTTGTGAGAAAAATTGCTGGTACTGCGCATAAGGTGTTGGGTTATAAGAATAAACATTGATGCTTGCACGGAGCGTTACCGGTTTCCATGGGCTTACCGAACCAAAAAAGCTACCGCCAAAAGAATTATTCACCGCAGCGTTTTGATAGGTCGTTAAAGTACCTGCGTTGCCTGCCGTAGCAATGGCTATATTCTCGATAACACCGGCAGTGTGTTTATAGTATGCTGAGAAATTCAACACCGATCCACCGATGAAAGTAATATAATCCAACTCGTAGGTTTGCGATACTTCGGGCGACAACGTAGGGTTACCTTCGGTTGCTGCCTGTATGTTGCTCGTATTTACATAAGGATTCAAAAACTGCAGGCTTGGACGGGTAATACGCTTGCTGTATGCCAGTTTAACCGTGTTTGTCGTGCTGATCTGTTTTTGCAGGGTCAGGCTCGGAATGAAAGTATTATAATCGTTATCGAATGGTTGCAGGTCCTGGCCGGCCGATTGCGGAACGCCATGAATTGTTGTGTATTCATCACGTGCACCGGCCAATATCGAATATCCCTTGCCCAGGGTAAAGGTCAATACGGTATACCCTGCTGTTACATTCTGGTTGTAATTGTAAGTGTTTGAATTAATGTTGTCGAATATAAAGCCGCTCGGATCCTGTGCATCTGGTGTGAACAGGTCGGAATTACTATTTATTCTCCTGATGATCTCCTTGCCTCCGGCTTCCAGTTTTAGTTTTTTGCTGAGCGGGTTCGTATAATCTAACTGTACGGTATATTCATTGTTCAACCCGTCGATGTTGCTTTTTTGGTCAGGATACTGCGCCGTATACAACGTAGCAAAATTTGTTACAATCTTACTGTGACTCCATTGAGTTGATATATCCAGTTCATGGCCCTCTTTTTTAAACTTATGTGTGTAATCCAGGTTCCAGTCAAACCCGCCGAAAGAGTTGTGGCCCGTACCATGGCTTGAATACATACTGTTCGAATCAGGGTTGTTAAAGTTGGTAAACGACGACTGGTTATCGCTTATCGGATCAAAACCGCCCTGGTTGAGCCTGATGTTGGAGTGAATACTATTAAAGGCGTTAAAATCATAATTTACCGACACGTTACCGATACCACCATGACGCTTTACCTTAGTTTGGCCTGCTGAAGAGGTTGCATAATGAAGGTCCGTACCTTCAGGATGGATATCGTTATTAAAGGTATTAAGCGAGGTTTGAGGCCAGCTAAGGTTACCACCCGCATTGATGCTTAAGCTAAAGCGGTTCTTGTTATAGTTGAAGTTAAGGTTCCCGTTGTTCTGGCGAGTACCTATACCGCCGCTTATCGACCCGCTAACACCCGACATGTTCTTTTGCTTGGTGATTATGTTGATGATACCTGCCGAACCTTCCGCATCGTATTTGGCAGAAGGGGAGGTGATCACTTCGATACTTTTGATCTGGTCGGCGGGGATGGTTTTCAGCACATCCGATAAACTTGCTGATGTGGCACCTGATGGCTTGCCGTTGATCAAAACGCGTACGTTATTATCGCCGCGCAGGGATACGTTGCCATTCAGGTCGACGGCTACCAATGGTACTTTTTGCAGTACGTCGGTTGCGTTGCCGCCCGCTGCAGTAAGGTCTTTTTCGGCGTTGTAAACGATCTTGTCGATCTTGTTTTCTACCAACGAAGCTGTACCCGTAACCTGAACTTCTTTCAGCGATTTAGCGCTTGATACTACCAGCACCGTGCCCAGGTTATTGTCCGGCTTGGAATCGGTGGTTGATACGCCATTGACAAATTTTTCAGGATAGCCCACGTAAGTGATCCTGATCTTATAATCGCCCGGTTTTACACCGTCTATCTTAAAGCTGCCTTTGTCGTCGGTCAAAACACCGTTTATGGGCGATTTGCCGGTTGCCCTGAAAAGCGCTACCGAGGCATAGCTGAGTGGCTGCTTAGTAACAGAGTCAACAAGCGTGCCTGAAATTTTTCCAACGGTTGTAGAGCCGCCGCCGCCCGTTCCAAATTGGGCTTGCGCGGTTATAACCGAACAGGATATAATTAAAATAAGTAAAAGTAATCGTTTCATTTGTTGCAATTTTTGGTAATTGGAGGCGAAAATAGATTAAATGTTACACCCTGTTGTCCATTTTTTTGTCATAGACTATAATTGTCATTGATTCGTTACATGGCTTAGTGTTAATATTACATTATTTGCCTGGTTTTTCATTGATTTATAGTGGATTACCGGTGCAATAACATGACAATCAGGCACCGCGCAATTGGACATTGAAGGAAATAAATAACTGAGAGACCCAATATTGTGGGTCTCATTTTAAATGCATTTCGGCAGAGGTTTGTTATAGCACCATATTTACGATACGCCCTTTAACCACGATCACTTTTTTAGGCGTTTTGCCGTCGAGGTATTTCTGAACATCGGGGCTGGCCAAAACAAAACTCTCGATAGCCGCAGACTCAAGGCTCAGGGAAATGTTGAGGTTCATCTTGGTTTTGCCATTGATGGAGATCGGATACGAGAATTCGTCTTCCACCAGGTATTCCGGGTTGAATTTTGGGTACGGCGTATGAGATAGTGATCCCGCCCGGTTCCCTAACAATACCCATAACTCCTCGCAAATGTGCGGCGCGTAAGGTGATAATACCACAACCAGGTCCTGCAAAATTGATCGTTTGCTGCATTTCAGGTCAGTAAGCTCGTTAACAGCGATCATAAAGCTGGATACCGAAGTGTTGAACGAAAAACGCTCGATATCTTCTTCCACCTTACGGATGATCTTGTGCAGCGATTTCAATTCAGCTTTGGTAGGTTCTGTATCAGTTACCCGGAAATTGAATTGCTCATCATGGAAAAGCTTCCAGAACTTACGCAGGAACTTGAACACGCCTTCGATACCGTTGGTGTTCCAGGGCTTGCTCTGCTCCAGCGGACCGAGGAACATCTCGTACATGCGCAGGGTGTCGGCACCGTAGCGTTCAACCAAAACATCAGGATTAACCACGTTGTATTTGGATTTCGACATCTTTTCGATCTCGACGCCACATACATATTTGCCATTTTCAAGAATGAACTCGGCGTCTTTATATTCTTCCCGCCAGGCGCGGAACTTATCAATATCGAGAATGTCATTATCAACGATATTTACGTCTACATGCAATTCTGAAGTCTTATATTGTTTGATGAGGCCATGTGATACAAAAGTGTTTGTACCACGACCTTCAGTATCTATTAACCGGTACACAAAACTCGATCTCCCCTGTATATGTCCCTGGTTGATCAGTTTTTTGAATGGCTCTTCTTCGATACCCAGGCCCATATCCACCAAAAACTTGTTCCAGAAACGGCTGTACAATAAGTGCCCGGTAGCATGTTCGCTTCCACCGATGTACAGGTCGACATCCTTCCAGTAAGCGATAGCATCTTTCGATGCAAATTCCTCGTTGTTATGCGCGTCCATGTAACGGTACCAGTACCAGCTTGATCCGGCCCAGCCGGGCATGGTGGAAAGCTCGTATTCATAAGCCTCACCCCGGCCCTCTCCAAAGGAGAGGGAGTTGCCTGCCCCAACGGCTGGCTTGTATTTCCAACCCTCAGCACGCGCCAATGGGGGTTCACCCGTTTCAGTCGGTAAATATTTATCTATCTCGGGCAATACCAGTGGCAGGTCCTTTTCATCTATTAAATAGGGCAAACCTTCCTTAAAATAAACCGGTACCGGTTCGCCCCAATAACGCTGGCGACCAAATATCGCATCGCGCATGCGGTAATTGATCTTGGCTTTGCCCTGGCCTTTTTCTTCCAGGTAGGCGATCACTTTCGCGGTGCCTTCCTTATAGTTCAGCCCGTTCATGAAATCCGAATTGATATAGCGGCCCTCCTTGGTCGGGTCGGCTTCGGTTTCAATTTGCTGGATGTCCATAATGGGCACTATCGGCAAATTGAAATGTTTGGCAAAAAGGTAATCGCGCTGGTCGCCGGATGGTACGGCCATTACCGCGCCCGTTCCATAACCAGCCAAAACGTAATCGGCAATATAAAGCGGCACTTTTTCGTCATTCACCGGGTTGATGACATAACTACCGGTAAAAGCACCAGATACCGTTTTGGCATCCGCCATACGGTCCAGCTCCGATTTCTTTTTAGTTTGTGCGATGTAAGCGTCGATCTCCGCTTTTTGCCCGGGCGTGGTCAAAGCTGGCACCAATTCATGCTCAGGTGCTAATACCAGGAAAGTAACACCGAAGATCGTATCGACCCTCGTCGTAAAAACCTCTATATAGTCTGAAGTCAGAAGTCTGAAGTCAGAAGTCTGACCTCCGTCTTCTGCAATCTGAAATCTTACACTCGCCCCGGTACTTTTTCCTATCCAGTTCCTTTGCATTTCCTTTAAAGGTTCTGGCCAATCTATTTTATCTAAGCCCTGCAACAGGCGTTCGGCATAGGCTGTAATGCGCATGCTCCACTGCATCATTTTCTTTTGTTCAACAGGGTAACCGCCGCGCTCGCTGAAACCATCTTTTACTTCATCGTTCGCCAATACAGTTCCCAATGCGGCGCACCAGTTTACCGTGCTTTCACGCAGGTAGGTCAGGCGGTATTTTAATAGCTCTTCCTGTTGTTCGCGATTGCCCAACGCTTTCCATTCAGCAGCTGAAAAAGCCAGGACATCGTCATCACACACCGCATCGATGCCTGCCGAACCATTCTCCTCAAAATGTTTTACCAGTTTTTCAATGCTTTCGGCCTTATCCGCAGCTTTATTGTACCACGAATTGAACAACTGCATAAATATCCACTGCGTCCATTTATAAAAGTCGGGCGAACTGGTACGCACCTCGCGGCTCCAGTCGAACGAAAACCCGATCTGGTCCAGTTGGCGGCGGTAAGTGTTGATGTTTGCTTCGGTGGTTAATGCCGGATGCTGCCCTGTCTGGATGGCATATTGTTCGGCCGGAAGGCCAAAACTATCGTAACCCATCGGGTGCAAAACGTTAAACCCCTTGAGGCGCTTGTAACGTGCAAAAATATCGGAAGCAATATAGCCCAGCGGGTGGCCCACATGCAGCCCGGCACCCGAAGGGTAGGGGAACATGTCCAGCACGTAGTATTTTGGCTTGTCTGTGTGGTTATCAGCCTTAAAGGTATGATTGAGGGCCCAAAATTCCTGCCACTTTTTTTCTATATCTTTAAATTGGTAGTCCATCCGCTATTTCGCTTTTTTTGAGGTGGCGAAATTACGAAAATTTAGTTAGTGATTGGTTAACTGGTGATTGGTTAATCTGTGATTAGTGATTTCCAGGGCGCTTTTTATGATATTCCCAAAGCTTTTCTTGTCTTTGCCGGGAGTTTTGAGGCAATAAGCGCGTGCGATTGCCTGATGTAATGCTCCCATTCCTTTTTGCTCAGGCTGTTGATATCAGCGGCCAGCACCCATTTATACCGGGCTATGTAGGGGTGCGGCTGCAAACCTTCTTTGGCGCTGACCTCCTCAAAATCCTCATCCGGAACTTTGAATGATGCGGACGGTGGCGTGCCGCCGGGATAAGTGAACAAAAAGCTCTTTCCGCCTACGTTAAAACATAAGTGTTCGCCCAGCTTTATATCTTCGGTTACGCCGGGCAATTTATAGCAGATGTTTTGGAGGTCTTCAATAGTCATAAGATGCTGAAGTAAAAGTAAATAATCCGAACATTTTTTTCACTAATCTCGTTTCTATGGGTTCATGAATATCCGGGCAACTTTTGTAGCTATGTTATTGGTTTCTGCCATGCAGCAGGCTTTGGCGCAGAAACAAAATTCGTCGCCTACGGAAAGTATCTTTATTATGAACGGCCGCATGAGCCGCGCGCATCGTGATACGGTACTGATCTATTACGAAAGCAGCCAGGGCGAAAATCTTTTACAGTCGAGGCCAATTGCCAGCGATCGGTTTATTTTAACAGACAGCCTGAGCCACCCGGTAAGTGCGTGGATAGGTTTTAAGGACCAGGGCGAAATGCTGACCGACAGCGCTTTAGATGCCAGGTTGAGGGAGTTTTATATAGAACCGGGCCGGATCTATCTGTCGGGCGACCCTTCCCATCCTGATTCAATAAAATTGATAGGCTCGAAAAGCCAGGATGAGTTTGTAGAACTAAACAAGCGTACGGCTGATACCCGTAAGGAAATGCAGCCCATTTATGATAGCTATTACCGCGAAAAGGACCCGGAACTGGCTGCCCTGATCGGTACAAAGCTGGCGCCTTACGAAGACAGGCTTAAGATGCTTAATTATCAATTCTTTTTAACGCACCCGCGGTCGTATGTTACACTGCATGAGATCATCCCGTTTGTGCCGCAATTGGGCCTCGACTCGTCAAAGCTTATTTACGGAATGCTCCCCGCTTATATGAAACAAAGCCCCGATGGGCAGCGCCTGGCGGCAGCCATAAAAAAGGTGGAAGCGGTACAGCCGGGCAACATGGCTTCGGACTTTATATCCACCGACATCAACGGGAATGGGGTGTCACTTGCCGAATGCAGGGGTAGTTATATTCTCCTCGATTTTTGGGCAAGCTGGAACCGGAACAGCCGGCAAAACAATGTGCGATTGATGGACGTGTATAATAAATATAAGGCGAAAGGTTTTGTAGTGATCAGCATAGCCGATAACGATGCATCGCCCAAGGCATGGAAAACCGCCGTTGAAAAAGACAAATTGAGCGAGTGGGTGAACGTATTAAGCGGCAATGGTACTGATAACGACCTTGCCGATAAATATTCGGTACATTATATGCCTACACAGATACTCATCGACCCGACGGGCAAGATCATAGGCCGCTATGGCGACAGCAACAATGTGCACGCCGATGTACTGCTGGACAGGCAACTGGCGGTGATATTTAAACAGTAATTATGGGGGATCGATGTAGGGCTTGTGACGTTTTGCGTTACGAGGCGTCATACTACCGGGCTTGCAATCCGGCCCGTATTCTGTAATTTTATCGCTTAAGCCAAATTATGAGAACCTCCCTGAAACACGTCTTCGCCCTGTTGTTGGCGTTTAGCGCCGCCAACGCCGCTTTTTCGCAGGCCATACCCGAAGCAACCGCAAAAAAGATAGACAGCCTGTTTAAGCAATGGGATAACAATAAGAGCCCGGGCTTTGCCGTGGGTATCGTCCGTAACGATTCGCTCATCTACGCTAAAGGTTATGGCATGGCTAATTTGGAGTACAATATCCCTATCACGCCTGAAACTATTTTTCACATGGCATCGGTATCAAAACAGTTTACGGCCTATGCCATTGTTTTGCTGGCCCGCCAGGGCAAACTTAACCTGGACGACGATATCCGGAAATACCTGGCATGGTTCCCCGACTTGAAACAGAAAATAACCATCCGCAACCTGCTGAACCATACAAGCGGCATACGCGACCAGTGGCAGTTACTGGCCATTGCCGGCACACGGCTGGATGATGTGATAACCGAGGACCAGATCGTCAAAATATTAAGTAAGCAGCAGGCGCTTAATTTTAAGCCGGGTGATGAATGGAGCTATTCCAACAGCGGGTTCACCATGCTGGGCGAGATCATTAAATCAGTAACCGGAAAAACGCTGAGGCAGTTTACCGATTCGGCGATTTTTAAGCCGCTGGGGATGAACCACACCCATTTTCATGACGATTATACCGAAATAGAACCCAATCGCGCCTATTCTTACGACAAGGAAAAGGGACATTTTGTTAATGCTGTATTAAGTTATTCTAACGCAGGAGCCACCAGCCTGTTTACAAACGTGGATGATATGAGCAAGTGGCTAATGAACTTTTACATCCACAAGGTGGGTGACCAGCAGGATGTGGAGACGTTAACTACAAAAGCCATACTGAATAATGGTAAAGTGCAGGATTATGCCATGGGGATAGGCGTGGATACCTACAGGGGCCAAAAAAGGTATTCGCACAACGGTGGTGATGCCGGTTTCCGCACTTCTGTCAGCGTTTTCCCGGACCTGAAGATGGGTTTCATCGCTTTCAGCAACCTGGGCAATGTTGACCCGAGCTGGAAGACCGATCAATTGGCGAACCTGTTTATCAAAGATCCTTCCCCCAAAAAGGAAGTTCCTAAAAAGAAATACACGGATATGAGAGAGGCCGATCTGAAGGATACGGTCAGTATTAAGAAATTCACCGGCGACTATCTTTCTGCCGATGGCGCACACTTTGGCTACCGGCTCAGTCATGGTAAATTGTACTGGATAACCCCCAACGGCAGCAGCAACCTGTTAATAAAAGCTGCGAAGGATACGTTTGAAATGTTTAGCCGGCCCGAGGTGAAATTTTTATTCGGGATGGATGGCAAAAAAACAAAGGTTGACCAATACTGGCCGGATAATCACCGGCTGCTCATTAAATACGACACCACACCAAAGACCGATAAAATACTGCAAACTTATACCGGTACCTACTATTCGCCCGAACTGGATTGCAATTATCGCATTGTATTAAAAGACCATAAACTGGTACTCACCAACGCCAAATACAACGATTCGCCGTTGAAGCTATATGGCGATAATCATTTAACTACCGATTTCTGGTGGATGGACAACCTGGACATGCTCCGCGACAACAAGAACAAGATCACCGGTTTCGAGGTGAATTCAGGCAGGATACGGCATGTGCTGTTTAAGAAGGTGGAGTAGCCTCCACTTTGCGTCATGGCGAGGAACGAAGCCATCTCTGCACATGCAAATCGGGAACCGGGATGTGTTTTTAGTTAACGTTTCACTAATTAATTCCGGTTGGGGACTGTCCTATGTAGAGATGGCTTCGTTCCTCGCCATGACGGTTTTGGATTTTGTTTATTTGGATTCCGCGTATTTCTTAAAATTATCCAAAATCGCCTGCCATCCGCCGCGCTGCATTTCAACCGGGTTTTGATTTTCGGCCTCAAAAGTCGAGGTTATTTTGGTTGAATTACCTGCACCGTCAAAAACCACTTCTACCTTCCTGCCGTCGCCAATAGTATAGGCAAGCCGTTTGTTAGGTGTAACGTCGTCATAAGTGCCGGCAAAGTCGAACCCGAAGCTGCCGTCTTTAGCTTCCATGCGGTAAGAGAATGTGCCGCCGGGGCGCAGATCGTTCTCGGCGCTTGGCGAATGCCAGTCGTCCGATGCATGGTTCCATTGGGTAACGTGTTTAGGGTTGTTCCATAATTCCCATACTTTTTCCACAGGTGCGTTTACAACCGCTTCGATCGTAACCAGTGTTTTTTCTGTTGTGCTCATATCGTTGTGTGTTTTTTGATTCGTTTAACAATACAAACATACGGCAGTTATGTGGGGTGTTGTGACAGGTGAAAACGACAATGTGGCGGTAGGTTTGCGACAGGGGGATGATGTTGAAAGGTTGTAAAGTTGGAATGTTCCATTGTGGAAGCTTAAAGCTCGTGCAGCTTGTTGGTCACTAACAAGAGATTCTTATAGAAGATTAGACAATTGAAATAAAGGCAAAAAGCTGATCTCTAGTCAGGTTGCCATCGATGAAGTAAATGGTGTTGCCGTATTTCTTTTCCTTTATCTCCGGGCCATCGATATAATATCTAAGGCTTCCGTATTTATTTTTATCTTTTACTTCACTTCCGTCTATGTAATATCTAACGATTCCATATTTATTTTTTTCCCTTTATTTCATATCCGTCAATATAGAAACGAGTGTGTCCATGTTTGTTTTTTTCCTTTACTTCATCACCATCGATATAAAATAGCACATTTCCATATTTATTTTTCTCTTTGATCTCATTCCCGTCTATATAATAAAGGTCTGAACCATATTTACTTTTTAATTTAATTGCTGCCATTGTCTTATATTTAATGTATTATTCAAGTATTGAGGAAAAATATATTCAATAAAGAAAATCGAAAATTAAATCATTTAAAATTACTTTCCTGCGTTAAATAAACAACCCGTGTTTTCACGGTATTTTGAATCGAATGAGGAAGTACAATTCATCTTGCGGACTTTCCCGACGTTCGGACCAAACTGTCACCCTCCCGTAATTTGCACGTCCACACATCTGCACATTTGCACATTAACCCGTATCTTTGCGCTCTCAATAATTATAACCTATGCTCAAAGGATTTTTTAACGTCCCCACACCGCAAAATGAACCTGTATTGAACTACGGTCCGCGCAGTGTGGAGCGTGCAGCGCTTAAGGCCGCTTTGGACGAAGCGCGTTCAAAACAGATCGACATCCCGATGTATATCGGCGGTAAGGAAGTACGTTCCGGCAAATTGCAGGAACTTCGCCCACCGCACGACCACCAGCATTTACTGGGTACATTTCACTATGGCGATGCCGGTCACGTAACCGCCGCTATTGACGCTGCCCTGGCAGCCAAAGCCGACTGGGAGGAAATGCCCTGGGAGCACCGCGCCGCCATTTTCCTTAAAGCCGCCGACCTGCTTGCCGGGCCGTACCGCGCCAAAGTGAACGCAGCTACCATGCTGGGCCAATCGAAAAATGCTTACCAGGCCGAGATCGATTCGGCTTGCGAACTGATCGACTTCCTGCGTTTCAACGTTTTTTACATGACCCAGATATACCAGCAGCAGCCGCCAATATCGGGCAAGGGTATTTGGAACAGGTTAGAGCAACGCCCGCTGGAAGGTTTTGTATTTGCGCTGACGCCATTCAACTTTTCGGCTATTGCAGGTAATTTGCCTTCGTCGGCAGCGATGATGGGTAACGTAGTGGTTTGGAAACCGGCCAATACGCAAGTGTATGCTGCCAACGTGATCATGCAGGTGTTCCGCGAAGCGGGAGTGCCCGATGGTGTGATCAACCTGGTTTATGTTGACGGCCCAACTGCCGGAGAGGTCATCTTTAATCACCCCGATTTTGCAGGCATACACTTTACGGGGTCGACCGGCGTGTTCCAGAACATCTGGAAAACCATTGGAAATAATATCCATAAATATAAAACCTACCCGCGTATTGTTGGCGAAACAGGCGGTAAGGACTTTGTGCTAATACACCCAAGTGCTGATGTTGATGTGGCTAACATTGCCCTGATACGTGGCGCATTTGAATACCAGGGCCAGAAATGTTCAGCAGCTTCAAGGGCCTATATTCCGAAATCGCTGTGGCCGGCTATTAAGGAAAAGATGCAAAGTGATATTGCCACTTTCAAAATGGGGCCGGTGGAGGATTTTGAGAATTTCATCAATGCCGTTATCGACGAAAAATCTTTTGATAAACTGGCGAAATATATCGATGCTGCCAAACAGGATAAAAGTGTCGAGATCATTACCGGCGGAAACTATGACAAAAGCAAAGGCTGGTTTATCGAGCCAACCGTTATCAAAGTTAACGACCCGTACTACGTAACCATGTGCGAGGAACTTTTTGGTCCGGTACTGACGGTTTACGTTTATGATGATAAGGATTTTGATAAAGTGGTGGATATAGTCGATAAAACCTCCATCTATGCTTTAACGGGTGCTATCATCGCACAGGATCGCTACGCCATTGCCGATATGACTCACCGTTTACGCAACGCAGCCGGTAATTTCTATATCAACGATAAACCGACAGGCGCCGTAGTTGGCCAGCAGCCGTTTGGTGGCGCCAGAGGTTCGGGCACTAATGATAAAGCCGGATCGATGATCAATTTATTGCGCTGGGTATCTCCGCGGACGATAAAGGAAACATTTGATCCGCCGAAGGATTACCGGTACCCGTTTTTGCAGAAAGAGGTTTAGCAGCCTATGGTTCATGGATCATAGTTCATAGTAAAATCTGCTATGAACTATGATCTATCACCTATGAACCAACCTATTTAAATTTAAACACCTTATCCAGTTTATCATTATTGGTGGTGCTCACCTTCATGTCGGTGATGATGCCGGTGCTGAGGCTGTATACCCAGCCGTGTACGCTTAGTTCCTGCCCGCTTTTCCAGGCGTTTTGGACGATGGATGTTTTGCAAAGATTATTCACATTTTCTATCACGTTCAGCTCCACCATGCGGTCAGCCCGTGCTTTTTCGTTGCTTATCTTGTCCAGTTCGGCGGCATGCAGGCGATAAACGTCCTTAATATGGATCAGCCAGTTATCTATCAACCCGAATTGCTGGTCGCTCATGGCGGCAATTATGCCACCGCAACCGTAATGCCCCGTTACAATAACATGCTTAACCTTTAATACGTTGACCGCGTAGTCTAATACCGAAAGCATATTCATATCCGTATGGATCACCATATTGGCGATATTACGGTGCACGAATATCTCTCCCGGCTTGGTATTGGTTATCTGGTTTGCGGGCACGCGGCTATCGGCGCAGCCTATCCATAATACAGGCGGGTTTTGAACCGTTAGTTTGTCAAAATATTCAGGATCTTCCTTTAATGCGTCCGCAATAAATTGCTTGTTGCCTTCCAGCAGGCCTTCGTAGCTAATGTGGTTAGTTGTGCTCATCGCTGCAAATATACTAAACTGCAACTTACCTGCTTTTACCCGATAATTGCTATTTTTAGCGGATTCATTACTAACCAACCGGGACCGTGAACAAGAAACTTAAGACATTACAGCAAAAAAAGGAACATGCCCTGTTAGGTGGCGGTCATGCGCGTATCGAAAGCCAGCATAAAAAGGGGAAATTAACTGCGCGCGAACGGCTGCATTTTCTGCTGGATGAAGGTTCTTTCCAGGAAATAGGTATGCTGGTAACCCATCGCTCCACCGATTTTGGTATGGAAAAGGAAATATATCCCGGCGATGGTGTGGTAACAGGGTATGGAACGATCAACGGCCGGCTGGTTTACGTTTTTTCGCAGGACTTTACCGTGTTCGGCGGCTCACTTTCTGAGACACATGCCGAAAAGATATGCAAGATCATGGACCTGGCCATGAAGAACGGCGCCCCTGTGGTTGGGTTGAATGATTCTGGCGGCGCGCGTATCCAGGAAGGGGTAGTTTCCTTAGGTGGCTATGCCGATATATTTTATAAGAATACCATGGCATCGGGGGTAGTGCCGCAAATATCCGCTATTATGGGCCCATGCGCGGGTGGTGCGGTTTATTCACCAGCCATCACTGATTTTATTTTGATGGTAGAGAACACCTCTTATATGTTTGTTACCGGTCCTAACGTGGTGAAAACCGTTACGCACGAGGTGGTTACTTCGGAGGAATTAGGCGGAGCCACTACCCATGCTACTAAATCAGGCGTTACGCATTTTGCCTGTGCCAACGAGATAGATGCTATTCAGCATGTTAAAAAACTGCTGAGTTACATGCCGCAAAACTGCGAGGATAAAGCGCCTGCATTGCCTTATGAAGGCAAGAATGAATCGCGCCCCGCGCTGAATGATATTATGCCGGAAAACAATTCCCAACCTTATGATATCCGCGATGTAATAACAAATGTTATAGATGCCGATTCCTTTTTGGAGGTACACAAGGACTTTGCCGAAAATATCGTAGTTGGATTTGCGCGCCTTGCCGGCAGGAGCATCGGCATTGTGGCCAACCAACCGGCATTTCTGGCGGGGGTATTGGATATTCATTCATCGACAAAAGGGGCGCGCTTTGTGCGTTTCTGCGATTCGTTTAATATTCCATTATTAGTGTTTGAAGATGTTCCGGGATTTTTGCCGGGTACAGACCAGGAATGGAACGCTATTATTACCAATGGTGCTAAGTTGCTGTATGCCTTTAGCGAGGCTACCGTGCCGCGTATTACCGTCATCACCCGCAAGGCGTATGGCGGCGCTTATGATGTGATGAACTCCAAGCACATCGGCGCTGATATGAACTTCGCCTGGCCGACAGCCGAGATAGCCGTAATGGGCGCCAAAGGTGCTGCCGAGATCATCTTTAAGCGCGAGATCAACGCTGCCGAAGATAAGGAAGCCAAATGGCTGGAAATGGAACAGGCCTATTCTGATATTTTTGCCAACCCGTACCGCGCTGCCGAACGTGGTTTTGTGGACGAAGTGATAGAGCCATCCGAAACCCGCATCAAACTCATCCATGCTTTCAAAATGCTGGAGAATAAGGTGGTGAATAACCCTAGGAAGAAGCACGGGAATATCCCTTTGTGAGGTTAAAAGCGAAAGGATAAAGGTAAAAGGGGGTGATATCCAGATTTTACCTTTATCCTTTTACCTTTGTCATTTTACCTCATGGAAATAAGCATCGAACAAATCCGCCCTGAACTAACCTGGTACCTGCGCCAGCAGGTTTTATATCCTGCTCAAAAATTGTATGAAATGGAAATGGACGAGGACCAGGACGGTATCCATTTCGGTGCATTTACCGACAATAAGTTGGTGGGTATCGTTTCGTTGTTTCAAAAAGGCAGCGGTTTCCAATTTCGCAAATTTGCCGTTGAGTTGAATTACCAGGGCAAAGGCATCGGCAATGAACTGTTGTCCTATATAACCGATTTTGCAAAAGCAGAGGGCGGTAAACGGATTTGGTGTAACGCCCGGCTGTCGGCTACAGGGTTTTACGATAAAAATGGATTTTACCACACGGGACAGTTCTTTTCAAAAAACGGGTTTGATTACGAGATACTGGAAAAAGGCCTCACTCATCCTTCAGATCCTGCAGCATTGTAGTTGCGTAAGGGTTGTTGAATTTATTCAGCGATAGCGTAGCCATTTCCCCCGCTTTTTCTACATTTCCCTTAAATTCGTAAGCAATGGCAAGCATGTACGCAGCTTTCCCCGCTTTTTTTGCATTCTTGTCCTGCAGGTATGGTTCAAATAATTTAATGGCTCCGTCCGGGTCGCCTGCATATAGTTTCTCAACTCCTTTCGTTAAGAAGTGATCGCTAAATAAGGGCCGGTCGTGCGAAATGGTATTAGGGAAATAATCTTTAAGGGCATCCATCGCGGCATTTTCCGATGACGTGTCCACAGCAGCTTTATAAAGGCCGATAGGCGGACTGACAAATACTTCGCCGGCCGACAGGTGTTTGTAATTCTCGCCCGATACCAGGTCACTTGCCGTGCCATGCAGCTTTTTTGAGAAAAGCCCGTTACCTTCGTAAAGCTTGAAATCGGCATTGACCAAAGTATTAAGATATATCTCAGAACTTTGAATGTCACTACGGATGATAGCGGCGTCGAAATTTTTTAGCGCCAGCACCTGCGTGGCATTGTATTTGGAAGCCAGGTTCTTTACCGAATCTTTGTTCGCCTGGAAGTTTAAAGAATCAACCAGGTTGATAACACGCGTATGGGGCAACAGGTCGATCTGCGACCCAATGAATTTCAGGGATGTATAAGCAGCGCCTTTTAGTGCGTCGATCTTTTTAGCGCTGGTATCTTTGGTGTTGTTAAGATCAAATTGATTGATCACCAGTATGGTAGCCGTGTCCCTGCCAAAATAATACCTGGCGGCGTAGGTTATCGGTACGTTGATGGACGACGGTGCAGAGGGCCCCTTGCTTACGATAGTGACGAAAATAGCAAGCAACAAACCTGCTATGGTTTTGGCGGTTTCCATATTATATTCTAATATACTGCGATAATATGAAAACCCGGTGAAAAAACCGGTCTGATACATCAGGCCGGCCCGCTAAAATTTGTTAGCATACGCCATTCTCACAAGCTTTACTATATTTGCTGCATTACTATAAAAACAGTCGAATACCATGGCTAAAAAAAAGGATGATAAGAAAAAACATGTTGAGGTAGTCAATAAAACCTCGCTTGCATTCTTCGAAAAATATATTAATAACCCCTCGCCAACCGGCTTTGAATGGAAAGGGCAGAAACTTTGGCTCGATTATATCAAGCCTTACATCGACGATCACTATGTCGATAATTATGGTACTGCGGTAGGTATCATCAATCCAAAAGCGAAATACAAAGTTGTGATAGAGGCGCATGCCGACGAGATATCGTGGTTCGTTAACTACATCACCAGCGACGGTCTGATTTACGTTATCCGCAATGGCGGCTCCGACCACCAGATCGCCCCTTCAAAAAGAGTAAATATCCATACCGATAACGGCATTGTGAAAGCTGTTTTCGGCTGGCCCGCTATCCACACCCGTTCGGGTGAAAAGGAAGAAGCGCCGACGCTGAAGAATATCTTCCTGGATTGCGGCTGTACCTCGAAAGATGAAGTTGAAAAACTGGGCATCCACGTGGGTTGCGTGATCACGTATGAAGATGAGTTTATGGTGTTGAATGACCGCTACTATGTTGGTCGTGCATTGGATAACCGCGCCGGCGGTTTTATGATAGCCGAGGTTGCCCGTTTACTGAAAGAGAATAAAAAGAAACTGCCTTTCGGCCTTTATATAGTAAACGCCGTGCAGGAAGAAATAGGTTTACGCGGAGCGGAAATGATCGCTCACCACATCAAACCAAACCTGGCCATTATTACTGATGTTACGCACGACACGCAAACGCCGATGATCAGCAAAACAACACAGGGCGACCTGGCCTGTGGTAAGGGACCGGTAGTATCTTATGCTCCCGCAGTGCAAAATAATGTAAACAAACTGCTGATAGAAACAGCTAAAAAGGCAGATATACCATTCCAGCGCCAGGCATCATCCAGGTCGACAGGCACGGATACCGATGCCTTCGCTTATTCCAACGACGGGGTGCCTTCGGCACTTATCTCGCTGCCTTTGCGCTATATGCACACTACGGTGGAGATGATACATAAAGAGGATGTAGACAATGTGATCCGCCTGATATACGAAGTATTGCTTAATGTTGAGGATGGACAGGATTTCAGGTATATCAAGTAAGTAAATAATAATTGTCATTTAAACATTTATCATTTACTTTTGAAAGGGCAAACATTACTAAAACAAATTAAGTATAAATGCCTTTTGAGATATAATTAAACTAAAACACTCCATACAATACCTTTTGAAATTATGAAACCTACACTACTGATATTGGCCGCAGGCATGGCCAGCCGCTATGGCAGCATGAAACAGGTAGACGGCTTTGGCCCTAACGGCGAAACTATTATCGATTATTCTATTTATGATGCCATAAATGCGGGTTTTGGCAAGATCAGCTTTATCATCCGCGAAGAATTTGCCGATCAGTTCAAATCCATTTTCGAGCCAAAGCTGAAAGGACGGGTCGAAACGGATTATGTATTCCAAAGCTACGACCTGAAGCCGTTCGGTATCGATAAAACTATCGAAAGAGCAAAACCATGGGGCACACAGCATGCGGTGCTTGCGGCACGTAACCAGGTGCACGAGCCTTTTTGCGTTATCAATGCGGATGACTATTACGGCCGGGAGGCATTTGAGAAAATGGCGAAATTCCTGACCACGGAAGTTTCGGATAGCTTATATTCCATTATAGGCTACCAGATAGACAAAACCTTGTCCGATTACGGCTCTGTATCGCGCGGCGTTTGTAAAGTGGATGATCAGGGTAACATGGTTGAGATAAATGAGCGCACCGAAGTATATTTTAAAGAAGACGGCACCGTAGCTTATAAAGATGCTACCGGCGAACATTCATTACCCAACGATACCCGCGTGTCCATGAACTTCTGGGGCTTCACACCGGCCATCTTCAAACAAAGCGAGCCGATGTTCAAAAGATTTGTTGAGGCAAATGAAAATAATCCCAAAGCGGAATTTTTTATCCCGCTGGCAGCAGATGAGCTGATCAAAAGCGGAACAGCGGCGTTCAAGGTGATTCCAACATCTTCTAAATGGTTCGGTGTTACTTATAAGGAAGATAAGCCGATTGTACAGGAAAGCATCTCCAAGTTGGTGAGCAGCGGGGTATATCCCGAGAATTTGTGGACGTAAATAGAAATTCGGATATAAAAAAAAACGCCCGGTCTTTCGTCCGGGCGTTTTTTTTATATAAGATTAATGTGTGCTTAATTTGATGCCAAAGTACTTGTTGCGGCGGGTGCAACGGGCTTGTAAGTAATGCTGATAAAATTGGCTCCTTTTTTTGGATTGGCTACCATGGTAACATTATAGGTATTATCTTCATCGCTCCAGATGGTAGTACCCAGGCGGCAAAATTTACGGTCGAAACGCCATACCACTTCATTCATGTCTTTCTTGTCGTAAGTCTCAACGTAGGATGTGCAAACACCATCAAAGTTGAACAGGAAGGTATAATCACCGATAACACGAACCTTGGTGAAGCACAGCGCTTCACTGCCGTTGGCAGTTTTGAATTCCTGCACGTTAGCGTAAGAAACATTCTCGCCAAAATAGGTTTTGATCTCCTCTTTGGTTGCACCCAGCGGGAACTGTGCAAATGCTGATACTGACAATACTGATAATGCGATGAGTAATATTAACCGTTTCATGCCGGCTATATTGCAACAGTTGCGCCAGCATTAGGAAAGATTAATTAATCGTTAAAGTATGCTGATTTACAGTTTGTTATGAAATGTATAAGAAATCAATAAAATTCTCGAAAGGAAAAAAAGTGGGTAATTAACACAGCAATATTGTGTAATGCATTCCTCAATTGCTTTTTGAGGCTTGTGGTGAAAAAGGCTTTTTAAAGCTTATGAATCCAGTTTATGGCCGGTAAGGAATACCTTGCCGCTGTTAGGTTCGCGTATAAGCGTAGTCTCGCCTTTCTCGTTTTTAGCGATCTTCAAAGTTTGGGTGATGTAGAAACCTTTATAGTCCATCAATATATTTAAACCGTCGTTGTTTACGGTAAGTTTTACTGTTCCCCCGATCATGTCCATACTGTCGTCATTGGTAACGGTAAAAGTTCCACGGTTTTCCGAAGTGAAATTGAACGTAAATTGCTGTCCCGGTCCCATATCCGCTTTTTTCATCAGCAATTCCCTGTACTCTTTATAAATATCTTCCGGCTTAGTCATATCGATCTTTTTTTTGTCAGTTAAATGTGCATGTAATCTATACTGACTCCTTATACGATTGCCTTTTAAAAAAGATGCAATGATTTTTAAAATATTTAGCAAATACAGGAGCAGCCGTGGCCGGACCTAAACGCAGCGGAACGATTTTTGAAATATCAACCTGAATCAATGATAATTACATAGGTTTTTTTAAGCGGTACATAATTATTTAACAATAATTTGATGCAGGTGATGCACATTATGTGGAAAGCTTTTCCTATCTTAAATCATTGAATAACTATATCTTAGCAAAAAAATAGAATTATTAAATCACAATTCAGCGTATGAGAATTAAACTTTACCTTATCGTTGCACTGGCAGCAGTTGCATTAACTTACACGTCGTGTAAAAAATCGGGAAGCGGTCCGGAGAACACTGTTTCCACAAAACAGGTGAGCCAGCAAATAGCGCTCAACCTTTCACAAACCCTTTATGGCGGCCTTGGCGGCTTCAGTATTTTTGACGGCATTAACCCGCCTTCAAATGTAAACGTAGCGCGCAGGGGACGCGGACTAAAATTAAATGATGATGGTGTCGACTTTGGCTGCGGCGCGGTTATTGACACCACCTTATCGTACAGCACTACGCTGGATGACGGCGGCTCGGCATCCATCAGCGGAGAGTTTAAATTTTCCGTTTTGTGTGCTAACGGTACGCCCAACGGCCTTAGCTTTTATACTAAGTTAAAGGTGACCGAAAATACAGCTCAGATAGGCGCAAGTTATAACCTGGGAGAAAACCTGATGATAACTGCCGTTGACCCGAACAATGATAACTCGCCCATACTGTTGAATGGCTCGCTAAACGTGGATGCTAATGTTCAGCAAAAAACCGGTTCAAAGGCAACCGACGCAGAAACTTTCGATTATGTTTTTACAAATGTTAAAGTTGATCCCTCTGTGGGCGATATCGTAAGCGGGTCGGCAACCTTTGCAACAAAAGGGGCCACTCCGTCGGGTACCTGGAACTACAGCGGCACGATAACTTTCCTGGGCAATCACCAGGCTAAGATCGTTATAAACGGAACAACCTACACGGTCGACCTGCAAACCGGCACTGTTTCCTAAACAATTTTTTGGTGGTAAAAGGCTTTCTCCGGCAGCGGGGGAAGCCTTTTTATTTTTGGCCTTTGAGGTGTTCGATACCTGCCTCCAAAAATTGCTGCCATACGGTATTGGGCTGCCATACATCTTCTACAAAATCCTGTAATTCGTCTTCGGGAAGCTCCCCGGCAGCGAAAAGATACAGCCCGGTAAACACGGATGCGCGGTAATTGGCCGCGCAATGGACGAGTATTCGTTTATCGGTATTTTGATCTATCAGGGCGATAAAGTTATCAAGCTCGCTCAGCTGAGGCTTTTCGAACACCACCGGTATGTGATGATAGCCAACCTTAAGTTCGGCCATCAGCCCCAGCTCATCTGGCAGCGAATATTTAGTATTCAGCAAACCAAGATTGATGACCACGTCGTATTGCCCGGCCACTACCTGCCTGAACTGCTCCTCCGTCGGCTGCCCGGCGCAGGCCAGTTTGTCTGATACTTTTTCGAAATGATAAATGCCCCTCATCTGCCTGCGAAGTTATCAATTGAATATTGAAAGCTAAATTGTATTATTGTTAACTGATGAAACGCCTGTTATCCAATCTCACTTTCCAGGTTTTAATTGCCATTATTCTTGGCGTTGTAGTTGGCATTTATTTTAAAGATTTTGCCCCGACCGCGCAACTGATCAGCAAAAAATTTATCGACCTGATCACGATGCTGATAACACCGATCATCTTCCTGACCATTGTATTAGGCATAGCCGGCATGGGCGATATGAAAAAGGTGGGCCGTGTGGGCGGCAAGGCGTTGCTGTATTTCGAAATAGTGACCACTTTTGCACTGATCATAGGCATAGCAGTAGCCAATATTGTCAGGCCGGGCGAAACCAACGTAACAACCGGTACGGCAATACATAATGCCGCAGATGCCGATAAACTGGCCATCTATCAAAAAGCTGCATTAGAAATGCACTGGGGCGACTTTTTTGCCCATATTATTCCCGGTAATGTGTTCAAAGCTTTTGCCGACGGCGATATTTTGCAGGTACTCTTTTTTGCCATATTATTCGGTTTTGCCCTGAGCAGGATGGGAGAGACGGGTCAGTCGCTGATCAGTTTTTTTGATAAACTGTCTAAAGTATTCTTCAATATCATGAAGGTTATCATGCGCGTAGCGCCAATTGGCGCTTTTGCCGGAATGGCCTATACCGTAAGTGCCTTCGGCGTTAACTCGCTTAAACCGCTGGCCTGGCTGATGGGCTCGGTTTATACCACTATGGCGATCTTTATTTTCGTGGTGCTCAATATCATCTGCCGGCTTTACAAATTCAGCTTATGGCAGTATCTGAAATTTATAAAAGAAGAGATCGTGATCGTTTGGGGAACATCCTCGTCCGAGTCGGTATTGCCGCGGATGATGGAAAAAATGGAAAAATTTGGCTGTTCCAAATCGGTGGTCGGTTTGGTTATACCGGCCGGATATTCCTTTAATCTTGACGGCACCACCATCTACCTTTCCATGGCGGTTATTTTCCTGGCGCAGGTGTATCACATTCCCTTATCGCTGGGCCAGCAGCTAACCATTATCGGCATATTGATGATAACGTCCAAAGGTGCGGCAGGTGTAACCGGCAGCGGCTTCATCGTACTTGCCTCCACACTTACGGCTATTAAGGTGATCCCGGTGGAGGGTCTTGCTATTCTTTTTGGGGTTGATAAATTCATGTCCGAGGCCCGGGCCATTACCAATATGATAGGCAATGGTATCGCCACTATCGTGATAGCGAAGAGTGAAAAGGAGTTTAGCTCCCCGGCCCCCCTGAAGGGGGAGTAAATATTTTACTTCGTTATTCGAAATTCGATATTCTTTATTCGATATTAAATAATTCCCTCTTTAGGGTGTCGCAGGCTTTGAGATTACCCATAATAAATTAACTTTGCGCCTACATTTAATATGCTATGAGCGTTCTCGTCAATAACGATTCCAAAGTAATAGTCCAGGGTTTTACAGGTAACGAAGGCACCTACCATGCCTCGCAGATGATCGAATACGGTACCAACGTAGTTGGTGGCGTAACACCGGGCAAAGGCGGCCAAAAGCACCTGAACCTGCCGGTTTTTAATACAGTTAAAGAAGCGGTTGACATTACCGCTGCTAACGTTTCCATCATTTTTGTGCCGCCGCCATTTGCTGCGGACGCTATAATGGAAGCTGCTGAAGCAGGTATCAAGCTGATCGTTTGCATCACCGAAGGTATCCCGACCAAGGACATGATCATGGTGAAGGAATACATTAAGGACAGGGATACCCGTTTGATCGGTCCGAACTGCCCCGGAATCATCACCGCAGGCGAGGCCAAAATTGGCATTATGCCGGGCTTTATCTTCCGCAAGGGCAATGTAGGCGTGGTATCAAAATCAGGTACCTTAACTTACGAAGCTGTTGACCAGGTTGTGAAGGCCGGTTTGGGCATCACCACAGCCATCGGTATTGGTGGCGACCCGATCATCGGCACACCGACCAAAGAAGCTGTTGAGCTATTGATGAACGACCCTGATACGCATGGCATCATCATGATAGGCGAAATAGGCGGCGGTATGGAAGCCGAAGCCGCCCGCTGGATAAAAGATAATGGCACCAAACCGGTCGTAGGTTTCATCGCCGGGCAAACGGCACCTGCAGGTCGCCGTATGGGTCATGCCGGTGCGATAGTTGGCGGCGCCGACGACACAGCAGCTGCCAAAATGAAGATCATGACCGAATGCGGCATCCGCGTGGTACAATCACCGGCTGAAATTGGCGCTGCTATGGCAGAGGAGCTGGCTAAAAAAGGTAAAAAGTAAAAGGCGAAATCCGAAAGGTATATGGGATCCCGGTAAGAAATTGCCGGGATTTTTTGTGCGCGATCGGTGTCATCCTGAGGCTCTCGAAGGATGGTGTGTAAAGGCCTTTACGCTCGCACTTCGGGTACCTCAATGTAACAGGCTGCTGCTTGTCAACCCATTGTAAATAACCCCTCCTTCAAAATTCAAAACGCCATTCCCGCCGTATATTTGTTATAATCAGTGTAATCAAAATCAAATCGGTGTAATCAAAAATAATATGAATTATAATCAATTAACTCCCGAAGAAGAACGGGTAATACTATACAAAGGAACCGAGCGCCCGTTTACCGGCTCGTTGTTAAACAATAAGGCCCATGGTTTATATGTGTGCAAAAGATGTGATACCCCATTGTACACATCCGAAACAAAGTTTGAATCGCATTGCGGCTGGCCCAGCTTTGACGATGAGATTGCCGGCGCGGTAAAACGCGTTCCGGATGCCGACGGGAGACGTGTGGAAATTGTTTGCGCCAATTGCGGCGCCCACCTGGGTCACGTTTTCGAAGGCGAATATATGACACCAAAAAACGTAAGGCATTGCGTTAATTCGGTGAGTTTGAAGTTTGTGCCGCTGGAGGGTTGATTTAATATAGAGACGCAAGATTTTGCGTCTCATTCCAGGGTTTTTATATCGTGAAAAATTTTGTTTTGGGAGAGACGCAAAATCTTGCGTCTCTACAGAATGGGAGAGGGGCTGTTCATAACTCCACCCCTTGTTCAAAACTAAGACTAACATCGTAACACCGGTGACTCTTATCTTTGAATCCACAAGTTCTTTAACAAACGCTATCAAAGGTTACCGGGTTAAAAGCCGGTATTAAAAGGGAACCATGTGCAAATCATGGGCTGACGTGCAACTGTAAAGCCAGACACCTGCCATTATAGCTTGTCAAAACTTTCACGAATAAGGTTTTGGTAAAAGCCCTGCTCCCTGCGTCCGTAAACGCGGCTGGTTCATCGTCTTTTGTCGACTCCGTTAAACTCAATTGACAAAGGCATGAATCACGAAAACGAAGTATTACTAAAGGAGAACAAGGACAGGTTTGTTATCCTCCCCATCAACTACCCCCGCATCTGGGAAATGTACAAAAAGCACGAGGCCAGTTTCTGGACTGCGGAAGAGATCGATCTGTCCGACGATCTGAAACATTGGGAAAATCTCAACAGCGGCGAAAAACATTTTATATCGCATATCCTTGCTTTTTTTGCTGCAAGCGATGGTATAGTGAATGAAAACCTGGCCGTCAATTTTATGAGCGAGGTGCAGGTGCCCGAAGCCCGGTGTTTCTACGGTTTCCAGATCATGATGGAGAATATCCATTCGGAGACTTATGCGTTGCTGATAGATACGTATGTTAAAGATCCCGCGGAAAAAGACCGACTGTTTCATGCCATCGATACCGTACCTGCCGTTCAAAAGAAGGCAGAATGGGCGTTGAAATGGATCAATAACGGTACGTTCGCCCAGCGACTGGTGGCTTTTGCGGCGGTGGAGGGTATTTTCTTTTCCGGTAGCTTTTGTTCCATTTTCTGGCTCAAAAAACGCGGACTGATGCCGGGCCTGACCTTTAGCAATGAGCTGATCTCTCGTGATGAAGGCATGCATTGCGAATTTGCCTGCCTGCTGTATAGTATGCTCAGTCAGAAGTTGTCAAAACAGGAAGCAACACAGATCATCACCGATGCGGTTGAGATAGAAAAAGAATTCGTGACCGATGCCCTGCCGGTAAACCTGATCGGCATGAACGCCAAACTCATGAGCCAGTATATCGAGTTTGTAGCCGACCGCTGGCTGATGGAACTGGGCTATGATAAGGTTTACAACGCCACCAATCCATTTGATTTTATGGAGATGATATCATTACAGGGCAAAACCAATTTCTTCGAAAAACGCGTTGGCGATTATCAGAAAAGTGGCGTGCTTAACACCGAAGTAAAAAGCCAGGCATTTTCACTCGACGAAGATTTCTAGGCCTCACCTAAATCCTCTCCAAAGGAGAGGACTTTAACAATATAGCAGTACAACAATTTAGCAAGAGACAACATGTTCGTAATAAAAAGAGACGGTAAAAAAGAAACCGTAAAATTTGACAAGATAACGGCACGCATCGAAAAGCTGTGCTATGGTTTGAACCCGGCCCTGGTAGACCCGATAGATGTTGCCAAAAAAGTAATTGAAGGTTTGTACGACGGTGTTACCACATCCGAGCTGGATAACCTGGCAGCCGAAACAGCCGCTTCGCTAACCACCAAGCACCCGGATTATGCCTTGCTGGCATCGCGTATAGCGGTGTCCAACCTGCATAAAAATACCATCAAATCATTTTCGGAAACCATGCGCCGTTTGCATGAGTACACTGATGCCAAAACAGGTAAAAATGCTTCGCTGCTGGCAGATGATGTTTGGGAAGTAATAAAGGATAATGCCGAACTGCTTGATAGTACTATTATTTACGACCGCGACTTCGGGTTTGATTATTTCGGCTTTAAGACGCTTGAAAAATCCTACCTGCTAAAGGTAGAAGGCAAGATAGCCGAACGCCCGCAGCACCTGTTCATGCGGGTTTCTGTTGGCATTCATAAGGATGATGTCGACAGCGTCATCAAAACATATAACCTGATGAGCGAGCGCTGGTTCACCCATGCCACGCCAACATTGTTTAACGCCGGTACGCCAAAGCCGCAAATGTCGTCCTGCTTTTTATTGACGATGAAGGACGATAGCATCGATGGTATTTATGATACGCTGAAACAAACCGCCAAAATATCGCAAAGTGCCGGAGGTATCGGGTTGAGTATTCATAATGTGAGGGCCACAGGTTCCTACATCAGCGGTACCAATGGAACCAGCAACGGCATTATCCCTATGCTTAGGGTGTTTAATGATACAGCGCGTTATGTAGACCAGGGCGGCGGCAAGCGCAAGGGTGCGTTTGCTATTTACCTGGAGCCATGGCATGCTGATGTGTTCGAGTTTTTGGACCTGCGCAAAAATCACGGTAAGGAAGAAATGCGTGCCCGCGACCTGTTTTATGCCCTTTGGGTATCCGACCTGTTTATGAAAAGGGTAGAGGCCAATGAAGATTGGAGCCTGTTTTGCCCGCACGAAGCGCCGGGATTATCCGAATGCTTTGGTGAGGAATTTGAGAGTTTATATGAGCAGTATGAAAAGGAAGGGCGCGCCCGCAAAACTGTAAAAGCTCAGGAACTTTGGTTCGCCATACTGGATGCGCAGGTAGAAACCGGGACGCCATACCTATTGTATAAGGACGCTGCCAATAGCAAATCGAACCAGCAAAACCTGGGCACAATCAAAAGCTCGAACCTTTGTACGGAGATCATGGAGTACACTTCGGCTGAAGAAGTGGCGGTTTGCAACCTGGCTTCGCTGGCGCTGCCCAGGTATGCGATCAACGGGATATTCGATCATCAGAAATTATACGAGGTAACTTACCAGGTAACACTGAACCTGAACCGGATCATCGACAACAATTACTACCCGGTTGAGGAAGCGCGTTATTCCAACCTGCGTCACCGGCCCATAGGTTTGGGTGTACAGGGTTTGGCGGATGCTTTTATCCAGCTGCGCCTGCCTTTTGAAAGCGATGAAGCCAAACAGTTGAATAAGGAAATTTTCGAGACCATTTACTTTGCTGCGATGACCGCTTCGAAGGACCTGGCGATCAAGGAAGGTGCGTATGAGACTTTCAAGGGCTCACCTTTATCCAAAGGCAAGTTCCAGTTTGATCTGTGGGGTGTTACGCCCGATAGTGGTCGCTGGGATTGGGAAAACCTGCGCCTGGATGTAATGAACCACGGTGTGCGCAATTCATTATTAGTTGCGCCCATGCCGACTGCCTCCACCTCGCAGATACTGGGGAACAACGAGTGCTTCGAACCTTATACCTCCAACATCTATACCCGACGGGTATTAAGCGGCGAGTTTATTATCGTCAACAAATTCCTGCTGCGCGATTTGGTAAATCTTGGCTTGTGGAACACGGCGATGAAGGATAAGATCATCACCGCTAACGGTTCGATACAGGAAATTGACAAGATCCCACAGGAACTAAAAGAACTGTATAAAACTGTATGGGAGATCAAGATGCGGAACATTATCGATATGGCTGCCGACAGGGGCGCATATATCTGCCAGTCCCAGTCGCTTAACCTGTTCATCAATTCGCCAAATGCATCCAAACTAACCTCTATGCATTTTTACGCCTGGAAGAAGGGCCTGAAAACCGGTATGTATTACCTGCGTACCCAGGCAGCATCACAGGCAGTTAAGTTCACTGTAGAGAACCAGGGCGGCAAGAATATGGAGCCGGTTATACCTGAACATGTTGAACAGGTGGCTGACGAAATACCCGCCGGCCCAAGCTGCTCGATGGATGAGGGGTGTGTGACGTGTTCGGCGTAAATGTATTCCGTAGAGACGCATAATTATGCGTCTCTACAATTAATCGCGACAGATGAAGGCCCATCAAAAACACGAGATAGTCAGTTGCGAGCGATGCAGTTCGCCGTTTGAATGTAAAGCCAATTCATTCACTAAGTGCCAGTGCACTACGGTGCAGCTGACGCTGAATGAAACGCAATACATCGCCGAGCTGTATGATGGGTGTTTGTGTGCTGGGTGTTTGATGGAGTTAAAGAAAGAATATCAGGTGATGTTAGTGGCAAAATAATCTTTCGGACTTATGCGGACTTTCCGACTTTCGGACTAAAATTCCTATCTTCACGCCCCGAAACCATTCTGAAAATTATGAAATTACTGGAAGGAAAAACCGCGCTGATAACCGGCGCCTCGAAAGGTATAGGTCGTAAGATAGCCGAGAAATTTGCTGAGCATGGCGCCAATGTGGCGTTCACTTACCTGTCGTCTGTTGAAAAAGGGCAGGCGCTGGAACAGGAACTGCAAAGCTTTGGCACTAAGGTTAAAGGCTACCGGTCTGACGCTTCCAAATTTGATGAGGCTGAAAAGCTGATCAATGATATCGTAGCCGATTTTGGCACACTGCAAATTGTGGTGAATAATGCGGGTATTACCAAGGATGGTTTATTGATGCGCATGACCGAAGAGCAATGGGATGAGGTACTGGATGTGAACCTGAAATCGATATTCAATGTTACCAAAGCAGCTTCGCGTGTGATGATGAAGAACCGCAACGGCGTGTTCATCAACATGAGCTCGGTAGTGGGTGTCAATGGCAATGCCGGGCAGTCCAACTATGCGGCATCCAAAGCAGGTATCATCGGCTTCTCCAAATCGATCGCCAAAGAATTAGGTTCAAGAAATATACGTACCAACGTGGTGGCCCCCGGTTTTATCAAAACCGAAATGACCGAAGCGCTGGACCCGAAAGTAGTTGAAGGCTGGGCACAGGCCATCCCGCTAAAACGCGGCGGCGAAACCGAGGACGTGGCCAATGCCTGTGTTTTCCTGGCATCGGACATGGCAACCTACATTACCGGGCAGGTGATTCCGGTTGACGGGGGGATGTTGTAAGAGAGTCTTGAGTTCTTAGTCTTAAGTCTTGAGTTTATTAAATGTTGGACGCTTACGGTACATCTTTTTCGATATGTTCATCATTTCCATCTTACCGCTATAATTTGCATTTTGCGTAAGCGTTTAACGTACGACGTAAAACGTCCAACAAAAAAATATGCAGCTTTTATTTTCAGTAACATGGGGGGCAGTTTCAGGATGGTGGACGCCTGTTTGCCTGTTGCTGGGTTTATTGTATGCCTGGCTGCTATACCGAAATACTTCTGATCTTGACAAAAAGATACGCTACGCCCTATTCACTGCGAGGACCATTGCTGTTTTTGTTATTTCATTTTTACTGATAGCGCCGCTTGTGCGTTCAATAAGCTATACGCAGCAAAAACCATTGGTGTTGATAGCACAGGATAATTCACAGTCCATCGGCACGTTTAAGCCTGCCGGTTTCAACCCCAATCAATTTGTGGGTGAATTGGCTAAACTTAAAGAACAGCTTGGCGATAAATACGATGTACGTGAGTTCAATTTCGGTCGTGATCTGAAGGATAGCCTGTCGAACAAATTCGATGGGAAGCAAACCAATATATCGTCGGCGCTTGATAAATTGAATGAACGTTTTGCCAACCAGAATATCGGCGCTTTGGTGCTGGCTACGGATGGTTTATACAACCAGGGCAGTGACCCGCTTTACGAAGCAAAAAATCTTAAAACAAGTATTTATACCATTGCTTTAGGCGATACAACAGCCAAACGCGATCTGCTGATAGGCAATGTCAACTATAATAAAACCGCCTTTTTGGGCAACGATTTTGTGATCGAGGTTTTGGCTGAAGCTTTCCAGGCGAAAGGGGAGATCCTGCGCCTGAATGTTTTGGAAGACGGGAAGCAGGTGGCCTCCCAAAACCTGGCGGCTAATTCGGATAACTTCCGAAAGGTGGTTCCGCTAAAGCTAAACGCAGATAAAAAAGGCATCCGGAAATTTACCATCGATATTGCGCCGGTAAAAAACGAGTTGTCCGTTCAGAATAATTCGGAAACCATTTATGTGGATGTGCTGGATGCGCGGCAGAAAATATTGCTGCTGTATGATGGTCCGCACCCGGATATCAGCGTCATCAAACAAGCTATCGAGGTTAATAAGAATTACGAAGTAAAAGCAAGCCTGCTAAGCGATGCGGAGTCGCTTAAGTTAGCAGATTATAGCCTGGTTATTTTTTACCAATGTAATCCGGCCGGTTCAGGCGCTTTAAAGGGTTTTGTTTCGAAAAACACAGTGCCGGTGTGGTATATGCTTGGCGCGCAAACCGACCTGCCGCAATTTAACAACGGACAAAAGGCCCTGCAGATCTATTCAAACCGCAACCAGGTGCAGGAGGTGTTCCCGTTGCCGGCAACAGACTTTTCACTATTTACACTTTCCGATTCGACCCGGAGCAAATTAAGCAAATTGCCGCCCCTTATAGCGCCTTTTGGTAACTACCGTACCGCTGGTAACGATCAGTTACTATTAAAACAGCGCATAGGCGAGGTTCCTACGCCATACCCTTTGCTGCTGTTTAGCGATGATAACGGGCGGCGTATGGGGATATTAACGGGGGAGGGCATTTGGCGCTGGTCGCTGGCCGAATACCAGTCGTATGGGGACCACCATGCTACAGAAGAGTTACTGGGCCAATGTGTGCAATATCTTACGGCTAACAGCAACCGGCAGCGTTTCAGGGTATATCCTGCCAAAAACGTATTTGATGAAGGCGAGAACGTGATCCTCAACGCTGAACTATATAATGAGGCGCTGCAACTGATAAATACACCGGATGTGAAGATCAACCTTAAAAGTGATTCGGGCAAAAATTATAGTTTCCTGTTCACCAGGAGCGGTCAAAGCTATCAGCTGGATGCAGGCGCCCTGCCTGCCGGGGATTATACTTATACGGCATCCGCCAAGCCCGGCGACCAGGCACTGCCAGCTAACGGGCGACTTACTATCAAGCCGTTAAACCTGGAAACCCGCCAAACCGCGGCCGATCACAAGCTTTTAGCCGAATTAGCAAAGCAATCGGGCGGAAAAATGCTGCAACCTTCGCAAGTGGGGCAACTGGTCGACCTGATCCGCAAAAATGAGAATATCAAAACGGTGGTGTACGAAGACAAGCATTATAGCGACCTGGCAGATGTGAAATGGATATTCGTATTTATTGTAGCTTTGTTAAGCGCCGAATGGTTTTTGCGCAAGCGCGAAGGCGTAGTATGATGATAAACATTTCACCGGCTATAGAAATTGCGGGGACAGTCGCCTTCGCTGTTTCCGGTTCCTACTCGGCTATGCTGAAGCGGCTGGATATTTTTGGTGTGCTGATCATGGGCTTTGTTACGGCCATCGGCGGTGGAACCATCCGCGATGTGATGATAGGCGATACCCCCGTAGCCTGGATGCGCGATTACCAATTACTGCTGATCATATTGGGCACTGTTGTTGTTACTGTTCTGTTTAAAAAATACGTCAAAGCACTTAAGGTCACACTGTTCCTGTTCGATGCAGTTGGGTTGGGGCTTTTTACCATCATCGGGACACAAAAAGGGATAGCCGCAGGTCTTAACCCTGGTGTCTGTGTAGCGTTGGGTACTATAACCGGCTGCTTTGGCGGCGTTATCCGCGATATTTTGCTAAACGATATTCCTCTTATATTCCGAAAAGAAATTTATGCCACAGCCTGCATTGTTGGCGGTTCCCTTTATGTGCTTTTGATAAACCAAATGGACCCGCAAATGGTGAAAATAATAGCTGTAATTGTAGTGTGCGCTATCAGGATAATTGCGGTGAAGTATAAATTATCGTTACCAAAGTTTTATGCCTGATCAGAAGTCAGATGTCAGAAGTTGGATGTCAGAATTTTATGATTTCCAGTTTTGGTAGAGTTGTATAAATAAAAAAAGATGCTCGCGCATCTAAACAACTATTGTACTAAAATAATTCTGATCTCGGCCATCCGACATCCGACCTCCGAAACTACTCCGCTTTCTTATCCTTCACAATGACAAAAACATCCTCATTGGCTTTTTTCATGAGGTATTTTTCGCGGGCAAATTTTTCGAGCTTTTGTTTGTCAGAGGTTAACTCGTCCAGGTCCTGGGTTGCTTTAGCGGTTTCTTTCTGGTAAAAGTCACGCTCGTGTTTTAGTTTGCTCAGCTGCTGGTGATACTGGTATTGCGAGAACAGGTCGTTCTTGTCAAAAAAAACCATCCACACCAAGAAGGCGAGGCTCACCACGAAATATTTGTTTTTTAAAAGATGCAGCAGCCGCTTCATTTCAAACCAAAATAATTTTCGTTTAAAGATATTGCTTTGTTTTGAAGGATGCAAGGGGCTTTATTAACTTGTTAACACGCTAAACGTAAAGACGTATGATGATGCGTCTCCTGGCATAAATCGTATAAGAGACGCATGATCATGCGTCTCTACAGAGGTTTTATCTCCTTTTCCCCCAGCGTTTCTTTCCGTCGCGGTGGCCTGGTGAGCGTTGCTGTTTTGGCGCAGCCGAACCGTTTTTTGCACCGGGTTCCATCTTTTTCGCCACGAAAGCGGGGCTCATCGGGTAGGGGTGTGCCTCGTTCACCGGGATGATTTTGCCTATCAGTTTGTGAATATCCTTCAGAAAATCGATCTCTTCAGCCTCGCAAAAGGAGAGTGCAATGCCGTCCTGCCCGGCACGGCCTGTACGGCCAATACGGTGTACATAAGTCTCGGGAATGTTAGGCAATTCATAATTGATCACGTGTGTCAGGTCGTCGATATCGATGCCGCGGGCGGCTATGTCGGTTGCTATCAATACACGCGTAGTTCGGTTTTTGAAATTAGTGAGCGCGCGCTGCCTGGCGTTTTGCGATTTGTTGCCATGTATAGCTTCAGCAGTAATGCCAGCGCGGTTCAGGTCCTTCACCACCTTGTCGGCGCCATGTTTGGTGCGGGTAAATACCAGCGCAGTTTTAATGGCTCTGTCTTTCAATATATGCAGCAGCAACGATTTCTTGTCCGATTTTTCTACATAAAACAGTTGCTGTTCTATTGTATCGGCAGTTGATGATACCGGTGTTACTTCAACCTTTTCCGGGTTGCTCAGGATGCTATTGGCCAGTTGTTGTATCTCGTTGGGCATAGTAGCCGAAAAAAACAACGTTTGCCTGCGCGAAGGTACCTTGGCAATGATCTTTTTTACATCATGCACAAAGCCCATATCCAGCATACGGTCGGCTTCGTCCAATACCAGGAACCTGATGTGATCCAGCCGGATAAAACCCTGGTTCATCAGGTCGAGCAGGCGGCCGGGGGTTGCCACCAAAATATCCACGCCACGGCGCAGGGCATCGGTTTGCGGGTTCTGCGATACACCGCCGAAGATAACCAGGTGTTTCAAGCCCGTGTGCCTGCCATAAGCGGCAAAGCTCTCGTCGATCTGGATAGCCAGCTCGCGGGTGGGGGTCAGGATCAGTGCTTTAATGGTTTTTTGTTCCTTGTGCTGCAACCTGTCCTGATAAAGCAGTTGTAAAATGGGTATGGCGAAAGCGGCTGTTTTGCCGGTGCCTGTTTGCGCGCAGCCCAGCAGGTCGCGCTGTTTTAGTAAAATGGGTATGGCCTGTTCCTGTATCGGGGTTGGCGTGGTATATCCCTCGGTTTTTAGGGCCCTGAGGATAGGCTCAATTATATTTAAATTGTCAAATGTCATGTGTAATGTATCTGCTATAATGTGCTAACGCGAATGCATAAGCGGATCTGAAGAGTCGTCCTGAGAAATCAAAACCGTAAGCGAACGGGTACTATATTTTTTGCAAAGATACGGTTTTTATTTGAGGTGTAATGATAAAGGTGACGAGCGAAAGGCGGCTACGGGGTGACCTGACCGTAGTATATCTGCGTCGTCTGCGACGAGTGCTTATATGTTGGTACTTAACATATTTATTGCGACGAGCCTGACAGTAGCTTTAACGCTTGCTTGCCTCCCTCATTGCCGGGATTTAATTCAAGTGATCTTTTGTACATAAAAATAGCTTCCTGCTTTTTGCCTGTTTTCGCCAATGCCTCCCCATAACTGTCGTAGGTGTTAAAACTGGCCGGGAATAACAATATGTTTAGTTTGAGTACTTCGAGCGACATTGAATTATGGTTTGCAAAAGTTGCTGCGTAAAGCAGTTGCAGGCCCAATTCATTCATGTCGTCTTCACTTAAATAATAATGTGCGGAATCAATTTTTAAAATTTGCATTTTGCAAAATGCGGCATCTGCACCAGATAGTGTAAGCACCTTGCTATATTCCCTTGTCAATGATTTTTTGCGGATGGTGACCGGCTTATTGTTAAGGATGGCCAATACATTAAGGCCATTGCCATAAAGGCTCCTGTCAAACGCATTATCAAACATGATAGCCGTTTGTTTTTTGGTGATGTTTCTCATAAATATGCTTAAGGCGCCGGGTTGGCCACCGGTATGCCACACTATTTTTCCGGCACTGGTATCGGCCATTATAAACCAGCCCAGGCCGTACGACGCTTTACCCATTCCAACAGCAGCGTTCGAGATGCTGCCATTTGTCAGCCTGGTTGGCGAAAAAGCTTCGTTCAAAGTAGAAAGTTTTAAAATTTTACCTAAGTAAAGTGCGTTGTCGAATTTTAGCATATCGCCTGTTGTGGTCATGATATTTCCCTGCCCCACAAAGCCGCTGGCGTTATAAGTGCGCCAGCGATATTTTGCGATGCTATCCACGTCTTTCTGCTTGTCTGAAAATAAAAAGGGGTATTCATAATTGTGTGCCTTGTTCTCATCTTCCAGTTGTGCCGGGTCGTTCTGGAAGCAGGTCTCAGTCATGCCGACGGGTTTAAAAATGTATTTTTTTACATATTGAGTGAACGATATGCCGGAGACTTTCTCTACAAGCAATGCCAGCAGGCAGAAATTTGTATTGGAATACTGCCACTTTTCCCCTGGCTTAAATTCCAGCTGGTGCTTCCACATTTTTAATGATGGTAGGACATCCTTATTGGTAAATATTTTTCCCTGGTTGTTATTGATCTGTTCCTCATACAATTGATAATCGGGCAGGCCGGATGTATGTGAAAGTAAATTTCGAATGGTAATAGCCGGGTACGGAAAATCGGGCAGGTATTTTACCAGCGGGTCGTCCAGGTTAAATTTCTTTTTATCCCTCAGCTGCAAAACCGCAACCGATGTAAATGTTTTTGAAACCGAAGCTAATGCAAAACGGGTATTATCGGTATTTAGACACTTATTTTCAAAGTCGGCAAAACCAAACGATCTTTTATAAATGACATTTCCATTTTCAGCAACCAACACATTGCCGTTAATCTCTTTATATTGATGTAGTGATTGGAAAAAGCTATCCAGGCGAAGCGTGGTTGGTTGGGAAGCTGCTTTGGTACCTGCTAAAGTAACCAGGATAAGAATAACAAGGATATGAAAGTGTGTTTTCATTTGAAATTAATTTCGGCCAATGTATCGCTCGTTTTTGAAATGGGGCGTTTAGAAAAGCTTTGGAAAACATTCAGAAACATTTAGATTTATCAAAGTAATCATCATTTATGCAAGGCAGGGTATTTATTATCGAAAACCGGTTTATTGTAAACACCGAAAGGAACGAGTTGCAGGATAAGATGAGCGGGGAGATTAACCGGCTGGAACCACGCCTGATGAAATTGCTTTGCATATTAATGGAGCACCAGGGAAAGGTTGTAAAAAGGGAGCTGATCATAAAAGAAATATGGGATGATTACCCGGGCGCAAATGAGGGATTAAACCAGGCTATATCTTTTCTTCGCAGAGTTTTGGCCGATGATGACAAGAAGATCATACAAACCCAGCCCAAATCAGGTTATAGTTTTCTCGCGGTTGTTTCTGAAGGTAAGGTCAACAAACCCGCGACAAACCGCAAATATATCCAAGGGGCGCTCATCGCGTCGGTCTTGTTACTGCTGGTTTTAATTATAATCGACATCTATTCCCGGAAAGGTAGTCCGGCGGCAACCCAACGGCAAGCTGATGAAAAACATGATGCTGAAATAAGCAGGCTTGATTCGATCCACCAGGGAAAGCAAATGCAGCAATTTTCAAAAGATACGATGGGCAGGGCGGCTAAAGGAGATTCGATACGTTAAAATATACGGGTATCTTATTTGCAATCAGCAAGCTCCACATCCGGGTACAAGAAAGCCCCGGCAAAGCCAGGGTCTCTTTAAACATAAAGTTGATCTGTTATGTAGTAATAGTTTGGGTAAGCAGGTTTACGTGATAAATGGTGCTGTTGCCGTCGATGATCATATCGGCCATGTGATTGCCGAGGAAAGTCATGGTGCCGGTAATGCTCCAGTGGTAGCCGTATGCTTTAAAAGTAGCCGTTCCGCTTAGTATGTCTTTTTTACAAACGTCTATGGTCAGGTCCTTCAGGTAATACACCGAGTTTTCGATATCGGCATAAGTTTTATCGCAGCCGCATGAGATGTTAACCAGCTGGTAAAAATAGTTGGTGCCGTTAACACCGATGAACTGGTGTTTGTCATCCTTGCAATCGATGGTATAATATTGCTTTACATAGTAATTCTGGAACAGGCCTTTTGACGTTGTACGGGTTGTTCCCAATGAATCGTATGCGGTATAACCTGCGTGCTTGCCATCTTTGCAATTGAAATAAAAACTAAGGTTACCGCCTGTATGCGATACCGTATCGCCTTCACGTGAATCAACACTTACTAATGAATCGGTAAAGAAACCGCAAAGCGAATTAGTGTTATAACCGTGGTGCGGACCCATGTGACCGGTTAATGATACCGAGTCAACGCCGTCCATCAGGTTTGCGCCGCCCAGCTTGCCATAAAGCGAGTTGGCTATGTTAAGTGCCACTTGTCCGCCGATAGCTTTAGTATCAGGAGTTGTTTTAGTTGTTGTAGTGGTGGAAGGCACCGGGGTATTATCATTTTTCCGGCATGAAGAGTAAACCAGCAATATGCAAACTGCGACAGCCAAAAGTGGTTTAATCGTAAATTTCTGTTTTAGACCAGGTAACTGTTTCATCATTTTTTGGTATTTAATCAATATTAAATAAATTCTCAAATTAGGTAGCCGGTAATTAACCGGCAGGCAAATCAATGCGAATAGTATGCCATTGCTGATACGCAATGGTTCTTTTACTTAAATACAAGTTTCGGGCCACTTTATAACCAAATTATAAGTGCCTAATAACAGGCGTGTTATACACAACACGCTGAAGGTCAATTTCTCACGAAAGGCTTAACAGGCGATATTGACCAAGCCCCGATCCTCTAAAAAGATCCGTTGGGAAATTGGGGGAATTGTTTCCCCATAATGGGCTTCCGGTCTGGGTGAGCATTAAAGCTGTTATGAGTAAAATAAAATAAAAAAGCCCCGGCGTGACCGAGGCTCAACAATTATTTAAGGCAGCTTTTAGCCGTTCTCTTTTACAACTTTTACCTGTTTTTAAAGTATTTGAAATTTTTACCAATAAACTTTGCACTTTCGCCCAGTTCTTCTTCAATGCGCAGCAGCTGGTTGTATTTGGCTATCCTGTCCGACCGTGATGCCGAACCGGTTTTGATCTGGCCACAATTTAAAGCTACTGCCAAATCAGCAATGGTTGAATCTTCGGTCTCGCCCGAGCGGTGGCTCATTACCGAAGTATAGCCGTTGGTTTGCGCCAAAGTTACTGCGTTAATGGTCTCGGTAAGGGTTCCTATCTGGTTCACTTTTACCAGTATGGAGTTAGCTATATCCCCGTCGATGCCCTTTTGCAAACGTTTTACGTTAGTTACAAACAGGTCGTCGCCAACTAACTGAATTTTATCGCCCAGTTTTTCGGTCTGGATCTTCCAACCTTCCCAATCGTCCTCGGCCATGCCGTCTTCTATAGAAATGATCGGGTATTTTCCTGCCAGTTCGGCCAAATAATCCGCCTGCTCTGCGCTGGTACGAATAGCGCCTTTCTCGCCTTCAAACTTAGTATAGTCGTATTTGCCGTTCACGTAAAACTCAGAGGCAGCACAGTCAAGCGCCAGGCATATATCCACGCCCGGTTTGTATCCGGCTTTTTCAATTGCTTTTAAAATGGTTTCAGCGGCGTCTTCGGTACCGTCGAAAGTTGGTGCAAAACCGCCTTCATCCCCTACTGCGGTTGAAAGGCCGCGATCGTGCAATATCTTTTTCAGGTTATGGAACACTTCCGACCCCCAGCGCAATGCTTCGGAGAACGAAGGAGCGCCAACCGGCATGATCATAAATTCCTGGAAGGCGATAGGCGCGTCAGAATGCGAACCGCCGTTGATGATATTCATCATCGGGATAGGCAGCGTATTGGCATTAACGCCGCCAATATAACGGTAAAGCGACTGGCGACTTTCCTGTGCAGCTGCTTTGGCTACCGCAAGCGAAACGCCAAGGATGGCGTTAGCACCTAATTTGCCTTTATTTTCGGTGCCGTCAAGTTCGATCATCAATGCATCGATGGCATTCTGCTCGAATACGTCGACACCCTGCAGTTCTTTGGCAATAATATCGTTTACGTTGGCAACGGCCTGCGACACGCCCTTGCCCATATATTTAGATTTGTCGTTGTCACGCAGTTCAACAGCCTCGTGTGCGCCGGTTGATGCGCCGGACGGTACTGCAGCGCGGCCCAAAGCGCCGTTTTCGGTCAAAACATCTACTTCGATAGTAGGGTTACCACGCGAGTCGAGTATCTGCCGGGCGTGAACGTCAATAATTAAGCTCATTTCGTATTGTTTTAGGTATTGAAATTAGTTAGTGTCAAAAGTACACTAATTATGTTTTATTTTCCAAATATAATAAGGATATTTAGTAGAGGGGGAATTTACTTGAATATTAACGGTAATTTAATGTGGATAGGTCCGAAAGTCGGGAAGTCCGCCTAAGTCCGAAAGATATAGAATGCTTGTTCTTAAGCTGCGGCAACTTTCCGATATTTCAACCTTACAACTTTCCAACAAAATTTATTCCCACTTAAACGTCTTCACCGCCACAATATAAACACCCACGAACCAGGCTGCGAGTATAAGCAACTGGTGCGATACATCACCCAGCGAAGCGCCCTCGAAAGCTACCTTACGCATGGCGTTATTCAGGTGGGTAAGGGGCAAAACGTGGCTGATGCCCTGGAGCCAGTTAGGGAAGGCGGTGGTAGAGAAGAAAGTGCCCGAAAGCAGGAATTGCGGCAGCGTAATGATATTGGAAAAAGGAGGTACCGCACTTTCGTTTTTTGCCACGCCGGATATAATAAATCCGAAACCCATGAAAATAATGAGCCCTATAGCGGATAGGATCAGCATATTGATCACCGTGATAAACCCGTGGATCAGGGTGAAGCCGAAGGCATAGTGCCCTATCGCGATAATAAATATTGCGCCCAGCAGGGCAAACACGATCCTTGCTATCGCCTCGCCCAATACAATGCTGTAGCGTTTTACGGGGGTAGCAAAGAACCGTTTGATCACCAGGGTTAAACGCAGACTAAGAAATACGAACGCTGTACCGAACACCCCACTGCTAAGCAACGAAAAACCCAGCATGCCCGGCAAAATAAAGTCGATGTATTTGTATACACGGCCCTGGATCGTGGTTTCGTGCACCTCTGCCAATTTTGGCGCGCTGGAGTTCACGAATGAATTAAGTTCGAACAAGATATTGTTCAATACCGATTTGAAGATACCTCCTTTTTGCGAGGCTTTGGTGTATTGAACGTTAACAGTAACAGCGGCTTTTTGTGTGCTGAGCGGGAACGCCGTTATTTGCGTATTTTGTTTTGTTGCGTCCTTCGGATTAACTTTAATATCCAGTATGGCATCAATAGCACCTTTTGATAGGTCTTTATCCATATCTGCTGCCGATTCTTTAGTGATGAGGTTCACCATTTTCACGGTTTTCAGCACCTTATATATATTGTTTGAGGTATCACAATCTTTAGCAACCCCTACGTCAACCGTGGGTGCACTACCCCCGATATTGGCAAACACCACAATAAATATCAGCGGAAATGCCAGGCTGAACACTACTGCCGACGGACTGCGCATAATTGACCGGAAACTTGCTTTGGCTATGGCCAGCGTGGCCTTGGTATTGCTATATGGTTTATTTGTCATTTGCGTCGTTTAGCCTCACCCCGCCCTCTCCAAAGGAGAGGAAGAAGATGGTGGTTCTTTTTATTATAATGATATAATTTTCATATTGTATAATTAAAAGTCCTCTCGTTTGGAGAGGATTTAGGTGAGGCCGCTATTCCGGTCTCCATTCCTTACCCGTCATATTAATAAAAACGTCTTCCAGGTTGGCTTCTTTTACCTGTTTTTTTCGCTCAAATCCCGTTGCTACCAGCTTATCAATAAAATTATCGGGCGTGTCTATGCCAATAATATGCCCGCCATCCACAAAGGCTACGCGGTCGCATAGTACTTCGGCTTCGTCCATATAATGGGTGGTGATGACAACGGTTGTGCCGCGGTCGCGTATTTCGCGTATCAGGTCCCAAAGGTTGCGTCGCGCCTGGGGGTCAAGCCCGGTTGTCGGTTCATCCAGGAAAATGATCTTTGGATCGTTGATTAGCGTAGTCGCTATGGAAAAGCGCTGCTTTTGCCCGCCCGAAAGGTCTTTATATTTTGCTTTTGCTTTTTCGACCAGGGCCACTTTCTCCAGCATTTCCTTTGGTGTTTTATCAACGCCGTAAAGGCCTGAGAACAGCACGATCAGTTCGGAAAGGTTGAGGTTGGGATAATAACCGGCGGCCTGCAATTGTACGCCGATGCATTTTTTAATGCCGTCCTCGTCCTTGTCTACCGAAAAGCCATTGACCATGACCTCACCAGAAGTTTTTTCGCGAAGGGTTTCGATGACCTCGAGCGTCGTGGTTTTGCCGGCGCCGTTAGGGCCAAGCAGGCCAAATATTTCGCCCTCGTAAACCTCGAAACTGATATTGTTGACGGCTGTAAAATCACCGTATTTTTTTACAAGGTTTTTTACGGTGATGATAGGTTGTTTTGCCATGGTGTAAAAATGGCAACGAAAAACGGAATATCAATGAGATTTTCGGTAAATGGCCTATTTTTTTAGGTAAGCCTCACGCCAAAACCCGCTCCGGCAGCGAGGGGCTTAAACACCAATGTGAAAGTGCCAGCTACAGAGGGAGATTTGGAGGTAGCTATTTCTTGAGTTCGCTTGCCGATTTCAGTACTTTGCTGCCGTCCTTTTGTTTAATGTCGTAAGCAGGTTCCTCTTTGCTGGCATTGCGTTTTACCTTTGCGCCTTTAATGGTTTTCTCTACCGGTTTATCGTGCTCCCCGGTTATTTTGCCCTCCGCTTCGTGCGCGCCCCATTTCCAATGGACGGTGTCTCCTTTTTTCATAAACCAATATTTAAAGAACAAACGCAGCAAACCGGTATTAGTTCGCCGTTACAACAATGAGTTTTTCTTTTTTTGCCGGCAGGCTGAAACCACCGATGACAATTTTGCTTGCCTGCACGGTTGTTTTTCCTCCCGGTTGGGTCGACCGGTCATTCGGGTCAAAATAACTGATAGTATAGTTTTTGCCGGCTGCCGCAAATGAAACAGCGGTGCTGACAGTCGAATCGGTATTATTGAGTAAATAGATAAAATATTTACTACCGCATTTTACGCCGTACGATTCGATATTGCCCGATGAAACGTCGAACTGCTCAAATGACCCCTTGCCGGCTTTCAGCATTTCGTCGCTGATTTGTCTTACGCCTTTGAAATAAGGTTCCATGTTTTGTTCGTCAAACATTTCCCACCACCAGCTCATGGGCAAAATGGGGCAGGGGCTAAACAGGCCGTACCAAAGCCCGCGTTTAAAGTCATAGTCGGCTTCTGCAGCATATTTCCGGTCATCATCCTCCCAGCGGTAACCAAATTCGCCCACAACATAGGGTTTACCAAAGCCATTAATATAATTCCAGTAAATACCGGGTATCTTTTCGGTGTGCTTGTAAATATGCTTCTGGTTAAAATCGATATAAGCTATCGAGTTCATTCCCGGTATATCGCGGTGCGATACGCTGGTAGTCACCAGGTGACGATAAGGGTCGATATCTTTCAGGTAGCGGCTCATTTCATCGTGCCACTCCGTAATATAATGCAGCGGTATCAAAACGCTGTCCGCGCCGTTAAAAGCAGCATTGTCTATCTCGTTAAAAAACTCAAAGGCAGCAATGCTGGTGCTATAGCCCCAGCGGGCAACAATGTAGCGCAGTTTGTTTTTGTACATAGCACGGGCTTTTTGCGAGGTAAAGTATTCCGTTGGCGTTTTAGCCGGGCCACCATTTAAGGCGTTATAATTACTGTTTTTCCAGCCTCCGCCTTCCATTAAATGGCCGTGCCAATCCATGGTCAGCATAAATTTAAGGTTCAGCGAATCCGTAAGGTTTACCAGTTCATCCATCCGCTTAATGGCGCCGGGGTTATAGTAAGCGTCGCTGTTGCTATAGCGTTTGGTTGAATTCACTTTTTTCCACTCCAGCGGCAAGTTCCAGTAGCACATCCAGGTGCGGAAAAAGTTTGCGCCGTTGCTGCTCAGCTTTGGCAGCAAATAATCATAGGTCCATTTATCTTTCTCGAAAGAGCGCGATTCCCAGCCTACATTCTCGCCGATACCGCGGAACAATTCGCCATTGTCGTATTTAAAGGTCCAAAGGTTGTTTTTATGCAAAAAGCCTTTGCCATCGCCCGGCCCGGCATCGAAAACGGCTTTAGCCGATACGGCCTGTTTTCCCTGGCTATGCAATATAAAGTGATAACTGTATTTCCCGGTTTCCTGGGGCGCAAACCGGGCTTTCCAGACCGACGCTTCGCCATCCCCGCTGTCGAAATAGCACGGTAATAGGATTGGTTTGCCCGAAGGGGACGTGATGGCCATATCAAGACTGATATCGGCCTGGTCGTATGCATTGCCGAAAGCTGCGGACACCTGTATGTCCCATTCCGATTTATGATACTCTTTTGCCTTCCCTGTGATCAATTTATAACTATCAATACGGGGCTGGGCAAAGCTATTGTAAACAGACAATAAAAGAAAATAGAGTAAGAATAGAGTTCTGGCCACTTTCATTAGGTTTTACGACTTGGTGAAGCAGCGATAAAGATAGTATATCCGGTTGTTAGCTCTTTGATAAAAGCCAACGATTTATGATACTAACTTAACATGTTCGCGAACGACCGGGTGAAGGTCTCCGCCCTTTCAAGCAGGTAGTTGTAAAATTGTATGAATGTTTTCATTGAGTAAGTAGTTGTGCAAAGAAAGGCAACTGTTATTAAGCTGATGCGTAATTGGTGTTAAGATATTGTTGCTTTATGTTAAGCGCTGGTGTGGCTTCATTAGGGACTCACCCGACCTTCGCTTCGCTGGGTCACCCTCTTTACCGCTTGTGGTAAAGAGGGTTGGGCAATCACTTTTTTAGGGAAACTCTCTTTGCGCCGAAGGCGGAGAGCGGGTGGGCCAAGTAAAACGATGACCGGGTGAGCTGACCCGCCGCTTTACATATAACTAACCCGTTTACTTCACCAAATGGCCAAGTGTATGAATGATGACATGCAGGTGCTGGGCGGTGTCGTGAACCAGGTGGAAGAGCTGAACGATCAATATGGTTTTCATGGTTTTATTTGTTTTGCGGCACAAATATGCCCCTGTGTACAGGAAACCGTGATATTTATTTGGCGAACAGCCCGAAATTGTCGGTGAACGGATAAAGGAGGGGGATGAATCGGTAAATTTGAAAATATGTCATTGCGAACGAGCGCAGCGAGTGCGGCAACCTCTTCGCGTGTGAGCGACGGGATTGCTTCACTCGTTCCTCATTCGCAATGACAAGGAGAAAGAAAGTGAATTATATTTCACGTCGGCATCGTCAAATATTCAGCGATCACTTTACGCGTTTCCACTTTGCTTTTTTTCGACATCCCATTTTTTGGCTGATTGATATGGGTATAAAAAAGCCCTGCGGATTACCGCAAGGCCTGGATATTTTAATGAGGAGACGCATAATTATGCGTCTCTACCGGTATGTTATTTCATCAATGCAATAAAATCATCGAACAAATACCGGCTATCATGCGGACCGGGCGATGATTCGGGGTGATATTGTACCGAGAATGCTTTTTTACCTTTTACGCGGATGCCTTCGATAGATTTATCGTTCAGGTTTACGTGGGTTATTTCTACTTTGTCCGATGCCCTTACCGCTTCGGGCACTACACCGAAACCGTGGTTTTGTGAAGTCACTTCGCAATGATCCTTGATGATATTTTTTACCGGGTGGTTTAGCCCGCGGTGACCGTTGAACATCTTTTTAGTAGGGATATCATTAGCCAGTGCTAATAATTGGTGGCCCAGGCAAATACCGAACATCGGCTTTTCTGATTTTAATATTTCTTTAACGGTTTCCACAGCATAAGGCATTGCAGCCGGGTCGCCGGGACCGTTGGAGATGAAATAACCGTTCGGCGCAAAATCTTTTTCCATTTCGGCAAAAGTGGTTTTTGCGGGGAAAACTTTGGCGTAAATATCCCTGTCGTGGAAGTTGCGCAGGATATTCTTTTTTACACCCAGGTCCAGCACGGCAACTTTGTAGGTGGCGTCTTCTTCACCGAAAGTGTACGATTCAGTAGTCGAAACTTTGGACGAAAGTTCAAGCCCATCCATGGATGGCACTTCATCCAGTTTCTTTTTCAATTCATCAATATCCAATATTTCGGAGGATATAATGGCGTTCATCGCGCCTTTGTCGCGTATATGGCGAACTAACTGCCGGGTGTCGATATCCGAAATAGAAACAATGTTTTCCTCCTGGAAATAATCCTGTATCGATTCCTGTGCCTGTTTGCGGGTGTAGTAAATGTTATAGTTCTTGCAAACCAGGCCGGCTATCTGGATATGGTTCGATTCAACTTCTGCATCTGCGATACCGTAATTGCCGATATGCGCGTTGGTGGTCACCATGATCTGCCCGAAGTAAGATGGGTCGGTAAATATCTCCTGGTAGCCGGTCATGCCGGTATTAAAGCAGATCTCGCCGGTGGTAGTGCCTATTTTTCCTGCGGCTTTGCCATGAAATACAGTACCGTCAGCCAGCAATAAAACAGCCGGTAACTTGGTGAAGTTGGTGATCATATACGTAAAAAATTGAATGGTTAATGTGCCGGTAATACTGGTGTTCAGTCCCGTGAAATTCTTTGCAAGAAGTGCAGCCGGCAAAACTTGAATTCACGCCGCAAAAGTAGGGAATTATTTCGAATGTCGAATGTGGAATTTCGAAATTGTTTTGCGGGGCGGGATTTTGCCTGAATGCTGATTGAACAGTTTATACGATAATTTACAATGGGGAATTGCGTAACCTGATTGTCAATAAATTCGAAATTGAACAATGAAAATTCTAAATCACAAAAGAGTTTTACCTTTACCCAATAATTACAAACAATATGTCTGTTAATAAAGAGGTTAAACGGGTTACCACTAATAGCCTGCAGGAAATGAAAAAGCGCGGCGAAAAAATAGCCATGCTTACTGCATACGACTTTTCGATGGCCACGATTGTGGACGAGGCCGGGATGGATATCATCCTGGTAGGCGATTCGGCCTCGAATGTAATGGCTGGTCACGAGACAACACTGCCTATCACACTCGACCAAATGATCTACCATGCCTCATCGGTTGTACGGGCTGCCAAACGGGCGCTGGTTGTGGTCGATCTGCCATTCGGTTCATACCAGGGTAATTCGAAAGAGGCGCTGAATTCGGCCATCCGGATCATGAAGGAGGCGGGCGCGCACAGTGTTAAGATGGAAGGCGGCGTTGAGATAGCCGAATCGATCACCCGCATTCTGGCTGCGGGCATACCGGTTATGGGGCATTTGGGATTGACGCCGCAATCGATCTATAAGTTCGGTACTTATACTGTCAGGGCCAAAGAAGAGGCCGAAGCACAAAAGCTGCGCGAAGACGCCCTAAAACTGGAAGAACTGGGCTGCTTTGGCATCGTGCTGGAGAAGATACCCGCCCAACTGGCTAAGGAAGTAACCGAAAGCATTCATATCCCTACCATTGGCATAGGCGCCGGCAAGCATTGCGACGGGCAGGTGCTGGTGGTACACGATATGCTGGGCATTAATAAAGGTTTTAAGCCGAGGTTCCTGCGACAGTACGCCGATCTGAACAATGTGATGAATTCTGCGTTTAAAGCTTATATCGATGACGTGAAAGCCAAAAGTTTTCCTAACGATAAAGAGCAGTATTAATGTGCCGATATGCAGATGTGCATATGAAGCCTCTATCTATAACCATACGCCTTACCTATGTGCGCAAGAGTTAATATTAAGTATGTCGACCGGGATATTACGGATGATGATATCCTGTACGAGGATAATCACCTGATCGCGATCAACAAAAGGGCCGGTGATATTGTACAGGTGGATGAAACCAACGACGAACCGCTGGATGAAAAGGTAAAGAAATACATTGCCCGAAAGTACAAAAAGCCCAATGGCGCATTCCTGGGTGTAGTTCACCGGCTGGACAGGCCAGTAAGCGGGGTTATCCTTTTCGCCAAAACCAGCAAGGCGCTCGACCGTATTAACCTGCTTTTCAAAAACCGCGAGATGCAAAAAACGTATTACGCAGTAGTGCGTAAACGGCCGGAGCCGCCTGAAGGCAACCTGGTGCACTGGCTGCTAAAAAATCCGCAGAAAAACGTTACCCGGGCTTATGACCAGATGGTGCCCGACGGGCAGCGCTCGGAGCTGAATTACCGGCTGGCGGGTGAACTGGAAGGTTATTATTTAATAGAAGTAAATCCCATAACCGGCCGCCCGCACCAGATACGGGTACAATTATCCACCCTGGGTTGCCCTATAGTTGGCGATAATAAATATGGTTACCCGCGTGGCAGCCTCCGCAAAAGCATTTGCCTGCATGCACGCAGGCTACGCTTTATTCACCCGATCAAAAAGGAACCGGTGGAGATTGTTGCCCCTTTGCCGAAGGATGGTTTTTGGGACAAGTTTGAGCACTTAGTAGAATAGGCTTTATAATCCGTGTGCCTTCAATAAGCCGCTTATATCCACCTGCCAGATATAATTCTCAGTTGGCACTTTGGTGCCGTCTTTATTCATTTGATTGCTAAAATAAAGGGTTTTCAGATCAGGAGAAAGGCGAGCCTCGACGCCAAAAACCTTATCTGAAACAGCTTCGCGCAGGTCGATAGGGTCGCTCCATCCGGTAGCTGTGTGGAAGACAATAAACAGGTCGGAAGTTTTGGCAGGTGCAGGTGGTCGGGGTGATGAGAAGATAAGAAACGATTCATCCGGAGCTACAGCAGGATCAAAATCTCCAAACTTGTCCAGGCAAAAAGAAGCGCGTACCGGGGTTTGATACTGGCCTCCCTTCAATTGCGACCGGTAGATGTGAAACAGGCCGCCGCTATCGGCCCGCATAAAATACAAGCTGCCGTCGTGGGTTAAAGCCGGACTGAATACGGAGCCATTTTTATTGACGACATCGGGTAAACGCTGCGGTTCGCTCCACCCCGTTTTAGTTGAATTAGTCTTCCATAGGTTACCTCCATGCCCGGGATAGGCGTGCCCGTTCCAGTTTCCATCGAGCAGAGGGCCGTTGGCAGTTTCGGGGCGGCTTGAGGCGAAGATCAGGTATTTCCCACGAGGGTCGAACGCAGGTTCGAGGTTTGCATAAGTGCCCGAAAAAGGGGCTAAAACCGGGCTCGTCCACCTACCATCTTTAAAATAAGAAGCGACAATCGTAATGCCCTTCTTGTCTTCCGTCTGCCCGAAATAAACCGATTTCCCGTCGGGCGAAAAAGCGGGGGCGGCAACCACGTTCGTTGTGCCTGGGAGTATTCCCGGCGCGAACATAACGACCTGCGGTTTTGCTTTCGCGGTGGTATCTCCTAAGGTTGGCGTTATGTAAGTTGTGCCATGCACCAATATAGGTAACAGAAGAATCGGGAATATTATCGTGTAAACCTTCATAATGATAGTTGCTGATCTATCAAAGGTTTTGAATTACGGGTGGCTGGAAGAATCAATTCAACCACGGGGTAGTAATATTCAATAGCTTCGCAGGAATATTTAGTAAACGGAATGGTTTAAAGATTCTTCACTTTCTCCCAAATCTTCTCATCCACCCAAACGCCTTCCATCAAGCTTTTTTCCCGCGTTCTCAAAGTGTTTTCGCCGGGATAGTAAATAGCGGCGCCCTCTTTTTCGGGTCGACTGCTTTTGGAGTAAGCTATTATTTCTTCGACAAGGCTTTCTGTTTGTGCCCCGGTCGGTTTGATCGCGATAAAAACCTGCGAAACGCCTGACTCGGGTCCGCCATTGGTTATGGCTGCGGTCGGTCGCCCCTGGCTAAGCACAGTTGCCAGGAGATCGAGCACGAGGGACAAACCCGATCCTTTCCAGAAGCCTACTGGCAAAACCCGGCCCGATTCGAGAATAGCGGTAGGGTCGGTGCTAAGTTTGCCGTCAGTATCGTACCCTCCGGGTAAGGGAAGTTGTTCGCCTTTAGATTTATAAAAATTAAGCTTACCTATAGAATATTGCGATATGGCCATATCCAGCACTACATGGCCATTTTTACGCGGAACAGCGATGATAAGCGGGTTATTCCCGAGCCGGGGGTCGATCCCGCCCCAGGGAGGCATATTGGCAATGGTATTGGTAAAGCATAGCCCTATCATACCGGCATCGGCCGCTTGCCAGCCGTAGGTGCCGCCGCGCATCCAATGGTTAGTGTTTTTTATGGCGACGCAGCCGATGCCGCTCTCCGTTGCCAATCCGATAGCCCTGTCCATACAAAAGCGTGCGTTCAGCATGCCGGGGCCCAAATTTCCGTTCCATTGTTCCAGGCTGCCAAAACCGCCTTCTTTGGTTGGTTCAGCATCCGGAACAACGTAGCCGTCTTTTACATACTGAACGAAAGTCGGAAAACGATTGAGCCCGTGGGTATGCACCCCGTCGCGGCTGTTTTCGGCGAATATCTGTGCGCATTCATCAGCTTTGCTGTCGCTAAAGTTCAATGAAAGCAACACGCGTTTAAATTCGGCCTTAATTTTTTCGAATGGAATGGTCATTTGAAGTCCTAAATCTAAAGTAACAAGTCTGGAGTCATTAGCGCCAAGTTAATTTGACTTTGGACTAGTGACTTAAGCCTTTCGACTACAAAGAAGCCATATCGATCACAAACCTATATCGCACATCATTCTTCAGCATACGTTCATAGGCTTCGTTGATGTAATCTATATTGATCACTTCAACGTCCGATACGATATTATGCTCGGCGCAATAGTCCAGCATTTCCTGTGTTTCTTTAATGCCACCTATCAATGAGCCTGCCAGGCGCCTGCGCTTCATGATCAGGTTAAAAGCTGCAACCGATGGAGCTGCCGGCGGCACTCCAACCAGTACCATAGTGCCATCAAGCTTAAGCAAGGGCAGGTAATCGTTATATTCGTGCTGTGCCGATATAGTATTGATGATGAAATCAAGGGTTCCGGCGGTAGCTGTCATCTGATCAGCATCCCTCGTCACTACAAAATGGTGAGCGCCTAATCTTTCAGCATCTGCCTTTTTGGAAGGAGAAGTGCTTAGTACGGTAACCTCGGCGCCTTTTGATACGGCCAGTTTTACCGCCATATGGCCTAAACCACCCAGACCCACGACACCCACTTTGTGCCCTTTGCCCATTCCCCATTCCATAATGGGCGAATAAGTAGTAATGCCTGCGCAAAGCAATGGTGCAACTCCTGCCAGCGGCAATTTTTCGGAAATATGCAAGGTGTAATTCTCGTCAACCACTACCTGGTTCGAATAGCCGCCATAGGTAGGGTTTCCTTCTTTATCTCGACCATTATAGGTGGCAACCATGCCTACATCGCAATATTGTTCCAGTCCGGCAAGGCAGCTGGAGCAATGCCGGCATGAATCGACAAAACAGCCAACGCCCGCCGTTTCGCCCACTTTAAACTTCGTTACCTGGTCACCAACTTTGGTAATAGTGCCCACAATTTCGTGCCCCGGCACCATCGGGAAAATGGATCCTCCCCATTCGTCACGTGCCTGGTGAATGTCGGAGTGGCAAACGCCGCAATATAATATTTCGATCTGCACATCATGCGGACCCACCTCGCGGCGTTCAAATTTAAAAGGTTCTAAAGGGATGTTCGCCTGTGGCGCTGCGTATCCTTTTGCTGGTATCATAAGTTTTCGGAGTTTTAGTTTACAGCAAACTTAATAGTCTGGCGGCAAAACAATTGTAATTAAATAAACATATTATAAATTAGCCTCACTCAAACCGCTCTCCGGCAGAGAGGGCTTAAAAGGCTTAAGTTCTATTCTTATGAAACCCTTTTTGTTGAAGAGTATTTAGGTAAGGTAACCCACACTAAACCCGCATTTTAAAAGTTATATAGGATGATGCGGCTATTGGGCCGGATTTCCTATTTTTGGCGATATTAATTCCATGAGAAATAAACTGCTGCTGTTGTTTTTGTCCGGGGCCCTGTTCGTCGGGTTTATCTCTAATTCGTGCAAAAAGACAGCCGATTACCTGCCAACGCTCTTAACAACCGGTAAATGGCAGCTGGCTTCGGTGCAGGTGGCGCATTTTTCAGGTGATACGTTACTGACAACCGATACGCTTTACACAGCCTGCGAGCTCGACCAGACATTTACTTTTAACGGCGATGGCTCGTGCACATTTACTAATTATTCCTGTAATTCGCAGCCAGTATCTACCGGGCACTGGTCGTTTTCAAAGGACAAGCTTAGTTTGAACTGCGATATGGCATGCGACTCTGCGGGTACAACGATAGTGCCTTTTAAAGTGGCGCAAATTTTAAACCTGGGCCAGTACTCGCTGGTGCTGCGTACAGGCAGCCTGTCCACTTTTTATCCTGCAGATGCTAAAAGACAGATAACCCGTTATGGTTTTGTTAGGGTAAAAACGCAATAACTTGTTGATTAAAAACGGTAAACCATTATCTTTGGGTCGGTATGGCGCCTGGGAGAACGTTTTAACGCTTCCTGTCGTATAAACAAATTAAGTTTGCGAACAAAAAACCTTGTTTTGCAGTTTATTGCAGTTAACAAGAAAGATTAATGAAAAAAAGGATTGCGATTTTTGCTTCTGGTTCCGGTTCAAATGCTCAAAAGATAATGGAGCATTTTAAGCGCAGTTCCGAAGCAGAGGTTGTTCTGATACTAACCAACAATCCGCAGGCTTACGTTTTGCAACGGGCCGACAACTTCGAGATACCTTCACATATTTTTTCACGGCACGAATTTTACGAGACAGACGGGATCATTCGCCTGCTCAAGAATCTGCAGGTCGACCTGGTTGTACTGGCGGGTTTCCTGTGGCTGGTACCTGCAAACCTGCTTAAAGCATTTCCTAATAAAATCATTAACCTGCACCCGGCCCTGTTACCCAAGTACGGCGGCAAAGGCATGTATGGCGATCATGTGCACAAAGCCGTGCTGGAGGCCAAAGAAGAAGAATCGGGCATTACCATTCATTTTGTGAACGAAAAATTTGACGAAGGCGAGATACTCCATCAATCCCGCTTCAAGATCGAGCCCGGCGATAACCTGGAAATGATCAAATTTAAAGGGCAGCAGCTGGAACACCAGCATTTCCCAAGGGTGATCGAGAGTTTGCTGAAAAAGATGAAGAGCTGAAATAAGAGGTCTGAAGTCAGATAATAGAAAGCCGGTGCTTCTTCACTTCACAAATACAACAGAACATCCTTCGATACACATACTGGGCGCTATCGGCGACATCTTCAGCGTATCCTCATTGATCTTATAGATGAAAGTTCCGTAATCAGTGCCTGTGCCGGTTAGCTTAATGGTCACGCTGTCTACAAGGGTGTAATGGTCAAAGTTTGGGAATGACGTTCCCGATAAACTGCCATCCGTATTAAAAGTTGCTTGTGTTTGGGCCGCCGCCGGTACAAAATATTGCGGGCCACCGGCGCTTAAATAGTTGCCGATAAACTTCCAGTCGCCGTATAACGAAACATTGACTTTTTTGATATGGGTAGTAACAAGATGGTCATTCTTTTTGCACGAGCAAAGCTGCACAGCGATAGCGATGGTTAATAAGGCGGTTAATTTTTTCATATTCCGGACCGGTTTTTAGTTAATACGAGGAGCGGTACCCGTTACGCGACACGGTGTTAAAGTTATCTAAAATTTTTCTTGATCAATACCTAAAAAAACTAAACCCTTATCTCTAATCTCTGATCTCAAATTACTACCTTTGCGGCTCAAAAAACAGTGTGCCCATGAGTCAGCCCGTGCAAATAAAGAATGCCTTAATTTCAGTCTATTACAAAGACAATCTTGAACCGATCATCCACGAATTACACCGCCTTGGAGTAAAGATATATTCGACCGGCGGAACGGAAACTTTTATCCGCAGTTTGGGTGCCGAAGTGATAGCTGTGGAGGACCTGACATCATACCCATCTATACTTGGCGGGCGCGTAAAAACATTGCATCCCAAGGTATTTGGCGGCATTCTCGGTCGCCGGAATTTTGAGGGCGATCAGCAGCAGATGGCGCAATACGATATACCGGAGATCGACCTCGTGATCGTAGACCTTTATCCTTTTGAAGAAACAGTAAAATCAGGTGCCGGACAAGACGATGTGATCGAAAAGATAGATATTGGCGGCATATCACTTATCCGGGCGGCAGCAAAGAATTTTAAAGACGTCGTTATTGTTGCGTCGAAAGATGATTATACCGAACTGGCCGAAATTTTAAAAACGCAGAACGGGGAGACCGCTATTGAACAACGCAAATCTTTTGCACAACGGGCTTTCAACATCACATCGCATTACGATACGGCCATATTTGAATACTTTAGTCAAGACGAACAAATGCCGGTTTTTAAACAAAGCATACAAACCAGCAGCGTTTTACGTTATGGCGAAAACCCGCACCAGAAGGGTGTTTTCTACGGGAACCTGGATGCGATGTTTACCAAACTGAACGGCAAGGAGCTTTCCTATAATAATTTGGTAGATGTGGATGCGGCAGTAGCCTTGATAGATGAATTTACCGAGCCTACCATCGCAATTTTAAAACATACGAATGCCTGCGGCATAGCCAGCCGTTCGTTTATCAAAGAGGCCTGGATCGACGCTTTGGCATGCGACCCGGTATCGGCTTTCGGCGGGGTAATTATCGCCAACGGAGAGATCGATGCGGAGACTGCAACTGAGATCAATAAGTTGTTTTTTGAGGTATTGATAGCGCCGGCTTACACTGACGAAGCCGTCCGGATATTCCAGGGAAAGAAGAACCGTATTATATTGGTCCGCCAGCCTGTTGAATTACCTGTAAAGCAATTCAAAACCCTTTTGAACGGCGTGATAGAGCAAGATAAGGATATGACTGTTGAAGGGCCGGATCAAATGAGGCCGGTGACCGATAAGCAGCCGACAGAACACGAATTAAAGGATCTTTACTTCGCCAATAAAGTGGTAAAACATACCAAATCCAACACCATAGTTTTTGCAAAAAACGGCCAGCTGATGGCAAGCGGCGTTGGCCAGACCTCCAGGGTCGACTCGTTGAAACAGGCTGTAATTAAGGCCGAAAGCTTCGGCTTCGACCTAAAAGGCGCTGTGATGGCATCCGATGCATTCTTCCCGTTCAATGATTGTGTCGAACTGGCGGCTGAGGCGGGCATCACCGCAGTATTGCAGCCGGGCGGTTCGGTTAAGGACCAGGACTCGATAGATATGGCCAATCAAAAAGGTATCGCTATGGTAATGACCGGGGTACGTCATTTCAAACATTAATTAAAAGTTAAGGGCAATAAGTTGAATTTTTATTCGCTTTTAATAACAACTGTTAATACTATTACGTATAATTTTTTTCAACTTAGCAGATAAATTTTCGAAGTAACAAAACATGGGTTTATTTAATTTTTTCACGCAGGAAATTGCCATTGACTTAGGCACCGCGAATACCCTCATCATACATAACGACAAGGTAGTGGTGGACGAGCCGTCCATTGTTGCTTTTGACCGGACGACGAATAAGGTGATAGCCATAGGGAGGCAGGCCATGCAGATGGAGGGCAAGACCCATGAGAATATACGCACTGTACGCCCGCTGAAAGACGGTGTAATTGCCGACTTTAATGCGGCCGAGCACATGATACGCGGCATGATAAAAATGATCAACAAAGGCAAGGGCTGGTTTTTCCCGTCGCTGCGTATGGTGATCTGCATCCCTTCGGGAATTACCGAGGTGGAAAAGCGTGCTGTGCGCGACTCGGCCGAGATAGCAGGCGCTAAAGAGGTTTACCTGATACACGAACCGATGGCAGCCGCCGTGGGTATCGGTATCGACGTAGAGGAGCCTATGGGTAACATGATCATCGATATCGGCGGTGGTACTACCGAGATCGCGGTTATCGCTTTATCGGGTATCGTTTGCGACCAGTCTATCCGCGTTGCGGGTGATAATTTCGATTCAGACATTGTGCAATATATCCGCCGCCAGCATAACATCATGATAGGCGACCGTACTGCCGAAAAGATAAAAATTGAAGTGGGTGCGGCATTGCCCGAAATTTCAGATCCTCCGGGCGACTTCGCCGTGCAGGGGCGCGACCTGATGACCGGTGTACCGAAGCAGATTATGGTATCGTACACCGAAATTGCGCATTGCCTGGATAAGTCGATCTCCAAAATTGAGGAAGCTATCCTGAAGGCGCTGGAAATTACGCCGCCCGAACTTTCGGCGGATATTTACCAAACCGGTATATACCTGACAGGAGGCGGTGCATTGCTTCGCGGCTTGGATAAACGTGTGGCTGCCAAAACCAAACTACCGGTTCACGTTGCAGAAGACCCACTTCGCGCCGTTGTGCGCGGTACAGGCACAGCGCTGAAAAATATCGGTAATTTTAAATTCTTAATGCAATAATTTGGGTGAGCAGTGAGTGGTGAATGGTGAGATGTTGTTGGTGAAAATAATAACTTTCAACTAGCCGAAGCAACCACTCACCATTCACCATTGACAATTCACCAACATGCGTAACCTCCTGATTTTTATCACCAAGTACAACGCATTCTTTTTATTTCTCATATTCGAGATCATCTCCCTGGTCATTTATATCAAATACAACTCGTTCCAAAAAGCTACTTTTATCAATTCTACATCGCAGGTAACTGGAGCTTTATATACCCAGGTTAACGGCGTGAAAGATTATCTGTCGCTGAAAGAAGTAAGCGATAGCCTTGCCCGCGAAAATGCCCGGCTGCGTGGGCAGCTTAAAACTGCATTTTATACCGATACGGTTGCAAAGCATAAGGTGGAAGACACCGTTTTTAAACAGCAGTACACCTACATCGAAGCGAAAGTGATCAACAACTCCATTAACCGCAGCAATAATTACCTTACTATCGACCGTGGCAGCCGGCAGGGCGTGACTAAGGGCATGGGGGTTATCTGTAGCTCGGGACTGGTAGGAAAGGTGGTTTTTGTGGGCGAGCACCTGTCGGTGGTGCAATCGATGCTGCATAAGGATTCCCGTTTCAGCGCCATGCTGGCGAAGGATAAAGAAATAGGGTATGTGGAGTGGAGCGACGATATGGACCCGCACAAAGGTATCCTGAAGGATGTATCCAACAACGCGCAGCCAAAAATAGGCGAAGCGGTGCTTACCTCCCAATATTCGCTTTTTCCTGCCGGTATCATGATCGGAAAGGTGACCAACCTGCACAGCCGGGCGGGAGGATACACCCTCAATATGGAGCTGGCGCTTTCGGTTGATTACAGCCGGCTGCATTACGTTAACGTGGTAGTAAATAAATACGCAGAAGAACAAGCGGGGCTGGAGGCGCAGGAAAAGAAAGATGAGTAGAACGATCTTAATTAACCTGGTTAGGTTTATCGTATTGGTTTTTTTGCAGGTTTTTTTGCTGAAGAATGTCACCCTGTACAATCTTTCGACACCGTACCTGTACATCATGTTTATTTTGCTGCTGCCGTTTGAGACACCGAATGTTTTACTGTTCGCGCTTGCCTTCCTCATAGGCATTACTATCGATGCCTTTTACGACACGCCGGGACTGCACGCCGCATCGTGCGTGCTGCTTGCCTTTGTGCGGATCTTATTTATCAGCATAACGGTTCAGAAAGACGGTTTTGATAATGAGCCCGAACCAACCCTAAGCAATATGGGTATCCGCTGGTTCTTCACCTATGCTTTGATTTTAACCTTATTCCACCACTTTTTCCTTTTCAACCTCGAAGTTTTTCGCCTCTCAGAAGTATCTTACACACTTAGCCGGTTTGTTTTGAGTTCGATATTTACCGTATTTTTGATGCTGTTAACGGGGTTTTTATTTTTCAGAAGGAAAGAGCGTAAATGAACAAGTTTTTCGGGCGGCGATACATCATTTCCGGGATTTTTATTGTACTGATACTCACACTGCTCGGCCGCCTGTTTTACCTCCAGATCATCGACGACAGGTACCTGCTGTATGCCCAGGGCAACGTTTTGCGACGCGTTTATGTGAATCCCGCGCGCGGCCCGATACTTGACCGTAACGGCAAAATACTTGTGCAAAACCAGGCTTTTTACGATATTATGGTAACGCCCAGCCAGGTAAAGCCATTTGACACCACAGAGTTTTGCAAACTGCTGGACATTGATACCGCTGAATTTAATAAACGGTTTGCCAAAGCCGTTAAGTACTCGCGCAACCAGCAGTCGGTATTTGATAAACAACTGACCCCGGAGGATTTCGCGGCAATCCAGGAGAGGCTGTCCGAGTTTCCGGGCTTTAACTTTTCGCCCCGCTATTTACGTACTTACCCCGATTCGACCGCGGCTCAGTTCCTTGGTTTTATTGGCGAGGTTCATGATAATGATATAAAAAAATCAGGCGGGTATTATCATCCGGGTGACTTTATTGGCGTTACGGGTGTCGAACGGTCGTACGAGAAGGTACTGCGTGGAAAACGCGGTGTCCAAAACCTGATGTACGACTCGCACAACAGGGCAAAAGGTGTTTACGCCGGCGGCGCTTATGATACAGCTGCAGTAGCTGGCGAGCGCCTGACATCGTCGCTGGACATACGCATACAAAAACTGGGCGAGGAGCTGATGAAAAACAAGGTAGGCAGTATTGTGGCTATTGAACCTTCGACGGGCGAGATATTGTGTTATGTAAGCAGCCCCACTTACGACCCTAACCTGATGGTTGGCCACGACCGGGGCAATAACGCCGCTGAATTATACAAAGATCCATATAAACCGTTTTTCAGCAGGCCCATACAGGCGGCTTATCCGCCGGGTTCGTCGTTTAAGCCTATAGACGCCCTGATTGCGGAACAGGAGGGGCTGATAACACCTCAAACCACGTATTTTTGTCCGGGATATTATGTATCGGGTAACCGGCATATCAAATGTTATCACAGCGAAGCACATGGAACGGTAGACCTGGCTAAAGCCGTGGCCGAATCCTGTAACGGTTATTTTTTCATGGTATTTGAAAAACTGGTAAACCGTTACGGCTGGAAAAACACCGATTCTACCTTTAACATCTGGAGGAATAATGTAAGCAAGTTTGGCCTTGGGGGGAGATTGGACCTGGATATGCCCAGCGAAGCGAGAGGGAATTTGCCAAAGGCATCGTATTACGACAAAATATACCATAAAGGCGGTTGGCGGTCGAGCACGGTTATTTCACTGGGGATAGGACAGGGTGAATTATTGGCAACACCGTTACAACTGGCCAATATTGAGTGCACGATAGCTAATCACGGATTTTACTATAGACCGCACCTGATAAAAGGTATTGGCGACAAAAACATTATAAAGGATGAATACACACAAAAAAATTATGTAGGGATAGATTCACAATATTTTGAGCCGGTTATCGATGGTATGCAGGCCGTAGTTGAGAATGGCACTGCAGCCGCATCGAAAATACCGGGTATTGTGATGTGTGGTAAAACAGGTACGGCGGATAACAGTCACGGCGAGGCCCACTCGGTTTTTGTCGCATTTGCGCCGCGTGACAATCCCAAAATAGCGGTTGCCGTTATCGTCGAAAATTCCGGTCAGGGCGCCAGTTGGGCAGCGCCGATCGCCAGCTTTATTGTTGAAAAATACCTGAGGGACAGTATTTCCACACGGCCTTCAGGTATTACCCCCCAGTATTTTATGGATGCAAACCGCCTGCCTGATTTGAGCACTTATCAGCAAAAGCTCAAATCGAAGCCGGTACCGAAAGATACCTTAAATAAGATGGGTATCGATACATCGGACCGGAAGAGACAGGGCAGGGACACGCTGCCCAAAAAGGATAAAAAGCAATCCAAGCCGCATTTGGCTGCAGTACTGCCAAAAAAGGAGGAAGATGAGCACTAACCAGCAGCGCAGCTTTTTCTTTAATGTAGACTGGCTTATGGTTTTCCTTTACCTGGCCCTGTGCGCCATTGGCCTGCTCAACATTCATTCGGCAGTATTTGATGACAAACACCCGGGCTTTCTCGACCTGAGCACCGATTATGGCAAGCAACTGATCTATATCATCATTGGTATTACCGTTGGCATCGTTATTTTGCTGCTCGAAAGCAGGTTCTTTAGCGCGTTGTCGCCTTTCTTTTATTGCATTACGGTGTTAATGCTAATGCTGGTTCTCGTCGTCGGGCGCAATGTGGGCGGCAACCAGGCGTGGATATCGCTTGGCGGGGGTTTTCGGCTGCAGCCCTCCGAATTTGCCAAACTGACCACCTGCCTGTTGCTGGCGAGGTATCTTAGCGGCACCAATATCAAAGTAACGGACACCAGGTCGTTCCTGGTTGCAGGCGCTATTATCGGTTTCCCAATGCTTCTGATCATGCTACAGCCGGACGCCGGCTCGACGCTTGTTTTCAGCTCGCTCATATTTGTACTATACCGCGAAGGCTTGTCGCCCTATTTTTTAATACTGGAAGGACTGTTCATCGCCTTGTTTGTATTAACGCTGAAATTGAACAATACCATGCTGCTTTCGGGTATACTGGTGGGTATAGCGGCATTGATCATCCTGGTTACCCGCCGCAACCGGAAGCTGATGAAAGTTATCGCTATTGGCGCCGGTATATGTATTGCCTTTGTCTTTAGCGTTAATTTTTTGTACACCAAAGTCCTTAAGCCGCACCAGAAAGTGCGTATCGATATTGTGCTTGGTATAACCAGCGACCCAAAGGGAAAAGGGTACAATGTCAATCAGTCCAAAATTGCCATCGGTTCAGGCAAAATGTGGGGCCGCGGTTATATGAAAGGTACACAAACCAAATACTCCTTTGTACCGGAACAAGGAACAGACTTTATCTTTTGTACGGTAGGCGAGGAATGGGGTTTTGCCGGTTCTGTTGTGGTATTGGGCCTGTATCTTTTTATGGTGCTGCGCATTATCCGTATGGCCGAACGGCAGCGGTCGCCTTTTTCAAGAATATATGCTTACGGCGTGGCTTCGGTTATCTTTTTCCACGTCATCATCAATATCGGTATGACCATCGGTATCGTGCCTTCTATCGGTATACCGTTACCTTTGATCAGTTACGGGGGCTCGTCGTTACTTAGCTTTACCGTGATGCTGTTCATCCTCATCAAACTGGATTCGAACAGGATGGGGATTATTTAGGAAGTTCGCAGTTGGCGGTTTGCAATTTTTAGAAGATAGTTTAGCAAAAATCTGCCAACTGCCCACTATAAACTGCCAACTGATTCTACGAATACCTTCTCCTCAGCAACGCATAAAACTTTTCAACGGTAGTTTCTTTGGTGTCCCAACCGTTCTTGGCAGCGTAATTCGTTTTCAGGAAGTCCTCCGCTTCCGCGAACGTCGAAAACCTGTTCAAAATGTCGATAGCTTCGCTATAGGCCAGGTTATACCCGTTGAAAAGATCCTTGATATAAAGCAGTTTATCATTCAGGTTGATGGCCTGTTTCAGGTCGGTAATGGCTGGGGCATGCAGTTGTTCGGCCACCTTTGCCGTTTTATTGAGCTGGGCCGATATCATCTGGTTGATGGTCAGTTTTTCATCGGCTGCTGTTTCGGCTTTTACTTCAACCGGCGCCTTCGCCATTTGCAATTCAACAGAGGGGGCCGGTTTTGGCGTTTCCACCACAGGCTCTTCTTTTATTGGTTCGGGTTGTTTTACCGGCTCTGGTTCTTGTACAGGTTCCGGTTTGTTTGCAGCGGTTGCTTGCGCGGGTTCTTCTTCAATTTCGGCGGCCTCTTCGATCTCGAAACCGGTGTCGTCTTCATCTTCCCAATTTTCCGACTCATCCAGCACCAGCTCGTGTTTGATCACTTCGGGTTCGGGCCGCAGGTAAGAAAAATCGTCATCAGCGCCGTTGGCCGACAGGTCGATATGCGGTACGGGATTATCATCAACCTGGCTTGTTGTTTCAACGGTGGCAGGCTCATCGGCAATTTCGGGCTCAGGCGCCGGTTTAGCTTGCTGAACTACCGGCTCGAAAAATTTCTCTTCCGTTTTGGGTGTTTCGTCCTTAACGGGCACGGGCGGGGTAACCGTATTCTGGATGTTGAGTTTGCGGAGTACCGAGGAGTGGTCGGCAAGGAAATGCGCGTTGGCGACAAATAGTTCAAGTTCGAGGTCGTTCAGCTGGTTATCCGCACTTCCCAGGTATTCATATTGGTCGTTTAGTTCCTTTAATATGGTGCCTATCTTTTTAAAAACTTCCTGTTGCTTCATGGCAGTGTATCGAAAATCCTTATCAAAAGTAGGATTAAATTATGATATTTGCCCGCTATAAATGAGTTGAGCATGCTGTACACCGAGGATGTTTTTAGGCGAAGAAGTGAACTGGGCGGCAGCATCGAGGTTATTTGCGGGTCGATGTTTTCGGGGAAAACCGAGGAGCTGATACGCCGGCTGAGGCGTGCACAAATTGCCCGTTTAAGCGTTGAGATATTTAAACCGCGCACCGATACCCGGTTCGACGAAACGGCCGTTGTATCACATAACGCCAACTATATCCAATCAACCCCGGTTGAAAACTCGTCATCCATATTGCTGTTAGGCAGCGATGTGCAGGTGGTAGGCGTTGACGAGGCCCAATTTTTCGACGACGAACTGCCGAACGTTTGCAACATACTAGCCAACCGCGGCGTGCGCGTGATAGTTGCCGGGCTGGATATGGATTTTAAAGGGAAACCTTTTGGCCCAATGCCGCAATTGATGGCCATTGCCGAATCGGTAACCAAGGTACATGCAGTATGTGTGCGCTGCGGTAACCCGGCGCTTTACTCCTACCGTCTTGTATCCAACGAGGCAACTGTATTATTAGGCGAAAAGGAAAGTTATGAGCCCCGGTGCCGGGCTTGCTACAATCTTGCTATCTAACGTTTTTATTCATTCAGCACTTTCGGGAATAATTTTATTTCAGGGGTTTTTATCATTTAATCAAAAATTCAGTTTAAATTTAGAAGCCAATTTTATAGACAAGTAAAAGATGAAATTTAGAAATTTATACCTGCTACTGATGGTTGTACTGCTAATCGGCGGTACTGCATGCAAGAAGTCGCCTAAAAACGGCGACAGTTCCGGGAACGTTACCGGAAACCAGAACGGCGTCGATCCGCCGGCCGGTTCAACCGATGGGGTTACCTTTATCAACGCGGGCAAATCGGTTATTTTTAACCTGTACGCGCCTAAGAAGAAAAGCGTTTCGGTGGTTGGGGAGTTTAACGGATGGGCAGCCACCGCCATGAAAAATTCAAAAGACGGGAACCGCTGGTGGGTGCAGGTGGACAATCTTGATCCATCCAGGGAATATGCTTACCAGTATGTGATAGACGGAACCATTAAAGTAGCCGACCCATATACCGAAAAAGTACTCGACCCGGATAATGATAAAAACATACCGACAACGGTATATCCAAACCTGAAGGCGTATCCTTCGGGGGCAACTGGCATTGTGAGCACTTTCTGGTACAGCCAGCCAACTTATAGCTGGACTAACACTTCGTTCACCCGCCCCGATCCGAAAAACCTGGTGATCTATGAACTGTTGGTTCGCGATTTTGTAGCGACGCACGATTATAAAACTATAAAAGACACCCTTAACTACTTCAAAAACCTGGGCGTCAATGCCATCGAACTGATGCCGGTAAATGAGTTTGAAGGCAATGATTCGTGGGGATATAACCCCAATTTCTATTTTGCGCCGGATAAATACTATGGCACAAAAAACGACCTGAAAGCCCTGATAGATGCCTGCCATAGCAAAGGTATCGCGGTGGTGCAGGACATCGTGCTTAACCATTCATTCGGCTCATCGCCAATGGTGCAGATGTATTGGAACGGCACCGCGCCATCGTCCGCTAACCCCTGGTATAATACCAACCCAACGCATCCTTACAATGTAGGCTTCCAGTTCAATCATGAAAGCGCGGCGACCAAAACCTTTGTCAAAAATGTGCTCAAGTGGTGGATACAGGAATACCATGTCGACGGGTTCCGGTTCGACCTGGCTAAAGGGTTCACCCAATTTAACAGCGGCAGCGATGTTAACCTGTGGGGGCAGTACGATGCCAGCCGGGTGGCTATCTGGAAAGATTACAACAGCTACATGCTGAGCCTCGACCCCAAGCTGTACGTTATTTTGGAGGACTTTGCAAGCCCGCAGGAAGAATCGGAATTGGCTAACCAGGGTATGATGACCTGGCAAAACCTTTCGGGCCCTGCCGAACAGGCCTTAATGAGCTATAACGATGCAGGCGGTTCGTGGGATTTTTCGGGGATATTTTATGACCAGATGGGCTTTACCAATCCTTATGCACTGGTAACTTATTTTGAGAGCCACGATGAGGAGCGCCTGCAATATAAAAACGGGATGTATGGCAACGCGAGCGGCAGTTACAGTATTAAGGACCTGGCCACCGGCCTAAAGCGCGATGAAATGGGCGCTGCCTTTATGTTTTCTTCGCCAGGGCCGAAAATGGTTTGGCAATTCGGCGAGCGGGGTTATGATTTCAGTATCAATAATTTTGGCGGCCGCCTGAGCGATAAACCGCCCCACTGGGAATATATGGCCGATGCCGACCGTCACCACCTGTATGCTACTTACGCCAAAATGATCAAATGGAAAATCAACAATGCGGTATTCACCACCACAAATTTTCATTATGGCCTTAGCAGTACGGTTAAATATATCCAGTTGATAGGAACCGATAATAACGTGGAAGTGGTGGGTAATTTTGGCGTTACCAGCCAAACAGCCAATGTGCCTTTCCCTGCGGTGGGGACGTATATCGATAATTTTACAGGCGCGACATTTAACGTAACTGCCCTGCCCATGTCTATGACCCTGGCACCGGGCGAGTACCATGTGTACAGCACCACGGCGCTCCATTAAGCAGGTCAAAGGTGAAAGGACAAAGGCGAAAGGTTGCCATTCGGCGCAGGAATCCTTTCGCCTTATCAATGTGGATAACTCCCTGAACGTTAGTAACTTTTAGTAAACTATTTGGGGCATTGGTAGTCTTAGTAGTAAATGTTGACAAAGACTAACCATCATGAGAGATCAGATCACTGATATATCGGAACAATATCCGTTGTTTCCGCTATCGCGCGAAACGGAAAAAAAGCCGGCGTCTTATCCAGACCCGGCTTTTTGGCTTTATATATATCCTGCAGCCGGCGAACATCATAACATCGTTATACCCGGTTCGCGCCTGCTGTGCCCCTGGGGCATGGCTGTCGAGTACGGAGACGATAATACACCGCCTGAGCGAAGAAAACACTTGCTGGAAGCTTTAAAAACCGGCCTGAAAACCCTCAGGGAATATCACTTGCCCGCCTGTCGCATCCTTTTTTCGGAGGATAATTCGACGAGACAGATCACTGTTTGGGTAGATTAAGGGCAGTTAAGCAAGGCGGGACAACAATAGCCGGCTTACATGGGCCTTCTCGGGCGTTTTTTCTTTACCGGGTCGCCGGGTTTGGTAACCTGCTGGTACACCCTTGGCGAAAACCGTTCGGTTGGGACGAATGGACGCTTGGGCGGAGCAGCAGGAGCCTCAGGTTCATCGGGGCGAATGTTGATGGTAAGCTTGCGGTCGCCCATAGGTTCGCCGTTAAGGGCTGCTATTACGTTCTCGGCGGCAGCCATATCAGCCATCTCGATAAAGCCGTAGCCTTTACAGACACGGGTCTTTTTATCCTTCACCAGCTTTATCGTCTTCACATCGCCGTGCAGACTGAACATTTTTACCAGTTCTATTTCGTCCATATCCAGCGGAAACCCGCTGACAAAAAGTTTTACCATGAGTGTAGATTACTCTGCTAAAGTAAAGCAAAAGTTTGTAACATGGTAATCTTAATTAATAGTTCATTTTTAAGGGGCTGTTTTAGGCAATATTTCATAAAAAAAGCCCTGTGGATATATCCGCAGGGCTTCTGATCGCGATAACGATCTTCAGGCTACTAAATTCGCCTCGGCGCCGAAAGCCTGGTCGATGACGATCTTCCAGATGCCGTCGGCTTGCTGCTTCATCACTTCGATACCATTGGCGCTGATCTTTACTTCATCGCCGTCGGTGATGCTCCATTCCGACCGGCCCAGGGCGATGTCGCCGGCCTGCATGCAATACACGGTTTTAATTTCCATTTTACCTTTGATGGACAGGATGGCTTTAATGGATTCCTCGAATTTAGCATGACCGGATACCGGCTTGCCGGGTTCTGGTACGATGATACCTGTGGTGTCGTACATGTTCATTACAGTGGCTACGTCGCCGGTGTTAAAGGCTGCTGCCAGGTTTGCATGAGCGTCTTCCGCTCTTTTTGGTAAGTTCATTTTGATTGATTTTTATAGTTAAATAATGGATTTGAAGTTCTTATCACTGATGACAGCGGTTGCCAGCCGGGCTGCGTTTTCATAAACTTTATTAGCCAGGAATGGCCCCATGCTGATGCGTTTTACACCTAATGCCGCCAACTCGTCAAAGCCGGGGAGCTGAGGCATGCACATCACATTGATGGGGAGCGACGTTGCATTTACTACCTGGCGGATATCGTCCACGGCGGTAATGCAGGGGGTGAAAATGCCGTTAACGCCGGTGTTTTCATAGGCTTTGATACGGGCGAGGGTCTCTTCCAGCGCATTAGGCAGGCCCAGCAGGAAACCGTCGGTGCGCACATTCAGGAAGATCCCGAGGTTGTTGCGGCTGATGTGGCCGGCGATGGCTTCGAGGGTCCTTTGGAAATCAACGACCGACTGCAAAGTGCGTGTTACACCTGGGATAGTATCCTCGATATTGACACCCACGACTCCCGCGTCGTGCAGTTTGCTGATATTTTCCCTGATGCCATCAATGCTGCGGCTGTAGCCAGCTTCCATATCGACGGTAAAAGGAATATTCACTGTTTCGACTACTCTTTTTGCTACCTGTAATACCAGGCCGAAGGAGAGGTTCTCGCCATCGTTATAGCCGAAGGTGGTTGACAGCGCCTGGCTTGATATGCCGATGGCCCTGTATCCTGCGGCTTCAAATACCTGCGCGCTTTTTACGTCCCAGGTGTTGCCCAGCACCAGTGGCTCCGGGCCCTGGTGCAGTTTCAAAAATGTTTTAAATAAGCTCATACAATTTGTTTTTTATTTTGCTGATTAATAATGGTGTGAGTTCGGTATTCGCTTCTGTATCAGCCTCACCTAAATCCTCTCCAAAGGAGAGGACTTTGACTTTCAACCTTAGCTTATCCGGAACGCCGTTTTATTAAAACAAAGGTATTGCGCCCGTTGGGGCCAAAATTGTACGTATCGGAACAGTTGGGGTGTTATTGAAACAAAAGCTGGTTAACCGGGGTCAGGTTATCCATATAGGCGGAGGGGGTAATGCCCGTAAACAACTTAAAGTCGCGGATAAAATGTGACTGGTCGAAGTAGCCGCTTTCGTAAGCGATGGAGGTGAAAGGCTGATCGTTTTTGGCGATCAGCTTCAGGCTGTACTGGAAGCGGAGTATCTTATTGAATGCCGTTGGCGACAGGCCCGTGTTTTGGTAAATGAGTTTATGCAGGTAACGCGGCGTGATGCCGTGCGTGGTAGCAATACGGTCGAGGCTGGTTTCGCCGGGCTTCTGTTTCAGGCTGCTGAGGATGTCGCCCACCTTATCTATTTTGAATGATCTTTTTTCGCTGCTGATCAGTTTTTTGATCAGGAAGGTTTCGATCAGGTCTATCCGTTTGGTAATGTCCTTTGCTTCCAGCAGTTGGGCGTACAGCATTTTTATCGGGCCGCCCAGGATGTCGGCGAGATCAGAAACCAGGTCGTTGAATACGCCGATCTCATCATTTAAAAAGTAGGCTGCCGAATGGGTAAAGAACTTTACGCCCAGCATGACATGTTTGCCCTTCGACCGTATGGCGAGGGGTTGGGTTACCTGGCCCCACAATTCAATTTTTGGCGTGCGTACGTATTTTTCGCCCAGTGATGCTTCCCACACGCCGTCGCCCAGGTTGAAGATCATTTCCATATCCCCGCTCGGGAACACGGTGTCCTCGAACTCTGTATCCTCGGCTGATACGAAAAGATAATAATGCTTAACGTAAGGCTTTAAAATATCTGATGGTTGAAAATACTCCAGGTCCATTATTACAAACTTACAGTTTCGGTTTTACAATTTTTACAGGTTCGACTGCCTATTATCACTGCTGAACGAGTCGCGGTACATTTTCCAGCCCTGCGGTGTTTTCTTCCACAGCACCAGGAACTTGCCATTATCAAACATTTTATTGTTAGCGTCAAACGACTGCCAGAAACCGATCTCGGTAACGTACTCCTTTGCGTCGCCATATACATCAACGGTGATGAATTTGCCGTTCCTCAAACCTATTTTATCATACGCTATTTTATAAAATTTCAGCGGCGCATCCGCACCACAACTGGCCGGTGCATTAGGCGGCATTATCCAGCAATCTTTGGCGTAGCGGTTAATGAATATGGACGAATCGCCTTTTTTGAACGCGTCAAAATAAATAGCATTACTGGCGGCAATGGCTTTTTTTGCCTCCTCCAGCGCCTGGTTGTTTTTGGCCCGCTGTGCGTAACCCAGGCCCGAACTTAATATGCCCGCAGTAAGCAGGACGGCTGTCAATAGTGTTGTCTTTTTCATGATCTGTTTAATTTATATCACAAAAATACCGGTACTATGAAAGCGGAAATTGTACGAATCGGAACTGGGGGGGATATTGAATTATTGAATTATTGAATTATTGAATTATTGAATGGCGGCGATGCTGCCGACTGCAAACTATCAACTGTCCCATCGGGACTCCTACGGAGCCAACTGAAAATCTGCCAACTGAAAATCTGCCTTAGCTTTTATTTTTCCTGTCGAACAGCCAATGGTCCACGCTCCACTTACCTGCCCCGGTGAAGAAGAAAACGGCGAAAAGTAGTAATAAAAGGAAAGGCAATTGTTCGTCGCCCCAGATATTGCCCTTGCCCATAAAAAATATGATCACACCCATATTGATGATCAATGGTATGGTTACCAATCGTGTAAAAAGCCCTATCGCCAGTAGGGCGCCGCCCACCAGTTCGGTTAATTTACCCAGGTAGGCCATAAAGTGAGGTGCCGGCATGTGGAGGTCGGTCAGCCAGTCAAAATTACCCTGCATGCTATTGGCTTTAAAAACCTCGAGCCCGTATTTGGCTATGATGATGCCGCTGATGGCCCTGATGATGACCAAAAGGTTTTTATAAAACCCTTCGGAACTAAGCAATTGTTTAAGCATGGATCGTTGTTTGGTAAATAATTCAGGCTAAACTACTCCGGCGGTTTGTAAAGAGGGGCAAACCAATTGTAAAAAATTGTAAACGGAAATGTAAATTCTTTTTATGCCCCCAACTCGTTTAAGAGTTCAGCGAAGCGCTCTTAAATGTTCGCAGTAAATGCAGCACTCCGTGCGGTGAGGGCAGGATAATTTAATGGGCGTTACCCTCGTGCCTCGGGTCGCGCCATATGCTCATACTACACGGGCGTTAGGCTCGTGGCCGGTATCCCTGCATGCGGGGCAGGCAGGTACTATTGTCTCTAACGCAATTGTCTGAACCAGAATTTTTCGCGGGTTGTTTATTTTTAAGGGTGCTCAAGAGGGCTACGCCGTTTACAGAATTAAAGAATTAACAGAATTCAACAAGATATTGTTATGGCGGAGTTCCCGGCAGGATGTCAATTTTGGCTAAAGCCACTTTACCATTATCCTTAATACCGTTGGCTGAAGCCAACGGCAATGAAGCCGATAAATTCATTGTCGTCCCATTTATGGGGGCGGGAGATTAGAAGCGGACTTATGGCTTTAGCCAAAGAATTAAAGCTTCCAGTTTTATTCAGTTGGAAACTGAAATTAAAATGAGATACAATCACATTATTCGCAATCTTTTTATAAATTAGTTTCGGATAAAGCCTCGCGCGAATGAAATTACGTTATCAGTTGTTGCTTTTTTTAGGTGTCATTTTAGCATCTTGCGGAAAAAGTAGTGTTCAGCCACAAGCGCAAATTTCTATAAAAGGTGTAGTTATTAACGGCACAGAATATCCAACAGATACAATCGGAACGCAAGTATGGATTGCTATTAATTATGCCGGACCTGGGGGTTATCATTTGGTTTACCCCAATTACAGTTACGACGGTTATTTTTATACACAAAGCCAGGCAAATGCATTAACATTGCCAGCCGGATGGCGGGTGCCTTCCATAGCAGATTTTAACAAAATGTTGAGCAACTTTGCTGGCCCGGCTGACATTGATGCTTATGGCGATTATTACATTCAGAATCCAGTTATGCTTATCGGTACCAAACATTGGGATGATGATAATGGCAACGTGCAACATCAGGGAACTAACACTTCAGGGTTTAATATTGTCCAAACGCCTTATGTTATTATACAAAACGGCAATCCGGTAGGACAAGACAGTCAATTTTCCTATTTTGTTACTTCAAACACAGTAGTTACAGATGGTATAGTGCAGTATAGTTTTCAGTTCGACCCTGATTTTGAGTTTATTGGTTTAAACAACGACCCTTTGACTCGGGCTTTTAATTTACGACTTGTAAAAGATCTTTAAGATTCTCCTTGTTTTACTTTTTAAATTTTGTCGCAGTAGCATGTTTTTAAGGTGCTCAAGATGGCTACGCCGTTACGCCCCTGCGGAAATACTTAAACCGGGTGGGTGATCTTTCATTCCAGAAAAAATATAGAAACATTTCCTCGTTATTGAGATATTGTGACACCTTTTGGCGAACTTGTGACATGAAATTCAAAACCAAGGACGAGAACGAGTTATTTGCTTACATTGATGGAATATGTTCAAAAAACGAAATAGAGGGGCCAAACGCTATAATTAAGAATTATGATTACTTAAGAGGATATATGATAATCGAACTGTCAGGCGTATTCCTAAATAGGTTAGAACAAGCTAATAAAGAAGATTATAACTCTCTGGTTTTGAAATACTCTGATGAATCTATCAGACTCCGGCGAGTTTAGCGCCGTATAACGGGTGGGTTACTGTCCCAAAAGCTTTCAGCCTCATTCTGCTAAAAACTGAAGCTAAAATAGCCATGAGCTCCGGGTGTAGTACCTAGGGATAGTTCTTACAAATGGCTTAGATAACAGAAAAAGACATGAAAAATAAGATATTATTGATAGCTTTTTTTATAATAACGAGTCACATATCAATGGCCCAAAACAAAGGAGTGGACGACTTTTTAAAATCGAATCTAACACCTGAGGGAACTTATTATTCAATTGAGAAAGCTAAAATTCACCCGGAAAAAGTCAGGCATTTAATATTAATAGGGATAAAAATCTTTCCGGTTGAAATATTGGAATTCAAAAACCTTATTGAGCTTGATTTAACAAATAATAGCATCGAACAAATTCCATCTTGGGTTCAAAAGCTAACAAATCTTCAAATATTAATCCTTCGCGGTAATAAGCTTAATGAGGTTTCGGAATTTGTTTTTTATCTACCTTCTTTGAAAGAATTAGACTTATGGGGAAATTCTATTAGTACTTTTTCTATAGATCATCCAATCACAGAAACTAGATTAGAATATCTTAATTTATCTATGAACAAATTTACCGATCTTCCTAAAGCTGTTATAAAATTAACGCATTTAAAAAAGATCTTGTTAGACAATAATCAGCTAACTAAAATACCTTCTGAAATTTTTGAAATGAAGGATTTAGAATATGCTTATTTATATCACAATAATATTTCTGACTTTGAAGCCCCTCAAAGCATTAAAAACCATTTAAAAACAATTGATTTGACGAACAATCCGATTAATGAATCTAAAATTAAAAAACTAAAGGAATTGTTGCCAGATTGTGAAATACACTAACAACAATGTCCACCACACTCGTTCAAAGTGTCGAGAATATAGCCGGCTCGCGGCAACAGCAACAACATAATCATAGTTGCCTTTAATCATAAATCATAGTTCAGATAAAACGCTGCGCGTAGCGACGAGATTGCTTCGCTACGCTCGCAATGACAAATAGGGTAAAAGTTGCGCCGGGGACAGCAATGTATACCGGCCCGCGCATAAGGCCATAAAGGCGTATGATCCCGATACCCATCGGGACAGGCTTTCTGGCCCGCCCTGGCGCCCTATTCTTAATTGGTAGTGGTACCCATATGCAAACCGTCACTGACTCCGGACTCCCGACTCAAGACTCCCGACTCACTCCACTTAGTGTACGGAATTTAGAAAAACACCCTCGAAAGGTTACGTCAATTGTTTTCTGATGCGGCAACGGTATTTGGACTAAAACGGGCTAAAGTTGGCTTTTCCTGGCTTTTGTTGACTTTTTTGGAATTTGGTGTAAAAAAGCGGTACCAAATAGCCGCTGGTACGATTATCTATATTACTAATTATCAGCAAGATAGTAAACAGGTGTTCACGAAAATGTTAAAAATGGGGCACTTTTTAGTGTTTTCGAAAATTGGAGACTCTGATTATCAGCTAATTATACGTTACTGTGCGTGGCAAGCGGCGGCGGCGTGAACACTTAGTGTAGTGAATGGTGAATGGTGAATAGTGAGTGGGATGACGAGATGCCAGCGAAATTAAACCCATCGTGAAGGCCCGGCCCCGCGATCCCCTCCTATAGGGAGGTGGCAGGGAGGGGTGTCGCTATTGCCCATTCCTGCTGCCATTGCCTTTTTACCATTCACCATTAACTAATCACCACTCACCATTGACCATTGCCCACTCACTATTCACCATTGACCATTCACCATATAAATTCGATATTGAAAATTCGATATTCAAAATCTTCCATTAAATTGCGGAATCAATTTATAAACCCATTTTCATGCAGGCATTATTCGGAGTTATTTTTCACTTCATCGGCGGCTTTGCGTCGGGTAGTTTTTATATACCCTATAAAAAGGTGCGTAACTGGGCCTGGGAAAGCTTCTGGATAGTAGGCGGGCTGTTCTCGTGGCTGCTGGTGCCGTTCCTGGCGGCATGGCTTACGGTGCCGGGCTTTATGGATATTATCAGTCATGCCAGCGGGAGTGTTCGGTTTTACACCTACCTGTTCGGGGTGTTATGGGGTATCGGCGGGCTCACTTACGGGCTGGGTGTGCGGTATTTGGGCGTGTCGCTGGGCAGTACCATCATTTTGGGGCTGTGCTCGATCTTCGGCGCACTGATACCGTCGTTTTACTATGATATTTACCCAAAGCAGGGCAAGGATAGCTTCAGCATGATGCTGCATAGCCATTGGGGGCAAATGGTGCTGCTGGGTGTGCTGGTGTGTGTGCTGGGTATTGTGATATGCGGCAAGGCGGGCACCATGAAGGAGCGCGAACTTTCCAAAGGCGACGTAAAGGCGCATAACACGGAGTATAAGTTTGGGTTGGGTTTGTTTGTGTCGATAGTGAGTGGTGTGCTGAGCGCCTGTTTTGCCTTTGGCATTGATGCCGGCAAGGACATGGCGAACATAGCCAACGAGGCCTGGAAGAGTACCCACGCCGGGCAAGGCGAGTTCTTGTTCCAAAACAATGTGACCTATATTGTGATATTGCTGGGGGGGCTCACCACAAATTTTATCTGGTGTATGGCGCTTAACGCCCGCAACCGTACCTTTGGCAACTATACCGATGGGAAAACGCCGCTTGCGCGCAACTACCTGTTTTCGGCACTGGCGGGCACAACCTGGTTTATGCAGTTCTTTTTTTATGGCATGGGCGAAAGCCGGCTGGGCAACGGCGCCAGCAGCTGGATATTGCACATGGCATTCATCATCTTGACGGCCAATATGTGGGGCCTGCTGCTAAAAGAGTGGAAAGGCGTAAGCTACAAAGCCATGATGACGGTAGTGGCAGGTATAGCAACTATCATGCTTTCGGTGCTGATAGTGGGGTACGGGAACTCCATTAAGTGAGGTGAAAGGATAAAGGTGAAAGGATAAAGGCGAAAGGTTGACCGCGTGACGCGGCAAACAATAATTCAATAAATCAGTAATTCAATAATTAATACCACCTATGAAATTCAAACATGTAAGTTACCTCTGGGATGACGTAACGGCGGCTGAGTTGGCCGGCGACGAGGTTGCTTTGTTAATATACCGGTCGAACCTGTTAGGCGCCGATCTGCGGCTGACCAATTACGGCGGCGGGAATACCTCGTGCAAAGTAATGAGTCCCGACCCGCTGACAGGTAAGGATGTGGAAGTAATGTGGATCAAAGGCTCGGGCGGCGACCTGGGCACGCTTAAAAAAAGCGGTCTTGCAGCTTTGTATGAGGATAAACTGCTTAGCCTGAAAAACATTTACCGCGGTATTGAGCATGAAGACGAGATGGTAGGTCTGTTCAATCATTGCATTTACGATCTGGACTCCAAGGCGCCGTCGATAGACACGCCATTGCATGGCTTTTTACCCTTTAAGCATATCGACCACCTGCACCCAGATGCAGCCATTGCCATAGCAGCAGCAAAGGATGGCAAACGCATAACCCAGGAACTTTTCGGCGGCAAAATAGGTTGGGTAGCATGGCAGCGGCCCGGTTTTGACCTGGGGTTGAAATTGAAGCAGTGCCTGGATGATAATCCCGGTATCAGGGGCATTATGCTGGGTTCGCACGGCTTATTTACTTGGGGCGATAATGCCTACGAAAGCTATGTGAATACGCTGGAGGTGATTGAAAAATGTGCGGAATATTTAGAAGAGAACTACGGTAAAACCCGCCCCGTTTTTGGCGGACAGAAAATACAAAGCCTGGATGAAGCAGGCCGGAAAAAGCAGGCTGCCGCTATAGCACCGGTGCTGAGAGGGTTTTGTTCGAGCGAGCGGCACATGATCGGCCATTTTACGGATGATGCCCGTGTGCTGGAGTTTATCAACTCGAACGACCTGGGCCGGCTGGCTCCCATGGGTACCAGTTGCCCGGACCATTTTTTGAGGACAAAGATAAGTCCGCTGGTGCTGGAGCTTAAAGCAGATGATGACCTTTCAGATACAAAAGCGCTAAAGGAAAAACTGGCGCCTGCATTTGAGGCTTACCGTAAAATGTATACGGAGTATTACGAAAAATGCAAACATTCTAATAGTCCGGCTATACGAGATACCAACCCGGTTATTATTTTGTATCCGGGTGTTGGTTTATTCTCGTTTTCAAAAGATAAGCAAACGGCACGTGTGGCTGCCGAGTTCTATACCAATGCTATAAACGTGATGAAAGGCGCCGAGGCTATTTCGGAATATACTTCGCTGCCGCGACAAGAGGCTTTTGATATTGAGTACTGGTTGCTGGAGGAAGCAAAATTGCAGCGTATGCCTAAACCGAAGTCATTATCGGGCAGGATAGCCCTGGTAACCGGCAGTGCGGGTGGCATAGGCAAGGCTATATCGAAAAAGTTCGCTGAGGAAGGGGCCGTGGTCATCCTGAATGATATGAATGCCGAACGGCTACAGGGAGCGGGTGAGGAGTTCAACAGTAAATTCGGCAAGGACGCCTATGCGACTGCAACATTGGATGTAACCAATGCGGAACAGATAAGGCAGGCTTTTGACACTGCTGCGCTGGCGTTTGGTGGAGTGGATATTGTGGTGAACAATGCGGGGCTATCTATATCGAAATCCATTGCCGACCATACCGAAAAGGATTGGGACCTGCTGTATGATGTATTGGTAAAGGGTCAGTTTATGGTAACACAAGCTGCGGTGGCAATGATGAAGAAACAGGATATTGGGGGCGATGTGATCAATATCGTCAGCAAAAACGCGCTGGTATCAGGACCGAACAACGCCGGTTACGGCAGCGCCAAAGCGGCGCAGCTGCATTTAGGCAGACTGAACGCCGCCGAGTTAGGCGGCGATGGGATACGCGTGAACTCGGTGAACCCTGATGCAGTGATCAGCGACAGTAATATATGGGCAGGCGGCTGGGCCGAGGGCAGGGCCAAAGCTTATGGCATTACGGTGGAAGAACTGCCGGCATACTACGCCAAACGGACTTTGCTGAACGAGGTTATTTTGCCGGATGATATTGCCAACGCCTGCTTTGCGTTGGTTGGTGGTTTGCTGAATAAGTCGACAGGCAATGTGCTGAATGTAGATGGCGGATTGGCGGCGGCGTTTGTGAGATAGTCTTTATTTATCCTGACCAATATAAACCAATAATATGCAGTTAGACAGATCGGTTATCGATGGGCATAACCAGCAGCGCATAAAAGACCATCTGCGTAAATTTGAATTTGTGTCAGCTGGTGTATCTAACCTTCATGAGGTTATGCAAAAGCTTGCAGCGTTCAACATAGCCATACCAAGCTGGGCGTTAGGAACGGGTGGTACACGCTTTGGCCGTTTCAGTGGCGGGGGTGAACCGCGCAATTTGGAAGAGAAGATAGAAGATGTAGGTCTGCTGCATGCTTTGAATCATTCCAGCGGAGCTATATCATTGCATATTCCCTGGGATATCCCAAAAGATCATAAGGCAACGCAGGAACTGGCTGCACAATATGGCATCCAGTTCGATGCGGTAAATTCCAATACCTTCCAGGATCAGCCGGGGCAGGAGTTAAGCTATAAATTTGGCTCCCTGCATCACGTCGACCCGAAAGTACGAAAGCAGGCCGTTGAACATAATATTGAAGTGATCGGACACGGAGTCGAATTAGGCTCAAAGGCATTGACCGTTTGGCTGGCAGATGGTTCCAGTTTCCCCGGTCAGCTTAATTTTCGGAAAGCTTTTCAGCGAACGCTCGAAAGCCTGCAGGAAATATATAAAGCTTTGCCTGCTGACTGGAAGATGCTGATCGAATACAAGGCTTTCGAGCCCAGTTTTTATTCCACTACCATCGGCGATTGGGGCCAATCGTTTACATTGGCTAATAAACTTGGGCCGAAGGCTTACACTTTGGTCGATTTGGGCCACCATTTGGCCAATGCCAATATCGAGCAGATAGTAAGCCTGCTATTGATGGAAGGCAAGCTGGGTGGCTTTCATTTCAACGATTCCAAATATGCCGACGACGACCTGACTGCGGGTAGTATTAAACCTTACCAACTGTTCCTGATATTTAATGAACTGGTGGAGGGTATGGACGCACGGGGGATGGATCATGCCACAGGTTTGGGCTGGATGATAGACGCGTCACATAATTTAAAAGACCCACTGGAAGATCTGATGCAATCGGTTGAAGCTATTAAGATAGCTTATGCGCAGGCATTGATCGTCGACCGGGCTGCCTTGAATGCGGCACAAGAGCGGAATGATGTAACCCAATGCCAGGAAATATTGCAGCATGCGTTCCGGACTGATGTGCGGCCGCTGGTCGCGCAGGCAAGAATGATCGCGGGCGGTGCGTTAGACCCGATCCAACTATTTAGAGAAGCCGGGATCAGAAAAACGCTTATAAGCAATAGGGGAGAAAAAACGGTGGCCACCGGCTTGTAAATCATCAATGTGAAACCTGTCATCGCCATATTCGACATCGGCAAAACCAACAAAAAGCTTTTTCTTTTTGACGAGGATTATGGTATTGTTTACGAGCGCTCAACACGTTTGCCCGAAATAACCGATGAAGACGGATTCCCTTGTGAAGATGTAGATGCACTAAGTAAATGGGTAGCTGGGCGGCTTAAAGAAGCGTCCGGACAAAAGGAATTCGCTATTAAAGCCGTCAATTTTTCGGGCTATGGCGCAAGCCTGGTTTATGTTGATGGAAAAGGCAAACCGCTTAGCCCGCTTTACAATTACTTAAAGCCCTATCCGGAGGATTTAAGCAATGAACTGTACGCCAAATATGGCGGGCAGGAACAATTTTGTATCGATACAGCTTCACCGGCGCTGGGAAGCCTGAATTCCGGTTTGCAATTGTACCGCGTCAAAAAAGAGCAGCCCGCCATATTCGAAAAATTAAAGTATGCGCTGCACTTGCCCCAGTATATCAGCTACCTGGTTTCAGATGAATTTGTGAATGATATTACCGGTATCGGATGCCACACGGCCATGTGGAATTTTCAAACAAAAAATTATCATAAATGGATAGGGCAGGAAAGATTGGAATCAAAATTTCCCCCGGTGGTTTCAGCCGAAAAAGTCTTTGAAAATAAAAGGTATAAAGTTGGCGCCGGTCTGCATGACAGCTCGGCCGCGCTTATACCGTATCTCATCAATATAAAAGAGCCATTTGTACTGCTTTCTACCGGCACCTGGTCCATCAGCCTTAACCCTTTTGACCATTCGGAGCTCACTGCGGACGAATTAGGGAAAGATTGCCTTTGTTACCTGCAATACACCAGTAAACCTGTAAAGGCCTCGCGCCTGTTTGCGGGGTACGAGCATGAGCAACAGGTGAAACGGATCGCCACGCATTTTAAACGGGATGTCAGTGAATTCGATCATTTACGTTTTGACGATCAATTAGCAAAGGAGCTTGAACAAAAGTTTCAGCAAGACTTAAACCCATTAGGTTTTACAAAAAGCTCCGGGTTTGAACAGCGCGATCTCCCGGGATTTGTTAATTATATTGAGGCTTATCATCAATTGGTATGCGACCTGGTGAAGCAGCAATCGCACTCTACCCGGCTGGTGTTGAAAGAGAGCGGTGTAAAAAAGCTATTTGTGGACGGTGGTTTTAGTCATAACGAAATTTATATGAACCTGCTGGCCAGGGAATTCTGTAAAATGGAAGTCTTTGCTGCCTCTGTGGCACAGGCGTCAGCCATGGGCGCTGCGCTGGTTATTCATTCTTCATGGAACCCAAAACCTGTCGCTGGTACCCTCATCGGCCTCAAAAGATATTCAAACGGCTGATCTTGAATATACTACCGGTTAAATTATTCATATATTTTCGATATGCCTTCAAAATATCAAATCGCTGACTATTAGACAATTGTATTTATTTTGGTGGTAATTTTTATTATATAATTCTCACATTGCCGCCTTCCCGCACTTTTCCATTTAATAAAGCACCTATTTTTATCACTGAAAGACTTATTGCCGTTAACCAATTATAACCCGATGCTCAAGAGAATATTCCTAACACTTTATATTGCCGTAGCGTTTGGTTGTGCATGGGCGCAAGTAAAAACCCCGCGCCAATTATTCCCCGGTTTGTTCGAGACGGTACAGATGTCGGACATCTTTCCTGACAACAAGACGTTTGTCGACGCGACAGCAAAGCGAGATCCGGCGCTTATCATGAAGGATTATGATGCGCAAAAAGATAAGGCCGGTTTCGATCTTAAAACCTTTGTAACCGCTAATTTTATTATTCCCGGCACGCATAACGACGCCTTCAAAAGCGATATCCAGGCAGGCATTCGCAAGCATATAGATACTTTATGGCAGGTGTTGTACCGTAAACACGATACTGTTTCAAAATACTCGTCGTTACTTCCGGTGCCAAATGATTTTGTGGTACCCGGCGGGCGGTTTCGCGAAACCTATTACTGGGATTCCTATTTTACCATGCTGGGCTTGCAGGAGAGCCATAAAACGAAGATCATTCACGACATGATCGGCAACTTTGCTTACCTGCTGGACAAATATGGGTTTATCCCGAATGGCATCCGTACTTATTATTTAACCCGTTCGCAGCCGCCATTTTTTTCGATGATGCTGGACATCCTGGCAAAGGATGAGGGCGCCAGGGTATATACGCAATATCAACCCGAATTATTAGAGGAATACAATTTCTGGATGAAGGGTGCGGATAAATTGCAGCCAGGGCAAGCTTTTCGCAATACCGTACGCATGCAGGGCGGCGAATTGCTGAACCGTTATTGGGACGAATCGGACCTGCCGCGTGAAGAATCATATAAAAAAGATGTGACCGCGGTAAAGGATACCAAACAAAAGCCCGGTGATTTTTACCGTAATATTCGCGCCGCTGCGGAATCGGGATGGGATTTCAGCACGCGTTGGATGGACACCACCGGTAAACTCGAAACCATACAAACTACGTCTATCATCCCGGTCGACCTGAATTGTTTGCTCTATCACCTTGAACTTGACATTGCCAAATCGTACGGTATCCAGGGAAATTTAACGATGTCCAAACTTTATCAAACAAAAGCGCTTAAGCGCCGCAACGCCATCCAGAAATACTGCTGGAGTGCAAAAGACGGCTGGTATATGGACTACAACTGGCAGTTGAAACATACCACCACCCATATTTCACTTGCAGGAGTTTTTCCGCTTGAATTCCGGATAGCTGATGCTAAACAGGCCGCCAGTGTAGCGAAGGTTCTTAAATCAAAGTTTTTCAAATCAGGGGGACTGGTTACCACCCTGGATCGTTCGGGCCAGCAATGGGATAGCCCGAATGCCTGGGCGCCATTGCAATATATGGCTATCGATGGCCTGAATAATTACCAGGAATATAAACTGGCGCGTTCTATTGCCGAAAACTGGGTGCGTATAAATATCAGTGTTTTCAATTCTACGGGTAAACTAATGGAGAAATACAACGTGATAGATACCGATGTAAAAGCCGGTGGTGGCGAATACCCGCTGCAGGATGGCTTCGGCTGGACCAACGGCGTTTTGCTCAATTTGCTCAACCATTACCATATCGACCAGCTATAATTACTTTTTTAGCTTATTAATTAGCGATTTAGAGGTTATTCCGCTTAAAATTATCCCTAAATCGCTTTTTAATATTATTTTTATCCAATAGCTTAGCAGCTACTGAATAAACCAATTTTATGAAGAGATCTTTTCTACCTGCCTTGTTATTGGTATTGCTTTTCCATTGTGCTTTTTCTTCAGTTCCTGCATCAAGGGTCGACAGCATTATGGCGGTACTAAAAAACGAGCTGGCTCACCGAAAGGATTACGATGACAAAAAAGAAACGAGGATAAAAAACTTAAAAGAAAGGCTGGCAGCCGTATCAGCAACTAACTACCAGCGTCAATACGATCTTTGCGAGCATTTGTATGAAGAATATAAAGTTTACCAATTTGATTCGGCTTACGTTTATACCCAAAGGCTGCTTAATATCGCTATTCTCACAAAGGATATAGCGAAGGTTAACAACACCAAAATAAAACTTGGGTTCATTTTACTTTCGTCCGGTATGTTCAAAGAGTCCTTTGAATGCCTTAACCAGATAAACGACCGCCTGCTCGACGATAAATCTAAATTGGAATATTATTCTACAAAGTCGCGGGCATACTCTGACTTAGCCGAATACAATAGCGACAAAAACTACGCGCTGTACGATCAGAGCCAGGCCATTAGGCTGATAGATTCGGCCATAGCGTTGGCTCCGCCCAATTCGTTCGAAAAATTGTATTACACAGGTAACAGGCAAGTGATCTCGGGCCAGTCCCAAACACCGTCGCCCACCTATATCAGGTTGTTGACCCAATATAAACTTTCTGATCACCAAAGGGCAATGGTGGCCACCGGACTTTCATTTTTTTATTCAGGTCCTTACCAGGATTCGGACCGCATTTTTCTGATGGCCGAGGGCGCTATCAACGATATACGCTCATCTACTAAAGAAACTACGGCTATTTTCAAATTAGGATGGCAATTATATCTTGATGGTAACCTCAGCGACGCTTATACATTTATTCAGCAGGCAATGGATGATGCCCAGTTTTATGGTGCAAGGCTGCGAAAAGTAAAGATAGGAGCGGTTTTGCCCGTTGTGGCCGCCCAAAAGATCATCATTACCGAAAAGGAAAAAGATAGGTTCCTGGTTTACCTGTTATCAATTGCTGTTATCGCTATTGTCATATTGTCCATTTCGTTCATCGTTTTTTATCAGTTAAAGCGCCTTAAAACAAAAGAAAAGATCATTGAAGAAAAAAACATACTGCTTGAAAAGATAAACGAGAAACTTTCTGAAGATACCCATATTAAGGAAGAGTACATCGGGTATTTTTTTAACGTGATATCCGGCTACATTTTAAAACTGGAGAAGTTGAAGCGAAGTATAGAGCGGAAGATAACAACAAAGAAATATGATGACATACTGTTATCCGTTAACGAGATCAATATAAAAAAGGAGCGGGAAACATTGTTCTACACCTTTGATCATATCTTCCTGAAGATATTCCCCAATTTTATCGATTCTTTTAACGCGATGTTTAAGGAGGATGACCAGATATGGCCCAAAGATCACGAAGTACTAAATACAGACCTGCGCATTTTTGCCCTGATGCGGTTGGGTATTAACGATAATGAGACCATAGCTAATATCCTTGAATATTCTGTTAATACCATTTATGTATATAAGATGCGTATAAAGGCAAAGGCCCTTGTGCCAAGCGATCAGTTCGATCATCGTATCATGGATATCAAAGCCGTTGACCTGCTCAACAAATCCTGAAACATGCCCGTATTTTGCGCGGGGGCTTTAATACTTATTTTACAAAACCCAATATAATATTGTCAGTCCGTTCGCTTTTTTAAAAAGTGTTTTCTGTTAATTTTTTACTTTAAAAGGTTAAATTATGGTTATATTTTTCTGACTATGATAATTTATAACTATCTCATTATTAAATAATTAATTTTTAAAAATGTAACTTTTAGTTATATTTTTAATATAGGAATAGGTAATTTTCCAATGTCTTTCTTACTTTGTAAAGTATAGGTACAATAAAAAGTTTGCTACCTGTGCCAATTGAGATAAACCAAATAATATTTTTTATTGTAATAACCGGGCAGAATTTTAATGCCTGATCACAGTGTTTGATCGCGGAAGCGATTTTGAAATGTTGTAAATATCCGCGACCGAAAACGTTCCCGGTAACTGTTTGAAAGCGCAGGCGAAACGCTTTTAATGAATAAGTTAGTGAATACTAATTTTTAGGATAAAGTGCAGGGTGGTATTCATTTAACGAAATTTTAGAAAAATTCATTGCATTTTTTTAATTAATAGTTATATTTAATCAGCCAATTAAAACTCAACCCAAATTCTATGCACTTTAAAAATTTACTCAAAGTAAGTTGTTTTATCCTGCTAAGCTTGTTTTCGCTGCAATCCATAGCGCAAACTGTAGTTACAGGTAAAGTAACCGACTCCAAAGACGGTTCGGGGATCCCCGGAGCCTCGGTAGTCGCAAAGGGTACCACAGTTGGTACAGTTACCGATGTTAATGGTAGCTTCAGATTATCAGTAGCTTCATCAGTTACTACATTAACCGTTTCTTATGTTGGTTATACAACAAAAGACGTAACCTTAACAGGGGCCCCTTTAAACGTTGCACTTGAACCTACAAGCACATCACTGAATGAAGTGTTGGTGATTGGTTACGGTACCGTACGTAAAAAGGACGCTACCGGTGCGGTTGTTAAAGTTAACGCAGGCGATTTTGTGCAGGGTGTTACTACTAACCCGTTGCAGCAATTGCAGGGCCAGGCCCCCGGTGTTGTAATTACAACAAGCAGTGGCGACCCTAACGATGCACCTACGGTGCGTATCCGCGGTACCACGTCATTGTCAGGTGGTAACGATCCATTGTACGTTATCGACGGGGTGGCCGGTGCGGATATCCGCTCGGTATCGCCAAACGATATAGAGTCGTTCACCATTGAAAAAGACGCTTCGGCTGCTGCCATCTACGGTTCACGCGCCGCGGGCGGTGTAATTTTGGTAACCACAAAAACCGGTAAGGCCGGCAAATCGCAGGTTACTTTTAATAGCTATGTTGCTTCTGAATCACCAGAGCACCTGATCAAATTTATGGATCGTAACCAATACCTGAGTGCATACCAGGATTTTTACGGACATGCTATGCCTACAGGTACTTCGACTACGAGTGACCAGGGCGCCAATACCGATTGGTTTAGGGAAATTACCCGCACAGGTTTTACACACAATGAAAACCTTGCGCTGAGTGGAGGTACTGAACAAGGCCACTACAGGGCTTCAGTTGCCTATACCGACCAGGATGGTATCGCAATTAATTCAGGTAGAAAAGACCTTTACGGCCGTTTCAACTTCGACCAGAAAACGCTGGATAACAAATTGCTGATCACGATGAATGTATCTGGTTCGCAAACCAATTCGCTGTTTACCGATAAAAATGCATTCCTGAATGCTGCTGCTGTTCCTTCAGTTATCGGCACTATGGACCCGGTTAACGCTGGCTACTACCAGTATATAAACAATACACAGGAAAATAACCCGATCCCTCAGCTAATTTACCTGACAAACATTGGCAGGCAAGACAGGCTAACCGGTAACTTAAGGATGGATTTTAACCCTATCAAACAAATTACCATCAGCCCTTATGTGAATGCCGCACACGGTGTAAATGTTACGAACATTTACTATCCTCCTGCAATAGCATTGAGCCCTGTAGGCGGTTTACTTAATGCTGTAGGCGATCAGTTTGGCTATACTCCCCAGCTCTCAAACCACGGCGATGTGGATAAAGGCTCATCGGATTATACCAACAAAACCTATGGTGCTACTATAGCTTATAAGGACGAATTTGGTAAATTACGTGTTAGCGCCTTGGGTGGTTATGAGTTCAACTCATTCGACTATAGCGGTTTCCGTGTAGGCGCACATGATTTCAACGACATCTATCTGCCGGATGAAAACCTTGGGTCTGCCAATTCGATTTCAACAGCAGATATCGGTTCTGACAGAGGGGGTTATCAATTAAAGTCATGGTTCGGCAGGGCAGAATTAAACTGGAGCGATAAGTACTACTTAACCGGCAACGTACGTTATGACTGGTCAAACAAATTAGGTTTGAATAACCAATCAGGGGTGTTCCCGTCAGTAGATGCGGCATGGGTTATCAGCAACGAAGATTTCATGAAAGGCGTATCGTGGATCAGTTCGTTAAAACTGCGCGGCGGTTACGGACAGATCGGTAACCAGGACGCTATCGGTCCATACCTTTCCCAATTCCTGTTCTCTTCGGGTAACCTATATTATAATGGTGCTTTGGGGCAGTTCGTATCGAGCAGTAGCCCGGTTCAAAATCAGAATGCCGACTTAAGGTGGCAGGTAAATACCACTACCAACGTTGCAGTTGATTTCAGTTTGTTCAACAGCCGCTTAACAGGTAGCCTGGATATTTACAGCGAAAAAACCAAGCACTTGTTGTTTACGTACACTGTACCAACAGGTAGTACATTCTTTGTAAATACTATCGTTGCTAACATTGGTAGTATGAGCAATAAAGGGTTTGAATTAAGCCTGAATTATAAGATAATAAGCAAATCAGACTTCACCTGGACAGCGGGTGGTAACTTTAACGTTAACCGCAATAAGATTGTATCACTTTCCGGCCAGTTCGCAGGTCTCGACTTTAACGTAACCCAGGCAAACGTGGGTAGTACCGGAGGTTTAGGTATCAGCGGTCAGATATCGCAGATCGGTTACCTGAAAGTTGGTTACCCGATTGGTACACTTTTATTGCCTGAGTATGCCGGCAAAGATGCCAGTGGCAACCAGCAATTCTGGAAGTACAATGCAGATGGCAGCCGCACAGCAGTTACTGATGTGAGTTTATTGAACTATGCGGACGACGGCAGCACCCAGGACAGGAAGTTTTATACTACCGATCCTAAATTCACTTACGGCTTGTCAAGCAACCTGACATACAAACAATTTGATCTTAGCATTTTTGCTCGTGGTCAGTATGGCAGCAAGGGCTTTAACGAAACCTATATGGACTACACCAGTTTAGCTAAATTGGGTACCTATAGCGTGTTAGCTGATGCGTCTAAATTGGGTATCAAGAGTTCGTCTGAACCGTCAAATTATTGGTTGCAGGGAACATCTTTCCTGAAAATTCAAAGTGTTAATGTAGGGTATAGCTTAAAGATAAACCAAAACAGGTATATTGATAAATTACACTTCTATGTAGGCGGAAATAACCTTTACACCTTTACATCATACAAGGGTGTTGACCCCGAGTTGACTACAGCAGGCGGCCAGACAGGTATTGACAGCAGGCAGCTATATCCACGTTCGCGCCAGTTATCATTCGGCGTAAACTTAACATTGAAATAATTAAAAAATTCATTATAAATGAAAAAGAGACACTTATTAATCGCAGCAGCACTTTTGGTTGTCGTAGGTACGTTTTCCTGCAAAAAGCAACTAAATTCGCCAAAGGATGCTGTTACAAAGGCAGCGGCATCAAATAGTGCGCGCTACCTCCAGTCAATCGTATTAGGGACCTACACCCAGTTGCAGGGGTTGACCGCCAACAATGCTATGTTACTTACGGCTGAAGAAACTACCGATGCCCTGATAGTACCTGGCCGCATTGGTGGTGACTGGGCCGACGGTGGCGTATGGCAGCAGTTGTGGCTGCACACCTACACCGCTTCGCACGGTAATATTTCAGGTGCTTGGGACAATGCCTATAACACCATTGGTTCTATCAACATCACTATCTCGCTGTTGCAGGGCCTGCCGCAAACGGATGGCACAGCATATTCTATTGCTGAGCTTAAAGTTTTACGGGCCTATTTCTATTACCTGTTGGTGACTAACTTCGGCAATGTTCCACTGTTGACATCCACCGATCAGGATGCCAGTAAGGTTGCAACAAGTTCAGCAGCGGATGTGTTTAACTTCCTGGTAACAGAGTTAAAAACTAATGGACCGGTATTAAGCACAAAAACCCCTACACAGGATGGTGCACAGTATGGTCGCCTTAACCGATGGGGAGCTTACTTCCTGCTGGCTAAACTTTACCTGAATCAGAACGTTATTACAGGTTCATCTGATAATAGCGGCTACCAGGCATGTTCATCTTATTGCGACTCAATAATGACTGCTGGTTATACCCTACAAGCAAACTTCCTTGATAACTTTTCAAGTTCAAACAATTCGGGTAATAACGAGAATATATTTGTGATCCCCTATGACCACATTTATGCCCAGGGCTTGCAGATACAGATGATGAGCTTCCACTACAACCAGGCTGCTAAATACAACTGGGGTAGCACAGGCGGCCCATGGAATGGTTTCTGTGCCAATGCCGACTTCTACGGTAAATTCAGCAATGCTGATGCCCGTAAAGCAGGCTGGCAGGAAGGTATCCAGTATGCTTCAGACGGTGTTACACCTTTAACAACCCGTGGCAGCGATAGCTCGCTGGTGCTGAACTTCAGGCCGCAGGTATCAAACTTATATACCGCTACCGAATATGATGGCGTTCGTCAACAAAAATGGCAGCTTACCCCGGGCTACCAGAGCCAGGATGCTGACTTTGCATTGTTCCGCTACTCAGACGTGCTATTAATGAAAGCTGAATGTCTGTTGCGCCAGGGCGATGCTGCGGGTGCATTAGATTATACCGCTCCTGTAAGGCAGAGAGCCGGTGTAGCTAACTTTACTATCGCCGCGTTCAACGCTGATAGTCTTTTGTCCGAAAGGGGCCGCGAGTTTGCATGGGAGGGTTGGAGAAGAGAGGATCTGATCCGTTATGGCCACTTCGGCGATAAGAAACAGTTTAAAGCAGCTGACGGCGACAATCATACCAAACTGTTCCCGATCCCGACTGAAGCGAGACAGAAGAATCCAAACCTGACCCAAAACCCAGGATACAATTGATTAATATAGAACACTGATTTGAGATTGATGGAGTAGTATTAAATTACTACTCCATTTTTAATTTTATATATTAGCCTTTCCAATGAAACCTGCTTTTTTTTTCTTCCTGGCTGTTGTACTATCCTTTGTTTGCTTTTCGTGCCGAAATAAAAGTGAGGCGCCACCTACCGATCCGCTTTTTCAATTACAACCATCATCATCTACGGGTATTACCTTCGACAATAAGGTTATAGATGATGGTGAATACAACGTATTTAACTACCGCAATTTTTACAATGGTGGTGGTGTTGCTATCGGCGATGTAAATAACGATGGCAAACCGGACATTTTCTTTACCGCTAATCAGGGCGAGAATAAATTATACATCAACAAAGGTGATTGGAAATTTGAAGACGTTACTGCTAAAGCCGGCCTTAAGGGCTATCGCCGGTGGCATACCGGTGTTACGATGGTGGATATAAACGGCGACGGATGGCTGGATATTTATGTATCAAACAGCGGCGGATTGGGAGGCGCCGACCGGGCGAACGAACTTTACATTAATCAGAAAGACGGCACATTTAAGGAAGAAGCCGAGAAATATGGTTTGGCCGACAAGGGATTATCAACCCAGGCCATATTTTTTGATTTCGACCATGATGGTGACCTGGACTGCTTTGTACTGAACAACAGTTATCGTTCAATCGAAAGCTTCGGCTACAGTCCTGACCTGCGGAATGTTCGCGATACGAAGAACGGCGACCGGTTGTACCGGAACGACAATGGGAAGTTTGTTGATATAAGCGCGCAGGCCGGGATTTACGGTAGCGAGATAGGCTTTGGATTGGGGGTAACTATAGGCGACATGTTCAATACCGGCTGGGATGATATGTATGTTTCGAACGATTTTTTCGAACACGACTACCTTTACCGCAATCAACACGATGGCAAATATAAAGAGATAAGCGGCAGCGCTATAGGGCACATGAGCCTGGCGTCGATGGGGTCGGATATGGCGGATATAAATAATGACGGCAAACTGGATGTATTTACCACCGACATGCTGCCCGAAGGGGATTACCGCCTGAAAACTACGACGAAATTTGATGAATACGATATTTATAATGCCAAGCTGAAGAACAGTTATCATCACCAGTTTACATCTAATTGTTTGCAGCTGAACAATGGCGACGGCACTTTTAGCGAGATAGCCTGCTTTGCCGGGGTAAATGCCACCGACTGGAGTTGGGGCGCTCTTTCTTTCGACTTTAATAACGATGGCTGGAAGGATATTTTTGTGAGCAATGGCATTAGCCGCGACCTGACCAACCAGGATTTCCTTTCCTATTTCAGCAGCGACCAGGTAAGGAATCAGATCATTCATGGTGGTTTTAAGGCAAAGGAACTGCTTGACAAAATGCCCAAAACCCCGGTAACCAGTTATGGCTTTGTTAATCAGAAGGATCTGAAGTTCAAAAATGAATCAGCTTCGCTTGGATTTACCACACCGAGCTTTAGTAATGGTTCGGCTTATGGTGATTTGGATGGCGACGGCGACCTTGACCTGGTGGTCAATAATGAAAATGGCGAAGCTTTTATATACCGAAATATGACCTCGGAACGTACCCATGCCCATTACCTTAAAGTGGCGCTGAAAGGCAACGGCATGAATACACTTGGAGTTGGGGCGAAGGTAACGATATACGCAGGCGGCATTCAGCAATTATTGGAGCAAACGCCGACACGCGGTTTTGAAAGCAGCGTAGACCCGGTGCTGAATTTTGGTTTGGGGACTGTAAAAAAAGTTGATAGTGTCCGGGTAGTCTGGTCTGATATGAAAATGCAGGTATTGAAAAATATTGATGTCAACACCAATCTTAACTTAAAAGAATCGGATGCTAAATTGACCTATGTGCCGGTGGGTATAGGCACAAATAGCTATTATAAAAATATAACCGAAGGAAACATTAAAGGCGATATCAGGCACAAAGAAAACGATTATAAAGACTTCGACGATCAACGGCTTATACCCAAAATGTTATCTACTGAAGGGCCAAAACTTGCAGTTGCCGATGTGAATGGAGATGGCTTGCAGGATTTTTTTATGGGCGGAGCCACCGGCGATACCGCTAAATTATTTATCCAGCAGGCCAACGGTACTTTCATCCAATCACGCCAGCCGGCTTTTGAGCAGGATAAGTTCAGCGAAGATATCGGGGCTTTGTTTTTTGATGCCGATCACGACGGCGATATGGATCTTGTAGTGGTTTCGGGCGGCAACCTGGAAAAGGAAGGCTCGCTCAATCTGTTGACCCGCATGTATATCAATGATGGCAAAGGAAGCTTCAAGCGCAAATTTAATGGCTGGCCGCTGGTATCAATTAATGCATCGTGTGTAAGGCTGAATGGCAATAATGGCGACTTGTTTATCGGTGGGCGAAGTGTACCTGGCTCATATGGCGTTGCACCGACAAGTAAATTATTGAGGAATGACGGGCACGGTAATTTCACGGATATAACAGCGTTGTCGCCCGACTTGCTGAAACTGGGCATGGTAACCGATGCGCAATGGGTGGATATTGATGGCTCGGGCAAAAATTCATTGGTGGTTGTTGGTGATTGGATGCCGGTAACTATCCTGAAATATGTTGATGGTAAATTGAAGAAGACTGGTGAAATAGCCAACTCGTCGGGTTGGTGGAACTGCCTGAATGTTGCCGACCTTGATGGCGACGGAAAGCCCGACCTGGTGGCGGGTAATGACGGCCTTAATTCAAAAATAGAGGCAGATCCCGAACATCCGGCAAAAATTTATATCTCTGATTTTGATAACAACGGCCAGGTGGAGTGCGTCCCCGTTTATTATAAGAGTGACGGCAAAGCTTATCCATTTAACCTCCACGACGATATTATAAGGCAATTACCCGCGATGAAAAAGAAGTTTTTGCGGTATGATACTTATGCGGGCAAATCTATCGATGAGATATTTACGCCCGAGCAATTAGAGAAAGCCCTGGTTTTAACCGTAAACCAGACGCAAACCTGCGCATTTTATAACAAAGGTAAGGGAGAATTTACCATGACTCCCCTTCCGGCAAGGGCACAGTTCTCGCCTGTTTACAGCATACTGGTTATGGATATCAACAATGATGGTAAAAAGGATTTATTTTTGGGTGGCAACTTTTATGGGGTAAAACCCGAAGTGGGCAGATATGATGCCAGTTACGGCGTTACTTTATTGGGTGCGGGAAATCGCCGATTCAATTATATTCCGCCATATCAAAGCGGCCTGTTCGTAACCGGCGAAGTGAGGGACGCGGCCGACATTGATACTAAAACAGGTAAATACGTCATCGTCGCCCGCAACAATGATGCGCTGGAAATATTCAGAAAGCAGAAATAGTCATTAAAAGAAAGCCGAGAAATTTACCTGGATATTCACCTTGCTGGTTTCCGAAACGGGGAGTTTGTTATCCCTGTAAAATTCAAACGGCAAAATAGCTTGCTGATAAAGGTGATCGGTAAAATATTGCTGCAGGCCTGTATATACTTTCATGCGATCCTTAAACCGCCCGCTGAATTTTGCAACGTAAAGTGGCCCGCCCTTAGGCATTCGTGTAAAAACAATATTCTTTTCGGAAACCGTCTCTTTGTCGATAAATAACCCAACTTTCAACTGGGTTGAGTCGGTTTTCGGTTTGTCGAAATATTGAGCGATAACCGGTTGAGTTTGCTTAAGGCCATGCTTTTTTACAAATGTCTGTAGTTCGGAGAACATATTTTCTGCTTCTGCAAACTTGTCTTTTTTCCGCACGGTCTGGTTGATAACAACAAGGTTTGCCTCGGGTACCCGGGTTTTGGTAATGGTACAGCCATATTTCAGGCTGTCGGTTTCCATAAAGGTTTTCAGGTCGTTAACATGTGTATCGGTAAAGCTCGATTCATCAAAATGCTGAAATAGGTAACTCACCGCGGGTATCTTTTTATCAACCGTTACAATAGTTGTCTTAGGGTCTTTCGCGGGTACGGCGTAGTAACTGTATGTTACATTTTTATTATTTGAATAGTCATCAACACTGAATAAACCGTCCGACGATTTTACTTTCAACAATAGGTTTGTGAACTTTATTTCGAATGAGCCGGTGTCTTTAAAAATGGAGATCTTCGCAGTATCGGCATTTGGTATTTTTCTGAGGTCGGAACGCCATTCTTTCCACCTTGCGGGAGTGGCCAGCACATGATAAACATTGAAAAATGAAGCGTTGACCGCAATGGTCTTTTCTTCGGTGATAGGGATAAAGCAGGCAATTAAAACAATAGCAAGTAATACCAGTAAAACAACTTTTTTCTTCATCAGGGTTTATTAATGATAGCAGGCATCGAAAATAAACAAAAAAGTCCGGTCGGAGTTATAAAATCGCTGTTTTTAAGTTCAGAAAATTGGTTTCCTCGGCATTAATCAATATTTTTAGGCACCAAATAAGTCCTAAAATTTTACCCTGATGATACCTGTTGCCACATATAAAAATAATCTTTTACGCTCACCGCGTTTCCTTGATTTTATTCTGGTGATCGCGCCTTGAAAAGGATATTAATGATAACTGGGTTTAATAACATCCGGAGGGGAAAGCACGATTTCCTGATTTGCCTGTTGCTATCTGTAATGTCCGCCGGCCTGTTTTCATGCGGCCAAAAAAAAGATAGCATCCCGGCATTATTCGAGCTGCTCGATTCTACAAAAACAGGTGTCACCTTTAATAATAAACTGACCGACGAGGACTATCCCGGTATACTCAACTACCTTTACTTTTATAATGGCGGCGGTGTCGCCGTGGGCGATGTTAACAACGACGGCTTGCCCGACCTGTTTTTTACATCGAACAAAAAAGGCGGCAACAAATTATACCTTAACAAAGGGAATTACCAATTTGAGGATGCCACCGCTAAAGCGGGTGTTGCAGGAGATGCCGATTGGTGCACCGGCGTTACGATGGCCGACGTGAATAACGATGGTTACCTTGATATTTATGTTTGTGCTGTAGCCGGTAAATTGCAATTTAAAGGGCATAACATGCTCTATATCAACAATCATGATGGCACCTTTACCGAGCGGTCTGCGGAGTATGGGCTCGACTTTTCGGGCTACTCGACACAGGCTGTTTTTTTTGATTATAACCACGACGGAAAGCTGGACTGTTACCTGCTGAACCAATCGAACCACTCGGTAGATACCTACGGGGACACCTCACTGCGCCGTAAGGTAAACAACCTGGCGGGCAGTAAATTGTACCTGAACGATAAGGGGCATTTTAAAGATGTAACGGAAAGATCGGGTATTTACAGCAGCGCGCTGGGTTATGGGCTTGGCGTAGCAGTAGGAGATGTGAATAATGATGGGTGGGAAGATATTTATGTAGGCAACGATTTTCACGAAAACGATTATTACTACATCAATAATCATGACGGTACCTTCACCGAATCAGGAGCTAAACATTTTAATCATTACAGCCGCTTTAGCATGGGGGATGATATGGCCGACTTTAACAACGATGGCCAGTTGGACATTGTAACGGCCGACATGCTGCCCGGTGATGAGAAAGTGCTGAAAAGCTATATGGGCGATGAGTCGTACGATCAATATAAATACAAGATCACCAGCGGCGGCTTCCAGTACCAGTACTCGCGCAATTGCCTGCAGAAAAACCTGGGTAACGGCGAGGCCTTTTGTGAGGTTGGGTTGGTGGACGGCGTGTACGCTACCGATTGGAGTTGGAGCCCTTTATTGGCCGATTTTGATAACGACGGTATCAAGGATCTTTTTGTGGCGAACGGTATAAAACGCCGCCCCACAGATATGGACTATATTAGTTTCATATCCAGCGTATCGGTACAGGGTATGCTGATGAGCGGGCATGGATTAGATAACACAGCAGTATCAAAAATGCCTGAGGGCGAATCACATAGTTATATTTTTAGGGGGACAAAAAGCGAAAAGTTCATTGATGAAAGTGCAGCTTGGGGCATTAAGGATGCGATGCTTTCCAACGGGGCAGTTTACGCCGATCTGAACAACGACGGTCATCAGGACCTGGTAACCAATAACCTGAACCATGCAGCCTGTATCTATAAAAATGTCGCGACAAATAGTCGCTACCTCGAGTTAAAATTCGCCGGTAACCCGGATAACGTTTTCGGCATTGGAGTAAAGGCCTACGTTTTTTGTGGAAAGCAGATGCAATATGAGCAGTTGATGCTGACCCGTGGTTTCCAGTCGTCGGTTGAACCAAAACTGCACTTCGGGCTGGGCAGTAATAAAAATATCGACAGCCTGCTCATCGTCTGGCCAAACCAGTCGTACCAGGTTGTCAAAAATGTAAAGGCCGGCCAGTTGCTTAAGATCGAAGAAAAAAATGCCGGTGGGCAATTCAACTATAGTAAGTTTTTCCCGCCGCCCGCCCCGGCATTTAAAGATGTCACTACCGAGATGCATGTCAATTGGTCGCACCGCGAGGATGATTTTGTCGATTTCAACCAGCAGCCGCTAATACCTCACATGCTATCGAGAGAGGGACCGCGCGTTGCCGTTACTGACGTTAACCATGATGGCCTTGATGATTTTTATGTTTGCGGCGGGAAGGATCAGCCGGGGGTATTATTAATTCAAAAACCGGGCGGCGGCTTTGCCCAATCAGCGCAGCCCGACCTTGTAAAGGATGCAGCCAGTGAAGATGTTGACGCTGTTTTTGTTGATGTAAATAAAGATGGCAGCCCCGACCTGTATGTGGCAAGCGGTGGTAGTGAACTGCGCGATGGCGCACCTGTGCTTGCCGACCGCCTGTACCTGAACGACGGTAAGGGCCATTTCAAACGATCGGATAATATCCCGATTATGCCTTTTAACAAGGCTGCGGTTGCTGTTGCCGATGTCGATCACGACGGGTACCCTGATATATTTGTGGCAGGTGCCACCGCCGGTTTCGGTTTCGGAAAGATGCCTGGCTCGTACCTGTTGATGAACGATAAAACTGGCCATTTCAAGGCAGTCAAAATACCGGATGAATTGCAGCAGGCGGGTATGATACGTTCGGCGGCTTTTGCCGACCTGGACAACGACGGCTGGCCCGACCTGGTGGTAGCGGGTGAATGGATGCCGGTAAAGGTTTTTATGAATAAAAACGGGCATTTTGTTCTGCAACATAATTCAGGAATGGATAATTTATCAGGCTGGTGGCAACGTGTTCAGCTTGCAGATGTGGACGGCGACGGTAAGATTGACATTATTGCAGGTAATTATGGGCTGAACTCTAAACTGAAACCGACTAGCGCCGACCCGGTTAAACTGTACCTGGCGGATATTGATAAGAACGGTACTATCGACCCCTTGATGACTTACAGTATCGGGCAACAGGATTATACTTTCCTGGGCAAGGGAGATATTGAAAAACAGGTGCCAATGATCAAGAAGAAATTCCTGTACTATCATGACTTTGCCGGAAAAACTGTCGGGCAGGTCTTTGGCGACTCGCTGAAAGAGGTCAAACCGTTGATAGTCAATTCATTTGAGTCAGGAGTGTTTTACAACAAAGGGAATGGTAATTTTGCATTCAAAGCATTCCCTGCTTCGGCGCAGTGTTCGCCGCTTTTCGGCTTCGCAACGTTAACCGGCAATAAAAAAGGGCTGCTTGCCGGCGGTAACTTTAGTGGCGTAGTGCCTTACGAAGGCAGGTATGATGCCGACTATGGCGATGCGATGCTTTTGGATAATAATAAAAATTTGACGGCGTTGTCGCCTGTTTCGTCCGGCTTTCTGCTGCGCGGCGAGGTGCGCGATATTAAACCTTTAAAAACGGCAAACGGAATGGTGTATGTCGTCGCATTTAATAATAAACCGCTTAAATTTTTCCGACAGATAAATAATTAAAGATGAATAAATTGTATTTAGGGTTATGTGGCGTCTGCCTTTTCTTCAGCACAATGGCAAATGCCCAGGATGAATGGATAATAAAAGCAGATAAAATTGACCCGGCAAATTATTATGGTATCACCGTGGCTAATGGCATGATAGGTATTGTATCGTCACCAGAGCCGTTTAAGGTAAAAAACGTGGTATTGGCCGGCGCTTATGATCTGTACGGGCGCGGGCGGGTAAGCAATTTCCTGAATAGTTTTAACCTGCTCAACAGCTATCTCGAGATCGATGGCAAGCGCATCGACGCAAAAAACATCAGCAATTTCAGGCAGGAACTGGACATGCAGCACGCTGCATTTACAACCAGTTTTGATTTTGGCGATGAGGCCACCGTTAAATACACTTACTATTCGCTGCGCAATTTGCCGTTCACGGTTTTGATGGATATCTCGGTGATCGCCAAAAAACCTATAAAAATAACAGCGGCCAGCGTGATGGAGGCACCAGATGCTCTAAAGGACGTTCAGAATTATTATAACGAGATAGACCGGCCGCATGTGACCATAAGTTTGCTTACCTCGACGGCGAAAAGCCCGACAGGCAAATTACAATTATGTGCGTCCAATACTTTTTTGTTTAACGAGCAGCATGGACAGGAACCAAGGGTGATCCACGAAATGTGGGATAACAACATGCACCTGATGAAATTCAGCAAGGCGATTGCTGCCGGGCAAACTTACCAGTATGCGGTTGCGGGCTCGTCTATTACTTCGGCGCACGATGCAGACCCGCTGAACCAGGCAGAGCGACTGACCATGTTTGCCAAGCTGGAGGGCCGCGACAGGTTGATACAATACCATAAACAGGCCTGGGACGAGCTTTGGAAAAGCGACATCAAAATTGACGGCGACCGGCAGGCGCAGCAGGATGTGCATAGCATGCTGTATCATTTGTATTCATTCTCGCGCGCAGGGACTGCTTATTCGCCTTCGCCGATGGGATTATCGGGATTGGGTTACAATGGCCATGTTTTTTGGGACGCCGACCTTTGGATGTTCCCGGCCGTATTGGTATTACATCCTGATATTGCTAAGTCGATGGTGGAATACCGTTTTCAGCGGCTGGCGATGGCAAAGCAAAACGCCTTTGCACATGGCTACAAGGGCGCCATGTTCCCTTGGGAAAGCGCTGACAGCGGGGTAGAGGAAACCCCGGTTTGGGCGTTGAGCGGGCCTTTCGAACATCATATTACTGCCGATGTAGCTTTAGCGGCGTGGAAATATTATTGTGTAACCCAGGATAAGCAATGGCTGCAGGAAAAAGGCTGGCCGATACTATCTGCCACAGCCGACTTTTGGGCGAGCCGCGTTGAACGCAACGGACCGGGCCATTATGATATTAAAGACGTAGTAGCCGCTGACGAATGGGCCGAAAATGTTGACAACAATGCCTTCACCAACGCTGCCGCTAAAGCGAATCTGCAATTTGCCACCGAAGCTGCCAAAGTACTTGGCCTGAAAGCCGATCCTGGTTGGCAGGTGGTTGCGGATAATATCCCCATACTTAAATTTCCTGATGGGGTAACTAAAGAATTTGCCGCCTACAATGGCGAGGGTATCAAACAGGCCGATGTAAACCTGCTGGCTTATCCTTTAAAAACCATAACCGAACCTGCACAAATAAAGAAGGACCTTGAATATTATGAAACCCGCGTACCTAACGAAGGTACGCCGGCAATGACCCAGGCAGTTTTTGCCCTGCTTTATGCGCGGCTGGGTGATGGCGACAAAGCCTACCACTTTTTCAAAGACGCTTATGAACCCAACCTGAACCCACCCTTTAGGGTGATAGCCGAAACCAAGGGCGGAACAAACCCATACTTCGCAACAGGCGCTGGCGGTATTATCCAAAGCATGCTGATGGGATTCGGCGGGCTGGATATAACGGACAAGGGTATTGTCCAAATCAAAAGCAAGCTCCCGGCTAAATGGAAATCGCTTACCATAACCGGGGTTGGCCCTGATAAAAAGACCTATATTGTTAAATGATCCAAAGAATAAATAAAATGAAACGCTATTTGTTAATTTTTGCCGCAGCCGGTTTGCTTTTTACATCGTGTAAGAAAGCTGATTATCAAAAAATACTGCACGACCCAACGCTATACAGCCGCACTGTTTTTGCATTGAACGATGTAGTTATGGGTAACAATTTTTCACCACCCGTTGCTTCGCGCAACTATGCCTATGCCTGCGTAGCGGGTTATGAGGTTATTGCAGCAGGAGATCCCGAACACTACAAATCACTGGTAGGGCAGTTGAATGGTTTTAAAGAAGTGGCAAAACCTGGTAAAGATGAGGCAATAGATTATGAATACGCATCACTGCTGGCATTTTGCAGGGTGGGCGAGGCCGTAACTTTCCCTGAAGGGAGCCTGAAGTTTTATACCGACAGCCTGCATAAGATCGCGGTCGACCATGGAATGCCTTCGGATATGATGACCAACTCCGAGAATTTTGCCAAAGATGTTGCCACATCAATTTTGACCTGGAGCAAAGGCGATAATTATTCACAAACCCGGACGATGTCCAAATTCGCTATTAACGACTCGGCCTGGCGCTGGGTACCTACCCCGCCGGGATATTTTGAAGCAGTTGAGCCGCACTGGGGCGAAATAAGAACAATGGTAATGAGCAACGCCAAACAATATAAAGTGCCACCGCCCCCAGTATTCAACATCACCGATAAAAACAGTTTTTATTATAAAGAGGTAATGTATATCAAAAATACCGGCGACAGCCTGACCAAAGACCAGATACATAACGCTGATTTTTGGGATGATAATCCTCAAAAGATGAACGTATCTGGCCATGTGATGTTTATTACCAAAAAGTTTTCGCCTCCGGGGCATTGGCTAAGCATCGTGGGAATTGGCGCGCAAAAGGTACATGCCGATTTCAACACAACTGTATGTGCCTATGCAAAAACTTCCATTGCTTTGTTTGATGGGTTTATCGAATCGTGGGCAGCGAAATATGTGTATAAGACCGTTAGACCCGAAACTATCATCGATAAATATTTTGATGCAAACTGGCGCCCTCACCTGCAAACGCCGCCGTTCCCGGAATATACCTGCGGCCATTGCACCATATCTGCCTCGGCAGCCGAGGCGCTGACCAGCGTTTTAGGAGATAATGTGGCTTACACCGATACTTCGGAGCTCCAATTCGGTATCAAGAACCGCTCGTTTAAGTCGTTCAGGGACGCTGCAAACGAAACAGCATGGTCAAGATTTTACGGCGGAATACACTTTCATAACTCCTGTGTTATATCAAATAAGTTTGGAAGAATAGTGGGTGATTCGGTAGCAACCAAACTGGTGATGAAGAAATAGGCCGAAATTTGACCAATAATTAAAATGTCTCTATATTTTTAGATTTTTAAGTATTTATAATCATTTAATTTACAGATAGTTAACTTGTATTTTTGTTAATTTTATTTATATTTTTATTATAAAAATTTTGTACCGGTCACTAATGGCGTACACCGAATAATATTAGTCGTAATTTTATATTACACTCAGTTACTCAACAGATTGTGTGTATGTAAAATTGGTTTAGTTATAAGGTAGCCAGCGATTGGCTACCTTTGCTTTTTAAGGATCACCCAATGCTCAAACCGTTATTATTCCTTTGCCTGGTTGTATTGTCGATCAATACCTATACAGCAAAACCATCACATCGCAGGGCTGTTGCTAACCCTGTTACCCAAAAAGATACCGCCGGTTCGTGGGCGTTGATTCCTTTTGTAAAACTGGATAAAGCAAATCCTATTCTCGGTCCTGGTACAGGTACTTTTATCGACCCGATACGGAAAGCCAAAGTAGCGTGGGAAGAAAAGGATGTTTTTAACCCCGCGATTGTTACCCGCAACGGGAAAGTTTATATGCTTTACCGCGCACAGGATAAAGCCGGTACATCGCGTATCGGTTTGGCTGTTAGCACGGATGCGGTTCATTTTAAGCGGTCGCCTGAACCTGTTTTTTACCCGGATAACGATGCCCAAAAGCCACAGGAGTGGGAAGGCGGCTGCGAAGACCCCAGGATAGTAAGGGACGATAAGGGTGTTTATTATATGACCTATACTGCGTACGATGGAAAGCTGGCCCGGCTTTTTATAGCCACATCGAAAGATCTTTTGCATTGGAAAAAATATGGGAACGTATTTAGCAAAGCATATCATGGTAAATACCTTAACAAGTGGGCCAAATCGGGTTCGATTGTTTCAAAATATGTTAATGGACAGGCCATAGCCACCAGGATAAACGGGAAATACTGGATGTATTGGGGCGATACGCAAATATTCGGCGCAACTTCAACCGACCTTATCAATTGGACGCCCATTGAAATGAAAAAGGGCGAACACCCGCTGGTGCCTTTACGCGATGCTGCGCTTACGGTACCCGATCTGAAAGTTATATTGCCAACCCGCAGCGGAAAATTTGACAGCGACCTGGTTGAGTCGGGGCCGCCCGCCATGATAACTGAAAAAGGTATTTTACTGATCTATAACAGCAAGAACTTAACCACGGGTGGCGACAGATCATTGCCTGCCGGAACGTATTCAGCGGGCCAGGTTTTGTTCGACAAAAATGACCCTTCCAAAATACTGCACCGCATGAGCCATTATTTTATAAAGCCGGAGAAACCTTATGAGATAACCGGCCAGGTTGGGCAGGTTTGTTTTTTAGAGGGGCTGACTCAATTTAACGGTGCCTGGTATATCTATTATGGCACAGCTGACTCCAAGATCGCGGTAGCGAAAGCAACAAATGCGGTACATTAATTGGTTCCTTTGAATTAACGGGCCGATTATTATACCTTAGCCGGGTAAACCCGCTATACTATGTTTCGCTTTTTGTCCCTTCTGCTGCTCGGCGTTTTATCCGGCTTGCCGTCTTTCGCACAACATCCTGTTAAGGAAAAACTGCAACCTTCCAAGGCGACCATTGCGCCTGTGGGAATTGTCAAAAATATTCCCGATTCTGTTTTACTGGATATCGTTCAGCGGCAAACATTCCGGTATTTCTGGGATTTCGGTCACCCGGTCAGCGGCCTGGCACGGGAGCGCGACAATACTGTGCGCGCGCAATATTACTGGGACTATATCAATGAGGCTGACGATGTGCCAAATTTCAGTAAGGGAACATTCGGCCCCGAAGCCTGCGCCATAGGCGGCAGCGGTTTTGGCATAATGGCCACCGTAGTTGCAGTGAACCGTGGCTGGATAGGCCGCGATACCGCTTTGAAACGTTTGGTGAAGATCGTCGATTTTTTAGCGAAGGCAGATTGCTATCACGGTATTTATCCGCACTTTATGAACGGGGTAACAGGCAAGACCATACCTTTCGGTCGGTTGGACGACGGCGCCGATATTGTGGAAACATCCTACCTGTTTATGGGGCTGCTTACTGCAAGGGAATATTTCAATAAAGATGTTCCGCTTGAAAAATACTTTCGCAACCGCGTAGCAGAAATGTGGCGCGATGCCGACTGGAACTGGCACAGCAAAGGCGACAACAAGGCACTTTACTGGCATTGGAGCCCACGGAACGATTTTGATATGAACTTCCCGGTATTTGGGTACGACGAGGCATTGATCACTTATATCGTCGCTGCCTCTTCCGAAACGCACCCGATATCAAAAGAATTATATGAAAACTCCTGGGTTAAAAGCGGCGGCTGGAAGAATGGAAAATCGTATTACGGGATAAAACTTCCGCTTGGTAATTATGAGAAGGGAGGGCCGCTGTTTTTTGAGCAATATACCTATATGGGTATCGACCCGAACGGTTTGAAGGACGACCATGGCATAAATTATGCCGAACAAGTTAAAAACCATACCCTTATCAACCGGGCTTACTGTATCGAAAACCCTAAGAAATTTAAGGGTTATGGCGCCAACTGCTGGGGCCTTACAGCGGGCGACAGTTGGAAAGGCTACGTGGCACACTGCCCCGAGGATGATCGCGGGGTAATTCAGCCGACGGCGGCGTTATCATCGTTCCCCTACACGCCCGAATACTCCATGCAGGCGCTTAAGCATTTTTACTATGACCTGGGCGGCAAAATATGGGGTCCGTACGGCTTTGCCGACGGTTTCAGCGAAACGCATAACTGGTACGCCAAAACCCACCTGGCCATAGACCAGGGGCCGATCGTAGTGATGATAGAAAACTACCGCACGGGACTGATATGGAAACTGTTTATGAACTGCCCGGAAATAAAGAAGGGGTTAAAGGACCTGGGGTTTGAGAGTAGGTATAATTAAGACTGGATTTATAATTAAAATATCTGACTTTTTTCATTAACGAACTTATCTTAGCATAACTATCGCCCAAGCTATGCTTTTTCATTTCAGAGATCAATTTTCCCGACTAAACCCATTTCTGGATAAATATCTGGAATTTCAGCAGAAGCTTGAGGTAAAAACAAAAACATTGTTGCTTGAAGAGGGCAAAGTGTCACAAAACTATATTTTTATTGAAAAAGGCTGCGTAAGACTGTTTTTTAACAATAATGGGGATGATAAGACAGTGCAATTCTTTTTTGAAAATGAAGGCCTCACTTCTTTCGAGAGCTTTGTTAACGATTCGCCAAGCCAGTTCACGATAGAAACGATAGAGCCTTCTGTTGTTTGGTTATTGCCTAAGCAATACGTTACCCGGTTATTGGATGAATTGAGCGATGAACAGGATTTTGTGCAGATGATACTGCAAATATCCGCCAAACGGCAGACCCACTATATCAATGAATTTGTCTCTTTTATTCGTGATACGCCTGAAGAACGCTATCAAAAATTGCTGAGCGAAAGGCCCCATATCGTCCGGCGTGTGCCTCAGCACTATATTGCATCGTACCTGGGAGTAAGTACAGTACACTTAAGCCGTATTAAAAGCAAACTGGCTAAAGGCAAATCACATTTCTGAACTTGATAACATATGTTATCGTCTACGCATCATACTATGGTCTACTTTTGCTTTCATCAAAGGAAAAGAAATGAAAGCAGCTGTAATATTTGGAAAAGGGGGATTACCCCAATATGTTGAGTATCCCGAGCCGTCGACCCGAAATAATGACGAGATTTTAGTGACCGTAAAGGCAGTAGCCATTAAGCACTTTGACAAGGGACGCGCTAACGGAGAACATTATTCAAGCAATGTGTCTGCTGCGAACGGGCAAGTACCGGGCGGTGATGGCGTTTGCCTGCTTGAAGATGGAACGCGAGTATATGGTATGGCCGTTAGCGGAATGATGGCTGAAAAAGCGATCATTAATAAAAGCAGGATAGTAAAATTGCCCGATGAACTTGAAGATTCCATTGCAGCGGCATTGCCTAATGCGGTTATCGGCGCGGCAATGGGATTACGGTTCAAAGCAGGCATTCAGCCCGGCGATGTGGTGCTGGTCAATGGCGCTACGGGTTTTACCGGTCGTGTTGCGGTGCAGATCGCCAAACATTACGGCGCTAAGAAAGTTATTGTTACTGGTCGGAATCAGCAATCGCTTATAAGCCTGACTACGCTCGGGGCTGACGAAATTATTTCGGTTGCGCAGCATGATGATCAATTAAAAGCGCAGCTTAAGGCCATTCATGATCAAACTCCAATTGATATTGTTATCGATTACCTTTGGGGGCATACTGCGGAAATAATTTTTGAGTGTTTGAAGGGTGACGGCTCATATACAAACAGGATAAGGTATGTATCGGTTGGCAGCATAGCCGGGGACTTGGTCCAATTGTCGGCAGCAACTATGAGAAGTGTGAATATCACATTAACGGGATCAGGTCTCGGTGCCTGGTCAAAGCAACAAGTTGGACTGCTATTCACAGAAATACTTCCCGAAATGTTTCAGTTAGCGGCCGAAAGAAAACTTAAAGTTGAAACGATTGAAGTTGAACTGGTAGATATTGCCAAACTCTGGAGCCTTGATGTACCGAGCGGGCAACGTCTTGTAGTAATGATTTGAAGATAAATTCAGCAATTGTGCTGTATCTCGACATTGGAGCAAACCGAGCTGCCTTTGATCATTAACAACTTGTCGGAATTGCGGGTTTTGTAAATATTGTTGCGGTAATCGTCAACCGAAGCCAGCACCTGGCTAAGATCGGTTTCTACCCGCCAGTCGCAGGGAACAGTAATACTAATGGCGCCGAAAGCCAATGAAAGGTCGAGCACCGCATGGCCGGTAATGTCGGCATTGGTAAAGTCCAGTTCGGTATTGCCAAATACATTGGTAATGTGCCCGCCCTTGAAATCTTTTGACAGGATAGTTTTTTCGATGTTGCTGAAAACTGAATTCAGGAACACCATATCTTCCTCATTGGGTATCACTGTAGACTCGTAATTCATGGCTTTGCGTTTTAACATGATCCAAAACTACAGTCCCAGTGTTACGCCAGGAAGCCCTACTTTGTAAAGAAATAAAAATTCCCGGTGAACGGCGGGATTGGGTCGGTGAAAGTTTTTACTATCTTGTGATATGAATAAATACCTAACCCTGGTTATCCTTTTTTTTGCCGGACTCGTCATTTCAGCAATACAGCCACACGACTATTTTACCTGGGTACTTGAAGTTTTCCCGGCGATACTGGGTTTCCTGGTGCTGGTGGTTACGTTTAAATATTTCAGGTTCACTTACCTTACTTACGTGTTTATCCTGCTGCATTGCTATGTACTTTATCGGCGGGCATTATACTTATGCCATGGTACCGGCATTTGATTGGATACGTGACGTGCTCCATCAAACGCGGAATAACTACGACAAAGTGGGCCACTTTTTCCAGGGCTTTGTGCCGGCCATGATCATAAGGGAGATATTTGTCCGCCGGCAGATCATCCAAAGAAAAGGATGGATCGCTTTCCTTGCTATTTGCGTTTGCGCCACTATCAGCGTATTGTACGAATTGCTGGAATGGCTGGTATCAGTTACCTCAGGTTCGGCGGGCGATTCGTTCCTGGGGACGCAGGGCGATATATGGGATACACAGTCGGATATGATGTTTGCCATTATTGGCGCTACGTGCATGGTGTTATTATTATCAAAGGTCCAGGACCGGCAAATAATAAAAATCCAGGGCTGACCAAAGTTGTTTTCCACAGGGTATTTTATCAGCATGAATCTGTATTTGGGTAAAAAGCAGGCGGTTATCGCCGCTCAAAAGACGAACTGTGGATAACTCATTGCTGAATATTATCGGAATGTTACCGAATTTGCTGTTCAGTAATATAGACTACCCCCGGAATGTTTGAAAACAGGATGAAGACACTGGCCGAATTGCAAAAGGAAGCAAGTGAAATTCAATTGAAGATTCGAAAACTGTTACTGAATAACTATAACTATGATGATGGTATAGCCAACCAGCTTACCAAAATTGCTACCATTGCCGATCTGCGCAAAAAATTTGTTACTCTCGAACGCGAGATCAGGGAACGGTCGGGCGAATAGGGGGCTGCCTCATCCCAACCCTTCTCCAAAGAAGAAGGGCTTAAAAAAAGAAAATATCGTATCTGCAGATCAAAGTTCTCTACTTTGGAGAAGATCCAGGCGAGGCTGTTACTTGTTTTTCTCTGCGTAATCCATTGCTTCCTTAAAAGTGGTTACCCAAATGTCCTTTTTATTTTCTTTGAGATAGTTCAGTAATTCACGATGTGCCTCTGCAGATGTTGTGATATAGTCTCCGCCTATGCCATGGAACATAAAAATGCCCATGCCCCCGCTCTGCTCTACTTTTTTTACAAATTCGATCAGTTTTTCGCCGGGCGTTCCCTGCTCCAAACCATAAGAAGGGACTTTCAGCGGGTCGAGGCTTTTGAAATCGGTTATAATGGCATTGGTGTCGCCTCCGATGCGGGCATACCGGACGGTGCCATATTTCCGGATAGAATCAACATAATCTTTGCCGCCTACGCTTGTTTCGGTACAGGGATAAGCATACGTATAACTGCTTTTACCGTCGACCGCGTAAAGCAAATGGTTCATTATTTCCATTTCATGAATGATCTGGTGCGCCGTATAATGATTTGATGCCACAGGGTTGTCCTCACCGCTGAGGCAAGGGTGGAACAGGGTGTGGTTAGCCAGTTCATGCCCTTCTTTACTTGCTTTGTGCCAGCGTGGGATAGTAATACTGTTGATCTCGCCGGTAAGAAAGAAAGTACCCTTTAGTCCCGCCGAATCCAACTGCGGGATAGCGATGTCCAATTGGGATGCTATGGCATCATCGTAGGTAAGCACAATGCAGGCTTTCGCATGTTTTGGCCATGTGATTTTTTGCTGGGCCCGGGCTGCCAGATTCAGCAGCAAAAATAGCAGGATAAGTTTTTTCATGAAGATGGTAATTGGTGGTTAAATATAAGAATCATAACGCAAAAAGCCCCCCGGAATTTCTCCGGGAGGGCCTTCCATGATCTGTTCTTTACCTCAAAACAAAATCAATTTTCGTTGGTCAGTATCACCTTCAGCGCCTTTTCTTTGGCGGCGTTGCCGAAGGTTTCGTAAGCATCCATCACCTGGTCGAGCCGGAAATGATGCGTGATGAGCTTGCTGGGTTGTAATTTGTTCGATTTTACGGTTTTTAACAGCATCGGCGTGGTCACGGTATCCACCAGCCGTGTGGTGATGGTGATATTTTTTGCCCAAAGCGATTCGAGATGCAGCGTCGCGCTTTTGCCATGAACCCCGATATTGGCAACATGACCGCCCGGCGCGATAATTTCGGTACATAGCTCAAACGTTACCGGTATGCCCACCGCCTCAATTGCCGTATCAACACCTTTGCCTCCGGTAAGCTGTTTGATACGCTCCAATACATTTTCGGTGCTGTTGTTTATCAGCTGCGTGGCGCCAAAGGTTTTGGCTACGTTCAGCCTGTTATCATCCGGGTCTATCATAATAATTTCGCCCGGAGAATAAAATTGTGCGGTAAGCAAGGCAGCTAAACCTATCGGCCCTGAGCCCACAATGGCTACTGTATCGCCTGGTTTAACCTCGCCATTCAATACGCCGCATTCGAAACCTGTCGGTAAAATATCGCTCAGCATTACCAGCGCTTCCTCATCGGCGCCTGCGGGGATGGGGTATAAACTATTATCGGCATGTGGTATCCTTACATATTCGGCCTGTGTACCATCTATCAGGTGGCCCAGTATCCAGCCGCCATCTTCACAATGCGAATACATGCCTTTTTTGCAATACTCACACTTGCCGCACGAAGTAATACATGAAATAAGCACATGGTCGCCCTTTTTAAAATTACCTACTGCGCTGCCGGTTTCTTCTACAATGCCCACACCTTCATGGCCGATGATCCTGCCGTCGGTAACTTCGGGCACATCGCCTTTCATAATATGCAGGTCGGTACCGCAAATAGTTGTTTTAAGGATCTTTACTATTGCATCCGTAGGTTTTTTTATCACAGGCAATGGTTTTTCTTCCCACGCTTTCTTTCCCGGCCCGTGGTAAACCAATGCGTGCATCGTTCCGTCGAAGGTTACTTCAGGCGATTTTTCTTTTGGCTGATATACTAACGTCTCCATAATGGTATGTTTAATGTTAATAACTGATGATAGTACAAAGATGAGGCTGTCGCGGGTGGGATTAAGTGATCCGGGTCATTATTGGCCGTGATCCTCGCTATGTTTCAGGCAAGATGGCAGGCCGGCTTAGACTTTGTAACGACTTTGAGACCGGCGTGATTAAAACAAAAGACAATAAATCGTACTTTGTAATAAGCTTTATGCCACGCGTATTAAAAATAGTTTTGAAGGTAATTGCAGCGTTAGTTGTGGTTATTGCCCTGCTTTTTTTTGGCAGCCTGTGGTACATTACACATAATAAGAGTAAGGTTTTAAAACTGGTAAACGACGAACTGAATACCAAATTCGACGGCACGATCATCATAGGTGATATGAAGCCTAATTTTTTTCAGCATTTCCCTAATATCTCGCTCGGCCTTAAAAATGTTCTGATCCGCGATAAGCGTTTTGCCGAACATCACCGCACCCTGCTCGACGCCAAAGACTTTTCGATATCCGTAAAAGCATGGCCATTGCTAACAGGCAGTCTTGATATTAATCATATTGACATCAGCAATGCCGCTGTCGATTTGTTTACGGATAGCACCGGTTACAGTAATCGTTCTGTTTTCAGGAGCGGGCAGCCCAAAAAGAAGGAAGCATCATCAACTAATAATTACGATTCACAGTTGGGGAGGTTTTCGTTAACCAATGTGAATTTTATAGTAGAGGACCTGCAGAAGAAAAAGCGGTTTGACTTTATCGCCAACCGGCTGAACGGTACGATGAGCAACCCCGATACGGGATGGAATGCCGCTTTTCACATGGATGTGACGGCAAAAAGCATGGCATTTAATACGAAGAACGGTAGCTTTATAAAAAATAAAGTATTAGAAGGCGACCTGGCAGCCGGTTACAACAGCGAGACGGGCAGACTGTGGGTAAGATCGCCCTCGCTGGATATTGCCGACGATTCGTTTGTAGTAAGCGCCGTCTTTCAAACACTGAACAAGCCTTCGAGCTTTACCATCCACCTGGAGAACGACAAGGCTATGTGGAGGCGTATATCGGCACTCCTTTCGGCCAACATTCAAAAAAAACTCGATCAGTTTAATATCACAAAGCCAATTGCTGTTAGGGGAATTATTTCGGGCAGCTTTGCCGGTGGCGGCGACCCGTCGTTGTACGTTACGGCCACGGTGAAAGACAATACGGTAATAACACCCGGCGGAACTATAGAAAATTGCAGCTTTGGCGGGGTGTTCAGCAATGAATACGAAAAGGGGAAGGGATTTAGCGATGATAACTCCGTCATCAGGCTGGTGGAATTCAAGGGCACTTACCGACACATGCCGTTTTGGATGGCTGAAGGCGACATCATCAACCTGACCACGCCCGTGGCGGCCGGTGATTTTAATGCCGATTTCCCGCTGGCTTATGCAAACGAGATCATGGGGCGAAGCGTAGCAAGATTTACGCGCGGCAGGGCCATTATGCACTTGCACTACAAAGGTGATATAGTGAATTACCGGCTCAACAAACCAACTGTGGCCGGCAGCATCATCTTAAGGAACGCCGATTTTAAATATTTGCCCGAAAACATCAGCTTTGAGAATAGTTCCATTTCGCTGCTTATCAAAAACAACGATCTTTTGCTGCGCAACATTCGCTTGCAAAGCGGTAAAAGCGTGGTGAGCATGGAGGGAAGGGTTAATAATTTTATGAACCTGTATTACAGCGCTCCGCAAAAAATAGTAATAAACTGCGATATAAACAGCCCCCAGCTTTACCTGGGCGAATTTATGGGCGTTATTAGTGGTAACGTGCAGGATGGTGGCGGGCAGGGACAGGCAACAGATGATGGCAATAGCGGCAATGTGGTTGATCAGTTAAATACCGTATTGCAAAAGTCGCGTGTGGATATGCATTTAAAAGTTGATAAGATTTATTACAAAAAATTTGTAGCGACGGATGTGCATGCTGAAGTGCTGACGTCGGAAGATAAGGTTGTTATTCAGAACGCCGGGCTGAAACATGCGGATGGGTTTTTGAAACTGAACGGAGCGGTGGCCAAAGGACGGAAATCAAACCAGCTCGACCTGAACACGGTAATAAGCCATGTAAATATCCGGGAGTTTTTTGGCGCTTTCGATAACTTTGGTCTTAAGGATTTTACCGCTGACAACCTGAAAGGCTATTTATCAGCTAAAACACAGATAACGGCTTCCATGTCCGACCAGGGTAAATTGATGCCTAAATCTATCAACGGCACGCTCGATCTGAACCTGCAGGACGGTGCCCTGGTGGATTTTAACCCTATAGGCAGCCTGGCTAAATTTGCTTTTCCGCGCCGCGACCTTAAAAATATCCAGGTACGCGAACTGAACGGGCGGTTTGATGTGCACGGCGATAAAATAACGGTTTATCCTTTAAAATTCAGTTCGAGCGTACTGAATATGGATGTGGCTGGAGTGTACGGCCTTAACGGCGGCACCGACCTGGCGCTGGACGTGCCATTGCGCAACCCCAAGAACGACACCACCATTACCAACCAGGCCAAGCTGGAAAAGAAAAGGTACAAGGGCATTGTGCTGCACATCCGCGCAACGTCCGACTCGACCGGGAAGATCAAGATAGGGTGGAATAAGGACCGGAAAAAAGAAGAGGGAAAATGAGCTACAGCCAGCTAAATGTGGTCGAGTGATTTGCGCAGGTGGATGCCTTGTGTTTTGAATTGCGACGGTGTTAGCCCGGTAACTTTTTTGAATTGCGCAGATAAATGAGCAACACTGCTGTAGCCTAATTTATAGGAGATCTCGTTCAGGTTCATTTGCTTGTAGGCAAGCAGCTCCTTAGCTTTTTCTATTTTCTGCTGAATCACATAATGTTCGATGGTGACGCCTTCAGTTTCCGAAAATAGTTTGCTCAATTGTGAGTACTCCTTATTAAGCTCGCGTGGCAGCACTTTAGAGAAGGAGAATTTTTCATCGTCCAGGTAATGGATATGATCAACAATAATAGATTTTATCTTCACGATCAGTTGGCTGCGGCTGTCGTCCAGTAATTCAAAACCAGCTTGCGACAGTTGATACCGGAATTGTTCGGTTGCGCCGGGAGAAAGCGGTTGGGTTAGCAACACTTCGCCAAGGCGAATGTCCGCTATGCTGGCATCCAGTTTTTTCAGGATTCCTTCTACCGCTTTAATGCAGCGCAGGCAAACCATATTTTTAATATAATACTTCAATAGCTGATAATGTGAATGAAGATAACCGGAAAATACGGCTTTTTTATTGCCGGTTCAATTTAATTTGAAGGAACAGGTCTCGTGGGGCAACTTAATAAAATAGCCGCCCCGGGAGCGGAGCGGCTGTTTGCTCAATTTAAAAGTATTATTACTTGCAATTTTTACAGGTACAGTTATCGCCGCAGGTGCAATTTTGGCAAGTGCAATTTGGGTTTGAACATTTTTGTCCGTTTTTCTGAGATATTTCGCTCACTTTGATTTCTGATTTCATGATCTTTTTTTTAATTATTTGATAGAACAAATGTCGGTTCAGCCAGGCACTTCCCTGTTATATCGTGTTGGGAAAGATTTATAGAATTCGGAATGAAAAAATGACAAATAAAAAAACTATTTAAAAAGTTGCATTTTTTATTTTTATTGGTAAGTTTGTACTTACGGTAAGTTTATGCTTACCATTTGGGAAATTTATGAGCGCAAGCGAGAGAGCATTCAACGCCCTGGGCGACCCGACGCGCCGGGCGATATTTGAGAAATTACGCCATCGGCCTTTGGCAGTGGTAGATATTGCCGATGGTTTGCCTGTGAGCCGGCCGGCAGTGTCGCAACACCTTAAAGTGCTGAGGGAGGCCAAACTCATCAACATTAAAACCAGCGGCGCAAAAAACTTTTACGAAGTGGACCGCGAAGGGATATTGGTGATGCGGGAATACCTGGACAAATTTTGGGACGAAGCGCTCGCCAATTTCAAAAGAATTGCTGAAAACACCGAAAAAGAAAATAATAAACACGAATGAATATGGAAACGATCAGCTTAACTTCTGTCAAAAAGGAGTTCGTGGTAGAGGCCACCCAGGAAACGGCATTTAAGGTTTTTACGGAACAAATGGATAAGTGGTGGCCGCGGACACACCATATCGGCAGCGCGGAAATGACCGGAATTGTGGTAGAACCACGCGTCCATGGGCGATGGTATTCTAAACATGCCGATGGCAGCGAAGCCAATATTGGCTATGTGTCAACTTATCAGCCTTATGACCTGTTTGTGCTGATATGGCAGATAAACGGCGATTTTAAGTGCGACCCGACCCTGGCTACGGAAGTGGTAACGCAATTTATTCCCGAAGGCCATAAAGCAACCCGTGTAAAATTTGAACATAAGGACCTGCACAAGCTGGGCAATGGTAAATCTGTGGAAAGCATGAACGAAGGCTGGGGTTTGATCATGGAGCTTTACAAAAAGGAAGCTGAGCAATGAGGCCGAAAATTTTACTTCGCATAGCGAGCGTTATTATGCTGCTGCATATGCTTGGGCATACGATGGGTGCACTGACCTGGAAAGATGCACCAAATGCAGCCGTGAAACAAGTGATCGACGGGATGCTTGGTAACCGGTTTGATTTTATGGGGCGGTCGGTGAGTATAGGAGACTTTTTCGCGGGGTATGGCTACGGTATGATAGGTGTATTATTACTGGTCAGCATTTTATTATGGCTTTTATCGGCGGAACATAACCGGCGCTTCATTTTGGCACTGGGCCTTTTTTTACTGTTCCTGTCCATTATCGAATTTATTTATTTCTTTCCGTTTGCCGCTGCATTTTCATTATTGGCGGGCGTAACAACTTTATTGGCTATGAGGGAAAGATCATCAAGTGTTTAACAGCAATTATTATAAAATGATGGAAAAGATAATTTTTAACAAATATCCTGAACTTATACAAACCAGCAAAAACTGGACAATAAAAGGAGGCGGCCATGAATAACGAGAATTTTACCGTTAGCTTCCTGGTTGATCAAAGCCCAAATGAGGCTTTTGAGGCGATTAAAAATGTCCGCGGCTGGTGGACGGAAGGAGTGGACGGAGACACCGGAAAGTTAAACGATGAATTTTCGGTGCAATTTTGGGACGTGCATTATTCAAAGCAAAAGCTTATTGAAGTTGTTCCGAACAAAAAGATAACCTGGCTGATCACCGATAGTAAACTCACTTTCATAGAAGACGAAAGCGAATGGACCGGCACCACCATTATTTTTGACATTGCCAGAAAGGGTGATCAAACCGAAGTGCGTTTTATGCAGATTGGCCTGGTACCCGGGATAGAATGTTATAAGGATTGCTCACATGCCTGGACGGGCTATATTAATGGCAGTTTGAAAAGCCTGATTACCACCGGTAAAGGAAAGCCAACAACCAGGGAAGAACTAAACCGATGATCGCAATAATCGCCATTCGAACGAAAGGGAAGCCCCGGTTAACCGGTCAACACAAACTAAAATCGAAGAAGCCCCTGAAATTGACCATTGGCTTCTTCACGAATATGAGGCAGAACTGAATACCCTGCAACAAGTAAAGCTATTGCCTGGTATTCAGCAGTCAATGGGGTTTATAGTTTAAACCTCGTTATGTACAGCAAACAAACGGCACCGGTGTCAGCGGCGAGGTGCGCAATATGCGGAATTTACCTAAGCCGTTGCCCAGCGGGCTGACATTACTTGCTACCGCATTTGCTGTCGCGACAGTCTCCCGTGATTCCAGCGGTTTCGCAACTACGCCAATCGGGCTCGACTCATAAGCAGCATACGGTTCCTTTGTATTAGACACCATATCCAAATAGGTGTTAGGGTTGGGCATCATTTCGACACAAATTACGCTGAGAGACGAAGATACGGGAAGCCCCATCAGGGCTAATACCTGCGACACTTCGTTATTTGTCCATGTTGTTTGTGAATAAACAACCGCATCGCGGTTAATTTTGAATGTAACCGGAACAAGCCCTACTGGCGGCTGGGGAGTAACAAGTAGCTTTTCGCCTAAAAGAATGTTGCGGTTAGATTGCCCGTCGGCCTGCGTAACCTGTGCATAGAGCAACGCCCAGATGTCGGTACGCGGGGGTTTAGCCGTTACATTTACCCCATTAAGTACGGCTACGGCATGAGGAGCGCTTACGCTTATAGCCAATTCGTCGCGGTTTACGCTGCAAAACAGGGTTGGCGCAGGATGCTGCACACCGGTTATCCGTAACGGGCGGCCATACCTGCCCTGTGCGGTACTCCAAATCTTCTTATGCCCGGCCCTGATCTCGTAAGTGAACAGGCCGAACAATTCAGGCGATGCGTTATGTAAGCCTGGGGGCAATGGGATAAGGAAATGCTTATCCGATCCTTCAGCCGGTATCATTTCCTGCATGGCATCAAGCCCCGCTTCGTCGTCCGTGTTATTGCCCGAACTGATCACACGTATCAGTTCCGGGTCGATAGGCAGCGCGGGTTCCTGTGTATTCTCAACCAGGCCCGGCGTAAGCTGTGCCAGTAATGGATCTGGCGCATAATTGAGCAGGCGAATGAAAAAGCTGTCATTCGGATCGGCAGGTGCATCCTTGAACTCGAACCACAGGTGTTTTTCGCGCGCTTCGGTTGCCGAATAATCGTCGTTAGTGATATATTTAGATAAAGCCATACCTGCCGAAGCCAATACGGGTATCTGCGAAGGATTAGTAGTTACCGGTAACTCCAGATTAAGGGCCAGGGGTTTATCGGCCGCAGGCGCAGCGATAAATTGTGGTGTAATAATGTATTCAAGCTCAATAATATCCGGGAACTTTCCGGGCAGCGGCTTCGGCTCTACGGCATCCAGGTACACCAGGTCCATTTCAGACCGGTCAGGGTTTAGTAGCGAATTTATGTTAGCCGTGTTACCAAGTCTTATATAACCCACATTTTCTTTCGGGTCGGCGGCTACTATAGCGCCGTTCGCTTTATATTTCATGATACGCTGTACCAGGAAGCTATCAGTTTTTACCGCATCCCAGGTCCAATCGCGGTTAAGGACAAGTTTTACTGCTACGATCCAATGATTAAGCAGATCGCTTTTGGTTGAGATGGTAATGTTTGAACTGTCAGGCGACAGCGAATGCCGAATCGCGCGCGAACAGCCGAACTGCACCTGTTTGCCGGGCTTGCCTACCAGGGTAAATCCTTTATTATTTACGCCGAGCTGAGCGGCCAACCGTTGTACAAGGTCAGGCGGATTGTTGGCATTGCGGTCGCCCAGCAAAATTTTAAAGCGGGTATCCCTGTTTAACGGCAGCGGATCAGGATCGGGCTGAAGGTATATACCCTGTAATTGATTTTCGGCGCCCGTGCCCGAGAAAAGACCTTTCTCAACGGCAGATTCCTTTCGTACCATAAACGATACCGGGAGCCCGCGGTTAGTCAGGCCCGATCCAAAATAATTTGGGTCAGGCGGGCAAACCGGCCGCATAGTAACGCGGATATCCCTTGACGTTGGTAGTACGATCTGCGGAATGGTATCGATCTGCCCGGCTGTAAGGCCCAGGGCTTCCAGGTTGGTGGGGTCGCCAAGCGCCAGAACCGGTGCATCTACGTATTTGATCGGCATATTCAAAGCCGCATTAAAGTCGGCCGGAAACGACCGGTGCGTAGTATATAAAGGTATGTAGGCCTCTCGCCCGCTGGCAGACAATTGGTTGTCCATTAGTAATGATTTTACTTCTACCAGGATTTCCACCTGCGTTACATCAGGGTCGGCCAGTCCGAAATCCCTGCCCAGCTTTCCGTTGGTGGGGTTCCCGGCCGCGGCGTCTGCATCGGCTTTAAGCAGCGCAATAGCGTTCGGGTATTTTTTGGTAAATACTACCGCTGGATACCCCAGTCTTGGCCGGGTGACGTTAACAGAAGTGCCGGTGAAAAGATCTCCGTTGATGGGTTTATCTGGCCAGTTCAACTGTTGCGGCACTACATACCGTTTGAAATGGATGGTTGAAACAGGCGCCGGGCCCTGGTTATCCGGATCGGGCTTATGGGTAGTAACCGGGCCGCCGCCGGTAAAGTCGGTCATTCGCACCCTGAAATCATAGACATTTCCATAAAACAAGCCTGGGCTCCCCTCGCCAACAGGGTCATACAACGTTTGCTGTACCGCGCCGGCCTGGTCAGTTTTATGCATTACTGCCGCATCGGCATCCGACAGTACCAGCGACTTGCCTACCCATTGCGTAAAGTATGAAGGCAGCCAAAAATTAGCGCTTGTATTGCCATCTATTTGCGAAGGATAAACTTCGGTACCCAGTTCAAACTGTTTGCCGTTTGGGGTGATCTGCACCGGCCCGAGTGTAATGTTTGTTTTCGATTTTACCATCGCAAGCGATGTCCATGGATTTTCAGCCTGGCCCGACGGAACGGCCAGTCTTACATCTACCCGGTATTTGGCTACGCCCAACGGAGAATCGACCCGAAGGCCCGTGCCCGGTTTATCGGGGTCCTCCGCCATCTGGCGGTTCTGCCATATCAATAACTGCTCATCGTCCCACCCGATGCGGATACCAAGGTCTTTGGTCGGCAGCGATTCAGGATCCTCTTCTTCTTTTACAAAGTTGTTGTTTACCGGCTGATAGGTGTGGACGATCTTTGAAAAGCCGGTGTCGTATTCACTTGCTTCGATAAATATCGGGTCGAAGTTTCCCGCCGGTACAGGGTCGGGGTCCATTGCATTCTGCTTGAAAAGTACAGGGAACTGTACGGCCGCAAAGACATTGCGGTTCTTATTAGGCACTAAGGCAGGGATGCGTGCCGCATATTTTTTCACCATGCCTTTATCGGCCTGGCTCTCGGCAAAGTAATCGCTTCCGTTGTCAAGGTCGATCCATAACCAGCCACCGTTCGGAAACGTATTGACATCGATGGTTATGGTAGAAGACTGCAAAAAGCCCGCCGAACGCGCCAGGTCGGGCTGCCGCAACAAGTAAGCGAAAACTTGTCCCCAGCTTACAGCCGTAGGGTCGGAATTAACAAAGGCGGGATTTACAACCGTACTCCTTACAGCACAAGCGTAGCTGTCGTCAATAACTGCTTCTTTCACTCTTGGATTGGTAAAATTAAAAGAGCTGCGATAACTAAGCGGTAAATATTTTTGTATGAAGTGATTGGCATTAGCCGGTGGGGCCGCATCGCCCACAACTGAAACGTTGAATTTTGCCGCAAGTGTCGAAAAGACCGACGGTGCCCCTGCCGGTATCGCAACCCCTGCCAGAGGGAAGGAGGTTGAAGGCTGAAGATCACTTGGGAAAATGGAAAGATCGGCTATCACCTTTGCCTGTAATTTCAGGTTGGCCGACTGGAAAGGTGGTGTGCCCGGTGCCAGCGGCTGTGTAGGATCGATATTCCTTGGAATGATCAGAGCATTGATACTAAGCTTATTTCCCAGTAATTTTTGAGGGAAAGTCAATATGGTGAGTTTTGCTGCCATAACTTTTAAGTTTGTTTTTTGAAAGTCAGGCTATCTGCCTTGACTCTGACCATGATTTAGAGAAATTGATGTCTATTACAAGGAATATGCTGATGTCGATAGCGAAAGTAACCTGTGCTGTCATATCGGTTTTGTTCGCTGTACGATCGATGGTGCCCGAAGCTTCTATCGTGATGGTAATATCTACCAAACCGCCCAGCAGGTTCGCTTCGCCTTTGAACAGGAGGAAGGCCGTGATCTTGATCTCGGTCGATGTCAGGTTCATTTCGATACCAACCATATAGGTCACCGATACGTCGCCGACAACCGGCAAACCCACCATCAATTCGACCCCAAAGCCGAACTTCATGTATAGCGCCGGCCCGGTTTTCACATCGGCGCTTAGCCGTACAACCACCTGGCCTACGGCGTAAACCGTGGCTGCTGCCAGGGATACGCACATTACCTGCATTCCACCGTCGAATTCGAAATAAGCTCCGGCGGATGGTATAAGATTGCTTGGATCAGAGGTGATGGAAAGCACCTCGTTAAAATAGGCGCCAACCTTTAGCCCGGCTGTAAGCCGCAACGGCGTGGTGGGCCCATCTAATTCGGCGGGAGGAAAGTGAAGTGTGGCAATCTCCTTATCGGCGTGGAATTTATATTCAAAATTATCGCCGCTATTGCTCATGGCCACTTCCAGCGCCTTTTTGGCTACCGCCGCATAGTCGCCGGTCGACAGGCTTTCGAGTACCTGCAGGATATCTACTATCGGCTTCAGGTCGGGCCCGAACTGCAATTGGGGTAGGTTAAAGGCTGAATCCGACCCGTTTTCGGAGTCGAAGTTACCATCGATGTAAACCATCTTGGTAAAGGGCCCCAGGTCGACATTCAGCGTTATGCTTTTTGCGCTTGAAACCCAGCTTTCGGCAAGTGAATTAAGATCATAATTAAGGTTCTTGTCTGAGCCGGTATTATAGGTTATGTAAAGCTTTACATCCTTAGTATTAACAAAGTACCACGGCGACGGCAACACTTGTTTCAGGATGTTGCCCGGACTTAATTTATTCAAAAGCTGGTAGCCTTTGTCCAGAATATTGATGCCGAATTTCGACATATCCATATCCGGAATATCCAAAGGGTTAGGGAATATCCCTGTCGAATTGATGAGGTGAAATGCATCGGCAAATTTAGCCAGCGGAAAATCGTTGCCAAACGACTGGAGCTGCTTTACGCCCGCTTTGTATGACGGAAGCTGGAACAACACTTTTTGCGTTCCGGTATTTTGCAACAAACCATAATTGATGGTTGCAGGTGCAGGCGGCCGTAACAAGTCGGCCGGATTGGCGAGGCGCAATTGTTCGGCCGGGTAATCCGATGTGCCGTTAGCCAATAATTTACCCCTCCGTATTAACGGTACCGGCGCATTATTTTCCACCGGTGAAACGGCCCCGCTTCCAAGGTCATGTTGTACAATGCTCCAGGAGCCGTCTTTCGGCAGGATGACCGTGCCGCGCGCCGTGCCTGTGAATACAGGATCGGGCGAGGCAGGGTCGGGTGCGCCGGCGACATCGACGCGGTTCAAGCGCATTTGCTGACCTGATTTTCCGATATCGATGATACAATCAACGGGACCGCCAAGCGAGCCGGCCTGAGTTTGCAGAAGTTGATTGAAGAACGCAGGGGAGATCGGTTCGCCGCGGGGGCCAAGCTGAACATAACCCAGCATTTGCTTTGACGGCACCCTGCCGTTGGAGGCGCCTTGTACCACGTTGTCTATCTGTACATCGGCGTCAAAGTTAATTGGCTGCAGCAATATGTCTTTGGATACACCTGCCGCCGGGATGGGTACGCTGATGCCATCATCATTGATGTAGTTTCCTGGGGGTGTCCTTACCCATGTCCTGCTAAATTGAGGCAGGTCGTTCTCAACTATATTTTTTACACTGAATACCCCTTTTACTATACCTGGATGGAAAGTATACGGGCTGGCTATATGCGTGCCTGATTCGTCGTTGTAGGAAAAATCATAAACCCCGTCAGTATCGGCTCTCCAGCCGCTGTCCACCCGGTATATGATAGCACTGCCGCTACGATAAATAGTAACGGTGCGCACTACCCGTATGCCCCAGGGATAAACGAGGCTTTTTACCTGTATGATCTCGAGCGACGTTCTGCCGACAATCACATCAAATTTGGCCTGGCTGGTAGCGGCAATGCTTGCATTCGGATCAAGCCAATTGCTAAACATGCTGGCGCCATAGCCGGAAAAATCGATCCGCTCGACAGGGACACCGACTTTGTGAATAAGCGGGGGCTGAAACTGCTGATTAAAGATATAATCTACGTCGGGGCCAAGTACGCTTGCATTTGCGGGCGTTCCGCTTGCGTTAAGCACATTCCGGAACTGCGTTGTAAAGCCCGAAAACGAAGGGCTGACATTTGGCTGTGTGGTGTCCTGCTGGCCGCGTGCAGCTATTTGCAGGCCACCGCTTACTATCTTTTGAGGGGCATTGGGGACATTTTTTGGCGTAATATCGAAATCCTGAGGCTCGATGCTTAATGTAGGCGGCTTAATGTTGGCAGGTATAGGTGTGCCGCTGTTCATTATGGCCATTGAACGCATGCCAAATGGCAGGGTAAACAGCGAGGCTGTAATAAGCGGGTTGCCTGCCGGGGTATGGGTGTAACTGTCGACAATAAACTTACTAACCGGAACCGGGGCTATCGGAACAACTTTGGAACTGTTATTGAATATTTGTGTTGGCCCGCCGTCATCACCAAACAGCAGCCAGCCAAGCGGCGGGTCCTGAGCGCCTGATTTTACTGCCGGCGGGGTAAGGTTGACCACCGGCTCCCAGGTTATTTCGGGAACCATAAACGCCCTGACAAATTTTCCCGGAGTGGCCAGGTCCATTCCCAATATCTGGAGCATGTCTGCCTCGGCCGAATTATCTATGGGCTGAATAGTGGATGACTGGCCATCGCTTTTCGCCTGGATGTTCGTTGTCGAAAAGGACACACCCATCAGGTCGGCGTTCGTTGAAACATCCAGCATGCAGAAATTGGGTGTGCCAAACTGCGCCGTAGCCTGGTCCCATCGTTGGCCAGGGTCGGGTTGAGCGACGGCCCGGGCCTGCAACTTCTGCGGTTTGGCCACATTGGCGGCAGCCACCGTTGTATTGGCTAAAGGCGTAATAGCAAAGGAAACTTTCGCGGCCTGCGGCGCCTTAGCCGGGGCACCGGGTTGTGGCCAGCTTACCAGGCCGGTTAACAAGCTTTGCACTTGTGATAGCGGTAGCGTTTTTTGTACCTGCCCGTTGCCTGCGGCGCCCGTGGCGGTAGTACCCGCAGCACCCCGTTGGCTGCCCCAATACAGGCGGCTTGCGGCGTAAGGGTCGGGCAGCGCCGGTGTCAGGTTAAACAAGCCAAAGGAAAGCAGCAGGCGGGCTTGTGCAAACGTCGTTGGGTTTAACAGCTCGCCAAAAAGGATCACGCCTGAAACCGGGGTTGTGGTGAGTAAGCCATTGGTAAGCGCCATGGCCTGTTGCGGCACACTGTTGAGCGTTGTATTTGGCGGCGGGGGATAATTTTGCAGCAAAAGCTGGCTATCGTACAGCAAAACTATTTTCTTCCCAGGCACTATGGCCTGGTACAAAAGGGCATTTGTGCCTTTTACACTAACGGGGCTATCGTCCACCTTAACGGGCCGGTCGATATTGGCTATGAATGATACGTTGGTACTCAATAATTCCTCGCCAGCCTGAATACTTAAAAAATAAAGTCCGAATTGTTTGGAATAGCTTACATCGGCGGTGGATAGCAGGCCCGTGGTGTCGTTGCTCCAAAGGTCGTAATGCTGTTTGCCATAGCGGTTCCCGGCAAAAAGGTCGGTGACCCCTATAATACCAACAGTAGCCGACAGTAACGGCGCGGCGAGTTTAACCGGGCCCCCTTCCAGGCCGGTCCAGCTAACCTGTAAGCCCGACAGGCATAACGCGGCCAACGCGCCGGTACCTAACGCGGTATTGGCTTGCGTTATATCTATCGTGGCAACGGGCAGATCCCAATAACCTTTAAGGATAGGGGCGGAGCCCTGTATTGTAAAGAATGACGAGTCGCACTTACTTACCGCAAAAGTTGGCGCGGTAACATTACAGCCTATATAAATTCCGTTTAAAGCAGGGTTGTAAACCGGGATGGCTGCAGGATCGTATTGAAAGGTATTTGCGCTTCCGTAAAGCTTCCACGATGCGTCTGCAAAGCTGTTTATTTTTATACCCGCTTCAGTTAATGTGAAGCTGAAAGTCGCCGGCAGAACCACCTGGGCATTCATAGCATCGATACCGATGTTACCGGGCGATGCAGTGTTGTTAACCGGCTGTTTCAGATTTAACGTTACGGTGCAAACAGCGCCAGCCGGCATAATTACCGCCTTATTACTGTTGATATCCAGGTGCTGGTTAAAAGTTATGCTGCCGGCGCTTATGGTCAGGCCGGTATAAGCACCCGCAGGAGCAGTGCTGGCTATCAGTTTCGACAGTATCCAGATGCTGCCCGCCGTTACCGTATATTTGGTGGGTGCGGCCGGCAGATCGATCTTTACGATGCTGATGGTTATCGGAACGATAATTGCCGGGTGAGTTGTATCGGTATCCAGGAAAATGGATATCGTTTCGTTGATGTTGCGTACCGGTATGATAACCGGCGGTGCTGTTGTTTTAACCGGCGGGATCGTCGTTTTAACAGGGGCCACTTTAACCGGGACTACCGGCAATTGATTCAATATACCGGAACCGCTTTTGTCGCCTACTGTGATGGTTGTGGTTGTTGTACCAACCTTTTTGCCAATGGTCTTAAAAACGCCCGGGCTGTCGGTCAGCAACTGGCTCGAGGTCGGGAACAGGCCGCCGAGACTTAATTTGTTGCGCGCGGGCATCACTGGTGACGCGAGTGTGGCCGATTTTACCGGCTTTATCGCATTTGCCTGCAAGTCATTTAAGAGGATAGGTGCAAGCTGAGATTGAAGCGCCGTTGTGCCGCTGCCTGCATCTGGCTGACCAAGAGAACTGCTGAGTTCCTGAATTAGGTTGATAATGTCCTGTTGTTGCATAGGTAATACAATTAAGTTGGTTAGTCATCCAGATAAGGTCGTCAAAGGCATTGTAAATTAAGGAACTAATAAATTGCGGATGAAGCGTAGAACTACGCAAACGGCGTGTGGAAAATACCCAATGCGTAATTTTATTAAATAAAAGTTAAGCAGGTGGCGGTTTATAAACCATAATATTAACTTCTCCAAACCGGCGAAGGCAGCCCATATGGATTTTAAAATATCACGGGTTTTGGAGCGGGTACAGGATGCCCGGGTTATAAATGAAAAATTTTCGAGTTCTTGCAAAGCAAAATATTTCTGTTAACTTGCCATTGCAATTGTTGCTACCTGCTTCTCACATGGTGAGTGATGTAATTTAATATTACTCCAGCCTCTTGCGATAATAAATACGGTACCCCAACGAAATAGACCTGGCTACGCCGCCAGGATAAATGGATATGTGCTGTTGCGCCGTGTTTTTAGTAATTAAAAGATATAAGCGTTAGTTGTATAAACTTTACGGCTTAAGATATTTAAGGCAATTGACCAGTTTCTGTCTGGTCGAAGGTTGTTGATTTTTACTGTTTTACTTCTTAATTAACCTTAAAAAAGCACTGGAACTGCTATGACTGAGGCTAAACGTTATTTTCGTTCACATTTGTGGAAGTTTATTGCCGCGGGCGCTTTGCTTGCATTTACTGGCTTTTCGTGGCGGAACGCCGGACAAAAGATATTGCCTGTTTACCCGGACAATGACGGCCTTTATTTGCCGGATGGTTTCCGGGCACTGGTTGTTGTTGACAGTTTAAAGGGCCAGGCCAGGCATATAGCCGTCAATAAGAACGGCGACATTTATGTAAAGGCCAGAAATCACAATTTAAACGGGGGTTATGGCAACATCGCCCTGAGAGATACTAATGGCGACGGCAAGGCTGATATCATAATTCCTTTTGGTAAATATGATGGACATACTTATGGTACAGCTATGCGGATACACAATGGCTACCTGTATTTCAGCTCGGAACTGATGGTTTACCGGATGAAGCTGAAGCGTGGACAGTTGGTTCCGGACAGCAAAATGGACACTATTGTTGTCGACAATCCGCCTTATCATGAGCATCAAACCAAGCCTATCGCTTTTGACAACAAAGGGCACATTTATGTTGGCTGGGGTGCCGGCTCTAACGCCGGGCAGGTAAACAACCGGCAGCCGGGCTCGCCCGGTGTTGGCGACCCGGGTTCGCCGGATAAAGGCAACCCGTGGTTAAAGGACCATGGGGGTATATGGATGTTCGATGCCGATAAAACCGGTCAGCACCAGGCCGATGGAGTAAAGTTTGCCACAGGCTTGCGAAGTACCGTAGCGTTGGATTGGGACGCCAAAAGTAAATCGCTCTATACCGTAGCGCATGGCCGCGATGATTTTCGAATGATCTGGCCCGATATATACACCCCCTGGGAAAGCGCGATGCAGCCCGCAGAGGAATTTTTTAAAGTGACCAAAGATTTTGACGGTGGCTGGCCCTACTATTATTATGATGCGATCAAAGGGAAAAAGCTGCTTAACCCCGAGTTCGGCGGGGATCGGGTTAAAGAAGGAGATGGTGCGAAACTAACACAGCCGCTTATTGGTTTCCCGGCACATTTTGCACCGAATGACTTGTTATTTTACCACGGGAAACAGTTCCCTTCGCATTACAAAAACGGGGCTTTTGTAGCCTTCCATGGTTCCACCGACAGGGCTCCCTATCCGCAGGCTGGCTACATTATCGCATTTGTTCCTTTCAAAGATGGTAAGCCTTCGGGGCCGTGGGAAGTATTTGCAGATGGTTTTGCAAAGGTAGACCCGATAGTTAACGTGAGCAACGCAGTATACCGGCCTATGGGCCTGGCCGAGGGGCCCGATGGCTCGTTGTATGTGAGCGATACAGAAAAAGGGAAGATATGGCGTATCATGTATACGGGCGACAAAAAGAAATTCGGGGCGCCCGAACTGGCAGCAATGGAAAAGCGCAAGCAAACGGCATCCAACATCAAAACACCCGACGAGGTTAAAGATAACCTGTTCAAAGGCATGGCCACCACCTCGGCAGTTTACAGTACTTATTGTGTAGCCTGCCACCAGGCAGATGGTAAGGGCGACGGAAACAGGTTCCCGCCACTGGCACAATCAGAGTGGGTGAATTACAACACGCCCCGGCTGATAAAAGTAATTCTTAACGGACTAAAAGGCCCCGTGAAGGTGAAAGGGCTTTCCTATAACGAAGTGATGCCGGGGCACGGCAGTTTCTTGTCGGACGCCCAAATTGCCGAGGTGCTCACTTATATAAAATCAAATTTTAACAACCTGCCTGAAATTGTTACGCCGGAAGAAGTAGGCGCGGTCAGAAAAACATTACCAAAAGAAACTCATGATTAGATCAGACCATATCCTTGCTTTCACAGCTAAGCAGCTGTTATTAGTTGTATCGCTTACAATAATTACAGTAAGTACGAATGCCCAGTTGGCGGATACAGGCTTGCTTTATAAGTCGGCTTTATTTACCCCTGTAAACAGTTTTACTATTGGTGTTGAGGGGCCGGCAGTTGATAAGGACGGGAATGTTTACGCGGTGAATTTTGATCATGACGGAAGCATTGGCAAGATGACACCGGACGGATCGGCCACGGTTTTTATAGAATTGCCGAAGGGAAGCACCGGTAACGGGATAAGGTTTGACAGCCACGGAAATATGCTGATCGCCGATTACACGGGGCATAATATTATTAAAGTAAACATGGCTACCAAACAACAAACCATTTTAGCCCACCGGGCAACAATGAGCCAGCCCAATGATATTGCCGTTGATAAGAAGGGCAGGATATATGCCAGTGACCCCAACTGGAAAGCAGGAACAGGTAAAATATGGCGTATCGACCCGGACGGAAGAATAAAGCTTTTGGATAGCATGGCGACAGTTAACGGAATAGATGTGAGCCCGGATGGCCATACGTTGTATGTAAATGAAAAGCGCAAAATATGGGCCTATGATCTTTCATCAAAAGGCGAAATAAGCAATAAACACCTGGTAACCGAATTTACGGATTTTGGAATGGATGGATTGAGATGCGATGTAAAGGGCAATATTTACCAGGCGCGGTTCGGCAAAGGCACAATAGCTAAAATATCGCCCGATGGAAAAATTATACAGGAAATAACACTTATCGGCAAGCGGCCAACGAATATCGCTTTTGGCGGTCCGGACGGTAAAACTATGTATGTGACGCTGCAGGACCGGGGCAACCTGGAAACTTTCAGGGTAGATGAGCCCGGCCGCGAATGGGAAATGTCCAAAAAGCAGAAATAAGTATGAAATTCAAAAGATCAATAGCAAGTATTATGGGTATGGCGTTTATAACTCTCGCCTGGCATGCACCTGCACAGGTAAAGAAAAAAGGCACTGTAAAAAAGAAAGCACCTGCTGCAGCGGCCAAAGTAATACCTCCGCCTCCGCCGCCTTTTGCTACTGCGCCTGAGCTTGAAGAGGGCAAAATACTGATATCCAGGTCGGACTGCCTGACATGTCACAAGATAGACGACAAACTGGTGGGGCCGCCTTATTCGGCTATTGCCGGAAAATATCCGCAAAACCAAACCTCGGTTGACGAACTTTCGCAAAAGGTTATCAAAGGCGGCAGCGGTGTATGGGGGCCGGTACCAATGGCTCCGCATCCGGCAATAGCGCTTGCTGATGCCAATAAAATGGTGAAATATATACTTACCTTAAATTCAAAGAATTTACCCGCCAGTTCGAAATAAATACCCGTGAGAATAGTAAAAACAAAGAAAAAACAAACGATCACTAAAACTTTAAACAACATGGAACAAAGAAGATCTATTTTGAAAAAAATGCTGGCCTCGGTGGTAGGTCTGTCAGTATTCGGTATAAGCAGGGATGCCATCGCCAAACCTGTGGACGAAAAGGTAGCCAATAATGTAACCACGTTACAGGATGTGCCCCTGTTTTCGGGTTCAACCAAGCTGGGCAATATGGTTTTTATTGCTGGCAAGGGGGCGCATGTGGAGCCATTTGAAATTAAGGCACATACCGAAATTGTATTGAAGGAACTGGAGAAGGAGCTTATCAAAGCCGGTTCTTCGATGGAAAAAGTACTGAAGGTTTCCGTTTTTCTGAATGATATTGCCGATTACCAGGGGATGAACGAGGTTTACAAGGGGCGTTTTGGTAAAAATCCGCCTGTGCGTACTACGGTTGCCGTTGCCAAGGGCGGTGTACCGGGAAATTCGCTGGTCGAAATGGATTGCATAGCTTATATATAAATAACTATCGAAATGAAACGCAGAGACATATTGAAAGGCCTCACCATATTGCCGCTAACAAGTGGCTTTGTGAGCCGGGCCGCATCTCTTGGAAAACCCATCCAGCCGTCACCGGTAAAACCTGAGCGCGACCTTTTTAAGGAGTTGGGCGTTACCCCGGTGATCAATGCATCGGTAACCATGACCTTTTTGTCGGGCTCGCTGATGTTACCCGAGGTGCTGGAGGCTATCAATTCAACCTCGCACGACTTTGCCAACATGTACGAGCTACAGGACAAAGTAGGCGCCAGGATAGCTGAAATGCTGCACGTAGAAGCCGCCATGGTGACTTCCGGTGCGGCTTGTGCCATATTATTGGGCACGGCGGCTGCCATAACCGGCACCGATGCCGAAAAAATAAAGCTGTTGCCAAACCTGCCCGGTCCGCGACCCGAGGTGATCATGCAAAAAACGCACCGCTACCTTTTCGACCAGGCCGTGACCACAACCGGCGCCAAAATTATCGAAGTTGAAGGCCCCGATGAAATGGAGAAGGCGATAAACGATAGAACGGTAATGGCGTTATTCTTTAACGCAGCTGAAAAAAGCAGTATCTCGCACGCCGATTTTGTAGCTGTTGCCAAAAAGCATAACATCCCTACGTTTTTGGATGCCGCTGCCGATGTGCCGCCTGTCGAGAACCTTTTCAAGTTCCAGAAGATAGGCTTTGACCTGGTTACTTTTTCGGGCGGAAAAATGATACGCGGTCCGCAAAGCGCAGGCCTGCTTTTTGGACGAAAGGACCTGATAACAGCAGCGCGCGCCAATCATAGCCCTAACGAAGCGCCTATCGGCAGGCCGATGAAGGTAAATAAGGAGGAGATGTTTGGGATGTACGCAGCCCTGAAAGCTTACCTGGAGAGGGATCACAAAAAAGAATGGGAGGACTGGCTTCAGCGTACCAAACATATAGGTTCGCAGCTTGAGGCGGTGCAAAGCGTTAAAACCGAAACGACAATTGACCCCGGTCCGGCTAACGCATTTCCGAGCCTGAAGGTAACCTGGGACCAGGATAAAATCAAAATTAAGCCCCAGCAAGTGGTAGCGGCCCTAAAAAGCGGCACGCCAAGTATTGTTGCGAATGGCGGGGCCGATCATCTTACTATCGGTGTAGTGCTTTTACGGCCCGACCAGGTGGATATTGTGGCCGGCAGGGTAAAATCAATATTACAACAGGCCACCTGAAATAAGCTGTAAATTAATTATAGACCTAAAATGCTGAAGAATATTTTTCTGTTGCTGGCCCTTTCGGCGGTGATTGGCCCGGCGTGTATGGCGCAATCCTATGATATCGTGATCAAAGGAGGTCATGTTATCGACCCCAAAAATGATATTGATGCTGTGATGGATGTGGCGGTAGATGGCGGCAAAATAGCGCTTGTGCAAAAAAACATCGACCCAAAGCAAGGGATACAGGTAGTTGATGCAAAGGGCATGTATGTTACCCCGGGATTGATAGATATCCATACCCATGATTTTTATGGGACACAGCCCGACCATCAGTACGAGGACGGGAACCTGGGGATATCGCCTGATGGTTTTACTTTGAGAAACGGCGTAACTACGGTTGTGGACGCGGGCAGTTCGGGTTGGCGAACGTTCCCAACCTTTAAAGCGCAAACTATTGATGTCTCGAAGACCAGGATATTGGCGCTGTTAAATATTGTGGGCGAAGGTATGCGCGGCGGATACGAGCAGAACCTGAACGACATGGACCCTAAGATGACCGCCCTGGTTGCGCGGAGGTATAAGGATATAGTGGTCGGTATCAAGCTGGCCCATTACGAGGGCCACGACTGGGCGCCTACCGACCGCGCTGTGGAAGCAGGCACCCTTGCAGGCGGTATACCGGTTATGATCGACTTTGGAGGAAGTAACCCCCCGCTTTCAATTGAGGAGTTGTTCATGAAACACCTGCGCCCCGGCGATATTTTTACACACTGTTTCGGTCAGCTTGGCAGCAGAGAATACATTGTGGACCTGCAAACAAACAAGGTGAAGCCCTTTGTTTATGAAGCCAGGAAACGTGGGATCATTTTTGATGTCGGCTATGGGGGCATCAGTTTCGCGTATTCGCAGGCATTGCCGGCAACTAAGGAAGGTTTTTTTCCTAATTCCATCAGCACCGATATCCACGTTGGCAGCATGAACGATGCAATGAAGGATATGCTAACCTGTATGACCAAATTTTTGCAATTGGGAATGTCGCTGCACGACGTGATACAGGCCAGCACATCAAATCCGGCGAAAGAAATAAAACATGAGGAACTGGGTAATTTGTCGGTTGGTGCCGATGCGGATATAGCCGTGCTAAGTATCCGCGATGGCAAATTCGGCCTTTTTGACTACACAGGTTACAAGGTAGAGGCCAGCAAAAAGCTGGAATGCGAACTTACCGTAAGGGCCGGAAAAATAGTATACGACCTTAATGGCATCGCATCGCCTGTTTATCCGCCTAAAAAGGTCGCCTTGAGTAAACAGGCAACTTTAAAAGGAGAAACCCATTAACTTAGCTACTTCGCACCATTTTATAAACCATGAGAAGACACTGCAAAATTTTACTATTATCGTTACTAGCCGGCGTATGCTGCTGCCGGGCTGTTAAAGCGCAAACCATTTCGAGGGATGAACTGATCTTTTATACGTCCGAATGGAAAGGGGAACGATTTCCGGACGGGAGGCCAAAAATACCCGACGCTTTGATAGAACGGGCAAAAAAGATAGGGATAGAAGAAGCGTGGACCGTATTACGGAACGAGGGCTATAATAACCAGTTTGAAGGCGACTGGAAGATGGTTAACGATACCATACCTGTGGTTGGCCGGGTGGTTACGGCGATGTACATGCCAAGCAGGCCCGATATAGAAAAAAACATTAAAGAAAGAGGCGCCAAACAAGGGCGTAAAGGGAATACCAATTCGTGGCCCATAGATGTTTTGACAAAAGGCGACGTTTATGTAGCCGATGGTTTTGGAAAGATAAGGGGTGGAACGCTGATAGGCGATAACCTGGGGAATTCAATATTCAGCAAATCGGGTAACGGGGTTATTTTTGACGGCTCGGCGCGCGACCTGTCGGGTTTAAAGGATATTCGCGGTTTTAACGCTTTTGTGCGCGATTTTGACCCTTCCTATCTTGAAGGAATGGTATTAATGGGGCTTAATACACCCATTCGCATAGGCCATGCTATTGTTTTACCGGGCGATCTTGTGATATCCGAAAAAGAGGGCGTGCTTTTTATCCCTGCTCACCTGGCCGAAAAGGTCATCGCCACAGCTGAGTTTATTGCGGTGCGCGATGATTTTAGTCATGCCATGCTTAAATCGGGCAGGTTTTCGCCGGGCGAAATTGATAGCCAATGGACCAGCCAGTTAAAGGATGCCTTTATGAAATGGCTTGATGAAAACCCTAAGGAACCAAGAATAACGAGGGCGCAATTGGATGCATTTACAGAAAAACGCACCTGGTAATAAAACCAACCTAAATTAAAGCCATTGAAAAATATTGATATCTACAAAGTTATTGCAGGTTTAGCGATACTTTGCCTGCTTATAGCCTGCGTCCGCACCGGGCAGGACGGGATTGCGAACGCGGGCCCTTTTATTATCGCTTTTTTTGTTCTGTCGTCTATCGCCTTTCGCGGCTCCGTGCGGTTAAAAGGCTTTTCCTATACGGTCGTTATTTTTGCGGCGGTAACTACTGCTTTATATTATCCGCAATATTTTATTACTGTAAACGGCTTTAAGCTTTCAACCCTTATTACGCCGCTTTTGCAGCTCATCATGTTCGGCATGGGCACTTCGATGGGACTTAAGGACTTTGCAGGCGTAATTAAAATGCCGAGGGGCGTGTTTGTGGGTGTTGGCAGTCATTTTATTATTATGCCGCTGCTTGGCTTTGCGCTGGCAAAACTAAGCGGTTTCCCGCCCGAGATAGCGGCCGGCATAATCCTGGTCGGTTGTTCGCCGAATGGCATGGCTTCCAATGTTATGTCGTATCTTGCCAAGGCAAACCTGGCGTTATCTATAACCATAACGGCTGTTTCTACCATGCTGGCGCCAATTTTTACCCCGCTGCTGATGAAACTCCTCGGCGGCGCTTTTATCAAGATCGATGTGTTGAGTATGATGTGGGATATTGTAAAAATAGTCATTATACCTATCGGCGCGGGCATTCTGTTCAACAAGTATCTGCTTAAACGGGCGCTATGGCTGGAAAAATTGATGCCGCTGGTGTCTATGTTCGGTATTGCGCTGATCATCGTAATCATTACCGCCGCAGGCCGGAGCAGCTTGCTGAACATCGGCTTTATGCTGATACTGCTGATGCTGATCCACAATTTATCGGGGTATACGCTGGGTTACTGGGCCGGAAGGCTGTTCAGGATGCCCGAACGCGATTGCCGGACGATGGCCATAGAAGTAGGGATGCAAAACGCCGGACTTGCGTCGGGGTTGGCAAAAGGATTGGGTAAAATTGCCACCGTGGGGCTGGCGCCTGCGGTATTCGGGCCGCTTATGAATATCACCGGATCGTTACTGGCTAATTACTGGCACCGAAAGCCCCTTAAGGAACGGTAATAGTTGGGATGAAGACAAGGTCCGCCGGTAAAGATTCAACATAGGTCAGCGAGCTTTCCGTTATTCCCCCAAATTTGATATTTTCGGCCTTTTGAATAACCTATTATGCTTACAGTAGAAAAGATCGGCGGAACGTCGATGAGTGCGCTTGCCGAAGTGATCGATAATATCATTTGCTATAACCGTACTGCCGACCAATTAGGTAACCGGGTATTTGTGGTTTCTGCTTTTTCGGGTGTGACCAACCGGCTGCTAGAGAACAAAAAGACCAAGGCTCCCGGCGTTTACCATAAACTGGCCAATGGCGAAGATTACCATGAAGCTGTGGCCGGGATGACGGCACACCTGGTAGAACTTAATCATCAGTACGCACACCTGGGTCTCGATACAAAAAAAGCGGACGAATTTATTGGCGCGCATATCGCCAAGGCGCTAACCTACCTGGAAAGCGCCACCACCATGCTTGCTTCGGGCTACCTGAACGAGGGTATCCTGCTGGCGGCGAGGGAGATACTGGCTTCGATAGGGGAAACGCATTCGGGCTACCTGCTTGCAAGTATACTGCAGCAGCGCGGTATGCCGGCTAAGTTTATTGACCTGGCCGGCTTTGATGACCGCCGCCCGCTAACGATAAGCGAGCGGATATCGGACGCTTTTAAAGACGTGGACCTGGAAAATTGTATCTGTATTGCCACCGGGTATGCCAAAGGCACAGAGGGTATTATGCGCGAGTTCGATCGGGGTTATTCGGAAGTAACCTTTAGCAAGATAGCGGAGATATTGAAACCACAGGAGGCCATCATCCATAAGGAATACCACCTATCGACCGCCGACCCGGCACTGGTTGGTATAGAGAACGTGCAGCCGGTTGGTAACACCAATTATGATATTGCCGACCAACTGGCGGACGTGGGTATGGAGGCCATTCACCCTAAAGCAGCTAAGCCGCTGGAGATGGGCGGCATACACCTGCGGATAAAAAATACTTTCGAGCCCGGCCATCCCGGTACGCTGATAACCCGCGACTACATATCCAAAGTAAAGCGGGTGGAAGTTATTACCGGTACGGCGCAGCTATTGCTTATCGATATCTACGATCCGCGTATGACAGGCAACGTGGGCAGCGACCTGCAGATAATGCAGCTTTTTTATGCGCACAATATCAGCTATACCTTTAAGGTAACCAGCGCCAACAGCATTACTATTGTAATATGGGAAAGTGACTTTAAACCTGAATTAATTGACGACCTGGAACTGAAGTTTGAGAAAGTAACAACCGAGCCTGTCGCCATGGTATGCCTATTGGGTACCAATATGGATCAGCCTGGATTGTTGGCGAAAGCTGCGACAGCGCTGGCGAAGGCGGAGATCAACATCATAAGCGGCGGTTTTGCAAGGGGAAAAGTGAATATCCAGTTCCTGGTAGCCCGCGAACAATTCAAAAACGCCATTATAGCGCTGAATAAGGCGGTAGGGTAGGCGGAAGTTTGCAGTTTTCTTTTTGCGCTTCTGGCATCGCCAGCAAATGCTCATTTTACCGCTAAATATCGTTCGTTAGTGCCACGGGCGCTTTTGCAGCAAATAACCCGCTGCTCGTCGATCTTTCTTTTTTAATACCCGGCTTTTAGCGCTCTTTGAAAAAAAGAGCATTATGAATACGTTAATTCAAACATTTCCTGCCTGGGCAAAAGTGCTTGTCTACTTTTTGATCATGTGGCTGGCTACCATTACAGCGGGTGTCGTACCGTCACTAAACGGCCTTTTCTTCTTCTTCGCGGTATCGCTGGCCATCAGCTGGATTTTACTTCGCTACGATCATTTAAAACTCTCATCGCTTGGATACTACCCTAAAAATACGGGCCAATGGAAACAGCTTTTTTCGGGCCTCGTTGCGGGTGTTATAATGCTTGTTATAACGGCTGCCATTACGCTTGCGGTTACTAAGGCAAACTGGCATTTCAACAATACCATCGATGCTGTATACGTATTGATGACGTTTGTTATGTGCCTGTGCTCTGCGTATATACAGGAGTTTGTATTTCGGGGGTATCCGTTCCAGGTGTTGCTAAAGGAGTACGGACCATGGACGGCACAGTTAGCGATCGCGCTGCCATTTGGTTTGATGCATATAAATAGTTCCATGCAGTTGCAGGATATTGCCACGGTTATGCTGACAACGGGATTAGGTTCGTTATTGTTCGGCCTCGCATTTATCAAAACAAGGAACCTGATGTTACCTGCCGGAATACATTTGGGTTGGAACTTTGCCCAGGCCCTTATACCGCGCACTTCATCTGCCGATGGAAAAGCACTGATCCTGGTTACAGGCAACCAGGTAAGCTACGGTTCGTCCGTTATTTTATTGCCTTATCTTATGATTGTAATCGCTGCCATCATTTGCCTGGCATTCACAAGTTTCAATAATACCGGCGCAGCCCGGGGGGCGATCGCATCGCGAGGAAGCGATATAAATAATTAAGCGTTATGGTCAATAAAAAGCATTTCCGGCCAGGCCAGATCACCACCGTGGGAAGGGTATTATTATTCTATATCCTGTGCAGTTTGTCATTTATCGCAGCTACTGCTTTTACAAACCATATAACAACCGGTATTAAGGACCATTTGTCCTTTGTTTTGGCTGTCCCGGCAACTTTACTGCTGATCGTTCTGTTTGCCCGCATGGGAAAGATCACGCTGAGATCAACAGGCGTAATACCGGGCAAGGCAACTGCCGCCCGGTTTTTTTGCGGTTACCTGGTTGGATTAAGCATGGCTGCCGGGCAGGCCCTTATCCTTATAAGTTTCGGTCAGGTTCATTTGGCGCTGATTCCCCACCAGGCAATTATCAGGGTAATGTTGTTCATCATACTATTTTTGCTGGCTGCATTGCGGGAGGAATTAGTATTCCGGTCGTACGCATTAACCGATCTGAGGGTGTCGGTGGGTCCTGTTTGCGCACTGGCCATTATTACGATACTATTCATTTTGGAACACATTGCGGCAGGCGAACCTTTGATAACTGCTATAGTGGGTTCGGGAATGGGCGGTTTGTTGTTTGGCTATGCAGCGTTGAAGACCAGGGGACTGGCCCTGCCGCTGGGCATTCACAGTGCGTGGAACTTTGGGCAGTGGATGCTCGGTTTTAAAGGCATGCCGGGTATTTGGCGGGTACTGTCGGGCGACGCGCATAATAATGGTACACCGTATATCGGGCTGGCCGCCTTTGCCCTGGTAATGGCTTTAGGCCTGTTTGGTTTTCACTTATTTTATGGTAAGAATATACCTGATTCACCAGCGGCTAAAGATGAAGCTGCTTAAAAAGTTCCTCGCGGTAATTGGCTCCTACAGGAATTTCGGCGTTGTTCAGTTCCAGTGTGTTTCCTTTGACGGCTTGTATCTTTTCCATATTGACAATATAAGAGCGGTGCACCCTGAGGAATTTGTCCTTCGGCAACATGTCTTCCAGTATTTTCAGGTGCAGGCTGGCCAATAACCGCTTATTGTCCGGGAGGTATACCGAGCAAAAGTCGCGTTCGGCCTGGATGTAGCTGATCCCGCTGTGATTTACCCGTACCAGTTTGCTGCCCTGCCTGATAAAAATATAGTCAGGAGGTGTCTTATTCAATGCAGTTGCCTGTGTGTTGCCGGCTATGCGCTCAAGTACTTTCTGTACTGCAAGCTGAAAGCGCCCGAAAACAACCGGTTTCACCAGGTAATCGACGGCATTGAGTTCAAACCCTTCGACTGCATACTGTGAATAAGCGGTAGTAAACACAACCAGCGGCGGTTTTTGCAGCGAACGCAGAAAATCGATGCCGCTGATAACCGGCATTTGAATATCCAGGAAAACCAGGTCTATCGGATATTCGTGCAATACGTCATAAGCTTCGGCCGCATTCATGCAGCTTTTTACAAGGCTGATCTCCGGGATACGCCCGATATAAGTTTCCAGGATGTCCCTGGCTATGGGCTCGTCATCAACCACCAGGCATTTTATTTTCATGTCAATTGTATTGTTAAATTTACGGAATACGCGCCCTCGTATTCCGAGGTCTCGTACCAAAATTTCTGCGGATAATGAAGCGCCAGTCTTTTTTGAAGATTATTTAAACCAATGCCGCCCGGATCGGATCTTGTACGTGCGGCGTCAATATTGTTATCGATGGTGAAACGCAGCCGGCCATTGATCACATCCAAAAATATACTGATAAACGACCCCGGCTCGTCGGCACTGAATTTGAATGCATTCTCAACAAGCGGTATCAGCAGCAACGGCGCTATTTCATAATCAGCATCGTCAGTATGGCAATTGAAGACAACGCCGGTAAAGTTCAGCCTTACTTTTTCCAGCTCGATATAATCGTTCAGCAGTTTTATTTCTTTAGCAAGCGGGGCGCTGTCGCCGGCCGAATCGTACAAAATATAACGAAGCAACCCCGACAGGCGCGAAACGAGGTCGGCGGAGCGGTCGCGATCACCTTTTATGATCAGCCCGTAAATGTTATTCATCGTATTGAATAAAAAGTGCGGATTTAGCTGTGCCTTTAAAAAATTGAATTCCAACTGTATGTTTTCCTTAGCCAGCTTTAGGCTGTCGACACTGCTGCGATAAGCATTCAGCGTGGTTTTCAGGCATAAGGGTATAAACAGGGTCAGTATCAGCGAAAAGGGTGTGCCAAGGCTCAACAGGCGCTTGAGTACGATATTGATGATGTCCGACCGGACCAGGGAGTAATAACCGGCCTGGCGCTGCTTTAACAGGATCATGCAATCGGGGCAGGTGTTCAAAACCAGTCTTTCTGTAAGCGCATCGGCCAGGGTATATAATATCAGCATGGCCGCGAGCATGACACCGCCTTTGAAATACCGACGCTTGCTGTACACCTGTTGCCAGATGACGTATACCAACACATAATAACACACCGCCACCAGGCCGGTATTTAATAAATTAAGCAAGGCCACAATACCGGTTGGGAAACCACCGTAAACATTAAACGTGATAAGGGTAAGGTACCACTTGATGCCGAAAAGCAAGGCCCAAAAAATTGCATGGAGCGCAATACGAAGGGGTTTGCGGGGATATAGCAAATTGGCTACCGTGATTACTGGCATAGGTAAATTTGCCATTTTATATCAATCAGGGCAATAAAAAACGACGAATACATTAAAAATACCTGCAAACGGGTTCGTGAGAGCTGCGGGGACGGGTTAACTTAAGCTCTTCTGACGGTTACCCGTGGAAAACAAGTTTTTGATGCGGGCTGAGCCGGGCATGTATTTGGTCTCTGTTTAAGGACCTTTGGGTGAGGTTGGTTCGGTGTCAGTGGTTGGTAGGGCGAAATAGCATGCGGGCCACAAGGGCGAACCCTTGCGGCGGCAGCGTAAAAATTTCTGACAGCATGACCATTTTATTTCATTTTAACTACTACTTTTCCTTTAGCACGGCCGCTTTCAACATAGGTTATCGCTTCCCTGATCGATTCGAACGGGAAAACTTTGTCCATAACTGGTTTTATGATGCCGGAATTTATAAGAGCGGTAATTTCCTTTAACTGGTCTCCGTTTGCTCTCATAAAAAGAAAGGAGAAGCCCACATTAAGCCGTTTTGCTTTTTTTCTTACTCCGGAACTCAAAAGGCGCATGATCAATTTTACAAACCATGGTGCGCCAATTTCTTTCGCAAAGTCTGGATCGGGCGGACCGGAGATCGATATAAGCTTCCCACCGGGCTTTAATACACGCAGCGATTTTTCCAGGGTCTTTCCGTCCTGGCTATTCAAAACCATGTCGTATCCGTGCAGCACTTTTTCAAAGTCATCATTCTTGTAGTCTATAACAACATCTGCGCCGAGGCCTTTCACCAACTCCATATTTCCTGCGCTTGTAGTTGTAGCCACGGTAGCACCGAGATGTTTAGCCAGTTGAATAGCAAATGTGCCTACACCGCCCGAGCCGGCCTGTATGAAAACTTTTTGCCCTTTCTTCAGGTTCCCATTTTCTACCAGAGCCTGCCAGGCTGTTAGACCTACCAGCGGGATGGATGCCGCTTCTTCCATGCTCAGCTCTTTCGGTTTAAGCGCTACATCGGCTTGTTTGACAGCAATGAATTCCGCGAACGTTCCAATGTGATGATCTGCCGGCCGTGCATAAACCTCGTCTCCAACTTTAAATTGTTGCACCCGGGCTCCAACCCTGGTTACAACACCCGCCACGTCATGACCCAAAACGAATGGTGTTTTGTACGGCAATATGAGTTTAAACTCCCCGTTTCTGATTTTGGAATCCAGGAGGTTTATACCGGCAGCGTGTACTTCAACCAGTACTTCGTCTGCCTGTGGTTTCGGAACAGGCATTTGCCCGATGCGTTCGCCATCTTTGCTTTTATAGTTGTCTATAATAAATGCTTTCATTTTTTTTAATTCTATTTTGAAGCGTTAACAGATTTCAGAATGGATTTCTCGAACACCTTATAGGCGAAATGTTGAAGAAGGAGTATGATTGATGACCCTTTCCCGACCGGGTAACCGAATGTTGGATTTTTCTCCTTTACTGCTCGTAATACAGCAGCGACAACCGGTGCAGGTTCGGGGGCCTTATCAAATGCACTTTGGGTATATGCGATGACCTTTTGCCTGAACTGATTATAATCTGCGATCGTTCCTTTCGCTACAGTTGCACTTTCGCCGATATTGGTTTTGAAACTCATCGGCTCAACCATAACCACCTTGATGTTAAACTGGTTCAATTCAAACCGAAGGGATTTGAAATAACCTTCGAGGGCATGCTTGCAAGCCGAATAGTAGGAAGTATTTGGAAGACTCACTAAACCCAGCAGGGAACCAAGCGTTATTATTTTTCCGTGTTTTTGTTTCCTGAAGTAAGGCAGCAACTCATTAGTTATTTTGATCGTTCCCCAAAAGTTGGTCTCAAATTGCTGCTTGCCTAACGCAATAGGGGTTTCTTCGGCAAGCCCGTTTACTAAGTAACCTGCGTTGTTGATCAGCACATCTAAAGTTTTGATCTCAGTGAATAGTTGCTTACCAAACGATGCAATAGAATGGTCATCATTCAGATCCAATGACAGTAACTTAAATGGCAGTTTCGCCTGGTATTTTTCCGGATTACGGCTTGTGCCTATTACGTGGTAGCCATTTTCGTGGAGCTTGCCGGCGACAAGCAGCCCGATGCCCGATGAGGCGCCTGTGACTAATACTGTTTTTCCTTTTAATTCCATGATTTTTTTAGACTTTTTGGTATATTCTACTGCGATTTTTTGCTTTCATTTAATATGATTTACTTGTGATTTGCTTTTATTTACGTGTATTAAAAAGACTTTTTAGTATATTTTATATGAAAAAAATCATATCGCATAGCTTTCTAACTCTGCTTTAAGGCTCCTGAGTAAACCCGCCATTGGTTTTGCTGTATTCATCGCCCTGCACATCACAACAGCGCCTTCAACAGCGGATACCGCTTTAAACGCATAAATGGCAGGATCGAGCCTGTCAGAAAACTCACCGTTCTCAATGCCCTGATTTAAAATACTAACAAACAATTCCTGGCCATGGCGAATGACACCCGCTATCTTCTCCTTAATTGCCGGAAAGTTATCATCAGACTCCACCGCGATATTAAATACAGGACATCCGCCTTTAAGGTAAGTATTCAAGGGATCTTTATAAAAATCGAGAAAGGCAAATACCTTGGCCTTCGCTGTTTTACCCTTGCTTATGGTTAGTAACATTTTTTCGCCGTTATTATTCAGCATGTGGTTAACAACCTGCAGGGCCAGGTCTTCCTTACTTTCAAAATGGCCGTAAAGGCATCCTTTAGTCAGTTTTGCGGCATCAAGCACATCATCTATATTAGCGCCTGATATCCCTTTTTGATTAAAAATAGGGGCCGCTGTTTCCAGGATAAATTGTTTTGTTCTTTCTGCCTTCGTTAGCATTTTATGTGAATTAACGATGCAAAAATATACTAAAAAGTCTATTTTTAAATTAAAATTAACATTTTTCGCTGTTTATGACCTGAAGATGATATTCATTATAAGGTTTATCGGAGAGTTTGATGATCAAAGGAACAGCAACACCAACCGCTCCCATTCTTCTTCAAGCGACAGGTTGGGGCGGGTTTGCCGGGCTTTGCTATACCAGTAATCAGCATTGCCAATATCGCCTTCTTTCCGATGCAGGTAAGCATGCACCCATGCCGACTCACGGTCGTCCAGATGGTCGACCTGCGCGTGGGCCCGGTGCCAGTCGCCTTTACCATCATACCATAAGCTCTTCAGCCGGGCCGAAAGTTCGCCCGGTGGCTGTTCCTGGTTCAATGATGCTTTGAATTCGGTTAGCGTTTTCAATTTATTTGAATTTTTTAAACAGACATTGCAAATTTATCATTCCAATTGGTCGAAGTTTGTAAATCGAACGGAAAAGTATTTTCTTTTTTTGCCGCACGTACGGCCCCTTGGGGAAGCAGGAGTAAGATACGGGGAATTTTATTGCTCGTAACTGGACCCCTTTGTATTTTAAAATTGGCCCACTAAAATAACCAGGCTGGAAATTAGTTTTGCCCCGGGATCACAAGAATTTAATATTTAAAACATGCTGAAAACAAGATTGTACACTATAATATATGGCAATATCACTTCAGGAAGCAAATGTTTGCTGGTGGGAAAAAAAGGAGGTAGTTTATGAAAGCGGTAGTTGTAACAGACCAGGCTGCGGGAACAGCCGGAATGAAGCTTGTGGAGCGGCCGGAACCGCAAGCGGCGATAAATGATGTTATCGTTCAGGTTTATGCATCGGCAATAACAGGGGATGAGCTGTCGTGGCCTTCGACCTGGGTCGATCGCACGGGCCGCGACCGGACACCGTCGATCCCCGGGCACGAACTGGCCGGCGTGGTCACAGCGCTTGGTTATGGAACCACGGGGCTGTCGGTGGGGCAGCAGGTGCTCGGCCTCACGGACTGGTACCGCGACGGCACGCTGGCAGAGTATGTGGCCGTCGAGGCGCGCAACCTTGCACCGCTGCCGGCCGATGTTGACTTTACGGTGGGCGCGGCCATTGTGATGCCGGGACTGACCGCGTGGCAGGGACTGTTTGACCATGGTCATCTTCGCGCGGGACAGCGAGTATTGGTGCACGGTGCGGCCGGCATTGTGGGTTCGATGGCGGTCCAGCTTGCATACGGGGCTGGCGCCTACGTCATCGGTACCGGGCGCGCCGCCCATCGCCAGGCAGCGCTCGACTTTGGTGCGCAGGAATTTATCGACCTTGAGAATGACAACCTCGAAGACGTCGGCGGAGTCGACCTGGTATTCGATGTCTTTGGTGGCGACATCGGCAAGCGGTCTGCGGGTTTGATTCGCGCCGGGGGGGCGCTGGTGTCCATCGCCGGACCGGTCGATGCACCACAGCCTGCTAACGGGCGAATGGTCGACTTCGTTGTCGAGGCTGATCGCCTCCAACTGGGCGAGCTTGTGCAGCGGTTGCTGGACGGGCGGTTGCGGACGAACATCGGCAACGTCGCTACCCTCGACGACGCTGTTGCCACATTCAATCCTACCAAACGGATCAGCGGAAAAACGATCATTCACGTTCGTCCGTGAGTGCCGGGTTATTGAGGGCGCGAATAATTTAAGATAAAGAAAGGCCCGGCCGGTGTGCGGGGTCTTTTTGCTGGATGGTTATTAGTGGCGGATAGCGGGAGCGTGAAATGTATCGATACACTCGCGCAAGTGTAACTATATACAGGATTAGTAAAAGAAGTGTAAACTGCTTCCAGAACGACACACACTAAGCCAACAAACCAATCACAAAAAATTCCAAAATACCGATACACGAAGGGCTAAAACACGGTACATTTTGGGCCGGCTTGGGTTTAAAATTGGCTTATCCGGGCTGCTGTGGCACTTCTGCAATGTTGGTGGATATTTCCTATCAAAAGTGGTCCATACTTAACTAACTGGCAATGAGGGATTAATTTTACCGGTGTTCACGGAATGTGAAAAAACGGGCCATTTTTAGTACTTAGTGTAACCAAATTCAGCCTGTTTACCAGCTTATTAAAGCTTAAGTCCAGGTGACAAGCGGCGTTTGCGTGAACACAGTTAAGATGTTTTCTTACACTTAGTTTTTGCGCCGGGCTGCCAGGCAAAAAAGCCTTCAGTTTTACGCTAAAGGCTTTCTAAACAGCAAAAAACAACGGTATTTACGCTTTCTTTACAAACTCCGATTTGAGCGCCATAGCGCCGAAACCATCTATCTTACAGTCAATGTTATGGTCGCTGTCCACCAGCCGTATATTTTTGACCTTAGTGCCGGCCTTTATGCTTTGGGATGAACCTTTTACCGGGAGATTTTTTATGATCACGACCGCATCGCCATTTTGTAAAATATTGCCATTGCAGTCTTTTACAACAAACTCATCCTTGCCGCCATTATCTTCTTCCGGACTCCATTCGTGACCACACTCGGGGCACACAAGCAGGCCATTCATTTCATACGTGAAAGCTGATTTACACAATGGGCAGGGAGTAAGCTCTATCATAAACTTTTTTTTGACAATATCGTTTGTGACGGCTCTCTTAGCTTCCATCACAAAAAAACCTTCAGACTTACGACTGAAGGTTTTTTGACTTCTAAAGAGTGGTATCAGCTGTACTCGAACCTAGCTGTATCTTTCAATTAAGCCCCCTAAAACTAAAGGTCATTTACGTATAATAGAGGGCATTTTAATTAAGCCTAATTAAGCAAGATAAAACCAAAGTAAAAAAAAGTGTACCCAAATTTGTACCCATGATAAAAAACAGTTAGCTTTGATTAATAATCAATAAGATCATGGCAGAGGTTAATTTTTATCTAAGGGAAACTACTCCAAACAAAGTAACGGCAGTAATGATGTTCTTCTCTTTTCGGAATAACAGATTTAAGATTGGTACGGTCGATAAGATTAATACAAAATTTTGGGATAGTGAAAATCAAAAGGCAAAGCAAACAAAGGCTTTCCCCACCTACCCGGAATTTAATACAGCCTTGCAAAATAAAACGAACATTGCATTAGATGTTTATCGTTCTTACTTGAATGATAATGAACAGCAGCAGCCTACGCCAGATCATTTAAAAGAGTTAATTAAGGACAAGTTGCTTGCAGATAAAAACAAAGGCCAGGAACGGCCGGAAATAGTGACTTACAACTTATTAAGCTTTGTCGAACTATTCATTAAAGAATGTGAAACCGGAAAACGGTTAAGTGATAAGGGTACACCGATACAGCCTAATACTATCAAGATTTACAATACTCTTAAAAATAACCTCGAAGCGTTTAAAAAAGAAAAGCGGTATAATCTAAGTTTTGAAAATATTGATTTAGCGTTTTTCGAAGATTATAAGGACTATATGACTTTTGAAAAGAAATATGCTACAAACACACTTTCTAAACATATCCGTGTACTCAAATCAATAATGAATGATGCAGTTGAAAGAGAATTGACAAAAATCGCTTTTACAGGTAAAAGGTATAAGGCAAAAACTGAACAAACAGAAACAGTCTATTTAGATAAAGCGGAACTGAAAAGACTATTTGAACTTGATTTGTCAAAAGAAACCCGTTTAGAGCGTGTGAGGGATTTATTTATTGTTGGTTGTTGGACTGGATTAAGATTTTCTGATTTCAATGATATAAGCCCTAAAAACATTAAAGGCGATTTTATAGAGGTTAAAACTCAAAAAACAAAAAAAACTGTTATTGTCCCTATTCATAAATATGTTCGGGAAATAATGAAAAAGTACAAAGGTTTAACTGAAAATAGTTTGCCTCCAACAATCAGCAATCAAAAAATGAATGAGTACTTAAAGGACGTAGCTAAAAAGGCAGAATTTAACGAATTGATCGCATTGCAGTTTACAAAGGCCGGGAAAGAGGTTCTATCAACCGTCTCAAAACATTCGCTTATATCGAGCCATACTGCCCGTAGAAGTTTTGCTACTAATATGTATTTAGATAATTTCCCAACTATCAGTATAATGGCTATAACAGGCCATACCACCGAAAGCTCATTTATGAAGTATATACGGGTAACACCAAAAGAACATGCTGAAAAGCTAAAAAAACACTGGAATGAACCTTTATTGAAAGCTGTGTAATGGTTCGCAAAACTGAGAAACTGGAATTATTCTGCAAAAAAAGAAATGACATTCCCACTTTTGGCTTCGCTCAAATAAAAAATCAAATCACTTATAAATTATGGCACGATCAATTTTTGGAATATCCGAACGTTCTCGATGTTCATATAAAAAAAATGATGAAGTTTTCATTATCAGGAATAAATCATCCCGTGGGTTTTTCAAATCTGAAAAAGGAGGTAATAATAGAAATCGAAGATAATCTACTTGAGTCTTCGAATAAATTTGAACTAAGAAAATACTTTGTTCACATTAAAAATAAGTTAGATGATAGTTTCTTCACGGCAGACTATCATGTTAATGATTTAAAAAGGGTGACTTTTGATTTAGGGCGTGATGATTTTGAAAATTTAAGTATAGAGGAACGTGCTAAATACTTGATATTTCATACCTGTTTGACACAAACTAAAGATTGCTTCGATAGCTATTTGGAATTACAATCATTTATTCTCGAACAGGAGAATTTGCATTTAAACGAGCCAGAAAGTATGAACCTTACTGAACTAGGTAAATTTTCCGATACTCTTTCCCATAAAACATTAGTACTATATGAGTTAGGGATAATTGATTATTTGAAAAGAGAGTATTTTCATCCTCAGCAAAACTTAAGAAACAGTACAGATTTAGCGACTTTGGTTGCCCATATCATCGGACAACCCGAGAAGAACGATACTATCAGAAAACATATATCCGGTATAGATTCAACCGGCAAGGATAAAATTACTACTGCCCCTGGAATAAAAGAGGTTAAGAAATTCCTTGCCCAATTTGATATTGATCTTAAAAGGTTAAAGGATAAAACCAACTAAGTTTTGTCACTTTGTCAGTCCCCCGTTTTTCCCCCGTGACGGGTTTAGTTTTCTTTGTCTTGTTAAAATTAAAACAAGACAATGGCAACTCAAACATTCACCACGACCTATGAGCCTACAGAGTTTAAAACGCTCTTAGTTGATTGTATTTCGGAATCTGTGCGATCTGAAATGTATAAAGTAATCTCAAATTCAAAACCTGAAAAAACGATTTACACCCGGCAGGAAACAGCGCAATTGTTGGATATTTCTTTGCCAACATTAAATGAATATACCAAACATGGGTTCATTGTAGCGTACCGCTTGGGCTATAAGGTGAGATACAGACTGAAAGATATTGAAGCTGCTTTAGTCAGAATTAAAAGCAAATAGAAATCCGACATGACTTCACATTCTAAAAAGAAAGGGTCAAAAAATGGATAACCAAATTTTCAGCCCTGATGATTTTTTGACCCCAGAAATCAAAGATAATCAATATACTTCGCAACTAAAAAAGCGATTATCTCGGCCGATTGCAAATCGCGTTTATACTTTGGTTTACAGCACAAGAACAAGCGAAGGGGGGCAAAAACCATGAGTTTAAGCCCCAACGATTTTAAAGATGAAACCGGTTTGTCTGAAAATCTGAAACTAATACTTGCAACGCAAGAGAGATTGAAACTGCTAAAAGCTACTGATATAAGGTTTTCTGACCCTATATTGGAGCAAAATGGCAATGCAGTAATATTCCCTAATACGATTAACGTAATTCAAGGCCAGGCCGGGGTACACAAGAGCCGTTTAGCTGAATGTTTTTGTTCAGCCCTATTAAAGACCCATAATTGTGAAAATGAACTGTTAGGACTTAAAAGATTAAGTTTTGAAGCATTGCATTCCGTAGTCTATGTAGATACAGAAAGGAATCTATCTGAACAGTTTCCATATGCTTTACAATCCATTCAAATTAAAGCTGGTTACGTCAAAGCGGATCATCCTTCAAACTTTGAATACATATCCCTTCTTCAAATTAATCGTAAGGAGCGATTTACGGCTCTAAATGAATATTTAACACATATCAAAAAGAAGACAAATAATCCGTTATTCATTGTACTTGATGTTTCCACCGATTGTATTGAGGATTTTAATAAAACTGATAAAAGTATGGAACTTATAGACCTTATGAACATGGCCATAAATGAGCACAATGTAGTATTTCTATGCCTTATACACGAAAACCCCAAAAGTGATAAAGCCCGAGGTCATTTTGGGACGGAATTAATGAATAAGGCCAGCACAGTAATGCAAGTTGGATTTGAAAAGGATAGTAGCAACAATGATACCGACTTAATTAAGGTAAAGTATTTGAAATGCCGAAGCACTGCCCGGCATATACCTTTTTATGTTAAATATAGCAGTACTGATAATGGCCTTATTTTGGCTGACGAGAGCGAAGTTTCAGGTCTCTTTAATAGTCGCAAGCATAAAGCTTCCAATGAAGATATGATAGGATTTATTGAAATGTATTTGGGAGATGGCACAATTCTGACAAGGGTTGATTTTTTAGATAAATTATGTAAAGATTTTAAAGCCGGCCAAAGAACCATTGAAAAAAGAATTTCAGAAATTATAAAAGACGAGGCCGAGATTTATAACAACGGGGCGGAACTGTGTATCCTTAATAAAGAAATTAAGGACAAAGTTGTCTATTATTCATTAAAGAAATGCTAAGTAACTACAAAACAAGCATTTGCATGTTTGCAAACGACTTTGCAAATCAATATTGCAACGTTTGCATGTTTGCAAAGCCTTATATAAGGGTTTGCAAATTGCAAGCATTTTTAAAATTAGTAATTGCATAAGTCAATGAATAACGCTCAAAAGACATTTCTTAAATATGTACGCACTAAAATGATGTTTAGCCTACGCTTTAGGAGTGTCGAAAATGAAATGAAGCCAGTTCATATTTCTGCAAATGAAATAGGGCAACGCTTTTTCCCATACCCCGAATTTAACCGCAATAAAGAACTTCAGGATTTGCATGAAGCGGGAGAAATTAAGATAACCCAGGAGGGGAAAGCATATTTTTATGAAGCATTAAAACCGGGCGGGTATGATTTAAACTTATTACTATTACGCCCGATACCAAAAGATAGGGTTACACAAGCAATGCTTAAAGATATTCAAAAAGTATCCTTGCTTGCAAATGCGCCAAGTACACCTTATTTTGATTTGTTTCTAAAGTACCGGGACACAAAGCCGGAACTGTTTTTTAAAGTAGATGATTTTTGCGGCAGGGTACATACCCCGATTAGTAATTTTCATAGGACACACCGCCATAATATTTTGTTAGATAATGAAATAACAACAAGTATTGATGTAACGACTATGCAACCGCTATTATTAGGCAAAATTATTACTAATGCTATTGGAAATAATGAGTACAGCCGATGGATAAATGAGGGCAAAGATATTTATATAGAACTGCAAAATAAGGCAGGTTTAAACAACCGAGACGCAGCGAAAAAGAAATTCTTTGAGATATTATTCTCTAAACCGAATAATGCTTTAAAAGAGTTATTTGGGGGCGTTGAATGGATTAATTGGATTAATAACTATAAGCAAGCGGATGAGCCTGCAAACCCCCATAATAAAGAAAAACCGCATAGTAATTTAGCATGGTTGCTGCAAAATACAGAGGTAAGAATAATGGGGCAAGTATGGACAAAACTCGTAAGCGATAATATACCTTTTTTGAGCGTGCATGATGAGATTATTGTAAAGGAGACGGATTTTGAACAGGCCAAAAGTATATTTGAAGGCATTTTGAGAAATGAATTTGAATACTTCAAACTGAACTTTAAATGCTTACCAAGTAATGATGAAACTCTATAAGCCAAAAATTAAATTATTGCATCTATGAAAATAAAAATTACTTACGATAATTATAGCCGGGACGAACTCATAGAACTGGTAACCCGCAAGAATAGAAAGATTGATAGCCAGCGTTCAATGCTAAACCAGTTGAGAATTAGGCGGGAGAAATTACAGTCTAAATCAAAAGAAATTGGCGTAGTCATTAAGGAAAACGCAAAGCTAAAAGCAGATGCGGAAAAATGTAAGCAAAGGATCAAGCGCCTAATGGAATCGGGCAGGGGAAAAACATGGTCGATGAAAGAACAGTCACCCGTTATTATAAACTCGATATTGGGTTACCATAAGCTGAGGCAAGAAAGATACGTAACGAATAACGAAATGGCTTTTTTGATATTGGCGTATCAAAAAGAACTTTTTCGCTTGTCAGATATTCAAGCTTTCAATCAGAAATGGGGGCGCAACCCGGATTGGAACTGGAGAAGTGATTTTAGAGAATGCTGTGAGGCTGGGTTCTTTTATTCGCATAAGATAAACCGAAGAACATATTATTTTCTTTCGCTACATGGGCGTGAAAGATTTGAAAACTTGTTGAAGAGTATGTTTATAGAGAATTAAATGAATTATAAGTAGATTGATTTGAACTAATTTTTCTACGTGAATCGCTAATATTTCTTTTTGATTTTGTCACAAGGCTTATTTGGTGGCCGTGCCTGATGCGTTCGGTTCTAAGATCGATTATGCTATGCTTATTAAGCTATATGATGAACCACAAGGCACTAATTCAACAGAACGCAAATATAGCCCCGGCGATTGCACAGGCTTTGAAAAGAAGAGGATATTAGGCAAGCCCGAAGCAGAGCATGTAAGCACCTCTTATGTTGAGCGTCAAAACCTGACTATGCGTATGTACATGTAGGTTCACAAGGCTTACAAATGCCTTTAGCAAGAAGATGGAAAACCATTGCTATGCTATTGCCCTGGACTTCGTTTATTATAACTTCTCTAAAATACACAGGACACTAAGAGTAACCCCGGCAATGGAAGCCGGGCTGATGAAAGATGTATGAGCATTGAAGATATTGTGAGACTTGCGGATTAATTATAACTTGAGGCTACTTAAACGGTAGCCTTTTTTGTTATGAAAAAACTTTTTATCATACCCCTATCGCTTCTTTTTTCTTGCCACCATACCCCAAAAGAAGCCGCTTCTAAAAATATAGCCTCATACATAAAAAGCAAGTTGGACAATCCTGAATATTTAGAACTAATCTCCATTGATAGCTTGACAAAAAGCAGGCGTATAACGTCATTGGATAGCGGAATAATGGCTTCAAATGTAGCAAGCGACACGCCAAAAAATCTATTCGACTATGCATTTTTTGAACGATTAGCCGAAAAAGAAAACAAAAGGAATCCTAATTATACCTCGAATAATAACGATGATTTGAATGAGATAAAAAGCGGAAAGTATACATTTTATACAACGAATGCCATTTTCAGAATCAAAGATGGTGGGAGTATAAAGTTAAAAAAGTATAAATTCAAACTAGATACACTTTACAATGTCCAATCCTCGCAAGATAAAACAGAGGAAATGCGGATTATAAAATAAATTCAAACTGAGACATTACCTGATTTTGCGCAGTGCGATTAGTTCAAAAAACTCTGTAACTTAGTTTTCAAAAACCTAATCTCAATGAAATTTTTTTTACCCATCATCTTATTATTCGCACTATCGTTCCGATGTCTTTCCCAAAACGTTGCATTGCCTCTAAAGGATAGTTTGATTTATTACGAGGAAGTAGTGACAGCACCTGATACTGCTAATAAGGATATATTATTTTCACTTGCCCAAACATGGTTTGCTAATGCCTTCAAGAATTCTAAATCAGTATTACAGGTAAACGACCGACAGAGTATGAAATTGATAGGTAAGGGCGTTTCTTTGCTTCGGAATGGATACGGGAATCGCTCGGATGAATATATATATTACACAATAGCAGTCGATATAAAACCTGGGCGTTACAGATACAGGATTTATGATTTTGGTTTTGAATCCGGGTCTCAAACGGAAGAGGCATCAATCGGGTACAGTCATTATTTACATGGTGAAATTCATAAAATGGTTCTTGAAAGTAAAAAGCAGGCTTTGAAAAGATATGAATACGACTATCGGATGATTGGGCTCACCGCAACCAGTCTAATCGGCAGTTTAAAAAATGCAATGAATAATTTGAACGCAGATAATTTTTAAGATGATATATCTCGTCAATCAGCAATACTCTTACATAAACCTTAATGAAAACCTTGATTCTATTCTTTCTGCTAACCGCTGGTAGCCTGTCGGTATCCGCGCAAACAAGACCCGACAGCGTTTATATCTGCCTGGGCAAGTATTCACATGCTTACCATAGAAATACTTACTGTAAAGGCCTTAGAAACTGTAAGGCGAAGATCATGTATGTTTCTCTTGGCGATGCGATAAAGAAATATGGTAGAAAAGCTTGCGGCTATTGTTATAAATAAAACATTGCTCCCTTAAATTTCCCAGTTATGAAAAAGACTTTCATTTTGATTCCTATGGTATTATTGGGCTTGATTAGTCAAACCTGGGCTCAAAAGAAAGATAGCGTAACCGTAGCAATAGATTATTTTGACGCGAAAACTGGGGATAAATATGGTTTCGAAAAGAAATTCGATCATATCCCAACTCATAACGATTCCGTTAGATTTAGAAAGGAATCTTCGATAACAATGCGAAAAATGATCGATAGTATTGCAAGAAAAGAAGCTTTACCGGCTAAATATAAACGTAAAAAGAAAGATAAAATAAATCCTAAATCATTATGAAAAAGATATTAACCTTAGCATTGGTTTTTTCATCAATTCACTGTTTTGGACAGGTGTCCCAAAGTGATATAAATGGTTCTTATACTAAATTATTTGCCCAAGCATTTAGCAAAGACATCTCAGATTACCTTACAAAGGTTTATATCGCAAGAGACGTACTAAAGCTGAAAGAGAATGAGACCACAGGTTTCGAAATTGATGCAGTTACAGCGGCAAAAAGTGGTGAATTAACTACTATCCTCTATAACTGCCCGAAACTTAATCAAAAGGGCATGGTGTTAGTTTTTTGGAATAAGGGGCTTTACAATTTGGGACTTTATAGTTTTTATCATTTTGAGTATGATGATGCAAACATTTTGCTTCAAAGGATAAATGACGCGATAGAAAGCAACAAGGAAATTTTAGATGACGTTAACACCAGTGTGCTAAAGTTGAACGATATTCATTTCATTTTTGCGGGAAGTTCAATTAGAGTCGTTTGGGGCGAATATGACTCTCTGTGGGATAAATTTAATTTCCGTACAACCTACAAAAGATTTGGCAGATTTTTTAAAAAGCAATTCAAAAGCAATTAATCACTAAGTGTATAAATGATTGCCCCCCCGATAAGCCACGCTTAAATAAACTTGGGCAAGTAGAGGGGTATTAAGTACCTAAAACACAATGAAAAAATTATTCGTGCTTGCTTTGTCTATGTTCAGCGTTACAATTTGTCTTGCGCAACGAGTAACCTATGAAGATTTGAAATATGTGTTAACACATAATGTCGCTCAGACAGAAGATTACCTCTCTAATAAGGGCTTTGATTTTTCAAAAATCGACACAATAGTTGGTAAGGAAAATATAGCTTTATCTTACAATTTTGATAAAAACTCACATTACTCTATTCATTTTGTTGGTATAAGTAAAGAGGGTATAAATAATATATTTTACAACGCCAGTGCGATTACAAATGCAAAAAGTGATTATATGTTTTTAAAATCATCCATAAAGAAATATGGGTTTGTATTTATTTCAACAGAAACCCGAACAGGTAATTTAATAATCAACTATATGAAAGGGACACTACTTTTTTCATTTTGGATTAAGAAAAATCAGGAAACAGAAGTTACTACCTATTATATCAGTTTAACAGACGAGACGCAAGAAAAATTGGCTATGGGATTTTAAGTAACTTTTAAATTAGGATACTAAAAATATATAATTGCCTTAATTTTTATAAAGAGACAAGGGATAATCACCGTCTCAAAATCCCGACAAACCGTTAATCCTATTGCTAATAATAGTCACAACACGTTTAATTATTCCGAAAACCTATTTAAAAAAGCGCGTTTAGGGCAAATCAGATAATAAAAACGCTAATATTATCTAAACAGGGTTTTGTTGTATTTCTACATGTGTGCCGCTTAAATTTTAAATGAGGCATTAGATTTATTTCTTCTTAAAAACGCATCATATAAATTGTTTCTTTCCTGTTTTTCCATAATTTCGGGTAAACCTTAATGCATGAAATTTCTTTATCCTACTTTTATTAAACTTGTCATGGTAGCAAGTTTAATGGTCGCCGCACAGGATGATATACCACATTGGTATTACATAGTATTCCGGTTAGGAATGTGCACCTGTTGTGGTTTGATAATATATATCCTTTATGGGTATAGCGGGGATAGATCATTAGGAATAGGGGGAACATTAATGATATTGATTTTATTCAACCCTATTTTAAAACCAAGGTATACGCGTGAAGATTGGGCGATGGTGGATTGGATTATGGCTGCAATTATTTCCTTGTGGATGATATATGACATATTCTTATTCATTAAACGCAGAATCGCTTTGAGCAAAGCCAAGAAGGAATTAAAAGATCTGTTAATGACGAGACGGGAAGCTTGAATTTATTTTAAAGGAATTGAGAAAGTTTAGTTTGCCTCACCTTCAATATTGTCCCCTTGGTTATTTGTCATTTCAGCATTCCCTGTACGTAAACCAAGGTTAATCCCTTTTAAATACTGGCTTCAAGTTTCTTTGGGCAAATAGTAGGGTATCCCCTAAAAAGAATGCACGTTTTCAGGTAGGCGGGATAATGCAAAAGGGTTTCGATAACCTTTAATCGGGGTAGCTTGAAAACGGTTTATAAAAGAAATTGAGAGTTTTAATTTGTTAATAGCGAAAAATATACTTGAAAGGGCGAACTTTAATCATGGTAACTATATATCACTTGGGAGTAACCAAATAAACGATTAACCAAAGTAAAATTAATCCCAGTTCGAATTTGTGTTTTAAGATAAGTTTCATTATACTATAATTAAGGACAGTGGCACGGCCCCCCATGACGATTTTACATTGCGCGCGCGGTGTATTATTCAGGGGGCTTTGCTGGTTTTTAGGAGTTCATCCAAACAATTATTTACAAAGTTAAAGTCATCAAACAGTTTTTGTATTTCAGCCATAGAATATCTTTGAATATTGATTTTACCAGCCTTGTATTTTTTGAATGAAATTTCAATCCCCGTTTTATGTACCGTTTCTTCTGATAGATCGATTTCAAGGTGAGCAAAAATATTTCGATGTGGTATTATATTTTCGAGAGTTTCAACAAGCTTTGGATTGCGTGATTTGTAGTCTTTAAAATGCCTGTCAAGTATAAGGAAGAAAATGTCTTTTTTATTACCGATTGTTATCCTTTCAGTAAACCAAAGCATTTCGTTTAATTCAGCCCATTTAAGCTTATCATCGCAAAAATAATCAGATAGGAATATATCAATCTTTCGTTCAACTTGAACGGTCGAATCTAAAACTAATCCGCGCAAGGTGATTGACCTATTATAGACCAGCGCGGTTTTTTCTTTATCCATTGATTTGATTAAAGCTGTATAAAAGTGCAAATATATGCATATATAGTTACCTTAATCATAATGCAATTATACATCAAACCAAAGTTGATTGAATACTTGAATAAAGCCCTTTCCTTTATCCGTGATACAATAAATCGAAGGCTTGTTTTTTATTCCCCTATGTAATATTTCTAATCCTTTTAAATCAGTAAGTTTTTTTGTTGTTCGTCGTATTTGTTGAATATTCATACATGAAAACTGTTTTTGTATTTCATATAACTTGAAAATGGCCTTCTCATCTGCAAAGAAAAGCAGTTCAACATCAAATCGATTTAATCCGCTTTGCATTCTGAAATCTTTATATATATTCCTTTGATTGTTGATGATAACTCTTAAAAGAAGTTTAAATTCGTTTTTGTCCATACGGGCTGCTTTACTTAATGAGTTAGTAGTCATACGCAAAAGGGGCTAACCCCCTGGCATTAGAATGTAGCTACAATATGTGTATAAAAGTAAGGCACATCGTTAATCTATTTATCGATATGCGCTTGGGGTAACTCCCCAAAAGCCCCCCGGTCGTTTTTGTTTTTGAAGTCTTTCTCACAGTGACCGGGTAGGGGGCGTTTGAAAAGAATGCTTGGCATAAATAGGAAATTTATAATCCTACATTTATCTGCACATACGACGAGGTTAATGCCCTATTAATTGCGATCAACGAACCTATCGGGGAAATAGTCCGGGGGGGCAATGGGCGTACCCCTCAAAAAAGTGTACATATTCACAGAGCCGGGATAATGACCCCTGTTAGCAAGGCCGGGTACATGAAAAGGATTCGAAATTTTTCAATAGGGGGTGGGATGAAATTCGATTTTTAAAAACATATTATAAATCTTTGTTTTGGGGACTACAACGGTGGGCACCGGGGGCTGTATTATTAATGAAAAGTACTTTTACAGTCACTGGGTGGGTATGATCTGTTTAGATTGAGTTATCGCTTACCTTTGATTATGGAAAATGATTTGAAGAAGTATAATGATGTGGTTGCCCCTGTTTGCATCAATGACGAACATATTAACCGTGTTCTAATAGCAGCATGTAAACTCAACGGCATACGCGCTACCGTACTAAATCCATATATACCCCAATGTTATGGCCAAAGAAACACGTTTGTTTTTAAGTGTCTGCTTAATGTTTATGTTTCACCCGGCTTGACTAAGACCGCGTATGCAAAATCATACAGTAACTGTCAGCAGGCTACCTGTCACGCAATAGATTATTTGAAAGAATTGGGCTTAGTCCGTGAATTCAGGATGAAGAGATTAATTAAACCGTTTTTATGTTATAAAACCGATTCTGCATATAAGCTTACTATGAAAGGTCGAAAAGTAATTATGGATGTCTTAAATATGGTAGCTGTAATTTAAAGTGTACCCGTTTTTGTACCCCAACAAACAAAAAACCCCTTAGATGTCATCTAAGAGGCTTTTTTCGTGGTATCAGCTGGAATCGAACCAGCGACACAAGGATTTTCAGTCCTTTGCTCTACCAACTGAGCTATGATACCGTCCCGTTGGGGCTGCAAATGTAAGCGGATTTTTTGTTTATGAAAACTTTTTTTGAAAAAAGGTTTTTGAGCGGAAAGCTGAAAGGCCAAAGCAGAAAGCCGGCAGGGCCTTTTGAAATGAAAGGATAATAGATTAAAAGAGCAATTTAACTTGCAACTTTACAACATTTCAACATTACAACAATTCGGTTAACTTTGACAAAAATTACTATGCACGCATAATGATCGGGCAAATCATATTCATCATCATACTGGCTACGGCTGTTTGGCTTTTCAGCAAAAATGTGGGGAAAATACGGCGCAATATCCTGTTAGGCAGGGATACCGACCGTTCGGACAACCCAGGCGAAAGATGGAAAACGATGGCATTGGTGGCGCTGGGCCAAAGTAAAATGGTGAAGCGTCCGTTCGCTGCACTGATGCATTTTTTTATTTACGTGGGGTTTGTGATCATCAACATCGAGGTGCTGGAGATACTGATAGATGGGGTGTTTGGGTCGCACCGCATATTTTCGCATCCGCTTGGTGGCTTGTATAACCTGCTTATCGGCGGATTTGAGATATTGGCTTTACTGGTGCTTGTGGCCTGCGTCGCTTTTCTTATCCGCCGGAACATCGGTAAGTTGAAACGTTTCAGCGGAGTGGAGATGACCGCGTGGCCGAAATCGGACGCGAATTATATCCTCATTATAGAGATATTGCTGATGACTGCTTTTTTGACGATGAACGCAGCCGATTCCAAATTGCAATTGCTGAACTACGGACATTATATTAAAGCGGGGAGTTTCCCGGTGAGCGGTATTTTAGGTCCACTGTTGCCGGATAATGCAACCGCGCTTGAAATGATAGAACGCGGCTGCTGGTGGTTCCACATCATCGGCATACTGGCGTTTTTGAATTACCTGCCTTATTCCAAGCATTTCCATATCCTGCTGGCATTCCCGAATACGTATTATTCCAACCTGAATCCGAAGGGAAAGTTTACTAATATGGCGTCGGTAACCAACGAGGTGAAGGCTATGCTGGATCCTTCTTTCGTGCCCGAACCTGTTGTAGTTTCGCGCTTTGGCGCCAAAGATGTAACCGACCTGACCTGGAAGAACCTGATGGAAGCCTATACCTGCACCGAGTGCGGGCGGTGTACCTCGGTATGCCCGGCAAACCAAACGGGGAAATTATTATCGCCGCGAAAGATCATGATGGATACCCGCGACCGTATTACCGAAATAGGGAAGGGGATAGATAAAAATGGGAAAGATTTTAAGGACGACAAAACCCTGCTGGATAATTACATTACCCGCGAGGAACTGTGGGCGTGTACCACCTGCAACGCTTGCGTGGATGCTTGCCCGGTGAATATTAACCCGCTGGAGATCATCAACGAGATGCGGCGGTATATTGTGATGGAGGAATCGCAGGCCCCGGCGAGCCTGAACAATATGTTTGGTAATGTAGAGAATAACGGCGCGCCGTGGAAATATAGCCAGGCGGATAGGTTTAACTGGAAGGAAGAATAGTCAATAGGCAATGGTCAGTAGGCATTGTTTTCATCTGATAATGCCCAATGACAAATGCCCAATAATTCAATGACGCATATATGAGTGGAGTACAAATACCAACCATGGCCGAAATGGCTGCCGCAGGGAAGGAACCCGAGATATTGTTTTGGGTGGGCTGCGCAGGCAGTTTCGATGAACGGGCGCAGCGTATTACACGTGATATCTGTAAAATACTGAACCATGTGGGTATCAGCTTCGCGGTATTGGGCACCGAGGAAAGTTGCACCGGCGACCCGGCCAAACGTGCCGGTAACGAGTTCCTGTTCCAGATGCAGGCCATGATGAACATACAGGTGCTAGATGGTTATAATATCAAAAAGATAGTGACCGGCTGCCCTCATTGCTTCAATACCATCAAAAACGAATATCCCGGCCTGGGCGGCAATTATGAGGTGATACATCACACGCAGCTGATACAGCAATTGATTGACGAAGGCAAACTGAAGGCCGAAGGTGGTGAAAGTTTTAAAGGCAGGCGCATAACGTACCACGACCCATGTTATTTAGGCAGGGGTAATGATGTCTACGAGGCACCGCGCAAGGCTTTGGAGATTTTAGATGCCGACCTGGTGGAGATGAAACGCTGCAAAAGCAATGGCCTGTGCTGCGGTGCCGGTGGTGCGCAGATGTTTAAAGAGCCGGAAAAGGGGAATAAGGACATCAACATAGAACGTATGGAAGATGTATTGGAAAGCAAGGCGACCGTTGTAGCAGCGGCTTGTCCTTTCTGCATGACCATGCTGCGCGATGGCGTTAAAGGCAAAGAAAAAGAGCAGGAGATACAGGTGCTGGATATTGCGGAAATAACCGTAAGGGTGAACGGGTTGTAGTGATACTCCTTCCCGCTCCTTAGTAAGAAATAGCACTGTCCACGGCTTTTTTTATAATTCGCCTGTTTTAAAAAACAGCAACGCACTTCGCAAACTATCCAGCCGTTCTGGTTCCATATTTTTTACCGGCAGGTCCAATGCTGTAGCCATAGAATCGACATTGTCTTTGGGGTCGTCATAGGTTTGCACGATAATGTCGTCCTTGTCGGCCTTTAGCTCGAGGGTGCCGTGGCTGATGTTGCCGAAGTAATCCAGATCATTAAACAAATGCAAATGCAGCGAAAAATATTCCTGTTTGCCATGTTGAAAAGTTTTTCGAAGGCGCAGGAAATGTTCGGGCGAGATGGTAAGTTCCCAACTCTTCAATTTGGTTTCACTGGACGGATCATAAACCTCATTCAGGCATTTATTGCTCCATTGCAGCCATTCCTGTTCGTTCATTTTAGCTCGCAGAGGATACTTGAAGGCAAAAGTCGGAATGATCGCGAGTAATATCGCGAATTTTGCGGGTCGTATAAGAAGTGATTTAAACATGACAACGATCACTATCCTAAATTAATAATTTGAGTATTTTTGTAAATGCATTTTTCTGAACACTCCCGGGTTTGGGTTTACCAATCCGATAAAGAATTAACGGACGAACAGGCCTCGGGGTTACTCGGCCGGCTAAATAAATTTGCCGCAGAGTGGACCGCCCATAATCATCAATTGAAAGCTAAAGCCGAGGTTCGTTATAACCGGTTCCTTGTCCTCATCGTCGATGAAAGCCAGGCCGGGGCAAGCGGATGCTCCATTGATAAGTCGGTTAATTTTATGAAGGGCATTGAGCGCGAATTTGGTATCAACCTGTTCGACCGGTTTAATTTTGCATACCGCGATGGCGAAAAAGTACTTTCCGCTCCGCGGCTTGAATTTGAGGAACTGTTGAAATCCGGCGGGGTAGGATCGGATACTATCGTATTTAATAACCTGGTACCTACGCTTGCCGATTTGGAAACTAAATGGGAAGTGCCTTTTAAAGAAAGCTGGCACCCGCAATTGTTTGGAAACTTAGTTCATAGTTGATGGTTTATAGTTCATAGACAAATCAACTAATCACTAATACCCGGTTAACTAATAACTGAAACTATGTTTGTAATCGATATCCATTACACCGCTCCGCTTGAGGAAGTGGATAAGCACATCGAAGGTCACACAGCCTATCTGCAAAAGTATATAGATAATAACACTTTCATCGTCACTGGGCGAAAAGTGCCGCGCACCGGCGGTATATTGATAGCGAATACCGGCTCGAAGGAAGAAGTCGAAAAGATCATCACCGAGGACCCTTTCTACCAGCATCAAGTGGCCGAAATGACTATTACTGAATTTTTGCATGCCCGGCATAATCCAGCTTTGGACGGGTTGCTGGGCAAATCGGTGTAATAAGGTTCATAGATGATAGTCTACAGACCGTAGGCGAAGTTGCACACCTATGGACCATCGACCATGTACTATTGAATACTAAAAAATTTGTACTTTAGGGCATGGGACAATACAATGAACGGGTTGATGCCTACATTGCCAAATCAGCCGATTTTGCAAAGCCAATACTGATACATATCAGGGAACTTGTTCATCGGGCCGCGCCCGAATTAACGGAAATTATAAAATGGGGATTTCCTTTTTTCGACTATAAGGGCCCGGTTTGCCAAATGGCGGCTTTTAAGCGTCATTGCGCTTTTGGTTTCTGGAAGGAAAAGATGCTTAACGACCCCAAAGGCTATTTAAAGGTGGATGGGGAAGAGTCGTCGGCAGGCAGTTTCGGGCAAATTGTAAGTTTAAGCGATTTGCCGCCCGACGATGTTATCATCGATTTTATACGCCAGGCTATTGCCATTAACGAGAAGGGTATCAAAACTGAGAAAAAACAGGCCACCCCTAAAGCTGAATTGCCCATGCCGGACGATTTTGCAAAATTGCTTACCGGCAGCCTTGCCGCTGCGGATAACTTCGAAAAATTCAGCCCTTCAAAAAAACGCGAGTACCTGGAATGGTTTGCTGAGGCAAAATCGGAAGCCACCCGCCAAAAACGGATTGACCAGGCACTGGAATGGATAGCCGAGGGGAAATCGAGAAATTGGAAGTATCAGCAGTAGAAGTCCGGAAGCCGGAAAGAAATGATAAAGAGTAATAATCAACAGGCAATCTTTCGGACTTATGCAGACTTCCGGACTTTCCGACTACTCTAAAAATCCAGCGGCCCCAATCGCCGCATATTCTTCCTGATCAAATATTGCCTATGCTGCACATAACCGCTGGGGTGTGTGGGCGACCATTTGAGCGGGTCGGGCCAGATGGAGGCTATTGCGGCGGCTTCGTGCTGATTCAGGTCGGCAGCGGATTTATGGAAATAGGCTTGCGAGGCTGCTTCCACCCCATAAATACCGTCGCCCATTTCAATCTCGTTCAGGTACACTTCCATAATGCGCTTTTTGCTCCAGAATATTTCTATTAAAAGGGTAAAATAAGCCTCGAAGCCCTTGCGGATGTAAGACCGCCCCTGCCACAGGAAAACATTCTTTGCTGTTTGCTGCGATATGGTACTGCCGCCTATCAATTTATGGCTGTGTGCATTTTTATCGATGGCGCGTTCCATAGCTTTAAAGTCGAAGCCAAAGTGGTCCAGGAATTTCTGGTCTTCGGCGGCTACTGCGGCTCGCTTCATGGGGTCGGCAATGCTGTCAAAATCTATCCATTTTTTGTCGATCTTCCAATCCTTGCCGTCGGCTTTACGCTCGAACCCTCTCGATATCATCAGCCAGGTAACAGGGGGATTTACAAAACGGTATAGAATAACCCAGAAAATAGAAATGCCGAAGAAAAGGATGATGGTGAGTTTGAGTATTCTCAGGATGAGCTTCAGCAGGCCGGGTTTGACTTTCATTAAGCGAAAATATCTGAATTATTCCGGAATTGGGAATTTCGATTTCGGATTTGTGAACGTAATTGTACAGACGCAAGATTTTGCGCCTGTACAGCATATAGATCAACAAAAAAAGGTGTTCAGCTTTCACTAAACACCTTTCAAAGATTTCGAAATTAAATATCCGAAATTCGAAATCAAAAATTACTCTGCCACCACTTCAAAAGGGACCTTTACTTTAACCTCTTTGTGCAGGTTAAGGTTTGCGGTGTATTCACCAACAAATTTAGGTTCGCTGTCAAAAGTGATGCGGCGGCGGTCAACTTCAAAGCCTTCTTTTTTCAAAGCGTCGGCAATCTGAATAGTGTTGATGGCACCGAATATTTTACCGGTTTCGCCTGCTTTTGCGCCGATGGTCAGTTTTACACCTTCCAGCTTAGTTGCAATAGCGTCGGCATCCTTACGGATTTTTTCTTGTTTAAAAGCCGCTTGTTTCAGGTTTTCAGCCAAAACTTTGCGGGCAGATTCAGTGGCCTGTTGTGCAAAGCCCTTAGGGATAAGGTAGTTGCGGCCATAGCCTGGTTTTACATTGACGATATCGTCTTTTTCGCCCAGGTTCTTAACGTCTTGTTTCAAAATAACTTCCATTGTGTTTGCCTCCTGGTTATTTTAACGAATCTGTTACATAAGGAAGTAAACCGATGTGGCGTGCACGCTTAACAGCCTGTGCCACTTTGCGCTGAAATTTCAGTGAAGTGCCAGTTAAACGGCGTGGTAATACTTTACCCTGGTCGTTAATGAACTTTAAAAGAAATTTCTCGTCTTTGTAATCGATGTACTTGATGCCGTTCTTTTTGAAGCGGCAATATTTTTTGCGGTTATCCTCCACTTTGGGAGCGGTAACGTATTGGATCTGGTCGTTTGCCATTATTTTGCTGCCTCCTCTGCTTTAACGGTTTTTTTCTGGTTGAAAGCACCGCTGCGTTTTTTCTCGTTGTAAGCAATGGCGTGTTTGTCCAATGCAATAGTGAGGAAACGCAGAACGCGCTCGTCACGACGGAATTCAACCTCCAATTTGTTAATTAAATCACCCGGAGCCTTGTATTCTGTTAAGTGATAGTACCCTGTCGTCTTTTTTTGGATCGGGTACGCTAGTTTCCTCAAACCCCAATTATCCTCCTGGACAATTTCGGCTCCGCCATCGGTTAAGATCTTGCTGAATTTGGCAATAGCCTCTTTAGCAGTTTCTTCCGAAAGCAACGGGGTAAGAATGATCACGGTTTCGTACTGTTGCATTATCTTGCTTTGTTTTAATGTTTTACCCGCTATTACGGGGCTGCAAATGTAGGAAGAAAAATGTGAATTTTTATGAATTTTTATGAAAAAAGTTGCCAGGGAGTGCCTGAACTATGAATTATATATTTAAATAACGGCTATGCTCACGATCAGGTTTTAAAGGAGCGCTGCCGACAGCCAACTGAATTAGGGTACCCCCTGCGCGTTGCCTGTACCTGCACATAACTGTTCTGCCAAAAAATTCTTAAAAAAAGTATAGTAGCGTATTGCAAAAAGTTTTTAATAAATTTAAACTTGTAAACCGGTCGACCCGTATTATTACTAAATTACTCTATTATGCTTACTGACCTTGAAAACGAATATCTGAACGACGATGCCCCGGCATTCACCAGTTCATGGGGCCCGGAAGATGACACCTGGGACGACGACGACGATGAAGATTTTGACGATGAAATGGAGGACCTTGATGATCTGCACGAGGTACAGGTAGAAGAGGAGGATTTTGACGCCCCGGACCCGGATGACGACGATCACTTGCCCGACGAGGAAGAGGACGACGAATAGTCGCGTCAATTTTTACTAACATTCTTATCACTGGTGCTTTTACATAAGGCACATTTTGGCTACTTTAGCGGCAGTGGATAATTTTATAGTTTCGGCACGTAAATACCGCCCTGCAACGTTCGATACCGTTGTAGGTCAGCAACATATAACTAATACGTTAAAAAACGCTATTAAAAATAACCAGCTGGCCCAGGCGTTTTTATTCTGCGGTCCACGTGGCGTGGGTAAAACAACCTGTGCACGTATCCTGGCCAAAACCATCAATTGCGAGAACCTGCAGCCAAACGGTGAGGCTTGCGGCGTGTGCCATTCGTGTGTGTCGTTCCAAAACGGTAACTCATTTAATATCCACGAACTGGACGCTGCCTCAAATAATTCGGTGGATGACATCCGCAGCCTGATAGAGCAGGTGCGTATACCGCCACAGGCAGGCAGGTATAAGATATATATTATCGATGAGGTGCACATGCTGTCGCAGGCGGCTTTCAATGCTTTCCTGAAAACGCTGGAGGAACCCCCGCACTATGCTATCTTCATCTTAGCCACTACCGAAAAACATAAGATACTGCCAACTATCCTGTCGCGTTGCCAGATATTTGATTTTAACAGGATTAGGGTAGAGGATATGGCCAGCCACCTGGCATCTATCGCGTCGAAGGAAAATATAAGTTACGAGCCTGATGCCCTGCATATTATTGCACAAAAGGCTGACGGCGGTTTAAGGGATGCTTTATCGATGTTCGACCAGATCGTTAGTTTTTCGGATGGGAAAGTTACTTACCGCACGGTTATTGACAACCTTAACATCCTGGATTACGATTATTATTTCAACATCATAGACAGCTTGCTGAAAGAAGATACTGCCGGGACTTTGTTGCTTTTTGACGAGATATTGTCAAAAGGTTTTGACGGATCGCATTTTATATCGGGTTTATCAGAACATTTCCGCAACTTGCTTGTGAGTAAGGACGCAGCTACGGTAAAACTGCTGGAGGTGAGCGAGGGTATTAAGGCCAAATATCTGCAACAGTCGAACGCCGCATCCGTATCGTTCATGCTATCCGCCATGAACATTGCTAACCAATGCGACCTGAGTTATAAGCTGAGCAAAAATCAGCGTTTGCAGGTGGAACTGGCGCTGCTTAAAATGTGTCACCTGCCTTCGGCATTCAACATGCTAACCACACCGGCTGCCCCACAGGAGCAGGTAAAAAAAAAACCTGATACCCCAGGACTAAAGCCGCAGCCGGAGAATGCCGCAAAGGATGAGGTGCCTGTGCTGCGCGATCAGCCAACGGTTTATGTCAAAACAGAAGCGCCCAAAACGGAACCTCAAAAACCGGTAGCGGAGCCCGCACCGGCAGAAAAGCCAAAAGTATTTATTCCAAATTCGGGCGCAGCGTCTACCTCCGTAAAAATACCCTCGTTAAAGGATCTTACCAGCCAGGCGGTCGCAGCTGTTGAGGAGGATGATCCATACCTGAAAGGGGATGACCGGGAAGGTTTTACAATGGATGAGTTCCTGAAGCATTGGATGGATTACGCCGCGAAAATAAAAGCCGAAGGCAACATGAGTTTGTTTACGGTATTTATTTCCAACGCCCCGGTGATGCTGGAGCCTTATAAATTTGAAGTGATAGTAGGAAATAAATCGCAGGAGATACTTTTTAGGGACGACAAGCACAATATCCTGAACTACCTGCGCACCAGCCTGAAAAATTTCGATATCGAAGTGCAAACCCGCATCGACGAAATAAAGGCAGCTAAAAGGCCCTACACCAACACGGAAAAATTCCAGCACATGGCAAGCAAAAACCCACAGCTTGCCGAATTAAAAAGGCGGTTTAATTTGGAAACGGATTATTAAAACAGCAGAGACGCAAGATTTTGCGTCTCCTACTTTGAAAATATTTCCACGAGATGCAAAATTTTGCGGCTCTACGGGGTGTCATTAATGCTTCGGCCTGTCGTTTTTCGGATAACCTTCTTCATCCAGGTCGGTGCGGCTGTCTTCGGCCGTTCGTGAGATGATCTCATCCATAGGGTCGAGCCTGACGATCTTTCCTTTGTCAATATGCATAGCAAGATCGTCCACATCGGTCTCAAGCGATTCGTTTGGAATGTATTCGTCCACAGCATCATAGGGATTGGCCTCGTCGTAGGTCGAATCCATATCAGCGCCGTTCTTTACCGAGGTGTTATACGGGTCTGGGTGCTGATAATCCGGGTCGTCACTTTCCACATCGTACTCAAAGCTGTCGTCGTCAGCATTGTAGGAAAGATCTTCAGTATCGGATTCCTCACCTAAACTGTCTTTCAAATATTTGTCCCTGTCATCATCATCGTTATCGAAGCGGGAATGCGGTCTTTTGGCGCTCATGATCTATGGTTTTAAATAGTAAACATCAGCAGTATAATTTAGTTTGTGCTACAGAAGTATCACAAGCATAAAATTACGCAAATAATATATTTACCAGCCTTTTTAAAGCCAATAAAACCCGATAGTGACGAATGTCAATATTTCGCCGGCTGCCCTGCCTTGGGTATTGCGCCTAAAATAAATTTCCGCAAATTCTCGGTCGCGGTTGCCAGGTCCTCTTTACGCAGGTACATCATGTGCCCGCTTTTGTAACCTTCCCATTTCAGGCGGTCTTTCAGGCGCCCGCTTGGGTCGAGCTGCCACATGCTGTATTTGGCATTGAAATAATCGCAGGCGCCGTCAAAATATCCCGATTGTACCAATAAGTGCAAATAGGGGTTTTGCGCGATGGCCTGGCGCAGGTTTTCGCCGGTATGGTCGTTTTTATTATCCCACGGCCACACGTTCCCGAACATGTTGTATTTCAGGTCGGTTTTGTAATTCAGGTCGTTACGCAGGTAAATGTTTATCGCCGGGGTAAACTCGTGCAGCCATGCAGTTAGCTCGGCATTATAATCCGGCCCGTCACCGGCTGCCTTACTATCGATACCCCTGTAACGCGAATCGAGCCGGCCCACGGTAAAGCCCTGGTCGCGCAGTAATTCCTTCCAGAATAAGTTGTACGATATGACCAGGTTATTATCTAAGATCACTTTTTCAGACAAGCCACTATAGCGAGCTATTTTAGCGGCAATGGCCTTTTTCTGATCGTCATCCAGCGACCCGCCTTTGGATAAAGCGGGCAAAAGTTCGTTAATTGTAAAGCTTTCAACTTCGGGCAGCATCGCTGTAAGGTCTTTTTGCTGCAGGTCGGCAGGAAGTTTTTTATGATACCATGCTGTTGCTGAAAAATAAGGCAAACTGAGCGCTTCCTGTACCGGCCCGCTGCGTTCGATGCCCAGGTCAGTAGGCGATACCAGGATAACGCCATTCAGGTACATCCATTCAGCATCCTGTAATTGCAGTGCCAGTCCCGAAACGCGGGTAGTGCCGTAGCTTTCGCCGATCAGGAATTTAGGCGATGCCCACCTGTTCTCGCGGGTTACAAAAGTGTTTATCCACTCTGCCAGGTATTTAATGTCCTCGTTTACACCGAAGAAGGTTGATTTGGGAATATCGGCACTAACCGGGCGCGAATAACCTGTATTCACCGGGTCGACATAAACTATGTCAGCTACGTCAAGTATCGAATTTGGGTTCTCTTTAAAGCCGTAGGGCTGCACAGGATAACCTTCGTCGTCGGTATTGAGCAGTCGTGGACCGGTGTAGCCCAGTTCCATCCAAACCGAAGGGGTGCCGGGGCCGCCATTAAAGGATATAACCAAAGGGCGCGAGGCCCTGTCCTGTACATCGTCGCGTTCATAGTAAGTATAGAAAACGCCCGCTGTCGGTCTGCCATCTTCTTCCCAAACCGGCATCATACCGGCTGTGGCGGTATAGGGAATGGTTTTACCTTTGATGGTGACCGTATGTTTGGTAACTACTGCTGTATCGACGTGCACAATACGTCCCGGTGATATTTTCTGTGTATTTTTTGGAGGGGTTGGTGCCGGTGTTTGCGCTTTAATAGTTAAGGCAAGCAGGCCGATGGCGATCAATGTGAGTAAAGTTTTTCTCATTATGGTGGGTTATGATAAATCAGCGTAAATATAACCGCGCTGCAAATGAAATTACAACAACCGGCTGCTAAATTTAAACAGAAGGGTGTTTATAGCCTATTTTTTACAAAGGCTTAATATGGTATTTGTTTCCGGTACGACGTAACCCCGCCTATTGAAAATTTAACCCCGATGGTGAACTGCCCATAAGCATCGTTGTGTGCGCCCGCCTTAAAGCCATCAAGATTATCGCCAAAAACAAGATTGTATTGATAGCCGATATCGACCTTGAAGTCGGGCCGCTGGTACTTATTGTATACCTTTAATTCGTACCCGATGCGGGCAGGGAAAAATAACTGGCTGGCTTTGTTTTCGCCCGGCGTGTAAAAACCAGGTAATTGAAGCGAGTATCGGTTTATCTCCTTCACATTGCTATAGATAATACCTATACCGCCGCCTACATATAAATTCTTTAACGCATTGGCCAGGTGGCTGTCCGAATAATCTATCAGTTCACCTGCCTGTATTTGTATTCTGAAAGCATAGGAAGTAAAATCAGTCGAGAACTGCCGGCCTAACAGATCCTTGACTGAATCGCCGCCCATTACCTTGCCGGCCTGGAATTCAAGGATGTAATTGATAAAGGCACTTTGGTTATAATCGAAGTTCAGGATAAAGGATTTGCTTGACTTTGACGTTACAACATCGCCGTAGTAGGAGTTAAAGCCGAGCGCCGCGCCAACATCGTATTGCGAATAGTCATATCCTACCTGCGCCTTTGATGCCAATGCTGTAAAGCAGGTGAGCAAGGTCAAAAGCGTAATTCTCAGTATAAATTTTGTCATAATTTACGATCAGGTATTACAAGTAGGGTCAGACACTGCTATTCTTGTGCCACAATTTTATAAAAATAACTTCATTCTTTAATAAAACAATATTAAAACGCACGAATTGTTTAGTTAAGTATCTATAATTTCGATATTGTATTTAATACAATAGCTAATGTCAATTTTATATATTTGAGGCCTTTTACGAAAAAAAACGAATACCTGTTATGTCAAAAATCAAAGTAGCAAATCCCGTAGTTGAACTGGATGGGGATGAAATGACCCGCATTATATGGAAATTTATAAAAGATAAGCTGATTACCCCTTATCTTGATCTTGATATTAAGTATTACGACCTGGGTGTTGAATACCGCGATGAAACCAACGACCAGGTTACGATCGACGCTGCCAATGCCATCAAGCAATACGGTGTGGGTATCAAATGCGCTACCATTACACCCGATGAGGCCCGCGTTGAAGAATTCGGCTTAAAGCAAATGTGGAAATCGCCCAATGGCACCATCCGTAATATACTGGACGGTACGGTTTTTCGTGAACCTATTGTAATGTCGAACGTACCGCGCCTGGTACCAAACTGGACGGCGCCGATATGCATTGGCCGTCACGCTTTTGGCGACCAGTACCGCGCTACTGACTTTTTGACCAAAGGCAAAGGTAAGTTAACAATCACCTTCACTCCTGAAGATGGTGGCGAAGTACAATCATACGAAGTGTTTAATTTTAAAGGCGACGGCGTTGCCCTGGCGATGTATAACACTGATGAATCTATTAAAGGCTTTGCACGCGCCTGCTTTAACCAGGCCTTGCTTAAAAAGTGGCCGTTGTACCTTTCAACAAAAAATACTATCCTGAAAAAATATGACGGACGCTTTAAGGATATCTTCCAGGAAATTTATGAGAACGAATTCAAACTGGAATTTGAAGCTAACCAGCTAACTTACGAACACCGCCTGATTGACGACATGGTTGCTTCTGCATTAAAATGGCATGGAAACTTTGTTTGGGCATGTAAGAACTACGACGGCGACGTACAATCGGACACCGTGGCCCAGGGCTTTGGATCGTTAGGTTTGATGACATCGACCCTGGTGACCCCCGACGGCAAAACCATGGAGGCTGAAGCAGCGCATGGTACGGTTACCCGCCACTACCGCGACCACCAGGCAGGCAAACCAACCTCAACCAACCCGATAGCTTCCATCTTTGCTTGGACAAGGGGATTGGAGTTCCGCGGTATGCTGGACGATAACAAGGAATTGATCAAATTCTGCAAAACACTTGAAGAGGTTTGTATTGAAACCGTTGAAAGCGGCAAAATGACCAAGGACCTGGCCATCACTATTAAACCCAAAGTGGAGCATGGTACCGATTACCTCTATACCGAAGAGTTTTTGGAGGCGATTGACGAGAATTTGAAGAAGAAGTTGGGTAAATAAGTATTTGGAATGAACATATCGAACCCATTTGCTTTGGCAAATGGGTTTTTTGTTGGATTAATTCGTTATTTTTGGAATATGAATGCTTTGTTGAATCAGGTAAAATTGGCGTTGACACAAATGAAGCCTGAATTAATATCCAGGTATCCCATAGCGTCGATTGGATTGTTCGGTTCAATCGTGCGTGATGATTTTACCGACAACAGTGACATTGATATTATTGTTGAATTTAACGGCAGGATAGGTATCGAATTTGTAACATTAGCGGAAGAGCTTGAGCAAAAACTTAACCGTAAAGTAGACCTGGTTTCGAAGGGCGGCGTTAAAGAGAAATATTTTGATGTAATAGCACCTCAAATAGTATATGTCTGACCGCCATCCAAAGCTTCTTTTGGAAGATATTCTGAACAGTGCTGAGAAGATCATCACTTATACTCACAATTTAACTTTTGAAGAATTTATCGCCGATAGCAAAACAATCGATGCTGTAGTGAGAAATTTTGAGATCATCGGCGAAGCTGCTAATCGCTTACCTGAAGAAATAAAAGATAATAGCCCGAATATAAATTGGTTCAAAATCAGGGGGCTTCGAAATAGGATTGTGCACAATTATTTTGGAATAGATTATAAAATAATCTGGGCGACAAAAGAGGACTACCTGGACGAACTGGTCGGTCAAATAACTGTATTACGAAAAAACTATTAATAATAAATCATGTCATCACTTTATCCTTTAAAATTCAAGACCATTTATAAAGACAAAATATGGGGCGGCCAGAAGATAAAAACTTACCTGCATAAGGACTTTGGCAGCCTGCCCAATTGCGGCGAAACCTGGGAAATTTCGGGTGTTAAATCGGATGTGTCTGTAGTTGCGAATGGGATGCTGGAAGGCGAGTCGCTGGCCGGTCTGCTGGAGAAATATAAGGATGAACTGGTAGGCAAAAAGGTGTACGCTCATTTCGGGAATATCTTCCCGCTGCTGGTAAAGTTTATCGATGCTAATGATGATCTTTCTATCCAGGTTCACCCAGATGACAAACTGGCCAAAAAGCGCCACAACTCGTTCGGAAAAACCGAGATGTGGTATGTGATCGAAGCTGATCCCGGATCAACGCTCATCTCTGGCTTTAACCAGCAGGTGAATGAACAGATATATGTGGACAAACTAAACAGCGGCCATATTATGGACATACTGAACCGCGAGGATGTGAGCGCAGGCGATGTTTTCTTTTTACCTGCGGGCCGGGTACATACCATTGGCAAGGGTTTATTGATAGCTGAGATACAGCAAACATCGGATATTACCTACCGCATTTATGATTTTGACAGGGTAGACGATAAAGGCAACAAGCGCGAACTGCATACCGAAGAGGCGCTTGCGGCCATAGATTATAATTTCTATCCCGACTATAAGACCAAATACCAGCCAAAAGAAAACGACACTGTTCCCCTGGTAAAATGTCCTTATTTTACCACCAATATTCTTGATTTTACCGAAAGCACCACTAAAGATTATTCCAACCTGGATTCATTCGTTATCCATGTGTGTGTTGAGGGTAATTACGTGATAGAATGCCAGGGCAGGCAGCACACCGTTAAAATGGGTGAGTGTATCCTGCTGCCAAAAACTATCGACCGGGTAAACCTGATCACCGTTAACGGATTTAAGATATTGGAGAGTTATATTGAATAGTGATTTGTGGTCAGTTAACTTGTGATTTGTGATTGGTTAACTTGTGATTAGTTGCCTGCGAATTTACTCATCAATCAAATTGCAGGGCACTAATTAACCAGTCACTAATTAACTAATCACCAACTCAAACCAACTTCACCGTAAACTTCGTGCCTTTGTTAACGGTACTATCAATATCGATGGTTCCGCCCAGTGCTTCTATCTGGTTGCGGGTCATGAACAGGCCAATGCCTTTTGCATCCGGGTTGTGGTGGAAGGTTTTATACATGCCAAATACCGAGTCGCCGTACTTCTCAAGATCGATACCCAGGCCGTTATCTTCAAAATATAAATAGATATGGTGGCGGATCTTAGCCGAACGAATTTTAATGACCGGCGTACGGTCGGGATGGCGGTATTTAATAGAATTGGTGATCATGTTCTGGAAAATACTTTCCAGGTAAGCAGGGATATAAAATACCTCGTTAATCTCGCTGAAATCGTAATCTACACGGGCGCCTGATGCTTTGATATTGCTTTGCAGTACCGAGAGTACCGATTTAAGCGAGTCTTCAAAAGTTAACGTTTTTCTTTCTTTACCTATTTCGGCCTGTATTTTTACGATCTCGCTCAGATGTTCAATAGTGGTATTTAAGCTGCCGCTGATGGATTTAATGTGCGAGAATATCTCCTTTCGGTCGTCTTCCGTTTCGGTTTGATCGAATAGGTCGACCATAAACTGCAAATTGCCTGTATGCGAGCGCAGGTTATGCGATACGATGTAGGCAAAGTTTTGCAGGCGCTTGTTCTGATCGCTCAGCAGGTTTACTGCATCCTGTACTTCCAGCTCTTTCTTTTTAATGTAATCGATATTCTGGAAAATGCTGCGTACGGTAATGCACTTACCATAATCGTCAATTACCGCAATACCTTTTGCGCGCAGCCAGATGAGGTTATTGCGTGCTGTACGGAATTGCAGTTCCAGGTCGAAGGGGCGGGAATATTTGATGATATTATCTATCGCCCGGGCCATTATCTGACGGTGATCCGGCTCGAAGAAGCTGATAGCCTCTTCGACACTTAATTTTACACTTTCCTGCAGTTCATAAATTTCATACGTCTCGCGGGATAGCGTCAGCGTCATGCTCCTTACATCTATTTCCCAGCCCCCAATTTTGGCTATCTTGACAGTTTCCTTGAATAGGAAGTCATTGCGCCCCGATTGTAATTCGAGAAGCTTGTTCTCATGAATATCGGCTATCGAACCAGTGATTTTGGGAACTGAATCATCATTCCATCTTTTAGCCGTGCTTTTAAACCACCGATAACCCGATTGTTTGGTCAATAACCTAACCCTGATGGTTTCAGGGGCGTCATTAAAATGGCGATTGATGGATTTTAGGAAGGCAGGCTTATCGTCGTAATAGAGCAGACTCTCGAAAAAGAAATCGTACGAAGGCGGAATCTCGCCCGGTTCGTAGCCCAAAAGGACATAAAAACCCGGCGACCATTTGACTTCCCTGGTGCTGATGTTATATTCCCAAATACCCGTATTCAGATCATTGATGATATGGGTAATGTGGAAGTCACCATCGTGAGAAAAATTATCACCTTCCGTAATGCTCATCTTATTCTTCTGACCCCAGAAATTTCATTAATGGTGGCTATCAATAGTCAATTAATTAGTTTTATACGTAGTGCAAGCCTTTTGGGGTGCAATACGCGTATGTGCGATTGCAAATTCGAGACCAATAATTTTTTCGTCGAAATTTGCCGGTTTAAGTGTTCTTTACATTTACTTCATTCACAATCTATTGTTATACGTAAAATTGGCAATGCAGGTTATTGAAGGCAGCGGCTTGAAAAGGACAAAATATAGATTTATTGAGGATATGGGTAATATTTTTCCCATGATTATCAATACATTAACTTCGAATATGTTATTTATGTTTTGATTAAAAATCAACCTGAATGTTTAGGAAATATTAATCCGCAACGCTTTTTTTCTCTACTTTTTTATGCAGGTGAAACGCCTCGACGAGTGCGGCAGACCCATACCACGGATGTAACTCCATCACCAATGAACCTGCTTTGATAGCAGGATCGGTTTCTGTCAATTTCTTTGCTTCTTCAACTGTACTTACATTAAAAATGAATATCCCGCGTATGGGCTGGTTATCCAGGAACGGCCCGGCTACTATCAGCTTGCCTTCATTGGCCAGGCGCATAATATTTTTAAGATGGGCCATTTGCAGCTCATTCCTGGCGACCGAATCCTTGATGCGGTTAGGGCCGGCTTTTAAAAAGGCCATCACATAAGTTTTCATACCATACTCGTCGGCGCCAAGCTTTTGGGCCAGTTGGGCATCGTATTGCGGGTTGTTAGATTGCGCAAGGCAAGTGCCGGTTGCCATTAACAACAGGGCAATAAACAGATTCCTGATCATGGGGATAATCAATTAATTAAGACTTTAAAGATACAATTTAGAGCGGCAAAATCAGAAGCGTTTTTCAAGTTCGCGCAGCGCGTCAGCGGCTATCCACTTGGCTGCTTTACTGTCCTGGATGGCTATCCTTTCAGCCGTAGCAATGGCTATTTGATGAAGTGTTTTGTTCCGTTTGCCGATCTGCCGTAAGGCCCAGTTGATAGCCTTTTTAACAAAGTTCCGGTTATCCCAGGCTTCCCTTTCCATTACCGGGAAGAGTGGCATAAATTCGGCATTATCTGCCTTTTTGTTGTGCACGGCAAATTCGGCCATCAGTACAAAACCGGCACGCTTGATAAATTCTTCCTGATGGGCGCTGTATTCCATAGCTTTCTCAATGGCAAATGGCGTCCGGTCAAACAAATTCCCGCATACCTGATCGCACACATCCCACGAAGCAAAATCAGCTACCCATTTATCCATTTGCTCCGGCGTAACCAGCTTCGGATCGCCGATCATCGATGCCAGTATGCGGCACTCGTGTATGCCGGTTTCCCACAAGGCAACTGATAATGATTGGTCCTTTTTGATCTCCTTCGCCAGCGCACGAACTTTGGGCATGGAAACGCCAAGCGCTTTGGTATTGTCGATACCGAAACGTTTCATGCCCTCCAGGTGCAAGGCATTTGACTGTTGCTTTAAGTGATCGATAACATCGCCGGTATTCATGCAGCTAATTTAAAACAAAAAGCCCCGATAACTCGGGGCTCAGAAATTCAATTCCTACTTCAGACTTCTGAAATCCAACCCTCTACAAATTTCCTCTCAATTCCTGCTCATGTTCTATCGCTTCAAACAAAGCTTTAAAATTTCCCGCGCCAAAGGATCGCGCGCCTTTACGTTGAATGATCTCAAAGAATACGGTTGGCCTATCTTCCAGGGGCTTGGTGAATATCTGCAACAGGTACCCTTCGTCATCGCGGTCGACCAGTATACCCAGTTCTTTTAACGGCTCCAGGTCCTCGTCGATTTGGCCGACACGAGTTAACAGATCGTCATAATATGTGGTTGGAACATGAAGAAACTCTACGCCGCGATTTTTTAATTCGGTCACAGTTTCAACTATGTGGTCGGTTGCCAACGCCAAATGCTGCACGCCTTCGCCCTCGTAAAATTCCAGGTATTCTTCGATCTGCGACTTCTTTTTACCCTCTGCAGGTTCATTTATCGGGAATTTTACATACCCGTTGCCATTGCTCATCACCTTGCTCATCAGCGCCGAATACTCAGTCGAGATCATCTTATCGTCAAAGGTCAGGATGTTTTTAAAGCCCATCACCTCTTCATAAAAATTCACCCATTCGTTCATTTTATGCCAGCCCACGTTACCTACGCAATGATCGACATATTTCAAGCCGGCTTCCGATGGATTATAGTCCGTTTTCCATTCCTCGTAGCCTGGTAAAAATATACCGTTATAGTTTTTACGTTCGATGAAAAGATGCGCCGTTTCGCCGTAAAGTTTAATGCCGCTGGTTTTTACCTCGCCGTTTTCGTCGGTCAAAGTTTGCGGTTGTTGATAAGGTTCTGCACCGCGCATGGTAGTTTGTTCAAACGCATCATAAGCATCATCAACCCAAAGGGCGAGCACTTTTACCCCATCGCCATGCTTTTTGATATGCTCAGCGATTGGATGATCAGAATGTAATGGCGTGGTAAGCACCAGGCGGATCTTATCCTGCTTCAGCACGTACGATGCCCTGTCGCGCACACCTGTTTCTGGTCCGGCATAAGCCAGGCTCTGAAAGCCGAAGGCGGTTTTATAAAAGTGAGCCGCCTGCTTGGCATTGCCCACATAAAATTCAACATAGTCCGTGCCCTTCAAGGGCAGGAAATCGGTGGCCCCCTCTAAATCTCCCCCGGTTGGGGAGACTTTTTTATATGTAGTCTCCATTATTGTCATAGTTAATTATTGTTAATATTTAAAGCCCTCCCTCCCGGGGAGGGTTGGGTGTTATTCACTTGCCCAGCTTTTATAATAATTCGGATCCTCGATTTTTATAGCGTCTTCAGTCAACATCAAAGGTTTGAACGGATCGATCATCACGGCCAGTTCTTCTGTCGATTCTTTGCCGATCGATTTTTCCACCGTACCCGGATGCGGACCGTGAGGTATGCCACCCGGGTGCAGGGTTATTTGCCCTTTAACCACACTTTTCCGGCTCATAAAGTCGCCGTCGACATAATACAATAGCTCATCACTGTCCACATTGCTGTGGTTGTAGGGAGCAGGGATAGATAACGGATGGTAATCGTATTTACGCGGAACAAAGGAGCAGATAACAAAATTGTGCCCCTCGAAGGTTTGATGCACCGGCGGTGGCTGGTGCAGGCGGCCGGTTATCGGTTCGAAATTGTGTATCGAAAAGCCGTATGGGTAATGGAAGCCATCCCATCCAACAAAATCAAAAGGATGTGTGCCGTAAATGTACGGATAGATCAAACCCTGTTTTTTGATCAGGATCTTGAAATCACCTTTTTCGTCGTGCGTTTCGAGGTTTTCCGGTAATTTCAGGTCGCGCTCGCAGTAAGGCGCATGTTCCATTAACTGGCCGTATTGATTCAGATAGCGTTTCGGCGAGCGTATCGGGCTAAAGCTTTCCACAATGAACAGTCGGTTATCTTCACTGTCAAATTCCATCTGGTAAATGGTACCACGCGGAACGATGAGGTAGTCGCCGTATTCAAACTTGATGTTCCCGAAGCCGCTTTTCAATGTACCTGACCCCACATGAACAAATATTACCTCATCGGCCTGGCTGTTCTTGTAAAAATAATCTGTCATGGATTTACGCGGCGCGGCCAGCGAAATATGCAGGTCGCTGTTTACCAGCACAGGCTTGCGGCTTTTTAAGTAATCATCTTCCGGCTGAATATTAAACCCGATGAGGCTAGTGTGTTTTAGATGCTTTTCGCGCGCTATTTTCGGTTCGACCGAATACGGTTCGCCTAAAGTTTTGACGATAGTAGGCGGATAAGCATGGTACACCAGCGAATACAGGCTCGAAAAGCCCTCGGTGGATACCAGTTCTTCTGCATATAAAGTGCCGTCGGGCTTACGGAATTGCGTATGCCGCTTGGGCGGGATATTTCCTAACTTATGGTAAACAGGCATGGTCTTTTTGTTTGAAGGTTGTAACGTTGGAAAGTTGTAAGGTTAAATTGGTTTAACTGACACTATTCAAGCGTTTCATTAAAAACGATGACAGAGCAGTAATAGTTTTAAAGTTAGATGTTTAACAACATTTCAACTTTAAAACTTTACAACATTTCAACAAAAAATTAGTATTGCGCGAGGACGATCTTAGCCAGCACAGCATCCCGGAAAGATGAAGCGTCGCTCATTGAAGTGAGGCCGAGGGAAAACAGAAAATGTCGCTGTATGCTGAGCATGGTTATGCAAAATTAAGCAATAATTTAGCTATTATGCAAGCATAGTATTGGAAGTCCGGAAGTCCGCATAAGTCCGGAAGTCTGAAAGACCGATTCCGGCCTAAATTAATTAGCTTTGAAAACCAATTTGATCATTTATGAAATTAGTTTCTTATAAGACCGAAGACCGCGAGCACCTGGGTATTTATGTGAACGGCCATATTTACAACCTCAATTCGTGCCATAAGCTGCTGCCCGATAACATGAATGATTTTTTGTGGGGTGGCGATGAGCTGATGGACCGCGCCAGGAAAGTGAACGACGATATCGCCTCGGGTAAACTGGAAGCTAAGGAGGAGCTATTTTTCGAACTGCTGGCGCCCGTACCGCACCCTACATCGTGCCGCGACGGGTATGCATTCCGCCAGCATGTGGCGGCTGCAAGGCGTAACCGTAAAGCCGAGATGATACCGCAGTTCGACCAATACCCGATATTCTACTTTACCAATCATAATGCCATACAGGGTGTCGGGGAGATAGAATGCATGCCCGATCATTTTGAGAAACTGGATTTTGAGCTGGAAGTTGCTGTCGCACTCAACAAAAAAGGCCGCAATATTAAAGCTGCCGATGCCGATAGTTACATAGCGGGGTATATGATCATGAATGATATGAGCGCCCGCACCCTGCAGATGGAGGAGATGTTATTGAACCTAGGCCCGGCGAAAGGGAAAGATTTTTCGACCGTTATCGGCCCCTGGCTGGTAACGCTGGATGAACTGGAAAAATATAAGGTCGCTCCGAAAGCCGGCCATACCGGAAATGCTTATAATTTGACGATGAAGTGCCATGTGAACGGCAAAGAAGTTTCCCACGGCAATATGGCCGATATGGACTGGACCTTTGCCGAGATCATCGAACGTTGTGCTTATGGTTGCGATGTGTTACCGGGCGATGTGATAGGTTCGGGTACAGTTGGTACCGGCTGTTTCCTGGAGTTAAACGGCACCGGTTTGCTGAATGATCCCAATTATCAAACCCAATGGCTGCAGCCAAATGACCTGGTGGAAATGGAAGTGACAGGACTAGGGATATTGAGTAACGTGATCAAAAAGGCGGATTCGGATTTTTCGATTTTGGCACTTAAAAAATAAACAACCCATCATGGCGAGGAACGAAGCCATCTCTGAACTGTGCAAGTCAACTTAACGAAAATTATCGATTTGCATGTGTAGAGATGGCCACGCTATCGCTCGCCATGACGCTTTATATAAAGAAATGCTCACACTGAACACGGCTGATCTCTCACCAGTTGACTTGCAAAACTACCTGCAATACGCCATTGCACCACGACCGATATGCTTTGCTTCGACCGTGGATAAGGAAGGTAATGTAAATCTGAGCCCGTTCAGCTTTTTTAATATGTTCAGCACCAAACCGCCTGTTTGTGTGTTTTCGCCATCCAGGCGGGTGAGGGATGCCACAACAAAACATACGCTTGAAAACATATTGGAGGTGCCTGAATGCGTTATCAATATCGTTACCTATGATATGGTGCAGCAAACCTCACTGGCCAGTGTGGAATACCCCAAAGGCATGAACGAGTTTGTAAAGTGCGGCCTCACACCCATCGCTTCCGAACTGGCCAAACCACCACGGGTGGCCGAATCACCGGTGCAATTTGAATGCGTCGTAAACCAGGTAATCTCGTTAGGTGAAGGCGCGGGCGCGGGGAATTTAGTACTAGCGGAGATCAAACTGATGCATATCAGCGAAGCCATATTGGATGCCGATAACCGCATCGATCAGCAAAAACTTGACCTGGTGGCGCGCCTTGGCGGCGACTGGTACGCCCGCATAAACCAGGACAATCTTTTCAAAGTAGCCAAACCTGTGCGAACCATCGGAATCGGGGTCGATTCTATACCTTATGCTATCCGGAATTCAAAAGTGCTGACGGGTAATAACCTTGGGCAATTGGGTAACGTGGAGTCGTTACCAACGGATCAGCAGATAGAGGATTACGCCCAAAGCGACGAAATAAAAGAAATTTTAGACACCACCATCGGCGACAGCCAAACACGCGAAACGCAGTTACACCTGAAAGCCAAACAATTGCTGGATGAGGGTAGGGTAGAAGAGGCGTGGAAAACATTATTAATATCGTAGAGACGCAAAATTTTGCGTCTCCGGGAAATGTGTGTTAAAAAAGACGCAAGATCTTGCGTCTCTACCTGAAGGAATAATTCTTGTTCACAACACCCACCACCGGCGGCACATGCGTTTTCTCAAAAATGTCGTACCCGGGTTTCAGGTGCTGCCAAAACGAAACATACGGGTAATTCGAGTATTTATCTATATTGGCATTGGTTAATTTGAACGGAAAAATATTCACGTCCACCGATTTTTGCCCGTGCGCAAATGCCTGGTAAACCATGGTGTAAATTTCTTCTATCATGGGGTCGGTCATGGCGTAGCAGCCGATAGAGGCGCAATAACCATGTATCATAATAGCATTGCCCGTGTAGCCGCGCGACTGGTCGAACGCATTGGGATAGCCGACATTCATGGCTGAATGGTAGGTACTGACAGGATTAAGCTGGGTTGGTGTCACCGTATAATACCCTTCGGGGCATTTGCCGTCATGATCTTTGGTTTTGGTGCCCAGTCCACCGGAATAGGCGCAGATAAGGTAGTTCTTAAACAGTTTGTATTGCCTGCCCGATTTTACCCATATTTCCAGTATTCCAGGTTCCTTAAATATCCGGATAAACACAGGCTGATCGTCCTTTAACCCGGCGGCTTTAAGATCGCCCTGTAGTTTTGGCCATATTTTGGTGCGAATATCCGCGGCGCGTTTACTATCAGGGATATGGGTTTTTTGATTTGCCGTTAACAGCAGCGGAATAAGCAGTGTGATGAGGAATTTAGGCATGCGCTTGAGTTTATTGTGATGTACAATAAACGGTATTTGTATGCTGTAAATTGTTTCGGGTGAAAACTACCAAGGTCGCCGTGCCGAAGCATGTGCGCGATGGCCTTACACGCCATCCTTCGAGAGCCTCAGGATGACACCCCTTTTCAAATCTGAACCCGATTCATCAGGCCTCGTATTAGTTCAAAATTATATCAAATCCCCAGCACCTGTTTTAACTTAGCATATCCCGTTTTACTTACCGGGATCTTAGCGCCTGATTTCAGGATGGCGATGTGCGCATCTTTCTCGTAAGGATCGATACGGGTGATGTTTTGAATTTTGATAATATATGAGCGGTGCACGCGTACGAAGGTGGATGGGTCGAGCGTTTGCTCGAAAAAGCTCATGGTCTTATTTTTCAGGAACGAACCTTCTGACGTATGTACGCTTACATAGTCGTCATCGGCCTCCAGGTATTCCACGTCATTTACCGGGATGATCTTCACTTTGGTGCCGGTTTTTACCACAATGCGCTCGTGCTGTGCTGGCGACTGTGAGGCAGCTTCCAGCAGGCTTTCTGTCTGTTTGACCGGATGCACCACGGGCGCCTGTGACAGGAATTTTTCAACCGCTTTGTTAAACCTGTCGCGTGTAAAGGGTTTCAAAAGGTAATCAACTGCATGGGTCTCAAATGCCTTGATGGCGTATTCATCAAACGCTGTGGTAAAGATCACCGATGGCGGCTGTTCCACCAATTCCAGCATTTCAAAGCCGTTGATCTTGGGCATCTGCACATCAAGGAATATCAGGTCGGGCTGGTATTGCTGAATGGCTTTTAACCCTTCAAAACCATCGCCGCATTCCTGCAAAACTTCAATCTGGTCGCTAAAACCCTGCAAATATTCCAGTACAACCATGCGGGCCAAAGGTTCGTCGTCGATCACAAGCACTCGTTTCATTATTGTGGTATTTTGATTATGGTTGTAAAGATATTATCATCTGCGAAAGTTTCCACCAAATCGGTACGCGCATATAATAAATAAAGTCGCCGTTGTACGCCGCTCAAGCCAAAACCTGTCCCTTTGCGTGGCCTCGCGGTCTTGGGGTCATAAGGGTTTTGGACGGTCATGGTCAGGTAGTTGTCCTCAATTTCGGCCCTGATGCTAACGGTCACGCTCTCGGTGGTATCGTACAAGCCGAATTTTATCGCATTTTCCACGATGGGTTGTAATATCATCGGTGGCAATATGGCCGTGTCGCATTTATCATCGCAACTAATCTCTGTTTTCAACCGGTGACCAAATCGCACTTTCTCAATATCAAGATACAATTGCAGGTGCGAAAGTTCATCGGGCAGTGTTACCTGCTGCTGGTCGTCCTTTTTCAAAGTTCCGCGCAAAAAGTCGGAAAGCTGGTGAATCATTTTGCGCGCCTCGTCGGGTTTAAAGCCGATAAGCGCGTTGATCGAGTTCAAACTATTGAACAGGAAATGCGGCTGCAATTGCTGGCGCAGGTTGTACAACTCGGCATCCCGGGCCAGTTGTTCGGCCTCGCCTTTACGCTTTTCGTTTTCCTTCTGGTCAAGCTGCGAGTACCATATCATACTGATCAGGGCCATCCAGCCTATAGCCAGAAAGTTGGTGAAAAAGCGTATGGTTACCGACTGGATATGAAAGTTGGAATATATGTTGTTGCCGATAATGTAAGGCAGCACCCAACGCGCGCCAAAGGTTGCCGCGGCAGTAAGCGCCAGGCACCAGAAAAACAGGTTGATGTAGCTGCCCTTACCCGGTTGATAATATTTAAGGTTGTTATTGATAAGCCAGCATGCAGCGCCCAATAGCAGTGTGCATATTGCGCCATCCATAATGGAGATATACCACGTAAAACCAAAGGTATGCACCACGTACGTAAGCAGGATGGCCCACACCAGGCCACCTGATACAAACGCGATGCGTATTTTGGAAAATGTTAGTTGCGTAGCTGCCAAAACTTTGGGTTAATTTACTTGCTTAGAAAGTCCTTATCTCGACCCCGGCGAAGATGGATATACCTTCCAGTATCAGTATTTTGTTATTGTCGCCGGCACCTACTTTACGCAGGCGCTTGTCATCCACCCCGGCAAATACCGCCGAAAGGTTGGAAACTACTTGCCAGTGCGGCGGAACGATGATTTTGGTGCCGCCAAATAACTGGGTAATGTCCAGTACCACTTTGCCGTCGATATCTGCCTGTGTCAGGTCGATCTCAGCGCCCCCGAAGATGTTAGTGATATCGCCGCCCCTGAAGTTTTTCGAAAGGATGGTTTTTTTAACGCCGCCGAATATGGATGTAGCGTCCAGAAAATCATCGCCTGTTATAGGGCGAGGGTTAGGATTAATAGGCGGAACAGTCCCTGCTGTTTCGTCGCCGGCGGGCGTTTGGGATTGCGGATCGATGGGGGTATGATAATGTTTATCCCATTTTTGCTGCCATTTTTGTTCCCATTTCTGCTCCCACTGTTTATCCCATTTGTTGCGGTTGGGGCCTGAATGATTGCGCCTTAGTATTATCCATAAGCCGATCATAATGATCATTCCCGGCCATATCAGGTTTCCGATGTGCATGCCGGGAATGGCATTGTTAAGTGTTCCGGCTAAGCCTATAAATACTAATATGAACCATATCGATCTGCGGTAATTATGTTTGGCGCCTATATAAAGCCCGGCTACGATGAGCCAGGTTGGCCATTCCCATATCCAGCCCGGTATCAAAAAAAAGCTGAACTGGCGAAGCAGTAATAAACCCCCTATAATCAGCAATACCATGCCGATAACCGCCTTTCCATTATTGTTAGGTTTATTCTGGTAATCTATATCATTTACATGCTCGCTCATTGTCTATTCTGTCAAAATTAAATCTTATTCAAAACTAAGGTAATACTTAAGGCGAACCTATCAAATATTGGCGATATTATTGAACTAATCGGTAAGGGCGGAAAAATTGTCGGTGAAAAAATTCTCGTATTGTTCGTTTTAACTTTGGCATTTGTATTTGGTGGTCGCCAAAACAAAAAAGGAGAGGGTTACATGCCTCTCCGTTTTGTTAAAAAAGTATATCAATAGTCAGTATTTCAAATGATGGCGGCCGCGCCTCATGATAAGGTAAACGCCTAAAGCAATAATGCCGATGGGCCATACAAAATCTTCGATGTTCCAGTCGGGCAGGGCATCGGCCAGTAAAAAGGCGCCGCCTATAAAGATCAGGATTGCCCAGGTCATGTTCTGAAAGTTGTGTTTAGCACCGCTATACAGCCCTATAGCTATCAATAACATAGGCCAGCTTAACAGCCAGTCGGGGATATAGAACATATCGAATTGGTCGGCAAGTAATGCGCATCCAACCAGAACTATAATTGCTCCTGCAACCATTCTGCCATTGCGCCTGTTGGTGTTATCTATAATAGTGTTCATCGTTTTAAGTTTTAAATCTTACTCAAAACTACGGCACTATTAAAGCAGCGGCAATGATATGTAGGCGATGTGTGTTAAGAAATCGGTAAGAAATAGTAAACAGTCGGTGAAAAAACTGAAAGCAAAAAGACCAAAGCTGAAAGCTTTAGTACAGATAGCTTTAGACTTTCAACTTTTAGCTTACACTTCCGGTTCCTGTTGACTTAAACAATGGAAACTACCCAAGCCCCAGATAATATCCGTCGAGTCGATGCCGATAACCTTTCTATCGGAAAAGCATTTGGACAGTATATCTAATGCCCGGTCGTCGTTTTTAGAGCGATAGGTAGGCACAATAACCGCCGCATTGGCGATGTAGAAGTTAGCATACGAAGCCGGCAGGCGCTGACCGTCGTAAAAAACAGGATCAGGCATCGGCAGTTCGACGATATTGAGCTGTTTGCCATTAAGCAGGCGCATGGTTTTCAGCGTTTCCAGGTTTTCCTGAAGGATTTGATAATTTTCGTCAGCCTTGTTTTCCTCAATAACGGTAACGACGGTATCCTCATTCACAAAGCGGGTGATATCATCAATATGGCCGTCAGTATCGTCGCCTATGATGCCATCGCCAAGCCACAGCACTTGTTCAACGCCATAGTAGTTTTGCAGGTAAGCCTCGATTTGTTGCTGATTTAAATGCGGGTTGCGGTTTTTGTTGAGCAGGCAGGCCGTAGTGGTTAAAACGGTGCCTTTTCCGTTAAAATCAACCGATCCACCTTCCATTACGATACCAGGGTGGTAAACAGGCAGACCGAAATGTTGTGCAATCCTTGTCGGTATAACGTCATCCAGATCGTATGGGGGGTATTTGTCGCCCCAGGCGTTATAACCCCAGTCGATAATGGCCTTTTGTTTTGTTTCCGGATTGATCAAAAACGCAGGCCCATGGTCGCGGCACCAGGCGTCGTTGGTGGGAAAGTTGAAAAATTCGATTTTAGTGAGATCGGCGCCTGCGGCAGATAATTGCTCTTTTGCAAAGGCCATCATCGTGTCACCGGCAACGTTTATGCGTACCAATTCGCCTTTGGCAACCTCTTTTACAAATTCAGCATAGCGACTATAGATCATGCCGATCTTTCCCGGCCACGACTCCTCCTTGTGCGGCCAGCTAAGCCAGGTGGCGGTATGCGGCGCCCATTCGGCGGGGAAAAAGAAGCCTTTTGCCTTCGGCAAGTCCGAAAGTCCGGAAGTCGGCAAGTCCGAAAGATTATTCTTCATCTATCAAACGTTTTGTAATGGGCTGATATGAATCTATCCTCCTATCTCTCAAGAACGGCCAGTGTGTGCGGTAATGGTCGGTTTTGCCCAGGTCGATCTCCTGCACAATAACTTCTTCATCTGTATGCGAAGCCTGGTAAAGCACACTGCCGAATGGATTTGATATAAATGATCCACCCCAAAATTTTAGCTCTTCTTCCTGCCCAACACGGTTCACGCTTACCACGTGTACGCCGTTGGCTACCGCGTGCGAACGCTGTATGGTTTGCCAGGCGTTGTATTGTTCCATATTGGTAGCGTCATCCTGGCTGGTGGCCCAACCGATAGCGGTTGGGTAAAACAGTATTTCGGCACCCATCAGCGCGGTTATCCTGGCAGCTTCGGGGTACCACTGGTCCCAGCAAATGAGCACACCAATGGTGGCGAATTTGGTTTTGAAAATCTTATAACCCAGGTCACCGGGAGTAAAGTAGAACTTCTCGTAAAAACCAGGGTCATCTGGTATGTGCATTTTGCGGTATTTGCCAAGGTATGCGCCATCGGCATCTATCACCGCGGTAGTATTGTGATAAAGGCCCTGTGCGCGCTTTTCAAATAGGGATGCTATGATAACGACATTTAATTCTTTAGCTACTTTGGATAGCTCGCCGGTTGACGGGCCGGGAATGGCTTCGGCAAGCTTAAAGTTGTCGTAATTCTCCACATCGCAGAAATACAGCGAGGTAAAAAGCTCCTGCAAACAAACTATCTGAGCGCCTTTTTCCGCCGCTTCGCGAACCTTAACAATTGCCTTATCCAGGTTTTGCTGCTTGTCCGCCGTGCACGACATCTGCACCAAACCAACCTTAACTTTTGCCATACCCTTAAAATTTGCGCAAAGTTAGTTATTTTGATTACACCGATTAAGCCCGATCACATTGATTTATAATGTTCATCAAAATTTAACATACAGCAGACAAGTTCAGATCGGAGGTAAAATAATCGGTGTAATCATTATATAATGATGTGTGAAATCAAAATCTTACTTTTGCAGCCGAAATGACTGAAATAGAAGAGATAGTCGAAGATAATCCGAATCCGCGCACGTGGAAGCACAAGGTTTGGAACGTTACCAAGTTGATTTTAAAACTCGCAGTCACTTCAGCCTTGCTATACTATGTATTCAGTAAGCAGCCAATCAGTGAAATAAAAGACAGGTTGTTTCATGCCAACTACTGGTGGATGCTTGCTGCGTTGGTTATGTACTTTTTCTCGATGGTAGCCTCTGCATGGCGATTAATGAGCTTTTTTAAATCCATTAACCTCAGGCTGGATACACGTTTCAATTTTCGCTTGTACTTACTCGGTATTTTTTACAACTTGTTACTGCCTGGTGGTATAGGAGGAGATGGTTACAAAATATATCTTTTGCATAAAACCTATAAATTGCCTGCAAAACGTGTGTTTTGGGCCATAGCATTCGACCGGTTAAGTGGTTTGTGGGCCATTGGTTTGATCGTTGTTACGCTTACCATATTCATCCCACAGATACAGGAACAGATACACCTGGCTATCCCAATGGCAGCTTTTCTGCTTGGGTCGGTTATTTATTATGTTGTTGTAAAAATATTTTTCAAAGATTTTACCAGGCATTTTTTTAAAGGACACGCCAAAGCTGTAATTGTTCAGTCGTTACAGGTACTTACCATCCTTTGTGTGCTTATGGGGCAGGATTTTCACGGAAAATTCGCGCCTTACCTGTTATCCTTTTTGATCTCGGCATTGGCAGCGGTGGTACCCATTACCTTTGGAGGTGCGGGCGCACGCGAAGCTATTTTTGCACGTCTTTCGCCTATATTCCACATGAATGTAGGCCTGGCTGTTTTCCTGAGCGTGTCCTTTTACCTTACCTCGCTTATCGTAGCCATGCTTGGTCTTTATTATGTATTACGACCGAAACGATTGGAAGAAGGCCTGCCTTCCATCGGTGTTAATGAAGGCGGCAATGTTGAAAACAGCTAGCGGCATAATCACATACCTTTACAACCAAATCCCTACCTTTACGTTCTCTCAATAAACCAACTGAACGTAATGAGCCGTTTTAATGATTTTAATAACCCGCAGGTGGCGGCGCTGCCCTCTCATTTAAAACAATTTATAGTCGACCAGCACTACGAACACTATACGCCTATCGATCATGCCGTGTGGCGCTACGTGATGCGGCAGAACTACAGTTATCTTAAAGACGTCGCCTATTACCCTTATATACCGGGTTTGCTAAAGGCCGGACTGACCATCGAAAAGATACCAAGTTTACAGGAGATGAATGACGCTCTTGGCAAAATAGGCTGGGGTGCTGTTACGGTGGATGGCTTTATCCCTCCGGCTGCGTTTATGGAATACCAGGCTTACCGGGTTTTGGTGATTGCGGCCGACATACGCCAGTTAAAACATATTGAATATACCCCGGCGCCCGACATCATCCACGAATCTGCCGGGCATGCACCTATCATTGCCGATAAAGATTACCACGAATACCTGAGCTATTTTGGATCGATAGGGGCGAAGGCCATGTTTTCGGCGCAGGATTTTGACCTGTACGAGGCTATCAGGTCGTTATCTATTTTGAAAGAAATGCCGGATGCCGACCCGGAAGAAATAAAAAAAGCTGAGGAACTATTGGCTTACCGCCAGGAAAATATGGGCGAGCCATCCGAAATGGCCCTGTTAAGCCGCTTGCATTGGTGGACGGTTGAATACGGACTGATCGGAAACCTGGAAAACCCGAAAATATATGGTGCCGGGCTGCTTTCGTCGATAGGCGAGAGCTCGACCTGCATGAAAAGTGATGTTAAAAAATTGTGGTATAACAAATATGCGGTTAACTATCCTTATGATATCACCAAGCCGCAACCGCAGCTATTTGTTACCGATACCTTTCAAAATCTCATTGATGTTTTGGAGGAATTTGCCAATACAATGGCCTTTAGGGTGGGTGGATCTTATGGTTTACAAAAAGCTGTCGAGAGTAAAAACACCTGCACGGCGGTTTATAGTTCAGGTTTGCAGATTTCGGGTGTGTTTTCAGAATTTAATAAACACAATGGTGAACCTTCTTTTATCAGAACCGCAGGGCCAACCATATTGTGTTATCAGAATAAACAACTGAAAGGGCACGGAAAAGATCATCATCGGGATGGCTTTAGTTCACCTGTCGGGAAATTGAAAGGGCAGTTGATGCCGCTGGAAGATATGAAGCCGGTGGATCTGGCCGCAACCGGTGTTGAAACCGGAAAAAACGCTGAGCTTGAGTTTGAAAATGGTATCAGCGTTAACGGCGTAGTGAAAAATATATTGGAAAGAGACGGTAAAATATTGGTGATCACTTTTGCCGATTGCACGGTAACTAACAAGGAAGGAAAAGTGTTATTCGAGCCTTCATGGGGAGTTTATGATATGGCCGTCGGCGAAAAAATAACTTCGGTTTTTTGTGGCGCGGCAGATAAAGAGGCGTTCGAGGAGATCGCACCCAAATCGAATACCGCCACGCATCATGTGCAGTACGACCCACGCACGATAGAACTACACAAGCTATACCAACAGGTACGCAACCGCCGGCATAGTGGCGGCGATTACGGTTTTTTAGGGAACGTGTGGATGATGCTGCAAAAAAATCATCATGATGACTGGCTTTGTGCACTCGAAATACTGGAAATACTGGATCATGAGAATACAGAACCGTTAGTGGCTGTAGAAATTAAGGCCTTTCTGAAAGAAAAAATTGTCAAACAACCCGAGCTGACCAAACTGATAAACGATGGGCTTTACCTGATAAAGCACCCGGTTGAACAGAAACTGGTGGTCTGAGAAATTTAATATCTTAGCGTACTATGAACATCATTATAACAGGTGCGAGCAGTGGAGTGGGTTTCGAGGCAGTTTTGGAGTTGATATTATCCAATCGGCATAAAGTAATAGCGCTTGCCCGGTCAGAGGACAAACTGGGAAGGCTGGCTGAGATAGCGCAAGGTTTAAACCCGGACTGCGCCCTTTTCCCGATAGCATTTGATATTGTACATGACGATTATGCCGGGCTTTTGCAGTTTATTGCGAGCCGTTTTGACAATAGGGTGGATGTCCTGATCAACAATGCAGGGCAGCTGATCAATAAGCCATTTACCGACCTGGAAGAAAGCGACTTTGTAGAAATGCTGCAAAGCAATTATATCGGCCATGTGCGCATCATCCAGAGTTTGCTACCCCTGATGCAGGCCAATTCGCACATTGTGAACATAGGCAGCATGGGTGGTTACCAGGGTAGCTCAAAATTCCCCGGCTTGGCCGCTTATTCGGCAAGTAAAGCCGCATTGCATACGTTAACCGAATGCCTTGCGCAGGAGTTAACCGACAGGCAAATAAAAGTGAATTGCCTTGCGCTTGGCTCGGCGCAAACTGAGATGCTCGAAAAAGCATTTCCGGGCTACCAATCACCTGTTTTGGCTTTCGAAATGGGTAAATATATAGCTGATTTTGCGTTGACGGGCCATAAGTTTTACAACGGTAAAATTTTACCCGTAGCCTCCGCCACACCCTGAATTTATATATTATTTTCATTGCATAATAGGTAATTTATTATTGTACATTTACTAATAATAAATAGCTTGCGATGGACAACCGCCTTGCTTTCTTATTAAACCATTCAGATGATATATTTTTCGTAGCTGATACCAAGGGGAATATTATTTATACTAATGCTTCCTGGTCGCACTTTACGGAATATAGCGGGGAGGAGTGTGTTGGGAAGAATCTTTCTGATCTCTCTCACCCCGAGGACAGGATCAAACTTGCCGAGCTGTTTCAAAGTATTATCACCCTTCAAAATATTGAAGGATTTATTTCCCGGCTTGAAACGAAAAATGGAAATTTTTTAACGGTCAACTGGTCTGCCTGCTACGATAAAACAGAGCAGCTTATTTATGCATCGGGTATTTACCGCGACGAAGACCTGAATATCCGCAACCCCTACAATATTTCGGATAAAATGCAGCATGTGCTTGCAAACCTTACCGAAGGATTTTTTATGCTTGATAAGCATTGGCGTATCAACGCTTTTAATCCTGCGTTCCAAAAACTGGTGAAGCTGTCCGGTAATGAGCTTTACGGAGCCGATTTCCGTATGATAGATCAGCTGACTACGACAGAGGAGGTAATTCCGCAGTTTGAAATCGCCTTTCAAACTAATACGCCCCAACAGCTTCAATATTACGATAAGCATTGCAAGGGCTGGCTGCGGCTAAACATTTACCCCTATAAAGGCGAACTGATAGTTTTTATAAGGGACATTAGCCACATTAAAATAGAACAACTTATCCTCGAACTGGAGAAAAAGGTACTCCAGCTTAATTTTATGGCTGAATATCCGCTTTCGAAAATAGCTGAGAAGCTGCTGGTGGGTATCGAAAGCATCTTTCCTGAAATGTATTGTTCAATATTGGAAGTGGACCGTGAACAGGAGAAAGTTTATCACCTTGCCGCGCCGCGCCTACCGCTGGAATATTGTAACGCTGTTAATGGTACGCGGATTGGCCCTAAGGCGGGCTCGTGCGGAACCGCTGCCTACCACCGGGAACAGGTTGTGGTTAGCGACATTGCCAATAGCCCCTTGTGGGAAGATTATAAACAATACATTTTGCCCCACGGACTTAAGGCATGCTGGTCGACACCCGTTATCAGCCCAAAGGGGACGCAGGTGCTGGCTACGTTCGCCATTTATTACGATACAGAGCGTGAGCCTGGTAAGGATGAGTTGCGCATGATAGACCGGACCATCAATATCTTGCGCGCACTTATCGAAAGTAAGAGGAACGAGGAACATACCGCCGAACAGACAAGGCGCTTGCAGGATATAGCCGCCATTAGTTCGCATAATATACGCCGGCCCGTAGCAACCATTATGGGCCTGGTTAACCTGTTTGACCGGAAGAAACTGGATAACCCGCTAAACAGGGATATCATCAATCATTTAGAAACCACTGCGGTTGAGCTGGACGATGTGATCCATATTATTGTCGAAAAGACGATAAATGTTTAGAGGAACCCCCAATTATTTTTTAAGGAAAAGGAGTACAATAGCCAGCGTAGCACCTACTTGCCCGATCCAGAAAATAAACATCCATTTGATCGTATCTGCTTTTGACTCACTGATCTCTTTACGGACAATCCCCATCTCTCGTTGAAGGTCATCCTTTACAAGATAAAGATCATCTTTTGTAGCTAATGCTTTGATGGTTGCTTCCACAGATCGTTCTGTTTTACTATCGATGTATTTAAACATCGCCTCGGTAGTATCGCTGCCTAATTTATCGGTCAGCAGTTTATACAGCCTGGCGGTTTCCCGTGCTTCTAAGTGCATAACAAATATAGTGAATAAGGTTTATGTTTTCAATTGATCAAAGTGGCCCCGGCCAATGCCGGGAACCGCTTCTTTTTGATGATGGTTTAGGTTTGGAATTTTTTTAGTTCTTGTTATTCATTTTCAGAAAATCGTTTACAACCACTTCGGTCATATACTTTTTATTGCCGTCCTTGTCCACGTAACTCCTGCTGGAAAGCTTGCCTTCAATGGATATCATGTCACCTTTTTTAAGGTATTGCTCGGCCAGGTTTGCCTGCCCGTTCCACATTACCAGGTTGTGCCATTGCGTGTCGGTTATTTTTTCGCCTTTGTCGTTCTTGTAAGTCTCGGTTGTAGCGATGGATATTTTCGCCAGTTTGCGGTTGTTGTCAAAGCTTTTTACTTCGGGGTCCATGCCCAGGTTACCTACCAGGCGTACGCTGTTTCTTAATGAGTTCATGATCTTTTAAACTTTATTTTTTCTTTCCGTTTGGTTGAACAAAGGTGCATCGTCCCGAAAAAATTACCCGGTTATTAACCGCTTATAGTCGACAATTTCCGTTTGCAACCGTTTGCAAATGGATAAGATATCAATTAACTTTACAAAATATGAGCGAAGAAAGATATTGCCTCGATTGCGGCGAAGTTTTACATGGCCGCGCCGATAAGAAATTCTGCAATGACCAATGCCGGAATAATTATAACAACCAGCTGAACAGCAGCAGTTACAACCTGGTACGGAATATCAATAATATCCTGAAACGTAACCGCCGGGTTATGGAGGAGCTGAACCCGGGCGGCAAGACAAAAACAACCCGCCAAAAGATGGCCGCAAAAGGGTTCGATTTTGAATATCATACCCGTACCTATCATACGCATAATGGCAAAACCTATCATTTTTGTTATGAATATGGTTACCTGCCTTTAGATGGTGATGAGGTTTTGTTGGTGAAACGCGAAGAGAAGATGGATTAGATGAAGTTATACCCCCTCATTTTCGGCTTCCCGGGCCTTTTTGCCGGATAATAGCAACCCGAGGCTCATGATGATGCTTGTACCCAGTATCACCACAAAAAGCAACCCTGTTTCAATACCTTTTATCCGGAGCGTTTTTGGTAGATTATAGTACAAAAGTACGCTGATAAGGCCACGCGGTATCAATACCAATTCGGGCATCAGGTCGATCCGGGAAACAAATTTGATGTAGAAGAACCTGATGATATAGATAGCCAGCAAAATGGCGCCACCGGTTGCCAGTATGGTCCAGTTTTCCAACTGGTAAATGTCCATCGAAAAACCAAACATCACAAAAAAGAAGGTCCGCATCAGGAAAGCGCTTTCGGCAGAAAGCTGTAATAATTGTTTAAGATCAAAAGCATAACCCGGATACAGAAAATTCTTTCGGAACCAGGGGAATCTTATTTGGCCGGCATTATTGAGGAAAAGTCCGAACGATAATACGATGATAAGCGCCGAAAGATGATAGGTTTGACCTATTGAATAAACCAGTATAATGAGGGAAATGATGAGGAAGAATTTAATATGGTGCGTAATACGGCCTATGAGGTATAAAAGCAAGACACACGACGAAGCAGCAAACAAAATAATGATAATAAGTTCGATGCCTAACCCGCTGAAAGCCTTAATATCGAAACTCGTATTACTGACGGCGAAGTTGAACAGCACGATAGCCAGGATATCGGAAAAAGACGATTCGTAAATAATAAACTCCCGCTTTTGCTTGCTGATACCCGAAGAGGAAGGTATGGCTATGGCTGAACTAACCACGCAAAACGGTATAGCGTTAAGAAAACAAAGGTAGATATCGCGCCCGCTAAGGTAATAGATGATGCTGGTAACAGATGCGCAGGTGACCAGTAAAATAATCAGCGCAGAAAGAAAAGTCTTTTTGATGATACGGTTCTTTTCCGGCGTGTACTTTAGTTCGAGTGAACCTTCAAAGACGATGAGGATCAACCCGAGGGTACCAAGCGCGGGTAATATCGGCGTAAAATCATAGGTCCTGAAACCAAAATAGTTAACTGCCTGCCTGATGGTTATACCCAAAAACAGCAGCAGCAATACCGAGGGTAACTTAATTTTACCCGCAATTAGATCGAACAGGTACGAAAAAATTACCAGTCCGCTTAAAATGATCAATGTGGTGTACGTGGTCAAATCGAATCGGTAATTTAAGGACCATAGCCCAATGTCTAAATTAAGCTTTTTATGTTAACCCTATATAAAGAACGCCGCATACCTGCTTAAGTCCGCGCCTCCCGAACTAACACCCGGACCCTATTAATGTTTAACCAGCTTACAATTTAGCAACGCATACAGTATTTGACAAAATTATGAAGACCGCTTCCCTGCTAACTCCCATATTTGCCGAAAATAAATTGTAATGGCTCATCTATTTTCACCACTCACTATAAAAAGTATCGAATTTAAGAACCGTGTTGTTGTTTCGCCTATGTGCGAATACTCCAGTACCGATGGTTTCGCAAACGACTGGCACCTGGTACATTTAGGCGCATTTGCTGTAGGCGGAGCATCTTTAGTGATCACCGAAGCAACGGCGGTATCGCCCGAAGGGCGAATCAGTCCCGGCGACCTGGGCATCTGGAAAGATGAACATATTGAAAAGCTACGGCAGATAACGTCCTTTATTCATGAACATGGCAGCGTGGCCGGTGTACAATTGGCACACGCCGGTCGCAAGGCAAGTCATGATATTCCATGGCAGGGCGGCAAGCAAATACCATCCGGTAAGCCCAATGGCTGGAAATCAGTAGGTCCGAGCGCCATTCCATTTACAGAAAATGAAGAAGCGCCGCTGGAATTAGACAAAGCCGGTATTGAACGGGTAAAAGCAGATTTTAAGGCTGCTGCAGGTCGTGCATTAAAAGCAGGCTTTAAAGTGATAGAGATACATGGCGCGCATGGCTATTTGATCCACGAGTTTTATTCGCCAATAAGTAATAACCGAACCGATGAATATGGCGGATCATTCGAAAACCGCATAAGATTATTGATCGAAGTGATCGGTTCAGTACAGGAAGTATGGCCGGCCGATTTGCCGCTGTTTGTACGCATATCTTCTACCGACTGGACTGAAGGCGGATGGACTGCGGATGACTCCGTTGCGCTGGCTAAAATATTAAAAGAAAAGGGCGTCGACCTGGTGGACTGTTCGTCAGGAGGAAACATGGCTGCAGCTAAAATACCGCTGAAACCCGGCTACCAGGTTGAGTTTGCCGAAAAAGTGAAGAAGGAAACGGATATCCTAACAGGTGCGGTGGGCCTGGTAACCACTGCGCCGCAAGCCGATGCGATCATCCAAACAGGGCAGGCAGATATGGTGTTATTAGCGAGGGAAATGCTCCGCGATCCGCATTTTGCCTTACGGGCGGCGCATGAACTTGGCCGTGAAATAAAATGGCCGGTGCAATACGAACGGGCCAAATGGTAGGCATCACCATAAACCCCTCTCGGGTAAGGAGGGGGCTTAAATAAGGTTTAAAATTTAAACAAGCCTTAATATAAATTAATTAATTTCGGTCAATCTTTAAAACAACAAACTATGAAACGTACAGCAAAAGCACATTGGAACGGCACTTTACAAGAAGGAAAAGGTGAAATAACCACGCAAAGCACCATTTTGAATAATACACAGTACTCGTTTAAAACCCGTTTTGCCGACGGTGTTGGTACTAACCCTGAAGAACTGGTAGCGGCTGCGCATGCCGGATGCTTTACTATGGCCGTTGGCGCAGCTTTAACCCAGGCCGGTTTTACCCCCGGAGATTTGAATACAGAAGCAGTGCTGGACCTGGATTTGCAGGCATTGGTTATTAATGGCATACACCTGTCGCTCGTAGGTTCAGTGATCGACGGCGTTTCTGAAGAAAAATTCAAAGAAATTGCAGAAGGCGCAAAAGCCAATTGTATCGTGTCGAAAGCATTGAGTGTGCCTATTACGCTGGATATTCAATACAGTTAATAGCAAAATAATTATGATAGAAGCGCACTGTTCATCGCAGTGCGCTTTTTTATTGGACCTCGTTAAAGGTATACCTACCTGGTAATTTATACCCGCGGTAGTGCCAGCGATCACATCGACAGTAACACCGGTTATCATCTGCGCCTGGTCCGACACGAGGAAAACCGAAGTATTGGCAATATCGGGCATCAGCGGATTATTGAGGTGAAAGGTAAACAGTGTACACCGCCGGATTGAAATCAGGCGTTACAAAATTGACCGAGGCTACGCCTCTTGTCCATGTTTAAAGCCATCGGCTCGTAATATCCTGAAGCGCCGGGTTTAGTTTGGTTAAAGCCTTTGCTATCATCCCTGTTCCGTCGGCTGAAGCCAACGGCAATGAAGAGATAAAATTCATTGCCGTCCCATTTATGGGACGGATAGATCAAAAACAAATTAATGGCTTTAGCCAAACAATTAAATAGGCAGGTATACTATCTGTTCGCTATTTGCGACGGGTAGGGTAAATTTTTCGCCCTCATTTCCAATGATATAGGAATAATTTCGTACGAAATCTGGTGTACCTATTGTTTCGTACGAAAAGTTTCCTACCTTTGAATTATGAAACCGGAACAAGAAGATCAAAACCGTAAACAGGAGCCTACCAAAGCCGAACTGGAAATTCTGAATGTGTTGTGGGAGTACGGCCCGTCGACCGTTCGTTTTGTAAATGATAAACTGAACGAACAGCGCGATGTTAATTATACATCAACCTTAAAACTGATGCAAATAATGGCCGATAAAGGCAGCCTGAAGCGCGACGAGAGCCAGATGAAGCATATTTATCATGTGGCCGAGGAGGAGCAAAAAACCAAGAGCCTGTTGCTTGACAAGTTTGTTGATTCGGTTTACCAGGGCTCGGCCGGTAACCTGGTAATGCAGCTGCTGGGAAATAAAAAGGCATCTAAAGAAGATATGGCCAGTATCAGGGAGATACTGGATAAACTGGAAAAGAAATAGTATTTCATTAAAAGATCGAAGCTTATGACACTTACTTTGATTGATACCAGCATACCCGATCAGTTGATCGGCGCGCTTTGTAATACTTTGATACACTCGCTTTGGCAGGGTGTTCTGCTGGCCGCAATGGCCGGGTTGATCGTTATATGGACCCGGAAGGCCAGCTCGGCATTGCGCTATAACTTGCTGATAGCGACCTTGTCGCTTTTTGCTGTTGCAATAGCCGTCACTTTTACCTGGCAATATAAAAAGGCTGAAAATGCAGGGGCAGCAACAGTAATAGGATCCGGAGTTGCACCGCAAATTCAATTAGCCGCCCCGGTTGTGTATGCCGGACTGCCGGCAGCTAAATCGGCACAGGATATAAGCCTTGCCGACCGGTTTAATAATTATTTGAATACCCATCATGATACGATCATTTCGATCTGGTTCCTCATCGTGTGCATGCGGTGCCTGCAACTAAGCTTTGGTTTGTATGGCACTTACAGGTTAAAACGTGTTAATGTGGCTACAGTTAAGGATGATTGGATGCAGCGTGTAATGCAGCTTGCTGCCGCACTTGGTATCAGCCAAAGCATTACACTGCTCGAGTCGGGCCTGGCTAAAGTGCCCATGGTTATCGGTAACCTGAAACCGGTAATACTGGTCCCGATAGGGTTACTGGCCGCACTATCGGCGGAAGAAGTGGAGGCCATTTTGATACACGAACTGGCGCACATTAAGCGCCGCGACTACCTGGTGAATGTTTTGCAGAGCCTGGTGGAGATCGTATTCTTCTTCAACCCGGCGGTGCTTTGGGTTTCCGAACTGATCAAAACAGAGCGTGAGAATTGCTGCGATGACCTTGCGCTGGCGCAAAACAATAATAAAGTTAATTATATCAGGGCGCTTGTTTCGTGCGAGGAATATCAAACATCCTTACCTGCGTATGCTATGGCCTTCCCGGGCGGCAGAAGTACCCTATTGGACAGGGTAAAACGCCTGGCCAGTAACCGGAACCATTCGCTCAACACGTTCGAAAAGACAATGCTGGCAGTATGCCTGGTGGTATTGGGATTGGGCGTGTCGGCATTTACGGCCCGCGAGCATATTGAAAAAGCACTCAAGTCTGTGGCTGCGGTTATTCATCATGAGCCTGTTGCATCAAAGGATAAGGTGGCTAAAACGGATACCACGAAAAAGAAACTGGCGGCACAGGCGAATGATGCAAATGTATTACGGAAACAGTTGCAGTTGGGTCATCCGGATACGCTCAATTTGAACCGGAGTGACGCGTTGAACCTGGTTAACCATAACCTGGACAGCTTACTCAAATTGAACGGTAATTCCCTGCATTTGCAGGAGAACGGTGGCAATGCAGCATTGATCCTCTCTCAACTGGGAAAGCAGGATACGCTCCGGTTGGCAGAGCTATTGAAAAATAACGCTCACGCACAGCTATTGGTCCTGGCAAAACCCGATACCAATTTATTGAAGAATCTGAGGGCGCTCAATCCGCAGTCGTACGACCAGATGCATGCCATCGGCCGGGAGCTTTACCGCGAACACCTGATAACCGATACCAATCATTTAAGCATCAGTTTGAATGAACACGAACTGATCGTTAACAGTGTGAAGATGCCGCAGCAGGTATATGAAAGGATAAACACTAAGTTTGGCCGCAAGAGCAGGTCGGGTAGTAATGGCAGCAACTATGCCAGCGCCTATTCCAGTTCATCGACAGGTTATGGCGTAAATTATTCGACAGATTCGGGCAGTTACGGGGACAAGTCAAAAAATTATCAGCGCGAAAACGAAGAACGGCAAAAGTATTGGGCCGGACAACAGAAAAAGATCATAGCCGACCTGCTGAGGGATGGCCTGATTAGTGACGCAAAGAACATGTCATTCTCTATAAACGATAAGGAATTTATCGTGGATGGCAAAAGGCAAAGCGACGAAGTGTACAACACGTATAAGAAAAAATACATGCCCGGTAAAACAGCCGACGGCTGGAGCTGGAGCTATTCACATCACGAGTAAGCCAGGCTGAATTACCCGATATCGAAATAATCAAACGCGCCCTTTTACAGGGGCGTTTTTGTTAAATTGTGTTATTCGCATATTGTTTTGGTAACATAAGCAATATATTTATAGTCTTATTGCAAAAACCATTCTTTTATGACATTCAAATTTGTACGACTTTTACTTTTAAGCTGTGCCGTGTCCTTGTTCGCTTTCCAGTCGGAGGCACAACTGCGGCTGCCCGAAGGATATTTTTGGAAGAAGCTTCCGAACGGCCTCGAGGTATTGGTGATAGAGAACAGCAAGGTGCCGCTGGCAACCATTGAAATAGCGGTAAAGAACGGCGCCTATACCGAAGGGCCCGAATTCAGCGGGCTTTCGCACCTGTTCGAGCACATGTTTTTTAAGGCGAATAAGGATTACCCCAACCAGGAAGCCTTCCTGAAGCGTACCCAGCAACTGGGCGCCATCTGGAACGGTACTACCGACGTGGAGCGCGTAAATTACTTTTTCACCTTTGACAGGGACAGCCTTAAAGCCGGTTTAAAGTTTATGAATGCGGCTATCCGCTTCCCTATATACCGCGAGGAGGATATGAAGAAGGAGCGCCCGGTGGTTGACGGCGAGTTTCAACGCGCCGAGAGCGACCCGGGTTTCCAGCTTTGGTACGAAGTGCAGAAGCATTTGTGGGGCGACCTGATCACCCGTAAGAATCCTATCGGTATCCACGAGGTGATCAATACGGCCACGCCGGAAAAGATGATGATCATCAAGAATAAATACTATTTCCCCAATAATAGTTTATTGACCATTTGCGGCGATGTAAAGCATGAACAAGCCTTTGCACTGGCCGAAAGCATCTTTGGCGATTGGGCAAGCAGCGGTTTCGACCCATTGCAGAAATACCCGATCCCGCCTTTTAAACCGCTGGACAAGAGCGAGTTTTTTGTGAAGGAAATGGCGATAGCGCAAACTCCGGATATGCAGTTTTCGTGGCAGGGGCCATCTTATTTGACCGACTCGGCCTCAACTGTAGCAGCAGATGTTTTTTCGACCATCATGGGTTTAAATTCATCTAAATTCCAGCAGGCACTGGTGGACAAGGGTCTGGCTACCAATGCATCGTTCGGTTACACAACATGCAAATATGTTGGGCCGATAGACATATTCGTAAATCCAAACCCTAATAAATTGAAGGAATGCTACGCCGAATTGATGAACCAGATCAGCCAGTTTGCAAAACCTGATTACTTTACCGATGAACAGCTGAAGGATGCCAAAGCGATCATGATACGCAACAGCGTTCACCGCAAGGAAAAACCTTCGACGCTGGCCAGCCAGGCAAGTTACCAGTGGTGCAGCACATCGCTTAATTACTATACCGACCTGGACAGTAACTACCAGAAGGTGACGCGTGAGGATATCATCAGGTACATTAACAAGTATATAACAGGCAAACCAATGGTTGCAGGGCTGATCATAAACCCCGAACTGAATAAGCAGCTAAACGCAGGTACATTTTTCGCAGCCCAATAAACAAACCGCATTACCATGACAAAGAAAATATTCCTATTAGCCGCTGCCGCCATGTTAAGCTTGCAGCTGGCCAAAGCCCAATCGGATAAGGGTTACGATATGACGATAGACGGCGTGAAAGTAATCGTTCAGCCAAGCGGAAATGATATCGTCGAGATACAGACCATTATCAAAGGCGGCGTACAAAACTATCCCGCCGACAAAGCCGGTATCGAATCGCTGGCGCTAAATGCCCTAACCGAGTGCGGTACCCTTAAACACGATAAAAACAGCTTCAAAAATGCGCTGGACAAAGTAAATGCATCGGTTTACGGACTGTGCGGAAAGGATTACTCTGTTATCCGGATGAATTGCATCAAGATGGATTTTGACGATGTATGGCCCCTGTATGCCGAAGCGATAACCATCCCCAAATTTGATGCGAAAGAGTTTGCCCGTATCCGCCAGGATGCCGTGAACAACCTGAAGGAACAGGACAGCCAGCCGGATGCCGCCATAAACAAGTATGCCGATAAGGTTGCCTTTGCCGGCCGCGATTATGCCAAAGATCCATACGGTACTGTACCGGTAATAGAGAAACTAACGCCCGAAGAAACCAGGGCATATTACCAGTCTATCCTGACACGTTCGAGAATGACGATCGTTGTCGTTTCAAGTCTTGACAGGCCGGTTATTGAACAGAAAATTGGCCAGTTGCTTGCAGGCATTAAACAGGGCGCACCTTTCCATTTAAAAAAAGATTTTTTCAGGGCCTATAAGAACTCTATTGCGATTGAGCCGCGTGAACTGGCTACCAATTATGTTGAGGGAACCACCAGCGGCCCATCCCCAGGTATGGACGACTATAATGCCTTTAATGTAGCTATGCGCATATTTGCCAACAGGCATTTTTTGTATATCCGCACCAAGAACGGATTATCCTATGCGCCGCAATCATGGTTTACCGGCGGCAGTACCGCCGTTGCCAGGTTTGCGGTATCAACCACACAGCCTGATAAATACATCGAAGTATTCAGCAAACTGGTAGATACCATCAAGCAAACCGGCTTTACCAAAGATGAGGTAGAAGATATGAAAGTAACCTACCTGACAGGCTTTTATTACCGCCAGGAAACAAACCAGGCCCAGGCGGCGTCCATAGCTGCTAACGAGGTTTTGTTTGACAACTGGCGCAGGGCTATCACCTTAGTTAGCGATGTGAAGAAATTGACGGTGACCCAGGTAAACGATGCTTTCCGTAAATATATCGGCAACATTGTTTGGGTTTACCAGGGCGACCCTAAAAAGGTTACGGCGCAAGCTTATATCAACGGGTTAAACCGTGGTGATGCAGGAGCGGGCCAGTAAAATCATTGATAATAACCGGGAGGAAGGAGTTACGAAGCTAAAGCGACTTCTTCCTCTTCTTTTATGACGCTCATGGTCATGGGCAGGGTGAAGAAGAATTCGGTGCCGTTGCCCGGCACGCTTTCTACCCAAATTTTGCCGTTGCATTTTTCGATAAGGTCCTTACAGAATAACAGGCCCATACCGGTGCCCGATTCATTATTGGTGCCCGTACCGCTATCTACCTTGCTCCTGAACAGTTTATTCAACTGCTTTTCTGACATACCCACACCGGTATCTTTTACCGATAGCAGGATAAAATTGTCCTCGCGGTGATAAGCGGTAACCTGGATGGTGTCATCCTTCCTGGAGAATTTGATAGCGTTGGTTATCAGGTTGCGTATAACAATGCGTATGGAGTTCGGGTCGGCAGTTACTGCCAGCGCCCCGGGTACGCTATCTACCAGTTTTATGCCTTTCTCGGCAGCCTGTTCCTGGTAGTTTTGTACCTCGAAGGCTGCTATTTCCTTTAGCGTAAAGCTTTTTGTCGAACTGTTGAAGTTTTCCATCTGGCTGTTGATCCAGAATAGCAGGGTATCCAAAAAGTCGGAGGTGTACTCCAGTTTTTTCAATGCCTGTGGTATCATGCTCAAAAACTGCTCGTGCGTAATGCTTTCATCCTCAAGCAAGCCAAATAAACCCCTGAGCGTGCTTAACGGCGCCCTAAGGTCGTGTGCCAGTACGGATATTAACCGGTCCTTCAAGTTGTTCGATTCGTTCAGCTTATAGGTCTGGTTATTAAGGTCGGCCTGCTGCTTCAATACTTCATGGTTCTTATCTTCCAGTATGGTATTGATATTTTGTTGTTTGCGTTTGGCTTTGTAATAAACGATCAGCACGGCGATCATACCCAATATGATAATAAAGAAAATAATACTCAGCAAACCCTGTCTTTGTATCTTTTCCTGGTATTGCTCGTCCTTACGCTGGTGCTCTTCGGCAAGGCGCCGTTGTTTTTCCTGGAAGGTGGATTCGAGGTTAAACGACGTTAGCTTCTGCACATTTTCGTCACTTTTCAGGCTATCTTTCAGATCGTCATATTCCTTCCGTATTTCAAATGCTTCCCGGAATCTATTCATGCCCGCTAACGCCGAACTCAACTGCAGGGCAGCGTTCGCACGCAGTGAAATATTTCCGAGCTTTTCAGATACGTCCTTTGCAACTACGGCATACTTATAAGCGTTTTTGTAATCCTTTTGGAGATTGTATACCATTGCAAAGCCATTCAGCGATACAGTTTTATCATAATCAAGCTTGTAATCCGTGGCTATCTTCAAAGATTTAGCCATGTAATCGAGGGAAGTAACGAAATCTTTTTTGTTAGCGTAGCATAAACCCAGGTCACGGTACAGACCCGCAAGCCCGTCCTTGTCATCCAGGTCTATCGTCAATTTCAGCGATTTACGGATATAAGGGATAGCTTCGTCATATTTTTTTTCGAGCATCAGTATTTCAGCTATGTTCTGGTAGCCGGTACTCATACCCTGTAAGTTTTTAGAATTTTGCCATATAATTAACGCCCTTTTATAATACTCCATGGATTTGGGGTAGATCTCCATCCCTTTCATGATCTCGCCTATATTGTTATAGTTGGATGCTGATGAAAATGTATCATGAAGTTTAATGTTAATAGCCAGCGACTTAAAATAATTATCAAGCGCCGATGATGATTTGCCAATATTATCGGCCACCATGCCTATATTGTGATAGCTGTCGGCTATACCGGCCTCATTTTTGATCTGCCTGTTAATTTCAAGCGATTTGTTAAGATAGCCGGATGCCCTATTAAAGTTAGACATGCGGTTATACAAACGGCCCGTATGTATATAGCAATCGGCGAGGCGCGCTTTGTCTTTTACTTTGATAAAAAGCAGTTCGGCCCCTTTAAAATTTTGCTCGGCTTTGGCGTACTCGCCTTTCATGGTATAAACTTTGCCTAACTGCATCATGCCATCGCCAATGCCACAGTTATATCTTATTACTATCGATTTATCAATAGCCAGTTTGCCATAGTAAAGGGTGCTGTCAGGGTTGATATCGATAAATTCAGCTGCAAGCCTGTTTATCCTGTTAATAGTCAGGGTATCAATTGGCGTATCCTTGTTCGTCAGCGAAGTTGCAAGCAGGATTTTCAGGCTGTCTACCCGGTAGCTTGCCATTCCATAGGCCGAGCTATTGGTGTACGAGCCTTCATATGGTCCCTTAGCGAAACCGGCCAGGGCTATAAGCAGTAGAATAAATAAAGTTAGATAACGCTTCAAATTCCGTTTTTTTTAGTTAATCACAGCTTCCGGCTGTCTCGCAACGCCCATTTCACAAATGAGTTTCGCAACAAGGTATTAATCAATTATTTGTTTAAACTCAAACTTTATACGTAACACTAAGGTGTTGGGTTATAGTGAATTATGGATAACATAAAAAAGCCCGCCTGCTGAAAGCAAACGGGCTGATTTATAATGAGTTATTTTTGTTGTTTACAATACATTCTTCCAGCTTACCAAATCGCCGATGATCTTATCCAGGTCAGCTGAATTTACACGTTCCTGCTGCATGGTGTCGCGGTAGCGTATGGTCACAGTGTTGTCCTCCAGCGTCTGGTGGTCCACCGTAATACAGAAAGGCGTACCTATGGCATCCTGCCTGCGGTAACGTTTACCTATGGCATCCTTCTCTTCGTATTGCAGGTTAAAATCCACCTTCAGTTTATCCATTATTTCCCTGGCCTTCTCAGGTAAACCATCTTTCTTGGTTAGCGGGAATATGGCTGCCTTTACCGGAGCCAGGCAGGGGTGAAGCCGCAATACCACACGGCTATCTGCGCGTTCTTCTGTGCTCAGGTCCTCTTCCTCGTAAGCATTTATCATCGTCAGCAGGAACAGGCGGTCCAGGCCTATCGAGGTTTCAATTACATAAGGTACATAGTTCTGATTGATCTCCGGGTCGAAATACTGCAGCTTTTTACCCGAATATTTCTGGTGCTGGCTCAGGTCGAAGTCGGTACGGCTGTGTATGCCTTCCACTTCTTTAAAGCCAAACGGGAAATCAAATTCAATATCGAAAGCGGCATCGGCGTAATGCGCCAGCTTGGTATGTTCGTGAAAGCGATATTTTTCGGGCGATGTTCCCAATGCCAAATGCCATTTCAGGCGGGTTTGCTTCCAATGCTCAAACCATTCTTTTTGCGTGCCGGGGCGAACGAAGAACTGCATCTCCATCTGTTCAAACTCGCGCATGCGGATGATGAACTGCCGGGCGATAACCTCGTTACGGAAAGCCTTACCAATTTGCGCTATGCCGAAAGGTATTTTCATGCGGCCCGACTTCTGTACGTTCAGGTAGTTCACAAATATACCCTGCGCCGTTTCCGGACGAAGATATACCACATCCGATTCTTCGGCCACGGCGCCCATCTGCGTGCTGAACATCAGGTTAAACTGGCGCACGTCTGTCCAATTGGCGGTACCGCTTACCGGGCATTTAATGTTATGTTCGATGATCAGTTCGCGCAGCCTCGGCAGGTCCTCGGCTTTCAGCGCGTTATCCATTTCTAATTGCAGTTCCTCTGCAAGGTCGGTTTTGCCTTCACTGTCATATAACGCTATCCTGTCTTCCAGAAGCTGGTCGGCACGGTAACGTTTTTTTGAATCTTTATTGTCGATCATCGGGTCGGCAAAGCCAGCCACATGGCCGCTGGCCTCCCATACTTTAGGGTGCATAAATATGGCGGCATCCAACCCCACAATGTTCTCGTTCATCTGCACCATAGCCTTCCACCAGTAGGTTTTCAGGTTATTCTTCAGTTCGGCGCCGTTCTGGCCGTAATCGTACACGGCACTCAGGCCGTCATATATTTCGCTGGACTGGAATACAAAGCCATATTCCTTGGCGTGTGATATTACGTTCTTGAAAAGTTCGTCGGGGTAATTGCTCATAACAGCGCAAAGATAGTTTTTAGTTTTAAGTGCGAAAATCCGCAAGCCGGAAAGTCCGGAAGTAATATTGGTGCTATTTTAGGCAACAACTAACAAACAGTGTCATTACAAGGAGTGAAACGACGTGGCAACCTCGTCATGTGCCCCGCACGCAATCTGTCTGAATCAGAATTTACAGAATTAAAGGATGAACTGAATTTTGATTCTATTATATTGGTCCCCTTGAAGCAAACGAGTATTGTCAAATTTATTGATGGCAAAAAACGGCGCGTGCCACGCAATAACATACCCGTTTGGAAAACAGAGCGATATATAACCCTTAAATTATTTATCGTGGCATTGTGCTTTCAGCTTCAGGCAGTGGCTTTTGCCGACACACCGGTTGGCTTAACAGCCAAATTGTGCAGTATACCCTCCAGTTCATCCAGGTTAAAAGGCTTGGAAAGCCAGGCATCGCACTTACAGCCTTTGGCTATTTCTTCGATATTAGGGCGGGTGGATATAAGCATTACCTGTACATGTTTTGTAGCACTATTTATTTTCACCAGGTCGCAAAAGTTAGACCCCTGGTAATTGTTTATCCAGTCATCCAGAATGAGCAAATCGGGTGATATTTTTTTGATGCGCGACATCGAAGTATCACCATCCCCGTAGTATACCCGGCAACCCTGCTCCGTTGCTATATAACCCAAAGCCTCGCGGGTGTCGGCGTCATCTTCAATGATCAGCACTTTCATTGTAATAGGTTAATTGACAATAGATTCAGTTCAGTAATTTACCTAATAATAATAGGGCGTAAAATGATGACGGTCACAACATACAATTAATATTAAAAATGATCCGCAACGCTACCGGGCCATGCCCGTCTGCGAGAACGGTATGTTGAACTCCCCAAAAAAGGCACGTTCCCCTTTGACCGGGGGGGGCGCCTGCAAAACCCATGCAGCGTTGCGGATCATTTATTAGCTAAAAGATGCAAATAAGGTTACGACGGTAACCGTACCGACTTTAACAAAAAGTACACGCTGAAAGTACTCCCCTCGTTAACGCTGCTTTCAACACCGATACGGCCACCCATCGCTTCGGCCTGGAATTTGGTTATAAACAGGCCAATACCCTTGGCGTCGTCGTTACCATGAAAAGTATTGTACATGCCGAACAGGTCCTTGCCATGGCGCTTGAGATCGATACCTAATCCGTTGTCCCTTATCCTGAAAGCCAGCTCGCGACCTTCAACAGCGGTTGTTAGCTCGATAAGCGGCAACCTGCCGGGATGGCGGTATTTAAGTGCATTAGTTAAAAAGTTTAGAATGATACTGTCAAGGTAAGCCGGGTTGGCCCAAAGCAGCAGCGTGGTGTCAATTCGGTTCAATATCAGCGCATGGGTATCCTTTACCTGCTTGCAAAGCATGCTGGTGGCTTTTTCTATATAATCGTACAGGTTTAACCATTCGTATTTCAATTTCCCATGGTTTTGTGCATCGGCTACCTCATTCAGGTTTTTAATGGTTGAGCTGAAATTTTTTGATATGGTGCGCAAATAGCCCATCAGCTCCTTTTCTTCCTCTTCGGTTTTAGCTTCGTCAATAAAATCCAGCATCGTCTCCAGGTTAAAGGCATAGGTACTCAGGTTATGCGACACAATATTGGCAAAATTGAGCAGCCGGTTGTTTTGCTCCTTTATGATCTGGTTGGATCGCTGCAATTCTTTGTCAAGCGTTTTCATCGGCGTAACATCGGCCACATGTACATAAAAGCCCCTCACTTCGCCATTGTCATCAAAATCGGGGAAATAATTGGCAATAGACGGCCGGATGCTGCCGTCGGGCATCGGGATGTCCCGCTCAAAGGTTTGAGGCCTGCCTGCCAGTGCACCCATGATGTAGGGATAATTTTTGGCAAAAAGCGCAGGACCAAGCAGCTCCATCAGTGTCATTTTATTTATCAGCTGTTCACTTGATTTTGCAAACCAATCGATATAGGCGGTATTTGCAAACCTGCACACCAGGTTTTTATCCCAGTAAGCCAGCATAGCCGAGATGTTGTTGGCTACTGCAACGTCATACCCATCGTTGTGGTTTGTTTCCATGATCTGTGTTCCAATAGTTAACTTAATAAGGGCAATAAGTTCCAATCCAAAGGCACCTGAATGCCATAATAAAGATAAGGGCAGCAGATAACTTAAAAAATGACCCCGGTCATGCCGGGTAATGAACAAGGTCATTTTTAGATGGTCGTCACGAGAGGTTTTGTAAGTGTTGCAGTAGTGGATCTTCTATGAAAAAGTGGGCAGGCGACACTTGAAGCGAATTTTCACCCCCTAATCCGAATAATCACCCGATCGTTGGCGGGCTTAGTGTATCCAAAAAATAATTTCCTGTTTTAATAATGCATCCGTTTATGTACAACTGGTTCGCGATTTTTTTTTTAAGCGGATAGGTAACGGCCTGAAATTGACTTTTTAAGCCCTTTTTTAACCTTTTTAGGATTTTTCCGCTTTTCCGGCAAAAAAACGGGTCGGAAATGCTCTTTGGGTTAACGCTTAAATAATTGATATACAGTACTATGGAGAAACAGGTGTTCACGGAAAACGCAAAAATGGGTCACTTTTTTCGAAATACTTACTCGTAACGCATTGATAATAAATTATTTACAATTTTATTGCAGTGGCAAGCGGCGGTGGCGTGAACACTTAGTGTATTTAAGGCTAAGGGTGAAAGGTAAAAGGATAATGGTTTTGATCTTGACCACGCCTTTTACCTTTCGCCTTTACCCTTTTACCTATAAAAAACCTACATTTACGCCCATGAGCATTAGTGTCGAATCATTGACCAAGGTTTACGGGCAGCAAAAGGCTGTGGATGGTATATCATTCAGCGCGAAGCCGGGTGTGCTGGGTTTCCTGGGTCCCAATGGCGCGGGTAAATCAACCACCATGAAGATTTTGACGGGCTATATCCCGCAAACATCGGGTAAAGCATCGGTATGTGGTTTTGATGTGGAAACGCAGGCGTTGGAGGTGAAGCGCAACATTGGCTACCTGCCCGAAAGCAACCCGCTTTACCAGGAAATGTATGTGCGCGAGTCGATGGCTTTTATTGCCGATATTCACGGGGTACCTGATGCTGAAAAACGAATCGACGAGGTGATAGAGCTAACCGGCCTTACACCCGAAAAACATAAAAAGATAAGCCAGCTTAGCAAGGGCTATAAACAACGGGTGGGCCTGGCGCAAGCCATCCTGCACGACCCGCAGGTGCTTATACTGGACGAACCGACCTCGGGCCTCGACCCGAACCAACTGATCGGCATCCGCCAGCTTATTCGCGACCTGGGCAAAACTAAAACCATTATCCTTAGCACCCACATTATGCAGGAGGTTGAGGCCGTTTGCAGCCATGTGGTCATTATCAACAAAGGTAAAATAGTGGCTAACGATAGTCTGGACGGGCTACGGTCGGCTAATAAAGGAAAATCATTGGAGGATATTTTTATAGTGTTGACGAACAATTAGTCTTACCTTATCAATAAACCTATTATAAAGCTTTAGCCTTTCCGCTTTTAGCTTTCTGCTCAATAACCCTTCTTTCACATTCTCAAATAATATTGTAATTTCGGCACCTTACAGCCGTTAATTTCGCAGTGTATAGCATTTTAAAGAAGGAGATCACATCCTACCTCAGCTCGCTGGTAGCTTATGTAACCATTGGCGTATTTTTATTGGTGCTCGGTCTTTTCCTGTGGGTATTCCCCGAATCAAGCATACTGGAATATGGTTATGCCGGATTAGATAGCCTTTTCAACACCGCGCCCTACCTGTTCATGTTCCTTATTCCGGCTATTACCATGCGCTCGCTTGCCGAAGAACGCAAGGAGGGTACCTTCGAGCTGTTGCTTACCCGCCCGCTTACAGATGGGCAGATAGTATTAGGGAAATTCTTCGCTTGCGTATTGCTGGTACTTTTCGCCCTGCTGCCAACGCTGGTTTATTATTATACGGTTTACCATTTGGGTAACCCTCAGGGTAATATTGACACTGGTGCGGTCATTGGCTCTTACATCGGGCTGTTTTTATTAGGATCATCCTTTGCGGCGATAGGTTTATTTGCATCGTCCATCAGCAAAAATCAAATTATAGCTTTCACCATTGCGGTATTCCTGTGTTTCTTTTTTTATACAGGTTTCGATTCACTAAGTACTTTATTATCGCTTCAGAATTTAGGTTTAGAGAGCCTTGGCATCACCAGCCACTATGATTCGGTGAGCCGTGGGGTACTGGATACACGCGACCTGGCTTACTTTGTGTGTTTGAGTGCCCTGTTTATTGCTTTTACCTTAATGGTGATCAAAACCCAGCGCCAGAAAGGCAAAAAAAGCACGTTGATAGTACTGGCGGTTATAGTTATCGTTGGATATTTGTCGACACTAAGCTTTACCCGTATCGATTTTACCAAAGAAAAGCGCTTCACCTTATCGCCCATTACCCGGCAGGTGATGACCGGCCTGCATCAGGAGGTAAAGGTGACCGTTTACCTGAAAGGCAATAACTTCCAAAGCTGGATGAAAAACCTTCAGCGTTCAACCCGAGATATGCTGAGCGATCTGCAGGCTTACTCGCACGGCAATTTGCATTTTGAGTTTGTGGACCCGATAGAAAATATCAAAAATCTTTCCGACGATCAGCAAAAGGCCATCTATGATTCGCTGGATGCCAGGGGAATCAGCGGGCAGCCTTTCAGCATAAAAACCGATAACGGCCTGTCGCAGATCATGATATTCCCCGAGGCGCTGGTTGAATACAAGGGGCAAAGCATTGCAGTAAACCTGCTGCAATCGCGCATCGGCTTATCGGAAGAAGAAGTTGCTAAAAATTCGATACAAAACCTCGAATACAATTTTGCTTCGGCCATCCGCAAGATCACCAGCGGCGGGAAACCTTTGATCGGCTTCACCGAAGGTCATAATGAATTAAATGACCGCCAGTTGAACGACGCCATGCGCTCGCTGGCCAACGGCTTTGTTGTCGGCAGGGTCGACCTGAAAACTATTCCTTTCGAAGCTTTGATGCACCTGCGCATGCTGGTAATCCCCAAACCTGATAAGCCATTTACCGAACTGGAGAAGTTCAAAATAGACCAATACGTAATGCGCGGCGGTAAAGTATTGTGGTCGATAGACCAAGTAAGCGCCGAACTGGACAGTTTAAAAGGACATGGGAACGAGCAGTTATCGTTCCCCAAGCAGCTCAATTTAGATGACCAGTTGTTTGTTTATGGCGTGCGGATCAATTACGACCTGATAGCCGACATGAGCTGCGCACCGATACCCGTGGTTACCGGGAATGTCGGCGGGCAACCTCAGATACAAAATGCGCCCTGGCTGTTCTTTCCTGTTATCATCCCGCAATCAAAAAACCCGGTGGTAAAGGACCTGGATGGTATCCGTACCGAGTTTGTGAACACGATAGATACCATCGGTGTGAAAGGGCTCAAAAAGACCATACTGCTTGCTTCGTCCATTCACAACAAAAAGTTTTCGACCCCGTACCTGCTGTCATTGCAGGCATTGGAGCAGGAGCCTGACCCAAAAGAGTTTGTCAACCAGCCGAAAACCGTAGGTGTATTGCTGGAAGGTAAATTTAAATCGGATTTTCTTAACAGGCCATTGCCGGAGGGGTTAACGGATAAGGTGGAGTCGCTGCCCGAGAGCAAACCGACAAAAATGATCGTGATAAGTGATGGCGATATCTTTAAAAACCAGGTGGGCGCCGACGGCTCGGTATATCCTTTGGGATACGACCGTTATACCCAGCAAACCTATGCCAACAAGAACCTTTTGCTGAACATTGCCGACTATATGACCGATGATTCGGGCCTGATAGAACTGCGTACCAAAGAGATAAAAATACGCCTGCTGGACAGGGCAAAAATACGCAGCGAAAAGCTTTACTGGCAGGTGATAAATAATGCCGTTCCTTTGGCGTTTGTGTTAATATTTGCTATTTTTCAACATTATATTCGCAGAAGAAAGTATGCTCATTAATTTTTATACTTTTGGTTGATTAATACCATTCACATATGAGATTTATAGTTTCAACATCCACATTACTCAAGCAATTGCAGGCCGTAAGCGGGGCACTGAGCAGCAGCACAGTTTTGCCTATATTGGAGAATTTTTTATTTGAGATAAAGGATGGGAACTTAACCATTTCGGCAACTGATTTGCAGACCAGTATGACCACCTCGCTGACGGTGGAAGCCAAGGAGAACGGCCGCATAGCCATCCCTTCGCGCATCCTGCTGGATACCCTGAAATCCCTGCCGGAACAACCTATTGCCTTTAATATCGACGACAGCACTTTTGCTATCGAAATAAATGCCGGCGACGGTAAATACAAGCTAAGCGGTGAGAATGGCGAGGACTTCCCCAAGATACCGGTTGTGGAAAACGCATCGTCGGTTAACCTGCCTGCATCTGTTTTGGCGGAAGCTATTAACAAAACCATTTTTGCAGTAAGTAATGACGAGCTTCGCCCGGCTATGACAGGAGTGTACTGCCAGTTATCGAGCCAGCACATTACTTTTGTAGCTACCGATGCGCATAAACTTGTACGCTACCGCCGCAAGGATGCCAAGGCTGCAAGCACTGCGTCCTTTATCTTACCTAAAAAAGCGCTGAATTTGCTTAAATCGGCGCTGCCTTCCGAGGATATCAATGTTTCTGTGGAATACAACAGCACAAGTGCGTTCTTTAAATTCAGCAATATTAACCTGGTTTGCCGTTTGATAGATGAACGGTACCCTGACTACGAAGCGGTAATACCGCAGAATAACCCAAATAAGCTGATCATAGACAGGCAGTCGTTCCTGGGATCGCTTAACCGTGTTGCTATTTACGCTAACAAAACTACGCACCAGGTAAGATTGAAGATCAACGGCAGTGAGCTGAATATATCTTCGGAAGATATTGATTTTGCTAACGAGGCGCATGAGCGTTTAAGCTGCCAGTATGATGGCGAGGATATCGAAATAGGTTTTAATGCACGGTTTTTGATAGAGATGTTAAAAAATCTGGGCAGTGAAGAAGTGATGCTGGAAATGTCAACACCTAACCGTGCCGGTTTATTGCTGCCGGTTGCCGGAGACGAGAATGAAGATGTGCTGATGCTGGTGATGCCGGTAATGCTTAATAGTTATGCTTAAGTTGTAAACTTAAATTATAAATCCAAATCCAGAGTCCGGTGTGTAAACCGGACTTTTTTGTTCGGCCCAATAACAAATGATCAGATAACAAGTTATAATAGCATTTGACAGGTATGAATATCCGCATAACAGGCTTGTTTTTGGTTGCTTTGTTAACCGCTTTTGCATCCTGCAAAAAAAGCGGGGATGTGCCCGTCGCCGTCAACCTTGCGGACAGCCTGAATATTGTTAATGCTTCCACCAATACGATCAATTATTACCTGAACGGCACGCGTTTGAATAATAATTCGAACTTGTACCCGGGCGGTTCATCGGGTTACTACTACGTTCCTACGGGGACACAAACTTACCAGGTAAAAAAGGCGTTTAATCCCTCTACCAGTGTGGTACAGGAACTGTTCAGTATCCCTTTGAATCTTGAGGCGCATCATTATTACTCATTGTTCATCACCGACGATACGGCGGCTCATGCTTTTTACGTAAAAGATGCATTGAGGGCCGAGAGCCGGACGGACACCTGTTTGGTAAGGTTTGTAAATGCTTCGCCCAACAGTGGCAGCCTCGATTTTGCCGTTGGCGATACATTGAAATTCAGCAATAAAGCATTTACTGATACCAGCGACTTCCGTCCCGTTGGTGTAAGCGGACTGAAAGCGATCGTGTTGTACCAGTCAGGTTCTGCCGAGCCGCTCGTCAGCGGGCATTACCCGTTAGCTGCCGGAAAATCCTATACTTTTTATGCAAAAGGCAAAAAAGGGGGTAGTGGAGACGCAAAGTTGAACCTGGGTGTTACCCTGAATTATAATTGAATATGAGGAAGAATAATAGCGGTGGCGTGAAAGTTTTGGTATTCCTGTTTATTATGGGAGCTTTTGCCGTTCCCTTTATATCTTCTTGTGGCAAAACATCGGTCAATGCCAGCTCCCAAAACATACAATACCAGGTAGTAAATCTTAGTCCCAGCCTAGGGCCAATTAGCTTGTATATTAATTACAGGATATATAACAATGCAAATTTTTATTATCCAAGGCCTTCGGGGTATTTTTATCTCAGTTCAATCGATCCGCCATTTCAGATCAGGTCATCGCCCAATCAAACTGCCGGTACTATAATTACCGTTCAGGGTAATATCCTAAGCATGAGCGATACGCTGAAGCCCAATTTGAGATATACTTTATTCGTAACCGGCCTGCTTTCCGACAGCAGTATTAACCGTGTTTTCCTGACGGATACTTCATCTGTGCCAACTACAGGCCGGGGGAAAGTAAGGTTTTTGAACGCCTCGCCCTTATCAGGAGCATTTGATTTGTGGGCCAACGACAGGATTGCATTCTCGAATGCTAAATATAATATTGTTACGCCTTACATGGAATTGCCTGCCGGCAGCTATAATTTTAATGTATATAGCCAGGGAACTTCTACCGCCGTGATAGGGTCGGAACAGAATGTAACCATCCAAGACGGACGGCTTTATACTATTTACTCATATGGCGTGGCCGGGCATACCGATAGTCTCGCCTTTGGCATGGGTACTATCACCAACAAATAATCCCGTTTTAATTTATATTTTTGCCAAAATCTCAAAAAATTGGAAGTAGTAAAAAGCCTGATCGACTTTATCCTTCATATTGACAAGCACCTGGCTGACATCATCAGTCAATATCATACGCTTACTTACCTTATATTATTTGCCATTATTTTTGCCGAGACCGGTTTTGTAATTACCCCATTTTTGCCGGGCGATTCGTTGCTGTTTGCTGCTGGCGCGCTTATAGCCGCCGGAAATACAGGCTTGAATATTTATGTTTTAGCCTTAATACTAATTGTTGCCGCGTTTACAGGGAACACGGTCAATTACCTTATCGGTAATTACCTCGGTCCCAAAGTATTTAAGCCCGAAAACAAGATATTGAAACTGGATTACTACCTGCAAACCCAGGCATTTTTTGATAAGCATGGAGGCAAGGCGGTTATTTTCAGCCGGTTTATGCCGATCATCCGCACCATAGCGCCCTTTGTAGCTGGGGTTGGGCGTATGCCTATGTTGCGCTATAGCCTTTACAACATCATCGGGGGGGCATCGTGGATATTGGTTTTCCTTTTCACAGGATACCTGCTCGGCAATGTCCCTTTCTTTAAAGCTCATTTCTCGATGATAGCAGTTGCCATTATCATTGTTTCTGTGCTGCCGCCAATTATTGCGGCTATCAATAGCCGTGTAAAGAAAAAGGCAGTTAATCAATAACAACCCCAAAAAGCTTACCCGATTTCCTGCCTCTTATACTAAAGAATAGGGGATAAACAATAGCCAGCAGAAAATAGACGTAGCCCGAAGCTCCTTTGATATTGGAAGGTAATACGGTCGTCATTAACATAGCCAGCAGCCCTATCAAAACATTCAGCAGGTTAATATACATCTGGCTTTTGGTCTCAAACAATTCGAAGGGTGTAAGCTCCAGCTTCTTTTCGTGACTTTGCGCGTGCCGGTACATCAGGTAAAAAAGGAAATAGATCACTACATAACCTAAATTGTAAACATATAGAAGGGCAGGCACCTGGTCGGTGCGGATCATCGATAACTTAACACCGTTGCTGAGATAGGTGTTATCACCTGAGAAAACCAGTGTAAACAGAAATTTGAGGGGATAGGTGTAGGTCAGCACTACGAATAACAATACTGCATTCAGGAAAGTTGTGTAGGCATCAACAATGCCATACCGCCTGAAAAATATGTTCTGGTTGTTCCAGATCAGAAAAAGCAAGGCAAAGCAAACGCCAAAACTTACAAAGCCCTTCATGGTCTCAAAAAGCTCGTCGAAAGATTTGGGCACCTCCAACGACACGATGATCAGTGTAACTGCAAAAGCAAATACCGCGTCGCTGAAAGTTTCAAGCCGGCTTGGCTCATGACTGCGCCAGCGGATGGTCTTCTTTGCAATTGTTGCGGCTTTCTTTCGGAACATATCAATGGTTTAAGGTAAGTATTTTCCCCGCTTTGTACAAAATAACTTCCTGCCGGATCTTTCTCTTCTCGTCCGGCGTTGATGGCTTTACGATAAGTTTATCCAGATCAGGCTGCCCCGCGTCTACCCAGGCCGAATACCAGTAACTGCCGATAGCTAATATGGACAACCGCATCCGTCTTTCAACCATGCCTTTTAATGCTGCCTGGTAAGCTTTGGCATAAGCTTCAGAATAATCTTTAACGGTTTTGCCGCTGCGTTTCAGCAGGACATATTTCTTATCCGCCGGAAAGTTCTTATCAATGGCTTTTTCAAACCTTAAAACAGAATCGACACCGGCAAAGGATGTCCGGCAAATTTTAAAAGCCTCGTTCAGCGGGTTCTCAATATATCGTGCCCTGCCAACGTAGTAATGGTATTTGTCGCTAAATAATTCCGGTATACGGCTTTCCCACAAGGCATGGATGCCGGTTTGATTGGTGAATTGCCCGTCGTAGTTTTGCGTGAGATGGAGCGGCACATGTGCATCCGCAATATAATGGCCCAGGTTGGCCGATGTTTTTAATATGCCGGTAGTATCGTGCTTTTTAAAAGCATCCACTAGCCGGTAATACTGGTATTGTATCTCCCACGGCACCGTGCCGTACTTTTTTAAAGTATCTTCCGAATACTTTTTGGCGGCCTCTTTCCATTTCAACGGCATTTTCATAAAGGGCCTTTTGCCGTAATGGTCGGCATCAAAAAAATGGCGTGGCGCTTCCAGCGAATCCACATAGCGTTTCTTATCCGGGTCGACAGCATGTTCTGTTATGTAGTTGATATTTGCCTCGTAAAACCCTGCCATGGCCTTAGGTAAGGTGAATACCGCAACATGGTTTATCCGCCGGTGCCCGAAAAACCCCCAGGACGAGCAAATGATTATCACAATTACTGAAATGAGAATTCTTGCGGCGAACTTCATGCTCAAATATGCTTTTTTTTGGTTGGAAAGTTGTATGGTTACAATGTTGAACTGTTGTTGGGTACGTTCATCTTTAACTTTACAACATTTCAACCTTCAAACAAAATTTCACATCCCATTTGACATTATAAAAAAATCACTCTATATTTGCAGTCCGAAAAATAAAAGAAGAATTAGCTAAAATGGCAAATCATAAATCATCATTAAAAAGGATCAGGTCTAACGCTGCGAAGCGCTTACGTAACAGATACCAGGCTAAAACCACCAGGAACGCCATCAAAAAATTAAGAGATACTACTTCTAAAGCAGAAGCTGCACCTCTTTTAACCAAGGTGATCTCGATGCTTGACCGTTTGGCTAAGAAAAACGTCATCCACAAAAACAAAGCCTCAAACAATAAATCAAAACTGACCAAATTTGTTAACGGTCTGAAATAATATAAAAGATATGTTCTTTTCGGAATAGCGATGGGTATTTACTCATCGCTATTTTTTTGTGATTTATGGTTTACACCAATATTTAGTAGTATGCTGATATTCAATTAATTAACTTCAAAATAAGATAAATTGTGTAAACCATGTTAACCATGATTTACGTTGTAAATTTACGTGAATCTGGATTTGCAGAATTCAGGAATTGCATTAATTTTTGTTACTTAGGATGCCGAAATTAAGTGAATTCGATCAATTCGTTGAATTCCGGTTCAGACAGATGAAACCTTACGAAACCAAGATCAGCATTAAAGCCTGGGCCGAAGAGGACCGCCCCCGCGAAAAACTAAGCGCGCAGGGCCGTCGTGCGCTTACGGATGCAGAATTGCTGGCTATCCTCATCGGGTCAGGAAACGACAGTGAATCGGCGGTTGAATTGAGCAAGCGCATCCTGCACCATTACGATAACGACCTGAACAAACTGGCCAAAGCTACTATTGCCGAATTGTGCAATTTCAGGGGCATAGGCGAAGCAAAGGCCATTTCCATTATTGCCGCGCTTGAAGTAGGCCGTCGCAGGAGCGAAACCGAGGAAAAGCCGGCGGAATTTATCAAAGCCAGCCGGGACGCTTACAACCTGATGCGCCGCCACATGCTCGATTTGAACCACGAGGAATTCTGGATCATCCTGCTCGGACAGTCAAGCAAAGTATTGAGTAAGGAATTGATAAGCAAAGGGGGCCTAACGGCTACCATCGCGGATCCCAAAATTATCTTCAGTATTGCCTTACAGCAACATGCCACAGGCATTATCCTGGTACACAATCACCCTTCAGGCAACCTCAAGCCGAGTCAATTAGATATAGATCTCACCAAACAGCTTAGGTCGGCCGGGCGATTATTAGACATTCAGATATTTGACCATCTCATCATTACGGATAATGGTTATATGAGTTTTTCGGATCAGAGCCTGTTGTAGTCCAGAAGTCAGCAAGTGTGCATCAAATAGTCTTTCGGACTTTCGGTCTTCCCGACTTCCGGACTTACCAGCTAAATCCTATCTTTGCGCTTCACTATTTTGCTGTAATGAAAATATCCTATAACTGGCTTAAACAATTTATTGATACGGACAAAACTCCCGAACAACTGTCGCAGATACTTACCGGCATTGGTTTGGAAGTGGAAATGATGGATAAGGTGCAGCCTGTACCCGGCGGTCTTGAGGGTTTGGTTATAGGTCATGTAAAGGAATCACAGGATCATCCGAACTCCGACCACCTGCATTTGACGAAAGTTGATGTAGGCACCGGTACGGATCTGCAGATCGTGTGCGGTGCGGCTAATGTGGCGGCCGGGCAAAAGGTGGTTGTTGCCGTAGTAGGCGCCACGGTTTACCCGATGGAGGGCGATAATTTCAAGATCAATAAATCAAAGATCAGGGGCGAAGTGTCTGAAGGGATGATCTGCGCCGAGGATGAGATAGGCCTGGGGCATTCGCACGAAGGTATCATGGTGCTGGATGCCGGTGCAATTCCCGGAACGCCTGCTAAAGCGTATTTCAAATTAGAGGACGATTATTTGTACGAGATCGGCCTCACGCCAAACCGCGCCGATGCAGCTTCGCATTTAGGTACGGCCAGGGATATTGCCGCGTTCATCAAAACAAATATCAACAAGCCTGATATTTCAGATTTCAAAGTTGACAACAACGACCGTAAAATCGAGGTGGTTGTAGAAAATACGGAAGCTTGCCCAAGGTATTCAAGCCTGACCATCTCCGGTGTCGAAGTAAAAGACTCGCCGAAATGGCTGAAAGAAAAGCTGGCGGTGATCGGCATGCGTTCTATCAATAATATTGTTGATGTTACCAATTATGTGCTGCATGGCCTTGGCCAGCCGCTGCATGCTTTTGATGCCGACGCTGTAAAGGGCAACAAGGTAATCGTGAAGACCTGCCCCGAAGGCACGATATTCAAAACACTAGACGATGTCGACCGCAAGCTTTCAGCCGATGACCTGATGATCTGCAATGCCGATGAGCCGATGTGCATTGCGGGTGTATTTGGCGGGGCAAGTTCCGGCGTAAAGGAAACGACGGAGAATGTGTTTTTGGAGAGCGCTTACTTCAATTCTGTTTGGGTGCGCAAAACATCCAAACGTCATGGTTTGAAAACCGATGCTTCTTTCCGTTTTGAGCGCGGTACCGACCCGGATATTACGGTGTTCGCTCTGAAATATGCTGCGATGCTGATCAAAGAGGTTGCTGGTGGAACCATATCGTCTGATGTTTCGGATATCTATCCAAACCCGGCTACCCCTTTTGAGGTAAATATTACCTACAAAAATGTCGACAGGCTTATCGGTAAGCATATCCCGCAGGAAGAGATCAAGTCCATTATTACCGCATTGGATATTCATATCGTTAACGAAACAGCCGACGGTTTATCCCTGAAAGTTCCCCCTTACCGTGTAGATGTTACCCGCGAGGTGGACGTGATAGAGGAGATACTGCGTATATACGGTTACAATAATATTGAGATCCCTACCCAGATCAGGGCGTCGTTAAATAATTCCATCCGTCCGGAAAAGGATGATGTACAAAATACCATATCCGATCTGCTCAGCGCCAATGGGTTTAACGAGATACTGTCCAATTCGTTGACCAGATCGACTTATTCAACCGACCTTGATCATGCGGTGAAAATTCTGAACCCGTTAAGCGGCGACCTGGATGTAATGCGTCAAAGCATGGTATTTTCAGGTTTGGAGGCTATCGCCTATAACCAAAATCGCAGGAACGGCGATCTGAAATTATATGAGTTCGGCAAGGTGTACAGCCTGAAGGAAGATAAGTATATCGAAACGCAGCGTTTCGCCATTTTTCTTTCCGGCGCCAACCAGGCTGAGCAATGGAACCAAAAGCCACAGCCGGTGTCATTTTATATGCTGAAAGCTGTCGTGGATGGTTTGATCCAAAGGTTGCGCATCACCGATCTGACTACAGAGGATGCCACCTGCAGCAAAATTGCTTATGGCCTGCAATACATGCGTAATAGTAAGCAACTGGTGAAATTCGGCGCAGTAGCTGCATCGGCACTGAAGAAGGTTGACCTGGATAAAGAGGTGTTTTATGCCGACTTTAATTTCGATATGGTATTAAACGCCGTCCGCAAGAACAGGATCGTTTACCAGGATGTATCGAAATTTCCGGCTGTTCGCCGCGACTTGTCTATGCTGGTGGATAAAACGGTAACATTCGGTCAGCTGAAACAAATCGCGCTGAAAACAGAAAAGAAGTTATTGAAGGATGTTAACGTATTCGACGTTTACGAGGGCGACAAGCTGCCGGCCGGCAAAAAATCATACGCTTTAAGTTTTACTTTACAGGACGAGGAAAAAACTTTGACGGACAAGGCCATAGATTCCATTATGCAAAAATTAATTTATAATTTCGGCAGGGAAGCGGGCGCGGAGGTAAGGAAGTAAAGATCGAATCATCGAATTATTGATTGAACAAATTCATCAATTCAATAATTCAGTAAATCAGTAATTTAAACTAAAGCATGTCAACAACAGCCGATCAACTCAGCAAAGTCGTAGAAAAAACCGAGCGCCTGATAGTGCTTTGTTCGGCATTGCAGGAGGAAAATGACCTGCTGAAGCTGGAAAATCAGTCCCTTGCAGTAGCTGTTGATGCAGGCAAAGAAAAGACAAAAGAGCTGGAAGAAAGGGTTCGGGTTTTGAAGATGGCGAAGTCATTTTCCGAGACCAATGAAAAAACTCTTGACATAAAGCAAAAAATTAACGAATTTGTGCAGGAAATTGATAAGTGTATTGTATTGCTGAAAAGATAATGCAATAGTGAAATAGCTCAAATGGGAGAAATCTCAATAAAAATAAATATTGCTGACAGAGTTTACCCGCTAAAGGTAAACATGGAGGAGGAAGAAATAATACGCAGGGCGGCAAAACTGATCAACGATCGCATAAAAGAATACCAGGAAAATTATGCGGTACGGGATAAACAGGATTTGCTTTCAATGGCGGTGCTGCATTACGCAACATCATCGTTAAAGGTAGAAAAGAAAGTGGCGGTGGAAGATACCGACGTCGCAGACAAGGTTTATCAGTTGGATCATATGCTGTCTGAATTTTTCTCTAAGTAATAACGTTCTTACACATATCAGAGCAATTAAGATTTAACCGCAGTTAAATTTTAGGTTTCACTATTAAAAACTTAACACTTCAATATCAGCGGATCAAAAGGGAATAAAAGCTATTTCAATCACGACTTGGCAAAAACCCGATCCCATCTGTGAAATGAGGTTTTTCAATACATGACACTTAAAGATTAGTTGCGGTTTTTTTATTTTATAAACTAAAGAGATGAACGGATTATTATACACAATTATCGGCCTGCTGGTGGGGGTGCCCGCCGGGTTTACCATAGGCCGGTTCCTGCTCAAAAAACTATTTAAGGATCAGGAGCAAGCAGCCCAAAACAAAGTAAAGAAGATACTGAAAGATGCTGAGACCAGTGCCGAAATACTGAAGAAAGACAAATTGCTTGAAGCAAAGGAGCGCTTTTTACAGATGAAGGCGGAGCATGAACAGGAGATCAACTCAAAAAATAATGCGATCAATCAGCGTGAGAACAGTGTAAAGCAAAAGGAGCAATCTTTTAACTCAAAGCTCGAAAACATGTCGCGTAAGGAATCAGAGATCGATAACGTGCGTAAAAACCTGGAGCGGCAGACAGAGATCGCGGTGAAAAAGCAAGAAGAAGTCGAGCATCTGAAACAGCAGCATGTAGAGCAATTGGAAACCATTGCAGGCTTATCAGCAGAAGATGCCAAGAATCAGCTCATCGATAATTTGCGCGAGGAAGCCCGCAGCAAGGCCATGATGCAGATCAAAGACATTGTGGACGAAGCCAAATTGACCGCCACCAAGGAAGCCAAAAAGATCGTTATTCAGACCATCCAGCGCACAGCTACAGAGAGCGCTATCGAGAATACGGTGTCGATATTCAATATTGAGAACGACGAGATCAAAGGCCGTATCATTGGTCGCGAGGGACGTAATATCCGTGCCCTGGAAGCTGCCACCGGTATCGAAATTATTGTGGATGACACACCGGAAGCGATTATCCTTTCAGGCTTCGACCCGGTACGCCGCGAGATTGCGCGCCTGGCTATGCACCGTTTAGTAACAGACGGCCGTATCCACCCGGCACGTATCGAGGAAGTGGTTGCTAAAACCAAGAAGCAGATAGAAGAGGAGATAGTCGAAATAGGCGAACGTACCGTTATCGACCTCGGTATACATGGCCTGCACCCTGAGTTGATCCGTATGGTTGGGCGTATGCGTTACCGCTCGTCTTATGGTCAGAACTTATTACAGCACTCGCGCGAAGTAGCCAACTTCTGCGCTACCATGGCGGCTGAACTAGGATTGAATGTGAAGATGGCTAAACGGGCCGGCTTACTACATGATATAGGCAAAGTGCCTGATGATAATCCGGAACTGCCGCACGCAATATTAGGCATGCAATTGGCCGAGAAATATAAAGAGCACCCTGAAGTTTGTAACGCCATTGGCGCCCACCACGACGAGATCGAAATGACCTCGATGTTGTCGCCGGTGATACAGGCTTGCGACGCAATATCCGGCGCACGCCCGGGTGCCCGCCGCGAAGTGGTAGAAAGCTATATCAAACGTTTGAAGGAGCTGGAGAGCCTGGCATTGTCGTATCCCGGTGTTGAAAAAACCTTTGCCATACAGGCAGGCCGCGAGTTGCGCGTAGTGGTGGAAAGCGAAAAGATAACGGACGCTCAATCAGAAGTATTGGCGGCTGATATATCTAACCGCATCCAAACTGAAATGACCTATCCGGGCCAGATCAAAGTTACCGTGATCAGGGAGACCCGGTCGGTTGCTTTCGCGAAATAAAAATTCATGACTGTCATTTCGACTAGGAACGAGGAGAAATCTTATACAATTTACCTGCTTTGTTTGCATGATGTTTAAGATTTCTCTCTATCGTTCGAAAAGACATCCTTTAATTGATCGTATCAATTGGCTAATAACAGAAACAAAATCTCGCCTTCTAAGGGGGACGCCCGACGCCCCGTAGATGCCTTGTTTGATCAATATTCCGAACATCATCAAAACTCAAGGAATAAGCTCATCCACTGGTTTTGTGTGCCACTAATTGTGTTTAGTTTATTCGGTCTGTTTTGGGCCATACCCTTTCCATACCTTAAATTTCTTGGCGTCTATAATGGTTTCATAAACTGGGCATCGTTCCTGATGGCTTTTGCCATTTTTTACTATTACCGCTTGTCGCCCAAGTTATCCTATATCATGCTGCTGGTGTTGTTTATTTTCAGCTATTTCGTAACGTTATTAGCAGGCTGGCAAGCCGCGGGCGGGCCCGCGCTGTGGCTGGTGAGCCTTATCATTTTTGTACTGGCATGGGTTGGGCAATTTATAGGCCATAAAATAGAAGGTAAAAGACCTTCATTTCTCGCTGATCTTAAATTCCTGCTCATCGGTCCGATATGGCTTTTGGCTAATATCCTTCGAAGGTTTTCTATCAAATATTAACCCGAACAGTTACAAGCTATTGAGCACAATGATCTCGATAGCATCCGTCACATTTTTACACTTGTTGGCAGACGCTTCCAGCGAGTAAAGGATATCCCTGTGCTTGATGAGAGCAATAGGGTCTTTCTCGCTGGCAAAAAGGTCGGCTAATGCATGATAATATACAAGGTCGGCCTGGTGCTCATATTCCTTTACCCTGCGGCAGGAGGCCAGCATCGCATCAGAATCATCGATCTTAGCGAGTGAACAGATCAGGCTCTGCAGTTCAACACACGATTTTTTGATATAGCCGATTATCGGATGCATGGCCGGCAAAAACTTTTCGATGTTATACAGATGCATTCTTCCGGCTGCTTCATGAACATTATCGGCCACGTCATCAATTGCCGAAGCAAGAATATGGATGTCTTTCCGGTTCATAGGGGTAAAGAATACCTTATCCAAACCAAGATACACCTTATGGGTAATATCGTCGCCCGTTTCTTCCAATACGTTGATTTGCCGGTACAGTGGCTCGCGCTCTTCTATAGATCCTGTTTCCACTACTGCGCTTAGCAACTCCGCCATTTCGACAATATTTTTCCCGGCCTGGTTGAACAGGCCGTAAAATAATTGGCGGTGTGAAAGGAAATTGCTGAAAAGATTACGCATGGCCCCTGGAGTACGGGCTAAAAGTACTGCCGCAATATTAAGACGGTGTTAATAGCAATAAGCGATATGTTAAATAATTGTTACTAATTGATTATTGTTAACGCGGATTTTGCAAAATTACTGTTACACATTTCTACAGACACAATTTAACATCATTTTTGCGCGTAAATGAGTCATTGAACAATAACGATGCAGAAGATTAAAACTTTCAGATTGATCATCTCCATTGCCGCCCTGGTTTTTGTGGCCAAGCCTTTTGCGGGCTTCGGTACGCTTAGCAGGCAGTTCAAACCAATCGTATCGCATACCATACTGGTAAAAAGTTTTACCAAACGCAAACCGGAGAGCCTGGAAGATGCCGATGAAAAACTGCAGGCGATCCATAAGGTGCTGACTAACCCATTATTGTCTTTATTGTCCGCGATTTCTTTTTTTCTGTCCCTGTTATTACCCTCTATCGTTAGCGATATAAGTAAGCTGACAGAGCCGGGAGCCCGATGGATGCCGCGATCCGCCCGGCCTGCCTATCTTCTCGCCGGTAAGCTTACTATTTGATTCAACTCTGCAGCCAATTCAGGCTGCCGTGGGGGATATCTCCTGCAAAGTTTTTTCTTCAGGATAACTAAATCATTTAAATAATAAAATGCTTAAACATATTAGAGGCCTGGCCCTAATGGTGTTATTCTCCGTTTTAGCGGTAACACTCAAAGCCCAGCAACCGGTAACCTTAAAACAATTGTTAGTCAGCGTCGATCATAACGCGCCGGCTTTATTAACCGATTCAACCGCTATAAGCGTCCGGCAGTCGCAGGCAGCCGAAGTGCAAAACAGGTGGCTGCCAAATCTCAGGCTGAATTACCAGGCCGATATCGGGACCAATAATAATGTTGCCGGACCATACTTTGGTTTTGGCATAATTCCTTCCGACACAAGAGGGGTACGCACAACCAGCAACACAACAGCGGTATCTGCAAATGTTGGCGTTGCAGCGCTTGATTGGGAAATATATAATTTCGGAGCTTACGGCGCCGCAAACCGTGTAGCACGTTCAAACATCAACGTCGAACAGAACAATTTTGCGCAATCAAAATACCAGGTAGAGGCTTATACTATTTACAACTACCTGCAACTGATAAGCCTGCAGGATTATCTTCAAATTCAATCCCGGAATATCCGCCGTAACCAGGAGATCTTACAGTCTATAAGTTCTCTCACCAAAGCCGGTGTACGACCGGGTGTAGACACCAGCATCGCTAACGCCGAATTATCAAAAGCCAGGCTGAATTATATTGAGTTGAACGATCAGCTGCAGCGAACGCAATTGCAACTGTCCGCAATTAGTGGCATGCCATATCAGTCTATAATAGCTGATACTTTGGTTGAAAGCCGGTTGATCAATACGCCCTTCAGTAATTTTGATACCGATACTGCCGGTCACCCGATTATCAATTATTATCAGTCCCTTTACCAGAATAGCAAGGAACAGGAAAACCTGGCCAAAAAGCAGTATAACCCTAAGATAATGCTCGAGGGTGCCGCCTGGGGACGAGGGTCGAGCCTGGATGCAAACGATCATTTTAATAGCCTGTCCTCGGGCTGGGGTTTTCAGCGCGATAATTACCTGGTGGGCGTTGGTCTTACCTATAATCTTTTTGATATACGCCGTCGTCAGTTAAAATTAAACACTCAAAAAACGGAGACAGCCTTTTACCGCAATAAACTCGAAGAGCAAAAAGCGCTGCTTGCAGCAAATGCCAACCAGGCCAATGCCACTATGCAAACCGCAAAACTGAGGCTAAGGGAAATACCAAATCAGCTTAAAGCAGCAAATGACGGTTACCGGCAAAAATTATCATTATACAAAAGCGGGCTGACAGACATCATCGAACTGAATGCGGCCCTGAATATCCTTTACCGTGCCGAAACAGATTACGTACAAGCTAAATATGCCTACACGAGCGCTTTGTTTAACGAGGCCATCACCGATAATAAAGTCGCAACCATTTTAAACCTTTTAAAATAACAGAAACTATGTCAATGGTCACATCCGCACTGAAAAGGCCCATCACTGCCATAGTGATAACAGCCAGCCTTTTAATATTTGCAGTGCTTAGTGCAATCAATATCCCGATAGATATTTTCCCCAGACTTAATTTGCCTACCATTTATGTTATAGAATCGTACGGCGGTATGTCGCCGCAGCAAATGGAAGGCTTTTTCAGTACACGTATGCAGGATCAGTTCCTGTATGTGAATGGGGTTAAGACAATTACCAGTAAAAATATTCAGGGGCTTACTATGCTTAAGCTCAGTTTTTATGAAAATACTGATATGGCCGAGGCATCGGCAGAAGTGGCCTTACAAGTAAACCGGGCCATGAAGTTTTTTCCACCCGGCGCACTGCCACCGCAGGTAGTTCGTTTCGATGCTTCGTCGTTGCCGGTGGGCCAATTGGTGTTGTCGGCTAAAAATCGCAGCCTAAAGCAAATATATGATCTGGCTGCTACCCGGGTACGGCCTATGTTTGCCACAGTGCCGGGCTTATCGGCCCCGCCGCCTTTTGGCGCCAATTCCCGCTCAATAACCATTAACGTCGATCCCAATAAACTTCGCAGCTACGGATTGACGCCTGACGAAGTTGTTGGCTCTCTTGCTAAATTTAATGTGATGTCGCCTTCAGGAAATTTGAGACTCGATAACATTATGTTTGTTACCACGCTTAATTCGTTGGTGAAGGACGCGGATAATTTTGGCAACATACCAATTAAAACAAGCAATGGCGTGCCTGTATTGATAAAAGACGTGGCAAGAGTAGCCGATGCTTCGGACGTTACAGTTGACTATGCTTTGATCAATGGCAAGCGTTCAATTTATATCCCTGTAGTGAAAACGGCTGACGCATCGACGTGGAGTGTTGTGCAAACGTTGAAAAAGAGGATACCCGAAATGCAAAGTTTGCTGCCAGACGATGTGCATATCTCCTATGAGTTTGACCAATCGGTGTTTGTGATAAATGCGGTAAAAAGCCTGCTTACCGAAGGGGGCTTGGGGGCACTATTAACGGGGTTGATGGTATTGCTCTTCCTGCGTGATCTTCGGAGCAGCCTCATCGTTGTTATCACTATTCCTGTTTCCATATTGATCGGCGTCCTGTTGCTAAGTCTTTTTGGCCAAACTATCAATATCATGACGCTAAGTGGGTTGGCACTGGCAATAGGTATTCTTGTCGACCAGGCGACGGTTACTATTGAGAACATTCATCAGCACCTGGAGATGGGCAAGCCCAAGCGGCTGGCCATTTACGATGCCTGCGAAGAGATAGCGTTCCCTCTGCTTTTAATATTGCTGTGTATCCTGGCGGTATTTGCGCCTTCGTTTATGATGAATGGGGTGCCGAAAGCCATGTTTCTTCCATTGTCTCTTTCCATAGGGCTTACCATGATCGTGTCTTATGTACTTGCCCAAACGCTTGTACCCATATTAAGTAACTGGATGATAAAAGCCGAGCGTTACCAGCATTATCATCACGGTAAGATACATGCACATGCGGGCGAAGCGCTGGACCGGTCGCAGGAGGAGCAGGTGAACCATCACCTGGCACAAGAGAAAAGCGAGCCGGAAAAGAACGATTTTTTTGAACGTGTTAAGCTGGGCTTGATTGGAGTTTTAGAATGGCTGATGCCGCATAAGCGGCTTATTGTACCAGTTTATTTGATACTAACGATAGCATTGGCGGGTTTATGCTTTGTGAAGATAGGCAAAGACCTGATGCCTAAAATTAATAACGGACAGTTCCAAATTCGTATTAAGGAACCGGACGGCACCCGGCTGGAGCGGACCGAAGACGCGCTAAAGCAAGTGTTGCAGATCATTAATAAAACGGTTAAGGGTCATGTGGAGATCAGTTCGGCCTATGTGGGGCTTGTGCCGAGTAGTTATGGTACCAGCAACCTGTATGTTTTTAATGCGGGTACCAATGAGGCAGTGCTCCAAGTCGGCCTTGACGAAGGTTACAAAATGAATATGGATGAGTTGAAAGATGCCTTGCGCAAAAATATAGCTTATGCTATGCCCGACCTGCGGATCACTTTTGAGCCTATTGATATGACCGAAAAGATCATGAGCCAGGGGGCCTCTACACCTATCGAAATTAGGGTAGCCGGCAAGGATATGGACCAAATAGAGACCTATGCCAATAAGATTGTGGCCAAAATGCAAAAGGTGAGCTATCTCCGGGATGTCCAGATAGCACAGCCACTTAAGATGCCGGTAGTATCGATTACGCTCGACCGGCTAAAAATGGCCCAATTTGGTTTAAATGTCACCGATGTGGCGCGTTCGGTTACGGCGAGTACATCTTCCAGCAGGTTTACGGAAAAAAATCAATGGCTGGACGAAAAAGCCGCTTATACATACCAGGTACAGGTGGAAATACCAGAGTACGTAATGAATACCATGGACGAACTCAAGGAAATCCCCTTGCTGAAAGGGAAAAGTTCGCCCACCCTGGCCGACGTTGCGGACTTTAAAGTTACGTATGCGCCGGGCGAATATGACCGGACCGGTCCGAGGAGATTTATTACCGTGAGTGCAAACATTTATAAAAAGGATCTTGGCACAGCCACAGATGCTGTAAATAATATAATCAAAGCACTCGGAACACCTCCGAAGGGGATGGTGACCGATGTAAGAGGTACGTCGAATTTACTGGAAGATACGCTAAGCAGCCTGCAAAACGGATTGATGTTTGCCATCCTGGTTATATTCCTGCTTTTGGCGGCCAACTACCAATCATTCAAACTTTCCCTTACCGTATTATCAACTATTCCCGCAGTTATATTGGGCTCGATGGTTGCATTGCTGGTTACGGGTTCTACACTCAACCTGCAATCATATATGGGCATGATCATGAGTACAGGCGTATCGGTGGCTAATGCGATCCTCATTGTAACCAATGGCGAAAAGCTGCGGCTCGAATATCGCAATTCAACAAGGGCAGCACTCACCAGCGCGGCTATCCGTTTAAGGCCGATATTAATGACCAGTATGGCGATGATAGCCGGGATGATCCCAATGGCGTCCGGTATGGGCGAAGCTGGCGAGCAAAGCGCGCCCCTGGGCCGGGCGGTAATAGGCGGACTTTTCGCTTCCACATTAGCTGCGCTGATCATACTTCCGTTGGTGTTTGCCTGGGTTCAGGAAAAAACATCCTACGAATCACCCGAACTTATGCCCGAAAAATTATCAGAAATCGAAACTTCAAATGCATAACATCAAAATGAAATACAAATTAATCACAATGGCAGCGATCAGTATGACATTCGCAGCCTGTTCAAGTAATCAAAAGCCGGTAGACCTTACTAACGAAAAGAAACCGGAGGCCGACAAGTATCAAACAAGTATGGTGTCGGAAAAGGCCCTTTCCAGTTCGGCGCGCTTGCCGGGCCAGTTGAAACCGTTCAACGAGGTTAATATTTTTCCAAAGGTGAACGGCTTTGTAAAAACGTTATACGTTGATAGGGGCTCGGTTGTGAAGAAAGGGCAATTGCTGGTTACGCTGGAAGCTCCCGAGATGGAGTCGCAATTGCAGGCCGCTAATGCGCGCTATTTACAGGCACAGGAAAATGCCGTGGCCAGTAAGGAGAAATACGAGCGCCTTAAGCAGGCAGCCGCTGTTCCCGGATCTGTATCGCAGCTGGACATTGATAATGCTTTATCGCGGATGAAGGCGGATGATGCAATGGCCAATTCCGAGCGTTCAAATGTGGCGGCGGTACGGACAATGAGCGGCTATCTGAACGTATATGCCCCTTTCGATGGAATGATCATCGAACGGAATGTATCGCCCGGTGCATTGGTATCGCCGGGCAAATCGACAGACCAGCCTATGCTGATTCTGCAAGACATCAATAAATTACGTCTTGAAGTGTATATTCCTGAAGATTATGTAGATAAAGTTGATCTGAATGAATCCGTAAGCTTTACATTCAATGCAATGCCAGGTCAGCAACACATGGCGAAGATAAGCCGGTCGGCCAATGCCCTTAGTACGATGCACCAGGAAGCTGTAGAAATAGATGTCACCAACAAAAATGGAATGCTTAAGCCTGGAATGTATGCTGAAGTGCATATACCTATGCGGTCTGGCGCCAAATCCATATTGGTGCCTAATACCGCTATCGTCCGCTCCACGGAGCGCCAGTACGTTATTACTGTTCATAAAGGTAAAACAGCTTACGCGGATATTAAAGAAGGATTAACTACACACGACTCAACCGAGGTGTTTGGCGACCTTAAACCAGGCAGTCTGATTATCACTAATGCCAACGACGAAATTAAGCCGGGCATTGCCATAGCAAGCCGGTAGTATTTCAATGTTAAGTTATTGTTACCCGGCAGGGTTTATTAACAATTGTTATAAAAATTTGATTAATAGTATCTTATGTAATAATTAACTATAAGTTTAAAGCATTTTCAGTTTCATGTTGGGCCAGTTTTGTTGAATTTAATGTTGTCGTAATATTACTAAATGTTAATTCTCCCTTAACATTGAGGTAATACGCCGTGCGCACTTTTGACCCGAAATTTAATTTAACCTCACCCAACATGAAAAGAATCTTTACACAATTTGCCGGGTCCGCGCTATTTATGTCCCTTATGATAGCGGGTTTTAATGGCAAAGCACAAACAACTTTGGCATCAGCAGATACCAAATCGAAGGAAGCAAAACAGGAGGCCGCAACAGAGGCTCCGGAAGTAAAAGCAACTCCTAAACCTGCTGAAGACACCTCATGGAAACCTGTACGCAGGTTGTGGGGTTACGCTTTTGGCGACTACTATTACAAAGGCCATTCCGATCCGTTAAACCGTGGCGGTTCAAACCAGTACACTAATGTGCCTGCCGATAGGAATGCTTTCCAGTTCCGTCGTATCTACTTAGGGTATGACTATGATATCACCAAAAAATTCTCGGCCGAAGTATTGTTAGCCGCTGAAGACAATGCTGCAAACTTTGGTAATGCACCTGCATCGGGTTCAGGCGACCAATTAGTGGATGGTAAATACTCTTTCTACATCAAATTATTAGATCTGCGTATTAAAAACATCTGGAAAGGTACCGACCTTGTTATTGGTCAGCAGGCTACCCCGGCTTTCCCGCTATTGTCGGAAAAAGTTTGGGCTTACCGTTCAATCGAAAGGACTGTTGCTGATATACGCCGTACGCCATCGTACGATCTTGGCGCAGGCCTGCAGGGTGTATTTGATCCCGCAACTAAAAACTATGGCTATAACGTGCTGATAGCAAACGGTACCAGCGCGAAGCCTGAGAATGATCAGTTCAAATGGTTCTATGGTGACATTTGGGCCAAATTTTTCAATCAGAAATTAATGATCGACTTGTATGCCGATTACGAAAAATTAGGATTCAATACCGCTGCTGCCCCAGAATATTCGCGCAGCATGATCAAAGGATATATTGCTTACACGACTCCTAAATTAACCGTAGGTGTTGAAGCCTTCACCAATTTGCTGAAAAACGGCGCTACAGCTACTGATGCCGGTGGCAACAAAACTGTTGTTGACCAGAGAGCGAATGCAATTTCGTTGTATGCACGCGGCCCTATCGTGAAAGACAAAGTAGGTTTCTTTGTTCGCTATGATAATTACAACCCTGACACCAAATATGATAATGTTGCCTATGTAACTTATGCAGGTCGTGTAGGGAATTATGACCCAAACACCAAAGAGAATTTCTTCACTGCAGGTCTGGATTTTACCCCTTACAAAAACGTACACTTTATGCCAAACGTTTGGTATGATGGATACAAAAACCAGCAGGCTAACGTAACAGGCGCAGCAAAATATGGCTACGACCTAACTTACAGGCTTACTGCCTATTTCACTTTCGGTAAATAATTGAAAGCAAACAATTCGAAAAACAATAAATAAATCAAATCATGAAAGTAATCAAAAGTTTGACCCTGGCAGTTGCAGTCCTTGCAGCTTCGACCCTATCAGTTAAGGCGCAGGATAACACACTATTAGGAGCTGGCAGCACATTTGTGTACCCATTGTTCTCCAAAATATTTTCAAAGTACACCGCCTCTAAGGTAAATTACCAGTCTATTGGTTCAGGCGGCGGTATACTGCAGCTAACCAACAAAACAGTTGATTTTGGTGATTCAGATGCTCCTTTGAATGCTGACCAAACGGCTAAAATGGGTGCGCCGGTTCTGCATATCCCTATGACATCGGGCGCTGTAGTGGTTACATATAACGTACCTGGTGTTTCAGCTCACTTAAATTTGAGCGGTAAAGATCTGGCTGATATTTTCCTTGGCAAGATCACTAACTGGAATAGCCGCGAAGTAAAGGATGCTAACCCTGGCGTGAATATTCCCGACATGCCAATCGTAGTTATTCACCGTTCGGACGGCAGCGGTACATCCTTTATCTTTACCGATTTCCTGACCAAAGTTAATCCTGAATGGGCAAGTAAAGTTGGTAAAGCGGCTGCAGTTAACTGGCCAGCCGGTTTAGGCGCAAAAGGCAGCGAAGGTGTTGCTGGTTTGGTTAAGCAGACTCCGGGTGGTATCACTTATGTTGAGTTAGCTTATGCTAAACAAAATAATATGACTTACGCCAACATCCAGAACAAGAGTGGAAAATATATTCCTCCAACCATTGAGGCCACCACTTTTGCTGCTAACGTAGCTATCCCGGCCGATGCGAAAGTATCTTTCACCAATACCGACAACCCTAAAGGTTATCCAATTGCAGGCTTTACCTGGGCTATGATCTATAAAGAACAAAACTATAACGGCCGTTCAAAAGAACGCGCTACGGCTTTGTTAAAATTACTTTGGTATAATATTCACCAGGGACAGGCTGAGTGCGCTCCATTGAACTACGCACCGCTTTCAAAAGCTGCAGTTAAAGTTGCTGAAACGATATTGAAATCAGCGACTTACGACGGCAAGCCAATATTGTAAGCTAATAGCTTAAAAAATTAAGAGCGGAAAGCCAAAAGCATGAACAATATCATCGCTTTTAGCTTTCTGCTTTTAACTTTGTTTAAAACAGGTGAACTAAACCCGGTAATTAGTGGAAAACAAAAGATTAAACCTCTCCAATGCCCAGCTTAAATGGGAAACTACATTTAAGCGAATATTGAAAGTGATGAGCGCTATCCTGGTGCTCATCGTAATCGGCGTGCTTATAACACTTATTGTTAAATCGTGGCCTACCATCAAGACTTTAGGAATAGGGTTTTTATGGGGGAAAGTTTGGGACCCGGTTGGAAATGTTTACGGGGCGTACCCATTTTTAATTGGCACATTACTTACTTCATTTATAGCCCTTATACTATCCGTGCCGTTCTCTTATGCCATCGCCATTTATCTCGGCGAATATAATCCCAAGGGCTGGCTGTCTAACCTGCTGAAGAATACTGTCGAACTGATAGCTGCAGTGCCATCCATTATCTATGGCTTTTGGGGGTTATTTGTCTTAGTTCCGGTTATACGCACTTTTGAAATAAAATGGCACATAGCGCCATACGGCATCGGCATTTTGACTTCGTCGCTTATATTAGCCGTGATGATCATTCCTTACGCAGCGTCGCTCGGCATAACGTTGATCAGGATGGTTCCATCGCCATTGAAAGAAGGTGCTTACGCGTTGGGTGCAACACGGTTTGAAGTTATCCGGAGCGTCATCATGCCCTACACACGTACCGGTCTGTTTGCAGGTGTGCTGCTTTCATTGGGCAGGGCGTTGGGCGAAACAATGGCGGTTACCATGCTCATCGGTAATACAAGCGCATTGGGGCACTCTTTTAAGGAAATACTTTTTGGCCCGGGCAATACAATGGCCAGCGTTATCGCCAATGAGTTTACCGAAGCTGACCATACCGAATACCTGTCCGCATTGATAGAGTTAGGCCTGGTATTGTTTCTTGTAACAGTGGTGATCAACCTGATCGGAAAACGTATCATTACACGATTTAATCAAAATTGATTATGGAAGCGAGAATCGGATTAAGAAACACCAAAAGCCTGCTGTTTAAAGGAGTGATCACCTTTTTAGCTTTCCTCATTACCGTGCCCCTGATAGTCATACTTTTGTTCATCATTAAACAGGGTATAACGCAGGTTAACTGGCACTTTTTAACACACGTTCCTGCGCCTGTTGGCGAGCCGGGCGGCGGTATAGCAAATGCCTTTGTAGGCAGCTTTTTAATGGTTATTATGGCGGCTGTTATAGCGATTCCCGTAGGTATCCTGGCGGGCATTTACCTGGCCGAGAACCGTAAAAGCAAGCTTGCCTATTATTGCGGACTTTGTGTGGATATATTACAAGGCGTTCCTTCTATCGTAGTGGGTATTGTAGTATATTTCTGGGTTGTAAAACCCCTTGGGACATTTTCGGCCATTTCAGGTAGTGTCGCCCTGTCAATCATGATGCTGCCGATCGTCATCAGGTCGACGGAAGAAACACTAAAATTACTGCCTGACTCATTAAAGGAGGCCGCCCTGTCATTAGGCGTACCCTACCACCGGGTGATTCTGAAAGTTGTTGTTCCCTGCGGTTTTTCGGGGATAATGTCTGGTGTTATGCTGTCTGTGGCGCGTGTTGTCGGCGAAACAGCCCCGTTGCTGTTTACCGCCTTTGGCAATCCTTATTTATCTACATCGGTTACTAAACCGATGGAAAGCCTGCCCCACGTAATATTTACCTACGCTACCAGTCCTTACGACGACTGGCACAACCTGGCATGGGGAGCCTCATTTATTTTATTAGTATTCGTATTAGTTTTAAACATAATCACAAAAGTGACCACCAGGAAATGGAAAGTACAATTGTAAGCGCAGAAAATATAAATGCTTATTATGGCGATAGTCACGCTATAAAGAACGTGAGTATCAAAATAAACAGGAATGAGGTCGTAGCCATGATGGGCCCGTCCGGCTGCGGTAAAACCACCTTTTTGCGCTGTATCAACCGTATGCATGAGCTTATTCCCAACGCAAGGGCCGAAGGAGTTATGAAGCTTGACGGCGAGGATGTTTATAAAATGAATGTTATTTATGTTCGTTATAAAATAGGGATGGTTTTTCAGCGGCCCAACCCGTTCCCAAACCTGAGTATATATGAAAATGTCATAGCCGGGTATTTGCTCAACGGTATCAAGCTGTCAAAGGCAGACAAGGATGTAATAGTTGAAAAATCACTGACCAGTGCCGCATTGTGGAAAGAGGTTAAGGATTCGTTGCATAAAAAGGGCACTTTTCTTTCAGGAGGGCAGCAGCAACGTTTATGTATCGCGCGTGCCATTGCTATGCAGCCCGAAGTGATCCTTTTTGATGAACCTACCTCGGCGCTCGACCCTATATCTACCTCAAGTGTCGAACAATTGTTCCACGAATTGAAGGCGAATTATACGCTGATCATTGTAACGCACAATATGCAGCAGGCCGCACGCGTAAGCGACCGCACTGCGTTCTTCTACCTGGGCGAGCTGGTTGAGTTTGACGATACCAAGATCATGTTCACTAATCCGAAAGATCAGCGCACTCAGAATTATATAACCGGCAGGTTTAGTTAAGCCGGCCTTCTGACCTTTGATTTTTAACCTTTGAATTAAAAAGATATGACACCAATAGAAACCGAAATAACATCACTTAAAAAAGAGCTGAGTAATATGTGGCTGCTTGTTCAATCACAATTGAGCAAGGCCAGGGAGTCGATGGTAAACTTTGACAAGGACCTGGCCCGCGAGGTTTTGGTAAAGGAAAAACGTGTAAACTCGTTCGAGTTGAAAATAGACCGTGATTGTGAAAATATTTTTGCTCTGCATTGCCCGGTAGCCATCGACCTTCGGTTTTTGCTTGCTGCGCTTAAGATCAACACGAACCTGGAACGTATTGGCGATATTGCTGCCGGCGTTGCAAAGTATGTAATTGAATCGCCCGTGAATTTTAATAAAAGTGCGCTGGAAAGTACGTCGATCATTCGCATGTACGACGAGGCAATTAATATTGTTATCGACACCCGAACGGCGTTTGAAAATGAGGACACTGCAATGGCCCGCAGTATTTTTAAACGCGACGAAACGCTGGATGCGGTAAACAGGAATGCAACTAATACTATTGGAGAACTGGTTAAGGCTGATATTTCGGGTTTGAACGAGTATCTGTTCATGCTTTCTATCATCCGTAAGCTGGAGCGTATCGGCGATCAGTCGAAGAATATTGCTGAAGAGATCATATTCTATGTTGAGGCTAAAATATTAAAGCACTCGGGCGCGAAAAATAAATAGTTTGAATAACAATTAATTGGTTTGATTGAAAGCGGCGTAAGCCGCTTTTCCTTTTTCAGATGTATCCGGTTAGCTACAAATTCTTGCCCAACTTATCCAGTATATCTTGTGGAACTTTTTGCAAATCGAGTACCAGGAAACCGTCCAGGCAGTCGGCAAATTTAGGGTCAATATTAAAACAGATGATCTTGGCATTCAAGGCGATATATTGCCGCAGCAATACCGGTACTTTCATGCTTTGCGTCTCAATGTCCGATATCATATTATCCAACCCTTTAAAGCTGTCTTCGCCAGCCATCAATACATCGGTGTCGATACTGGCAAAATCGACTTTGAATTTTTTCCGGGGCCGGACAAATTGAGCCATCTCATGATCAAAATGATTGCGGTTGATATAATCGACTATTAGCGATTTGGAAAATTTGGAGAACGTATTGCTGATACTTACCGGGCCGATAAGGTAACGATAGCGCGGGTTATCGATCAGGTATTTCAGAATGCCCTTCCAAAGCAGGAAAAGTGGCAATGGTTTTTGCTGGTATTCCTTGCGGATGAATGAACGCCCCAGTTCCAGGCTCTTTCTAAGCACTGGTGTAAATTGTTCCTTTATCTTGAACAGTTCGGTAACGTAAAAACCTTTTTTACCGAGACTGTAAAATATCTCGTCGCCAAGCCCTATCCGGTAAGCGCCAACTATTTTTTTAGCTTCCGTGTCCCATATAAAAAGGTGATGGTAGTAAATATCGTACTCGTCCAGGTCGACGCTTTTGTTGGTGCCTTCGCCAATTTCGCGAAAAGTTACCTCGCGCAACCGTCCGATCTCGCGGATCACATTTGGAATGGAAGATGTTGGTGTAATAAATACCTCGTAATTTTTCTCGACCCACACCCGGTAGTTTTCCCGCAATGGCGCTACCTCTTTTTCTAATATCTCGGTACTTATTTCCGCGACAATATCTTCAGGCTGCTTTTTGATCTTAAACAGGTTGCGGGGATTGAATATTTTCTTTTCGCCATCCAATCCGGTGCCCAGGGCGTAAGTTTTCGCACGCAGAAAATTCAGCAGGTCGTTACTATTATACTTATCGGCTATTTCCTCTATATTGATGGGTTTCCCGATGCGCAGCTTAATGGTATGCCCATGTTTGTTGAATAACTCCGACGGTAGCTTGGCAGTACGCAGGCTTGGATGGATCATACTCAGCAAATTGAAAAGCAGGCCATTATTACCATGAAAATAAATGGGCACCACCGGCACTTTGGCTTTAGCAATGATCTTTCCCACCACCGGGTGCCACATCCGGTCGGTAACCTGCTGCTTATCTACCTTGAATGTCGATACTTCACCTGCCGGGAATATGCCTATTGGTGTGCCTCCGGCCAGCAGTTCCAGGGTGTTTTTTAATCCGCTTATGCTGGACGAATGCTCTATATTCTCAAATGGATTTACCGCTACAAAATAATCGCTCAGGTTAGGTATTTTTTTGAGCAGGAAGTTGGCCATAATCTTAGAGTCGGGCCGGGCCATACACAATACTTTCAGCAATACCATCCCTTCGATGCCGCCGTAAGGATGATTGGCTATCGCGATAAAACTGCCGGTGGCAGGAATGTTTTTCAGTTCACGCTCGTCAAATTCTATCTCAACTCCGCAGCCTTTCAGAATGGCGTCGACAAATTCAGGGCCTTCGGCAGGCTGGGCCTGGGCAAACAATTTGTTTACCTGGTTTATTTTCATCACCTCCATTAGCAAAGCGGCCAGGCCGGGCATTTTTAGCTTATCAAGCCTGGTAGCCTTTGCAAATTCTTCGGTGGTTATTATCTTCATTTATCTTTGTATGGTAAAACCGGTTTATCGAATAAATATCCTAAAATTTATATTAATTTACTGTTAAATAAATCCGCAGGTGATAACGCGAATCAAAAATTATCTTTCCGTAACAAAAAAGGAATGGAACGGCATGGTTATGCTGGTGATCCTCATCGCCCTTGTACTTGCAGCTCCTTTCGTCCTGCAATCTTTTCGCAAAGATAACGCAATAGATGGGAAGGAGTTTGATAAAGCTGTTGCCACGCTCGAAAAAACAAGCCCGATAGTTAATGACACCAAAACCAACGCCTATAAAAAAACAGCACCCGGAGTAGTCATAGAGTTAAATACCGCCGATTCAGCAAAATTAACCGAGCTCACCGGTATCGGGCCTTCCTTTGCCCGCCGCATCATTAGTTATCGAGAACACCTGGGCGGATTTTATAAAAAGGAACAACTGAAGGAGGTTTTTGGGCTCGACTCGGAAAAATATGCCGGATTGCAGGCACAGGTAATAGTTGATGCTTCGCTAATCAGGAAGATAAAGATCAATAAAGTTAACTTTGACGGGCTAAAACGGTTCCCATACCTCAGCTTTAAGCAGATGAATGCCATTATCCAATTTCGGGAACAGCACGGCGACTACCAGTCGATAGATGACATGCGCAACATCGCCATTTTAAATGAAGAAATTTTAAAGAAAATAAAACCCTATATAAGCTTTAAATGATTGAACAGCAAATAAAAGAAGCCATTCGCGATATACCCGATTTTCCGAAGCCGGGCATCGTTTTCAAAGATATCACCCCGATACTGAAAGACCCGGTGTTATGCGATAGAGTGCTCGATGCTTTTGTGGAAAAATTGAAAGGCACGCGCATTGATGTAATAGCAGGCGTAGAAAGCCGTGGTTTTTTGTTCGGCCTTTCCCTTGCCTGCAAATTGAGAGTACCATTTATACCGGTACGTAAAGCAGGGAAGCTGCCTTACACTATTAAACAAAAAGCTTATAAATTGGAATATGGCACGGCTATTATCGAAATGCATACAGATGCATTCGAGCCGGGGCAGCATGTCCTGATACATGATGACCTGCTGGCCACCGGCGGCACAGTGACGGCAGCCAGCGAACTGATACAGGAAATGGGCGGAATAGTTTCAGGCTTTGCTTTTGTAGTTGGCTTGGGTTTTCTGAATGGGAAAGAAAGGATAGCGCCTATTTCAAATAATATTGTCGTGCTGGCGGATTATTAAGATCGTACATTTAAATAATTGTTTTAAATTTCATTAAATCAATTGCTTATCTATAAATTTATATAGGCATTTACCTACTATCTGCTATCATCACGATCGAATAAAACCAATATTTCTGTCACATAAACTTTAAGTTATGAAAACGAATGATCAAACCGGGTTAAATGAACGCCGTAGTTTTTTGAAACAATTCGCTACGGGTGCGGCTGTATTAGGTACAGGCATTCTTGCCAGTCCGCTTGCCGCTTCGGCGGCAGAACTTTCCAACAGCAGTAATTCTGACGCAGATGAATGGTTTGGTAAGATAAAAGGCAAACACAGGATAGTTTTTGACGCTACACAACCGAACGGGATAATGCCATTTGCCTGGCCAAAAATATTTCTGGTGACCAACAGGGCGACGGGGACGCCTGAAAGCGATTGCAGTGTGGTGGTTGTCCTGCGGCACAATGCCATACCTTACGCTATGGGGAACGACCTTTGGGCAAAATATAAGTTTGGCGAGATGTTTAAGATAAATGATGAGTCCACAAAAAAACCGCTAACAGCCAATCCCTTTTGGCAGCCCAAGCCCGGTACATTCAAAGTACCGGGAGTAGGACCGGTAGAGATAGGAATAAACGAATTGCAGGCAAGCGGTGTGATGTTCTGTGTTTGCGACATGGCCATTACCGTTCACAGCGCAGTGGTGGCAATGGGCTCGAAACAAGACCCGGCCGATGTTAAAAAAGAGTGGCTTGCAGGCCTGTTGCCCGGGATACAACCCATGCCATCGGGAGTTTGGGCCGTTGGCAGGGCGCAGGAACATGGTTGCACCTATTGTTTTGCAGGGTAAATGGCGAATTGAAATTACCGGAAACTTTTAAGAGGCGGTATGCTTATTCTTTCAGGTTTCCGGTTTTTTGTCTTTATTATTCCTATATGCCTTCAAAATCAAATTTGAAAACAGCAGTTGCAGCAGGTGCTCTTTTGTTGGGTTTCGCCGCTTGCCGGCATAACGAAAATGTCATAAACAAAATAATATTGTCTTCGCCGGATAGACCGCGTTGGATAGCCCCGGATGTTAAACAGCTTCCAGGCGATGAGCAGGCGAAACTGATCAAATACGGGCGTGCGCTCGTGGTAAACACGTCGTATTATTTCGGTCCAAAAGGTGTAATAGCACATAAAAGTAATGGCTTGAACTGCCAAAACTGTCACCTTAGTGCGGGGACAAAACCGTTTGGCAACAATTTCTCGCTTGTAGCTGCGGGCTATCCAAGATTCAAAGAAAGAAGCGGAACGACGGAAACAATTGTAAAGAAGGTGGAAGACTGTTTTGAGCGAAGCCTGGACGGACAAAAGATAGACAGCAACAGCGTCGAAATGAAGGCTTTTGCAGCTTACCTTAAATGGGTAGGAAAAAATGTAAAGAAGAGAACCAAGCCAATAGGTTCGGGTATAGATGAACCGTTTTTTTTAAGCCGCGCTGCCGATACTGTGGAGGGAAAACGGGTATATATTTCTAAATGTCAGCGGTGCCATGGAGCAGATGGGGAAGGTAAATTAAATTCCGCCGGTAACGCGTACGTTTACCCCCCTGTTTGGGGCAAGCATAGTTATAATATAGGCGCAAGTATTTACCGGCTTTCAAAATTTGCCGGTTACGTAAAGGATAACATGCCTTTTGGTGCTAACTACAAAAAAAGACAGCTTACCGATGCGGAAGCCTGGGATGTGGCGGCCTTTGTTAATTCGAGGCCCCGGCCTTTTAAAAACATTACCGGCGATTGGCCCAAACTTGCTACCAAACCTTATGACTACCCCTTTGGACCCTATGCCGAGCATCTTTTTTCAGAAACTCAGCACAAATATGGTCCATTTGCACCTGTCAAAAAGTACTACGAAGGATTAACAAAAAAGAAATAAAGTAAGATTTACTGAACTACTTTGGTGATGCTTTGTGTGGTATGTGCACTAAAATACCCAAGGGTTGAGGGTGTGATATTAGTGGGCGGATTTGCCGGAGCTACCTGCCCGCCCGGGTTATTAGCCTGTTGCTGTGCGAGTGTAAACCAATACAGATATACAGGCCTGTCAATACATTGCATTTCCACTTTCACGGTATCACCCGGGAAAACATCAATATCATTTTCCTGCAGGTCAAGGTCGGCATATTTCCCGTTTATAAATTGATCGTCGAACGCAAAAACAGCCTTAACCTGCACCCCGTTTACATACATCGCCACGCGATATTGATTGGCAATGTCCGGAGGGTCCTGGAAATGGATCCTTGCCATCTTCTTGTTATTCTTCGTATCAAAAATATTCTCCCTGAATGTTAACGAATCCAGGTTGACCAGTTGCGGCATTGTGGAACTGGCGGTATAAGTCTTCCCAGCTATAGTAACCGACAAGTGATAGGTATGCCCGTATATGCCCGTTAGGGAATTTACTGCATAAGTGCCGGCAGTATCCTCTGTCAGTTGGTATTGCTCACCCGCATCATCGGTTATCGAAACTGTTGCACCGGTTACTGCAGGATAGGTGTTGGTATTGGTAAAAGGCACGTTGCGGCTAAGCTTTACAAATTGCCGGCCGGGTTGATCGGTAATGTTTGCTTCTATCACCAGTTCGCCCGTTTTATTGCCCAGGTTAAGGTTGATCACTTTTTTGCATGAAGCGGCGATCAGCAGGATAAGAGTGAAGAAGAAACAATATCTAAGACAACTTTTCATACGCCTGTTTCAAAATTTAAAGTTCCAGGTAACCGATGGTATCCGTGTTGCAAAAATGCTTGTCTCTTCCGCCTCGGTTGTGTTTGGTATTTTTTTACTATCCTGGAAAGTAATGATATACGGGTTACGGTGTGCATAAACATTATAGATACCAAATGTCCAGCTCGAATGATACTTTTTGTGCGGTTTCCCTTCAAGCGTTGCACCGATATCCAGCCGGTTATTGGATGGCATTCGGTAACCATTGCGTTCCGAATAGGAATAGGTGGTTAGCCCGCCGACGTTATATTTCCCGGTTGGAAATGTAACTGCGTTGCCAGTTCCGTAAACGAAGTCAGCTGAGAAGGTCCATCTTTTATTCAATTTATAAATGCCTACCACCGACAGGTCGTGCGTCCGGTCCTGCGTGGCCGGGAAGTAGCGGCCATTGTTAATCGCGGCAAACTTGTTTTCGGTGCGGGATAAAGTATAACCTATCCATCCATTAAAGCGACCGTATTTCTTTTTCAGGAACAGTTCGATACCGTAAGCCCTGCCCGAACCGTACACCAATTGCGATTCCACATCCTGGTTTACTAACAGCTGTGCCCCGTCTTTATAGTCTATCTGGTTTTGCAGCCATTTGTAATAGATCTCGGCCGAAAACTCATAGGCATTATCCTTAAAATTACGGAACCATCCTGTCGAAAGCTGATCGGCTATCTCAGGTTTGATGTTATTGCTGCTCATTACATACAAATCAGTGGGTGTGTTACTGGTCGAGTTACTAAGCAAGTGGATGTTTTGCGTATTGCGATTGTAGGAAAACTTGAGTGAGTTCTGGTCGTCCAGCATATAACTTGCCGAAACGCGCGGCTCGAGATTTAAATAGCTTTTTACCAACGCCCCGGAAGCATATCGGGCCGAATCGGTAACATTGCCTGCAGCATCATAGGTTTTAAAGGTGCCAGGCCCCTGCAGGAATAAGCCGCTTAAACGCAGGCCATACAATAAGGTGAATTTATTGCCCGCTTTCCATTCATCGCTCACATAAAGCGCGTTTTCATAGCCATAGCGTTTTTCGGTACTTACATTGTTAAAGCTGGAGGATTGCGAAGCAGTTATATCGCCCGGCGAAATATCATGGTGCAGGATATTAAAACCAAATTTAAGGGTATGATTATCGCCCATAGAATAGGAGAGATCTTCTTTCAGGTTTACATCGGTTATCTGCGAGGTTGCTTTGAACTCATTATCGCTCAGAAAACTTTGTATCACATAATTATAATTGCTGAATACCAGCGATGTGTTTGAGAACAGGCGGTCGTTAAAAAGATGGTTGAAGCGAACAGTGCCCGTGGAATTTCCCCAGTTGGTACCAAAGGTGTTTTTTAATGCGAGCACATCTTTTCCAAAATATCCGGAGATGTAAATAACATTCTTATTGTCAAAATGGTAATTGGCTTTGGCGTTCAGGTCGTAGAAATAAATGGAACTGCCGCTGATGGTTGAATCAGAAGAGGCCCGTAAAAAAAAGTCTATATAGGTGCGCCTGGCGCTGACCATGAACGACCCTTTGCCTTTTACAATTGGCCCTTCTACCTTGATACGGGATGATATTAGCCCAAGTCCTCCCTGAACAGTGTAGTCCTTATTGTTGCCCTCGTTCATTTTGATGTCCAATACGGACGACAAACGGCCGCCAAATTCGGCGGGCATACCACCTTTATATAAGGTAACATCTTTCACCGCGTCGGAGTTGAAGGTTGAAAAGAAGCCGAAGAAATGCGAAGCATTATACACAGTCGCTTCATCCAGTAATATCAGGTTTTGATCGGAGCCGCCACCGCGAACATAAAAGCCTGTATTGCCTTCAACCGTAGTTTTTACACCCGGCAGCAGGGAAAGTGTTTTTAAAAGGTCCTTTTCGCCAAGCAATACCGGTACCTGGTTTATCTGGGCCATATCCAGCTTTTCAGTGCCCATTTGCGGCGAAGCTATGTTATCGTTATTAGGCCTGTCGGCGCGGATCACAACCTCCTGTAAGCTGTTATTAAGTGGTAGCGCGATGTTGATATTCTGATTCTGGTGTAATGAAACCTGCTTTTCAATAGCCTGGTAGCCTGTATAAGTAAATAATAAGGTATATTCACCTTCGGGCGCATAAATAGAATAAAAGCCATACCCGTTGGTAATGGTGCCGCTTTGCGGCAGCTCTTTTATTCTAACGGTAGCGCCTATCAGTTGTTCGCCGGTTGATGCATCTTTTATGGTGCCGCTTATGGTGTAGTTTTTTTGGCCGAAACAGGATAATGTAAATAATAAAAGAAGGGTAGAAAGTAGCGTTTTGGCCATCCGGCGGATATTTTGGGCAAAAGTAAGTCTTATACCGGTAGTAACGGTGAAAATTTGATAAAAGGATAAAATGAAATAAATTTTACTATGCATGCATAGTAATTGATTTTAATTAAATTGCGGCCATCAATATAAACTTTATGACAAATAGCGCCGAAAGCTTTAACGGTTTTGATTTTTCTGTTTCCGAAGACCAGCAAATGGTTGGCCGGATGACCAGGGATTTTGCGGAAAAGCACATTAAACCACATATAATGGAATGGGACGAGGCGCAGCATTTCCCGTTGGAAATATTCAAACAGTTAGGCGCACTGGGCATGATGAGCGTGGTTGTACCCACAGAATACTGCGGCTCGGGATTTGGTTACCTTGAGTATGTGACCGTGATACAAGAAGTTGCTAAAGTTTGCGGGTCGATAGGCCTGTCATTAGCGGCGCATAATTCGTTATGCACCGGGCATATATTGGCTTTTGGTAATGAAGATCAGAAGAAGAAATGGCTGCCGAAACTGGCTACGGTTGAATACCTTGGAGCGTGGGGACTAACCGAAGCAAACACCGGCTCGGATGCCATGCGCATGACAACCACTGCTGTTTTGGACGGCGACCATTACGTTATTAACGGCGCTAAAAACTGGATAACGCACGGCAAGTCGGGTGATATTGCCGTGGTAATGGTACGGACAGGGGAGAAGGGCGACTCAAAAGGTATATCCACATTAGTAGTTGAGCGGGGCACACCAGGCTTTGCGGCTGGAAAAAAAGAAAATAAGCTGGGTATGCGTGCGTCCGAAACAGCCGAGATGATATTTGACAATTGCCGTGTGCCCAAAGAAAATCTGTTGGGTAACGAAGGTGAAGGCTTCAAACAAGCCATGAAGGTATTGGACGGCGGCCGTATATCCATCGCTGCACTATCGTTAGGTATTGCCAAGGGCGCTTATGAAGCTGCGCTAGCTTATTCGAAGGAACGGCACCAGTTTGGCCAGCCTATATCAAATTTCCAGGGGATATCCTTCAAACTGGCCGATATGGCAACCGAAATCGAAGCTGCCGAAATGCTGCTGATGCAAGCCGCTGACCTCAACAACCGCCACCAGCCGGTAACCAAACAGGCCGCCATGGCCAAATACTATGCATCTGAAGTGGCGGTTAAAGTAGCCAACGATGCTGTACAGATATTTGGCGGTTACGGATATACAAAAGATTTCCCTGTTGAAAAGTTCTACCGTGATGCCAAATTGTGTACGATTGGCGAGGGAACATCGGAAATACAGAAGATCGTTATTGGTAGGGAGGCGTTGAGGGGGAATTAAATAAATATGATTAATATCGAATAATGAAAGTCGAACGCGGAAGTCCGAAGTGATATACTTCATCATTCATGATTGGATATTCGGTGTTCGATATTTTAATATATCATTTTAATTTTCAAAATCTTATCCCTACCTTTGTCGTCCCATGAAAGGAGGTATACAGGGAATATGATCATTATCAACGTAAAAGAAGGCGAATCATTAGACAAAGCGCTTAAACGCTTCAAGAAGAAATTCGAAAAAACAGGTGTTTTGAGGGAACTTCGCAGTCGCCAGGCATTCGAAAAGAAATCAGTAACCCGTCGCCACGTGGTGAAACATGCCATCTACAAACAGACTTTGAACCAGGATATCGTTTAATTCTGACTTAAAAAGAATTTTACATTATTCTTTGAATATATATTAAAACTATTTGTACATTCATTATTCCGTTTGTGCAAGTAGTTTTATGTTTTTAGAGCGGTTTATTCAATATATTCAATACGAAAAAAGGTACTCGCCGCACACGGTTTCCGCTTACCAGTCAGACCTGGAACAATTTTTTACTTTCCTGAATAATCCGGGGAGGACTGATCCCCCTCCACCACCCGAAATAACTCATCCTTCTGAAGTAACCTATCATCATATCCGTAACTGGATGGTACATTTGATGGAAGATCATACGGCGCGGTCCGTCAATCGTAAGCTGGCCACGCTTCGTAAATATTTTAAATTTCTGCTACGCGAAAGCCTTATTACCGGCAACCCCGCTTCCAAAGTACAATCGCCAAAAATAGTAAAGCACCTGCCCATTGTAGTTGAGGATGAAAAACTGAACGCCATGCTTAATGATGCCACTGCCTTTGGCGATAAGTTTGAAGGTGTGCGGGACAAGCTGATCATTGAAATTCTTTTCGGTACGGGTATCCGTTTGGCCGAATTAGTGGGTCTGAAGGAAGAGGGTGTCGACTTTCACAACGGTACAATCAAGGTTTTGGGTAAGCGCAACAAAGAGCGTATCATTCCTATTAATCAGGAATTGAAGCAGTTACTGGTGCGGTATAGCGAGTTAAAGAAAAGTGAAAATTTTCATAACAATTCTTTAACGCTGATCGTTACAAATAAAGGAACTGAGGCTTACCCAAAGTTCATTTATTTAATAGTGCAAAGGTATCTCTCCTACATATCAACCCAGGATAAAAAAAGTCCGCATGTGCTGCGGCATACCTTTGCAACAAGCCTGTTAAATCGCGGTGCTGACCTTAATGCGATCAAAGAGCTTTTAGGCCACGCCAATTTAAGCGCCACGCAGGTTTACACCCATAATTCCGTTGAGCGATTAAAGTCTATTTATAAACAAGCCCATCCAAAGGCATAACCAAGGAGGAAACATGAAAATTACAGTGCAGTCTATCCGTTTCAATGCAGACAAAAAGTTGTTAGATTTTATTCAGAAGAAAGCCAATAAGCTTGATCAGTTTTACGACAAGATCATTAGTGGCGAGGTTTATTTAAAATTAGAAAATGTAGAAGATGTAGCAAATAAGATAACGGAAATAAAACTGATGTTACCGGGCGTACAATTATTCGCAAAAGAGCAATGCAAGACGTTTGAAGAGGGTACCGACCTGGCGGTTGAATGCTTGCGCAAGCAAATTGAAAAGCATAAACAAAAGAAGGCAGTAGTTGCCGAAACTTCAAAAAAAGCAGCTTTACTGGCTGAAAACGAAGAATATTAATAAAACGAATTAGTGAAAATCGCGGAAATCGACAGGGCAAACACCCTGTCGATTTTTTTTGTAAAAATAATTTTGTCCGGCTATAAAAATGTGTAAATTTGCAGTCCCTTTCGGAAAGGTGTATAAGCCTTAAATTTTTGATGAAAAGGGTGGTTCTTTAAAATAAAATTTTTAAGCCTGTAATTTAAGTCTGTGGCATTCAGTATTTTTTGAAACCACGGGCCAGGATAAAAGCGACAAATCTCTGTAGCAAAGCTAATGAACCCGTTAACGCGGGGGTATGAAGAATAAGCGAAAGCAGACGAAAATACGCCTCCTTAGCTCAGCTGGTAGAGCGACTGACTTGTAATCAGTAGGTCATTGGTTCGATCCCGATAGGAGGCTCTGTTTATTTCGAATGTCGAATCCGGAATTAAACAATGGGGGGATACCAGAGCGGTCAAATGGGACGGACTGTAAATCCGTTGCGCGAGCTACGAAGGTTCGAATCCTTCTCCCCCCACAGGGTTTAATTGTTGAAGGTCTGAATTATTGAATGAATGTTTAAACAGATCAATTCAATAATTCAGTAAATCAATCCCTCGATAATTAAAAAAGCGGAAGTAGCTCAGTTGGTAGAGCGATAGCCTTCCAAGCTATAGGTCGAGAGTTCGAACCTCTTCTTCCGCTCAGTTACAGTTGGCAGTGGCCAGTTCACAGTGGGCAGTTATTTAACTGGTAACTGCAAACTCAAAACTGCAAGCTTAAAAATTAGCCGACGTAGCTCAGGGGTAGAGCACTTCCTTGGTAAGGAAGAGGTCATGGGTTCAAATCCCATTGTTGGCTCTCGTTAGTAATAAACGACAATTAAAAATAAAATTAACCTACAAAAATTTTTATAAATCATGGCAAAAGAAAAATTTGACCGCAGTAAGCCGCACTTAAACATCGGTACTATCGGTCACGTTGACCACGGTAAAACAACCCTTACCGCAGCTATTACCAAGGTATTGGCTGATAAAGGTTTATCTGAGGCTCGTTCTTTCGATTCAATCGACTCAGCTCCTGAAGAAAAAGAACGCGGTATCACCATTAATACTGCACACGTTGAGTACTCAACTGCAAACCGTCACTATGCACACGTTGACTGCCCGGGACACGCTGACTATGTAAAAAACATGGTTACTGGTGCTGCGCAGATGGACGGCGCTATTATTGTGGTGGCTGCTACCGATGGTCCTATGCCTCAAACCCGCGAACACATCCTGTTGGCACGTCAGGTAGGTGTACCTGCACTTGTTGTTTTCATGAACAAGGTTGACATGGTGGATGATCCGGAATTGTTAGAACTGGTTGAAATGGAAGTTCGTGAATTATTATCATTCTACGAATTCCCTGGTGATGATATCCCTGTTATTCAAGGTTCGGCCCTTGGTGGTTTGAACGGCGATCCAAAATGGGTTGAAAAGATCATGGAGTTGATGGATGCTGTAGATAGCTACATTCCAATCCCTCCGCGTCTGACAGAACTTCCGTTCCTGATGCCAGTTGAAGACGTATTCTCGATCACTGGTCGTGGTACAGTTGCAACCGGTCGTATCGAGCGTGGTGTAATCAACTCTGGTGATGCTGTTGACATCCTGGGTATGGGTGCCGAGAACTTGAAATCAACCGTAACTGGTGTTGAAATGTTCCGCAAGATCCTTGATCGTGGCGAAGCTGGTGACAACGTTGGTTTATTGTTGCGTGGTATTGAGAAAACCGATATCCGTCGTGGTATGGTTATCTGCAAACCAGGTTCAGTAACCCCTCACACCGATTTCAAAGCCGAAGTTTACGTATTGTCAAAAGCTGAAGGTGGCCGTCACACTCCATTCTTCAACAAATACCGCCCGCAATTCTATTTCCGTACTACTGACGTAACCGGCGAGATCGGTTTGGAGCCAGGAGTAGAAATGGTTATGCCTGGTGATAACGTTACCATCACTGTAAAGCTGATCAATGCTATCGCTATGGAAAAAGGCTTACGTTTCGCTATCCGTGAAGGTGGTCGTACCGTAGGTGCTGGTCAGGTAACCGAAATCCTAAAATAAACTGCCTTTCTTCCCGAAAGGGAAATCAGGTTAGGTTAATTTCTTTGCGAAGTACTTAGCTTTTTAGCTAAGTACTTTGTTTACGAAAAGGGAAACTAATAAATAAATATAAAAACGGGCATAGTTCAATGGTAGAATAGAGGTCTCCAAAACCTTTGATCAGGGTTCGAATCCTTGTGCCCGTGCATAATAAAGAAACAAAAATGTCTGGAGTAGCAGAATATATTAAAGAGTCATACATCGAGTTAACCCAAAAGGTTACCTGGCCAACATGGCGCGAATTAATGAACAGCGCTATAGTTGTATTGATAGCTGCAATAATTATTGCAATGCTGATTTTTGGCATGGACCGGCTGATATTTTTTGTACTGGATAAATTTTATAAATCATTAACCTGATATTGACGAGATGAGCGAACAATTAAAATGGTATGTAGTACGCGCCATCAGCGGCAAGGAAAAAAAGGTAAAACAATACATTGATGCTGAAATCAGTCGCCTGGGAATCACTCATCTTGTTCCACAGGTATTGATACCTACTGAAAAATATTACCAGATGCGCGACGGCAAGAAGATTGCCAAAGAGCGTAACTTTTTCCCTGGTTATGTTTTGATGGAGGCTGCGCTTGACGGTGAGCTGGAGCATATCATCAAGAATGTAAATAGCGTGATAGGCTTCCTCGGCGACAAGGCGGGCAACGCTATCCCGCTTCGCCAGTCGGAAGTTAACCGCATCCTGGGCAAAGTTGACGAAATGAGCAGCCAGGGCGAAACAATGAATGTTCCGTACTATGTTGGCGAAAACGTTAAAGTGATGGACGGGCCATTCAACGGTTTTAGCGGTGTGATAGAAGAAGTGAACGAGGAAAAGAAGAAACTAAAAGTAATGGTAAAGATATTCGGGCGCCGTACGCCGCTTGAATTGAATTACATGCAGGTTGAGAAAGAGTAGTGATTAGTTAAATGGTGATTAACGGTTAGACGCAATGCGCTAATCTTGAAAGCCAAAGGACTATCCAAATAAAATATTAAGTAGCTAACGAGGCTGGCAGAGACAACTAATTAACTAATCTCTAATCACCAATTAACTACTCACAAAATCTTAAATGTTACATAGCTTCCACTTACTAACATTGAGTAATTAACAAAAGTAAATTAAAATGGCAAAAGAAGTCGGTGCGTTAGTAAAACTACAAGTAAAAGGCGGCGCTGCAAATCCATCGCCACCAATTGGCCCTGCATTGGGTGCAAAAGGTGTAAACATTATGGAGTTTTGCAAGCAGTTTAATGCACGTACCCAGGATAAACCTGGCAAAGTGTTACCTGTAGTAATTACTGTGTATGTCGACAAATCTTTCGATTTTATCATCAAGACCCCCCCGGTTGCTATCCAGTTAATGGAAGTATCGGGTATCAAAAGCGGGTCGGCCGAGCCAAACCGTAAAAAGGTTGCCAGTGTAAACTGGAGCCAGGTTGAAACGATAGCCAAAGATAAAATGACCGATTTGAACGCGTTTACAGTAGAATCAGCCATGAAAATGGTGGCAGGTACTGCCCGCAGTATGGGAATCACCGTATCAGGTACGGCTCCCTGGAACAATTAATTTATACAAATCAGTTTAAGACAGTGGCAAGATTAACAAAAAATCAAAAAACGGCACTCTCCAAAATTGAGGCTAACAAGGCATACTCGCTGCAGGATGCATCATCGCTGGTAAGGGATATTACCACTACCAAATTTGATGCTTCAGTAGATATTGATGTTCGTCTTGGTGTTGACCCCCGTAAAGCCAATCAGATGGTTCGCGGTATCGCAACATTGCCTCATGGAACCGGCAAAACTGTACGTGTACTGGTGCTTTGTACTCCCGATAAGGAGCAAGAAGCTAAAGACGCAGGTGCAGATTTCGTTGGTTTGGATGATTACATTGCCAAGATTGAGGGCGGATGGACTGATGTTGATATTATCATTACTATGCCGAGTGTTATGGCTAAAGTAGGTCGTTTGGGTCGTATTCTCGGTCCGCGTAACCTTATGCCTAACCCTAAATCGGGTACTGTAACCCCAGAAGTGGGTAAAGCGGTTACCGAGGTAAAAGGTGGTAAGATCGACTTCAAGGTTGATAAAACCGGTATCATTCATACTTCAATAGGAAAAGTATCTTTCCCTGCTGATAAAATTTATGAGAATGCTTTGGAAGTATTGCAAATCATCTCAAAATTAAAGCCATCAGCAGCTAAAGGAACATACTTCAAGAGTATACATCTCTCTTCAACTATGTCGCCAGGAATCGAAATTGAAACTAAAACAGTAGCGGGGATCTAATCATGAATAAAGAAGAAAAAAACGACCTTGTTCTTGCCCTTACTGAACAGATTAAAGAGTACGGTAATTTTTATATCACCGATACTGCTAATCTGACGGTTGCAAAAGTAAACGCTATCCGTCGTAAATGTTTCGAAAGCGATATCACCATGCAGGTAGCTAAAAACACCTTGATCAAAAAGGCGATGGAAGCTTCTGAAGGCGATTTTAGCCCGATATTCGATGTGCTTAAAGGTTCATCAACCATCCTTTTCACCAGGTCAGCAACTGCTCCGGCAAAGTTGATCAAACAGTTAAGGAAAACAGGTGAGAAACCAATTTTAAAAGCAGCTTACATCGAATCGGCGATATTTATCGGCGACAATCAGTTGGATACCCTGATCAATTTGAAATCGAAGGAACAACTGATCGGAGAGATCATTGGGTTACTGCAATCACCAGCTAAGAACGTTATTTCAGGCTTGCAATCAGGCGGAAATAAACTGGCAGGAATTGTTAAAACATTACAAGAAAGAGGTTAACGGACACCTAAAAGTTCGACATTAAACAACAAAGTATTTAAAGTAAAAAACAAAATAAAATGGCAGATTTAAAATCATTTGCTGAACAGTTAGTAAACTTGACAGTAAAAGAAGTTAACGAATTAGCTCAGATATTGAAAGACGAGTATGGCATTGAGCCTGCTGCTGCAGCCGTGGCTGTTGCTGCTCCTGCTGCTGGCGGTGGCGATGACGCTCCAGTTGCTGAAGCTGCTCAAACTGCTTTCGATGTAATCCTGAAAGAAGCCGGTGGCGCTAAATTACAGGTAGTTAAATTAGTGAAAGACCTTACCGGTCTTGGCTTGAAAGAGGCTAAAGATCTTGTTGACGGTGCACCAAAAGAAGTTAAAACTGGTGTAACTAAAGAAGAAGCTGAATCTCTGAAAAAACAATTAGAAGAAGCCGGAGCTGTAGTTGAAGTTAAATAACTTCAACCGGCTATAATAACATAAGACTCCGACCTGTATTTGGTCGGGGTCTATTGTCGTTTATAATACTTGGATATGAGTTATCAAACATCTCATATCGAACATCTACCAGGAAAAAGTTTGTTACTATACTAAAATCAAAGTCCCTTGGCAAACAAAATTAATCAAAGAGTAAACTTTGCAACCAGCCGGAAGGTATTGGATTATCCCGATTTTCTGGATGTTCAGTTGCAATCTTTCCAGGAATTTTTTCAGTTGGAAACCACCTCAGACAACCGTCATAAAGAAGGGCTGTTTAAAGTGTTTGCCGAAAATTTTCCAATCTCCGACTCAAGAAACATCTTCGTATTAGAGTTTCTTGACTACTTTATTGACCCGCCACGTTATGATATACGCGAGTGTATCGAGCGCGGCCTTACTTACAGCGTGCCGCTGAAAGCCAAGCTTCGTTTATCATGTAACGACGCTGAACACGAAGATTTCGAAACCATTGTACAGGACGTGTACCTGGGAACAATCCCCTACATGACCCCTAAAGGTACTTTCGTTATCAACGGCGCCGAGCGTGTAATTGTATCGCAATTGCACCGTTCGCCCGGAGTGTTCTTCGGCCAGAGCCGCCACACTAACGGTACAAAACTGTATTCGGCCCGTGTTATACCTTTCAAAGGTTCATGGATCGAATTTGCGACAGACGTTAACAACGTTATGTATGCTTACATTGACCGTAAAAAGAAATTCCCGGTAACTACGCTGCTTCGCGCCATTGGTTACGACTCTGATAAAGATATATTGGAGCTGTTCGAACTGGCCGACGAAGTAAAAGTGAGCAAATCAGGCCTGAAGAAATACATCGGCCGTAAGCTTGCTGCAAGGGTTCTCAAAAAATGGGTTGAAGACTTCGTGGATGAAGATACCGGTGAAGTTGTGTCTATTGACCGTAACGAGATCATCCTTGAGCGTGAAACCGTTCTGGAAGACGACCATATTGATATGATCATCGATGCCGGTGTGAAAACTGTTATCCTGAACAAGGAAGACAGCGCATCGAGCGGTGACTATACTATTATATATAACACCTTACAAAAAGATACTTCCAACTCGGAAAAGGAAGCGGTTGAGCATATTTACCGCCAGTTGCGTAACGCTGAACCACCTGATGAAGAAACAGCACGTGGTATCATCGATCGCCTGTTCTTCTCCGATAAGAGATATGACCTGGGCGATGTGGGCCGTTACCGCATCAACCGTAAACTGAAACTGGATACTTCAGACGAGACCAAAGTTTTAACGAGGCAGGATATTATCGCCATTGTTAAATACCTGATCAAACTGATCAACTCAAAAGCTGAGGTGGATGATATCGATCACTTGTCAAACCGTCGCGTTCGTACGGTGGGTGAGCAGTTGTATGCACAGTTTGGTGTAGGTTTGGCGCGTATGGCACGTACCATCCGCGAGCGTATGAACATTCGTGACAACGAGGTATTCACACCAACCGACCTGATCAACGCGCGTACATTGTCATCGGTTATCAACTCGTTCTTTGGTACCAACCAGCTTTCACAGTTCATGGACCAAACCAATCCATTGGCCGAGATCACGCACAAGCGTCGTCTTTCAGCCCTTGGCCCAGGTGGTCTGTCGCGTGAACGTGCCGGTTTCGAAGTTCGTGACGTACACTATACCCACTATGGCCGTTTGTGTACCATCGAAACTCCGGAAGGACCGAACATTGGTCTGATATCATCACTTTGCGTTCACGCCAAGATCAACAACTTAGGTTTCATCGAAACCCCGTACAAGCGTGTTGATAAAGGTGTAGTAGCGGTTGATGAACCCGTTGTTTACCTGTCTGCAGAAGATGAGGATGGTAAAACTATTGGCCAAGCTAATGCTGTTTACAATGATAAAGGCGTATTTGACACCCCGCGTGTTAAAGCACGTTTCGAAGGTGACTTCCCGGTTATCGAGCCTGAAAGGCTTGACTACATGGACATTGCGCCAAACCAGATCACATCGATTGCAGCTTCGTTAATTCCGTTCCTGGAACATGATGATGCTAACCGTGCGCTGATGGGTTCGAACATGCAACGCCAGGCCGTTCCGCTGCTGCGCCCCGAGGCGCCGATAGTAGGCACCGGTTTGGAAGGCCGTGTAGCGAAGGATTCCCGTACGCTTATCAATGCTGAAGGCAATGGCGTGGTTGAATATGTTGACGCTAACGAGATCCGCATTAAATATGACCGCGACGAAACCGATCGTTTGATCTCATTCGATGGCGACAGTCAAAGCTATATCTTAACTAAGTTTAAGAAAACCAACCAGAGCACTACCATCAACCTGAAACCTATCGTTAAGAAAGGTCAGCGTGTTGAAAAAGGACAGGTGCTTTGCGAAGGGTATGCAACACAGGATGGCGAGCTTGCTTTGGGCCGTAACCTGAAAGTGGCATTCATGCCATGGCAGGGTTATAACTTTGAGGATGCGATCGTAATTTCTGAACGCGTGGTATCGCAGGATATATTTACTTCACTTCACGTTGAAGAGTTCGAACTTGAAGTTCGTGACACCAAACGTGGCGAAGAAGAATTGACACCGGATATCCCGAACGTATCGGAAGAAGCAACCAAAGACCTTGACGAAGACGGTATCATCCGTGTTGGCGCCGAGGTTAAGGAAGGTGACATCCTGATAGGCAAGATCACACCAAAAGGCGAATCTGATCCTTCACCGGAAGAAAAGTTGCTGCGTGCGATATTTGGTGATAAAGCAGGCGACGTAAAAGACGCTTCGCTTAAAACTCCACCATCTATTGCCGGTGTGGTAATTGATACCAAATTGTTCTCACGCGCTAAGAAAACTTCGAAAGCGGAAGAAAAAGCACAGTTGGAAAAACTGGATACCAAGCACGAAAAAGCGATTAAAGATCTGAAGAATATACTGATCGAAAAATTGTTTGAGATCGTGAACGGTAAGACATCTCAGGGTGTTTACAACGTTTACAAGGAGTTGCTGGTACCTAAAGGCGTTAAATTTACCCAAAAAATACTGGTTGAGCTGAACTACGAAAACGTTAACCCAACCAAGTGGACAACTGATGATGATAAGAACGACCTGATCAAGATCCTTCTTCATAATTACGGAATTAAAGTAAATGAGGAATTAGGTGCTTACCGTCGTGATAAATTCGCTATCAGCGTGGGTGACGAGCTTCCATCAGGTATCGTTCAGATGGCCAAAGTTTACATCGCTAAGAAGCGTAAGCTGAAAGTGGGTGATAAAATGGCCGGCCGCCACGGTAACAAGGGTATAGTTGCCCGTATCGTGCGCGACGAGGACATGCCGTTCCTGGAAGATGGAACACCTGTTGATATCGTACTTAACCCGCTTGGCGTACCATCGCGTATGAACCTGGGCCAGATATACGAAACCGTATTGGGCTGGGCAGGTAAAGAGCTTGGTGTGAAATTCGCTACTCCTATCTTTGATGGTGCAAGCCATAGCGAAGTGGAAGAATGGGTTTCTAAAGCCGGCTTACCTGAATCGGGCCGTACTTATTTGTACAATGGTTTAACAGGCGAGCGTTTCGACCAGCAAACCACAGTAGGTATTATTTACATGCTGAAACTGGGTCACATGGTTGACGATAAAATGCACGCACGTTCAATAGGGCCATACTCGTTGATAACGCAACAGCCATTGGGTGGTAAAGCCCAATTCGGTGGTCAGCGTTTTGGTGAAATGGAGGTTTGGGCGCTGGAAGCATTCGGTGCATCAAACATCCTGCAGGAAATATTGACCGTTAAATCGGATGATGTTATCGGCCGTGCCAAAACCTACGAGGCTATTGTTAAAGGTGAGAACCTGCCAACGCCGTCAGTTCCTGAATCATTCAATGTACTGGTTCACGAATTAAGAGGTTTAGGTTTGGATATCACTTTAGAATAATTATTGAATTATTGAGGGATTGAGTTATTGATTAATTCAATCCCCTTAAATAATCAATAAATCAATAATTCATTCCTTCAATCATTAAAACAAAGGAGACTATGTCTTACAAAAAGGATAATAAAATCAAAAGTAACTTTACCACGATCACCATCAGTCTGGCTTCGCCCGAATCCATACTGGAGCGTTCGAGCGGTGAGGTTTTGAAACCAGAAACTATCAACTACAGGACCTACAAGCCTGAGCGCGATGGTTTATTCTGTGAGCGTATTTTTGGTCCGGTTAAGGATTATGAATGCCATTGCGGCAAGTACAAGCGTATCCGCTACAAGGGTATCGTGTGCGACCGTTGCGGTGTGGAAGTAACCGAAAAGAAAGTTCGCCGCGAGCGCATGGGGCACATCAACCTGGTGGTGCCGGTGGCTCATATCTGGTACTTCCGCTCGTTGCCGAACAAGATCGGCTACCTGCTGGGATTACCAACCAAGAAACTTGATCTGATCATTTATTATGAAAGATATGTAGTTATTCAGCCGGGTATTAAAGAAACTGACGGGATATCGAAAATGGATTTCCTGACTGAAGAAGAATACCTTGATGTACTGGATACACTGCCAAAGGAAAACCAGTATCTTGACGACAAGGACCCTCAAAAGTTTGTTGCCAAAATGGGTGCCGAAGCTTTGGAGGAATTGTTAAGGCGTTTGGACCTTGATCAGCAATCTTATGATCTTCGTCACCAGGCTGCTAATGAGACTTCACAGCAACGTAAAAATGAAGCTTTAAAACGTCTTCAGGTAGTTGAAGCTTTCCGCGATGCGAAAACACGCGTTGAGAACAACCCTGAGTGGATGATCGTAAAGATCGTTCCGGTTATTCCGCCTGAATTGCGTCCGTTGGTGCCTTTGGAAGGCGGCCGTTTCGCTACTTCCGACTTAAATGACCTGTACCGTCGCGTTATCATCCGTAACAACCGTTTGAAAAGGCTGATAGAGATAAAAGCGCCAGAGGTGATCCTGCGTAACGAAAAACGTATGCTACAGGAAGCGGTGGATTCGCTTTTTGATAACTCACGTAAAGTGAACGCGGTGAAAACCGAAGGTAACCGCGCTCTGAAATCGCTTTCAGACATTCTGAAAGGTAAACAGGGCCGTTTCCGTCAAAACTTATTGGGTAAACGTGTCGATTACTCGGCCCGTTCGGTAATTGTTGTAGGTCCGAACCTGAAATTACACGAATGCGGTTTACCAAAAGATATGGCTGCCGAGTTGTTCAAACCGTTTATCATTCGTAAGATGATCGAACGTGGTGTTGTAAAAACTGTAAAATCGGCTAAAAAGATCGTCGACCGTAAGGACCCATTAGTTTGGGATATATTGGAAAATGTGCTGAAAGGTCACCCTGTATTGCTTAACCGTGCGCCTACATTGCACAGGTTGGGTATCCAGGCTTTCCAGCCGAAACTGGTTGAAGGTAAAGCTATCCAATTGCACCCGTTAACCTGTACCGCGTTCAACGCCGACTTTGACGGTGACCAGATGGCTGTGCATGTGCCGCTTGGCAATGCCGCTATTTTGGAAGCCCAGATACTGATGCTTGCGTCGCACAACATCCTGAACCCTGCCAATGGCACGCCTATTACAGTACCGTCGCAGGACATGGTGCTTGGTTTGTATTACATAACCAAGGGCCGTAAAACTGATGCCGGCCGTACCATTAAAGGTGAAGGATTATCATTCTACTCGGCAGAAGAGGTTATTATCGCCTATAACGAGAAGAAACTTGACCTGCATGCCTTTATTAAGGTTAAAGCAACCGTTAAGGAAAAAGACGGAAGCCATGTTAATAAATTGATAGACACAACCGTTGGCCGTGTGTTATTTAATCAGCATGTTCCGGTTGAGGTGGGTTATATTAATGAACTGCTGACCAAAAAATCATTACGTGATATTATTGGCGAAGTAGTGAAAGTAACCGGTATGGCGCGTGCCGCCCAGTTCCTTGACGACATCAAGGAATTAGGTTTCCAGATGGCGTTCCAGGGTGGTTTATCGTTTAACCTGAAAGACATTAATATCCCTGCTGAAAAAGTTACACTTATCGAACAAGCTTCTAAACAGGTGGAAGAGGTAATGGGCAACTACAACATGGGTTTCATTACCAATAACGAACGTTACAACCAGATCATCGATATCTGGACACGTATCAATAACCGTTTGACTGCAAACGTGATGGAGATATTGTCGACGGATAACCAGGGCTTCAACTCGGTTTACATGATGCTTGACTCAGGCGCGCGTGGTTCGAAAGAGCAGATCCGCCAGTTGGCAGGTATGCGTGGTTTGATGGCCAAGCCTCAGAAATCAGGCTCGGGTGGTGAAATTATCGAAAACCCGATCCTTTCAAACTTTAAAGAAGGTTTGTCAGTATTGGAATACTTCATCTCAACCCACGGTGCACGTAAAGGTTTGGCGGATACAGCTTTGAAAACTGCTGATGCGGGTTACCTGACCCGTCGTTTACATGACGTGGCGCAGGACATGATCGTTGGCGAAACCGATTGCGGTACTTTGAGAGGTATTTTCACTACAGCGTTGAAGGACAACGAAGATATTGTTGAACCATTGTACGACCGTATTTTGGGACGTACATCGCTGCATGAAGTTCATGACCCTATCACCAACGAATTGTTGGTATTAGCAGGTCAGGATATTGACGAAGACATTGCCAAAAAAATAGAAAATTCGCCTCTTGAAGGTATCGAAATACGCTCGGTGTTGACATGTGAAAGCAAACGTGGCGTTTGTGCTTTATGCTATGGCCGTAACCTTGCAAGCGGTAAACGCGTGCAGATGGGTGAGGCGGTAGGTGTAATTGCGGCGCAATCCATTGGTGAGCCGGGTACCCAGCTTACATTGCGTACATTCCACGTGGGTGGTACCGCATCTAACATTGCGGCTGAATCACAAATCAATGCCCGTTTCGAAGGTATTATCGAGTTCGAAAACGTACGTACCGTACCTTTCGAAACCGAAGAGGGCCCTGTTGAAGTGGTATTGGGCCGTTCGGGCGAGTTCCGCATTCTTGAACAAGGCAGTAACAAAGTGATCATGACCAACAACATTCCATACGGTTCATACCTGTATGTGAAGGATGGTAGCAAGATTACCAAAGGCGACCGTATTTGTTCGTGGGATCCGTACAACGCGGTGATCATCTCTGAGTTTGCCGGTGTTGCCCAGTTCGATGCTGTATTGGAAGGTATCACTTTCCGCGAAGAATCGGACGAGCAGACAGGCCACCGTGAAAAAGTGATTATTGATACCCGTGATAAAACTAAAAACCCTGTTATCCAGATTGCTGATAATAAGGGTAACTTGGTAAAAGGTTATAACATCCCTGTGGGTGCGCATATTGCCGTAGACGAAGGTGAAAAGATCAAGACCGGCCAGGTTATTGCCAAAATTCCTCGTTCAACAGGTAAAACCCGCGATATTACAGGTGGCTTGCCACGTGTAACTGAGTTGTTTGAAGCTCGTAACCCGTCGAACCCTGCGGTAGTTACCGAGATTGATGGCGTAGTGACCTTAGGTGGCGTTAAACGCGGTAACCGCGAGATCACCATCGAGTCGAAAGACGGGCAGATCAAAAAATACCTTGTTCCGCTGTCAAAACACATCCTGGTACAGGACAACGACTTTATTAAGGCTGGTATGCCATTGTCTGACGGTTCTATCTCGCCTGCGGATATCCTGGCTATCAAAGGCCCTGCCGCTGTGCAGGAATACCTGGTGAATGGTATACAGGAAGTTTACCGTTTGCAGGGTGTGAAGATTAACGACAAGCACTTTGAAGTTATCGTACACCAGATGATGCAGAAAGTACAGATCGAAGATGCCGGCGACACCCGTTTCCTTGAAAAAGAAGCTGTTGACGGATGGGATTTCATGATGGAAAATGATGACATCTATGATAAGAAGGTTGTTATTGAACCAGGTGACTCAACTACCCTGAAGCCAGGCCAAATAGTTTCAGTTAGAAGGCTCCGCGATGAGAATTCGGTATTGAAACGTAAGGATATGAAGCTGGTTGAAGTGCGCGATGCTATCGCTGCTACTTCGAGCCCACTGTTGCAGGGTATCACCCGCGCGTCGTTAGGCACCAAGTCGTTCATCTCCGCAGCATCGTTCCAGGAAACTACGAAAGTACTGAACGAGGCCGCTATAGCAGGTAAAAAGGACAACATGCTTGGCCTGAAGGAAAATGTGATCGTAGGTCACCTTATCCCGTCAGGAACAGGTTTGCGTGTGTATGAGAATATCCGCGTAGGTTCGCAGGAGGAATTTGACCGCCTGATGGCTTCAAAAACGGAAGAAGTTGAAGCATAAGCAACAATTCTAATACGTAAAAGCCGCTTGTTTTTAATAACAAGCGGCTTTTTTTATACTAAAAAGGTTGAAAAATGCCCGGCACAAGTATAGAAAACCTACATATTTTCCACGATCTTATTTCTGACCGCATACAGTACCAGACCTATCCTGCTTTTTATGTTAAGTTTTTCAAATAACTGATCGCGGTATGAGTCTACGGTACGTAAACTTGCATTCATTTTTTCTGCTACCTCTTTATAGGTCAATTCGGAACAAACTAACTTTAAGAATTCGATTTCCCGGGGTTTTAAGCTGTCAATTTCACTACCCGGACTTTTTACAGGTTTGCTTCCTCCATTAACAAGAAAATCGGTAACATAATCAGGATAATAGTACCCCCCCTTGCTGACGATATCCAAGGCTTCTTTAAATTCAGTTAACTCCGCATCCTTATGTAAATAGCCTTTAACTCCATTTTGTGCCATATTTAAAACAGTTTCCTCGCTATGGTTCATTGATAATGCAATAACAGATATCTCCGGAAAGTTGTCTCTAAGCCATACTACCGTCGAGGCGCCATCCATTATAGGCATAAATTGATCCATTACCACAATTTGTGGCCTTGTAAGCTGCATTTTAAGTTTATGAATAAAATCCAGCCCGTCAGACGCAGTAAATAATACAGAATACCCGCGAAATCTATTGATCATGACCTCAAGGCTACGGCTAAATAACTTATGGTCATCAACAACGGCAACAGTTACAGATCTCATATAAATTATAATTTTTGGACATGGTTAATAATTAACTCTATTTTACACCCCTCCTGCGGCTTGCTAAAGACGGTTAGGTTCCCCTTCAATAATTTTGCTCTTCTCCGCATGCTGTCTAATCCCAGGCCTTTTCTTTTGCCCTCGCCTGAGAAGCCTATGCCGTCATCTGTTATTGTTAGCTTCAAATGCTTTTTATCGCTGGTCATGCGAACAAATATGTTTTTGGCACCAGCATGTTTAAGAATGTTACTAATTGCTTCCTGGAAAATCCGGTAGATTAAAAGCTGATTTTCAGGATTTATGGCATTGACAGTTTCACTGATATCTAATGAAGCGACCAACTGATTACTTATGTTTAATCTTTCAACATCTTTTTTTATCGTATCAGTGAGGCTACCTTTCAGAAGTTTGCCATGATACAACCCATGGGTAAATTGACGCAGGTCGTCCATTACCTCGCTCACAAGCTCTTTGGTGTCGTCAATCTGGCTATTCATGTTCAAATTCAGCTTGATCACAGAAAGGGCCTGACCTATGTGATCGTGTATTTCCCTGCTTATGTGCTGGCGTTCTTTTTCGGCAATAAGTTCTTTTTCGAATTGCAACTTTTGCCTGTTTAGTTTATTAAGATAGTAATATCTTAAAACGCCAACCACAATGAGCAGAAATGTAACTGTTTCTAAAGATTCGAACCACCACGTTTGCCACCAGGGTCGACGAATAGTAAAGGTCATAATAAATGGCTTGCTTGATAAGCCCGATTGTGGCTTAATGGCCAGGGCTTCAAATTGATAATCTCCCGGCATTAAGGATGCAAAGTGAAAATTACGCTCGCCTGGCCTGGCATAAAGCCATTTGGTTGAATCGTTGTCTTCAAGGCGATATTTTATAACGATATCTTTTGCATCAAAAAGGTATGGGGTACCGAGTGATATTTGTATATCATTAAGTAAATAAGGTAGTTTCAAATTATTTACTATCGAGGTATCTTTGTGATTAATGAATAATGAATTTAGATAAATGCCAACAGTGTCACCCTTTTTCTGTACAGGCCTAATTTTATACAATCCGTTTAGCACAGTAAAATAGCAATTGTTGTCGAGCTCGTTGGCATCTGTTAAAAAGATGTTATCTGCGGTTGGAAAAGGGTACTTGTAAATTAATTTAAAAGTTTCCAGGCTAAAGATCTGGATTGACCCACTTGTATGAACCCACAAATTGCTATTAATGACTTCGATATTTACAATATCATTTGACAATAAGCCATCATCTGAAGTAAGGCTTTTTACATGATTCCCTTTAAGGATTCTTATACCATTATTAAAGGTTCCGATAATCACCAGATTGTCATGAGCTGTTAGACAAGAGGCAAATACTGGTAAATTATCAAGATAAAATGGGCTAATACCCGAACTATTTATCTTATACAGACCATCTTTAGTAGAAACCCATATTGTTTGCGTATCAGGCGAATAGCAAATGGCACGGCTTCGTTTTCCAAAGGACAAAAATCTGGAGTTACTGCCATATATGGTGTACTTTTTATCAACGAGTCCTTTAAATCTTTTTTTAAAAATATCGAAAGTATACTGGTCATCCTTGTCCGGGAGAACAATCATACTATTAGAAGAGGCCATAAGCAGTGCGCCGTCAACTTGATCTGCTTGTTTAAGCGACGTGACAAGATCGATAGATTTTAAGAAATGACTTTTGATCTGGAAGATATAGGTATAAACCGGCGAGCCAATCAAAATGTTGTCATCGTTTAATAACTTAAGGTAAGTTATTCCGCCATGACTGACCGGTAAAGTAGTTAGAAGTGCTGACTGATTAGTAATTGTGTTATAGGAAATGAGCATGCCACTCTGTGTCCCCAGCAATAAGGTTTTCCCTTTTTTTACCATACATTTGATCAAATCATTCTTGCTCAAGTGTACTAAACAATTGCTTTGTAACGTATCTGACCTTAATGAATCCGTTAGGATGCCATGTTGCAGGCTCCCGTACCAACAATGTCCTTCCTTATCGACAGCTATGCAACTAATATTGTATCCTTTTATCGATTTGACTTTGCTATCGTTTGGAAGGCTTGAGTTGATCGAGTTGATCCAGTATTTGTTATTAACGATAGAAATCGTGTTGATAAAGCTATCAAATTGCTTTTGCTCGCACACTTTTACGGTATCATTGCTAACCCAAAGTTTATAAAAGGTGTTCGAAGGATTTCGGAACATAAAGCTTGTATCCTTGTAAGTAGAGCGGCTGAGTGTTAAGCTATTGGAAATTTGCCCATCATCGCCTTTCAAAACGGCTGTTTTTAGGCCCGTCCGGGGCTGGTAAATAAACCAGTAGCCGCTGCCGTAGAGCAGTACTTTGTCTTTTAATATGCACAATGACGATGTCGATCTGTTGGGCGCGTTAATGCAATGTTCATAATGACATTGCAGCGTATTGATATCGCAGATAAACAGCCCTTTCTTTGAAGTTGCAACAAGCAAGTTGCCCAGTAGCCCCATCCTTGGGAAAACACTTTCGGACGCACTTTTATACGCGTCGAGCAAAGTCATGTGACCGTTCTCGATATAAAATATTTGCCCGGTGAAGTTAATGAACCAGATGCGGCCAAGTTTATCTTCCAATAAATTAGTTGTAGCAAGCGACGCCTGCTGAGGGTTCGAAAAATTGGTAAAACTTATGCCATCGTATTTGGAAATACCCGCATCGTGGGCGATCCACAAAAATCCCTTGCTGTCGGTAAGCAGGTCGTAAACTTCGGTCGACCGCAGACCTGTTATCTGTCTTAAAGCAGGCGCCTGTGAGGAACATCTGTTGGCATAAACCAATGCAAAAAGACTTAACGATAGAAATTTAAGTAAATTAATCATAGATAATTTGAAACACTGATTCACCGCACTGTTTCCATAATTGGGTTTCTGATCGTAATGCTTCTAAAATACATATTAAAAATATTTTTCAGCGGGAAATTCAGTTTTTGATTGTTTATGCGGCGTTACGGCAGGCAAACCGATGAGCTTAAGTCACAAAATGAAGAAGGTTTTTTTAACAATTCTATTTTCTATTAAAAGCCTTGCACATGACGGGGATTCCGGGTTTTTTGAATATTTTTGTAAAGCCTTCTGTCAAAATGGAAGGCTTTACTATTTTCGTGCTATGGAAGAACAAAATGAAAATCAGTTGAATATCGAACTTTCTGAAGAAATAGCAGAAGGTATTTATTCCAACCTGGCCATTATCACCCACTCCAATTCGGAATTTGTACTGGATTTTATACGCGTAATGCCAGGTGTGCCAAAAGCTAAGGTGAAATCGAGGATAGTTTTAACGCCGGAGCATGCTAAACGCCTTTTAACGGCAATTCAGGACAACATTGAGAAGTTTGAAGCCGTAAACGGCCGTATCAAGATACAAGCCGAGCCAACAGGCTTTCCGATGAATTTCGGCGGAACAATGGGGCAGGCATAAATAGTGAAAATCAGGCATGATCGGAATGCAGATCATTTTAAACAATTGCTGCCAATTAAAGTTTAGGACTTAGAATTTAACATCTCATAATGGAAAAAAACGCTAAAATATACATTGCAGGACACCGCGGAATGGTTGGTTCGGCCATCTACCGAAAATTACAAAAAGAAGGATACGCAAATATCGTTACCCGTATATCGGCAGATCTTGATTTGCGGGTACAGGCTGACGTAGCCGATTTTTTTGCAGATGAAAAGCCTGATTATGTGTTTTTAGCTGCTGCCAAAGTAGGAGGGATCGTGGCTAATAACACGTACCGGGCAGAATTTTTGTATGAGAACCTGCAGATTCAAAATAATATTATCCACTCATCTTACTTAAATGGCGTAAAAAAGCTGATGTTCCTGGGGTCAAGCTGTATTTACCCTAAGATGGCCCCGCAGCCATTGAAGGAAGACTACCTGCTAACAGGGCCGTTAGAACAAACCAACGAACCTTATGCTATTGCCAAAATAGCCGGCATTAAAATGTGCGATGCTTACCGGGCGCAATATGGTTGTAATTACATTTCGGTAATGCCAACCAATTTGTATGGGTACAACGATAATTATCACCCTGAAAACTCGCACGTATTGCCGGCACTAATTCGTCGTTTCCACGAAGCTAAAGTGCAAAACCTGCCCGATGTAACGATTTGGGGAACAGGTTCACCCAAGCGCGAGTTCCTGTTCGCTGACGACCTGGCCGAGGCTTGCTTTTACCTGATGCAGAATTATGACGAAGAGGGGCTTGTAAACATTGGCACGGGTGAGGATATTTCTATAAAGGACCTGGCGCTTTTGATCAAAGATATCGTCGGCTACCAGGGCGAGATCAAATTTGATACGTCGAGACCTGATGGTACACCACGCAAATTAATGGATGTAACCAAACTGCACAGTAAGGGGTGGAAACATACCATAGAGTTGCCGGAAGGAATAAAAATGGCTTATACCGATTTCCTGTCGCATAAGGCCAAAGGGGTTTAAAATATCGATTATGAATATAACGGCGACACCGCTTGAGGGTTGTCTCATCATTGAACCCAAGGTTTTTGGTGACGAGCGTGGTTATTTTTTTGAAAGTTTCAATCAGTTGAAATTTGCTGAATTTACAGGTCAGGATACAATATTCATCCAGGATAACCAGTCATATTCGACAAAGGGTGTGCTCCGCGGCCTGCATTTTCAAAAAGGTAGCTCGGCACAAGCCAAATTAGTAAGAGTAGTTAAAGGAGAAGTGTTGGATGTTGCTGTTGATTTGCGAAAAGGTTCCAAAACCTATGGGCGGCATTTCGATATCAGGCTTTCCGATAGAAATAATTTGCAATTACTTATACCGCGTGGCTTTGCACATGGTTTTGTCGTTTTAAGCGATGATGCCATATTTCAGTATAAATGCGATAATTATTACGATAAATCGGCCGAGGGCGGGTTGCATTATGCAGATCCGGCATTTGCCATCAATTGGATATTGCCGAACGATCAATTGATCATATCAGAAAAAGATATCGAATTACCTAACTTAGCTGATGCCGGTGATGCCGGCTTTTAAAGCCTTATAGTAATGAGCAACATTGTAGTTTTCGGAGCATCCGGCCAGTTGGGTCAATGCCTGAAAAAGGTAGCTGAAAACAGGGGACTGAATGGAATATTTTTTCCACCCGAAGGCGAAGCGGATATATTGAATATTGAACTGCTTAAGAAAGTTTTTGAAACTTATAAACCAGGTTGGTGTATCAATTGTGCTGCCTATACAGCTGTTGATAAAGCCGAAGATGATATTGACACCGCGCGTAAGATAAATAAAACCGGAGCGGAAAATATTGCGGCGCTTTGTAAAGAATACCAGTCGGTATTAATTCATACATCAACAGACTTTGTTTTTAAAGGAAATAAACCTGTTCTGTTGACCGAGGAAGATGTGGCTGAACCGGCGAGTATTTACGGCCTTACCAAACTGGAAGGTGAGCAAGCGGTAGCAATGATATTAAATGATCATTACACCCTACGTACCAGCTGGCTTTATTCTGAATACGGAAATAATTTTGTTAAAACTATGTTGCGGCTCGGTGCTGAGCGGGATGAATTGAAGATAGTAGCTGACCAGGTAGGAACTCCAACTTATGGCATGGACCTTGCTGACTGCATATTACACATAATTTCAGGTGACAAGATAGCTTACGGCACCTATCATTACAGCAACGAAGGCGTGGCATCATGGTACGACTTTGCAAAGGCCATTTTTGATATATCGGCGACGAAGGTAAAAACCCTGCCTATAAAAACGTCCGAATATCCGGTAAAGGCCGTTCGGCCGGCTTATTCGGTGATGGACAAATCGAAAATAAAGCAAACATTTGATATCGAAATTCCATATTGGCGCGATAGTTTAATAACTTGCATTAATAATCTTTGACCTTATGAAAGGCATCATATTAGCGGGCGGTTCGGGTACACGGCTTTTCCCGATCACCAAAGCCATCAGCAAGCAGCTGATGCCGATCTACGATAAACCTATGATCTATTATCCGCTGTCAGTATTAATGATGGCAGACATTCGTGAAATATTGATCATCACCACCCCTGAAGATAGCGATAGTTTTAAACGTTTGTTAGGAGACGGGCACGATCTGGGTTGCCAGTTTGAATACGCGGTACAGGCTTTCCCTAACGGGTTGGCGCAGGCTTTCGTAATAGGAGAGCAATTCGTCGGTGACGACAAGGTAGCATTGATATTGGGCGACAATATCTTTTATGGAACCGGGTTTGGCGAATTGATCAAAGGCTTTAATGATGTGGATGGGGCGGCGATATTTGCTTATAAGGTTTCTGACCCTGAGCGTTATGGTGTAGTTGAATTTGACAGCGAGTTTACGGCGCTATCCATTGAGGAAAAACCTGTGAAGCCTAAATCATCTTATGCTGTACCGGGGCTGTATTTTTACGATAATGAGGTGGTGCATATTGCCAAAAATATAAAGCCGTCTCCACGGGGAGAATTTGAAATAACGGATGTTAATAAAGCTTATCTCGAAAGAAAGAGGTTGCATGTGGGTGTAATGGACAGGGGCACGGCCTGGCTGGATACAGGCACCTTTGATTCGTTGAGCGATGCGACCGAGTTTGTGCGCGTTATAGAAAAACGCCAGGCGACCAAAATCGGCTGTATTGAGGAGGTAGCTTTTCGTCACGGTTTTATTGATGAGCAGCAATTAAGCGTACTAGCCGAAAAATATGTTAAGAGCGGGTACGGTATGTATCTGAAAAGTTTACTGCAATAAATAACGCCTGCCTTAAACTTCAGACAAGCCTTTCAGCGCATTTTCAACCATGGCGACGCTACCGGCCGGGATCCATTTGATATCCTGATCTTTGCGGAACCAGGTGAGTTGCCGCTTGGCAAAACGGCGTGTATTTTGCTTAATTAGCGAAATAGCGGTTTCAAGATCTGTTTTGCCATCGAAGTAGTCAAATAATTCGCTGTAACCCACCGTGTTTAAAGCATTAAGGTGCCGGTAAGGCAAAAGGGTTTTTACTTCATCCACCAGCCCTTGTTTTACCATGTCGTCGACTCGCTGATTTATACGTTGATATAATAGTTCCCTCGGAAAATCGATCCCTATTTTTATGCACCGGAAGGGTCGTTCGTGCGCGGCTGACTTGTGATAAGACGAAAAAGGCAAGCCTGTGCTTTCAAAAACTTCCAACGCCCTGATCATTCGCTGAGGATTATTTAGGTCTACCATTTGATAATAGACCGGGTCGGTTTCTTTTAGCCTGTCCTGTAAATAAGCGAGCCCTTTTTCTTCAAATTCTTTATTGAGTTTGTTCCTGAGTTCCGGTGAGGCGGAAGGTAATTCGTCAAAGCCTTCGGAAATAGCCCTGATATATAGCCCGGAACCACCAACCATAATGGCGGTATTATGGGTTTTAAATATGGTTTCAAGCAGCTCGAGACCTTGCTTTTCAAAATCGCCAACCGAGAAATTCTGTTTGATGGAATGGGAATTAACGAAATGGTGTGTAGCGTGGTCCAGTTCTTCCGCGGTAGGTTTAGCGGTGCCGATAGACATTTCCCGGTAAAACTGCCGCGAATCGGCCGAAATGATTTCGGTATTCAATCTTTTGGCAAGATCAATTGCCAGCGCAGTTTTACCCGATGCGGTGGGGCCAAGTATGATTAAAAGGGTTTTTAAAGTGCTCATAATTCATTCAATTCACTCCATGAACCATGAACTATTTAATCGCGGTCAATCAATAATCATCATGACGAGAAGAGGTACCTTCATCTTCAAAGCCCTCGTTGTCAGAAAATTCGCTGCCAAATTCATCTTCTTCTTCCTCGTCAGCAGTGGCCGTTGGCTCATCGTGCTCTTCAAGGCCTTCGGAATCGGCGACCTCGCTAAACCCTTCCTCTTCAGCGTCTTCCTCAGAAAATTCCAACTCGTTCAAAAAGTCGAACTCATCGGCAGCAGGCGGAAGCACTGCGGGGTTAAATACATTACCAAATTGTTTCGGAGCTTCGCCAACTGATTTTATGATTGCTGGGTACTGAGTCCCGGGATTTTCATCCAATATGATCTTTAATAATTCGACGTGGAAATCAAACGGGCGGTCGAAATTGAAGGTATAATAAAATTTTTGGTGCGGGTCATCAATACGATTGCTTAGCTTCACTTTATCCATCAGCACCACGCCACGGTCTATCCTCCGCTGGTTGGGCATAAATGTAATCTCTTCGCCTTTGATCCATTGATCGTTGCTTATATAAAAAGAAGATGGATATTCGCAGTTATAGCCGGTAGACTGATGAATTGCACGGTGAAGATCTTCAAATGTCTGATTGGATTTGACATCGATCTCGCGCATTACATCATCATAATCTTCAAAAGTAACCCTGAACCTGTATAGTGCCATTTGTAGTGGTAGTATTGTTTTGCAAAAATAAGTTTTAAATTTTAATTATTAGCCGCCACAACTTTTAAGCCAATTTCTTCGCCTCTGCGGATAGTAAATTCGATTGCCGCTTCGCGCGAGTTGGGTATTTCGCCCTCCAGTATCGCTTCGCGTATCTGATTTTTAATAATTCCTACCTCACGACCCTCTTTAATGCCGAATATGTGCATAATATCCGTGCCGGAAACCGGTGGCTGCCAGTTGCGTATCTGGTCGCGCTGCTCAACATCTTTTAATTTTTGCTGAACAAGCTCAAAATTATTCCGGTACTTTTTTACTTTGTATTCATTTTTCGTGGTAATGTCTGCTTTACACAACAGCATGAGTGCCTCTATATCATCTCCGGCATCAAATAATAATCGCCTTACCGCAGAATCGGTCACTACATCCTGTGCCAATACAATGGGCCGTAGATGCAGCTGAACCATTTTTTGAACGAATTTCATTTTTTCGTTCAACGGTAATTTTAGTGCCGCAAATATTTTTGGTACCATGCGCGCACCTTTGTCCTCGTGGCCGTGGAATGTCCAACCATGCCCGGGTTCGAATCGTTTGGTATGGGGCTTGGCAATGTCGTGCAAAATAGCGGCCCAGCGAAGCCATAGGTCGCTTGTGGTTTCGCAAATATTATCCAAAACCTGCAACGTATGGTAAAAATTATCCTTGTGGCCTTTTCCATCTATGTATTCCACACCATACAGATTGGCCATCAGCGGGAATATTTTATTCAGCAAACCGGTATCGAACAGATATTTAAAACCGATAGATGGTTTAGGCGACAGAATGATCTTATTCAGTTCCTCGGTTATTCTTTCCTGCGATATGATGGAAATACGTTCCACGTTAGACCTGATCGCTTCGAGCGCAGCCGGATCGATAGTGAAATTGAGCTGAGAAGCAAAGCGTATGGCACGGAGCATCCTCAGCGGATCGTCGGAAAAAGTCTCTACCGGGTTCAGTGGTGTGCGTATCAGTTTGCGCTCCATATCTTTCACACCATCAAAGGGGTCCAGCAATTCGCCCAACTGGTCCGGGTGCAAAGCTATAGCCAGGGCGTTGATGGTAAAATCGCGGCGTTTTTGATCATCCTCCAGCGTGCCGTTTTCCACTATAGGCTTGCGCGAGTCGGACCGGTAGGATTCCTTACGGGCTCCAACAAATTCCACTTCGACATCTTTGTATTTTAGCATTGCCGTTCCAAAATTTTTGAAAACAGCCAGTTTTACGTGTAGTTTTTTTGCAACCCGTTCGGCAAATTCTATACCGTTACCCATTACCACAATATCGACATCCTTAGACGGACGATGCAAAAGCAGATCCCTCACAAAACCACCTATGGCATAAGCGTGAACGTTTTGTTCGGTAGCGGTTTGCGTTACAATGCCAAATAAAGGATGCTGCAGGTGTTGTTTCATCAGGCTACAAAAATCGTAATTAGTACGGCTAAAACCATAAATAAATTAGCGACGCAAAAATTCGAAGCGCCCATCAGGCTGTAAACGCATAATAGTGGAGGGCTTTTTGAGTTCGGTATTTTGCTGTTCCAGGTCCACCACGTAATCTACGCCGCCGATGATCTCAGGGTCCACCTGGTTGAAATTCTGCGGAGACGGCCTGCCGCTGATGTTAGCCGACGTAGATACCAATGGCTTGCGTAATCTTTGTATCAATTGCCGGCAGAAGTCGTGCCTGGCAACGCGGATACCAACACTGCCATCCTCACTGATGATGGCCGGAGAAATATTTTTGGCGCCAGGCATAACCAGTGTTAATGGATTTTCGGCGAATTCTATTAACTCATAAGCTACTTGAGGCACTTCTTTAATGTAGCTTTCCAGGCGATTTTCGGTATCCAGCAGGATGATCATGCTTTTGGCTTCGTCGCGTTGTTTAAGCTCATATATCCTTTTTACGGCATCAGTATTGGTAGCATCGCAGCCGATGCCCCAAATGGTGTCGGTGGGGTACAGAATTATACCACCATCCTGTACAATTTTCAGTGCTTTGGCAACCTCGTCTCTAAGCATTTTGTAGTATGTTTTTATAAATATCGAACATTTGGCCGGCCAGTATTTTGTCATCAAAATTAGCCGAATATTCCCTGCCCTCAGCAATCATTTTTTGACGAAGCCCTTCGTCCCCTAAAACAAGGTTCAGCTTTTCGGCCAGCCCATTTACATCGTCGGGCGCAGCGTATTGACTGCATGGTCCGCCCGCTTCTTCCAGGCACGAACCGGTAGCTGCAATAACGGGGACGCCGGAGCAGAGCGCTTCAAGCACGGGTATACCAAACCCTTCATAACGCGACGGGTAGACGAAAATTTTGGCCGATTGGTATAACGCCGGAAGTTCGTCGAAGCTCACTGAATTCAGGAATATTACACGGTTTGCTATGTGATGCAGGTCTATAGCTCGTTTAACCTTGTTGAAATAAGCAGTTTGCCGGCCAACAACCACCAATTTAATATCGTAATTCAGCCCCGGTAGGGCATTGATCAATTGAAGCAAGTTCTTGCGCTCTTCAATGGTACCCACGCTTAAGATAAACTCAGCAGGCAGGTCATATTTTTTTAAAACAGCTTGTTTTTCCTGTTCTGAACTGTCTTTTTTAAAGATGGGATCGCAACCCTGGTATACCACTTCGATTTTCTCAGCCGGGATATTTAAAAGATCAATAAGATCCTGTTTGGTGCGTTTGCTTATGGCGACTATTTTATCAGCCACACGGCAGGCATGCTTTAACTTTGAGCTATAGATCAATCTATTGATAGCACCGAAATATTGCGGAAACCGCATAAATATCAAGTCATGCACAGTTACAACCGATCGGATGCCTTTTTTATCGATACCCCGGGGAAGCTCGTGACTAAGGCCATGGTAAAGGTCTACCTGGTCGCGTTTCAGATCCTTTACAACACCTGCGCTGCGCCACAGCGAGGTAAAAAATTTGGAACGCGGAACAACGGCCACCACATTCTGAAAGCCCGATGGAAAACTAAGCCCGTTTTGGTGCCTTATTTTTGGCGTGTAAAGGAAATACGTATTTTGCGGATAATACGACACCATTGACCGGATAAGCCACCGGCTATAGTTGCCCAGCCCCGTCCGGTTTAAAAAAGCGCGTTTGGCATCGTACCCGATACGCATTTATACTGCTACGTTATTTTCCCTCAAAGCATCATTAAGAGAGGTCTTTTTGTCTGTCGACTCCTTACGTTTGCCGATGATGAGCGCACAAGGCACCTGGTAGTCGCCGGCGGGGAATGTTTTAGTATAAGAGCCCGGTATAACAACAGATCTTTCGGGCACTATTCCCTTATATTCAACCGGGCGGTCGCCGGTCACATCGATGATCTTGGTTGATGCTGTCAAAACTACGTTTGCGCCCAATACAACCTCTTTTTCAAGATGCACACCTTCAACTACGATAGCTCTCGAACCCAGGAAACAATTATCCTCAATAATAACGGGTGAAGCCTGTACCGGTTCCAATACGCCGCCGATACCGACGCCGCCGCTTAAGTGGCAGTGTTTTCCAACCTGTGCGCACGAACCTACCGTGGCCCATGTATCAACCATGGTACCTTCATCTACATACGCGCCTATATTAACATATGATGGCATCATGATGACGCCTTTGGCCAGGTAGGCGCCATAACGGGCAATGGCGTGAGGTACTACACGAACACCGGTTTTTTTATAGTCGGTTTTCAATTTCATTTTATCATGGAAAACGAAAGGGCCCACCGATATCTCTTCCATATTGCGTATAGGAAAATAAAGTATTACAGCCTTTTTTATCCATTCGTGTGTATGCCAGCGGTGTGCAATAGGTTCAGCTACCCGCATTTCGCCTTTGTCAAGACCTTGTATCACCGTTTCAATAGCGGTTGTATAATCACGATTTGCCAGCAGGTTGCGGTCTTCCCAGGCCTCTTCGACCAATTTTTTTAGATTTTGCATCGGTAAAATTAAACTTTTGACAAATTAAAGGATTTTGGTGCAGATTTGTTTATGCAATATTTGCTTAAGTTTAATACCTGTAATACTAATAAAACGTTATTTCAAGTATGCCGGAAAAGGAAAAACTGAGAATAGATAAATACCTGTGGGCGATAAGAGTATTTAAAACCCGTACACTGGCAACCGAAGCCTGCAAAGCGGGCAGAGTAAAGCTGGATGGCCAGAACATAAAGCCGTCGCACGAGGTAAGGATAGGCGAGGTGTACCAGGTATCCAAGGGTATTGAGCGGAAAGTGATAAAGGTGACCGGCTTGCTTGAAAACAGGATGGATGCTAAAAGTGTGGTGAATTTTTTCGACGACGAAACGCCGATGGAGCAGACCAGCCAGTTCAAATCGTTGTTTCATGCGCCCCTGCTAAAACGCGACCGCGGGACCGGCAGGCCGACAAAGCGTGACAGGAGAAATATAGATGAGTTGAAGAGCGGGTTTTTTGAAAAGGGGGAGTAAGTTTGCTTTATCAATCCGGGGTTTAAATTGTTGAAAATAAAAGTTTTAAATCATGGCCGCAGTATGGAGGGCAGGCAGCCGCGCAGCAATGTTATGGCTGCGTAGCATGCACCTCAATTCGTTTTTATTAATAAAAAAATATATTTTTGCCGCGAACGCCTCATGAAGAAAATTTTTACCATCCCCAACTATACATCATGAAAAAAAATATCTGCAGGAGTATATTGTGGTTTTTTGTCCCTATCGTGTTTCTTAACTCCTGCGCTAATCAAAAAAAATTCATTTACTTTCAAAACACAGCCAATTGGCCCGATACCATAAATGTATCAAAAGCTTATATACCCAAAATACAGTCGGGTGATATTTTGTCCATACCGGTTAACTCGTTAAGTTCGGCGGCAAGTAGCTTTTTCAATCCTTTTTCAGGAAGTTCGGGCACCGGCATAGCCGCACCGGATGCCAATAATAATGGCAACGCATCTGTAGGAGTGCCTCAAACGTCACTAACGCAGTCAGCTTCAACAGGTTACCTGGTTGATGCCAATGGCGAGATCGAAATGCCGCTTTTGGGCTCGGTAAAAGTTGCGGGACTAACAACTACCGAGGCAAAGGATACCATAAAAAACAAATTAAGATTTTGGTTAAAGGAGCCAACCGTAAATGTCAGGTTTGTAAATTATAAAATATCTGTAATGGGCGAAGTTATGCACCCATCAGTATATGTAATTCCGAACGAAAGGGTTACCCTGCCAGAAGCAATAACCATGGCCGGCGATCTTACGCCGTTCGCCCGATATGACAATATACTTGTCATCCGTAATGACGACGGTAAAAAAGAATTTGGAAGAGTTAACCTAAACAGCAGGGAGGTGTTCTCATCGCCCTATTATTATCTCCATTCGGGCGACCTTGTTTATGTGGAACAAGGAAGAGTTAAGGCCCTGCAAAATGACCCGGTAATAAGATACTTACCGGTTGCTTTAAGCACCCTGGCTGCAATTGCACTGCTTGTTTACAGATCAAAGTAACTTATCAATTAAAGATCATTTTTGACTATTTTTAATCAATGGATAATAACGATATTAAGGGATATAGTGCGGTAACAGACGAGGACGATCGGTCCGATTTTGGTGAACTCGTGATGAAATATCTGCATTACTGGAAATGGTATGCAGTGTCAATAATTTTAGCCGTAGCCCTTGCTTTTACCTATATTAAGGTAACCACTCCTCTTTTTCAGATAGAGACAGACCTTTTAATTAAACAGGATAAAGACAATGCTACGCAAGGTGCAGGGGATGATATCCTGAAAAGCATGGACCTGTTCACTTCGGACAAGATCATCGACAATGAGGTCCAGATATTAAAGTCGTATACTTTAATGGAAAAGGTGATCAAGGCTTTGGGACTGGAAGTTTCATACTACGGCGTGGGCAGTGTTAGAAAGTATCCGATCTATAACGATCACTTACCTTTCGAGATAAGACTCATAAAATCGAACGACCAGAGCTATAAGGATCTTATCTCTATTAAGGTACGTGATAGACAGACTGTTGAAATAAACGGTAAAAAGTTCCCGATAAATACGCCGGTACAGACCGAATTCGGGCTACTGGAGTTAACCTGCAAGCGATTTGATGATAAAGTACTGAACCAGGATTTTTATGTTGGTTTTAATAAACTTACGGATCTATACCAAAATTATAGCAATGTATTGAATATCAATCCGGTAAGTAAGGAAGGAACCGTGCTGATCATTACTTTTCAGGACGCGGTTCCGCAGCGGGGGAAGGACATTTTAAACAGGTTGGTGTATGAATATAATAATGCAGCAATAGAAGATAAAAATAAGGTTACATCAAGCACATTGTCTTTCATAAATGAGCGTCTAAAGAGTTTGTCGGAAGAATTGGGGGTTGCTGAAAAAAATGTTGAAAGTTATAAATCCGCGAACAGAATAACGGATATAAGCGCACAGTCGCAAGTATTTATGCAAAGTGTGCAGCAAAATGATGCCGACCTGAGCAAGGTAAATATCCAGCTGAGCGTGTTGAAGAACCTGGAGACCTATGTGCAAAATGAACAGGGAAAATTGCCGTCGATGCTTGGTATAGACGATCCCACGTTGCTTGCGTTGGTAAGCCAATTGGGGGAAGCTGAATTGAGGAAGGCGAGTTTGCTGCAAACAATACCTGAGACCAACCCTATCGTCAATTCAATCAACGACCAGATAAAAGCGCTTAAATCAGCCATTACTCAATCGATACAGAATCTTAAATCGGGGTTGCTGGTAACACAACAGCAACTTCAGGATAAGAATAGCACATTCGAATCGGTGATACAAAAAGTACCGTCGAAAGAACGTGGTTTGCTCGACGTAATGCGCCAGCAGGATATTAAGAACACCCTGTTTAACTTTTTGCTGCAAAAACGGGAAGAACAGGCAATGTCGCTGGCATCGAACCTTGCCGATAGCAGGACCATTGATGTTGCACGCAGCGGCGACATACCGGTAAAACCGGTGATCCCGTTGGTTTTGGGTCTTTTTGTATTCCTGGGCTTAGCAATCCCTACCGGGGTGATATACATAAGGGACATGCTTAATAACAAGATAAAGAAGCGGTCCGATATCGAAAAATTCACACGTATACCGATACTTGCCGAAATTGCCCAATCCGATGAGTCTACTCCATTAATTGCAGTTGAAAAGCCGCGCTCGATGGTTGCCGAACAAATAAGGGCGTTGCGCACAAACCTGCAATTCATTAGCGCCGACCAAACCAGCAAAGTATTGTTATTTACATCAGGGATAAGCGGTGAAGGTAAATCATTTGTGTCGCTTAACCTTGGCGGTAGTTTGGCCATGTCGGGCAAAAAAGTGGTTATCCTGGAACTGGATCTCCGCAAGCCAAAATTACACCAGGCTTTAGGGGTTACAAATAGCCAGGGCCTGTCAAATTACCTGGTATCTAACATGTCGTATAAGGACATAGTAACGCCGATACCGCAGCAATCCAATTATTTTATTATTACGTGCGGCCAGATACCCCCGAATCCGGCTGAATTACTTACCAATGGCCGTATCGAAGTACTGATAAATGAGCTTAAAAAGGAATTCGACTATATAATAATGGATGCGCCGCCGGTTGGGCTGGTAACGGATGCACAGATACTTGGGAAATTTGCTAATGCTACATTATTTATGTTGCGGCATAACTATACCCTTAAAAAGCAGGTTTTCATGCTTGACGAGTTGTATAAAGGCAACAAATTGCCTCATCTCAACATCGTGTTCAATTCTATCGACTATTCTTCAAGCTATGGTTATGGATATGGCTACGGATATGGCTACGGATATGGCGGAGGGTATTACCAGGAAGAGGAGAAAAAGATATCGTGGTTTGCAAAACTTTTTGGGAAAAAATAATCGCCCGGGCATTACTGGGGGTAACGCTTTAACAATTAACATTTCAGAATAAATTAATGATCAATATTCACAATCCCAAAGAAGTTAAAATTGCTATAATTGGATTGGGCTATGTGGGCCTGCCACTTGCTATTGAGTTTGCGAAGCAATACGATGTGCTTGGGTTCGACATAAATGAAGAAAGGGTAAAAGAGCTTAGTGAGGGAACTGACCGGACTAAGGAAGCCAGCATAGATGACCTTAAACTGGTTATCGAAAAAAAGAAAAATGATGGCGACGAAGGACTGCATTTTTCGTCAAATAAAGATGACCTGAAGACCTGCAATGTTTTTATTGTAACTGTGCCCACCCCGATAGATCAGTTCAAAGCGCCGGATCTTACGCCATTACTCAAAGCCTCGGCTATGCTGGGCACAGCACTGAAAAGTGGCGACCTGGTTATTTATGAGTCCACGGTTTACCCGGGATGTACCGAGGAAGACTGCGTTCCGGTACTTGAGAAAACATCCGGATTGAAATTTAATGTCGACTTTTTTGCAGGATATTCGCCTGAACGTATCAATCCCGGCGACAAAGTGAACACATTAACCAAGATAAAAAAGGTTACCAGCGGTTCGACACCGGAAATAGCAGACCAGGTTGATGCATTATACCGGTCGATCATAACTGCCGGCACCCACAAGGCGCCGAGTATAAAGGTTGCAGAGGCTTCAAAAGCAATTGAAAATGCCCAGCGCGATGTAAATATCTCCTTTGTAAATGAACTTGCGCTGATATTCGACCGCATAGGCATCGATACTAACGATGTAATAGAAGCTGCCGCCACAAAGTGGAACTTTCTAAGATACAATCCGGGACTTGTGGGGGGGCATTGTATTGGCGTCGACCCATATTACCTGGCGCACAAGGCGCAATCATTGGGGTATCATCCACAGGTGATCCTGTCGGGCAGGCGCGTAAATGACACAATGGGATCGTTTGTTGCCAACAAGGTAGTTAAGCTGATGATCGACAAGGATCATAAGATAAAAGGCTCGAAAGCTTTGATAATGGGTGTCACGTTTAAGGAAAACTGTCCTGATGTACGCAACACAAGGGTGGTTGATATTTATCATGAATTGGTTCAGTTTGGGCTGGAAGTGGATATTTTTGATCCCTGGGCCAATGTAAACGAAGTTGAACATGAATACGGTATCACCATTCTGAATGAACTGAAGAACAACGTTATCTACGATGCCATAGTTGTAGCTGTCGCACATAACCAATTCCGCGATTTTGAATATCATAAGATCAAGCGAAACAACGGGGTCATTTTCGACACCAAAGCTTTCCTGGACAGGGGGTTGATCGATGGCAGGTTATAATATCTTTTTCTAATGCTGATCGTTTTGCAGCATGCGACTGAATTTTTAATCAACGATCGGAATTGTTCTATTTCAGGGTATGCTCACGGAAGATTATTTTTTTGCTAAAGATTGAAAAATGTGCCGTTTCCTTTCCGGAAAAATGGTAAGCTGAAATATAAATAACGCTTTGCTCAAAAGAATTTTAAAATATTCGCTCGTAGAGGCCACGTATAAAGGAGTTAATAAACTGATCTTACTGATCCTTCCTTTATTTTTAACTGGCAGCTATTTCGGTATTGTCAGCTACTATATCTCTATCGAAGTGCTATTCAGCGTTATACTGATAGCAGGATTTGATAAATTGACGCTAAAATTCTCCAGCACCTTTGGCGATAACAAGCCTTTAAAGTATTCGTTACGAAGCCAGGCGGTTACCTATATAATTGGTACGCTATTGCTGCTGACGTGTTTGCTGTTTGGTATTCAGCAAATAATGGCCGTTCCTATTATCCCCGAACTATGGATGGTATTGACCTGCGCGTTGTTGTCAAACCTGATCATCATACAAAGCAGTTTTTACAGGAGCATTAATGATGTAGCGCGGTATTTTAAAGTGCGTATCCTTTTTATCGGATTGAAGGGGACATTTATTATTGCAGCAGTAGCCATTTGGCCCCTACCTCAAACTTACATTTACGCTAATCTTATAAGCGGTTTTGCTTCTGTTATCCTGTTCAAAGGTTTCTATACAGGAAATTTTGCTAAAACGGTATTCCGGTCGGCACAGTCAAAGTTTTTTCTGAGATTTTCACTGCCCTTTATTTTTCATACTATTGCCACTCAGTTAATGGCGGTGCTCGACAGGTTTTTGTTGTTTCATTTCACCGATACAAAGTCGCTGGGCAGCTATTCACTGTCGTATGCTATAGGCAGCTCCATTGTCTTTTGTTTTATAGGGGTGTCATCCTATATGGAACCTATGATATATAAAGAAACTTCGACCAGGCGTGAATATTTTTTAAACCTTTACTTAAAATATTCATTGGGGATAGGTGTACTTGGGCTATTGTTCCTTTTTGCGCTGATCAAGTTTAACATAGTAGCGCGGTTTTATCATGGATATTCGCACGATACATGGAACAACGCCCTCAGAATTTTAATTTGCCACATGTTTTTACCATTTTATTTTATGGCAAATTATAATCTTACATCAAAGGGAAAAACAATGTCGCTGGCTTCGGTTACCATTACATCGTCTATCATAATGGCTGTAATGACCTACTTTTTTATCCTTTTCTGGAAAGTGGAAGGAGCAGTTTGGGCAGTGTTTTTAACTTATTTTATTTTAGGTTTGCTTGCGTTGTCGCACAAGTACAATCGCTCGGCCAGGGACCTGGGCAAGTACGCCGCGTTTACTGCAATAAATTTGATCTTGTTTTTAGTTGTATGAAGTTTTCCTACATCCTGGTCAATATCATAGTTATTTTATCGGCGTTGCTGGCAAGCGATAAGCTAATTTATGCGTATGGTTATTGGTGGTATGCCGTTCAGCTTATTGCAACATTGCTTTTTTACTACAAGTCAAAAGCCCGTTTCCTGGTTTATCTGAGTCCCTCATTCCTTTCTTTTATATACATCAGCTTATCAGCGACATTCGGGCATTTTGTCACCTGCAATAGCATTGGCCTTGCTGACATATATTTAACAACCCTTCGCAATATCCACCGATTAAATCTTTGTGTGGGCGTTTTACTCACCAGTAATTTTATTATGGTGCTGGCCTCATTTCCGATGCTTCGAAGATCGAAACATATGGACCTGACCGTACAGCCCTTTAGAAAAACAGGAAATATCAATAATTATAAAATCATTATTTTACTTGGTATTATTTGTGCCCTTGCGATTGTGAAAGTAAAGGTATCGGATTCAAACGCATCTATGGCAGCATATATTTTCCCTATTCAGTTAGGATTTACGATGCTGCTTTTGTTGAATCTGAAATACTTGACTTTGAAACCCCGGTTTGTGGTGTATGGCTTCCTGCTATTGCTTTTCGCTATAGGTAGTTACGACAGTAAAAGACAAATCTTTTTTATTCTCATTACGCTGATATTTTATGAAGCATGTATAAATGGGTTTAGTTTTAAGCATATCAAGATAAACTTTAAAATAGTTTTTCTGACCGTTTTACTTGGGGTAGTATTTCTTTACATCATTCTTATAAGCTCAATTTTAAGAGGGTACGGCGATTACCAGGTGCATGGCTTCTGGCAGGCTAACGGGTTTATTTTTAAATATATCGGCGAGGATTATTTTACTTCGGCGCTGGTGAGCAACCTTGAACTCAACTCATCATATGTTAATACGATAAACCCGATCAATTACGTCATATCCGGTCAGCAACCGCTGTTGTATGGAAGTACGCTGGCCAAAGGCCTGTTTGTATTTATACCCTCTTCGATAGTTCAAAAGCCGAGGAGTATAGTGGATATTTATACATCTATCTATTCTCCAAATTTCAGAATGCATGGCGGAAGCCTGCCGGTAACGATCCCTGCCGAACTTTTCTGGAATTTCCACGTGTTTTCTTTTCCCATCCTTGCGTTCATGTATCTCATTTTTAATAAATATTACCTGGTGCTGGTTAATGGCCTGATCAAAAACAGGACAACTATAGGTTTTATCATGATGTTCTATTTGTACGCATCTCTCATGCAAATTGCCAGGGGGTCGGGTTTGGATCTGTGGTTTGCCTATTGCCTGATAGCCTTACCATTTATAGTTATGTTCCGAAGAATTTTTAAGCCGAAGTTTTACCGCCAGCGCATGCCTGTAATGTAGAGATTCCGCAAGGCAGTTACAATGATCTTATATGAAAATCGCTATCGTCTACCACTTCTTCGCACACTACAGGGGCCCCATATTGGAAGAACTCTATTCCAACCAACTTTTTGATTTTTACTTCATAGCCGGCAAAAATCCCAACCCGCCCTACTCGTCGCTCAAATTGCACGAGTTTAAGGATAAGGGAAAGTTTATAGAGGTTAAGAACAAGTGGTATTTGAAATATTTTTTATGGCAAAAAAATTTAAACAGTGTACTGAAGAAGAATCGCTTTGATGCTGTCATTTTTCTTGGCGACTGGAAATTCATATCAACGTGGTTTGCTGTAAGATCGTTGCAGAAAAATGGTGTACATTGTATGTTCTGGAGCCACGGATTGTTGAACAAGCACAAGTCGTTAAATAATTCATTTAAGTATTGGTTCCTCGAAAGATTCAGAGACGGGGGTTTTTTATACAGCCATGCCGCGAAGGAAAACCTTTTAAGCATGGGCTATCCTTACGACCTGACGGTGATATATAATTCGCTCGATTTTAAGTTACAGGTTGAGACGATCAATAAGATCAATTCAGAAGCAAAACCCGGGAGCCCCGCTCACCCTTATTTAGTATTTACGGGACGTTTATTGGCTGACAGAAACCTCGAGTTGGTTTTTGATGCAATGAAATTGCTGAACGAAGAAAATATAAGGGTCGACCTTGTTATCATCGGAAGCGGCCCTCACCTCGACAACTTAAAAAATTACGCGGGAACATTGGGGTTAGAAGATCGTGTGAAGTTTTTGGGAGCTATTTACGACGAAAACGTTATTGGCAGATACTTTATGGACGCTGCTGCATGCGTTTTCCCCGGACCGATAGGGTTGACCGTTATTCATTCTTTTACTTACGGCACACCGGTAATTACTAACGACAACTTTGCAAGGCATAAGCCCGAAGCCGAGGTGTTGGTGGATGAGGTAAATAGTTTTTTGTTTAAGGAAGGGGATAGGGCAGCCCTTGCGCAAAAAATTAAAAGAGTTTTAAATTTGAACGCACTGGAAAAAGAGCAGTTTAAAATAAATACATTTAAGGCAGTGCAGGAAAAATACAATCCCGAAAAACAAACGGAATTAATTGTCAACCGGTTATCGCAACTAAGAAAAATAAAATCAGCTTAAAAAATAAAAGGATGGGTAACATCCATTGGCTCGCTGTAATGATGTTTTGCGATACGTATACAGAGCCGGCTGCGTGTCGTATTTGTAAATGTAACGAGTAGTAAATAAATAGCGCTGAAATTAAGTGCATCATACTATGAAAAGTTTTCTGAAAAGGATTAGGATGTATTATTTGTTAAAATTTGTTTACCATATCCGGTCATACGGCAAACAGTTTTATATGGGAAGAGGAAACCTGATCAATTGCAAGGAACTGGTTATTGGTGATTGTGTTTATGTCGGAAATAATTGTCACCTGTCCATCGACTCACTAAAAATAGATGACTATACCATGCTGGCATCGCGTGTTTCGATTGTTGGCGGCGACCATCGGTTTGACATAGCGGGCACCCCCATCAGGAATACCGGCCGCGCCGAAAGAAAAGGCGTTATTATCAACAAGGATTGCTGGCTTGGTCACGGGGTAACTGTACTTGATGGCGTAGAAATAGGCGAAGGGGCTATAATTGCCACCGGTGCTATTGTTACCAAATCAGTAGAGCCGTATACCATATATGCCGGTATACCGGCAAAAAAGCTTCGGGACAGGTTCAAAACGTCTGCTGAAGTAAAATTGCACAGTAAAGCTATCAATGGAAAATATCAATAATAATAAATGAAGCAAATTATACAGTCCTTTAAAACAGGCGAAACTATATTGGAAGATATTCCGGCCCCTTTAGTATCACGCGGGAATGTTTTGATAAAAACAACACGGTCGCTTGTATCGTTAGGTACCGAACGTATGCTGGTTGAGTTTGGCAAAGCCAACCTGGTACAGAAAGCCCGGCAGCAGCCCGATAAGGTAAAGCAGGTGTTGGACAAAATAAAAACGGAGGGCCTGGCCCCAACGCTTGAGGCTGTATTTAATAAATTAGGCCAGCCTTTGCCGCTGGGCTATTGCAACGTAGGCAAAGTAATAGCAGTAGGCGATGGCGTAAGTGAATTTAAGATAGGGGACAGGGTAACATCCAACGGGCCGCATGCCGAATTTGTAAATGTTCCTAAAAACCTTGTTGCTGCAATACCCGATAATGTAACGGACGAAGAAGCAGCTTTTACGGTTATCGGTTCTATAGGTTTACAGGGCATCCGTTTATGCGCACCAACTTTAGGTGAAACGATCGTAGTTTTTGGCTTGGGACTAATTGGACTGCTAACTGCCGAGTTACTGGTGAGCAATGGTTGCCGGGTGATCGGCATCGATCTGGATGCGCAAAAAATAGAGGTAGCCAGGAAAAAAGGTATCATCGCTATAAACCCACGCGAGGGAGAAGATGTTGTTAAATCGGTAATGAACCAAACCGGGGATATTGGCGCTGATGGCGTAATTATAACAGCTTCGGCCAAAACTGACGATATCATTTCGCAGGCAGCGCAAATGAGCCGTAAACGTGGCCGCATTATCCTGGTAGGCGTAATCGGGTTGAACATCAGCCGGGCAGAGTTTTATGAAAAGGAATTGACCTTCCAGGTATCCTGTTCTTACGGTCCGGGCCGTTACGATGAATCTTACGAACAATCCGGTATCGATTATCCGTTGCAATTTGTGAGGTGGACCGAAAAGCGGAATTTTCAAACCATTTTGCAGGCTATTTCTGCAGGTAAGCTCGATGTGAAGTCTCTTATCACCGAACGTGTTTCGCTTGACAACTATAAGGATATCTACGATAATATCAGTAATAAGGGATCGATAGCGTCAATACTCGAGTATCCTGAAAGCAGCGACGCCTCAAATACCGTTGTATTGCGATCAGCCGGATTTGATAGCCCGGGGACAGGGATCGGGATCATTGGTGCAGGGAATTTTACAAAAATGACCATGCTGCCCGCTCTGGAAAAGGCGGGGGCTGCTATAGTATCTATAGCCAGTGCAGGAGGCGTAACAGGTACCGCCCTGGCAAAAAAACACAACATCAGTAAAAGTACAACCGATTATAAAGAGATATTAACCGACCAGTCAGTCGGCCTGGTTATGATCACAACAAGGCATAACCAGCATGCGTCCATGGTTAAGCAGGCGCTGGCAGCCGGTAAGCATGTGTTTGTAGAAAAACCCCTGGCGTTGAACAATGATGAACTTAACGAAATTATTACATCGTATGACGGAACAAAATCCCTGACTGTTGGTTTTAACCGCAGGTTTTCGCCACACATACAGAAGATAAAACAGTTGGTGGGGAACACACAGATGAATATAATAGCCACAATGAACGCCGGCCACATACCGCCGAATGTTTGGGTACACGATATGAATGTTGGCGGAGGCCGGATAATTGGCGAAGCCTGTCATTTTATAGATCTGATAACATTTTTGACAGGGAGTAAAGTGAAAGCAGTAATGATGAATTCCATGGGGACAAATCCGCAGGAAAATACGGATAATGCAACCATACTTCTGAAGTATGAAAATGGAAGTACAGGTGTGATCAACTATTTTGCTAACGGATCAAAAGAATATTCAAAGGAAAGAGTTGAAGTATACTCCCAGGAACGGACCGCGATAATGGACAACTACCGTGTTACACAGGGTTATGGCTTCAAAGGATTTTCGAAATTAAAAACCACGCTTGATAAAGGCCATAAAGAACAATTCAAACTGTTGGCCGAAAGGGTAAAAAGCGGTGGTGCAGCACTTATTCCGTTCGATGAAATAATAAATACTACAAAGGCCTCGTTTGCAGCTATACAGAGCCTGAAAGAAGGGGCCTGGGTTGTTGTCAATTAAATTACAAATCATGAAAAACAAAAGAAATATTGGTCGGTTGAGCAATACCATTTTTAGTGGCCTCGCTGCAATAGCAATGGTGGCTTTCTGCCAGTCAAACTGCCTTGCCCGAGACTTGCACATCACTGCAAAACCAGGCGGTACCTATAATTTGCCCGCGGTTTTGAACGATACCAAAGTAATTATTGACGGTTATGGTTCATCAGGCTCGCCGTTTACAGTAACAGGCGTTGCAGGGAAAACAACGATAAATGGCAACAGTGCCATTTTAGTTGTGGGGAATTATATTACCGTTCAAAATGTTTCATTTATAAACAACAATATCAATTACCGCGAGAGCGAAGCGCTTTTGCAGATGGGAGATAAAAAAAGAGCTGTTATAGGTGATGCCATACGAAATTGCGACTTTAATTATACCGATGTATTTGACGACCAGGATAAGGCGACGCAATTTTACTGGGTAGAGATATATGGCAGAAATAACGTGGTAGATTATTGCACATTCCAGGGAAAGCAAAACAGGCTCCCCATTATTCACGTAAACTCGCACAGCTGGACGGGGGAGGATAACACGATCTCGAATTGCACCTTTCAAAATGTGAAAGCCCGTAAGGGCGAAGCGCTTGAAGCCATTAGGGTGGGTTTGGGTAATAGCCGTTCGAATTGCAGGATCATCAATAATAAATTCATGAACTATTTTGGCGATTCAGAAACAGTCAGTTGTAAATCCAATGGCGTTTTGATAGAAGGCAACACATTTACTAATTGCCGTTCGGGAGTTTCGCTGCGGCTTTCAGATTCGAGCGTGATCAGGAATAACAAATTTATGACCAAAGCCGGTGTAAGGATAAGCGGGATAGGCCATGTTATAACAAACAATGTATTTGACAGCCCCGATTTCAGCAGTATAATTTTTATGCGCGGGGGTGATGCGTGTAATTATAAAAGGGTGAACGGTGTTGATATTTCAGATAACATATTTATGGGAAAATTTGAAATGCAGGTACTAAAAACAAAAAATTGTCCTAGCCCTCCAGAGGGTGTTACTATTCATCATAACTTTGTTTACGCCGATAATCTGTTTAAAGTGGATGACGACGATATCGATAATGTTTTTAAAACCGATTCGGAAGGGACCGTTGTAAGATCGGATGGAATAGGTGTAACCCGGTTCAGGTTGAAGCGATTAAACTCAACAAACGAAGATAGTGCCATGAAAAAAGTAAGAGCTTATCGGGCACAGAAGCAAAATAACTAAGATGAACATAACCATTATAGCCGGTGCCCGTCCTAACTTCATGAAAATAGCGCCAATTATTGATGCGATAAAAAAGAAAAAAGCCGAAAACTATGATATAAACTACCGCCTGGTACATACCGGGCAGCACTATGACAAGAAGATGTCGGGAGATTTCTTCGAACAATTAGGCATTCCCGAACCTGACGCCAACCTGGAAGCCGGTGGGGGTACGCAGGCGGAGCAAACCGCTGCAATAATGATAGGATTCGAAAGGGATCTGGTAGCTAACCCTGCTGATTTGGTTTTGGTAGTAGGAGATGTTACCTCTACTATGGCTTGCGCCATTACCGCCCAAAAATTGCATGTTAAGGTGGCGCATGTTGAGGCAGGTATCCGTTCGGGCGATTGGACCATGCCCGAAGAAATTAACCGCCTGGTGACCGATAGCATAACCAACTATTTTTTCACTACTTCGGCCACTGCAAATGACAGCCTACGAAATAGCGGCATAACTGATGACCGGATTTTCTTTGTAGGAAATACGATGATAGACACGCTTCTGAAAAATAAAAGCAGGTTTATACAGCCTGCCGTATGGAACGAAGCAAAGTTAACCGACCATAATTACTTTGTGCTTACCCTGCATCGCCCTGCTAATGTTGACCAGGAGCAGCAGTTGAAGCTGTTAATGAGCGAGATAATAGAACACAGCAAAGGTTTGCCAATAGTTTTCCCCGTGCATCCGCGTACCGCGAAAAACCTGCAGGGCCTTGGTATTAGTGCGCCCAACCTTTACTTTATTGAACCTATGAGTTACCTTGAGTTTAATTACCTGGTTGAACGCGCCAAACTGGTTGTGACAGATTCGGGTGGAATAACTGAGGAAACAACAGTAATGGGCGTGCCGTGTGTAACGCTTAGGGATAATACCGAAAGGCCGGAGACCATAACTATTGGAACAAATGAACTAATTGGAACCAACCCTGGCGCGATAAAGCCTGCGTTTGAAAAATTATTTAGCGGCAACTGGAAAAAAGGCGGTATCCCTCCATTTTGGGATGGTAAAGTAGCCGAAAGGATAGTTGATAATTTACTTAATATATCTTTGCAGAAAAATTAAGTAATGTTTGCAAAAGTTCAACGGGCCGGCCAGCTTATTGGTAATATGGGCTGGAGATACATATTCTTCCGGCTTGGCTTCGAACTTAAAAAAAGGACGGGAATGCATAAAAAGGCCTTTCCGGTACAACCCGCCCATAAAACCTTTCTTTCGCTTGACGAATGGCGCCGCAATTATATTCCCTTTTTCTTTAAGAGCAGGGAGGAGATCGCCTTTAACCTTCCATTATCAAAGCAGCTTGAAAAAGACCATGCCCAAATATCCGCCCATAATTTTACTTTTTTTTCGAGCCTTGAGTATAAACTTGGCCCGGGTTATGACTGGCTGACCAACCCCGATACTGGTTATTCATACAACGGCAAGGCACATTGGACCGAAATCAACGACTACAGCCAGGCGGCTGGTGATATTAAGTTTGTTTGGGAACCGTCGCGTTTTTCGCACCTGTACACATTTATACGTTACGACAAACATTCAGGCAAGGATTGTTCTGTACCGGTTTTCGGCGAGATATCTAATTGGATTGGTGCCAATACGATAAACCAGGGCCCTAATTTTAAGTGCAGCCAGGAAATATCCCTCCGGATGATGAACTGGATATTTGCCTTGTATTACTACCGGAATTCGCCTTCGCTCACGGAAGAGTTGTTTGATAAAATACAACACTATCTATATTGGCAGACACGCCATGTGTATGATAACATAGATTTTTCGAGAATAGCTGTACGAAATAACCACGCTATTACAGAAACACTGGCTTTGTACATTGTAGGTACTTTGTTTCCGCAATTGCCTGGCGCAGCTAAATGGAAGAAAGATGGTAAACGCTGGTTTGAAGAGGAGATTGCCTACCAGGTTTATGAAGATGGCACTTTTCTCCAGTTCTCCATGAATTATCATCGGGTGGTGGTTCAGCTAATGACCTGGGCCATCCGGCTGGCTGAGTTGAATGATGAACGTTTTGCTGATGTGGTTTATGATCGTGCAGCAAAAAGCCTGCAATTTTTAACTGCGGCGATGGACGAAACGACAGGTTGGCTGCCAAACTATGGCGCAAACGACGGCGCCTTATTTTTTAAATTAAGCGACAGCCATTTCCGCGACTACCGCCCTCAACTGGAAGCGTTAAGCAATGCGCTTGGCATGAAGTGGCCGTACGGACATTACGAGGACAGCGACTGGTACGGGCTGAAGCCGGCCGAATATAAAAGCGATCTATTGATACAAACCGGGTACCGTTCATTTAATAAAGGTGGATACCACATTTACAGATCGGCGGATTCGGTCAGTTTTGTGCGATGCGGCGACCACAAGGATCGCCCTTCACAGGCCGATAACCTGCACCTTGACATCTGGCACAAGGGTATCAATGTGTTGCATGATGCCGGCAGCTACAAATATAATGCGGACCAATCCGACCTGAAATATTTTATGGGTACCCGCTCGCATAATACCGTTATGCTGGACGATTACGACCAGATGGAAAAGGGGGCGAGGTTTATATGGTATTATTGGACGCAATGTGAGTCAGTAAAAACTAACGAAACAGGGGAATATTTTTTATTTGAAGGAACGATAAGGGCCTTTCAGCACATCAATAAAAACATAAGGCATACGCGCAAAATAACCGTGTACAAAAATGCCGCGATTTGGCAGGTGGAAGATATTATAGACAACAAACCGCCGGGGATGGCATTAACACAACTTTGGCACACCTGTTACCCCGGAATGCTTAAATTTGAATCGTCGACAGCTTTGGAACAGACGTTAAAGCCGGCAATAGGCACAGGGTACTACTCCTCGTTTTACGGGAAAAAGGAAAAATGCACCGAAATTGCGTTTGCCACGAACGAAAATAGATTGGCGACACGTATAACCGTTATTTAATGAAAATACTACTACTACATCAATATTATTTAGAAGAAAACGATTCCGGCGGTTCCAGGTGGAATGAAATAACAAAGATGTGGGCCGAAAAAGGCCACGACATCACGGTGCTGGCCGGGATGATGAATGCTAATGGCAAGGAAAAACTACCCGAATACAAAGGCCTTTATTTTAAATTAAAGCAGCAGGGTGATATTAAAGTTTGGCGATGCCATGTTTCTGAAGCCTACAATAAAAGCTTTTTGGGCCGGTTGTGGGGCTATTTCTCTTTTATGTTTTCTTCTATATGGGGGGGCTTGTTTAAGGCAAAAGGCAAGTTTGATGTAGTAATTGTTACGTCGCCGCCATTGTTTGTTGGTTTTAGCGGTTATATCCTCTCCCGGTTCAAGTCAATTCCACTTGTTTTTGAAGTAAGGGACCTTTGGCCGGAGTCGGCAATAGATACTGGTGTATTAACCAATAAAGTGATCATCAGGCTGGCTTACTGGTTCGAAGCTTTTATTTACCGGAAAGCCAAATTGATCAATGTTTTAACCCCGGCGTTTTATAAGACGCTGAAAGAGGTTAAAAATATACCCGAAAATAAGCTGCTGATGATCCCTAATGCTGCCGATTTTAGTCTATCCGAAACGTTATTGCAGAATTTTGATGCAGAAGCCTTTCGTAAAGAGCATAATTTTGATGGGAAATTCGTCATTACTTATGTTGGCGCGCATGGTGTTGCCAACCACCTGGAGCAGGTTTTGGATGCCGGTAAATCATTGCAGGATACCAATGTACTGTTTGTATTGATAGGGCAGGGTATGGAAAAAGAGCGCCTTAAAAATATGGCAGCGGAACGGAACATTACCAATGTGCTTTTTTTGGATCCCGTGCCTAAAAAGGAAGTTTTTAAGTATATACTGGCCTCGGATATGGGAGCGTCTGTGTTGAAAAAGGTTGATACTTTTAAAACGGTATATTCTAACAAAACCTTTGATTACATGTCGTGCAGAAAGCCGATACTAATGGCAATTGATGGTGTATCGCGGGAATTGGTGGAAGCGTCGGGAGCCGGCGTTTACGTGGAACCTGAAAATACAGAGCAATACGATATCATTATCAGGCAATATATAACCGACCCTGACAGGATAAAAAGAGAGGGCGACAGCGGCTATAATTATGCGAAAGAAAATTTTGACCGCGAAGTGCTTGCCTCGCGCTACCTGGAACAAATAGAGAGGATAGCCAAAAAATAACAGGATATGTATAAAAGCTTTTTTAAGATCATATTGGAGTGGCTTATAGCTTTTATGGCATTTATCATACTGTCGCCGGTATTTTTACTGGCAACTATTCTTTTGACCATTGCCAACGGAGGGCGCCCGTTCTTTGTTCAGCCAAGGCCAGGCAAATACGGACATATCTTCAAAGTCATCAAATTTAAAACCATGAACGACAGGAAGGATGCGAATGGCCGGTTGCTTCCTGACGCCGTAAGACTTACCCCTATCGGTTCATTCGTCCGGAAAACATCTATTGATGAAATACCCCAGTTACTTAATGTACTGAAAGGCGATATGAGTTTGATCGGTCCGCGCCCATTATTGGTAGAATACTTACCTTTGTACGATGACTTCCAAAAAAGAAGGCACGAAATGCGACCAGGTATAACGGGCTGGGCGCAGGTAAATGGCCGAAATGCCATTAGCTGGGAACAAAAATTCAAATATGATGTTTGGTATGTCGACCATGTGAGTTTCGTACTGGATGTAAAAATAATGTGGTTAACGATTATAAAAATTTTTAAATCCGAGGGGATCAGTTCGGCAACTTCTGCCACAATGGAACGATTTACCGGAAACTTGATGTCTGATAAACAAGCATGAAAGATATAGCAATTTTTGGCGCCGGCGGATTTGGAAGAGAAGTATACCTTTTAATTCAGAAGCTGAACGAAATAAAGAAACAATGGAACCTGTTAGGTTTTTTTGACGATAACCCTTCCGTAAGTTTCGGCACCAGCCATATTCCTCTTAATTACCTGGGTACTTTAAAGGAACTTAATGAGTACAAACGCCCGCTTGATGTTGTTATCGCCCTTGGTGACCCCCAGGCCATCAGCAAGGTTACAGCCCGTTTAACGAATAATAATTTATCCTATCCAAATATTATTGCGGATGATAGTATTATCTATGATAAAAATTTGATAATAGGAAAGGGTAACATTATAACATCAGGTTGTATATTTACCGACAATATTGCCCTTGGTAATTTTAATGTTTTCAATCTGAAAACATCTGTAGGCCACGATGTTAAGATGGGGGACTGTAATGTCTTCAATCCAAATTCAGCTATATCAGGCAACGTTACTATCGGTAATAACAACTTTTTTGGCTTGAATTCGTCCATTGTGCAGGATAAAAAGGTCGGGTCGAACAACAAGGTCGGCGCAGCGACACTAATTATAAAAAACATCAACGATAATGAGTTTTATTTTGGTGTGCCAGGTTATAAATCTACTTTGTAAATTACAATCTATTATATGGAACTAAATACTTTCATTCAAAATTTCGAAAAACAGCTGGAGGATGTTGCTCCGGGTTCCGTTGGGGCAGACACCGTGTTTAAGGACCTTGACGAATGGGATTCGATGACAGCGTTGTCAATGATCGCCATGGTTGATGAAGAGTATTCTGTGAAACTTACCGGCAACGAGATAAAACAAGCCCAAACAATTGAAGACCTGTTTAATATCGTAAAAAGTAAAAAATAATTACTAAATACTGACGGCTTGATGCTTGATCTGCAGGGGAAAAATATTTTAGTTACCGGCGCTTCATCTGGTATAGGAAAAGATATTGCCATTTTACTTTCAAAACTTGGAGCCAGGCTGATCATTACCGGCCGGGACCACGATAGGTTAAATCAAACAGCCGCTTTGCTTGATAACCAGGGAACGCACCTTGCGGTAATAGCCGATATGGATGCCGAAACTGATATTAAGGCATTGGTGGAAAAGGTAGAGAAACTAGATGGAGCCGTTTTCTGTGCAGGTATTATCGACTATAGCCCCGTAAAGTTCCTGTCAAAAGAAAAGATCAACAAAGTGCTGAGCGTGAACTTTGTAAGCCAGGTGTTATTGACTCAAGGCCTTTTAAAAGAAAAAAAAATAGCCAAACAATCTTCGCTGGTTTATATTTCATCACTGTCGTCTAAGTTGGGCGTGGCCGGAACAGCTGTATACGCGGCTTCAAAGGCTGCATTATCTGCTTTCGCAAAAGTGCTTGCAACTGAATTAGCGGCCCAGAAGATAAGGGTAAACTCATTGAGCCCGGGTATCGTAAAAACGCCGATGACAGATGGGGCAGATTCAGCAATATCAAGTGACGATATGAAAGAAGATGAAAAAAAATACCCCTTTGGATATGGTAGTACCATTGATGTTGCGAACTATGTTGCCTTTTTATTGTCGGATAATTCCCCGTGGATAACAGGGTCGGACCTGGTGATGGACGGGGGATTTACATTAAATTGATTACAAGCGGTGTTAAAAAAAGCAAGAATTAAATATATAGCCTACTATCTGCCTGAAAAAGTGTTGAGCAATGAAGCTCTTTCAGCAGAATTTCCTGAGTGGTCTGCTGATAAAATAATAACGAAGACCGGTATAGGTGAAAGGCACATTGCGGCCCCGGATGAATTTACTTCGGATATGGCCGTAAAAGCAGCCCAAAAGCTGTTCGACGAATATGGCGTCGCTAAATCGGATATAGACTATATTTTGTTATGCACGCAAAGCCCTGATTACCAGCTTCCAACAACAGCGTGTATTGTACAGGACCGCCTGGGCATACCAACTACGGCCGGGGCATTGGACTTCAACCTCGGTTGTTCGGGGTATGTTTATGGATTGAGCCTTGCCAAGGGTCTTATAGCGGCAAACATTGCCAAAAACATTCTTTTGATCACCTCGGAGACCTATAGCAAGTACATTCACGAAAAAGATAGGGGAAATCGTACAATTTTTGGCGACGCTGCGGCTGCTACGCTCATTAGTGGTGAAGGAGATGGTTTGGAAATAGAAGAATTTGTTTTGGGAACCGACGGCAGGGGTGCCGACAACCTGATCGTAAAAAACAGCGGGTCGAAATATAAAGCCGGGCTGCCTGGTGAAAATGCACCCGAATTTAATGGCGAACGTAACGATTATTACCTTTTTATGGATGGCTCCGAAATATTCAATTTCACCATAGAGTCGGTGCCGGGATTAGTTAATCAAACCCTGGAGAAAAATAATCTGTCGTTTGATAATGTTGACCTGTTTGTTTTTCACCAGGCTAATAAATACATGCTTAACCATTTGAGGAAGAAGATCGGGATAAGTGAAGAGAAGTTTTTATATGAAATGGAGAATTGTGGCAATACCGTCTCGTCAACAATTCCAATCGTTTTAAAAGAGGCGTTCGTTCAAAATAAAATACAACAGAACATGCGAATTTTGTTGGCCGGATTTGGTGTAGGCTATTCGTGGGGCGGTGTAATCTTGAAATCATAATTATGAATACAAAAATATGGCTTTCGAGCCCGCATATGGGCGGCGGTGAGTTTGAGTTTGTGAGGGAAGCATTTGATACTAACTGGATAGCACCGCTGGGGCCGCATGTGAACGGTTTTGAGCACGATCTGCAGGCGTTTACCGGGGCAAAACATGCAGCCGCGCTCAGTTCAGGAACTGCCGCTTTGCATCTTGCGCTCATTATGCTCGGCATAGGCCCCGGCGATGATGTAATTTGCCAGAGTTTTACATTTTCGGCATCTGCCAACCCAATTGCATACCAGGGGGCCAACCCGGTCTTTATCGACAGTGAGCCTGAAACCTGGAATATGTCGCCCGAACTGCTGGAGCAAGCAATACAGGATGGAATAGCTAATGGTAAAAAAGCAAAGGCAATAATACCGGTGCACTTGTATGGAATGCCTGCAAAAATGGAACAGATATCGGCGATAGCTTCGAAATATGGAATTCCGGTGATCGAGGATGCTGCGGAAGCGTTAGGATCGACCATTAATGGAAAACCTGCCGGAACTTTCGGCCTGATGGGGATATTGTCATTCAATGGAAACAAGATCATCACTACAAGTGGTGGTGGGGCATTGATATCTGATTCGGGGGATCTTATTGACAGGGCCCGTTTCCTGGCGACGCAGGCGCGCGACGCGGCCCCGCATTACCAGCATTCGCAAATTGGATATAATTACCGGATGAGCAACGTTTGTGCGGGGATAGGACGCGGACAAATGCAGGTATTAAGGGAGCGGATAGCACAACGCAGAAAAGTATATGACTACTATGTCGAAAATCTTTCGGACATAGCAGGTATCAGTTTTTTACCCGAGCCGGCAGGAGTATTTAGCAATCGCTGGCTTACCACTATTATAGTGGACCCGCGAAAAACCGGTGGCATAACGCGCGAGGACATCAGGCTGTCGCTGGAGAGTGAGAACATAGAATCCCGCCCGCTATGGAAACCGATGCATTTGCAGCCAGTGTTCAGTGGCGCGCGCTCTTATGTCAATGGTGTCAGCGAGGATTTGTTTAATAATGGCCTGTGCCTCCCTTCTGGTTCCAATCTTACCGGGGCAGACCTGGACAGGGTGGTAAAAAATGTGAAAAGCGTTTACGCAAAAACAATACCGAATGAGGCTTAACAAGCTATCGGCAACAATAATATTACCTTCAACTAAAGATTTTTATAAGTATTTATATTTACTTTTGAAAAATATTATTTTAATAAGTATCTGTATACTTGTTCTTTGTGGTATTTATATTAAGTTTTTGGGTTTTTGGGGCTAAAAAAAACGAAAACTTTTATTTTACGCATGTGTTAACATTACTACCGTAAAATTCGTTAAACCACGCCGTGCCTGGTCGATAGTGTTGCGGTGTGTATTTATTTTTTGTTTGGTAAAAAAACGTTACTTTTACTACACATCCTCTGTTAGTTTATTTATGAAAAAATATTTACTATTTACCAGGGTGGTTCCAAGATGGTTGATAATGCTTGTCGACCTTATCATTGTAACCTGGTCTTTCTCTACTTCTTATTTTATCGTCCAGCGTTTTGAATTTGTTAATATTCTACGTGGTTATTTCTTCATTTACACTGGTCTTTATTGTGGTATTTCAACACTGGTGATGTATGCCCTGCGCACACATACCGGGCTCATCAGGTATTCCAATACCCGCGATGTTCTCCGTATATTCAGTTCTGCATTTTTAACAAGCCTCATCTATCTTTTGGTGATCAACGTTTGGGTGGTGCATTTGATCAAGGTTAACCTTGTTACAGTTAACCTGGTGTTGCTTGTTAACTTTTCAGTGTCGAGCACTTTGCTTATCCTGCTGCGTACCATGGCCAAAAGCGCATTTTTCTACCTTAACTACAATAGCAACGCAAAAAGGACCATTGTGCTGATTTACGGTTCAGACCATAATGCCGTGCTGGTAAAGCAGGCCCTTGAAGCAAGTGCGAAAACCAATTTTTCGGTAGTTGGTTTTGTGGACGATGGGGGCAAAAAGATCGATAAGGAAATTCAGCAGGTACGTGTTTATCACATTGATAAGCTGGCAAAGCTGAAAGAAAAGCACAATGTGGATAAGCTGATCATTATGAACCATGACCTTGATGCGCAAACCAAAAAGGCTGCACTTGAGAACTGCCTTGCGCTGGGGATACAGGTAATGACCGTTCCCCCGTCAGACCAGTGGATATATGGTAAACTGAATTTGCAACAGATACAGGACTTAAGAATAGAGGATTTGCTGCAGCGTAAGCCTATCCAGATAGAAACGAACAGGATATCAGAAGACCTGTGCGGCAAACGTGTGCTTGTTACGGGCGCGGCCGGTTCTATCGGGTCGGAGATCGTTAACCAGGTATTGAGCTATAAGCCAGCAATGGTGATTTTGTGCGACCAGGCTGAGTCCCCTTTGCACGAAATGAAACTGGAAGTTGAAGATAAATTTCCAAATATCTGTACCAAAATATTTATAGCTGATATCCGGAATTATCGTCGTATGTACAAATTGTTTGATGATTACAGGCCCGAGGTAGTATTCCACGCGGCCGCATACAAACATGTGCCGATGATGGAAGAAAACCCGTCTGAAGCTGTTCAGGCAAATGTATTGGGCACCAAGCACGTTGCCGACCTTTCAGTACTGTTTGGTACAGGTAAGTTTGTGATGGTATCTACAGATAAAGCGGTTAACCCGTCCAATATTATGGGTACTACCAAACGTATAGCAGAAATATATATTCAGTCACTGAAAGATAGCCCTGCAAATAATAAACACGGGGTGCCGACCACGCGTTTTGTTACAACCCGTTTTGGCAATGTATTGGGTTCGAACGGTTCGGTGATACCGCGTTTCAGGGCGCAGATACAAAAGGGCGGCCCTATTACGGTCACCCATCCCGATATTACCCGTTATTTTATGACCATACCTGAAGCGGTACAACTGGTACTGGAAGCAGGCACTATGGGAAGCGGTGGTGAGATATTCATATTTGATATGGGTGAGCCGGTGAAGATAACCGACCTGGCGCTAAAAATGATCAAATTGGCAGGCCTGCAACCCGAAAAGGATATAAGGATAGTTTATACAGGGTTAAGACCAGGTGAAAAGCTATACGAAGAACTGTTGAATATGGGAGAATTGACAATGCCGACCCATCATCCGAAGATCAAAATAGCCAAGGTGATCACCTATCCTTACAAACAAGTAGTAGAAGATATTGAAGAGCTGCTAACGCTGAACAAACATCATGACGATATGGCGCTGGTAAATAAAATGAAGGAAATCGTGCCCGAATTTATCAGTAAGAACTCTCATTTTGAATTCCTGGACAATATAAGCGGAGACGAGGAAGAGATCGGCGTACTGATCAGCTAAGATATTGCGATGTATTATGATTTACAAAGCGCTTTCGAAACGGAGGCGCTTTTTTTGTTGGTCAATAGTCAGTTTTTGATCCGGATGACTGCCATAATTTGAAAACAGGTAATGCTTCGTCGTGCAATAGCTGTGTGATTTTCAATTTACGTTCGGCCAGGGGTAACCCGATCTCCCTGTAAATAAAATGATCGTCGAACCCTATATCAGCTGCGTCGGTTTTGGTATTAGCATAGTAAATAGTATCGATACGCGCCCAATATATTGCCCCAAGACACATGGGACAAGGTTCACAGCTGGTATAAATGGTACAGCCGCTCAGGTCATAAGTGCCTAATTTTTTACAAGCAAGGCGTATAGCCGATACTTCTGCGTGCGCGGTCGGGTCGTTTTGAGGCACAACCTTGTTGGCGCTTTGGGCAACGATCTGTCCATCTTTTACAATTACTGCACCAAATGGCCCTCCGGCAGCCTCCTTCACATTTTGTTCGGACAGTTGTATAGCAACCCGCATAAACTTTTCATGCTCCTTCGTTTCCATTTGGTACAAAAATAAAAACCCCGGTTTAAAACCAGGGTTTTTATCATATTATTCAGAAAAATAATTTATTTCTTTTCTTTGGAATAGGCGTCGTTCAATTTCTTTACGAAGTCTCCGGTCACATCAAGGCCGCTGTCGCCGTATAGTAATTGCGTGTTGCCTGTTTGAAAGGTCAGTATAATTTTGTAACCATTGTCCTTAGCATATTGCTTGCTGAAAGCGTACACCTTGTCATACAGTTTTTTACTTTCATCAGCAGTTTCGTTCTGAAATTGCGCGCCGGCATTTTGCTGGTATTGCTGAAATTCCTGGCTTTCGCGCTGTAAACGCTGTTCGGTCATCGAACGTTCATTGGCACTCATGCCGCCTACATTTTTTTGATATTCGGCTACTTCGCGCTGTATGGCCTGTTGCTTGGTGCCAACATCAGTTTTAGCTGCCGCACCTTTGTCATCAAGGCGTTTGCGCATATCCTTGGCATAATCATACTTGGCCATCAGGGAATCCTGGTTTACAAACACTACAAGAGAGTTTGACGGCGCAGCGGTTGTGCTTTGCGTTGATGAAGTTCCCTTATTCTGATTACATGCTGCCAGGCTGCCGGCAGCCAATATGGCGATGCTTAGTTTTGTTAAAGAGGATGCCTTGATTTTCATTTTACTGTTAAAAAATTTTGACAAAGATAATGTTTCATCTCAAGTATCCTAATGTTTATAAAAGCTTGCTCACAACGCCCTTATTTATCCACAGATTAACCTTAATGCGGGTTAAATTTCGTATTTTTGTACGTTAAAAGTCCCTGGACAAGGGGGCGGCTTTTTAATCTAAATATGAGCGAAGAAAATAAAGACAAATCCAATTATTCAGCGGATAATATCCAGGTTTTGGAAGGGCTTGAAGCGGTAAGAAAACGCCCTTCGATGTATATAGGCGATACAGGGGCAAAAGGCCTGCATCATTTGGTATATGAAGTGGTAGATAACTCGATAGACGAGGCGCTTGCCGGTTATTGTGATACCATCAACGTGTTCATCCACAAAGGTAATTCGGTAACGGTTGAAGATAACGGGCGCGGCATCCCAACAGGGATAAATACAAAAGAACAGAAATCGGCATTGGAAATTGTGATGACCGTACTGCACGCCGGTGGTAAGTTCGACAAAGACACTTATAAGGTTTCAGGCGGTTTGCACGGGGTAGGTGTATCGTGCGTTAATGCACTTTCAACCCATGTTAAAACGGTGGTTCACCGCGAAGGAAAAATATTTACACAAGAATACGAACGTGGCAAACCCATGTTTGACGTGAAGACGATTGGCGTATCAGACAGGACGGGAACTATACAAACTTTCCAGCCCGACCCGGAAATATTTACCCAAACTTTAGAATATAAGTACGAAACACTGGCAACCCGTTTGCGGGAACTTGCATTCCTGAATAAAGGGATCAAACTGACCCTTACAGACGAGCGCGCAACAGGTGAGGACGGTCAGTATCTGTCGGAAGTCTTTTTATCCGAAGGCGGCTTAAAGGAGTTTGTTAAATACCTTGATGGTACAAGGAACGCATTGATACCTGAGCCTATATATGTTGAAGGTATGAAACAGGGCATACCTGTTGAGCTGGCGTTGCAGTATAACGACACCTATTCGGAGAATGTGCACTCGTACGTAAACAATATCAATACCATTGAAGGCGGAACCCATGTTGCCGGTTTCAGGATGGGGTTGACCCGTACACTGAAAAGCTACGCTGATAAATCGGGTTTGCTGAAGAATGTTAAAGTTGATATAACCGGCGACGACTTTCGTGAAGGTTTGACGGCGGTGATCTCGGTTAAAGTGGCCGAGCCGCAATTTGAAGGGCAAACCAAAACCAAACTGGGTAACAGCGAAGTAAGCGGCGCTGTGAATGTGGCTGTTGGTGATATATTGTCGGCTTACCTGGAGGAAAACCCAAAGGAAGCGCGTATGATCGTCAACAAGGTGATACTGGCGGCTACTGCACGTGCTGCGGCCCGTAAGGCCCGCGAAATGGTGCAGCGCAAGAATGTGATGAGCGGATCGGGACTGCCCGGCAAGCTTGCCGATTGCGCCAATGGCGACCCAACGCTTTGCGAGTTATTCCTCGTCGAAGGTGATTCGGCAGGTGGTACCGCTAAACAGGGACGCAACCGCGAATACCAGGCTATTTTACCTTTAAGGGGTAAGATATTGAACGTGGAAAAGGCCATGGAGCATAAGATATATGAGAACGAGGAAATAAAGAACATGTTCACCGGCCTGGGGGTGAGTATTGGTACGCCGGAAGATGACAAGGAGCTTAACCTGACAAAACTGCGTTATCACAAGATCGTGATCATGACCGATGCCGACGTGGACGGTTCGCACATTACGACATTGATCCTTACTTTCTTTTTCCGTTACATGAAAGAACTGGTAGAGTTTGGGTACGTATATATTGCGACCCCGCCGCTGTACCTGGTAAAAAAAGGGAAAGAACAGGAATATTGCTGGACAGAGGCTCAGCGAGAAGCTGCTATACAACGACTTAAGGGCGCCGGTAAGGAAGATAGCGTTCACACCCAGCGTTACAAAGGTTTGGGTGAAATGAACGCCGAACAATTGTGGGAAACCACGATGAACCCGCAAACACGTACTTTGCGCCGCGTGAGCATTGAAAACGCTGCGGAATGCGATCATACGTTTTCCATGCTGATGGGCGACGAGGTTGCTCCGCGCCGGGAGTTTATCGAAAAAAACGCTAAATATGCGCGTATTGATGTGTAATTAATTCCCTAATCCGAAGTTTTTTTAAGCCCCGTCTGCCAAAAGCAAATGGGGCTTTTGATATAAAAAGACGGTTGATATAAGACGAGGACGGCTATGATTTGCAGAGGGTTATAATATGCTTGCCGGATGCCGCGAAAATGTGTGACAGCCTTTTGGCATAATTTTAGAAAATCGGATAGTGTAATAAATACGCTGGATAACGACAAGAAGTTAACTTCGTATTTGTTTGTTTAAACTATAAGTTATACATTTACAGCATGATAAGTTAAAATACAGGAACAATCAATATTGAAAATAGATTCACCGATCTCCTTATTCAATAGTTCCGTATTTACTTCTGCCAATCTAAACATGAACACATGATATCAATAAAAAGGATATTTATTCCGCTTTTTATTGCTCTTACTTTTTTAGTCCAAGCCGGATATGCCCAGTTGACCAATACCTCAAAGCGCACCATTGTGGTAATGGGGTCGTCGAGCGCCTATGGGTGGAAATCATCAGTTCAGGATTCTGCCTGGGTTTACCGTTTGCAAAAAGACCTCCATTTTTACGGCCGCGGCGATACGGTTATTGATATCGCTTTTCCGGGAAATACAACTTTTGATTGTTTACCAACCGGAGCTCCGTATGCCGCTGATGGCTATCCTTCAAATCCCTCGTATAACGTAACCAAGGCGCTTAGCTACAATCCTACCTTTGTCATCATCAGCCTGCCAACCAACGATGTGAGGAACGGGTATGCAAACTCGGAGGTTTTGGCCAATTATACAACCATAACCAATGCGTTAACGGCAGCTGGCGTCCCCTTTATCCTAACCGGAACGCAGCCCAGGAACCTTGCTACCGACGCGGGATGCAGTACAGCGTTCGACGGTGCGAGTGTATGCTTGTCGTCAGGTGGGCTATCGCCTGCCCAACAAGCTAATTTGGGTACGTTTAATGGTCTTTTGGCGGCACAATATCCTTTAAACGCGACATATAACACGCCTATAGTAAATAATTTCCTTACGCTGTTAAGTGTATCGTCCACGAATTTTGAGATCGCTCCGGCAATAGGTTATGGCGATGGTATTCACTATACAGATGAAGGACATCGCATAGTTTACAACACCTTCTTAAATTTTCAATTGTATAAAGACCTGGTTTGCTTTACACAAAGCATTAATTTTAGCCTTAGTGCAAAAGCTTTAGGCACGCCCGATTTCGACCCCGGTGCAACGGCCACCTCGGGTTTGACGGTAACGTATGCCAGTAGCAATCCCGCCGTGGCGACCATTGTTGCCGGCAAAATTCATATCGTTGGTGTAGGGTCTGCAACAATTACGGCCTCGCAATCCGGCAATAATCGTTACCTGGCAGCTCCTGACGTGACACAGACCTTAACGGTTACTTCGGCAACAACTGCCGTTTATGATTGGACAGGCGCCGTTAGCAGCGATTGGGCCAATGCCGGCAACTGGCAGGTAAGCGGCAGCGCGGCCACAGATTATCCGGGTGACGCGCAGTCGACCGACCAGGTGAATATTGGCGTTAACAATGATTATACCAATGCGCCGGTTGTCTCGGCGACGCTGCCCAATCTCATTGCTTCGCTAACTTTTGGCGACAGGCTGATCACGGGCGCAAGTACAACAACCAATACTTTAACGATTAATTCAGGAGCTACATTAACCGTTACAGGTCAGCTGCTTCAAAAGCATACAACGGCGGGCGTACTCAACTCGGGTAATACCAGTATGGTAAATGCTATACAAACTTATATCCAGGGCGGCGGCACTGTTAATTGCGGTAGCCTGGCCGTGGGCGACAATACCGCTCCAACGGCTGACGGTGTGGTTAATATTACCAAAGTTATACTGGGAGCGGCCGCCGGCGGGTCGACGATAACGATGAACATCACAGGCGACCTCAGCATCAATACACAGAGCCGCGACGATGCCGGCAACACGCAGGTATTAAGCAACAGCGATGCACAATTCTCATTGACACAGGGTACCCTGACCATTGGCGGGCAAATAAAATTAATTGACGCAGGCGCCAATAGCTTTACGGGTCTGTTTGAACCCGCATCAATCTTTTCTATCGATCTGTTTAATAATAGCGACAGCCCGGTGCTTAACCTGCAAAATGCACAGGCATTGAACTGCCAGAGCGGGAACGTAGGAAATAAATTTGATTTTTATAACGTAGTGCAAGCCGGTGGCAACGGAACATCCACGGTAAATTATACAGGTACCACCGACCAGGAAGTATATAATAATGTAAGCGGCTCTACGGTGGATAATTATGTTGATAACGACCCTCTCGACGATTTTGTGGTTTACCAGAATCTCGGGTTTTCCGGCTCGGGTACTAAAATTATGCACGCTGATTCACCAACGGGCACATTGATCGTCTCCGGTAATTTTACCCTGGCGCCGGGCACCGAAGTGGTTGATTTTGCAACCAATAATTGTGCGTTGCTTGTTGGCGGCAATTACACTACAGGAGCAGGTTCAATATTTAATGCGGGCACAAGGCCTATTTTCATAAGTGCATCGTTTAATAACGCAGGCACGTCAAATTTCGGTACCGCCGCTGTCACTTTTAACTCGGGAGCCGAGGAAATGCTTACTACGGTCGGTCCGCAGTTGTTTACCAACCTGGCTTTTGCCGGCGGGGGCATTTACGATATGAACGCAGGTAGTTTTCATATATCGAGCCAGGGCGTATTAACCATGAGCAATTTTTCGCAACTTAACGCAAACGGCAAGTTAACACTTAATTCGGATGCGGACGGTTCGGCAACTGTTGCAGCTATCCCGTCCGACTGCGCCATAAACGGTGTTGTCGATGTGCAGCGTTACGTAAATGCCTATCGGAGCTATCGTTTGGTTTCATCACCGGTTACGGATACAACTTCTGCGGGCGATGCTGCGACGGATACCCACGGCAACAAGGTATACAGCATAAATTATTTACTGAACAATACCTACCTGACCGGAACAGCCGGTACGCCGGGCGGTTTTGACAAAGCAGGCAACCCGACGCTTTATCTTTTTCGCGAGAACCTGGTACCTAATAATTCAACATTTACAAGCGGGAACTTTAGGGGCATAGGCTATATAAGCAATAGTCCAAGCTATACCATTGACAATGACGGACAAAATTATAGCATACCTATAGGCAACGGCTATTTATTTTATTTCAGGGGAAGCAGAAATCAGAAGACGCTTACCGAACTTACCACCGCAGGGGCAGCCGCAACCGACGACACCCTGAACGCAAAGGGTCTTTTGAACCAGGGAGCGATAACTGTGAGCCATTGGTATACAGGAACGCCTGAACTACTTTACTCCGTTACATCGGGCAATGCGGCAATAGAAGGGTTTAATCTCGTGGGTAATCCTTATGCAAGTTCGATTGATTGGGACACGTTTAGCGACTCGAACCCATCGTCGCCAATATATGGCCCCGGTCTTTCGCCAATAATAGCCCTTATGAATCCCACCGGGCAAACTTCCAGCGGTAACTATGGGTACTACGCGCCGGGTGTAGGCGGTACCAATAATGCCACCAATATCATCCCCAGCGGGGTAGGGTTTTTTGTGCAGGCAACCCCTGGTGGTACCAATACGCTTACATTCACCGAGGCCGCAAAAACAAATACGCAACCGGCAGCCATCAGCTTATTTATGGCCAAAAAGCCGCCTGTGGGCAATACAAAGCAGTCGATACGTTTGCTGATGTCGGCAGATTCGGTAAATACAGATGAAACTCTTATTAATTTCAGCTTTAATACAAAGCCCCAATATGATTTAAAAGAAGATGCACGTTACCGGAATGGTACGGGTAAGGTTAGTTTGGCAAGCATGTCGCGCGACCAGGTGCCGTTAGGTATTAACCAGATGCCATGGTCAAAAAACCGTACGATACCATTGAAGGTTTCGGCAACAGTAAGCGGTAATTACAATTTAGCATTGAAAAGTATACAGGGTATACCACAGTTATATACCGTAGCGCTGAAGGATGCTTATACAAGGGATTCCGTTGATCTGCGAAAGGCCGCTACCTATAGTTTTGCCATTAATACAGCAGATACGACCACTTTTGGAGCAAGTCGCTTTAGCCTGGTAATAAGTGAAGATCCGGCTAAGCAATGCGAACTGCTGAGCTTTGATGCTCAACGGACAGGTATAGTGCCACAGGTACAGCTGCAATGGAAAACTAAAAACGAAGCCGACTATACCCGGTTTACGGTTGAAAGAAGCACCGATAACGGCAAAACTTTCAACGTGCTGACAGGGTTCACATCAACCGATGCAGGTAATTATAGTTACCTGGATAATAATCCTTCGTACGGCACAAATCTTTACCGCCTGAAACAGGTAGATATCGATAATAATGTCACTTATTCGCAAACGCAGAAAGTGGATATTATAAACCGCGATAACCGGGTAGTTTGCGTTTATCCAAACCCGGCCAAAAATTCCATCAACTTATGCATTGTAACCAAAACCAGGGATGTTGACCGGTATAATATCCTGGTGACCAATAGCTCGGGCGTAATTGTGCGGCAGGTACTATCGTCCAGGGCCGACTGGCAGTCGAATATAAGCAGCTTGCTTACAGGAACTTACCTGGTACGTGTGCTGAACAGCAAAGACAGGAGCCTGGTTGGTGAAGCTAAATTTGTGAAGTTATAATTAATTGCTTTTAAAGGCGTTTAACAATCAATCCCCGCCCTTAAGGGGAGGTATATTGAAAAGGCCCCGTCCAAAATAAAAGGATGGGGCCCTTTTAGTTTACCGGGTATGTCCGAGCGTTAAGGTTCCGGCGCCATAATCTATTACCGCTTTATATTTCATCAGGATATCGCCCCCCAAAACACCTAATACCTCGGGGTGGTTCAGTTGGCGGTATGCGATATTGATGGTGGAAAGATCCAGCACTGCTACTTCAAACTCATCAATTTGCAGATCGCCTATTTTCATATCGCGGATGATAGCGGTTGAGGATGCCATATCGTTAGTGCCGAGGCCGGTTGACAGCCTGTCACTTACCTCCAGTTTTGCATCCTCATTCAATAAAGCGCCATGATCGAATGCTGTTTTTGAAGCGCCGGTATCCAGCACAAGCGTAAATGGTTTGCCAAAAATAGAGACCTCCACCAGCGGATGATAGCCATCCTCATGAAGGTCGATTATATGCAGGGGAACCGTTGTCGTCATGCTGCAATGATAGGATTTATTTTAACAGCCAGCCAACAGGAATTCATAATTAAGATGTTAAGATCAGGATAAATGTGGATTAAATGTACTGCTTAATTTCCTGTGATTTTTTAGATTTGTAATCCACAGGGAAAGTTGATCCAGATTAGTTATGCCAGATTTTTCACACTTACACGTACATACCCAATTCTCGCTATTAGACGGGGCCGCCGATATATCCAAGCTGTATAAAAAAGCGGCTGCCGACGGCATGAAGGCCCTGGCCATTACCGACCACGGTAATATGTTCGGCGTGTTTAAGTTTGTGGCTGAGGCTGGTAAGCATAATGTTAAACCCATTGTAGGTTGTGAGTTTTATGTGGTTGATGACCGCCATAAAAAACAATTCACCAAGGAAAAAAAGGATGTTCGCTATCACCAGCTTTTGCTGGCCAAAAATGCCGAAGGCTACCGTAACCTGGTAAAGTTGTGCTCGCTTGGTTATATCGAAGGATTATACAGCAAATGGCCCAGGATAGATAAGGAACTTATACTGAAATATCATAAGGGGCTGATAGCCACTACCTGCTGCATTGGTGCCTCGGTTCCGCAGGCGATATTGAAAAAGACCGAAGAGGAAGCCGAAGAGGAATTCAAATGGTGGCTCGACCTGTTTGGCGAGGATTATTATATCGAGGTGCAACGGCACAATATTCCTGAGCAAGAAATTATTAATAACACGCTGGTTAAGTATGCTAAAAAGCATAATGTAAAAATGATCTGCTCGAACGATTCACATTATGTGGATCAGCAGGATTCGAATGCACATGATATTTTGCTTTGCGTGAATACCGGCGATATGCAAAGTACGCCTATAGCCACGGATGAGGAAGGCGGAAAGGGCTATCGCTTTGGTTTCCCCAACGACCAGTTCTACTTTAAAACGCAGGCTGAAATGGGTAAACTGTTTCATGATCTGCCAGAATCACTCGATAATACCAACGAGATAGTTGACAAGGTGGAAGTACTGAAGCTGAAGCGGGATATCATGCTGCCAAACTTCGTGATACCCCCGGAATTTAAGATACATAATACGCCCGACGCAGATACGCTGAACCAGTGGGAATACCTGAAGCACCTGACCTTTGTTGGTGCGAAAGAGCGCTACAAAGAGATCACGCCTGAGGCGGAAGAACGTATCAATTTTGAGCTGTTTACTATCCGTACCATGGGTTTTGCCGGGTACTTCCTGATCGTGGCCGACTTTATTAAAGAGGGGCGCAATATGGGCGTATTTATTGGTCCGGGCCGTGGCTCGGCGGCGGGGTCGGTGGTAGCTTATTGTACGGGTATTACTAATATCGACCCGTTAAAATACAACCTGCTGTTCGAAAGGTTTTTGAATCCGGACCGTAAGTCGATGCCCGATATTGATACGGACTTTGATGATGCCGGGCGCCAGAAGGTTATCGATTACGTAGTTGACAAATACGGTAAGAACCAGGTAGCGCAGATCATCACTTATGGTTCCATGGCTGCCCGTACCAGTATACAGGATGTGGGCCGGGTACTGGATATGCCGTTGTCCGATGTTAACGCACTGAAGAAGCTGGTTCCCGAAACTTTGGGTATCACTTTGAAGGGAGCGATAGACCAGGTGCCCGAGCTGAAAGAAATTTACAAGGATCCTGGCATCAAGGGCATCGTACTTCGCGAAGCGGAAAAATTGGAAGGGTCGGTGCGTAATACGGGTGTTCACGCAGCGGGTATCATCATTGCGCCGGACGACCTGACCAATATTGTTCCGGTAGCGACAGCAAAGGATTCGGACCTGCTGGTTACACAATTCGATGGTCGTGTGATTGAAGATGCCGGCGTTATCAAGATGGACTTCCTGGGGCTAAAAACGCTCACCATTATTAAAGATGCGTTAAGGCTTATTAAGCAAAATCATGATGTCGATATCGATATAGATTATATATCGCTGGAGGATGAGAAAACCTTTGAGCTATATCAAAAAGGCGATACCAACGGTACTTTCCAGTTTGAAAGTGACGGTATGCAAATGTACCTGCGCGACCTGAAGCCGGATAAATTTGAGGACCTTATCGCCATGAACGCGCTTTACCGCCCGGGGCCGATAGAGTATATCCCCAACTTTATCAAGCGTAAGCACGGCCTGGAGCCGATCACCTTTGACCTGGACGACATGGAGGAATACCTGGGCGAAACCTACGGCATTACGGTTTACCAGGAACAGGTGATGCTTTTATCGCAGAAACTGGCAGGCTTTAGTAAGGGTGACGCCGACGTGCTGCGTAAGGCGATGGGTAAAAAGCAGATAGAGGTACTGAATAAAATGGAGGCCCAGTTTATGGAAGGGGCGGCGGCGAAAGGTCACCCTAAAGATAAACTGACCAAGATATGGACCGACTGGAAAGCTTTTGCGCAGTACGCCTTCAACAAATCGCACTCTACCTGTTACGCCTTTGTAGCTTATCAAACGGCTTATTTGAAGGCACATTACCCGGCCGAATATATGGCCGCGGTATTGAACAACCAGAATAGCATTGAAAAGATATCCTTCTTTATGGAGGAATGCCGCAGGATGGGTGTGCCGGTGCTGGGGCCGGATATTAACGAATCGGACATGGCGTTTGCCGTGAATAAAAAAGGCGAGGTGCGCTTTGGCTTGACCGGCGTTAAAGGTGTTGGCGAAAAGGCCATTGAAAGTATTATAGAGGAGCGTACGGCGAATGGCCCGTATGAAAGCATTTATGATTTCGCACGGCGGTCAAATGTAAGGGCGGTGAACAAAAAATCATACGAAAACCTGGTTTACAGTGGCGCTTTTGATGAATTTAAGTATAACCGTGCCCAGTTTTTTGCCAAAACGGAGAATGGCTTGCTGAATGGTATAGAGCGGATGATCAAATATGCCAACGATTACCAGAATACCCAAAGCAGTTCGCAGGCATCGCTGTTTGGCGGCGGGGTAGCTTCTTACATTCCAGAACCGCCATTGCCGGAGGCTGAAGAGTTTCCGCTGATAGAAAAGCTGAAATACGAAAAGGATGTCATCGGTATATATCTGACCGGGCACCCGCTGGATAATTATAAACTGGAGCTGCAGCGTTATTGCAACAGCACGGTAACAGACCTGGTTACTATTCAAAAAGCCAGGTCGGGCGAAGGCGGCGATGATATTAAAGCTGCGTTTGCCGATTTACGTAAAAAAGGAGAGTTGTGTGTGGGCGGGCTGGTATCTAACGTTCAGCATAAAATGACCAAAACGGGTAAGCCTTTTGGCACATTTGTGCTGGAAGATTATAATGATTCTTATGAATTTGCGCTGTTTGGGGACGATTATGTGAAATTCAGGAACCTGTTGGTAAATGATTATTTTCTGCAACTGAGGGGTAGCATCGAGGAGAAATTCAGGCAGAAGGATAATTGGGATATGCGCATCAATTCGATCGTGCTGCTTACAGAGATCAGGGATAAAATGGCCAAATCGATGACCGTGTGCCTGGAACTGAACTCGGTGAATAACGACCTGATGGATTGCCTGCAACAGATAGTGGAAACCAATAACCAAAAATACCCGGTTAAAAACTGCACGCTCCGGTTTATGGTGAAGGATATCGAGGAAGCATTACTGGTTGAGCTGCCATCTAAGACCTTCAAAGTAAACCCCAGCGACGACCTGCTGGAAGAGATACATAATTTGACGCATGTGCAGCCGATGTTGAATTAGTTGTTGAATTTGATCTGTTATCGTAAATTTGATAGATGACCACTGCGAAAATAAGAGAGCGATTAACGGAGTACATCCGTTTTGCAGATGATAAGAAAGTTCAGGCGATATACACCATGGTTGAGGATGAGCTGATAGAACAATTGGATCTCTGGAAAGATAAAGATTTCATTGAAGAACTTGACCGCCGTATTGAAGAACTCGAAAGCGGGAAAATAAAAGGTTCTACCTGGGAGCAAGTAAAAGCCAAATTCTAAAAGGCAGTGGATTTTGAGGTAATATTCCACCCCGAAGCCGAAAAAGAATATCTCGACGCCTGCTATTGGTATGAAAGGCATACTCCCGGATTGGGGCAAAGGTTTAAGTCGGCTGTATCGAAACAGATAGAGCGAGTCGTCAAAAACCCTGAATTCTATCCAGTTAAGAAGGGTAATTATAGGGAAAGCAACACAGAAGTTTTTCCTTATATGATAGTTTATAAAATAAGTAAAAGGGAAAACGCCATTTACATAGCTGCTATTTATCATACCAGCCGCAAGCCCTCAAAGAAATATCGCAGGTAACCCGTCCGTTAAATAATGTTAAACCATTAACAGCAAAATAACAGATACCCTAACTTAGGGTATGCAATGGTTAATTATCGGGTTATTGTTTTTTTGTGTTGGTGCAAATGCACAAACCATAAATGGCAGAATCCTGGCCGACAGCACAAGCAAGCCTCTTACAGCGACCATCGTTACCCATTCAGGCCATCAAACTTCCAGCAATATTTATGGTGATTTCAGCGTGAACGTTTCTGGTCCGGGGGATACCATCAAAATATTTTCCGTTGGATATAAGGAATACGTGTTTGCAGTTACCGGCCTAAAGCAAACTAATATAATTGTAAAGCTAAAGCAAGCCCCGATCCTGCTTAAGGAAGTGGCTGTAAAAGCCGCCCGGAATCATAAAAAGGATTCTATTGCTTTGCGTAAAGACTATTCACAGGTATTTAATTACCAGCCGCCAAAGGTTAAGGATGCTTTTGTTTCGCCACCCTCCAATGTTCCGTTTGCTTTTGTCAGTATCGATCTGCTTACCTTGTTCCAGGCAGCTACGCGTAAAAGCGACCCAAAATATAAACTAAAAAAGGAGCTGCTGCGCGATGAAGAAGCTGACTATGTGCGGACCAGGTTTAACCGCGGCCTGGTAACGCAGGTGACCCATTTACAGGGCGATTCGCTGAACTTGTTTATAGACAAATATTACCCCAAGGCTGATTGGGTGCGCAAGGCAAGTGATTATGATATGATCCAATACATTAAAGCTAAGGTATTGGAATTCAGGAAAAAAGACTGACTTTTTGCTATACCCGGTGTTGATAACCTGCCACAACTGCAAACGGTGTTAATAATTAAATTGCCATTTAATGCGTTTAAACACTATTTTTATTGTCACCCAAAAGTTAGGGTACGGCGGTTGGATAATCGCATTGTCACAATGTCAGCCGGGCGGTTGTGGCAAGCTATTTGAATATATACATTTGTAAGCAAAAATTTAAAATTAAGAGATATGGCTTTAGAAATAACTGATGCAAACTTTGAGGAGTTAGTCCTTAAATCAGATAAACCGGTTTTAGTTGACTTTTGGGCAGAATGGTGCGGTCCGTGTAGGATGGTAGGCCCGGTAGTTGAGGAGATCTCAAAGGAATACAGCGGCAAGGCTGTTGTAGGCAAGGTAAACGTTGACAACAACCCCGGTATATCGATGAAGTTCGGCATCCGCAACATCCCGGCTTTATTGTATTTCAATAAAGGTGAAATAGTTGACAAACAGATAGGCGCTGTTCCGAAATCTGTGCTGGCAGGCAAGCTTGACAAACAGTTAGCATAAATCAATCAATCAGCATAAAAGTGGCCGGTCCGGGATATTCCAGGAACCGGCCTTTTTTGTGCAAAAAAAGACCGTTTCAGGCAAGATCAGGCTGTGAAAGGGGCATTTTTAGGGTGAAAACGCGGTAAGTAAAAACTCATTAACTGGTTGATATTAAATAACTTACCTTATAACGATCGAAAGTATTTAAAATTGATCCTTAAGTTGCCCGAAAGTTGCGCGTAACGCATTGAAAATAAGTAGCTTAAGTTATATTATAAGTGACAAGTTCAATGGAGTGGTAAATTATTGTTTATCAGCGTGTTATAGCCAGGTGTTCACGAAAACATCAAAAATAGGCCACTTTTTGGTCTTTTGTAAAAGTAAAACACCTGATTACCAGATAATTGCGTTGCTGTTGTGTTTGGCAAGCGGCGTTTGCGTGAACACTGCTGATATACAGGCTATTAGCAGGAACGCCAAATTGCTTGTCTTTCATCTATAATAATATTTCGTTTATCGGGTTTTTTACTTGTAATCTTAAGCCCCGTAACCTACATTAGCGATATGCCTTCATTAAGGGAAGAACAGGACATACGTCATTTAGCAAATCTTGAATTATTGGCCCGGCAGGTGGTGGAAGGCTTTATTACCGGCTTACACCAAAGTCCTTTTCATGGTTTTTCGGTAGAATTTGCGGAGCACCGCCTTTATAATAATGGTGAATCTGTAAAGAACATCGACTGGAAGTTATTTGCCCGTACGGATAAGCTGTTTGTAAAGCAATTTGAGGAAGAAACCAACCTGCGCTGCTACCTGCTGCTGGATACTTCCTCGTCTATGAATTTTCCGGATAAAGGACTGAATAAGCTGCAGTTTTCTATTTATGCCGTGGCTTCGCTGATGTACCTGTTCAAAAAACAAAGGGATGCTTTTGGGTTGTGCCTGTTTTCAGACAAGATCGATAGGTTAAGCCGTGCGCGGTCGACATCATCGCACCTATTTCATTTATATGCTGAACTGGAGAAGGCTTACCATCAGCCCAAAACAAACGCAGCAACAAACATAACCGATGTGTTACACCATGTAGCCGAAGAGGTGCACACGCGTTCCATGATCATTATTTTCAGCGATATGCTCGAAAATAAGTTTACCGAAGAGAAACTGAGCGCCCTGTTTGCTGCTATACAGCATTTAAAATATAACAAGCACGAGGTGGTTATATTTAATGTGAATGACCGGAAAAAAGAAGTGGATTTTGATTTTGACAATCGCCCGCACCATTTTATAGATATCGAAAGCGGGGAGGAATTGAAAGTGCATCCCGGCAAAATACGGGACGCTTATAAAGCTAACCTGGATAACTACCGGCACCAATTGGAGCTGAAATGCGCCCAATACCATATCGACCTGGTGGATGCCAATATTCATGATGGGTACAATGAAATATTGAAGGCCTACCTGGTGAAACGCAACAGCATGATATAACAAAATGCTAAAAATTCAAACATCTGAGGCGTTTTTTCCTTAATTTATTGAAAACTGGTTGTTGCCCGCGGCTAAAGAAGCAAAGAGCATCCAGTTTAATCTGTACGTATCTGAATCTGTTTATTTTATGAGACTTCAAATTGACCGAAAGCCGGTTCGCGTAAACCCTGATCCTAAACGTGTTATAGCCAGGTTCTTTTTTAACGGGAACGACCGGGCTAAAGAGCTAATTAAAAATGTAATGAGTATAAGCGAAGAGGTTACCTTTGGTATCATTTCGCCTTTATTGCAGGAATATTCAAAGCGGCACAGGAATATAACCAGGATACTGGACAGGCATTGCGATAAATTAAAGCCAATTTTTGAGGAATTGAAGATCGATTATAAATCAATTTCATTGTACCGCAAATTGCTGATAGGGTCTTATTTTACACACGAATATTCGATAGAGTCGGCGGCTTTTTTTAATCCGTCGATCGTAGAGGACCCGGATCAGAATGAATTGAAGGATGGTGAAAAGCGGATGATCATTAGCTTCAGGGCTGTAGGCGAAGGGCATATATCTTCGATAACCTTCAGGCGGGCTTTGTTTGACAAAGACAATAATATCACGATAACCCCATCGGGCAATTACATAGACGAAGCTGAGGTAGTAAGAAACGTGCGTTATGATAAAAAGCTTTTCTTTGATAAGGCCATCACAACTAAGCTGAACATTCACGTACTGAAAGAGATCGAATCGCAGCTTGACGAGCACTTTGAATATTCGAATTTGCACCGGGTTATAACTGAGTCGCAGAAACTGGAGGAAGACCAGATCAGGAGGCTTGAATATGACAAGGTACTGTGGTTGGCAGATTCATACTACGAAATAGCCTTCTCGCTGGATACCGATATCTCTGACAGGGTAATTTTCCCGGTTTCGGAATATGAGCGCAGGGGAATAGAAGATGCCCGCTTCGTTAAATTTTTTAATGAGAATGGCATATCCACTTATTATGCTACCTATACGGCCTACGATGGTTCGCTGATAATGCCCAAGCTATTGCAAACAGATGATTTTCGGATTTTTAAAATGATACCCCTGTTTGGCGATGGGGCGCAGAATAAAAATCTTGCCCTTTTTCCGCGCAAAATAAATGGCAAGTATGCCATGCTTTCGCGCATAGACGGGTGCAACAATTATGTGATGTATTCAGACAGTATAAGCATGTGGAGCGAACCTATAATGATACAACGGCCTAAATTCTCGTGGGAATTCATTCACATCGGCAATTGCGGGTCGCCGATCGAAACTGAACATGGCTGGCTGGTGATAACACATGGCGTCGGTCCGATGAGAAGGTATGTTTTAAGCGCCAGCCTGCTGAAACTGGATGACCCGACCATTGAAATAGGCCGGTTAAATGAACCATTACTGACACCTAACAGCGATGAACGCGAAGGCTATGTACCGAATGTTATCTATTCATGCGGCTCTATTATCCACAATGGCAAATTGATCATCCCGTATGGCATATCCGACTCATTTACTTCATTTGCTGAAGTGGATCTGGATAGCTTTATCGGAAAATTGAAAAACGATCTGAAGGTAACCCGCGAATATGAAAGATCACAGGCCAAGCAGTATAATTAGCAAGCCTCCAGTTTTTTGCCCGATTTTTCGTATTCGTATTGCAGTTCGAACGCTTTTTGCATAGCCAGGTGGGATATAAGGTAGGCGAGGGTGCTCTCTGCGCCTTGGTTGCGATTTATCCCCGCGTGAAGCAGTCCGTCGCAGCACCCTTTGGTTTCATGATCGTATAATGGCGCCCTCAGCGTGTTTTCACCCAGGAACCACTTGTAACAAAGGAACATTTTTTCGAGGTATTCGGGTGTTCTGAAAATCTGGTAACCCTGGAAATTCATGAGCACCATTGCCATAGTTTCAATAGCCTGTTGGTCAAAGGTTGGAAACGTACCGCCACGGTAATACCAGCCATCGTTGCCAACCGGACTTAAATACCCGTTGGATAAAGTCAACTCGTCCAGGAAAGCCATGGTTTTCAAAGCTATTTGCCGGGCCTTTTCGTTCCCGGTAATTTCAGAAGAATATAATAAAGCAAGCGGCAATATTGCATTATCATAGGTCATTTTATCTTCAAACCACTGCCAATCGGGCGAACAATGTTTTTCATACGCATTGATCAGTGGTTCGGTAAGCCTGATCAATTCATTCAGTAACCCTTCATCTGTAGGGAATACTTTCAGGCACAAACTCACCCCGATGATGGTATTCCCCATGCCCCGTAAATGCTGCAAAGCTTTAAAATGCGGAACAGAGCGATGAAACATTTCGAGCGCAAACTCGCGGTAAGAATTACTTGCCGCACACTCGATCAAATATCCGAGCGCCCATATCGTCCGGCCAAACGAATCTTCAGAACCAACTTCATCCAAATATTGACGGTCAAAAGTCAAAAAGTTCCTAAAATTGCCATCATCAAGCTGCATGTAATGGATATAGCTTAAATATACCGGCAACAATTCAAATGCTTCGGGGGTCTTGTTTTGCTGGTAAGCCATTAAGGCCATAATCAGTGCTCTTGCATTATCATCAAGGCAATAGCCCTCCTTTAAATTAGGTATGCCAAATTTTGCATGCTGAATGATACCCGTGTCGTCTGTTAACCGAAGTACGTGAGTCAGGCTAAATTCAGGCATTCTTTCGGGGCCAACAATACTATTTTTCAATATCTTATCGCTGAAATCGTACGCCAGGCATGCTTCCTGCGCCACCTTAATGTATTCAGCTCCAATTTTCGACCAGCGCAGGCGGGTGCCATAATTATAAGCGTTTGCTTTTAATTGTTTTAACTGCGCGTCGTCCTCAAGCAAGCCATTTACTGTTTCGGCAAGGGCTTCCGAATTCTTGAAGTCGAAAAGACGGCCCCTGTTATCGGCAAGCAGTTCAGTAGCATGCCAGTATGGTGTCGACACCACGGCCGCGCCAGCCCCCACCGCATAGGAAAGCGTGCCGCTTGTTATTTGTGCCTCATTATGGTAAGGCGTCACGTAAATTTCTGCGGCGCCCAGGTAATTCATTAACTCATCTTCCGATACAAACTTGTTAATAAAGGTAAGATTACCGGATACGTTTAGTTTGGCAGCAAGATCTTTTAAATAATCACGATATTCTTCACCCGAACTTTTTCTAACGCCGGGGTGCGTGTTTCCCAAAACGACATAGTTTACGTCGGGATTTCTTTTTACAATGGCAGGTAACGCTTTTATAACAGTTTCAAGTCCTTTGTTACGGCTTATCAGCCCGAAGGTCAAAAGTACACGGCGATCTTTAAATGCCGCTGAGTTTTTAACAGGGTTTTCCTGCGGTATCTCACTATCCGGAACACCGTGCTCAATAAGTTGAACTTTTGTATCGGGTATGTCGTAAATCCTTGTTAAAAATTCTACGGCACGCTTGCTCATTACAATAATTTTGGATGATTGCTCCGCAATTTCGCGCACAATGATCCGTTGAACGTAGCTTGGCTCGCGCAAAACCGTATGAAGTATAGAAATTAACGGTTTTTCGAGTTTATGTATAAGGGGAAGAATGTAGATGCCGCTTTCGCCGCCATAAATGCCAAATTCATGCTCCATTACACATGTATCGGCTTCACTTGAATTAATATAGGCCGCTGCTTTAATATAGTCCTTTTGATGATTTTGCCTTACAATATATTTTACTTCGGGCGGATAGTTGTATTCGCTCAGGTCTTCGGAGTCATTCAATGCCACCACAAAACCATTTTCATCCGGGTTTTTCGTTTCAGGGTAATTTTTATTTATAGCGCACATCAGGTTTTGGTTAAATGTAGCTATACCGCATTCGCGCGGTGGATAGGTAGATATATACGCTATTTTCATAATAGTAAAAAATATTTCTTATTCTCGAATTGATTTCCATTTGACAACATTCTCAGAAGGGTTATTGTTTAGGTTTCCCATCAAAAAAGTTGACTTAAAGCGATTTAAGGGCAATTTTTTGCTTTGTTCTGACAATGTCTGAATAAGTAACTCACTTAAATGCTTTTTAATTAGAAGTAAAAAATGATAAGGCACGCATAATTGAGTATCAAATTTTATACAATTGATATGGTACTGTGATTTTGAAATAGCGAATCAAAATGTAGATTTGTGATACTACATTTTGATCCTTTTAAACAGTAAATTCTCAAAATCTAAAATATGGACGATATACAGATCAAGAAACAATCTAAAAAGTATGACGCGATCATTGTTGGTTCGGGAGCAGGGGGTGGCATGGCGGCGTATGTACTGGCTAATGCCGGTTTAAAGGTTTGTTTACTTGAAGCAGGGCCGAACTACGATCCGCGCGAAAATTCATCACAACTAAAAAATCCCTGGGATTCGCCACGCAGGGGTGCAAGCACCAAGTTCAGGCCTTTCGGCGATTTTGACGGTTGTTACTGGGGTTGGGAGATAGACGGTGAGCCGTACACCCAAAAGGACGGCAGCAATTGGGAATGGTGGCGTGCACGTATGGTGGGTGGCCGCACTAACCACTGGGGCCGTATATCGCTCCGCTTTGGACCAAATGATTTTAAACGTTACAGTATTGATGGATTAGGGGATGACTGGCCGATTGGCTATGAAGATGTAAAACCCTATTACGATAAAATTGATCAGTTGATTGGCGTATTCGGCACCAATGAAGGACTGTATAATGACCCGGATGGCATTTTCCTGCCGCCGCCGAAGCCGCGTTTGCACGAGCTCTTTATCAAAAAAGCGGCGGGGCATGTCAATATACCTGTAATACCTTCCCGGTTATCGATCCTTACAAAAAAAATTAATAAAACTCGTGAGGCCTGCTTTTACTGCGCGCAATGCGGCAGGAGCTGCAAAATATACGGCGATTTTTCATCATCGTCGGTACTTGTAAAACCAGCGGTTGAAACCGGGAACGTAGACCTGGTGGTAAATGCCATGGCCCGCGAAGTATTAACCAATCGCGATGGTTTGGCCAGCGGCGTATCATACGTTGATAAAACAGATATGCAGGAATACCAGGTTTATGGACGCACAGTAATACTTGCAGCCAGTGCCGCGGAAAGCGCAAGGTTGATGCTGAACTCCAAATCGCCCCGTTTCCCTAATGGTATAGCAAATTCCAGCGGTGTTGTAGGTAAATACCTGCACGATTCGACCGGTGCGGATATGGGCGGAATTATACCCGAACTGTTCGACAGAAAGCGTTATAATGAAGACGGGGTTGGCGGCATGCACGTTTATACCCCGTGGTGGCTGGATAATAAAAAAGATAAGCTTGATTTTCCGCGTGGTTACCATATTGAGTACGGCGGCGGTTTTGGCATGCCTTTATATGGTTTCAACTGGGGTATAGAAAACCTGAACGGTACTTACAAGATAAAAGGTAAGCAAAAAGAAGCAGGCGGCTATGGCGCTTCATTGAAGGAAGACTACCGTTATTTCTTTGGTGCTCACGTTGGTATGGCCGGCCGGGGCGAAGGTATAGCCCGCGCGGATAGCTATTGCGAAATAGACCCGGATGTGGTGGATAAATATGGTATACCGGTTTTACGCTTCCATACTAAATGGAGCGATTACGAGATAAACCAGGCCAAGCACATGAAGGAAACCTTCAAGGAAATATTACATAGCATGGGTGCGGTAGTAACCTGGGGTGGCGATGACGGTCCGCATAATAACTATGGGCTGCACAACCCGGGTAACATTATCCACGAAGCAGGCACGGTACGTATGGGTAACGATCCGAAAAAGTCGCCTTTGAATAAATACAGCCAGGCACACGATGTGAAAAACCTGTTTTGTGTAGACGGCGGACAATTTGTATCCCAGGCTGATAAAAATATTACCTGGACGATACTTGCACTGAGCATGCGTGCATCAGAATATATAGTTGACCAATTGAAAAAACAAAATATTTAATTCTCCGGATCATGAACAGAAGAGATTCGTTAAAAGCATTGGTAGTAGGTGGCATATCCACCTCGGTTTTGGTGGAAGCCTGTAAACAGCCGGCTAAGGAAACAACCGAAGGCGCTGCTGCCGGCGGAAAAGAGCCCGATCAGGCCGATAGAATGGCCGAAGAAAAGGAAGTAGCCAAAAAGCTGCGTGAAATGCCTAAATTTTTTACAGAAAACGAAATGGCTACCATAACCATTTTAGGCGATATTATCATACCAAAAGATGATGTAAGCGGCAGCGCGTCGGACGCGAAGGCGCCTGACTTTATCGAGTTTATTGTAAAAGATATGCCCGAACACCAGGTACCCATGCGTGGTGGCCTTCGCTGGCTTGATATGCAGTGCCTGAAACGTTATGAAAAGGCATTTAAGGATTGCAGCCATACCCAGCAAATGGAAATGGTGGATGAGATAGCCTGGCCCAAAAAAGCGAAACCCGAAATGCACCAGGGTGTATCATTTTTTAACCTGGTGCGTAACCTTACCGCCACAGGTTTCTATACTTCCGAAATAGGGGTGAAGGACGTTGGTTATATGGGTAACACCCCCAATCAATGGAACGGTGTACCTGATGATGTACTGAAGCAGTATAACATGGCTTACACCGACAAAGAACTAAAAGAATGTATCAGCTTTGATAAAGCATAGTAGCTAAAAGCTTAAAGCCCAGGCACAACTTGTTTTGGGCTTTTTTATGCCTTTTTCGTTAGGATAGTAGGAAATATCTTCGAATGGTCATATCCTTAAACTACCCAATTCATTACCTTATCTTAACATATTCTTAAACTGGCTGATACTACCTTTGCGGCTATTATGCCGGATAGTTAATTATCGTTCTTTATTCCGGTGATAAGATCAGTTAAGAGTTAATTATAAAGAGGGTTTTTACTCTCTTTACTTTTTTTATAGCAGCCGAGACGTAATTTACGCTTCTCCCCTTATCCTGAAAACCATTCCATCCATATCTTCCTTAATGCGTAATTGACAGGCCAGGCGGCTATCCGGCCCGGCATCGGGCAAGGTATCTAACAGATCGAGCTCGGTATCGGTAGGATGAAAATATTGTTCCAGTCCTTCCACAACCTGAACATGACAAGTGGCACAAAGCGCCATGCCGCCACAGGTGGCCAGGATATGATGCTCCGATGCTTTTAGAACTTCCATCAGGCTAAGGTTAATATCTTCGGGTATTTCAACCGGGCGGCGGCTGCCATCGCGATCTTCAATCGTCAATGTTATCATATCAAAAGGCGGTTACGCCATAAACAGTGGTGTATTTAAAGCTTAATTTTTGCTCGGGGTAGACATGTTTAAAGGCACTTTGGGCCATCAGTGCAGCTTCGTGGAAACCGCATAGGATCAGCTTCAGTTTACCCGGATAGGTGTTGATATCGCCGATGGCGTAAATTCCCGGTACGTTAGTCGAATAGTCGAAGGTATTAACCTCAATAGCCGACTTGTCGATATTCAGTCCCCAATCGGCTATGGGGCCAAGTTTTGGGGTGAGGCCGTACAATGGTATCAAATGATCAGCCTCTATGACCGCCTCGTTTTTATCATGATCGATGATATGTATTTCCTGCAGATGCCCATTGCCGTTTATGCCCGTTATGTGCGATTGTAATACCAGGTTGATGCGCCCGCCCGCAGCCAGCTCAAAAACTTTATCGGCCGAATCTGGTGCACCTCTAAAAGTGTCGCCACGGTGTACCAGCGTTATTTCTGAGGCTATATCAGCCAAAAAGATGGTCCAGTCAAGGGCGGAATCGCCGCCACCAGATAACACAACACGTTTGTTACGGTAGGCTTCGGGGTTACGGATCATATAAGCAACGCCCTTTCCTTCAAATTCTTCCAAACGGTCGATAGCAGGCTTGCGCGGCTCAAAACAACCTAAACCGCCGGCTATTACCACCGATTTGCAATGCACTTCGGTACCCTCGTTTGTTTGAATGATGAAAGAATCATCATCCAGTTGGTGCAATTGCTCCACCCGTTCGCCGAGGGAAAAGGTAGGGTGAAACGGCGCGATCTGCTCCATCAGGTTATCAACAAGGCCCTGTGCATTCACCGTTGGACAACCCGGGATATCATAAATAGGTTTTTGCGGATAAATCTCGGAAAGCTGCCCGCCAACCTGTGGCAAAACGTCGATGAGATGACAACGCATTTTTAACAGACCTGCTTCAAAAACCGCGAATAAACCCACCGGCCCGGCGCCTATAATGCAAATATCAGTAGTAATGGTTTCCATGTTTTGTATGTGATAATGACATACAAAATTGCTGATAACTATAACCTTATGCTAATGCCAATTAGTAATATTGGATTACTTTAAGTTATAATTGGATATACAGAAACGTTTGAAGAGCTCGGTAAGCCTGGTGTATTTTCCCTGCAGCTGGATAAATTCGAATGTTCTGAAAATATCGAGCCCTTTTATGTCGATTACGGTCAGTTCATTATACTTTAATTCACTCACTACCGATTGTATGGAAAGGAAGGTGGCGGTTTCGGAATACAACAGGTACTCTTTAATAGCAATGCTGCTTTCCAATTGTATCTCGATATTCAGGTCTTTGGGATTTATCTGTACGCCGGCCATGGCGTTAAATATCACATCCAGGGTGCCAGAGCCGGCTTCGCGAAGCACTAATGGAATAGCAGGCAATTGTTTAGGTGTGATCTCTGCTTTTTTTGCAAGTTGGTTCCCTGCCCGGGTGACGAGCACGATCTCGTCTTTTGCGAAAGGCGTATAGGTTATCTGCGGGTAATGGGCCGCACCTTCTACTATCGCTATATCAATTTTATCGGAAAGTACCTGTTGCGTAACCTGGTCGGTATTGGCCTGTGTAAAGGTAAAGGCAATGGCAGGGTACGTTTTTTTGAATAAAGCAAGCAGCCGCGGCAGTATGGTTTGGGCAACGGTTGTGCTGGCGCCTATATGTAGAGTGCCCGCTTCGATATTACTCAACTGGGCCAGTTCGGTCTCCATTTCAGCATAAGTCTGGAATATTTTCTCAGCATACTGAAGTAATACTTTACCCGCGGTAGTTAGCGTAATATTGTTGCCGTTCCGTTTAAATAGCTGAGTATTCAGCTGGTGTTCCAACTCCCTTATATGTTTGGTAACAGCAGGCTGTGTTATAAATAGTTCGCCTGCAGCTTTGGTAAAGCTGAGCCGCTGCGCTACGGTGTAAAATACTCTTAAACGGAAATCGAAGATCATCAGCGCTAAGGTAGTGGTTAGGAAGTAAATTCGTCAGGTGTGAATTTCATCTTAATTTCACCGTTGTTAATTAATTTTAATAGATAAATTAACTGACTTATAAAAATTCGAAGCCGGTATACTTTAAAAGGTCGCCGGCTTTTTTGTGAGATATGCTATGGTTTGAAGTGTTCTATCGCTTCCAATATCACACCACATGCTTTACTGATCTCATCTTCGGTGATGATCAAAGGCGGCGCTATCCTCATCGAATTACTACAATGCAGGAACCAGTCGACCACAACGCCGTTTTCTATGCAGCGGTCGATAACCTTTTTATTGAACGCAAAACTTTCCAATTCTACAGCCAGCATCAGCCCCTTACCCCTGACTTCCCTGATAGAAGGGTGTACCAACAACTGACGGAACAGCGACTCTTTTGCACCGACTTTAGCAATAAGGTCGTCGATTAGCAAGACTTCAAGGGCAGCAAGGCCCGCTGCGCAGCACACCGGGTGGCCCCCAAATGTTGTAATATGGCCGAGCATGGGATTTTCCTTTAAGGCTCCCATGATGTTATTTGACGATATGAAAGCGCCAACCGGCATACCCCCTCCCAGAGCTTTTGCCATCATCAATATATCGGGGACAATATCGAAATGCTCAAAAGCAAACAACTTGCCGGTGCGGCCCAGGGCAGCCTGTATTTCGTCCATTATCAGCAGTGTCCCGGTTTGGGTACAGCGTTCACGAAGAGCCATCATATAGGCTTTATCCGGCACACGGATGCCAGCCTCGCCCTGTACTGTTTCGATAATCACACAAGCAGTTTCCTGGGTGATCGTTTGCAGGTCGGCAGGCTCGTTGAAACGGATAAAATCGATCCCGGGCAATAGTGGGCGATAGGCTTGCTTATACTCTTCGTTGCCCATCACACTTAAGGCGCCGTGCGTGCTGCCGTGATATGAATTGTGGCAGGCAACTATGCGGCTTCTGCCGGTATAGCGCTTTGAAAGTTTCAACGCACCCTCAACAGCCTCGGTGCCGGAATTAACAAAGTAAACCGAATTTAAATTATCCGGCAGCAGCGAGACGAGTTTTTCTGCGAAGCGGACCTGTGGTGTTTGCACATATTCACCATACACCATCAGGTGCATGTATTTATCCAGTTGCTCCTTAATAGCATTGATCACAACAGGATTGCTGTGGCCGAGGTTGCTTACGCCGATGCCTGATATCAGATCGATATATGCTTTACCGTTGGTGTCATACATATAAACACCTTCGGCGCGCTCAAATTCGAGCAGTAGGGGAAAATCCGTAGTTTGTGCGTTATTGGCTAAAAAAAGTTGTCGAAGGGTAAGCATGGACCGGATTTCGGATGTTCAATTTCGAATTTATTTTTCGAAGTTGTATAACTAACTGGGTGGAGCACTGTTAGACCCCACAGCCTGGCGTTCGCGAAGCTGGCGAATGAGTTCGTTTGTAAATTCCTTTTCGGCCTTAAACATTTCACTCACCTTTTCAGGCGGTAGCACTTTCAAAAACTCGTCTGTATAAAATTTGCGGATATTAACCAGCTCGCTTTCGTAAAACAGTTCGTTGTTTATCTGTTCGGTCCCATCCGGCTGCAGATCATTCGCATGCTTTTTAGCCCGCACAGCGGTAAGTGCATCGCGGTAACGGCGGTATATCGGCCAAAACCTGGCCGATTGTTCAGTAGTAAGGCTAAGCCGCCGCGCGATGTACTTTTCTTTAACGGCCTCCACACGGCTTATTTGCTGCTGTTTGATAACCCGTTGCTGGAAATTAGGCGGACGACGGATAACCGGGCGTAACTGCCCGAAACTTTGGTAACCGATAACCAGTAATAATAGCACTATAAAAATATGTCGGCCGGATTTGTACATATTATTGACTGGTGGTATCTAAAGCTTCCTGCAAATCGCGACTTAAATTATTGGCATCAATTTGTTTGCTTTCATCAAGCAGGGTACGGTTATCATTATCGTTATCCAGGTGTGTCTGCAGATAACTTTGAATATCGTCAACCGATATAGAGGACAACGATTTATGCAAAAATGAATTGTTATGTTCCTCAACCGGGCTACTGCTACGGTTTAAAAGCAATGTCGCCCCCAGAGCTAATACAAGGCATGCTGCGCTTGCATATTTGAACGCGGCCGACGAGAACATCCTGATAATAACACCCTTCTGTTCTTTTTTCTCCAGGGTGGTTTTATTCAGTATGTTTTCTGTAAGATCATTAAAATACCCGGCAGGAACGGTGAAACTCCCGGTTTCGCTTAAAGCATCCTCAACAAAAACGCGACTCTCAATTTGGCCGGCCAGGCTTTCAAAGTAACCCTCAGGAACAGCAAAACCAGCTGTTTCTTTATCCGCCGCTTTCTCTATACTGATACGCGCCTGGATATTACCCGTTAATTCATCAAAATAACCTTCGGGGACCGTAAATGCAGCTGTTCCTTTATCTAAAGCTTCTTCCACATTAACGCGGGCCTGTATATTACCGCTTAATTCTTCAAAATAATTTGAAGGTATGGTAAACCCTGTTTCAGGAATACTTTTTTTTAATTCTTCAACCTTTATTTTGGACAATACCTGTTCATTAAGGCTATCAAAATAGCCCTCAGGTACTGTAAACGGGTTTTCGGGGTTAACCTGTTTAAGTGACATATAATCGTTTAGCCATTCCCTATTTCCTCTATCCCTGTTCATATCGATATATAGATGAAATCGTTGCCAAAAGGTTTAATATTAATTATGAAAAAATTATGAAAAAATTAATCCTTTGATAATAAAAATGATTCGATCTTTTTAACCGCAAGGTGGAACGATGCTTTCAGCGCCCCCACACTTGTGCCTAACACGTCAGACATCTCCTCATATTTCATATCGTCATAATATTTCATATTGAATACAAGCCGCTGCTTTTCGGGCAGCGTCAGTATTGCCTGCTGTAATTTTAATTGCGCCTTATCGCCGTTAAAGTAAGTTGAATCGGCCAGGGTATCAGCAAGTTCATAAGCTACATCGTCCAGCGGGATATTGTTCCGCTGCTTTTTCTTATTCAGGAATGTAATGCACTCGTTGGTTGCTATCCTGTACATCCAGGTGTACAGTTGTGCGTCGCTGCGGAAACCGGGGAGGTTCTTCCATATTTTCACAAACGTATCCTGTACAATGTCGTCGGCATCATCATGGTCTATCACCATCCTGCGTATGTGCCAGTAAAGTTTTTGCTGATATTTTTTCAGCAGCAGGTTAAATGCTTCGTTCCGGGTTTTTTCGTCCTGGAACTTGCGTAATATTTCTGCATCTTCAACCTGTGCCGCCATGTATTATTTTGTCTGTCTGCCTGTATTACGGCGAAAATAATTATTATTTTTTGATTTACTGCAACAGGTCCAGAACCTGCTGAGATGCGTTCCCGCTGTCTACTTTGTTAATAATATGTTTTATGAGGCCATTTTTATCAATGATAAAAGTGGTGCGCAGCGTTCCCATATAGTTTCTTCCAAAAAGTGTTTTCTCACCCCAAACGCCGTAGCTTTCAATTATCTTTTTGTCTGTATCGGCTATTAAAGGAAAGGGCAGGTTATATTTTTTGATGAATTTCTGGTGTTTTTTTTCGGTATCAAAACTTACACCAATAACTGTTAAACCCTTGCTTACCAGCGACTGGTAATTATCCCTGAAATTACAGGCCTCCTTGGTACACGTCGGCGTATCGTCTTGCGGATAAAAATACAATATCACCGTTTTGCCTTTATAGTCTGAAAGGGAAACAATGTTACCGTCCTGGTCCTTTGCCGTAAAATTAGGGGCCTTATCGCCTTCTTTTAATGAACTCATATTATCTCGAAAAGTTTGCTGTATAATGTGCTATATTATCCTTGTTATCTGTAACTGTCAATTCGAACTGGTGATTGCCATGTGCAAAACCGTCGTCAAATTTATAGCTTAATACTTTGGTTTTATAATCCCATTCCATTAATACCCATTTGCCATCGATCTTGCCAACATAACTTTTAACACCCGATTGGTTGTCGCTGATCTTGAGGGAGAGTTTTCTCATTGGTGTCATATTTGCACCCTCTTTAATGTTGAGCGGATGAATTGCCGGGGCGGTAGTATCCACCTTGATAAAATAATCGCCAAAAGTACGCGCCTCAGCTTTGATGTAGCCATCGCTGTAGGTGCCGCCTTCCACAACGCCATCGGTATTCACGATGATCGCTTTTGCCGCCAGGTCGCCAATGGTATTATCCGGCTTTATCCAAAGTTCATAGGTTCCGTTTATTGGTGTAAAGCGGTTATGAATACGATGTATGTCTGAATACATCCCCTTTTTTCCGGGCAATACCGAATAAGTAAATTCCATATCATCATATAAATTTCCGGGAGGGATGATCACATGGACCTTATCGTTAGTGAATTCGTTTTGCTTGTCGTAATGGAAGAATAAGGGATTTTGAACAGGTGCTTCCTGCTCGTCTTTGGCTGGGCTTGACTTTACTTTGATCTTAAGCGAGGATATATTACCGGCTACGTCCTTTACCACGTATTCAACATCGTGCGTTGCGCTATCATCAAAATTAACGACACCGCGATCAACCGATTGCGGGTAAAGCGATATTTTACTGCCAGGTAAAATAAAGCATTTCTGTATAAAGCGACGCGATTTGAGAAACGTCGGATAGTCAATATACGCATTGATGGCGTGTGTTTGGTCGAAGGCAAAACGTTCAACGGTAAAAGTGTAAACCGTTTGTCCGTCAACTTTCAGCTCGACGGAATAAATACCGTTATGATTGAACGAGGTGCTGTTCATGTCGGTTGCCGTAATACCAAAGCCTGTTTCTCCGCTCACTTCAATTACTTTAGGTTTTGCCAGGCGGTAATGGCCCGACGCCCCGGTTACGGCAAAAAATTGCCTTGGCGTATTTTCATCAAAGGGCCTTCCGCCTAAATGATAGACACAAATAGTGCCCAGCGCAGGAGGTACCTTATCAGGAATTACAAGCCCAAAAAGCTGCGGATTGATGGTTTGTTCGGTTTGTGTATCGCGTATCTCGAAATGCAGGTGCGGCCCTTCTGACGCCCCGGCGTTACCTGACAAGGCAATGACATCGCCCTGGCAAACTTGTAACTGATAGGGCGGGGGATTGAAATCAACCTCAAAACTTTGCTGCTGGTATTGCTGAGCCCTGACAGCCTGTTCCAGTTCAGGCGCAAAGCGTTCGATATGCCCATAAACGGTAGTAAATCCGTTTGGATGGGTAATGTAGATAGCGTTGCCAAAACCGCCAAACTGCACCCGCAAACGCGAGATATAGCCATCGTACGCAGCGTGGACAGGGTAGCCGGTGCGCCCGTTCGTTTTAAAATCCAAACCCGAATGAAAATGGTTTGGCCGTAACTCGCCAAAGGAGCCCGCAGTGCTCGGTGGCAGGTCGAGCGGATAGCGAAAGAAGTTTTTTGGGTATTGTTTAGTTTGTACGATGTCCTGCGCGAAGCAGTTGAAACACGGGGTTAATAGAAGCAATAAAAGGCCGGCTAATCTTTTTATCATGCTTATTTAACGTAGAAATCAAGCATTTTATCATTTTCAAGATAAGCTTCGAGGTGATCGCCGATATTTACCTTGCCTACGCCTTCGGGGGTTCCGGTGAAAATAAGGTCCCCTTTTTTCAAGGTTATGTATTGCGACACGAAGACAATGATCTGTTCGAAAGAGAACAGGAGGTCTTTGGTATTGCCTTTTTGCCTAGTTTGGCCATTGATGTTCAGGCTAAAATTAATATCGTATAAGTCGGAAAACTGCGATTTTGGTACAAAATTACTTATCGGCGCCGAACCGTCGAAAGCTTTGGCCAGTTCCCAAGGCAACCCCTTTTCCTTATGCCTTTGCTGTATGTCCCGTGCGGTAAAATCCACACCCAGCCCGATCTCATCATAGTAGTTCGCCGCAAATTTTTCGCCGATGTGCTTGCCTTCTTTGCACACCTTCAGAACGATCTCGATCTCGTGATGAACATCCTCCGAAAATTCAGGATGATAAAATGGTTTATTCTCCCGCAGGAGTGCGGTATCCGGTTTCATAAATATTACCGGGACGGCAGGCACAGGGTTGTTCAATTCTTTGGCATGTTCGGCGTAATTACGGCCGATAGCTATTATTTTCATAAGCGGATTAATCGAAATCCGAAATTGAACATTCGAAATCCGAAATTCAAATGAAATGCGAAATTTCTTTGATTAGATCACAAAACCGAGATCCTTTTGATAACCGATTCGGTACCGGCAACAACCCTGATGAAATAAAAGCCTCTCTGGAGTTTGTTGTTCAACGGGTAGGAAAAATTTTGTTCGCCCGAAGATATGCGCTGCGATGCAATGGTGATCAGGTCGTTCCCAAGTACATCCATTACCTTTACTGTAACCAGGCTTGTGCGCGAAACATTGCACTTAACGTTGATCTGGTCAGTTATCGGGTTTGGATAAACCTGCACATCGGTAAGCAATTTGTCGTCGGGCCGTGCAACATTTACTTTTTGAACTGAAACGGCAGCCGGCTTGATAGGGGGCAGCGTTAAATGCAAACCGCTTTTAAAGTAAGACGGGGCACTTTTGCTTGAGCCTATCTTCCCTCTGAAAAAATGAATGGTGGTATCGCTCTTTTGGAAGGCATAGGCAAAATTTATGGATACCGCACAAGCGACCATTATTATCCACGAAATCTTATAAGTATATTTTTGCCTCATACGCTAATTCACCTACAAAAGTATAAATAATGGACTCAGGAATTCAAAGAGGTTTAATATTATAAAAGATTTTAACAAAATTTAACAAAAAAAGATTTAATTCGTTCATATTTGCGCAATAATTATGAGAGGCAATAGCTTAACCACCAATTGTTAGGCTTACACAGTAATTATAAGGTTTTATTTAGATATAATAGGTGTCTCAACATAAGAATCTTCACAAACTGACAGCCGCTGGGCTACTGATCAGTCTGGGTATAATCTACGGCGACATAGGTACATCTCCGCTCTATGTATTCAAGGAAATAGTAGGAACAAACCCAATTTCAGAAACGTTAATACTGGGCGGGGTATCCTGCGTGTTCTGGACGCTCACGCTTCAAACCACTTTAAAGTACGTTGTAATAACGTTACAGGCCGATAACAAGGGCGAAGGTGGCATTTTTTCACTTTTCTCGCTGGTACGGCGAAAAGCGAAATGGCTTATAGTGCCGGCTGTGGTGGGCGGATGCGCATTACTTGCTGATGGTATCATAACACCGCCGATCACTATTTCGGCAGCGGTTGAAGGGTTGACAAGCTACTATCCCCATTTGCCTACTATGACGGTGGTAATCATCATTATCGCCGGCTTGTTCATCATCCAGCAATTTGGCACCTCGCTTGTTGGCAAGGCCTTTGGGCCGATGATGTTTATCTGGTTCACAATGATGGGAGTACTCGGTATGGCATTTATCATACAAATGCCTTCTATCATAAAGGCGCTGAACCCATATTACGCTATTCATCTTTTAACAGATCATTCATTCGACGCATTTTTGATATTGGGCGCCGTTTTCCTGTGTACAACCGGGGCAGAAGCGCTGTATTCGGACCTGGGTCATTGCGGGCGGAAAAATATCCAGATAAGCTGGATATATGTAAAAACCTGCCTGGTACTTAATTACCTGGGGCAGGCGGTTTGGCTGCTGCAACGTAATGGCAAAACCATTAACCTGAACCTGCATAATCCTTTTTATGAAATTATGCCACAATGGTTCCTGTTGTACGGAATCGGCATTGCAACTATCGCGGCTGTTATAGCCAGCCAGGCGCTTATTTCGGGATCATTCACACTGATAGCTGAAGCGGTGCGACTGAATTTATGGCCAAAGGTCAGGATCAATTATCCTACCGAACAGAAAGGCCAACTGTATGTGCCCAGCGTAAACTGGCTGTTATGCGCGGGCTGTATTGGGGTAGTGCTCCTATTTAAGCATTCCGAAAGCATGGGTGCAGCTTATGGACTGAGTATTACGGTAGCCATGCTGATGACGACGATATTGGTTTCCAAATTTCTTGCGAAAAGGAAGTTCCCTACATACATCATTGTCACTTTTTTGGTCGTGTACCTTGCTATCGAAATTACATTCCTTTCGGGTAACCTGGTTAAATTTATCAATGGCGGCTGGTTTACCTTATCGGTAGGCGCTGTGCTGTTCTCTGTTATGTGGACATGGCACATCGCACGTAAGATCAGGAACCGTTTTGTAAAGTTTATCGCCATAGAAGACTATTACAATATTATTAAGGAACTAAGCGATGACGAGACTGTACCCAAATACGCCTCACAACTGGTTTACCTTACCAGCGCTAATTTCAACTCAGAAATAGAGTCGAAGATCGTCTATTCTATCCTTCAAAAACAGCCAAAAAGGGCCGATGTTTACTGGCTGGTGCACGTTGATGTAGTGGATGAGCCTTACAAAAGGGAATACGAGGTCGACTTCCTGGTACCTAATAAACTTATCCGGATCGATTTTAAGCTTGGCTTCAGGGTCGAACAACAGATCAACCTGCTGTTCCGCAAAGTAGTTGAAGATTTAGTGAAAAAAGGCGAGGTAAATATTACGAGTAAATATAAATCGCTGAACCGGCATAAGATCGTGGGAGATTTCAGGTTTGTCGTTATTGAAAAGATCGTTTCCCGGTCTCAACATCTCTCGTTTTACGAGCGGTTCATTATGGCATATTATGCGCAGCTTAAACATTTCAGTTTGTCCGAGGAGCGGGGTTTTGGCCTCGACCTGAGTTTTGTTACAATTGAAAAGGTTCCGCTTATGCTGGCCGACCCGGAGACGGTGGAATTGCACAGGATCGATTAGTACCCGATAAATCGGCTGATAAAAAACAGGTTATTTGTACCTGATCTTATACACCAGGATGATACTTGCAAATATCATCGTGATCGCATTGGCAATCGTTACTGGCAGGCTTCCGCTCATAATACCATAAGCCAGCCACAGCATGGTTCCCGCCGTAAATAAACCGTACATGGCCAGCGAAATACCTGATGTATCTTTTGTTTGAATAGTTTTGATGGCCTGTGGCAAAAAAGAAACGGTAGTGCCAAAAGCAGCTAATAAACCGATGATATCTACCAGGCCAAAATGCATCTCGCCTAAATTAATCAATTACTGTTAGCAAATGATCAATTTTCATTAACGCCTATAGCGGTATGTTCTTTTGCGATGGTGCTATTTTTATAACTGTAGGAGAAATAAATAATGAGACCCACTACCAGCCAAACCAAAAAGCGAAGCCAATTGGTGTAACCCATTTCCGTCATCAGGTAAAGGCAGCTTAACAACCCCAGTACCGGTATAAGTGACAGATTCTTAATGAAAGACGTCACGGCCAAAGCAGCTGATAAGAGCAGAAAAATAAAGAAGGGAAAATTCTCGTGAACATTGCTGCCGGTAAATTTATCCAATATAAAACCACGGAAAAAATAGACAGCTGCAATAAAAAGAACAGGTACTATCCATTTGGAATTGATGTAAGGTAACTGAAACCGGCCCCTGCGATGCTTTCCTTCTTTCGGCAATAACAATACCCCGCCGCAAACCAGCACAAAAGCAAATAATGTACCTATGCTTGTCAGGTCGGTTACAATGGTGAGATTGAGGAATAATGCCGGCACAGCAACAACAAACCCGGTTACGATAGTAGCGAAGGACGGCGTATGATATTTGGGATGTATCTTCGAGAATATTTTAGGCAACAAACCATCGCGGCTCATGCTCATCCATATACGGGGTTGCCCTAACTGGAATATAAGCAATACGCTGGCCGTAGCAACTACAGCACTGATAGAAATGATATAGCTGATGTTATGCAGCCCAACTTTGGCAAATACAAATGCCAGCGGGTCGCCAACTTGCAGGTCCTTATAGCTTACCATGCCGGTAAGCACCAGCGATATCAGGATATAAAGTACGGTACAAATGATGAGTGAGTAGATCATCCCGCGCGGAAGATCCCGCTGGGGGTTATTACACTCTTCGGCTGTAGTGGATATAGCGTCGAAACCGATATACGCAAAGAAAACGCCAGATACACCCTTCATCACACCCTTAAAACCATTTGGCATAAAGGGATGCCAGTTTGCGGGTGTTACATAAAAGAAACCGATCAGGATCACACCTATAACAATGGCAATTTTCAAAATCACCATGGCATTGGTGGCTTTACGGGTTTCCCGGATGCCGACATATACCAGGTATGTAATAGCAATTACGATAGCAAGCGCAGGTAAATTGGCTATAAATTTTAAGCCGCCGATGCCGGGAGCGGTATCCCAGGCGGCTGCATCTATCTTTATCTTGTCGGTTATATCGGCCAAATGGTGGCTGGCCGAAAGTTGCAGCATATCTTTATGTGCATTAAAGGCAGTCAGGTAATCAGTAGTTACATACCGGGGTAGACGAATATGAAACCCTTCAAGCAAATTAACAAAATACTCGCTCCAGGATATGGCAACTGCGATATTCCCGATCGCATATTCCATTAAAAGGTCCCAACCGATGATCCAGGCTATAAGTTCGCCAAATGATGCATAAGCGTAGGTATATGCACTGCCCGCAACGGGTATGCGCGCTGCAAATTCGGCATAGCATAATGCGGAAAAACCGCACGTAATTGCGGTTATCACAAATAATATACTTACACCCGGCCCTCCCTGGAACGATGCTTCGCCAATGGTCGAAAAAATTCCAGCCCCAACTACGGCGGCTATACCCATAAGGGTCAGGTCTCGTACACGAAGTTCTTTTTTTAAATGCGGGTCGCCTGAATGTTCGCCGTCGCCAAAGCCGCTCGCTACATCGGATAATATTCTCTCTATCGTTTTCTTACGAAATATACTTTTCGACATTCAGTTATATTGAGTTTGGCTGACATCAAACATACTATTTTTTCACATTGAATTAAATAGCTAAACTTGCAGCCGTGGAAATTAGTTTGATAACCGTTTTACGAAGGATCAGGTGGATGGTTATACCTTACTTGCTGATTTTACTTATCTGCCTGGTTATCAAACTCACTTTTACAAGGCCCGAAATCTACTTTGCTGTTAATGGGTTAAACAGTCCTGCGGCCGATTTCCTTGCGCCTTACATAACTGACCTCGGCAATGGCTGGATGACGGTAGTTATAGCGCTGGTACTGCTTTTATTTAGTTACCGTAAGGCCCTTACAGTGGCAAGTTCTTATGCAATTACATCATTATTCGCCCAGGTAGTTAAGTATATTTTCGATCTCCCACGCCCGCAATTATATTTCGGCGACAAGATAAAGCACGCTCACTTTGTAAAAGGAGTATATATCCTTAGCTTTAACAGTTTCCCGTCTGGGCATACAGTTACAGCATTTACGCTGGCAGTGCTATTTACTTATTGGTGCAGAAGGAAAGCCTGGGGGCCCGTCTTTTTACTTAGCGCAGTACTGGTGGGGTATTCGCGCATGTACCTCAGCGAGCACTTTTTTGAAGATGTTGTGGCAGGTTCTGTGATCGGTTTTGTGTTAACTGTTATCTGGTTGCGCTGGCTCGATAGCCGGGCCTTTATTCAAAAACGCAGTTGGCAGAAAGGCCTGCTGGGGTTGATAAAAAAATAAAAGGGGCGGTAAACCCCTTTCTTTAGTCATTAAACAAATCTTCGATTATTCCAGTGATACGCTTCGCTTTCTTAAAAATACGAGCCAAACAATTACGAATAACACGATAATTCCGCCGCCTATCTCAAGTATCCGGTTAGTATTTCCTTCGGATACTGTTGAATTAAGGTCGGTGTACTGGTCGTTCCGTTGCAACTGTGGCGAAAGTTTGATTGATCCGAAATAGGCCCTGGATTCCGCTTTAACCAATTCTTTCCTTGTGTCTGGATAACCGAACTGTAGCGTATACGTAGCTTCTTTAGTGTATATCAGTACAAAATCGCGGTATTGGACGTTGCCACTGCCATCGTCGGTGATGAGCGTAAACGCTTTGCCCTTGAGCGTTCCAATGGTGGTGTCACGCACATTTTGAGCGCTGCCGTTGCCCGACTGCTTTTGAATACCGGCAACATATTTGTCAAACACCTTATTCAGGTCCTTCGCCTTTTTCAGCGGCTCATTGGTCCTGGCATTGGGCTCCACAATAGTGATAACGTAACCCAAATCGGTTGTGGCTGAAAATATATGCTGACCTAAAGTATCTTTCTCGTTATAATTGGCAGGCAATGAAACCGTTACAAGACTATCCATCTTGACGGGCTTAAATCCCTGTGCAAATACTGCAGTCGCTGAAAACAGTATAGCAAATAAAAAAAGTAGCTTCTTCATAGTCTCTAAATAACTTGCTGAAAGGCGAAAAGTTTTGGAAAAATGTGATCTTACACAATTGTCATAATATTATATCCCTGATAAAGAGTTTGTTATATCGATTAAAAAGCTGGTGTTTTTTACAATTGGCGGACACTTGAAATGCGATATAAGAGAAAATAAATCAACTAAAAGCATAGGAATTGATGAAGCAAACAGTAACTTTAGGTCTAAGAATCCGTACAAATGCGGGACTTAAACCTCTCCTTATTATCAGTCAAAATAATCGATCGGTTTTGTAGAGAAGGATACTGAGCAGAATTAACAATTAACAAAACATATAAAACAACAAACAACAAATGAAAAGGATCAAAACCTTACTACTACTTATTGCAATTTTTGGTGTAGTTACGCTTAACTCGTGCAAGAAAGACAAAAAAGAGGCTGTTGTAAGCTTAACCGCGGACCTCGACGGCACTGCCACTAATTTCAGCGTTTCGCCTGTAGCATTACAAGGGGCAGTGGATGGACAAACTTTTACGGTGATACAAGGCTCAACCTCAACCGGAGCTACTTTATCTATTACCATTGCAGGAAAGGTAACCGCAGGTAAAACTTATAGCGATGCCGCCACCAGTGACGACGACAAACCGTTGTTTTTATATGCCACATCGCCCACCGCTGACGATTATTTAAACGATGACGACGATACTGCAAATTTGCCAAGCATAACTATTACATCAGTAACGTCTACAACTATTGGCGGTACTTTTAAGGGTAAAGTCGGCCTGTTAAGCGAAGGCGCACAGGTAAAATCAATTACCAATGGCAAATTCCATGTCAACATTCAAACTCATCCATAATTCTGATATGATCAAAGCATCACACGTCTTATTGGTATTAGGATTGATCTTCACCGGAGCATCGTTCTCTTCGTGCAAAAAGGAAAAGAAAACAGACCCGGAGCAGGTTGCAAAGGGCACCGTAACAGCCGACATCGATGGTAAAGCAACTGACTTTAGCAAGTTTGCAATTTCACTTACAGGATCGTCTAACGGTAATGATTTTACGGCTATACAAGGCGATGCTGCCGATGGCAGTAGTATATCGGCAACGATATATGGCGCTGTAACCGCAGGCAAAACATATACTGTAAAGAGCGGTGAATTTGCTACCAACCCGGTAATATCCTATACGGCAAGTAATGGCGATACTTATTTGCCCGATTTAAGTTCGGAAAGCACACTCAGCGTTACGATAACTGCTGTAAGTACCTCTTCCATACAGGGCACTTTTAAGGGGGTTTTAAGTTATGTAGGAGCAGGTGATAAGCCGGATAAATCTGTAACTAACGGCAAGTTTAACGTGCAGCGTTAAATTTATCGGATAATGCAATATATCAGGCCCCGGCAGTTATTGTGCCGGGGCTTTTTGTGAATTACAACTTATCCATTTCGCCCTTCACAAACTCAGCCAATTCCTTTACATAACCGGCGCTGAAATCGAACCGGATGCCGGCCGTTTCATAAATCTCTTTAATGGTTTTGGTATAGCCAAGCTTTAAAGCATCAAGATATTGCTGTAGCCCTTTTTCAGGATTTTCCTTGTAGTTTTTCCAAACAGCAATAGCGCCAAGCTGCGCCATGCCATATTCGATGTAGTAAAAAGGCACTTCAAAAATATGCAGTTGCTTTTGCCACAAACTAGCTTCCGCTTCCTGGTGTGTGCTCCAATCGGCAAAGCTGGCGCCGAAGTTCTCAAATATTTGCAACCATGCTTCCGTGCGCTGTTCGTCGGTATGATTAGGGTTTGTGTATATCCAATGCTGGTACTGGTCAACCACGGCCACCCATGGCAGGGTCTTCAATACGTCAAACAGTTGATCGCGCTTGGCGCGTTTCAGGTCTTCTTCGTTGTCAAAATAGACATTCCAGTTATCCATCGAGATCAGCTCCATCGACATGGAAGCCAGTTCCGCAACTTCCGACGGGCAATGTTTAAAATCATTCAATTCAAGGTCGGCAGTAAGGAAAGTATGCACCGCGTGGCCTCCTTCGTGTACCATCGTGGTCAGATCGCGGAAAGTATTGGCCGAGTTCATGAAGATGAACGGCGCTCCGGTTTCGGCAAGTGGATAATTATAACCTCCGGGTGCTTTGCCTTTGCGGCTCTCCACGTCAAATAATTGGTTATCTTTCATTATCTCCAGCCTTTCGCCCAGGTACCGGTTAATATTACTGAAGCATTGGATTGACTTTTCGACCAGGTCATTACCGTCTTTAAAGGGTTTAAGGGCGGCCTTGCCTGATATGTCAACATCCAGGTCCCATGGCTCCAATTTATCCAAGCCTAAAGCAGCTTTACGTTTTTCTGCCTGCTCATGTAAGATTGGAACGATCTCTTTTTGAATAGCCTCATGAAATGCATAACAGTCCTGCGGGGTATAATCAAACCGGCCTAAAGCCTGGAACATGTAATCTCTGAAATTTTCGAAACCGGCATTTAAAGCTACTTTATGACGGAGTGCCCGAAGATGATCAAAGAGGTTGTTCAACTGGTCCTTATCCTGCAAACGGCGGGTGGTTATCTTTTCCCATGCCTCCTGCCTTTTACTTCGGTCAGTATCCTTCATCCTTACGGATGCCTGTTCCAGCGTAAATTCTTTGTCATCGATATATACCGACATCGAGCCGGTTATCGACTGGTATTTTTGCTGTTCAACCTGTATTTCGGTAAATATTGGAATGTTTTCTTCGCGGAAAAGTTCCAATGCCTTTTTTACACCACGTAAGTAGATGAAATATTTCTCTTCGTGCAATTGGTCAGCATATTCGCTGCCCACCAGTTTTTTGTTTAGTTCGTTGCTGTAAGGCGCTATTTTGGGTTCTATTTCTGTGGCGAAGTATTGAAATTTTTGCAGCAATTCCTCGTTGGCCGTATCGCAGGTCATGCGGATGTAGCGCCAGGCAAAGTCTTCCTCCAGAGCAGCCTCCAGTTCGCTGCGATCCTGCAGCCAATGCTCCAGGTCTTCAACCGAATTGATTGGACGATTAGTTAGTTCTTTAAAAAGCGGCTCCAGGTTTTCCCATTTAATATCCAGGTTCGCCGGAATGTATTTTCTTGTTTTCTTGTGTATCATGGTTTGTAATGTGCAGATATGCAAATGTGCAGATGTGCAAATGATAAAGCAAATGCAAAATCGGGCAATTCGAAAATTGTATTAATAATTATAACTGAATCGATGTTTTGCCTATATTGCAGCAATATTTATAACCAGATCTTATCAGATGAAATTCCTTTTACCCGTATTCGTTTTGATCTCCGTTTTTATTTTCTCCTGTAAAAAGCAGGGTTCCGACGGGCCCTCTGTTGGGACGATCACTTTTACAGGGCTACATACGGGCGACACCGTTAAAGGGACTTTGTCTGTCCAATTAACAACAACCGGCGGCCCTGCAATAAATAAAATAGCGGTCTATGCCAACGATTCTTTGATCACTACAATCAATACAGCACCCTACATTTTGACATGGAACTCACTTGGAGTGAATAATGGGAATTATAAGCTGAAAGCCGTTGCTTATGAAAGTAATGGGAAACAAGCGGAGGCCAGTTTGAATGTAGTGGTAAGCAATATCCTGATCACACTTCAGGTAGACCCAAACATTAACAGCATTTATACCGACATAATTTATGTCGTTACCGACTCGGCCGGAAACGTACTGACCTCAGTCAAATACAATGGTGAGAGCACTATTCCCATTGTATCGCCATATCCCGACCGTAAAAGCCGGTGTAGTGTGTTTGAGGTAAAAACCGACCCATCTCTTCAAACTTATATTACGGGGTATATGAGTATCCCGAAAGGTGGTGTGTGGGATTTGAGAGGTATTGGTAACACCAATCCGGATCATTGGTATAATGCAAGCCTAAACTTTACAAACTTCCCCGCATTTTCCAGGATGATCGTGAGCACCGATGAAATAGGTTTTAGTTTCCAGACACCCCAACAGGTTGGTAACATAACTAATTACGGGTTCTCTGCTACAACAAAAGAATTTGTGCAGTATGTCGATCCCAGCGACAATGGACATTATGGATTTTTCCCCCTCGATATTACCAGGTCTGCTACAACAATGAGTTTAAAGGACAGCACCTTTAACAATTCGACAAAAAAAACGCTGACAATAAATGGTGCCACAACTTTTAGCCTGGGTTTATATGGCAGGGGTAATGATAACTATTATTCTTACTATTTACTGGACCAGGTATATTCGCAAAGTTCTGGTTTGTCGTATTTTTACCCTAACAGCAACGACGTAAAGGATTATATCTGTAATGTATATTATGAACAAAATGGCTGGGCCTTTTCAACTGATTATGCCAGTTTACCGCCGGATGTAATACCTGGTTTTGGCACTGCTGCAACAATAAACAATAATAGTTTGCGCTCATTTAGTTTTACACCGCAGGGTGATCTTGATTATTATTCTGCCAGCTTTTCGGACGTAGCAGATAAAGTTTATGCCACTATATTCTCTCCGTCGGCTTTTACTTCATTTAAATTTCCGCAAATACTTAACCTAACCAATATTCCAAATTTACCGGTGAGTAATCTTAAACCATTTTCTTTCACCATGTTCAAAATGCCGGGTTTCATCGAAAGTAAACTACCCTACTATAACCCGAACGAATTCCCGGCGCTGACATTTCCATCTCAATCTGCAACAAAATATTTTTGATCAGTTATTTGGATAAAATGTTTCCGACATCAATTTTATCCCATCCTCGTACGGGGTTGGCTTAAAATTGAAAGCCTTTTCGAATTTGTCCGAATTGAAAATGTAGTCATGATTATATTGGTAATACATTTCGACTGTACCCATTACCACTTTAACAAATAGTCCGTACATCCATAGCATCGCCTTGTTGACAGCCATAAATTTGGGATCGACACCATAAATTTTTGCGGCCATTTCTATAAATTGATTACCGGTTAATGGTGCGGTTGTTGGCATGTGCCAGACCTGGTTATCGGTATTTGGGTTTTGCCCCAGTAAATACATGCCTTTTCCCATATCCGGTATATAGCTGAAATTGTGCAGCCTGTTTGGGTTGCCTATCCACTGCGCTTTTTGTTTTTGCGCATATTTATCAAGTACCATCATGTCGATAAAACTATTGCCATTTTCGGTGCCGTAAAAATCGGCGCCACGAGCTATGGTAGCGCGGATGTTGCCGGCTTTGGCTTCATCCATCAACTGCGTGGCTATTTTGGCACGTACTTCGCCTTTTTTGCTGCTTGGGTTATAAGGTGTAGTTTCCAGCATGGGACCGTTAACCAGGCCATAGCTATATACGTTATCAAAGAATATCAGCCTTGCACCTGTTTCTTTACCCAGGGTGATAAAGTTTTGCATGATGACCGGCCATTGCGCACGCCATACATTGATGTCATAAACCAGCCCGGCGGTAAGATAAATTACCTCCGAACCTTTCGAGGCTTCCAGTACCTCGTTAAAATTAAGCAGGTCGGCTTTTCTCCAGGTCGTGTTTTTGCCGGCCGGCTGAATAGGTTTGCGGCTCACCAGCCGTACGGTTTCATTATTACTTTCTAATTCGCGGGTTAGTGCATTTGCTACCGGCCCGCCGGCTCCTAATATGGTATGCATGATCTTTTCCTTTTTTTGTATGACACAAATGTACCGGGGCCAATTCGCTTAAAACGTTAACAAAAGATAACAAATAAGACCGAAAGTCGGAAAGTCAGGGGTTCTAAATTCTGGAAGTTATTTAATTCTGAAAATTCTGATTCAGATAATTACTTCGCCGTTGCCAGCACTCTTCTCCTTATCCGCGAAAGCGAAACAGGGGTAATGCCCAAAAAGTTGGCAATATAATGCTGCGGCATACGCTGTAGTATCTCGCAACCCGTGCTTAACAGGTTCAGGTAGCGTTCTTCAGGGGTTTGGGTGATAAAGGAAACCACACGATCCTCGTAGCAACACAAATAATGTTCGGCTACCAGCCTGCCAAATCGTTCCATTTTATAGGCCAGCATCGGATTGTTCAACATCTCATCCATATCCTTCCGGGTGAAGGTGATCAGTTTGGTGTCTTCCAGTGCCTGAATATAAGTATAGCCGGGTAAACCGGTGAGGTAGCTTTTGTAGGAACTCACAAACTCATTTTCAAAGCTGAAATAGCCGGTTATATCCTGCCCGTCTTTCATGTGGAAATAGCGGACTGCGCCCGCCACGATAAACCCGACTTTATCACATACGTTTCCATATTCGGCAAAGTAATGCTTCTTTTTTAAGGCGCTAAAGCTTAGGTGCTGGGAGAATAATATCCATTCAGCCTCGTTAAAATCGATATATCGCTTAAGGTGCTCCCTGAAAATAGCCAGCGCTTTGGATGTGTCCATACACAAACTTAGCGCTTTTTAATTCAATTCAGAACCTAAGAAATGTCCCATTCAACCGTGCGGTTGTGAGCTTTCTATAAGTGAATGTTGATATCAAATGATGCATTTCCGTGAAGAATCAAGAACCTATCCAGTAAAAAGAAGGCAGCAAACACTACACTGGCAATACCGTTGGTAGTCATAAAAGCGAAGTTCACCCGGCTCAGGTCATTAGGCTTTACCAGTTTATGCTGGTAAATAAGCATAGCGCAAAAGAAGGCAATACCAGCGTAATATGGCCAGCTTACCGCAGTGAAAAATATAGGCGCAATAATAAATGCAGCCGACAACACATGAAGCATGGTTGAAAGATTCAGTGCATTTTCCTTGCCCAGCCAGGCAGGTATCGAGTGTAATTGCTGTCCGCGGTCGAAGTCCTCATCCTGCAAAGCATAGATAATATCGAACCCGCTTACCCAGCAAAGCACGGCTAATGAATAAAATATCGGCAATAAGGCAAAGCTGCCCGTTACCACCAGGTAAGCGCCTATCGGCGCAAGGGACAAGCCCAGGCCAAGTACTAGGTGGCATAAAGCAGTAAATCGCTTGGTGGCGCTGTAGCACAATACAACTAAAAGGGCAACAGGCGACAGGTAAAAACACAGCCTGTTAATAAAGAAAGTAGTAATAACCAGCAGTAAGCAATTGATAATGGTAAAAGTCAGGGCCGATGAGGCGCTTATCCGGCCGGCGGGTATATCCCGTTGTTTCGTGCGCGGATTTATGGCATCGATATCGCGATCAAGGTAGCGGTTAAATGCCATAGCTGAATTACGGGCGAACACCATACAAAGCAGCATCATTACCAGCTTTACCCAATTGAAATGATTCTCCGTAGTGGTTACAGCCAGGAAAAAGCCGATAACGGCAAACGGCAGCGCAAATATGGTATGTGCAAAAAGTACGAGTGAAAAATATTTTTTCATGCTATTTATAAAACTCCGGGCTAAATTCCGGCACAACAAAGTTCTGATTTATTTCATTAATAAAACCAAGCACTTCATCGCGCCCGGCCTGTAATTCAGCTGATGTGATAAAAATGCCGGGCACTTCATCAAAAGTTGCTAAAAGCGCCTTCTTAAACCTGGCCACATTCTGGTCGGTTTTTATGGACGACTGCTTGTCGGCTTTGGTGAACACCAGCACAAAAGGCAAACCTTTTTCGCCAAGCCAGTTGCAAAATTCCAGGTCTATCTTCTGCGGTTCAAGGCGACTGTCTATCAGTACCATCACGCATTGCAGGCTCTCGCGCTTATCCAGGTAGGTGCGAATGAACTTGTTCCAGTCCTCTTTTTTGCTTTTGGAGATACGTGCATAGCCGTAACCAGGCAGGTCGACCAGGTACCAATTCTCATTGATCAGAAAATGATTGATGAGTTGTGTTTTACCTGGTGTTTGCGAAGTTTTAGCGAGCCCCTTCTTACCGGTCAGCATATTGATGAGCGACGATTTACCAACATTTGACCGGCCGATGAAAGCATACTCCGGCTTTACCGGTGGCGGTAATTTTGATATTTGGGTGTTGCTGCAAATGAATTCGGCAGATTTTACAATCATCGTACAAAGTTAGAATTAGTTTGCTGTAAATTTGATGTTATAACATATAATTTAAATATGGAAAATTATAAGATTCCCGCCAACACCCGCATAGGTCATGTGCATTTAAAGGTAAGCGACCTGCAACGGTCGCTCGACTTTTACTGCGGACTGCTTGGTTTTGAATTGATAACCCGGTACGGCACCCAGGCTGCGTTTATTTCGGCAGGGGGGTACCATCATCATATCGGGTTAAACACCTGGCACAGCAAGGGGCAGCCACCTGCGCCGGTTACGGCTCCGGGTTTGTTCCATACTGCTATACTATATCCTGAGAGGAAAGACCTTGCTATTGCCCTTCAACGGCTGATAGATGCTAAATACCCCATCACCGGCGCATCCGATCATGGCGTATCCGAGGCTATTTATTTGGACGATCCCGACGGAAATGGGGTTGAACTATATTGGGACCGCCCCAAAGACGAATGGCCGCTGGATGATGAAGGCAATTTGACCATGTATACTCAGCATTTGGATATGCATGGGTTATTAGCACTGGCTAAGTAAATGTAAGCTAAGCCGGATCATGGTTAACATGGTTAACACAATTTCGCGCGTAGTTTGTTTAAATAACTCATTATCAATGACTTAAATATGAAACCCTCTAAAGTGTGTTAACCATAAATGTTAAACGTTTGAGGGTTTCTCGCGAGGCCATCACCTTAACACCAGGTTCAAACCAACAGTATAATGATCCGGTGATGAATTAATGACGCCTGGCTGTAGGTTGAAGGCGGTAAAGCTGCGTTTCTTTTTGGCCAGGTGATAGGTTTTGTTCAGCCAGTTTGCTGTTACCGGTGCGTCAATTACTGAATAGATATATGCTGCAAACATTGGGACCAGCAATGCGGCTGTAACCGCATCGTGCGGGCGGTGGTTGGAGTTATACGGATCGACGCGATGGTCACCGACGTATGCTTCCGCCGCCCCAAATGACAGGGCAAAGGTGCCGAACAGGATACCTGCCTTTAGCCCTTGTTTGTTATAAACCTGCCCCAGGCCCGGAATATATACCGATAAAAGGCCGGCCAATACCGGGCTGCGTTTATGAATATTGCAATATTTCAACGGAACGTATACCGAATCAACCGTTTTAGCGGTATCAACTTGTTGCGCATGAGCGGCGAATAATAAAAGGCAAAAGACGGCGGATAAGTAAAGCTTTTTGGTCATGGTTAGGTTTTGCAGTGAATATAGCCTTAATTTTAATTACGTGGAGCAATGTGGAATTATAACAACTCCAAATAATAGTCATTAAGCATTGGGCATTTTAATGGTACGTTGTTTAGCAATAGAAATCGGTAACTTCGGCAAAGCCTTACCGCAATGAAAAAGATCGCATTAATAACCTTGTCGGAAACTGTCCTAATAATTGTCGCGTCTTGTACAAATAATTTGCCTGATAAAGCGAAAGCGCAAAACGCTGTCGAGCATTATCTTGATACTTTGTATAAAGGCAGTAAAGTTGACATAAGGGGATTTACAGATTTTGGGACGATGAAAGATATGTGGGAAAAAGAGAAAAAATGGACTTATCACTGGGATACCGATTTTTTTAAACGTCATCCAAAAATATCTGAGAAAGAGCGCGTTCAATGGAGAGAATCAACCGATAAGTATTATGCTGAAAAAATCAACTTCTACAGCGGGTATCGGATAACGTGCTATTATAATATAGATTTTAAAAAACACGAGGACATTTTTTGGATTTATAACGATTTCAAAACGGTGCAAACGGAAATGTACATTACTTTATTACACAAGCGGGAGGAGCATATGCACCCTTTCATAGCAAGAAATGTCACGGTTGTTACGCCATATCATAAGTGAGGTAAGACAGCGTGTTACAGTGATAAATCGCAAATCAAAAATGGCGTATTTATTAATCGTAAATTGCCGATATGAATAGAACATATAATGCGTTGGATTTGCAAGAGGCAAAATCCAACAATACTTTAAAAATAGGTGACCATGTTACTTACGATCCCATAAATCCTATAGAAAATGGTGATTTTAAGACCTTAGAATCTTTCAAGAAATTCTTAAGCCGAATCTCTACCTTTAAGCATTTGATCGGCGAAGATTATACAATGAGCTGGAGATTTTATGAGATCACAGAACTTAAAGATTAACGAAATAGTTCAAAAATTGTAGGCTCCTATTTCTGCAAATCTCATTCACCCAAATAACTATCTTTGCCCGCAAATGAGCAAAACCGTTACGCCGTATACCGATCAGCAGGGCACCAAAAAAGAACAGGTGGCCGATATGTTCAATAATATATCTAAAACCTACGATTTCCTGAACCATTTCCTTTCGCTGGGTATCGATATCATCTGGCGCAAAAAGGCTATTAATGAGCTGAAAAAGGATCAGCCTAGACTGATATTAGATGTGGCCACGGGTACCGGCGATTTTGCTTTTGAGGCGCTGAAGATACTGAAGCCGGAGAAGATCATCGGTGTGGATATTTCGCGCGGGATGCTGAATATAGCCGAACAAAAAATAGCCAAACGCAACTTAAATAACCATTTTGAAGTAAAACTTGGCGATTCGGAAGGATTACCGTTTGCCGCTGATGAGTTTGACGCGGTAACTGTGGCTTACGGCGTGCGTAATTTTGAAAATTTGGAGAAGGGCCTGGCGGATATTTTCAGGGTGCTGAAGCCAACCGGTAAAGCTGTGGTTTTGGAGTTTTCGAAACCCAAAGTGTTCCCGGTAAAGCAGTTGTATAACTTTTATTTCAATTATGTAACACCGGGCATCGGCAAGCTGTTTTCCAAAGACGCAAGAGCGTACACCTATCTGCCCGAATCTGTCGCCGCTTTTCCGGATGGTAAAAGTTTTACGGCATTAATGGATAAGGTCGGCTTTAAAAATACCAAATGCAGGCCGTTGGCGTTTGGTATCTGTTCGATATACACAGGCGTTAAATAAATTTAAAAAGATAATATCGAACACCGAATATCGAATGATGAATAATGAAGTAAACTTCTGCATTCAGGATTCGATCTGCCGGTTGGCGAACGATACTAAAAATCAATTATGGTAAAAAGGTACCTGCTACTCGTTATCATGCTGTTGTTTGGCAAAATTGCTTTTGCCCAGGTACCGGCATGGGGTGGCAACGCCGATTTGCAGGATTACAGTTTTGGGTTCACCTTCCAATACGTTAACAGTTATTTTAAAATTGATAAACGGCCCGACTGGCGCAAGCCGTATTTCGATCCGGGCGTAAACCGCAATATCACCGATTCGGTAAACAGCATCAGTTCGCCGGGTGCGCCGGGATTTGCAGTTGGCTTCCTGGCACGTTACAGTTTGACGGATTTTTTGGAGATACGCACTACGCCCTCGCTGGTTTTTGCCGACAGGACACTTAAATACACCTATGCCGACCCATCGCAGGATCAAAGTAAAGCGGTACAATCCACCAGTCTTGATCTGCCGGTATCATTCAAGCTTAAATCGGAACGGATACAGGACTTCAGGGCCTATATGCTGGCCGGAATAAAGTATAGCATGGCTATCGGTTCAAAAAAGAATAATCCTGACATCGACCCGTTGGATGCTATCGTGCGCAACAAAAGCGGCTTCGGTTCGTACGAACTTGGCCTGGGGTGCGACATTTATTTCGAATATTTCAAATTATCGCCCGAGATAAAAATATCCAACTCGTTCGGTAATGTGCTGATACCCGAGGATAATCCCTTTGCGACACCTATCAGCAAACTATCGCTGCACACGGTTACATTCAGTTTGATCTTCGAGTAGCAAAGAGTGTACGAGCCAACATGTCAGGGGACTTCAACAGTTTCGACGCACCGGGCGCATAAGGTTTTTTCGGCTGATAATATTATCTTAATCGCTGGTTAAGAATACTGACGTTTACATCATTTTCTTAAAGACGACGAAGTTTAAGGGGACTTTCGCACTGAAAAAATCGATATTAAATGGCTAATTTTGTAGCGGATTACTACTTACCTATGTCTAAGATCGCATTAATTACGGGCGCCACTGCCGGGATCGGTGAAGCCTGTGCTCATGTATTCGCCCGTGAACGTTATGACCTGGTACTCACCGGTCGCCGGGCCGACAGGCTCGACACTATCGCCAAACAATTGATGACAGAATATAATGTAGGTGTAAAAACGCTTGCTTTCGACGTGCGCGACCGGGAAGATGTGATCAGCAAGCTCGAAGAGTTGCCTGATGAGTGGAAACAGGTAAACGTGCTGGTAAATAATGCCGGCCTTAGCCAGGGACTCGACCCCATTCAAAACGGCAGTTACGATGATTGGGAAACCATGATAGACACCAATGTAAAAGGGCTGCTTTACGTTACCAAAGTAGTGTCGAACTGGATGATCGCAAATAAACAGGGGCATATCGTTAATCTCGGATCGATAGCCGGTAAAGAGGTTTATCCTAACGGCAATGTGTATTGCGCCAGCAAACATGCGGTTGACGCCTTAAATAAAGGCATGCGTATCGATCTGCTGCCTCATGGTATACGGGTTACCGCCGTTCATCCCGGTGCGGTGGAAACGGAGTTTTCGCTGGTGAGGTTTAAGGGTGATAAGGCCCGAGCTAAAAAAGTTTATGACGGTTTTGAACCGTTGGTAGCGATGGATGTTGCCGAAACGATATGGTTCGCGGTATCGCGGCCGGCGCATGTAAATATTAACGAGCTGACCATTATGCCAACTGCCCAGGCTACGGCTACGAATATTTTCAGGAAATAGGCGAATGTGCATATTCGCAGATGTGCAGATGTGCAAATGATTCTTAAATTTGACCGGAAAGTAAACCCAAATAACCTTCCGGACTTTCGGTATTTCCGATTTCCGGACCAATCATTAATTTAATAATTCAGTAAATCAATAATTGAGATGCTCATCAATCAAATAGACCAGGATATAAAGCAGGCCATGCTTGGCAAGCAGGAAGCGCGTTTACGCGGGCTTCGGGCTATCAAATCAGCATTGCTGCTTGCCCGTACCGAAAAGGGCGCCTCCGAAGATATCTCGCAGGAAACAGAGATCAAAGTATTGCAAAAGCTTATTAAACAGCGCAAAGAATCGGCAGATATATACAAACAACAGAACCGCGAAGATCTTTATAAGATAGAAGCGGAGGAAATGGAAGTGATAGAAGCATACCTGCCAAAACAAATGGAACGCAGCGAAGTTGAAGCTTATTTGAAGGATCTCATTACCCGCGTAGGGGCCGCTTCCATAAAGGATATGGGTAAAGTTATGGGCGCAGCCAACAAGGAACTGGCCGGTAAAGCCGATGGCAGAACCATTTCGGAGCTTGTTAAAGAATTGTTAAATTGAGCAAAATAAATAGCATTTATTGTTGCAACTAAGTTTCAATAAACTATTTTTATAGCGGATAAATTAATAATTATACCAGATTTGATTTTGGTATAAGCAAAATTATATACTTAGCTTTTACAAAGGATATGGATTTCGTGCTTAAAGAGGAAAACGGTTTCAGTTATATCGATGAGGGCGAAGGCGAAGTATTGCTACTACTGCACGGTTTGATGGGAGCGCTAAGCAATTGGGAAAAAGTGATAGACGAGTTTAAGGACGATTACCGTATTGTTATTCCCATGTTGCCTATTTACGACCTGCCTTTGCTAACCACCGGCGTAAAAACACTGGCCAAATATGTGCACAAGTTTGTAACCTATATGGGGCTTAAAGACTTTACCCTGCTGGGTAACTCGCTGGGTGGGCATGTGGGGCTTATTTATTGCACCAATCACCTGGAGTTTGTAAAGGCGCTTGTGTTAACAGGCAGTTCGGGATTATATGAAAATGCTTTCGGGGGGTCGTTTCCGCGCCGCGAAAGCTATGATTTTGTGAAGGAAAAAGTAGAATATACCTTTTACGACCCAAAAACAGCCACAAAAGAGCTGGTTGACGATGTTTTTAAAACAATTAACGACCGTAACCGCGTAATAAGGATACTGGCGATGGCTAAATCAGCTATTCGCCATAATATGGCAAAAGAACTGCATAGGATAACTATTCCGGTTTCGTTGATATGGGGCAGGAACGATAAGATCACACCGCCGGATGTGGCGATAGAATTTAATCATTTGCTGCCAAATTCGGAACTGCACTGGATAGACCAATGCGGCCACGCAGCCATGATGGAACAGCCCGAAGAATTTAATAAACATTTAAGGGCTTTTTTGGATCGTGATAAAGTAAAGGCTTGATATGCTTGCAATTGAACTAATAGCAGATGCGATACCACCGGTGCACACTTCGGATACCATCCAGAAGGTGATGGACCGTATGGTGGAGTTCCGGCTAAGGCACCTGCCCATAGTTAACGAAGAGCAGTTCCTGGGTTTGGTTTCAGAAAACGACCTGGTAGAGGAAAGCGATTATCAAACCCCGATAGGTGCATTGGCATTGTCGCTGGTTAATCCCTACGTGCTCGAAGATCAGCATATATACGATGTGATCCGGTTGTTTTATGAACTGCAGCTAACCGTGGTTCCGGTGCTCGACGTTAAAAAGAATTACCTGGGGTTGATCCCCATCAATATGATGAACGAGTATTTTGCTACGCTTACTTCATCGTCTGAACCGGGCGGTATCATTGTACTCGAGATCAGTAACAAAAACAATTCCCTTGCCCACATGGCGCAGATCGTCGAGTCGGACAACGCCCAGGTACTAAGTTCTTACGTACGCACTTTCCCCGATTCAACCAAAATGGAGGTTACGCTCAAGGTAAATAAAGTAGACATATCGGCCATTATAGCCACCTTTATGCGTTACGAATACAACATAAAAGCTACCTTTAATCATAGCGACGACAACGACGGTTCGAAGGATCGGTACGATTCACTGATGAATTATCTTAATCTGTAAATTAGCTTATAGCCGATGGTTCATAGTTCATAGCTATTCCTGATATTTGCAGAACTTCATGGCCATGAACTGTTAACTATGAACCATTAACCCCACCAAATGAGAATAGCTATTTACGGCCGGCCGTTTAACGACTTAGCGGTAATTCCATACATACAGCAGGTATTTGATAGCCTGGCTCAGCATAAGGCCGAGATATATGTGCATCAACAACTGCACGGCTACCTGGAAGGTAAAATAGTCAACGTAAAATATCACGTACTACAGAATCACGGCTTCATCAGGAAGCATATCGATGTGTTTCTAACCCTGGGCGGCGACGGGACATTACTGGACATGGTTACGCTTATACGCGACACCGGCATACCCGTTATTGGCATCAACTTTGGCAGGCTTGGATTTTTGGCCAGCGTTAATAAAAGTGATATAGCGGCTGCCATTTATGCTGTAATGCACAAGGATTTTACCCTCGATAAGCGCGAATTATTACAGATAGATTCGGACGAAAAGATCTTTGGTGATGACAATTTTGCACTCAACGACGCTACTTTTCATAAACGCGATGATGCAGCAATGATCACGATACATGCCTCGCTAAACGGCGAGTTCCTGAATTCATACTGGGGCGATGGCATCATCATATCAACTTCAACGGGATCTACCGCTTACTCCCTGAGCTGTGGCGGCCCTATCATTTTTCCTGCATCAAACAGTATAGCTATTACGCCCATCTCCCCCCATAACCTTAATGTGCGTCCTATCGTATTACCAGACAGCAGCACGCTTACTTTTGAAGTAGAGTGCCGCAGCGCCAATTTCCTGGTCTCATGCGATTCCAGGACGGCGATCATTGAAAAAACGATGAAGTTCCACATCCGAAAAGCTGATTTTAGCCTTAACCTCATTCGTTTGAGTAATGAAAGTTATTTATCCACGTTAAGGAACAAACTATTGTGGGGATTGGATACCCGCAATTACTAATTTTGCCGGATGCCCAAATTTGTAGTCGTTTTTATCCTGCTTTTCACTTCTGTTAATTTACAGGCGCAAACCTGGGAATTGGGAGGCAATGTGGGTGCAGCAGGCTATATGGGCGATCTGAACCCAAACAATCCTTTAAAGATAAGCGGTGTATCGTTAGGCGGCTTTGTCGCCCGAAACTTCGACGGCTACTGGTCGGCCAAGCTCAAATACACGTTCGGAACAATAGCTGGCGCCGACAGTACCTCGTCCAACCCGCAATTCAGGCAGAGAAACCTTAGTTTTTCGACGGTGTTGAATGAATTGAGCCTGATGGGCGAATTCAACCTGTTTAAATATATACCCGAGGCAGGGCAAAACAGGTTTACACCTTTTATATATGTCGGTATTGGTATAGTAGGGTATAACCCCAGGGCACGATACCAGGGACACGATTACGACTTGCGGCCGCTAATGACCGAAGGACAATCCAAACCATACTCAAGTGCGGCTATCACTATTCCTTACGGGGTAGGGCTAAAATATAACTTTTCAGGCAAATGGAACTTTATCGCCGATATCGGTTATCGCCACCCAACTACCGACTATTTGGATGACGTTTCCGGCGTCTATCCTGATAGAACCAAATTATCTTCTGATTTATCAAGGGCATTGTCTGACCGTTCGGGCGAAAACACAGGCGCCTATATCGGCTCGCCAGGCACCCAGCGTGGCGACCTTCGCCCCAGGGATACCTATATGTTCATCAATGTGGGCATTTCCTTTACTTTCGTGACAAGCAAGTGCTATTATTAGCAGTATTTTCATAAAATTCAAATAAATATTTTGTTTAATACAATAAACTCAAAATATAATTCGTTTTAGATGTATATTTTGGATACAGAGGTTTGTAGCCTTATCCCAAAAGGATCTTTTTTAGTTGTTGGAAAGATCCAGGCCCCTCTCCAATCGGGGAGGGGCGGGAGAAGGCCCGAATCGATAGTCCAGATCACCTAAAACTTAAAATTATGGCAGAGTTAGTTGCTTCCGAAAAAAACGGTAAAAGAAACTCGCTGAAAAAGCTTCCTCCCCGTATCGATTTCACCGCGATGGTCGATCTGGCTTTTCTGCTGATCACATTTTTTATCCTGACCACATCCCTGAAACAGCCCAGAGCGATGGATTTGACCATGCCTGTAGGTCCAGCTGGTCCGGTGGGAGAGAGTTCGACCATGACTATTTGCCTGGGCAAAAACAATAAAGCATTATGCTATCTGGGGATGCCCGAGCGTCCGTTAAGTACACCATTACTTGTTGACTACGACAAAGCGGGACTCAGGCAAGCCATCCTCAACATGAAAAGTAAGATATTAAAAACTACGGGTAAATCGATGATGGTCGTTTTAAAGCCAAGCGCCCACTCTCTATATGATAATTTGGTCAATACAATTGATGAACTTAATATCACCAGTGTGCCCTCGTATGCCATAGCCGATATTTCGCCAAAAGATATCGACCTGTTAAAACAAAAAAACGCTTATTAAACCACCTAAACCTTCACTGCCGCCGGCCTTTAAAAGGTTGGCGGCTTTCTTCGTTACCCCTGTTTTTTCAGGCATTTTTCTTTTTTGCCCGCATACTAAAAAAGTACAAAGTAAGTTTTACCTTTGTACCCTGAAAAAAACACGGCTTAAGTGATTGA